>JAMSKV010000004.1 GCA_024515975.1 Endosaccharibacter trunci
TACCGGTCCGCGAGCAGCGCCACGGGCTACCGGTCCGCGAGCAGCGCCACGGGCGACCAGTCCTCCGCATCCAACACCGGAAAACATGGCGTTGCCATGTCGGTTGGGTTTGAGGGCCGAGTTATGGGTGCCGATGGTGTTCAGCTTGTCCTAAACTATCGTGATCCGGATACTGGAAGAATTCTGCACGTTTGGACCGATATTGTCGGACGCAACGGAATAAAGCCCAATGTCTGGTATTTGCTCAACGCAGACGGCAAGCCGGTCGAGTTAGCCTAATGCCCCACCCCAGCTCATCCGCGCGCCTCGCCACAGCGAACCTGGCGATCGCGCTCGACAAAATTGAGGCGGCAGCCAAGGGGAACGAGAACATCGAGACATGGGCGGTTGGTCTTCGTGTTCTTGCTGAGAGCCGCGATTGGCCGAGAATGGAAGTCTGCATTTCCTTACTGCTCGAATGCTTGAGCGCCGATCTCATCAATTCCGCCGTGCCTTCGATCCTCCACGCCGTCGCCGACGCCATCGAGCACGCCGCCGAACTCGACCAGCACACCAACAAACACGCCGTGTCGGCGGAGGTGGCGTGATGACGAAAGTGATGAAGCCGGACACATCAAAACCGGCCTTGTACGGCTACAAAAGACCTGGGGCATCAGGCAAGTGGCAATATCTAAGTTGCCGCATCAGTAAGCTTCCGCCCGGCTGGGTTGAGCAGATCTTCTACGGCGAAGCTCAACCGTCCAGCGACGATGTGCAGAACGCAGCACGTTTCCGATGGTGCCTGGAACAGGATGGTTTCGATCTAAATCGTCTTTGGAAGGATTCAGAGACACTAGAAGACATCTGCAAGCATATCGACGCCGCCATTCGAAGATAGCCGCCTGACTGCTGAAAACGGAGACAATGATGAGCCAGAGAACCGCGCGTCGTATCCGGATCAAGATGAAAAACGATCCGCGGTACAATCGTCAGACCCGGAAGGACAATGCTGCGCGAGACAGGAAGCTTCAGCGCACCATCGCGAACCTTCGAAAGATTGGCAAAGGCTGACTGCTGAAAACGCCGCCGGTTCGCCGACGGCACTTCCAACAGTTTGCATGAGGGATCACGAGATGCCCGATACGAAAGAAATCCGAGAGACGCTGATCAAGGCGCGCGATCTGATCGCGGTGCCGGAGCGGTGGACGCAGCGTTCTTATGCGCGGACTGCTGCAGGCGCCACCATTGGACCGAAAGAGTTGCCGGCAGTTTGCTGGTGCTCCTCAGGTGCCATCTTACGGACGGAAAACTCATGGCCCCGGCGCTTTGCCGCCGAGGAGGTCCTGGGAGCAGCTATGGGCGACAGCATCGTTTTTTTCAACGACACCCACACGCACGCCGAAGTCATCGCCGCGTTCGACCGCGCCATCGCCTCCATCCCGGAGGCCGTGTGATGCCCGACTTCCAGAGCACCAACGGCTCGCGCGCCGTCTGCACCAACACCCACGATATCGCCCAGCTTCGCCGCCTCGGATGGCGTGAGGTCCCTCCTGCGCGCGGGACCGACGCCGACACGATGGATGAGCGGTTTGATAGCCGCCCTCTGCATGTTTCCGGAGGGCTGGCGTGATGGCCGAGTTCAAGCGTGGCGACACGGTGCGGCGGGTGAAGGGTAATAATGATTTCTTCCCAGTTGGCGCTACAGCTCTCGTAATTGGGGTAAGGGCCCATGGCTGTGCTGTTCGTGTCTCTGTGAACGGCGAATACGGCCGTCGCAGAGACGGCGAGGATTGGTGGATCGATGCCGCCGACCTCGAACTCGTCACCCCCGCGCCCGTCGCGCAGCCGGCGCGGAAGATCGTGCAGATCAGCTCAGCGATGTCGTCTGGAGAGGGCGGAATCATTGTCTACATCGCGTTGTGCGATGACGGCACGCTCTGGGAAAGCAGCTCAGTCACCGGTTGGCAGCAGCTCCCGCCCATTCCACAGCCGGAGCCCACGCCATGAACGCGTTCGACGCGCGCGGCTTCCGCGCAGAACCGGGTGACACCGCATGGCCGATCCGGCGCGGCGAGCTGTCGGACTACGAGCGCGTGGCCGCCGATTACGGCCCGCTCTACGACTGCGGCGGCGAGGAATGCGAACAATGCGAGCGCAAGTTCGGGCCTGACCGTAGCGAGGCAATTGAGCGTGAGAAGCGGCGTGCGGCTGCGTATGCCAGGATGGGAGAGGTGGCATGAGCGAGAACATGCACACGCCGGGGCCGTGGTTCACTGACCCATTCAGGGAAAACAAGCGTATCATCTATGGCCGATCCGTATTCGGCGAAGCTGTTGCGCACGTGGCCTGCAAAAGCGCTTCTGACGAAACGGTCGAAGCCAACGCCCGACTGATCGCCACCAGCCCGTGCATGCTCGCATCTTTGATCGCCGTCACCGACGATCTGCAAGCCGAGATCGACGCGCGTTACTCGTTCCACGGCCGCGAGCCCTACCCTTCCGAAAAGCGCCGCTACGACCGCGACATGAAGACGGTGCACGAAGCCCGCGCCGTCATCGCCCGCGCCACCGGCCAGGAGTCCGCAGCATGGCCCGCCCCCGACGTACCCCTCTTCGCCGAGAACATGACGCGCTTCATGCGCCGGACCGGCAACCCCGAGGCGGACACGTTCTGGTCGCTGATCGCGTTCGACCAGTGGTGCGAGCAGGCGGCGTTCGTGATCCCGCCGGTGCCAGGCCGTGCGGAGGTGGCGCGATGAAGCGCGCTGTAGAAGTCGAGCGGCGTGTCTACAATCTGCCGACTCACCTCCATCAGCGCCTGCGCGCCTACATGGCGGGGCAAAAGACGGAGAACGAGAACCAAGCGGTTGTAGGGCTTCTCACAGACGCGCTGTTGCAGCGGGAGAGCGCAGAAGAGATCGTCCGGTGGAGTAACGCGGCCCTCGAAGCTGGCAAGAGCGCATCCGACGTGTTCGGCGATCTCTGTCAGCATCCCAAAGCCGTGCATCTGGAAAAGGATGCCGGCAGCAAGCCGCCGCGCTGGCGCAGGGTCACGCTGACGACCGGCGAGGTCATTCGGATTGAGAACGACCGCGTATCGTTCGAGGTGGTGACATGATCGCCCAGCACACCCCGTGCCCGGCTTACAGCGCGCTCCTGATCGCTGCTGCCGCCGGCGTGCAGAAGATCGCGACCGACGAGCGGCGCCAGGTTCCGAACACCGGATCAGCGCTGGGCGAGGCGAGGCAGATGATCGCGGACTATGAGAGCGAGCTGGCGCGGGGGTTTGGGCGATGAGCGGGGGCGGCAAAGGAATGGTCGTCCATTCTGATCTCGCGCAGGGATCGGACGAATGGCTCGCGGCCCGCTGTGGCTTGCTGACGGCTTCCGAGATGAAGCTGATCATGACGCCGACGTATAAGCCGTCCGACAATGAGAAGACACGAGCCCACCTCTACGAACTGTTAGCCCAGCGCATTACTGGCTACGTCGAGCCGCACTATGTCGGCGACGACATGCTGCGCGGGCAGGCCGACGAGCTAGAGGCGCGCATCCTCTATGACCAGCACTATGCTCCGGTGCAGGAAGTTGGGTTCATCACCAACGACCAGTGGGGGTTCACGCTCGGCTACTCGCCTGACGGCCTTGTGGGCGATGACGGCCTGATCGAGTGCAAATCGCGTCGGCAGAAGTATCAGGCCCAGACGATCCTTGGTGGCGTCATGCCTGACGAGTACCTGCTCCAGGTCCAGACCGGGCTTCTGGTCACCGGCCGCAAGTGGCTGGACTTCGTTTCCTACTGCGGCGGTCTGCCGATGTTCACGGTTCGCGTCTACCCAGACCCGGACGTGCAGGCCGCCATCATCGTTGCGGCTTCGGCCTTCGAAGCCAAGCTCGCAACCAACCTCAACGAATACCGCGCGGAAATGGAGAGGAAGGCCCTGCGCCTGATCCCGACCGAGCGGCGCATCGAACAGGAGATGTACCTGTGAACGACATGAGCTCGGTCATCGTGCCGAAATCCGACCAGATCAACGCGGACGACCTGATTGCAGGTCCGCGCACGGTTACCATTACCTCTGTCTCGATCAAGCCGGGAACCGAGCAGCCGGTTGCGATCAGCCTGGAAGGTGACCGTAAGGTCTACCGCCCGTGCAAGTCCATGGCGCGGGTGCTGGTAGCGAACTGGGGCGCCGACGCAAGCCAGTATGTCGGACGCTCTATGACCCTCTACCGCGATCCCGGCGTACTCTGGGGCGGCATGGCTGTTGGCGGCATCCGAATCTCCCATATGAGCCACATGGCACGGGACGCAGTGATGCCGCTGACCGAGAAGAAAGGCAGCCGCAAGTTGTTCACCGTGAAGGTGTTGCAGATGGCGAAGGCCGAGGTTTCGGCGCCTGCTTCTGCATCAACCGCGCCTACATCAGCCATCGCACAGCCAAGCCCAGCGCAGAGCTCTCTTGCCAGGAAGCTTGTCCGGGCTCTCGAAACTGCTCAAAGCGTAGGCAACATCAAAGCAATCCTGGAAGACCCGAATTTCATCCGCGACAGAAAATCTCTGTCAAATGATCCAACCCTGACAGCACGTATCAACGATGCCGAGCAAGCGGCCACTGCTCGCTTCGGTTCTGATGCGGGGCAGGGCGCGGCGGATCTCCCCATCATCGCCGAGATCAAAGCCTGCAACGACTATCAGGCTTTCCAGGCCATCGAAGAGCGCGCCACCGCGGAGATCGACGCTGCCGATCAGGGCGGCGATCAGGCGACCGGCGACGCGATCAACGAGGCGATTCAGGAAGCGCACGCCCGCTTTGCTCCAGCCCTCGCAGGTGCCGCATGACCACCGCCACGCTGGAGCGCCCAACGGCGGCCGTGGCTACCCGCCCCATCATCTTCAGTTCCCCATGATTAAAGCTCTGCTGGCCAGCACGAAGACGCAGACGCGGAGGGTTATGCGGGTGCAGCCGCCGACGCGAATCCGCTTTCCCCACTCCGACTTCGGTTTGAGTAGGTCCGTTGCGGATGGCATCAAGATGTATTCGCAGAACGACCATCCGCGACTGCCAAAACACCCGACCGATTGGGACTTAGTCGGCTCAGTTGGGGTTGCCCGTGATGCTGGCTTTCCTATGCGCTACCGCTGCCCGTTCGGCCAGCCCGGCGATCTGCTCTGGGTCCGGGAGGCTCACGGCATCATCGACAACCGTGAGTATGGCGGAACGCTTTCTGCCGAATATCATGCGGACACCGATGCCGCCCGACCTGGCGGCTGGGAGAATGAGCCGGATAGCCCGGACGCTCTACGCTGGCGCCCCTCCATCCACATGCCGCGCTGGGCCTCCCGCCTGACGCTGCGGATCACCGATGTGCGGGCGCAGCTGTTGCAGGACATCAGCGAGGAAGATGCTCGGGCTGAAGGCATAGGCGATGGCGGATGCCTGTCTTGCGGAATGCCAGAGCCGTGCGGTTGTCCGTCACCCCTGCCAAGCGTGCGGGACGGTTTTGCGTGGCTCTGGAACAACCTCCGCGGCCCGGATGCATGGTCCGCAAACCCGTGGGTTTGGGCTCTGACCTTCGAAACTTTGCACGCCAACGTCGTCTCGTTGGAAGGATCACGCGCATGACCGACGCCATGTTCTGCGACATCTGCGACCAGCCCGTCTCGGCCGAGGAAGCTGACACCGACGAGGGTGGCTGCACCGTGTGCCTGTCCTGCGCCGCCAAGCGCGATACGGAGGCAGGTAACTGCGTCCACGCATGGGAAGCCCATAGCGGCACGGAGGGCGCTGGCCACGCCTGCGCGAAGTGCACGCTGATCTCCTACGCCACCGTTCCGCCGCAACACGGCTTCAGCCGGAGGATCGACGCATGACCATAGACCCCAAATTCAGCCCGGAACTGATCCACGAGGCCAGCGCGTCCACCAGCCCGGTGCGGGAGGGTGTGGGCGTAGAAGGGGTGTTGCGTGATGCTCTGCATGACTGCCGCCGAGCTATCACGAACGAAAACGGGCTGAACGGGGAAAGTATCGTCTGCACCGTATGGTGCGGCGCTGGTGAAACGCTGGTTGACCGGATTGATGCCGCCCTCGCCAGCCCACCAGCCCAGCCCGGCGCGCTGGATGCGCGGACGGTAGAGCGCAGGAGGATTGTTGAGGCGCTGCTAGTCGAGGCGGCAACTACGCCCTGCGACGAAGATCGTAAAGTTGTCAGGGACTGCGCGGTATTGATCGCTGCAGACTTTAGCTATGACAGGGCGGAAACGCTCTACAGCGCTGACGATGAAGCCATTGTTGCGGCTTCTGACGCCATCCGCACCCTCGCCCAACACAAAAACGCCACGCCGGCCGAGCAGGACCGCCAACAGGTCGCGCAAGGCGGTGCTCTCTGGAACGAGCAAGACGCAGAATGGGATGAGAAGAAAGACAGGGAGTTTGCGGCGCAGGGTGACGCGGAGCCGGTGGCTTCGGCTCCCGAGCTTCGTTCGAGATGGATGTTCGAGACCGTATTCCCCGATGGGACCTACCGAACGGGCGTGTCTTGTCGCAAATACAATCCGCCCGTGTCCGAGGAGTTTGCCCGCCAGGAGATGGCGATCTTCGATGCTCCGTGCGAGGGGTGCACCTTCGAGCTGGTGGATGATCCACTCTACACCACACCCCGCCGGGCCAGCGACGATGCGGAGCCGGTGGCAATCCCGCGTCATCCAACTGACGTTATGATGGACGCGGGTCTCTACCATTGCAGCGTCGACATGAAGTGGGCGGATTTGTTTACTGCTTGGACAGCCATGTTCGATGCCGCGACGTGCGACGGCGGCATTACGGAGCAGGCACCAGCCACACCCGGCCCGGCCAGCGACGACGCGCTAGAACGGGCGCGCAGCGAAGGCATGGACGAGGGTGCAACGTTCGTTCTGGAGTGTTTGGCGAAGGTTCTCGGCGTATCCAGCCTGAACATGATGGGCGGCTCGGAAAGCTGGGAAGGCGACGTGAACGCCACCCTCATGCACGTACTGAAGGATGGCCGCGTCTATGATGATGAAGACGGGAGGATCGCACGCCTGGAGGACCAGCAGCAGGTCGGCGACGATGCGCGGGATGCAGAGCGGCGGCTGCTTAACGCTCTGACGGCGGTCAGGGCGTGGCACGAGGAACACGACAAGGCGCAGAGCAAACAGCCTCGTCCCGATCAATGGATGCGCCATCAGCATCAAGAGCAGATCGCTCTGATCGACGCCGCCATCGCCCGCCAAGCTGCTGCGATGGAGAGCGAGTGATGGGTATCGTCGGCTGCTACGACATGCACCTTTACTGCGACAACACGCTGCCAAGCTCTGCCAAGCCGGTCGGTGGAAAGTCACACGGGTTCAACGAATTCCCGTGGCAGGGTTCTGGCACCTGTCAAACTTACAGCGAGTGCAAGAAGGAGGCGCAAAAAGCCGGATGGTCGTTCAAGCGGGATGGCTCTGTGATCTGTCCTCGGTGCAGCAGGGTTCAAACCCGGCAGGCTGCTGGGGGAGGACAGAAATGAATGGATGCTCTTCAAATCAGCCCGGAGCTATCTGCAAGGATGGCTTCATTCAGAACCGCTTTTGTCGGGGAGACGCCGTGTTCTGCGAACATTGCGGATCGCCATCCGGAAAGCTTCCGCCGTGCCTGCGCGACGAACTGCCGGAACATTGGATCAATGATGACGGATCGCCGCGTTTCTATCGGCAGGCTGCTGGGGGTGCGAAATGAGTATGTCGGATGTAGCTCGACAGCTTGTTGGGTTGGCAAGGGCGAAGGATGTCCGAGACAACTTTGTTTACACGACCGACGAGGCAGAGAGAGAAGTAATGACGCTCCTGCGCGGACAACGCGTTGTTCCTCTCAAAGCGACACGGGAGATGATTGAAGCACATCAAGCGTGCTGTGCTGGCGATGCTGACGAAGCCGGCCCGGAGCGTATCGCCGAATGTTGGCACGAGATGCTGGAGGCCGCGCATGTCGTTTGAAAATTGGTGCATGGCTATTGCACATGCGCTTCAAGTAAACATTGAAGAACTCGAACCAGAAAATTGGGAGGGTCTGTATCAGAGCGGGCTAACACCTGAAGAGGCAATCGAAGACGCTTTAGGTGCTAACTGGCAGGCGGCTGCGACGGAGGGCGAATGATCGTGGTCAATATATACGCGTGTGTTCAGTGTGGATTTATCTCAACGCGGCTAAGAGACTTTCTTCAAATGCGGGTTGGTGGGCTGATCTGCGTGCGCTGCGATCACGATCCCATATCGCACCTGCGCCAACCCACAGGAGCCCACCATGGCTGAGCGCACGGTGTTCGCCACCAAAGGGGCATACAAAGACGGCTGTGTTGCTGTCCAGATCTCTCTGCGTGGCGACGGTCACTTCTCTGATACCGTAAAGGTGGAGGGGCGAACCGAGATTTCGACAAGCCAAGCTCGGGCTTTCGCGCAACGGCTTCTGACTGCGGCCGATGCAGAAGATGCGCGGCAACAGAAGAAGGATGCTGCAGCTGCACGGCGGTCAAACTGGCGCCAGAGAGAAATCGCCGTTGGCCGGATGATCGTCTATGGCTGAGCGCTTCGTGATTGACCGGCTCCGCGCGGCGCAGGTAGGACGCCGCGCAGCCACCGAGGCGATCGCCGAACTGCTCTACGAAAACGGCGTGATGCTGGCGGACAGCGAATGCGGAGCACCGCTTTTGTGGGCCGAGATGGTCGCATCTCCCGAGCTACACGATCGCGTCGAGGTCGCCCGCCATCGCGATATCGCGGATACCGTTATGTCGCTCGATGTAGACGCCCGGACGAAGTTGGTGACCCTTATTGCGGAGGCGCCCCATGGCTGAGCGCGGAGCGATGACGCCGGGCGGCGCGTGGCAAGTCGTGGGCGATGTCGTCAAGAACGGCATGACCAATGACAGAGCGGACCTCCGGATGGCCAACGGTTGGGAGCCGTTTGCCGTCTCGGACGGAATGATCTGGCTACGACGCTGGGTGCCCAATCAACCCACCACCAGCAAGACGGAGGGCGGCGCGTGATGCTGGCTGACATCCTCAGTAGTTCCGAAAACGTCGCCTATGCCCGGCGCTGCGATCCTCATATCTGGGCGCTCGACCTGCCGGACGCAAGCTGTGCGGCTCATCAGGAACAAAGCCTGATCCGAGCTGCAAGCCGACGTGGTCTCATCTGGTGGAATCCGGTTAGCGAGCACTACGAGCCGATCAAGCGGGAGGATCGCGCCGATGCCTGACGACAACACGGGTGGGGTGCTTCTCCCGATGGGAGCGGCCGAACTAGACCGGCTTAACGAGCGGATTGCGGCCGCCAAGCGGTTCGGTCGCCGTTATACCCCGGCGACGACACAAGAATACCTGCGTGCGCCGAGCTATCTACGTGACCGTATGACGTGGCCGGTGCATGTGATCGAGCTAATCCGGAGGTCGCCATGACCGTCCAGCAACCCGTGGTGCCGGCGTCGGAGGCCCAGATCGGCTGGCACTGGATAAAGACGATGCACGGCACCTACGAGCCGGCCTTTTGGTCTGGCCTTGGTTGGTATCGGGCGGCCTCGTCTGAGCTGTTCGAGCCCGCTCGGCTCGCTCGAGTTGGTTGGACCTACATCGGCCCCGTGCCGGAGCCGGCGATGGAGGGTGGCGATGGCTGAGCTTGATCTCATCAGCCGAGCAGACCTCGCTGCCAGGTTGGACCGGTCAGAGAAAACGTTGCGCCGGCTTCTGCCCACCATCCCAAATCTGAATTGCGTTCGGATCGGCCGAACGATCTATTTCACCCCGGTCGATGTCGACCACATCACGCGAGCACTCCGCTGTCCCTATCCTACCGTAAGCGCGGCGACTTCTGGTACTGCCGCGGCACGATCCGCGTTGGCCGTGAGACCTTCACGGTTGCCGAGTTCAACACAGGATGCCGTGCAAGAGCAGATGCTGAGGCAGTTGGCGGAGCGGAAGAAGCAAAGGTCCGTCGAGAGAGGCTCGACGGCCCGCAAGCGGCTCTTGATCGCGTCACCATAAGCGACGCGATCGCCACCTACCTGAACCGGGCGCAGGGGGTCGAGGATTACGACGTAGCTCGGCTCGCGGACCTGAACCCCAGAATCGGGCAATTCTCGCTCGCTCAAGCTGAGAGAGGCTGGCAGGTCTGGTTATCAACCCGCGGTCTGAAAATGGCACCGGCAACGCAGGCAAGATGGCGCGCTGTGCTTCAGGCCGCCATTAATGCGGGCGCCGCCGCCCGCAGCCTCCCGGCGCCAACTCTCTCTCCCGTCAAGCAGAAGGTGGAGGAGAAAGCATCCTGGCTGACCAAGGCCGAGCAGGAGACTTTGCTCGCCTCCTACCCCGATCACGTTAAGCCGATTGCGCTCACCCTCTGTTTTCAGGGAACCAGATCCACGGAGGCACTCCGCCTGGACTGGCGCCACGTCGATTTCGACCGCGGAACCCTATTTATCATGAAGAGCAAGAGCGGGCGCCAGCGCACGATTCCGATGCACCCACGTGTCGCAACGGCACTGAAGAACCTCTGGATTGCTCGCGGCCGGCCGGACACTGGCACGGTGTTTCTGTCGCGCCTGAAGGCAGCCTACAGCGATACCCGCAAGACCGGCGGCAACCCGCTGACGGCATCGCACCGATCGGCCTGCAAGACGGCAGGGATCGTCGGGTTCACGCCCCACGGATGGCGGCATCACTGGGCAAGCTGGATGGTGATGACCGGATGCGATCTGGTGACGCTTATGCGTCTCGGCGGATGGCGAACGCAGAAGTCTGTTCAGCGGTATGCCGCCGTCAGTGCGGACCACATGGCTGAGGCGATTCTGCGGCTGACATAGCTCTGCCCAGCCCGTGCCCAAACCGCTTGGTATGTTCGTGGTTTGATCTGGCCGCTTGTGTCCACTTCGCCTTGTGGACCACGCCAACTAACTAGCTGTTCTAGTTAGCCTATTTTGGAGCGGGCGAAGGGATTCGAACCCTCGACCCCAACCTTGGCAAGGTTGTGCTCTACCCCTGAGCTACGCCCGCGCTCCGGTGCGGTGGCGGGCTTGTATGTCGGTTCCGGGAGGAGCGCAAGAGGGTTTCGCGTTTTTCGTCCCCGCCTTGCGTCCGGCAGGGTGCACGACGACATTACGGCCACGAGCAGCACGAGCACGGAAGGCCGGCGCGTCACGGTCGCGTGTCCGGCGCGAACCGGGGAAAACAGCATCCATGGACTACATCATCGGTCAGAACAGCAGCGCTCGGAACGCCAGCCGCGACGCTGGTCCGGGATTGCGCGCGCCCCATGCTCCGGCCGTTCCCGACGCGCATCCCCAGACGGGCGGCGGAGCGTCGGACGCCGACATCATCATCGACGGCGACCAGAACAATTTTATGGCCGACGTGATCGAAGCCAGTCGTCAGGTTCCGGTGCTGGTGGATTTCTGGGCGACCTGGTGCGGCCCCTGCAAGACTCTCACCCCCGCGCTGGAAAAGGTCGTCCGCGCCGCGGGCGGCCGTATCCGCCTGGTGAAGATCGACATCGACGCCAACCGCGCCCTCGTCTCGCAACTCGCGCAGATCGGCCTGCCGATGCAGTCCGTGCCGACCGTGGCCGCCTTCTGGCAAGGGCAGATCCTCGACGTGTTCCAGGGCGCCCTGCCGGAATCCGAGCTGAAGCGGTTTGTGGAGGTGCTCCTCAAGCAGGCCGGCGGCTCGATGCCGTCGGCGGACCTGCTGGCCGAAGCCAAGCTGGCGATCGAGGACGGCAGGGTCGAGGACGGGGCGGCCCTGTTCTCCGCCGTGCTGGATCAGGACGGGGAAAGCCCGGAAGCCTGGGGCGGGCTTGCACGCGCTCTCCTGGCCATGGGTCGGGACGAGGATGCGCTCGGCGTCCTCGATCAGGTGCCGGCGAAGATCGCCGAGCACGTCGAGATTTCCGGTGCGCGCTCTGCGATCGCCCTGGCTGCCGAAGGCCGCAAGCTTGCGGATGCGGTGGGCGGGCTGGAAGCCCGTCTCGCGGCCGATCCGAACGACCACGCGGCACGCTACGAGCTGGCCACCGCGCTCAACGCCGCAAATCGCCGCTCCGAGGCGGTGGACGCGCTGCTGGAAATCCTGAAGCGGGACCGGAGCTGGAACCAGGACGCCGCCCGCCTGCAACTGATCCGTTTCTTCGAGAGCTGGGGGTTCGACGAGCCCGCGACCCTGGCCGGTCGCCGCCGCATGTCGGCCCTGCTGTTCTCGTAGAAGGAGGCTTCTGCATGGCCAGTCGATCGCTCCGACGCGTTCCGAGGCTACGGGATCTGCGGCTGCACGCCTTGCCGGACGAACTGCCCGTATTTCCCCTTCCGGGCGCGGTGCTGCTGCCCTCCGGCAAGCTGCCGCTCAACATCTTCGAGCCCCGCTACCAGTGCATGCTGGAGGACGCGCTGGCGAGCGATCGGCTCATCGGCATGATCCAGCCCCTGGAATCGGCGGAGAACGCGAGCGAGAACCCCTCCTTGTTCGCGATCGGCTGCGTCGGACGCATCACCAGCTTCAGCGAGCGCGAGGACGGCACCGCCTCCATCACGCTGACCGGGCTCGTGCGCTTCCGTACCCTGGAAGAGGCGGCGAGCGACAGACCCTATCGCAGTTTCGCCGTGTCCTATGACGGGTTCGGCGGCGACATGGAGCGGGCCGAAGAGGTGGCGTTCGACCGTGCCGCCCTCGTCGGCGCATTGCGGCGCTATTTCCATCACCGCGGCTTCGAGGCGCGCTGGGATGCGATCGACCAGATGGACGACGAAACCCTCCTGGTCACGCTGAGCATGATCTGCCCGTTCCTGCCCGCGGAAAAACAGGCCCTGCTGGAAGCCCCCACCCTGCCCGACCGCGCGCGCGCCCTGCTCGCCCTTCTCGAGATGGCCGGCCACGAGGACGACGAGACCGGCCAACATTCCGCCTGATCCGCCCTCGTCTCCAGGCCGCTTTCGTGGGAAAACACCGCATGACCCAGCCCGACGACACCGCCGCGTCCAACCGTTCCACCCCCGTGGACCCGCGCCTGCTGGACATCCTCGTCTGCCCCGTAACCAAGGGGCCCTTGCATTATGACCGCGAGGCGAACGAGCTGGTCAGCCGAAAGGCCGGCCTCGCCTTCCCAATCCGCGACGGGATTCCGATCATGCTGCCGGACGAGGCGCGCGCTCTGGCGGATTGACCGCCGCAACACCCCCGTGCGGCGGCGCCTCAGCCGCCCTTTGCTGTCCGCCTGGGCGTCCGCGCGCGCGCGGATCGCTTTGCCCGCTCCCTCGGCAGCACCGCAACGACCTCTATCGCAGGCGCGTATACCAGCTCCGGGGCATACAGAAGCGGCGCCACCATCCGATCGAAATCGGCCAGTACCGACGGCAGATCCAGGTTGAAATTCCACAGCGACGGCGCGGCCGCGCCATGGCTGATCATCACCGGCGCATCCGGCTGATCCGACACCGCACCCGGCGATACGAACGCCACAGGACTCGGCGCATCCATCGTGGCCGGATCGCTGTAGATCTGCAGATCGTTCAGATTTTCCAGGTTCCAGCGCGAGGTGATCACCAGGCCCGGCGTGTTGCAGACCCAGCGATATTTCGCGAGGCCGGCGCCCCAGAACGCGACGAAGGCGCGGGCCGCACGCGCCCAGGCAAGGCTCGCCCGGATCGGCTGGCCCAGCGTATCGACCACAGTGACCTGCGTTCCGGCCGCTCGCTCCCGGATCAGCGCGAGCAGCGCCTGCTCCTCCGCCAGCGGTGAGCCGGTCGCGCCGAACTCGCCATGGCTCCAGATATTGCCGCCCTCGATGCGGCTGTTGTGTCCGTCCACCACCAGGGTGACAGGCCCCGGGCCGTCCGCCAGATGCGCCACCAGCGCCGCGCAGAAACCCGGCAGATCGGTCGTCGTGCGGTTCTCCACACGCAGCCCCAGCAGCAGCACGGGGGAGTCGCTGCCGACCGCTGGAACCGGCCGCAGGATGCTGTCCCGCAGCGACCTGCCGACCTTCATGGCGCTGGTGCGGAACAACAGCGCGTTCTCCGCATAGAGCGACGGCAGCAGAGCGCTGAGCGGGACGTGCTCGCGACGGACCCGTCCTTGCAGCTCCGGGAACACCTCGTCCAGCGGACCATACATCTCCGGTGCCACGCCGGCATCGCAGACCAATATGCGGGGCACCGGACCCGGCGCGTCCAGCAGGCGGGCGATGCCGCTGTAGTCGTTCCACAGCACATGGCCGAGATGCACGGCGGCCAGGCCGCGCCAGAAATGCACCGGCTCCGACGCCTCCGCGGCCAGATAGGGGAACAGGGCCGCGCCATGCAGGACCAGATGGCGCAGCATCGTCGTCACCAGATCGGGACAGGAGGCCGCCAACGTCTCCGGCTCCCGGCTGATCACCAGATTCGCTTCCGGGAAAAACAACCCCAGCGTGCGGTTGTAGATGCCGCCGGCGAGCAGGAACACGGACAGGTCCCAGCTCTCGTCGAACAGCTTGTACGCGATCAGATCGGTGTCGAGCGCCAGCGATTTGCGGCACACGATCTCGCTGCCGTCGCAGGGCGAGCGGAAACGCAACGCGCCTTCGCGCGGAAGGGCGTCGAACAAGCCTTGCAGCAGACCGGGATTGGACAGCCAGTGCAGCTCGCCCGATGTCAGCGGTACGCGACGGGTTCCGCAATCGAGGATCGCCAGCCCGTAGGGCGAACGCACCACCGTATCCAGCCCGGACGGCAGGCGGCGCAAATCGAGCGTGCCGATATACAGATCCAGCAAGGCAAGGCGGCAGTGCTCCGGCAGATCGAAGAAGGCACGCTGCGCCTCCGTGATCGCCTCCGGCGTCTTCTGCAGCACGAGCTGCTGCCAGATCCCGTCGAGAAGCGGGCAGAGGGCGGCCGTCAGATCCGCCAGCAGCTGCGGCGGGATCTCGCCGAGGCTGCCGCCAACCCGGCGCAGCTCCTGGTCGAGAAACCAGCAACCGACCGCCCCATCCTCATGCGCGAACGGCACGATGATGACGGGAAGCAGCCCGGAATAGGCCAGAACCGGGCGCCAGCCCGGCAGGAAGGTCACGGGCCCGTCGCCACCGATGATGTCGCGCGGACCGTCCTCGAACAGGATGCGCGTGCCGTCGATCTCGTGGATGAGCATGTCGGGTCCCGGTCTGATTGCCTAACGCCCTATCAAACCGGGCTGGCCCGCGCCAGCACTCAATCACGCTTTCGGCATCGTTGACCGCAGCGAGGGCTGAAGGCGGCGATCCCGCCTCCAGCCGTTAGACCCGTCTTAGTTGCGCGTCTTGTCCACGAGGCGGTTCTTGCCGATCCACGGCATCATCGCGCGCAGCTTCTCGCCGACCTGCTCGATCTGATGCGCATTGTGGCGGGCGCGGGTCGCCTTGAAGCCGACCTGGCCGACCTTGTTCTCCAGCAGCCAGTTGCGGGTGAACGTGCCGTTCTGGATGTCGGCCAGCACGCGCTTCATCTCCGCCTTGGTCTCGGCGGTGACGATGCGCGGACCCGTCACGTATTCGCCGTACTCCGCGGTGTTGGAGATCGAGTAGTTCATGTTGGCGATGCCGCCCTCGTAGATCAGGTCCACGATCAGCTTCACCTCGTGCAGGCACTCGAAATACGCCATCTCCGGCGCGTAGCCGCCCTCGACCAGCGTCTCGAAGCCGGCGCGGATCAGCTCCACCAGGCCGCCGCACAGAACCGCCTGCTCGCCGAACAGGTCGGTCTCGCATTCCTCCTTGAAGGAGGTCTCGATGATGCCGGCGCGGCCGCCGCCCACCGCCGAGGCGTAGGAGAGCGCGATGTCGAGCGCGTTGCCGGACGGGTTCTGCGCCACCGCCACGAGACAGGGCACGCCGCCGCCACGCTGGTATTCAGAGCGCACCGTGTGGCCCGGGCCCTTCGGCGCGATCATGAACACGTCGATGTCGGGACGCGGCTCGATGACGCGGAAATGCACGGCGAGGCCGTGCGCGAAGGCGAGCGCCGCGCCCTGCTTCAGGTTCGGCGCCAGATGCTCGGCATACAGGTCGCCCTGCAGCTCGTCCGGGGTCAGGACCATCACCACATCGGCCCAGGCGGCGGCCTCGGAGGGGCCCATCACGCGGATCCCGGCCGCTTCGGCCTTGGCGATGCCGGCGGAACCCGGGCGCAGGCCGACCACGAGCTCGGTGACGCCGCTATCCTTCAGGTTGTTGGCATGGGCATGACCCTGGCTGCCATAGCCGATGATCGCGACCTTCTTGGTCTTGATCAGGTTCACGTCGGCGTCGCGATCGTAATACACGCGCATCGTTTGTCTCCTTGGTCCTACGCTTTTGGTCAGATGGTGCGCGTGCCGCGGGCGATCGCGGCGACACCGGTACGGGAAATCTCCACCAGCCCGAGCGGGCGCATCAGCTCGATGAACGCCTCGATCTTCTCGCTCGCCCCGGTCAGCTCGAACACGAACGACCCCACGGTGGTGTCCACCGGACGGGCCCGGAACGAGTCGGCGATGCGAAGCGCCTCGGAGCGCATCTCGCCGGTGCAGACCACTTTGATCAAGGCCATCTCGCGCGCGACATGCGGGCCGAGCTGGGTGAGATCGGACACCTTGTGCACGGGCACCAGGCGGTAGAGCAGCGCCTTGATCTGCTCCACCACCATCGGCGTGCCCATGGTGACGATGTTGATGCGCGAGCGCGCGCCGCCATCCTCCACCGGCGCCACGGTCAGGCTCTCGATATTGTAGCCGCGGCCGGAAAACAGGCCGATCACGCGGGCAAGGGCGCCGCTTTCGTTCTCCACCAGAACGGAGATGACGGCGGCGATCTGCTGGTCTTCGACGCGAGGCATGGGGAAGGTTCCTGATGAAGGCCAGGGCGTCATGCGAAGCGTGCTCCGCACTGGGCCTGGACCCGCCAGAGGGCGAAGCCCTCTGGACACCCTGTTGATTGGGTTTGCAAAGGGCGACTGCCCTTTGCCAGGGGTGAAGGGGACAGTGTCCCCTTCAAACTACACGAGCATCAGACCCTCGTCGGTGATCTTCGCCGCCTGCCCCGCCTGCGCCTCGCCCAGGATCATCTCGTTATGCGCGGCGCCCGACGGGATCATCGGATAGCAGTTCTCGTCCTGCGCGACGCAGATATCGGCCACCACCGGACCGTCATGCGCCAGCATCGCCCGGATCACGTCGTCCAGCTCTCCCATGCAGGTGGCGCGCATGCCCGTGCCGTGGAACGCCTCGGCCAGACGCACGAAATCCGGCAGCGCCTCGCTGTAGCTTTCCGAATAGCGCGACCCGTGCAGCAATTCCTGCCACTGCCGCACCATGCCCATATAGCGGTTGTTCAGGATGAACAGCTTCACCGGCAGGCGATACTGGGCGATCGTGCCCAGCTCCTGGATGTTCATCAGCGTCGAAGCCTCGCCGGCGATATCGATCACCAGCGCATCCGGATGGCCCACCTGTACGCCGACCGCGGCCGGCAAGCCATAGCCCATGGTGCCGAGACCGCCCGAGGTCATCCAGCGATTCGGCTTGCGATACTGGAAATGCGTCGCCGCCCACATCTGGTGCTGGCCGACCTCGGTGGTCACGAAGGTATCGCGCCCGGTCTCCAGCGCCAGCTCGTGCAGGCGGCGAATGGCGTGCTGCGGCTTGATGATGGCCGATGCGGCCTGGTCCTGCTTGAAACCCAGGCTGTCGATCGAACGCCAGGCATCGATCTGGCGCCACCATCCAGCCAGGGCCTCACGCTCGGACCCCCGGCCGTTCTCCCATTCCTCGATCATCATCGCGATCGCGCGTCCGGCATCGCCGACGACGGGAATATCCACCTGGACGATCTTGTTGATCGAGGACGGGTCGATATCGACATGTATCTTGGTGGAGCCGGGCGAGAACGCATCCAGACGGCCGGTCACGCGGTCGTCGAAGCGCGCGCCGATATTGATCAGCAGGTCGCAGCCATGGGTGGCGAGATTGGCCTCGTAGGTGCCGTGCATGCCCAGCATGCCGACGAACAGCGGATCATCGGTGGGATAGGCGCCCAGACCCATCAAGGTCGAGGTGCAGGGGAAACCCGTCATCCGCACCAGACGGCACAGCGCCTCGGACGCAGCCGGCCCGGCATTGATCACGCCGCCGCCGGTATAGAACAGCGGCCGGCGGGCACGCCGCATCGCCGCGACGGCTTCGGCCACGGCGGCGCGCGCCGGCTCGGACGCAGGGCGATAGGAGCGGTGCGGCGCGGAGGAGGCGGACGCATAGGGCGCCGGCCCCACCATGATGTCCTTCGGCAGGTCAATCACCACCGGCCCGGGACGTCCGGAACGGGCGACATAGAACGCCTCGTGCAGCGTACGGGCCAGATCTCCGGGGCGCTTGACCAGATAATTGTGCTTGGTGGCCGGACGGGTGATGCCGGTCGTGTCGGCTTCCTGGAACGCGTCGTTGCCGATCATGTGCGTCGGCACCTGACCGGTCAGGCAGACGATGGGAACGGAATCCATCAGCGCGTCCACCAGCCCGGTGACGGCATTGGTCGCCCCCGGACCGGACGTCACCAGCACCACCCCCACCCTGCCGGTCGAGCGGGCATAACCCTCCGCCGCATGCACGGCCGCCTGCTCATGGCGCACCAGGATATGCCGCACGGAGTTCTGCTTGAACAACGCATCGTAGATCGGAAGCACCGCGCCGCCCGGATAGCCGAATACGACCTCGACACCCTGCTCCTGGAGCACGCGCATCAGCACTTCCGCGCCATTGAGGGCGCTGCTGCCCGGCATGTCGGCGTGGACGGCATCCTTCGGGTCGGTGGCGACGTTCATAAACCTGCTCCAGTGACGCGCTGATCGGATCCAACCCTGCGGGGCCGGAAAACGGCTGGCGACGAGGCTGCTCTAGGCAAACACACCGGGGGCGTCAACATCGCTGCGAACGAATGGGATCAGTTTATCGGCAAATCTTTCTATTTCTTGCTGTATACCAGCCATGCGCTTTTCTAAAATTACCGTTCGTCTCGTCTTCGCCAGAGGGTGATGGGCAAACCAGGTCGCCTGGCGCTTAGTGTAGCGAGCCTGCGAGGACACCGCCCGTCGCGTGGCGTCCGCCAGATCACATTCGCCGCGCAGAACCGCGCTCAGCTCCGGCACGCCATGCGCCCGCATCGCCGGCAGCTCCGGCGAAAGATCGAGCGCCAGCAGGGCACGCACCTCCTCCATCGCGCCGCGCTCCAGCATCGCGTCGAACCGTGCCGCGATCGCCGCGCGCAGAACCGGGCGCGGGGGCGCCAGGCGGATCGCAGTGAAGCGATAAGGCGCGGCGGGCAGGCCGGGAACGCTGGCCCATTCCGCCATGCCACGCCCGGTGCCGCGCCACACCTCCCAGGCGCGGGCGACGCGCTGCCCGTCCGATGGACGCAGCCGCGCGGCGCTGTCCGGATCGACCTCGGCCAGACGTGCGTGCATCGCCGCGGACCCGATTCCGGCCAGCATGGCGCGCGCTTCCGCCCGCGCCGCATCGCCGGGATCGTCGATCGCCGACAGACCGTCGGTGAGCGCGCGCAGATAGAGCCCGGTGCCGCCGCACAGGATCGGCAGGCGCCCCGCCGCCCAGGCGGCCTCCATCGCCGAGAGCGCCGCTTCACGCCACCAGGCGACGTTGCCGGGCTCGGCCGGAGACCGGACTCCGTAAAGCCGGTGCGGCGCCAGCGCCTCGTCCCCGGGGTCGGGCCGTGCCGTCAGAATGTGCAGCCCGGCATAGACCTGCATCGAGTCCGCATTGATCACGGTGCCGCCAAGGCGCATCGCCAAGGCAAGCGCCAGGGCGGATTTCCCGCTGCAGGTCGGCCCGGCGACGATCAGGCAGTCCGGCGCGCGCCCGCCTAAACCTCCGGCCCTCGAACCTCCCGGACCGGGATCGCCGGAACCCGAACCTTCCGGGCTCATGAAACGGGAAGCGGACAGCCCCGCATCCGAACGGTCCGAACCCGGCATGTCCGGGCCCGGAGATTGCATGGATGCCCGCATGGCTATTCAGACCCGCTTTTATTCGCCTTGTCCGTCATTCCCATCCCTGCCACCACCCTCCGCCCTGGCCGGCACATGGTTCCGTTCGGCCGTCCGCCCGACCGAAAGCGCGTTTCTCCGCCCATGACGCTTCCCTATGTGCTTACCCTCGTCGCGGCACGAGACGCCACGACCCTGTCGCGCAGCGTCGTGGAGGAAGCCCGCGCCCTTGTCTCCGGCGCGGAGCCGGTCGAGCTGTCGCCCGGCGAGGCGGTGGACATCCCCTGCCCGCCTCTGCCCGATCCCGTGTCCGGCGCGTTTTCCGGCGCCGAGCACACCCTGCCGCGCATCCGCGAACGGTTCTCCGCCCAGCATGTCGACGTGCTCCTGACCCGTTCGCGCGGGCGGCGCAAGGGGCTGCTGGTCGCGGACATGGACAGCACGATCGTCCAGAACGAGACGCTGGACGACCTGGCCGCGCGCGCCGGTCTCGGCGAGCGCGTCTCCGCCATCACGGCCCGGTCGATGAACGGCGAGATCGCCTTCGACCGGGCCCTGCGCGAACGCGTGGCCCTGCTGCGCGGCCTCGACGTCTCGGCCCTGGACGAGACCTGGGCCGAGACCCGCCTCGCCCCCGGCGCGCGCACCCTGGTCGCCACCATGCGCGCCCACAACGCCACCGCGGCACTGGTCTCCGGCGGCTTCACCTTCTTCACCGAGCGCGTCGCCGCGGCCTGCGGCTTCGACAGCCACCACGCCAACCGGCTTCTGATCGAGGAAAGCCGCCTGACCGGGGCGGTGGAGGAACCGATCCTGGACCGCGCCGCCAAGCTCGACACCTTGCGCGCGCTGGCGGCCGAACGGCGGCTGCAGATCGGCGCTACCCTGGCCGTCGGCGATGGCGCCAACGATCTCGACATGCTGAGCGCTGCAGGCCTCGGCATCGCCTTCCACGCCAAGCCGGTGGTGGCGGCCCAGGCGCGCAACCGCATCGACCACGCCGATCTGCGCGCGCTTCTGTTCGCGCAGGGCTACAGGGCGGCGGATTTCCGCGAATGACGCGTCTCTGGATCCTCTCGGACCTGCATCTGGAAGCGACGCATTATCCGCAGGTTTTCCGGCCCGGGCGTCCCGATTTCGACGTCCTGGTGGTGGCGGGCGACGTGTTCGAGGGCGACCCGGACCATGCGCTGCGCATCGTCGCCGATCTCGCGGACGGCAAGCCGGCGGTATTCGTGATGGGCAATCACGAATACTGGCACGGCATGGTGCCGGGCGATCTGGCGGCGGCCCGCATGGAGGCGCAACGCCTCGGCGTGACCTTGCTGGAAGGCGACGAGGTCGAGATCGCCGGGCTGCGCTTCCTGGGCGGCACGCTCTGGGCCGATGGCAGCATGGGCAGCCATCGCACCCCGCCGGGCGCGCGCGCCGGCGAGCCGATCCAGGTCGCGGCAGGCGTGGAAGGGCACCGCCCGCTGACCAACGCCGACGCGGCACGGCTGCACTCGCAGCTTCGCACCCGGCTCGAAGTGCAGCTCTCGATCCCGCGCGACGCCCGGCCGGTGGTGGTGGTGACCCATCACGCGCCGCACCCGCTTTGCATCGCCGAGCACCTGCGCGGCTCCTGGAGCGCCGGCAACTCCGCGTCCGACCTGTCGCATCTGACCGATACGGGGCTGGTGGATCTCTGGGTGCACGGCCACACCCACTGCACCCATCTGCTGCGCCGCCCGCTCGGCACGCGGATCGTGTCCAACGCCGCCGGGCCGCGCAACAGCAACCCCGCCTTCCGGGACGACTTCGTGCTGGTGGTCGTTCCCTCCAATGACGGCGGCCCCGCCCAGATCCGCCTCGCCGACGCCAGCTGAGGGAGGGAAACGAAGAGGATCTTCTTTTTCTGAAGAAAAAGAAGCAAAAAGACTTCTTTCCGTTTTGGTTCTGAATATGCGGCGCGCTCAGAGCCAAACGGAGAGAAGTTCTTTGGTTCTTTCTTTCAAGAAAGAACATCTCTTATTCTCTCCATCACAAGAAGACGCCCTTTATCGCTCCGGCTTCCTTCCCCAATATAGAGCGGTGGTGAAACGGCGCTCGGTTCTTCCGCCGAACCGAACGCGCATCAACTCCGCCAGCCCGTCCAGAAAACGCATGCGCAACCCGTGCCGGCCGCTCAACGCCGACGCGCCAGGGACGGAAACCGCATGACCGGACGCCAGCCCGGCGTGCGGGGCCGGTCGAGCGCTTCCATCCTGCGCGAGAAGACCGCACAGGCATGGTCGTAGAACGGCCGGTCCACCTCGGTCATCGCATCCAGCAGCGCGTCGATCTCCGGCGTGACCGGCTCCGGCGGCAGCGTCACGAAATCGTCGTCGGTGGTCGCCAGCGTGTCCAGCACCTGGCGCGGCGCGATTTCGGGCATGTCGAGCCCGAGCTGGGCGTTCAAAAGGCGCCGGCTGTCCTCGAAGCGCTCAAGGATGCCGAACCCAGCCATGCCGTCCAGTACCGCGATCGCTTGCGCCAGCACGTCGCCCGGCCGGTCGAGCAGCCTGTGCCCGACGCCGATACTCCATTCGCCGTGGCTGCGCGTAAGCTGCCCCGCCATGCCGTCGCGCAGCAGCGTATGGAAGCGCACCTCGTCATGCGAGAAGAAGGCGGCCGCATCCATCTCCCGCGCCATCGGGATCAGCACGTAGCGGTCGCGCATCGGATGCGGCCGATGCGATTTCCAGAACCTGTAGAGCGAGAAGAGACGCTTCTTCGGTTCGCGCAGCATGGTCAGCACACGGACGCGTCCGGGGATGGACGCGCAATAGGCCCGGTCGAAATGGCCGGAGAAAAGGGAAAAGCGGGCGAGTTCGTTGATGGTCCAGTCGCCCAGAGAGGCATCCCTTTCCGGACAGACCTGTTCGGGCGGGAACTGGGTGCACAGCATGGCATGCAGCGTGGTTCCGCCGCATTTCTCGATATGCACGAAGGCCAGACGATCGCGGTCCAGTTCCGGACGGCACAAGGCGAAGCCGCGCTGCAGCAGCAACCGCCGATTACGGAACTCGTCCGATTGCAGCAGCGAATGCTGGAAGTCGATCACCTCGTCCGTGGGTTGGCTGAAATGGCCGCGGCACTGGGCGATCTCCTCCGGCCGCGGCAACCGGCCCAAAAGCCATTGATAGCCGGCGACGATATCGGTCTCACTCAGCAATCCGCGTCCTCCCCATGGGCGAGCCGCGACATTGCCCCAATTTTGTTTCATCGGTGTGTCAGCTTTGCGTGTGCGCCATGCTGGCGAGGCCACGCGGCCCGTGCGAGGATCACTACGCCATGTCCGATGCCGTCCTGCTCGATCCCGTCCTGCTACGCGATCGCTTTTCGCAAGCCCTTTCCGCGATGTACCGGCAGGAAGTGCCGCTCTACGGCGATCTGCTGCGGATTGTAGCCGATACCAACCGCGCGGCGGGGGGCGCCGACGATCAGCGCCTCGGCAGCGAGCGCCACGGCGCCATCCGCGTCGGAACGGCCGCGGAGTTGCGGTTGATCGCCCGCCTGTTCGCGGTCATGGGCATGCGACCGGTCGGGTATTACGACCTGGCCTCGGCCGGCGTCCCGGTTCATTCCACCGCCTTTCGCCCGGTGCGCATCGCCGATCTCGACCGCAGCCCGTTCCGCGTCTTCACCTCGCTGCTGCGCCCCGAGCTGATCGCCGATGCGGCGCTGCGCGAGGAAGCCCTGGCGATCCTGGCGGCGCGACGCCTCGGCAGCGACCGGCTCGACGCGCTTCTCGCCCGCGCCGAGGCCGAAGGCGGCCTGCCGGCGGAAGACGCGCCGGCGCTGATCGCGGAAGCCCTGTCCTTGTTCCGCTGGCACGACAGCGCCACCGTGTCCGCCGCGCTCTACGCCAGGCTGCGCGCGGCGCATCCTCTGGTGGCGGACGTGGTATGTTTCCGCGGCCCGCACATCAACCACCTCACGCCACGCACGCTCGACATCGATGCGGCGCAGGCCGCGATGCGCGCCGCCGGCATGAACCCCAAGGCGGTGATCGAGGGACCGCCGCGCCGCAAGGCGCCGATCCTGCTGCGGCAGACCAGCTTCCAGGCCCTGTCGGAAACCGTGCGTTTCAGCGACGCGCCCGGGACCCATACCGCGCGCTTCGGCGAAATCGAGCAGCGTGGCACGGCGCTGACCCCTGCCGGGCGGGCGCTCTACGACGCGGCGCTGGACCGGCTCCAGGCCGAACGGGCTGCGGGCCGCTCGCGCGACGAGGCGGAGGCGATCAGTTTCGCCGCCCTGCCGGACGATCCGGACGCGCTGCGCGAGACCGGCCTCGCCTTTTTCGATCGGCGGACCGGCCTGCCGCTGCTCTACGAGGATTTCCTGCCCGTCAGCGCCGCCGGCATCTTCCGCTCCAACCTGGGGTCCGAAGCAGGCGAGAACGGTCTCGAAGCCGGAACGCGCGCGGCGCTCGAAGACGCGATCGGCACAAGGCTGCTCGACGAAATGGCGCTTTACGCCGCCCAGGCTGACGGAAGAGACGATTTCTCCTGAAAGAAAAATCGGAAATCTCGCTTACTCGACTCTACGCAGCCCCACGCACTCCACACCAAACGGCCAGAAGTCTTTTTGCTTCTTTTTCTTCAGAAGAAGATCACTTCAGCCGGCAGCCAGAACCCGCGCCAGATCCAGCAGCATTCGCGCCGTCGCCCCCCAGATATCCTCTTCCTCATGCGGCCAGCTCCAGGAACCGGCGCGCGGCCCCTCGGTGATGCGCTGCGGCGCGGCCGGATCCAGCAGAACCGAGAGCGGCAGGCCGAACACGGCGGCGACCTCGGCCTCTGAAGGCCGCCAGCGTGCCGTCGCAGGCAGAAGCGCCACGACCGGGGTGATGGCGAAGCGGCCATTGAACGTCGTCGTCTCTCGCAGGCAGCCGAGCAGCTCGCACGATGCCGGGTCGAGCGCGATCTCCTCCTGCGCCTCGCGCAACGCGGTCGCGGCCGCGTCCCGGTCGCCCGGATCGGCGCGTCCGCCCGGAAAACTCACCTGCCCCGGATGATGACGCAAACGCGCCGAACGACGCGTCAGCAGAACGAAGGGCTCCGGCGCCATCACGATCGGCACCAGCACCGCGGCCCGCTGCGCCAGCCCGGCGGGGGATTCGGCCGGCCAGGACGGGATCGGGGCCAGAACGCCCAGTTTGCGCTTCAGCCAGGCGGAGCTGACCGCCACAACATCGACCATGCCGTCAGTCCGGCAGCGACAGGGCGCCGCTGAACAGAACCGGGCCTGTGGGCCGGCCATCGGGCGCGCCGCCGCGCGGCTCGAGCGTGACCAGGAGCTTGCTGTCGCCCATCGGCAGCATCGCGCTGTGCAGGTGGCGGCCGGCCGGCGGCAGAACGCCCAGCGGCTGCGGCTCGCTCGCGCCCGCGGGCAGCGACCACAACTCCATGTCGCGATCCGACGGGATGTCGCCGGGATGCAGCGGCATCACCTGCACCACCCCGTCCGACCGCGTTTCCACCACGAAAGCCGGTTGCGGCTCGCCCGGTCTGGACAAAGCCGCGACCGGCACGGCCATGGGGGTGCGGTCCATCAGTACCACGAAGGCGATACCGGCGGCCATCAGGAACGAGACGGCCGTGATCGCCTTCCAGAAGGCCGCCGACATCTCGGTGCGATTCGACCGGACCGGCATCGCCGGTGCGCGCAGCCCGGGTGCGTGCACGCTGCGCTCGATACGGGTCCACAACGCGATCGGCGGCATCACCGGCGGCACTTCGGCGGCAAGTGTGGCCAGGGTCTGCTCCCAGAAAGCGATCTCGGCCCGCATCGCGGGATCGCCGTCCAGTTCCCGCCTCAAACGGGCGCGCTCGTCGGCCGGCAGCGTGCCGAGCACGTAGTCCCCTGCCAGAAGCAGCCGCTCCTCCGGCTCCCCGAACCCGGTCATGCTCGCGCGCACGCTTTCAGGCCGATCAAGGCCCGGCGCACCCCGGCCTTCACCGTTCCAAGCGGTTGCTGCAGCCTGTCCGCCAATTCGCCGTAGGTCAGGCCTTCCAGATAGGCCAGCCGGAGAGCATGGAAGGCCGAAGGGTCCAGCGCCGCGAAGCGTCCGTCCGGGGCCGGAACCTCCCGGTCCGGCGCCTTCTCCAACACCTCGTCGCCCTCTTCGGCCGAGGCGGCGCCATCCGGTTGTTCCAGCGGCTGGCGCCCGCCACGCCGCAACGTGTCGATGGCGCGAGCGCGCAGCAGGGCGGCAAGCCAGGCTTCGGCAGGACCATGTGCAGGATCGAACCGCTCGGCGCGCTCCGATGCGTGCATGCGCCAGACATGCATGAACGTGTCGTGCACCGCATCGGCGGCCAGAACCGGCTGCTTCAGAAGCCGCAACGCCAGGGCATAGAGCCTGGGCGACTGCGCGTCGTAGAGCCGCTTGAAGGCGGATTGATCGCCGCCGGCGCACCGATCAAGTAGCGCCGCCACATCCTCGCCCGCCATCCCGACAAGCCCATCCCGCATTATGTGCGCCATGATATCAGCAAACACGCGCCCGTGTATCGTTCGCGCGCCGTTTCCATTCGAATCCGGTCCCGGCATCCGCGCCGACGGTCCCGAGCGGTGTCGCTTCCCTCACGCCCTGCGACACGGCCATTCCGGCGGAGCCGTCGACGCCGAGATTCGCGGCGCCAGTCCTGCCGTCCCTCGTCAGTAAAGGCGTTCGACGTAGCGGCCGTGGATCCACACCCAGCGATATCCGTTCCAGTGCCACCCGCCGCGACGCCAGACCCAGTAAGGATGTTCCGGCGGTGGCGGCGGAACCGTTTCCACGATCATCGCAGGCTGCGGCGGCCGTGCCACCACCACGGCAGGCGGCTGGTAGACGACGCGTGGTGGCGGTGCCGGCGGTGGTGCCACCACGCAACCCGCCAGAAGGCCACCCGCAATGCCGATCAACAACAGGCTCCGGCGTGCCGCCATTCGATCCTCCCTTTTCGTCCCGAACTCCATGGCCGAACGCATGGAGCCTGCGTGGTCCTAGCAGATGGTTTGTCACGTTTGATGTCAACGCGACGCGCCATCCTCCGACAGGGGAGCGGCGATATCTTCCAGCGACTTGCCCTCCGCATCCACCCCGAAGAACAACGCCGCCGCCCCCGCCAGGATCATCAGGATCGCGGCGCCGAGATAGCCGCAGGACAGGGGCCAGCGCCCATCCATGCCGATCAGCACGCCGAACAGGTAGGGCGCGCCGACGCCGCCGATCAGCGTTCCCAGCACGTAGAACATGGAGATCGCCAATGCCCGCGTTTCCAGGGGAAAGATCTCGCTCGCCGTGAGATAGGCGGCGCTGGCGGCGGGAGAGGCGAAGAAGAAGATCGCCACCCAGCCGATCGTCTGCGTCGTCGCGGTCAGATGTCCCCCGGCGAACAACAGGGCGACCGCCGTCATCAGCAGACCGGACACGCCATAGGTGGCGAAGATCATCTTTCGCCGGCCGATCGTGTCGAACAGCGAGCCGAGCAGCAGCGGCCCGATCAGATTGCCCACGGCCAGAGGCAGGATGAACAGGCCGATCCGCGACGGCGACACGCCCTCCTCATGCGTCAGTACCTGGCCGTAGGTGAAGAACACGGCGTTGTAGAGAAAGGCCTGCGCCGCCATCAGCAGCAGGGCCAGACCGGAGCGGACCTTGTACTGGCCGATCATGGCGCGCCAGATCAGGCCGAAGCCGAACACGCGGCGCGGATGCACCACCATGGATTTCTCGACCGGCGGCAGCGTGCCGGGCTTGTGCTTGCTGCAGCGATGCTCGATCTCCGCCGTCACCGTTTCCGCCTGCGCACGATGACCGTGCGTCAGCAGCCAGCGTGGGCTTTCCGGCACCCAATGGCGCATCAGCAGAACGCCGAAGCCGAGCACGCCGCCGACGGCAAAGCCGAAGCGCCAGCCATGCGCCACACCCATCCGGCCCTGGAGCAGAAACAAGGAGATGGCAGCACCCACCGCGGCGCCGATCCAGTAGGAGCCGTTCACCATCAGGTCGATGCGGCCGCGCAGCTTGGCCGGCACCAGCTCGTCGATGGCGGAGTTGATGGCCGCGTACTCGCCCCCGATGGCGATGCCGGTCAGGCAGCGGAACAGGATGAAGCTCCAGCTGTTCCAGGCCACCGCCGTGGCCAGCACGCTGACGATGTAGAGCCCGAGCGTGACGCTGAAGATACGCTTGCGCCCCAGACGGTCGGTGAGCCAGCCGAACAGGACCGCGCCCGCCACCGCGCCGACCAGATAGAACGAGGCGGCCAGACCCACCCCTTCCACCGACATGGCCAGGGCTTGCTTGTTCTGCAGCGCCGGCCCGATCGAGCCGACGATCGTGACTTCCAGACCGTCCAGGATCCAGGTGATTCCAAGTCCGGCCACTACCAGCAAGTGGAACGACGACCAGGGCAGCCGGTCGAGCCGCGCCGGGATGTTGGTCCGGATCGGCGACAGAACCGCATCCCTCGCCGCGTGCAGCGTAGCTGTCCGACCGTTCACGCAGTCGGCGCCTTGGCCGCCGCGTCATGCATCACGGGCCTGGTCTCCGGCTTCGCCGTCAGTTTTGCCGACGCTTCCATCGCCCGCACCAGCTGCTCGACGATTCCGGGATCGGCCAGAGTGGACACGTCGCCCAGCGCCTCGTGTTCGCCGGTGGCGATCTTGCGCAGAATGCGCCGCATCACCTTGCCGGACCGTGTCTTGGGCAGATCGGGCACCAGCACCACGCGATCCGGCGCGGCGTAGCGGCCGAGTTGCACGCCCACATGACGAGACAACGCCGCAGGCAGCTCCTGCGTTTCAGCGCCGGCCCCCTTTCGCAGAACGACGAAGGCGGCGAGCGACTGCCCTTTCAGATCGTCCGGCACGCCGATCACCGCGCTCTCGCCCACCGCCTCATGGGTCGCGAAGGCGGATTCCACCTCGGCGGAGCCGATGCGATGGCCACTCACGTTGATCACGTCGTCGACGCGGCCGGTGATCCAGAAATAGCCGTCCGCATCCCGCCTGGCGCCGTCGCCGGAGAAATACAGTCCCGGATAGGTGGAAAAATAGGTCTGCTCGAAGCGGGGGTGATCGCCCCACAGCGTACGCGCCTGACCGGGCCAGGAGCCGGCGATGCAGAGATGGCCTTCCGCCTCGCCTTTCAGCTCCTCGCCCTTCTCGTTCACCAGAAGCGGGCGCACGCCGGGCAGAGGCAAGGTCGCCGAGCCGGGCTTCTGCGCCACGGCGCCGGGAAGCGGCGCGATCATGATCCCGCCGGTTTCGGTCTGCCACCAGCTATCCATCACCGGGCAGCTTCGATGCCCGACCTTGTCGTAGAACCAGAGCCAGGCTTCCGGATTGATCGGCTCGCCCACGGAACCGAGCACGCGAAGGCTCCGGAGCGAGGCGCGCTCCACCACCGCCGGATCGTCGCGCATCAGCGCGCGGATCGCGGTGGGCGCGGTGTAGAAGCCGGTGACCGCGTGCCGGTCGATCACCTGCCACCAGCGGCCGGGCTCGGGGTAGGACGGCGTGCCCTCGAACAGCAGCGTGGCGCCGCCATTGGCCAGCGGCCCATACACCACATAGGAATGGCCGGTGACCCAGCCGAGATCGGCGGTGCACCAGAACACGTCGCCCGGCCGGTGATCGAACACGATCTCCTGCGTCAGGCTGGCCCAGAGCAGATAGCCGCCAGTGGTATGCAGCACCCCCTTGGGCGCGCCGGTGCTGCCGGAGGTGTAGAGGATCAGCAGCGGGTCCTCCGCACCCATCGGCTCCGGCTCGCATTCGGCGGAAACGTCGGCCATCAGCGGTTCCAGCGCGTGGTCGCGACCGGCCTGCATCGGCACGTCGCTGCCAGTGACCCGCGCGACCAGCACGACGGCAGGGGCGGCATCGCCCAGCTCCGCCAGCGCCGCATCCGCCATCCGCTTGAGCGGGATCGTCTTGCCGCCGCGACGCCCTTCATCGGCGGTGATCAGCAGCTTGGCGCCACTGTCGCGAATCCGGCTGGCCACGCCCGAGGACGAAAACCCCGCAAACATCACCACATGGACGGCGCCGATCCGGGCGCAGGCCAGCATCGCCGCCACGCCGTCCGCCACCATGGGCAGATAGACGGCCACGCGGTCGCCGCGTCCGACACCGTTCCGTTTCAGGACGTTCGCCAGACGGCATACCCGCTCGTGCAACTGCCGGAAGCTCAGCGTTTCGCTCTGCTCCTCCCGTTCGCCCTGCCAGATCAGCGCCGTCGCGTCGCCGCGCTCGGCCAGATGGCGGTCGAGGCAGTTGACGCTGGCATTGAGCACCCCGTCCCCGAACCAGGAGATCTGAACGCCACCGCCCTCGCCGCCGAAGCCGCCCGTGCCGGCGACGGTGGGGAAGCGCATCCAGTCGAGCCGGCGCGCCTGCTCGAGCCAGAACGCGTCCGCATTGTTCATGGCATGGTTCTGCATCAGCCCGAGACGCGTCACCGTGACATGCGCGTTCGCGGCCATCTGCGGCTTGACGTGGAAGATCAGCTCTTCGGACATGGCTCCGGCTCCCTTGTCGCCGTCGTCGCGCGGCTTGATGCACCGCAAGTTGGCCACCGGCCTGCGCACGGTCAACACCGCAACGTCATCGGGGACCGAAGAGTGTCGGATCCAGGCCTCAAACGAGGCTGAGTCCGCTCAGCACCGCATAGACCAGCGCCACCGCGCCGAGCACGCTGCCCACGCCCAGCAGCCAGACCAGACGCGTGGCCATGAACAGGCCGATCAGCACGATGGCGATCTGCAGGCCGCGTACGCTGCGTTCGTAGTTCTCATGCTGTTCCAGCGCCGCATCGCGGGCGCGCTCTTCCTGCGCCGCATGCGCCGCGATCTGGCGCATGCCGTCATGGCCGCCGTCATCGTCCTGGAGCTTGGCGGCCGCGGCGCGGGCGGCGGCGGCTTCCGCCTCGAGCTTCTGCGTGCGCGCCGGGTCCGCGCCCGGGACTCCCGTCTCCGCCTCGAGCAGCAAGGCGCTCTGCTCCATCACCGCGCGACGCACGGACTTGCCCTGGTATTGCGACCACAGGTCGGAGGCCGCCACGTCATGCGCCAGATAAGCGGTCTGCCGGTCATTGGCCGTCATCTCCACCACGACCGCGACGGCGGCGATCACCGCCACCAGGACGGCGGCCGCGCGCGTCAGAGTCGCGGGCCCGCCGTCCTGATGATGCGACTGGTGACCATGCGCGTGTTCGAGGCTGTCCTGCGCCATTTCCACGTTGTCCAAAAATCGCCACCCCCTTGCTGGTCAACCATTCGTGTTCGGCATTTTCGCCGCGATCTTGCGTTACCTAACCGAAACCGCCACGGCGCGTGAATCCCACGCATTGCCAGGAGTCGCCGCAGGTGTGATAATGTTAAAAATCCTGCAACAGACAGGAGAAAAACAAACTCTTCCGCACTGCGGCATTTTTTCACCTGCCGCGGCGCACCATAGAAGGGCCAAGATCGGCCGCCTGGGAGCAAACATGACCAGTCTGAGCAACGACGAGCTGACCACCATCCGCGACGCCGTTCCCCATCTCGACCTTTCCAGCATCCGCGCCCTGCGTCGCGCCGGCTTCGATATCGTTCGCGCCACCCCGGAAGCGCCGATCCGCACAAGCTGGACAACCATCCCGCGCCCGATGCGCACGAGCAGCCTGGTGGACCTCGCCGCCGACTGACTGCGCGTTCCCCAAAAAAGCGCGCCTCCCAAACGGGGCCCAGGGCGCGAAAAGCAAGAACCGGCCTGGAACAGGCCTGACTGAGGTCGCATCGCGAGATGCGACCTTTTTCTTGCGCGTATCCGTGGGCCGGAAGCCGCTTCAATGCGGAGTCCGGTACGCGGTGTTGGGGTCCGCCGGTTTCCGGGCCGCCTCGCGGCGGTGAACGGCCGGAGGTGCTGACGAAGTCTGCACGCCGGGACGGTCGATCGGCGGCGTCTTCGGCGGGGTCGCGACCTGCTGGCTCGGCTGCAGGCCGGTGCCGCTCATCAACCCCTGCGCCATGGCGGGCATCGCCGTCAGGCCGAGAACCGCCACGGGAATAAGTCCGTGCATCATATGCCTGCGCATGACGATCCCCCTTGCTGCCGTATCGCGCTGTTGCCGAAGCCGGCGAACGGCCTCCGGGTTGCCCGGAACGACGCATCGACGGGCAGGATTTTCCATGCCACCACTCGCTTTCCCGAGAGATAACCGGAGTTCATGCATGTTCAGTCACGTCGTGCTCGGCAGCAACGACCTCGAGCGGTCGAAGCGTTTCTACGACGCGCTGCTCGCCGCCATGGGCGGCGAGCCCGGCACCAGCGACGCGGCGGGGCGCCTCGTCTACAGCCATCGGGGCGGCCGCCTTGTCATCACCCGGCCGATCGACGGCAAACCGGCCTGCGGCGCCAATGGCGGCACCATCGGTTTCGGCATGGAAAGCCCGGAGGAGGCCGATGCCTGGCACAAGGCCGGAGTCGAGAATGGCGGCACCACGGCCGAGGATCCGCCGGGCGTGCGCCAGGGAGTGAGGGGACCAGTCTATCTGGCCTATCTACGCGATCCCGACGGCAACAAGCTCTGCGCCATTCACCGCATGAGCTAAGCGTCTGGCCGTAGGTAATGACGCGGGTATAGCCGAGCCGGTTTGCGGGTGTGGTTTCGGTCATAACTTCCGATCAATCCTAAGCCCCCTGAAATTCGGCCCACCAGCAAAATGTCGAAAGTCTTGATTTTTGGACCTAACAGGGCGCGGAATAGGGCCGGCCCGCAGCAACGCGGAGGGGACGCCCCGCTATCCTTGCAGAGTGCGGGACACTTGTGAAAATGATGCGCAGAAAGAATGAGGTATGTGTTATGCGATGGGACTTCTTCCTTTCTGCTGTTACGATTCTGATGTTCCCAGCTGTAGCTGAGGCAGATACGGGAACGACTGTCGGGAGCCATGGAGATTGGCGAGTAATCGCGGCCGTGGATGAGATGACAGACAAAAGGTGGTTTGGCACGGTTAATCACGCAAGCGGTGGCGCAGAATTGCAAGTTGATTGCCTTCCCAGCCAGCCGAAGAAACTCAATGTTTCTTTTCGATCTGCGGATTTTATGGGAAATGGTATGCGCGACCTTGTCTATCGCGTCCCTCCTCATAAAGCACATACTGTCACGGCTAGCTACTCTGATAAATCGGCGTTTCTTATCTGCGAAGCGCCCTGCTCTGCCAGCTACAAGACGAAACCGGATGACGTCCTCCTCAATGAAGTCAGCAATGGCGGAACGTTGCTCGTTCGATTTGAGAACTTCCAATTCGAAACTAAAGATGTAGTCTTTAATGTCGACGGTGCCAAAGAAGCATTTGCCGAAGTCATCGGAGGCTGCGAGCGACTTGCGAATGAGCACCCGAAATAGTCATTGGGATAGGGCCGCCCGGAAGGGCGGCCTGCGCGTCAGCGCCGGTGGAGGCGCGGAGCCTCCGGTTTCGGTTCCACCTTAAGCTCGAACTTCAGGAAGCCGAGATTGAGCGTGATCGTGTAACTCGCGACGTGAATTTTCCGCAGTGCGCGCGTGACGGTGCGGCGCAGGCGCGTGAGCAGGCTGCAGCTGGCCTAGGATGCGGTCATAATGTCCTCCGGGTCGTTGTGCGGGAAATCCGCCTCCGCATCATGGGATCTTTCTCGCAACGATCCGGCGGGCGTGGGCGCGCTCGTGGCGGACGTGACGGTGCAAGCGAAACCGCACCATCACCACTGCGCGGAGCGCACACCGCTCGCGGCACGCAACTTGGTGCCGACCGCGTCAGGGATCGTCACCCGAAGGGCGGAGACGCCGCTAGGTGGCTCCGTGAAGCACCCACAGGGCACGGAGTAGAGCCCGGGCCCGCCACAGGGGGCGCACTGCCGGCAGGGCCGGGCTTAGAGCTAATCTGAAGCATTAGCTTCAAGTATCAGGATTAACGCCTATCCGATGGTGGCGAGGTGGCCTCACCTTATACATGGCGGCAGCAGTCGTTCCGACGATAAGGCCCAATTCGACAACGGTCGCCCAAATGAGGCTTTCGATAACGGAAGTCGTAACAAGTCTCTCAGCCGGTTTAATTAGGCCCGCTTTAAGCTCATAGTAGTCCAAAGCAGCCAAACCGCAAACGATTAACACAACAGCGACATTCAGGGACAAGAATGTCAGGGTGGACGCCGTAGTGATGTTACGGCGCACCTTCCCATCTTTCTGTGTTTCACTGTCCGCAATTTTAGCGCCCCCGAATGACGCCGAGGAGGCGTCACCCAGAGCCACTACATCGATGTTTGCGCCCTTATTATTATCCTTGGGCGTCTTGTCATCTGGCGAGGCTAACATACAAATCACCTTCCCTACTTCGCTTACGAATGGCTACCTGGTGGTTTTCATCGGCCTCTTCTGCAATTACGGCAGCTAGAGCCAATGCCTTGCGGACAACGGCAGCGTTGGTTGAAGCTGAGAAGACGCGCTTTAGCTTGTCTATTTCTCTTTGGCTTCGCTCATCGAACTGAATCGTCGTCGTTTTCATCTAGATATTCCTTAAAGTAGTTGTTGTTCTCCTTCCTCAAACCTAATTATATGGGTCCAGCTCTGCGCTGACGGGCATGATCGGCTCTCTCCTTGAAGCCAGGCACGACGCCTGGCGGGCTTGCCAGGCAAAGCCTGGCAACAGGATTATTATATAATTTCCGCTCTGAAATCAAGCGCATTTGCCAGGGTCGGGGTGCTAAGTTGGTCGATTCGAAAGCAAGCCCACAGGCCGCGCGTGGCCGGCTACGGCCCAAAGACGTCAGGGATCGCCTTTCCGAATCAAACTCCCTCGGCGCCGAAGAAGCCGATTGCGTGTACTAGCGCTCGTGGACAAAGCTTGACGATATAAGCGGCGCTTGATTCAAAGCTGCCATTTGGAGGCGGCATTGAGCGATCGGATTGGCACCACGGATGCTGAGTGGGAACTGATCGGGCCGCTGCTGCTGGCCGAATGGGGACGCGGATGCCGACCCGCCGGTGACAACCGGCCCTTCTTCGACGGCATGATGTGGATGGCCAGGACGGGCGCGCAGTGGCGTCGGCTGCCCTCTGAGTATGGCAAGTGGAACAGCGTGTTCCGTCGCTACTGGCGTTGGGTCGAGACCGGCGTGTTCGATGCCCTTTTGGAAACGCTGACCGAAGTGGCCGGACGCGATCGCTCGGCCGACATGATCGACAGCGCAGTGGTGCGCGCCCACCACTGCACCGCAGGGATCAAAAGGAGCTGGGCCGTCCGAGGGGCTCGGTCGGCCGCGCGGCGGCTTTTCCACCAAGCTGCACGCACGATGCGATGCCCGCGGCCTGCCACTCGGCTTCGTGCTGACGCCAGGGCAGGCGCACGACATCCAGGGCTTCAGGCCACTGTTCCACATGATCGGTGGCCGGGTACGAATGCTGCTGGCCAACCGCAGCTACGATGCGGCTGCCGTCCGCGCAGAGATCACCGTCACCGGCACAAGAGCTGTCATCCGAGCCAGCCGCGGTCGTAAAACCCCCGCCCTGCACAGCTAGTCGCACTACACCTGACGCAACCGCATCGAACGCATGTTCAACAAGCTCAAGAACTGGCGACGCGTTGCCACACGCTATGACAAGACCGCCGCCTCGTATCTCGGCTTCGTCTCGATCGCTTCAGCTCTCCTCTGGATCAGCTTTGTCCACGAGCGCTAGAACAGGAATCCTCTTTTTCGAAGAACGAGAAACAAAAAGACGTCTGTCCGTTTGGCTCCGAACACACGCACCGCGCGGAGCCGAACGGGCAGGCATTCTTCAGGTGTCACGCAGCAGAACCGCCGGACTGGCGGACAGGCTGCGACGCGTTGCCAGGAATCCTGCCGACAGCATCAGCAGGATCGCACAGAACGCCACCAGCGACAGCAGGCCGGGCAGGAATACGAAGGGCGCATGCAGCACGGCGCGCATCAACAGCAGGGACAGAACTGCGCCGATCGCCCCGGCGCAGAGCCCGGCAACAAGACCCAGGACCGCGAACTCCACCAGCCATGCCGCGCGAAGCTGCGCCGCCGTGGCGCCGAGCGCGCGCAGGATCGCCGCCTCGCGCGTGCGCTGCTCCTGTGTCGCGGCGAGACTCGCGGCCAGAACCAGGGCACCGGACAGCAGCGCCACCAGACCGACGGCCGCCAGCGCCAAGGCCAGCTTGCCGACGATGCCGCCGATCTGTTGCAGGATGTCGGCGACGCGTATGCCCGTCACGCCCGGCAGCGCGTCGGTGACGGCGCCCAGGATGCGCGCATCCACGGCCGGCGCGGCGCTTGTTTCCACCGTCGCCACCATGGTGTGCGGGGCGGCGGAGAGCAGTCCGGGCGATGCGACGAAGGCGAAATTGAGCTGCAGCGACCGCCAGGCCACATCGCGCAGATTGGCGACGCGGAAATCGATGTCGCGCCCAAGCACGTTCAGCCGCAGCGTACCGCCGACGCCCAAATGCCAGCCGGATGCGAGCCTGGCATCGAGCGAGATCAAGGGCGGCCCGTCGTAATCGGCGCTCCACCAGCGACCTTCGGCCAGGGCGGTGCCGGCGGGCGGACGGGCGGCGATGGTCAGGCCATGATCGCCCTGCAGCGCCCAGCCGGTGCCGGGCTCGGCGCGGACCTGATCCGCCGGCACGCCGTTCACCGCCACCACGCGCGTGCGCAGGCTGGGCAGAGCGTGCACGGCGCCCGCCCCGGGCTGCGACGCCACCAGCGCGCGGAACCGGTCCATCTCGTTCGGCTGAATGTCGATGAAATAGAAGGACGGGGCGTGCGACGGCAGCTGATCCAGCAGGGACGCGCGCAGATCGCCTTCGGCCAGCGCGATGGTCGCCAGAACGGTGAGCCCGGCGCCAAAGCCGAGCAGCAACCGGGTCGCGGGACCGGCGGCGCGGCCGAGCGAGGCCAGCCCAAGCCGAATGCCGACGCGCAGCACGCCGCGCCCCGCGCGCGGCCGGGGCAAAACGCGCACCAGGCGCACCAGACCGGCTCCGGCGAGCCGGAACAGCAGCAGAACAACCGCGGCGACAAGACAGAACCCGATCGCCAGACGGCGATCCGGCGAGGCGAGAACCGCCAGCAGCACCAGACACGCGACGAGCGCAGCCGAAAGCGCCGTCACCCGCAGGCGACGTCTGCGATCGGGCGGGGCAATCCCGGCCGGCCCGCGAAACAGCACCGAAGGCGGCACGGAGATCGCGCGCGCCATCGGCAGCAGCGCGAACAGAAGCGCCACCACGATCCCGAACAAGGACGCCAGCAGGACCGGCGTCACCCGAACCCCGGCTCTTGGCGCCACCGGCAGAAGGTCGCGGCCCAGCGCCACCGCCACGGGCGGCACGATCAGGCCGGACACGGCGCCCGCGACGATGCCGAGCAGGCAGAGCGCCGCGACCTGGGTGCCGACCACGGCGGCGGCGAAACGCGGCGTCCCGCCGAGCGTGCGCAGGATCGCCACCGTGCGGACCCGGCCGTCCAGCCAGCGCTGCACCCCCGCCGCCACGCCCATGCCGCCCAGCAGCAGGGCGGCCAGAGCGATCAGGCTCATGAAGGCCGCGACCTGATCCACAGCGCGGGTGATGGCGGGCGCAGCGTCCTCGATGTCGCGGATGCGCCATCCGGTGCCGGGAAAGGCGCGGTCGATGGACGCTGCCTGGGCGCGGGCGCGAGCGAGCCGGATGGCGTCGGTTTCGGGTCCGCGAGCCGCCGGCAACACCGCGCGTACGGCGCCGGTCAGCAGCGCGCCGGGCACGGCCAGCCCGGTGCGATCCAGCGCGTCGCGGCGAATGAACACGCCGGGCGCCAGTGCGCCAAGACCGGCGGCGTCCGGCACCTTGTCCAGGGACGCAGCCAGACGGAACTGCGCCCGGCCGAGCCGGACCAGATCGCCCGGATGCGCGGCGAGCCGTTCCATCACCACCGGATCGGCGGCAATCACCGGCATGCCGCTTCCCGATGCCAGGGCCCGCTGCAGCGCCTCGCCGCCTTGCACCGTCGCCTCGCCGACCAACGGATAGGCGGCATCCACGGCGGAAAGCTGCACCAGCATGCGGCTCTTGCCGGGCCCGTAGAGCATGGTGCGCATCCGCACCGTATCCGACACGCGGTCGCCCTGCCGGCGCAGGAAGGCGGCCAGTTCGGGCGGCAGGGCGGATGTGGTCTCGATCGCCAGATCGCCACCCAGGATGGCGCGTCTCTGCTCGGATACGCCGTCCTGGATCGCATCGCGAAGCCCGCCGATGGCACCGATCGCCGCCACGCCCAGGGCCAGGCAGCAAAGCACCACGCCCATGCCGCGCAGAAGGCCGGTGCCGCCGCGCCAGTCTCTCCAGGCCAGGCGCAGCACCAGCCGCCAGACTGTCACGCCGCGCGGTCCCGCAAGCGGCCTTCGGCCACCTCCACCACGCGGTCGCAGCGCCCGGCCAGAACCGGGTCGTGGGTGATCAGCACCAGGGCGGTGTTGTTGTCGCGTTGCAGGCCGAACAGAAGGGCCTGGACGGACTCGCCGGTCCGGGCGTCGAGATTGCCGGTCGGTTCGTCGGCCAGAAGCAGGGCCGGACGGGGCGCGAAGGCGCGGGCGATCGCCACGCGCTGCTGCTCGCCGCCGGAGAGCTGGCCAGGCAGATGCGTCATGCGATGGGCGAGACCGACCTGCTCCAGCGCGGTCCGGGCGATAGAGGCGGCATTGCGCGTGCCGGCCAGTTCCAGCGGCACGGCGACATTGTCCAGGGCGGTCATGGTCGGAATCAGGTGGAAGCTCTGGAACACGATGCCGATACGCGCGCCGCGAAACCGCGCGAGCCGGTTCTCGCCCAGCGTCCCGAGATCGACCCCGTCCACCCGCACCGTCCCGCGTGTGGGCCGCTCCAGCCCGGCCAGCAGCATGAGCAGCGAGGTCTTGCCGGAGCCGGACGGGCCGACGATGCCGACGCTCTCGCCGGCATTCACGCGGAGAGACATGTCGCGGACGATATCGAGACCGCCCTGCGCGTTGACCGTTCCCGGCCTGGCGGGCACGGTCAGCCATAATCCGCTCGCCTCCACCAGCGCCGTGGCAGAGGATCGGGGCGGCGCGAAGCGGGACAGGGCATCATCCATGAACGCTGCATATGGCGAGCGCGCGCAGCGCACCAAGGGACGACGCGGCGTCTTGCGGATCCTGTCCGTCGTCGCCGCATCCTGGTTCGCCACCGGCAGGAGATCCGCCTTGGCCGACACCGAACCGAAGATCGTGCGTATCCTGGCGCTGGGAGACTCGCTGACGGCGGGGTTCGGCCTGCCGCATGCGGAGGGCTTCGTGGCGAAGCTGCAGGCGGCGCTGGACAAAGCGGGGGCGCGGGCCGTGGTCCTGGACGCAGGCGTTTCGGGCGACACCAGCGCCGACGGGCTGGCGCGTCTGGAGTGGGCGCTGGGCGACCACCCGGATGCGGCCATCGTCGAGCTGGGCGCCAATGACGGTCTGCGCGGCCTGCCACCAGACGGAATGGAACGGAACCTGACCGCTATCCTGGATCGGCTGGCGGCGAAACATCTGCCGGTTCTGCTCGCCGGCATGTATGCACCGCCCAATCTGGGGCAGAGCTATTTCGGCAGCTTCCGCGCGGTGTTCGAGCGTCTGTCGCGGCGCCCGGGCCTGCTGTTCTATCCCTTCTTCCTTGACGGCGTTGCGGGCAATCACGCGCTGAACCAGGGCGACGGCATTCACCCCAACCCGCGCGGCGTCGACATCATCGTCGCGGGCATTCTGCCGGACGTGCTGAAGCTGGTGGCGGAAGCGAGACGGGCCGGGTGACGCCGGTCAGCCCTCCCGCATGGCGCCGCTCCAGAACCCGGCCTCCAGCCGCACGGTGGTGCGGAAGTCGCGCAGCAGCATCGGATAGCGCGCCTCGCCGCCGCGACGTTCCGACAGGGCATTCAGGCGCTTGATCCCGGCCTCGGCGAGCCCGGTATAGACCTCGCCGGAATAGGTCTCGATCCACGACCAGTACGGATTGCCGTCGCGCACGGTGGCCGGGTCGTGGCGAAGGGTCAGACCGACCTCGGCATAGCCGGCCAGGCACGCGGCCAGCGCCACGGTCAGGTCGAGCAGATCGCCGGCATGGGCGCGGTCCATGATGAAGCCGCCATAGGCCAGGGTTTCCAGCGTGGCCGGGGTGGCTTCGAGCTCCGCCTCGTCCAGCCCCCATTCGCGGCAATAGCCGAGATGCAGCCCGAGCTCGGTCAGAACCAGGCCGGACACGGTGGAGGCGGCGGAGCGCATGTCCTCCAGCGCGTCGGCCTTGACGATCGCCATCGCGGAGGCGCGGGCATACTGGAGCAGATAAAGATAGTCCTGCACCAGGAAGCGCTTGAAATCCGCCAGATCGAGGATGCCGGCGCCGAGCCGGCGCACGAACGGATGCCGCACATAGGCGGTCCATTCCGGGCCGGAATCCCGGCGCAGACGGCCGAACAGCCCCTGGTCGAGGCTGGGCAAGGTGTCGCGCAGGAACGCGGGCAAGGTCTCGGACATGGCGGCACGGTTTCCCGGAAGCGGTGAGCGTGGTTCATACTGAACCGGATGGATTTTCCCGGCCAGACACAGAGCCCGCCCCCGGCGCTGCATCTCCGCGCCCTGTCGCTCGTCTATGACAAGCGGGTCCTGTTCGGGGATCTCGACCTGACCGTGGCGGCGGGACGCTTCACCGTGCTGCTGGGGCCGAGCGGCGTCGGCAAGAGCAGCCTGCTCAAGATCGCGGCGGGCCTGATCCCGGCGCAGACCGGCAGCGTCGAGGCGGATGACGGCAAGCCTCTGGCCGGGCGCATCGCCTTCATGGGCCAGCAGGATCTGTTGTTTCCCTGGGCGGATGCGCTGGGCAACGTCTCGGTCGGCGCCCGCCTGCGCGGCGAGACGCCGGATCTCGATCGGGCGCGCGCCCTTCTGGCGGAGGTGGGGCTCGCCGATCGCGCCGCCTCCCTGCCCCACACGTTGTCCGGCGGGATGCGGCAGCGCGTGGCGCTCGCCCGCACCCTGTTCGAGGACCGGCCGTTAGTGCTGATGGACGAGCCGTTCTCGGCGCTGGACGCCGCCAACCGCGCCCGGATGCAGGAGCTGGCCGTGCGTCTGCTGCGCGGCCGCACCGTGCTGATGATCACCCATGATCCGCTGGAAGCCTGCCGCATGGGCGATACGCTGGTAGTGCTGGACGGCGCGCCGGCCCGGCTCGATGCGCCCCTGACGGTTCCGGGCGAAGCGCCGCGCCCGCCGGACGATCCGGCGGTGCTGCAGCTTCAGGGGGCGCTGCTGCGGCGGCTGATGCGATGAGACGTGCCTTACGGCCGCTGGTCACGGTGCTGGTGTTCGGCCTCGCCTGGTGGGCGCTGAGCCGGTTCGCCGGCATCCCCGCCTATCTGCTGCCCGATCCCGGTTCCGTCGCGACGGCGCTGTGGCGGAACCGGGCCCTGCTGGCCTGGAGCACGCTGACCACGCTGACCGAGACGGTGCTGGGGCTGTTGATCGGCACCGCGATGGGCGCGCTTTGCGCTCTGGCGATGGTGTTCTCTCGCTCCGTTCGGCGCTGGCTGATGCCGGTCCTGCTGCTCAGCCAGGCGGTGCCGGTGTTCGCCCTGGCGCCGCTTCTGGTGCTGTGGTTCGGCTTCGGCATGGCCTCCAAGGTGGTGATGGCGGTGCTGGTGATCTTCTTTCCGGTTTCCGCGTCGCTGGCCGACGGCCTGGCGCACACCGAACCAGGCTGGATCGAGCTGGCACGCACCATGGGCGCGACCCGGTTCCGCCTGCTGACGCGCGTGCGCCTGCCCGCCGCCCTGCCCGCATTCGCGTCCGGACTCCGGGTCGCAACCGCCGTGGCGCCGATCGGCGCGGTGATCGGCGAATGGGTGGGTGCCGCCTCGGGACTGGGCTTCGTGATGCTGAACGCGAATGCCCGCATCCAGACCGATCTGATGTTCGCGGCGCTGCTGGTGCTGGCCTGCATGACGGTGGCGCTGTGGATGGCGGTGGATCACGCGCTGCGCCGGCTGCTGTTCTGGGTGCCGGACATGCGGGCAGCGGATATTGAGGCCGCGCGCTGATATGACTATCTGGAACGGGTGATGATCCTAAAGCATCATCGCCGATAGGAGGATTCGCGCGGATGCCGGTCGATCGCCAGCTCTACAGGGATGCCATGGCCCGGCTCGGGGCCGCCGTGAACGTGGTGACAACCGCCAACGAGAGCGGGCGCCACGGCTTTACCGCCTCCGCCGTGTGCTCGGTCACCGACGATCCGGCCACGCTTCTGGTCTGCATGAACCGCGGCTCGCGCTCGCGCGAGCATTTCCGGCTCGGCGGCCCGCTTTGCGTCAACGTGCTGGCCACGCATCAGCGGCCGGTGTCGGAAGCGTTCGCAACGCTGGACCTGATGTCGGAACGCTTCGAGGCCGGCGCCTGGACCACGCTGGACACCGGCGCCCCGGTGCTGGACGGCGCGATCGCCGCGTTCGACTGCGTGATCAGCGAGGTCTCGGAAGTCGGCACGCATAGCGTGCTGTTCTGCACGGTGCAGGCCGTCCGGCTCGGCGACAGCGCCGGCGGGCTGATTTATTTTGGACGCGATTATCACGCCCTGCCGCACGCCGCGGCGTAACTGTAAGAAACGTTCCTGCTCGAACCAAGGCAGCAAAGAGCCTCTATCCCTTGAAGTTGCGCCGGAACGGGCACTCCATACCAAACGGATAGAAGTCTTTTTTGCTTCTCTTCTTTAGAACAAGAAGGTTCTTCTTTCCTTACCTCTGCAACCCACCATCCACGCCCGGCTGCGCCAGATAGAACAGGCGCTTCAGTTCCAGGCGCCCACGGGCGACCGTGTCCAGGATCAGGCCGCAGACCAGGCTGAGGCAGGCGACGAGCACGAAGCCCAGCGCCAGCACCGCGCTCGGCAGGCGCGGCACGTGATGCGTCTGGAAGAACTCGATCACCACGGGAATGCCGAGCGCCAGTCCGATCGCCAGCATCAGCCCGGCGATCAGGGAGAAGAAGGCCAGCGGGCGCTCCTGTTTCATCAGCACGACAATGGTGCGCAGGATGCGGATGCCGTCGCGATAGGTGCGCAGCTTGGACACGGAACCCTCGGCGCGCTCGATATAGCGCGTCGGCATCTCGGCGATCGGCATGCGCAGTTCGAGCGCGTGCACGGTGAGTTCGGTCTCGGTCTCGAACCCGGCCGACAAAGCGGGGAAGGATTTCACGAAACGCCGCGAGAAGACCCGGTAGCCGCTCAGCATGTCGCCCAGGCGCTTGCCGAAGATGGTGGCGACCAGCCCGGTCAGCACGCGGTTGCCGAGCACATGGCCGCGCCGATAGGCGGCGACGCGATCGGTGACGCGGGACGCGTTCACCATGTCGAGTCCGTCCTCGAGCAGCTTGGCGATCAGCGCCGGCGCGGCTTCCGCCTCGTAGGTGCCGTCGCCATCCACCAGAACATACAGGTCCGCCTCGATATCGGCGAACATGCGCCGGACCACGTGGCCCTTGCCCTGAAGCGTTTCCAGCCGCACCACCGCGCCGGCCTCGCGAGCGACCTCGCGCGTGCCGTCGGACGAATTGTTGTCGTAGACGTAGATGGTGGCATCCGGCAGCGCGGCACGGAAATCGCGCACCACCCCGCCGATCGCCACTGCCTCGTTGTAGCAGGGAACGAGAACCGCGACCCTCATGACAGGAACTGCGGCGCGGTGTGGGTGATGATGGCGATCTCGATGGTCTGGAGAAACGGCACCACCAGATATTGCAACGCCAGCAGCACCACCAGCGGGCTCAGATCCACGTTGCCGAATTGCGGCAGCACGCGCCGCACCGGCGCCAGCACAGGCTCGGTGGCGCGATACAGGAACTCGCCGATGCCGCGGACCAGCCGGTTGCGCGTGTCCACAACGTTGAAGGCATAGAGCAGGGAGAAGATGCAGGACGCCAGCAGCACGTAGATGAAAAGCCGGATCAGCAGGAACAGGAGGGCGAAGATGGCCGTGACCACGGCATTGTCCTTATGCGACGATGGGGCGGCAAGCTACCGATGCAGCATCGCCGGCGCAACATTCGTGCCGCCCCGATCGGCCGCCCGTGAACCGCCCTTGACAGGGGGTTGCCCTTCGCTATTTTCCGCCACCGCACGGCGGGGCTGTAGCTCAGTTGGGAGAGCGCCTCGTTCGCAATGAGGAGGTCAGGGGTTCGATTCCCCTCAGCTCCACCACGCCGTGCCTTCGCCTCGAAATCGTTGCTGCTTCGCGCCTGGTCCGGTCCGCCGCGATCCAGGCCGCGCCTGCGCTGCCATCCCCCAAAACAGGCGGCCGAGACCATCGCGAAGCCGATCATGACCGCGGACGGCGCCAGAACCCCGATCGGCCCGAACAGAAGCGATGCGCACAGGCTGGCCAGCGCCATGGAGGCCATCTGGACGCCATTCATCAGCGCCGACGCCGTGCCGCCCATTTCCGGCGCCGGATCGAGAGCCGCGTGCGCCGTCGCCGGAGCGAGCAGCCCGTAGCCGAACGTCGCCACGGCCATGCAGGCGACGACCGGCAGGACACCGCCCCTTCCCGCCTCCAGCAGACCCGCAGCGCCGAGCGGCCCGGCCTGGTCTGCGCCACCCTGCTGAAGAGCCGGCGCGTGACCTGCGTGCTCTGATCGATTTCCTGCGCGAGCGGCTTGCCCAGGGCGCCATTCCGGACGCGCGCCGGCGCACGCCGGACGACACCCGCGCCTGAGCGGCGCCCGGCTGGACGCATGCCCTGCTCGCGTCCCTGCGAGCCTGCGCCGGAAGGTTGCCAGCACCATCCCGATCGCCTAGCAGAACGACACGCGCGTCCTGGAACCGCTTGATCGCCGGGGCCGACCAACAGGCCGAGGTCCCGACAGGCATGAGCCGATCATGAGCAGGGCGATCAAGATCGGCTGGTGCTCGCTGCTGGTGAGCGTTGTGGTGCTGGGGATGAAGGCCGGCGCCTATCTGCTGACCGGCTCCGTGGCGCTGTATTCGGACGCGCTGGAAACGGTGATCAACGTGGTGGCCGCGGCGGGCGCCCTGACGGCGCTCTGGTTCAGCGAGCTGCCGCCGGACGACAACCATCCCTACGGCCATCACAAGGCGGAATATCTGAGCGCCGTGGTGGAAGGCGCGCTGGTTCTGGCGACCTCGGCGGCGATCCTGCATGGCGCCTGGGACGGGTGGAACCACCCGCATCGCCCGACCGCGCCGTTTCTCGGCATCGGGCTGAACGCCGCCGCCGGGGTGATCAACCTGCTCTGGGCGCTGGTGCTGCTGCGCTGCGGGCGTCGCTGGAAATCCCCGGCGCTGACCGCAGGCGGCAAGCATCTGATGACCGATGTCTGGACCACAGGCGGGGTTCTGATGGCCTTCGCCCTGGTGCCCCTGACCGGCGAGCTGCGCATCGACGCCACGGTGGCGGCGCTGGTGGCGCTGCACATCCTCTGGGTCGGCTACCGGATGCTGCGCGAGTCGGTGGGCGGGCTGATGGACGAGGTGCAGGACCCGGACAGCCTGAACCGTCTGCGCCGCGCCATCTCGGAAAACGCCGACGGCGCGATCGAGGCGCACGACCTGCGCAGCCGCACCGCCGGCAGCGTCACCTTCGTCGAGTTCCATCTGGTCGTACCCGGCCAGATGACGGTGGAGGCCTCGCACGCGATCTGCGACCGGCTCGAGGCCGCCCTGCGCGAGGAGGTGGGCGAGGCGGTGATCTCGATCCATGTGGAGCCCGAGCCCAAGGCCAAGCTGGTGGGCGTCCCGGTGCTCTGATCCGGGCGCCGAATCGGGCTCCCACCCCCCGGCAGTGAACGAATCGGGGCCGCGCCGGAAAGGAAGCTTCTGGCGCCAATGGGTTCCGGGCTATAGTTGATGCCGTTCGCGAAGGAAGGCCGGAGCAGCGCCCATGCATGTCGCCCATCGCAGCCGGCTCATCTCCGAGCGGTTCGCGTCCCCGGAACTGCAATCCCTGATCCGCCGGCGCTTGACCGAGCTGGGCGGGCTGGCGCTCGCCCTGGCGGCGATCGCCACCCTGCTCGCGCTGCTGTCCTACGATCCGAACGATTCCTCGTTCAACACCGCCACCTCCGCGCCCGTCCGCAACCTGCTGGGCGCGGTGGGGGCCACCCTGTCCGACCTGGTTCTGCAGGCGCTGGGCCTCGCCGGCTATCTGCCGGTTCTGGTCATGCTGGCCTGGGCCTGGCGCATCGCCTCGCATGGCGGTCTCGGCAATCTCACCATCCGTTTGATCGCCGTCATCTGCACCCTGCCCGTGCTGGCGTCGGTGCTGGCCGGGATTCCGCTGCTGTTCCATGTCGCGCCGCCGGTCCCGAACCAGGGCTGGTCCGCGCTCGCGCTGCCCGGCGGTTCGCTCGGCCTGTCCCTGGCGCAGCTCGCCCTGTCGGCCGGCCAGGGCGCGCTGGGCACGGTCGGCGGCCTGGTGATGTGGCTGCTCGGCGTGATCCTGTCCGTGGTGCTGATCCCGCTTTGCCTCGGCCTTTCCGCGGGCGAATGGCGCGCCATGGGCCGCGGCGCACGGCGCACGGCGCGACTCGGGCGCGGACGGGGCCAGGCGGCGTCTCGTCGCAGTCTGCGCGACCGGTTCTCCCCGGCCGGAGCCGCCCCGGCCGAGGACGAGGACGATTTCGACCACGTCCTGCCCGGAGACACCCCATTCTCCGCCGCCGCGCGCCAGACCGCACCGGCGGCCGGCCACGGTCATGGTCATGGTCATGGTCTGGGCACCGGACTGGCTCTGCGCGCCGACCCGCGCGAGCAGGAGCGTGCACCGAAGCGCGCCAGGCGCAGCGCCGACCGTCGCGAGCCGTCTTTCCTGGGCGGCAGCGCCCCGGCCGCACCCAAGCCTGCTCTTCCCAGCCGCAGCGGCTGGGTGATGCCGCCCAGCGCCGAGGACGAGCCGGAGGAACAGCCGATCCTGCCGTTGCGCTCGCGCGCGGCCCGGCTGTCCGCCCGTCCGGAGAAAGAGGACGCGCCGGCGATCCGCCTGAGCGGCCCCGTTTCCGGTCCTGTCTCTGGCACCGCGCCGGAGCCCGTGCCGCAGGCTGCCGTGCCGCGCGAGCCGCGTTCGGGCATGCTGTCGCGCTTGCTGGGCGGGCGCGGCGATGCCGGCGCGGAGCCGCAGCGTCACGATGCGGCGCATGCCGGCCTTCCCCCCCATGCCCATGCCGCCGCCGCGACCCGCCTGTCCGCCGGTGTGCATGGCCCGCTCGGCGGCTGGCACCTGCCGCCCTTGTCCCTGCTGCAGCCGGCCCCGGCGCGCAGCAGCGTCGGCCCGTCCAACGAGAGCCTGCAGGCCAATGCCCGCCTGCTGGAAACGGTGCTGTCGGATTACGGCGTGCAGGGCGCGATCGGCGACATCCATGCCGGCCCCGTCGTCACGCTCTACGAGCTGGAGCCGGCGCCGGGCATCCGCTCGGCGCGCGTGATCGGTCTTGCCGACGACATCGCCCGCTCCCTTTCGGTGACCGCCGTGCGCATCGCCACGGTGCCGGGACGCAACGTGATCGGCATCGAGGTGCCGAACGCCCGCCGCGAGACCGTGTTCTTTTCCGAACTCCTGGACGCGGAAGACTGGAACGCGCATCCGGCGCGCCTCTGCCTGGCGCTGGGCAAGGATATTTCCGGCGCGCCGGTCTATGCCGATCTCGCCCGGATGCCGCATTTGCTGATCGCGGGCACCACCGGTTCGGGCAAATCCGTCGGCATCAATTCCATGATCCTGAGCCTGCTCTACCGGCTGAGCCCGGACGAGTGCCGCCTGATCATGATCGATCCGAAGATGCTGGAGCTGTCGATCTATGACGGCATCCCGCATCTGATGACGCCCGTGGTGACCGATCCGGCCAAGGCCGTCACCGCGCTGAAATGGACCGTGCGCGAGATGGAGCGCCGCTATCGCGGCATGAGCCAGCTCGGGGTCCGCAACATCAACGGCTACAACGAGCGCGTCGCCGCCGCCCGCCTGTCCGGCGAGACCATGACCCGCAAGGTGCAGACCGGGTTCGATCCGGAGACCGGCCGTCCGATCTTCGAGGAGCAGAACCTGTCGCTCGAGGCGCTGCCCTATATCGTGGTGGTGATCGACGAGATGGCCGACCTGATGATGGTGGCCGGCAAGGAGATCGAGAGCACCGTGCAGCGCCTGGCGCAGATGGCGCGCGCGGCCGGCATCCATGTGATCATGGCGACGCAGCGCCCTTCGGTGGACGTGATCACCGGCACCATCAAGGCCAATTTCCCGACCCGGATCTCCTTCCAGGTGATCTCGAAGTTCGACAGCCGCACCATCCTGGGCGAACAGGGCGCGGAACAGCTTCTGGGCCAGGGCGACATGCTCTACATGGCCGGCGGCGGACGCATCACCCGTGTGCACGGCCCGTTCGTGGGCGATGCCGAGGTCGAGGAGGTGGTGCGCCACCTGAAATCGCAAGGCGAGCCGGCCTATGTGGACGACGTGACCGCCCTGTTCGAGGAGGAAGGCAGCGCGTCCGGCGGCGGCGGTTCGGGCAACGGTCTGAACGGCGGCGGCTTCGACGGCGAGACCGGCCTGTTCGACCAGGCCGTGGCGCTGGTGTCGCGCGAAGGCAAGGCATCCACCTCCTTCATCCAGCGGCATCTGTCGATCGGCTACAACCGCGCCGCCAAGCTGATCGAGCAGATGGAGAAGGAAGGCATCGTCAGCGCGGCCAACCATGTGGGACGACGGGAAGTGCTGACGCGCCGCAGGGTGGACGAGGAATGAGCGCGGCCGGCGGCCCGGGGAGACGAGGATAGTCAGGATCGTCTTCTCCTGAGGAGAAGGAAGCAAAAGGATTCGGGCCGTCTGCCGCGGCCCGGGACGGCGCCGACCTGCAAAAGCAGCAGCCCTGCTCCCGCGGATGATCGAACGGGCGGACGCGAGAATGGCTTGACAGCCGGAGCGCCGGGCGCGCTTCTCCCGAACGTATGCATGCGAACGATCTCCCTCCGGCGCGGGACGCCCTTTCCGACGCGGAGCCCAGGCTGGTGGGCGAGGACCCCGGCATCGCCTTCGGCCGGCGCCTGCTGCGGATCGGTTTCGCCTGGCGGCGCGAGATCGATGCCGACCTGAAGCCGTTCGGGCTGACCGACGCTTCCTGGCGGCCGATCCTGCTGCTGGGCACGCTGGGCGAGCCGGTGCGCCAGGGCGTTCTGGCGCGGATGCTGGAGATCGACGGGCCGTCGCTGGCCCGGCTGGTGGACCAGCTCGAGCGCGACGGGCTGGTATCGCGCACCGAGGACAGGCTGGATCGCCGCACCAAGCACGTCCACATCACGGCGAGCGGGATGGCGCTGCATCGCGAGGTGCAGGCCGTCGCCGCCGCGGTGTGCCGGCGCATGCTGGCCGAGGTGCCGCCGGATGCGCTCCAGGCCTGCAACGCGGTGCTGGACCGGATCGAGCAGGCGATGAGCCCGTCCCACGATAGCGGCGCGCGCGGATGAGCGGAATTGTGGCGAGCCGTCCGGCGCTGGTTCGGGCCGCGTGGGACGGCCTGCGCGCCGAACAGGCCAACCTCTTGTTCGTGGCCCGGACGTTGCTCGCCGCCTCGATCGCGCTGTTCGTCGCCTTCTTCCTGCAACTGCAGTCGCCACTTTCCGCCGTCACCACCGTTCTGATCGTGGTCGCGCCGACGAACGGCGCCGTTCTCAGCAAGAGCTTCTGGCGTCTGGTGGGCACGCTGATCGGCGCCGCAGCGGCGGTGGCGCTGATGGCGGTGTTCGCGCAGTCGCCGCTGCTCTACACGCTGGTGCTGAGCTGCTGCATCGCGGTCGCCTGCTTCGTGTCGACGCTGTTGCGTTTCTTCAAGGCCTACAGCGCGGTTCTGGCCGGCTACACCATCATCATCGTCAGCGCCGGCGCCTTCAACGCGCCGGACGACATCTTCATCGACGCTCTGTCGCGCGTGTCGGCCGTGAGCACGGGTCTGGCCAGCGCGGCGCTGGTGTTTCTGGTGACGGTGCTGCCGCGCTCCTCGGCGCTGGCCGACGGCATCGATCGGATCCTGCGCGATCTCGCCGCGCTGTTCCTGCGGATGCGCTACGCTGCCGGCGGCGATGCGTCGGAGTCGCGCGCCCGCGCCGCGTTGCTGGCGCGCATCGCGGCACTGGACGAGGCGATCGAATACGGCGCGGCGGAAAGCTCCGCGCTGCGACGCCGCCGCCATGCGATGCGCCTCGCCGCCTCCCGCCTGCTGGGGCTGCTATCCGCCGTGGAGCCGATCCATGGCGATGCCGCGGCATCGGCGGTGGGAATGGCGGCGCGACGCATCGCGCATCGCTGCATGGCGCTTGTGGCCGATCGCTCGGTCGGTCTCGGTTCCCTGGCATCGGAAACGGCGGCGGCCGGGCACGCGCTCAACGCCCTGGCCGACCGGGCCCCTTCGGCGTCTGCGCTGCTGGTCTCGATGCACGAGCGCAGGCTGGTATCCGATCTGCATCGCACCGTGGCGGCGCTGGGCGCTGCCGGAGACGGGCGTTCCGGGCTGGAGGCCACGGAGCGTCGCGTCCGTCTCCGCCCTCTGCCGGAATGGCATGCCGCCGGCCGCAACGCGGCGCGCGGCTTCCTGGTGACGCTGATCGCGGGCCTGTTCTGGTATGTGTCCCAATGGCCGTCCGGGCCGTCGCTGCTGGCCTATCTGATTCCGGCCGCCTGCCTTCTGGCGACGAACCCGTCCGCGTCTCGCGCCAGCGTCCAGTTCGCGATCGGCACCTTGATGGCCGTGCCGATGGCGCTGTTCTGCCAGTCGATCCTGCTGCCGCAGATCGACGGCTTTCCCCTGCTGGCCTTTTCGCTCTGCCTTTGTCTCGCGCCGGCGATCTGGTTGCAGACCCAGGCGCGCACACGCCTGGCCGCGACCGGATACGCCATCTTCTTCTGCGCCATGATCAACGTGCACAACCCGATCGGCTTCAACGACATCACGCTGCTGAACGGCCTGTTCTCGTTCATTCTCGGTCCGGTGCTGCTGGTGCTGGTGTTTCGCGTGCTGCTGCCGGCCGACGTGTCCGGCGATGCGAGACGCTTCGGCGGTTCGCTGACGCGCGCGGTGGAGCGGTTCGCGCGGCGGGATCTGCCCGGACGCGGCACGCCCGCGATGCGGTTCGAGGTCTGGCAGGACCTGCAGATGCAGAAAATGCTGCGCCTGGAACAGCGCGCGGCGCAGTTGCCCGCCGGCGTCGGTCCGCGCACGACGCGCGCCGCCTATCTGGTGCTGACGCTCGGGCGCACCGTGGCCGCGCTGCGCGTGCTGCGACGTCATCCCGATCTGCCGGCGGATGCGCGGGAGGCGCTCGATCGCGGGCTGGCCGCGATCGGCCGGCTGTCGCGCAGCCCGCTGGCATCGGCAGGCGCGGTATCGGCGGCGGCGAACGCGCTGGCCATGCCGGCGGTACCGGAAGACGACGGCGCGGGTGTGGAGATCGGGTCCGATCCGCTGCTGCCGGAGGCGGATTCCGGCGCGGCGTCGGCCGAAGCGAACGCAGCGCACGGTACCAGCAACCCCGGCCGGTCGGCGCCGCCGATCGCGTCCTTGTCGTCGTCGGCCGCCGCGGAAGACGCCGCCAACCGCATCCGCCGCGAGGCGCACGGGCTGCTGGACGAGGCGGCCCTGCTGATCCGGCATGCCCACGGCCTGCTGCGTCGCGGCTGCCCGATCATGCAGCCGGACTGGCGATCCGAATTGCCCGACGCAACCGGAGCCGAATCATGCTGAGCGAGTCGCATCTGTCCGGCGTTCTGTTCGCGCCCATCGTGCTCTATGCGCTGGCGGCGCTGCTGCTGACCCTGATTCTGCGCGTGGCGATCTGGCGCACCGGCCTCGCCCAATGGCTGTGGCATCTTCCGCTGGTGGAAGTCGCTTTGTTCGTCTGCATTCTTTCCGTTCTCGTCCTGTATTTCTGAACCGGATACGCTCGTGTCGCCGCTTTCCCTGATCCGCGCCTTCGTTCGCCTCGTTCTCACGCTCGCCCTGGTCGGCGCCGCCTGCGTGCTCGGCTTGTCGCTCTGGCGCACCTACATGGTTTCGCCCTGGACGCGGGACGGGCGCGTGCGCGCCTACGTGGTCGACATCGCGCCGGAAGTGTCCGGCACGGTGGTATCGGTGCCGGTGCGCGACAACCAGCTCGTGCACAAGGGCGACCCGCTCTTCGTGATCGATCCGGTGCGCTTCCGTCTGGCCATCGCGGAAGCGCAAGCCAGGCTGACCGCCGCCCGCGAGGATCTGCGCCTGCGCCAATCCGACGCCAGGCGACGCGCCGGATTGTCCGGCATCGTGTCGGCGGAAGAGCAGGAACGCTTCAGTTCGGTCGCGGCAACGCAGGCCGCCGCGGTGGACCAGGCGCAGGCGGCGCTCGATGTCGCGAAACTCAATCTGCAGCGCGCCACCCTGTATTCGCCGGTCAACGGCTACGTGACGAACCTGTCGCTGCGTGTGGGCGACTACGTGAATGCCGGCCAGGCGCGCATTGCCGTGCTTGATCGCGACAGTTTCTGGGTCAACGGCTATTTCGAGGAAACCAAGATCCACGGAATTGCGCCCGGCGCGCCGGCGCGGATCAAGCTGATGGGCTTCAAGCCGCTGCTGCGCGGGCATGTGGACAGCCTTGCCGCCGGCATCAACGACCAGAACGGCAATCCCGACAGGCTGGGCCTGCAGGATGTGAATCCGGTGTTCACCTGGGTGCGTCTGGCGCAGCGCATCCCGGTGCGGATCCATATCGACTCGGTGCCGCCGGGCGTGGTGCTGGCGGCCGGCATGACCTGTTCGGTCGCGGTGGGGCCGGAGACGACGGATCGCGTGCATCTTTCGAGCTGGCTGCAGGATCATTTGTGAGGGGAGCCGGTGCGATGAAGCGCATTCCCTTCGCGCTGGCCGTGCTGCTCGCTGGCTGCAAGGTGGGCCCCGGCTATCGGCCGCCGGAGACGGTGGTGCCCGCGAACTGGAGCGAGCATGCGGCCACGCCGGACGAGCTGAGCCGCACCGAGGCGCAGATGAAGCGATGGTGGGCCAGCTTCCACGATCCGATGCTCGATCGTCTGGTGGAGCAGACCATTCGCGGCAATTACGACATCCGGATCCAATCGGAGCGGCTCCTGGCGGCGCGCGATCTCCGCGACCAGATCGCGGCACAGCTTCGCCCGCAGGTGGATCTCCTGGGCGCCGCCGGCATCCAGAGATTCAGCACGACGCTGCAATTCCCGCCTCTGCCCGGGATCTCGTCGGATAGCCGCCAATGGGAATACGGCACGACGGCGAGCTGGCAGATCGATCTGTTCGGCCGCATCCGCCGTTCGGTGGAGGCGCAAGATGCCGCGGTGGCGGCCGGGGTGGAGGAACGGCGAGGCACGTTGATCTCCGCCGTGGCCGAGGTGGCGACCGATTACTGCACGCTGCGCGTGACGCAGCAGCAGGTGGAGATCGCGCGCAAGAACATCGCCGCCGCCGACGAGGCGTTGAAGCTGACGCAGAAGGTCTATGCGGAAGGGCTCGGGACCACGCTGGCGGTGGCGCAGGCCCAGGCGCAGCTCGAAACCGAACAGGCGACCTTGCAGCCGCTGCAAACGCGGATCGCGCAGCTTTCGCACGCGATCGCCCTGCTGGCCGGCGCCCTTCCGGCCGCCGACGAGGCCGAACTGGCCGAACCCGCGCCGCCGCCCGAGGTTCCGGCCCTGCCCGTGGCGCTGCCGTCCACCGTGATCGCCAACCGGCCCGACATCCGTGCGCGGGAACGGCAGTTCGCGCAGGCGACCGCGCGCATCGGCGTGGCCATCGCGCAGCTCTACCCGTCCTTCAGCGTGCCTCTGTCGTTCACGCCCATGTCCAGCATGGTGCACGAGCTGATGACGGCCAGCAGCCTGGCGTGGTCGGCACTGCTTCAGGCCAGTATCCCGGTCTATCACGGCGGCAGCCTGCGGGCGCAGGTGCGGGGCGCGCGCGCCGAGGCGGAAGCGGCGCGCCTGGCCTACCAGAACACGGTCCTGCACGCCTTCGGCGAGGTGGAGGACCGTCTGGTGGCCTACAGCAACGATGCCATCCGCGCCCGGACCCTGCACGACGCGGCGCGGGACGATGCGCTGGCGATGGAGCGCGCCCGGCGCCTCTACGCAGCCGGCCTCAGCGGCTTTCTCGACGTTCTGACCGCCGAACGTCAGGCCTACGAGGGCGAGAACGCGGCGGCGCTGGGCGAGCTGGCGCGCATGCAGGATGCCATCGGGCTCTACACGGCCATGGGGGCCGGCTGGCAGGACGTGGAGCTGCCCGATCCCCTGCCGGTAACGGTGGCGCAGCAGAATGCGGCGGCGCACCGGGCGCGTTGAGTGGGCGCATTGACGGGGCGCATTGACTGGGCGAGTGTATTCGCCGTCATTCGGCGGTGCGCAGGCATCCTGGGGCCCCAAAACGCGTTGGAATGCACGATCCGGCTGGCGCCGGTCTTCGCAATGCGAGGCTTACGATGGCTTTGTTCGATGGATCTCCGGTTCTGGAAGTGGTGCCGCTCGAAAACGGGCGGTTCGGCGTACGCGCCACGGGCGGCAACGCGCTCGGGCGCATCGTCGAGGAGTTCGATACCGAGAACGAGGCGGATAACTGGGTCGCCGCCCATTCCAAGCTCTCCTTCGGCGGCAGCGGAATCCTGAAGCCGGGCGACGGGCAGAACGTCGCCTGAGCATCCGACCTGAGCATCCGACCGGCCGGGTGCCGTCGCGGCACCCGCCGCCAACGTCTGCTTCGCTGGCACCCATGCGGCAGAACCGGTTCCCGAGCCCTCCCACCCCCTGCTAAGGCGATCGGGGCAGAGGGAGGTCGCGTACGATGGCAACACCGAACAGCGCGGGGACGATGGCGGCGACGCTCGCCCCGGCCATGCGTCCGGCCAACGCGGCCAGCGCGATCCTGCTCACCGTCACCGTCTGCCACCTGCTCAACGATTCCATGCAGGCGCTGTTGCCGGCGATCTATCCGCAATTGAAGCGCGATTTCTCGCTGTCCTTCGGGCAGATCGGTTTTCTGACCCTGACCTACCAGATCGTGGCGTCGCTGCTGCAGCCGCTGATCGGCCAGTATACCGATCGCCGTAAGCTGCCCTGGTCCTTGTCGGTCGGCATGCTGTTCACGCTGTTCGGGCTGTTGACGCTGGCGCTGGCCGGCACCTACCCGCACCTGCTGCTGGGCGCGGTGCTGCTCGGCATCGGCTCCTCGATCTTTCATCCGGAATCCTCGCGCATCGCCCGCATGGCGTCGGGCGGGCGGTTCGGCTACGCGCAATCGCTGTTCCAGGTGGGCGGCAATCTCGGCACGTCGCTGGGGCCGCTGATGGCCGCCTTCGTGGTGCTGCCGCTGGGGCGGCCGAGCCTGGCCTGGTTCTGCCTGCTGGCGCTCCTGGGTTCGGTGCTCCAGGCCGGCGTGGGACGATGGTATGCGCAGCAGCCGCCTCCGGTGGCGCGGGCGCGGGCGCATCACGTGGCGCTGGGACGGGGGCGGATCGCCGGCGCGCTGGCGGTTCTGATCGCGCTGGTGTTCTCCAAGTATTTCTATCTGGCCAGCTTCTCCTCGTACTACATCTTCTTCCTGATCCACCGCTTCGGCGTTTCGGTGCAGGCGGCGCAGACCGATCTGTTCGTGTTCCTGGGCGCGGTGGCGGCGGGAACCTTCATCGGCGGTCCGGTCGGCGACAGGATCGGCCGCAAGAGCGTGATCTGGGTGTCGATCCTGGGCGTGCTGCCGTTCAGCCTTCTGCTGCCGCATGTGGGGCTGATCGCGACGACCTGCCTGAGCGCTGTGATCGGCCTGATCCTGTCCTCGGCGTTCTCGGCCATCCTGGTGTATGCGACCGAGCTGCTGCCGGGGCGTGTCGGCATGGTGTCGGGCCTGTTCTTCGGGCTGGCGTTCGGCATGGGCGGGCTCGGCGCGGCGCTGCTCGGCATGCTGGCGGACGCGAAGGGCATCGTGTTCGTCTACGATGTCTGCGCCTTCCTGCCCGCCATCGGCATCCTGACGGCGCTTCTGCCCAATCTGGACGCGCCACGCGGCGCACGGCGCGCCTGAGCCTCCCGCCCCTCCCCGCCCGGCTGTTCGAGGACAGGCGCTTCGTGGTGCTGAACAAGCCGGCCGGCCTGCCGGTTCATCCCGGCCCGCGCGGCGGGGCGTCGGTGGAGGACTGGTTCCCGCTGCTGTCGCGCCGCGCGGACGGGCCGTGGCTGGCGCATCGTCTCGACGCCGACACCGCCGGCTGCCTGGTGGTGGCATTGCGAAAGGCGGCGCTGATCGCGGCGCAGGGCTGCTTCGCCGACGGGCGGGCCGGGAAACGCTACTGGGCGGTGGTGTCGGGCGCGCCGGCCGCATCGTCGGGCGAGATCGACGCGCCTTTGCTGAAGCACAGCGACAGGAGCGGCTGGCGCATGCGGGTCGATCCGTCGGGACAGGCAGCGCGCACGCGCTGGCAGATTCTGGGCCGCGCCCCCGGGCGGGCCTGGCTGGAGCTGGAACTCCTGTCCGGCCGCACCCACCAGGCCCGTGCGCATTGCGCGCATCTGGGCCTGCCGATCCTGGGCGATCCGGTCTATGGCGACGGGGTCGGCCAGGCTGAAGGCGGCGGGCTGCATCTGCTGGCGCGGTCGATCGCCCTGCCGCTCGATCCGCCCGTGTCCGCCGTCGCCCCGCCGCCGCCGCATATGCGGGACGCGCTCGAACGCTGCGGCTGGAGCGCGTCAGCCGGGCCCTGAGGCTCCGGCCAGAAGCCGGTCGATCCGCACCACATCCTCCGCGGTGGCGGGGTTGTAGACCAGCATGGACAGGTCCGGCCGCCCTTCCACGGCAAACGAGCAGTAATCCATCGCAACCTCGCCGATCGCCGGATGGCGCAAACGCTTGGTGCCCTCGCCCTTTGCCAGCACCGTCCTGTCCTGCCACAGGACCGCGAACAGGGCGCTTTTCCGGCACAGCTCCTCCACCAGTCCCGACGCCGCCGCTTCGGCGCCCGCGCGGACGATATCGGCCCGGAACGCACCGACCAGGAAACGGGCCAGAGCGTCCCAGTCCTGTTGCAGCGCCTGGAGGGCGGGCTGGAGGAACAGGCGTCGCAGGACGTTGCGCTCTTCCGGCGGAAGGATCGCGAAATCGGTCAGGATCAGGGACGTGGCGCGATTCCAGCCGATCACGTCCCAGCACGCGGTGCGGATCAGGGCCGGGCTGCGGGGAAACGCGTCCAGCACCGCCTGCAGGCGCGGTGTGATGCCGCCGGACGGGCGGTAGCGCACCTCCGGCGGACGGCCCAGCCCGATCAGGAACAGATGCTCGCGCTCCGCCTCGTCGAGGGCGAGCGCACCCGCCACGCGGCCCAGCACCTCGGCCGAGGGCGGGCCGCCGCGGCCTTGTTCCAGCAGCGTGTACCAGGTGACGCTGATGCAGGCGCGCTGCGCCACCTCCTCGCGGCGCAGGCCGAGCGTCCGGCGACGGGCGCCCGTGGCGATGCCCAGGGCGGAGGGATCGAGCCGCGTGCGCCGGTCGCGCAGAAAGCGGCCCAGGCTGTTGTCGCGCATCGCGCCGGTTGTTCCGTCGGGCATCCGGGTCCGATCCTGGCAGGGATCATACCAGTATAACGTCCAGGCTTTTCGGGAGCGACCGGGAGGCGGACGGTCCGCGCTTCAACAAGCACGGATCGATTTCTCATGCGCGTTTTCGTCACGGGCGCCACCGGCTTCGTCGGCTCCGCCCTGGTCCAGGAGCTGCTGTCGCACGGCCATCAGGTGCTGGGCCTGTCGCGTTCGGCCGAGAAGGGCGCCGGGCTGGCGGCGTCCGGTGCGGAGGTGCTGCACGGCACCCTCGACGACACGGAGCTGCTGCGCGATACGGCCGGGCAAGTCGATGCGGTGGCGCATCTCGGCTTCAACCACGATTTCAGCCGCTTCGCCGAGAACTGCGCGCTGGACGAGCGCGCGATCGCGGCGATCGGCGGCGGGCTTTCACCCGAGACGCCGTTTCTGGTCACGTCCGGCGTCGCCCTTCTGGCCCGGGATCGCCCGGCGACCGAAGCCGACCGGCACCCGGACGATCTCGATTTTCCGCGCCGTTCGGAAAAGGCGGCGCGGACCCTGGCGGCGCGCGGCTTGCGTGCCGGCACGGTGCGTCTGCCGCCCACCACGCACGGCATCGGCGATCACGGCTTCGTCGCCATGCTGGCGGCACGGGCGTGGGAGACCGGCGTGTCCGGCTTCGTCGAAGAGGCCGACATCAGCTGGGCGGCGACGCACTGCACCGACGCGGCGCAACTGTTCCGCCTGGCGCTGGAAGACGGGGTGCGGCAGCCGGTGTATCACGCGATCGCCGAGCAAGGCGTGCCGTTCCGCCAGATCGCGGACGCGATCGGCCGGGCGATGAAGGTCCCGGTGGAACCCCGCCCGCCGGCGCATTTCGGCTGGATGGCGCCCTTCGTCAGCACCAACATGGCCGCGACGGGCGAGCAGACGGCGGCGCGTCTCGGCTGGAAAGCGACCGGGCCGGATCTGCTCTCCGACCTGGCCGACCCGCGCTATTTCACCACGGACTGAGGGACGAAGGCGCGGATCACCGCAGCCGCCTGGTCTACGGCGCCTTCCAGACCGCGTCGGCGACGGTGATTTTCGCCGGCAGCAGGTGCTGTGCCAGGAAGGCGTCGGCGATGCGCTGCTGTTCGGCCACCACGTCGGGCGTCATCGGCTGCACGCCATAGGTGAGCCGGTCCAGCGCCTTGCGCACCACGGGCAGGGGCAGGCCCGTATCGCTGGCCAGATACTGGCTGGCCTCGCCCTTGTGCGCCTCGCTCCAGGCATCCGAGGCGGCGATCTGCTTCAGCAGGACCTGGATCAGGTCCGGGTTCTTCCGGGCAAAGCCGCGTTCGGCGAGAAAAAACTGCCGGTTGCCGACCACGCCCTCGGCCCAGGTGAGCACCCGCGTGGGTTTGGCCTCCTGCACGGCGGAGAGGTACGGGTCCCAGATCGCCCAGGAATCGATCCGTCCGCTATCGAAGGCCGGCCGCGCGGCGCCGGGCACCAGGAACACGGGCTCGATATCGGCCATGGTCAGTCCGGCCTTCGCCAGCGCGGCCAGCAGCAGCCAGTGCACGTTGGATGCGCGGTTGAGCGCGACCTGCTTGCCCCTGAGACCCGCCACGTCCCGGATCGGGCTCGATTCCGGCACGATGATCGCCTCGCCATACGGCGCGACCGGCTCGTGGCCGACATAGACCACGCGATTGCTGGAGGCCTGGGCGAAGATGGGCGGTGCATCGCCGGTGATGCCGAAATCCACCGCGCCCGCGCCGATCGCCTGCAGCAATTGCGGGCCGGCGGCGAACTCGCTCCAGGCGACGGTCACGTTGCTGCCGGCCAGCGCCTTTTCCAGCAGGCCGGTGTGCTTCAGCAGGATCAGCGTGCCGTAGCGCTGGTAGCCGATGCGTAGGGTGCGCGCCGCGTCGGCGGCCAATGCGTTGCCCGCGGTCAGGATGGCGGGAACGGCGCCGAGCAGGGTGCGTCGTGAGAGCATGGGCGGACTCCATCGAGATCCCGTGCTTTGCATTATTCACACGATCGGTCCAGTCTATCCGCCAAGAATCACCACGAATGATCGTTCTTTACGGTCTTCCGCCGCAGGAGCTCGCTCATGCCAGACGCCATCCTTCCCCTGGATCACGAGGCCGGTCTCGCGGCCTCGGGCGCCGCCGCGGAATGCGATGTGCTGTGGTTTCTGCCCACCCATGGCGACGGACGCTATCTCGGCTCGCAGCTCGGCGCGCGTCACGTCACGCTGAACTATCTGAGCCAGATCGCGCGCGCGGCGGACGAGCTCGGCTATTTCGGCATGCTGCTGCCGACAGGCAAGAGCTGCGAGGATAGCTGGGTGGTGGCGTCGTCGATGATTCCGCTGACGCAGCGCGTGCGGTTTCTGGTCGCGGTGCGTCCGGGCCTGAGCGAGCCGTCCATGACCGCACGCATGGCCGCGACCTTCGACCGGCTCAGCAACGGACGCCTGCTGGTGAATGTGGTGACGGGCGGCGATCCGAGCGAACTGGCCGGCGACGGCGTGTTTCTGGACCACACCGCGCGCTACGAGGCCACCGCCGAGTATCTGGAAGTCTGGCGCCGGATGATGCGTGGCGAGACCGTCGACTTCGACGGCAGGCATCTGAGTTCCAAGGGCGGCAAGCTGCTCTATCCGCCGGTGCAGGCGCCCTATCCGCCATTGTATTTCGGCGGCTCGTCCGGCGTCGGCCAGGAGGTCGCGGCAGACCATGTGGACGTGTATCTCACCTGGGGCGAGCCGCCTGCGGCGGTGAAGGAGAAGATCGACGCCGTGAGGGCGCTGGCCGCCGCGCGCGGGCGCAGCCTGAGCTTCGGCATCCGGCTGCATGTGATCGTGCGCGAGACATCAGAGGAAGCGTGGGCAGCGGCGGACTCGCTGATCCGTCATCTGGATGAGGCCGATATCGCCAAGGCCCAGGCCGCCTTCGCGAAATTCGACAGCGTGGGCCAGCAACGGATGGCCGAGCTGCACAAAGGCGGTCGCGACAACCTGGTGGTGTCGCCCAATCTCTGGGCCGGGGTCGGGCTGGTGCGCGGCGGCGCCGGCACCGCGCTGGTGGGCAGCCCGGACGAGGTCGCCGCGCGCATGAAGGAATACATGGCGCTGGGCATCGATCGGTTCATCCTGAGCGGCTACCCGCATCTGGAGGAATGCTATCGTTTCGCCGAGCTGGTGTTCCCGAAGCTGCCGCTACGGGCGACCACGGGGAACGGTCTGGGCCCGGCGCATCATGGCGGGCCGTTCGGCGAGGTGATCGCGAACGTAAGCGCGCCGACGCATGGCGGGCGGGGATAGGGTGCTGCGGGGCTTTGCCCCGCACGCCCCGGAAACGGGCCGTGGCGCCTTTCATCTCCCGTCTCGGGATGCGGGCTCCAGGGCCGTTTTGCGCCCGAACAGGCGGGGCCGGAACGCGTAGCCGGCGGCTGCGCGCCCGGCTGAGACGGCAGGGCGAAAGAGGGGCGGACCGAGCCGAATGTCCGAGCGGGGCCGCTCCCTGCACGATCACCTCGCCCCAGCAGCCTCCGTCACTCTAACGGAACAACCGCGTGGTTGGTCGGCAAAGGCTGGCGCGGCGCCGAACGATCTTCGATCGCATCGACCGTGCGCACCCAAACCTCCCGACACACGGAATTCCGTCATTGTGCATCGTTTATTATTATATTGACCTTTAATGATTCGTTGAATAGCCTCGGCGCAGTCACGGGAGAGCAGAGATGCGGACGACCAGCCCCTGTTGTTGAGCGAACACCATCCGCCGCGCGGATGTTTTCGTCTGACGACAGATCGCCACACGGTGAACGAGGGGTTACAGCCATGCTCCACCCAGGTCTTGCGTTCCATGCCTCGTCCGGCGGCCCCGATATCGCCGCCGGAACGCACGCGATGCCTCTGTCGCCCGTGGGGGCGAACGGGTCGATCGTCCAGCGGGCGATCAGACTGGGTGCCGCCCTTCCGATGCCCGACTGGCTCAAACGAAACCTGTCCAGACGCGAAGCCGCCTTCATCGCCGCCGCCTACGCGATCCCGCTGCCGGGAACGGCGCTGATCGCGGCGCTGCTGGTGGGCGGCAGACGGCTGTTTCGCCGACTGCGCAGGCGCTGGGTCGAACGATCCTCCATGCCCGCCCTGGCGGAGACCGTGTGAGACATGGCCAAGCGCTCCCTCACCTCCGGCGAGATTGCCCTGGCGCGCGGTCTGTTCGGAACGTCGCTCGATTATCATGCGATCGGCGTGTTCGACCGCGGCTATGCCAGGATCAATGCGCTCGGCAACATGTCGTTCCGGGGCAACATCTTCCTGCCGCACGGCCATGACACCGATTTCTCTATGGCATCGATTGCCCGGCAGCGGCTGTTCATCCACGAGACCGTGCATGTCTGGCAGCATCAGAACCGCGTTCTGAATCTGGCCGTTGCCGCCTGGCGCGAAGCGCGCAAACACCGCTTCCGCTATGGCCGGGCCTATCTGTTTCTTCTGGATCGCGACAAGGATCTTCTGGATTACGGGCTCGAACAGCAGCCGGCGATCATCGAGGAGTATTTCCTGCGCCAGCATAGCGGCGTTTCGATGGGTCGCTGCCTGAATCGGGACGCGGACATTCCAGCGCTTCTGGAAGCGGTTCTCGGCCGCTTCCTGCACGATCCCGGCTATGCGCGACGCGGCGTGGAACGGACACGGACGGCCGGGGGTGGTCGAATCGCCCCCGTCGGGCCGGTACGGGCTGAGGCTGCATAGCCTCGCTCCGTGCCGAGACCGGCCGGGCAAGGAAGCCGCGGTGATCGGCAGCGGCGGCTCGATCCCGTAGTAAAGGATCTGCAGCAGGCCGTCGGCATGGACAGCCTGCTGATCGGCTTCGCGAAAGCCGACGACCGCATTCACTCGCCGAACGAGAAATACGACCTAACGAGCTTCCATAAGAGAACGCGGCGTTGGGTGCGGGTGCGTACGCGCTCGCCGGATGAGGCGCGGGGCGGCGATTGGGGCGTAGGGGTCTTTGGTTGCCGCGCTTTTGACGCGAAGGCCGGTGGTCGTCGTCGGCCGCACGATACCTTCGGGAATACGTCCGGTGCCGTCTGTCCCGCGATGCAGCTTGGGCCGGGAACGGACTGACTGCTTCCGGGAACTGATTGCGGTAGAGCTGACGATCAAACCGCCCTCTCGATAAGAGCGAATGGCTCCGGTTGGTTCAGCCGACCGATGGCACGCGCCTATTTGGCTGAGGATCGGCCGCACGGCCATTGCAAATGCAGCACCGGACCACGCCGATGCGATATCACCTTGCCAAAGGCAAAGCGATCAGCCCCTCTAGATCGATCATGCTTGATTTCGAAAAAATTATTGCTGGCGTAGCGGGACAGCGCGAGACGTTTGAAGAACTGTCCTGCCAGATCCTCAGGCGGCTGCGCCCTGCCCCCGGCGCCGAGTTTCGCAGAATCCATGGGGCAGGCGGCGATGGCGGGGTCGAGGCCGTCTGGGTGCTCGCCGACGGATCCGAGCACGGTGTCCAGGCCAAATATTACACCAAGGCCGCGTCGATCGACTGGGCGGCGGTCGACAAGTCAGTGACCACCGCGCTAGCGACACACCCCAAGCTCACAAAGATGTATATCGCAATCGCCTGCTCGCTGACCGGCCAGACGCGGCGACGGACGAAGACGGGAGACCCAACGGAAACGGCATGGGACCGGTGGAAGACGCACAAGGCGAAATGGGAGATCGAGGCTGCTGGTCTTGGTCGAAGCATCGTTTTTGAACCCTGGTCGGCGGCCGATCTCGAGGACCTGCTCGCTCGTCCTCCGATGACCGGTCTGATCGACTACTGGTTCGGCGAGATCGAGCTTTCACCGGCATGGTTGAAAGCGCAAGCCGATCGCACGATCACAGCGCTTGAAGAACGCTTTCACCCTGAGGATCATGTCGATGTCTCCGTGCGCGAGGTATTCGACGGGCTCCTGCGCACAGAGGGATTTCGGACGGCACTTCTTACTGCGCGCGCACGCGTGCTCGCAGAAGCCGATATTCGGTGCATCCCAAAAAACTTCTCCACGATCGCCACAGCGACGCTTGCTGAGCTGACCTTGGCCGTCGCAGTGTTCCGCACTGAGACCGCAGCTCTAGAAACGGCGGACTGGTCGCCTTGGCCTTTCGCCGCCTGGATCGAGAGATGCAAGACATTGGCGCAGATCACCTTAGATGCCGGCGAACTGGCTCGCGAATATCGCGACGCTAAGCGCGGCGCCACGAAAGGAAGAAATGGACAACTGAACCAGGCAAAGGACCATGACGCAGACGGCAACTATGTCGTCGTTGCGCTGTCGAACCTGCGCAGCGCCGTCGGCACATTCCACAGTCTCCTCATCGAGCGTACCGTCGAGGTGGCGGAAAAGCGATTCGTCTATCTTGATGGCCGCGCCGGCTCAGGCAAATCACATTTGATCGCCTCAGAAGTCAGGCGAATACTGGAAGCCGGCATACCGACCCTGTTCCTGATTGGTACCGACTTCACGCAGCACGGAATAATTGAACAGCAGATACTCGGACGTCTTGGTGTTCCAGGCGCCAAGTTCGAATCTTTGCTCGGCGCGCTCGATGCAAAGGCAGAAGCGGAAAGTAACCGGGCGCTCATCGCGATCGATGCGATCAACGAGGGCGCGGGCGCGCTACTGTGGCGGCCAGCGCTCCAGGCGCTGGCCAAACGCATTCTCGCTTTTCCTCGCCTCACATTCTGCGTTTCGTGCCGCCGCGAATATACCCCCCAACTACTCACCGACGCGACGCGTAGGATGACGGCGGTCATCGACGTGCGCGGGTTTGAGACTGAAGAGGAAATAGAACGGGCTGCGAGGGTCTATATGGACCGGCGCGGCATCGTCCGGCCCGGCACGCCATGGCTCACACCTGAATTCTCAAACCCCCTATTCCTGCGCACGACATGCCTCGCACTCGAGCGCGAAAAACGCACCGAATTTCCGCGCGGAATGAGCGGCACTAGCGAGGTACTAGCTTTCTTTCTCGATTCAACGGCCCGGTATCTCGGAGCGGGTTACGATGGATCGAAAATGCTGATCATGCCGACCCGGCAGGCGCTGCTCGATCTGGCAGCCGACATGGCTGCCCAACGCTGCGACTATGTCGCGTTCGGCGCCGCGCATACCATCTTGGAAAACGCGTTCCGTGGGTTTGAGCTGCCCCCGGGCAAGACCTGGGTCGAGATACTGCGGTTTCGCGGCTTACTACGGGCTGATCCCAATCCCGGGCTTGATCCGGCCGATCCCTTCGAAGCGCTGCCCGACGTCATCCGCTTCTCGTTTCAGAGATTCCAGGATCATCTGATCGTGCTTGCCTTGCTGCGCGACGCGATAAAGCCGACCTGTCTTTTCGACCCGGGCGCCCCGCTCGCCTTCCTCCTCGACAGCCATGGTGTCCGCTGGCAGTGGCGCGGCGTCTTCTACGCGCTATGGGTCCATCTCGCCGACCGCGACAACGTTGAACTAGTAGATTACCTGCCGGGCGGTGCCGACGCTTGGTGGGGCCGTTGGGAGATTCAAGACGCATTCATTGAAAGCGTGCGGTGGCGATCGACCTCGGTGTTCACCGACCGGACCCGCGCGCTGCTCAATGCCCTGCACTGCGATATCCAGGATATTATCCGGCTTCTGATCGAACTGTCGGTCGTGACCGATCACCCGTGGAACGCCGCCTTTCTCCATCGCAGGTTGCTCGCACGGCCACTAGCAGAGCGCGATGCGTTCTGGACGCTTGCGATCAATCACGCCTACGATGACAGCAGCCATTCGGCCGTCCGCCTGATCGACTGGGCATCGAATACAGGTGTTGCTGCTGCCGACAACCGAGTGCTTGAACTCGCCGCTACAACGCTGGGGTGGTTCTGCACCGCGACAAGCGGCGAGTTGCGCGATCGCGCGACCAAGGCGCTGACGTGGATCTTCGCTGAACGGCCAGCGATTGTGGACGACGTCTTCGCGGGTTTCGCGACGTGCGACGATCTTTACGTTGTCGAGCGCCTAACAGCGGCCTTATACGGCGCGGCGCTTCGATCGACCGATCCCGAACCGCTCCGCGCCTTCGGCCGAGTAGCATGGTCGCGCATTTTCGCGGATGGCACCCCGCCTTTGTCCATGCTGGCGCGCGATTATGCCCGCGGCGTCATCGAGCTTGCCGCAGCCGCGCGCGTCCTAGACGTCGGCGTCGTTCTGGCGCGATGCCGGCCACCTTATGGCGCGACGGCACCGACATTAACGACCTCGGCTCGCAAGGTCGATGCGAGAGCCGCCCGGCTTGGGGCGGAGTCGATCACGGGTTCCTGTTACAAGGGGCTGGCGGATTTCGGCCGCTATACCATTGAAAGCCGAGTCGAGCGGTTTGCGAATGCACCGCTCGACGGCCCCCGGCCCGAGACCGCAAAGGAGGCCTGGAAACGTTTCAAGCAGGATTTCGCCGAGCGCCCCAATATCGTGTTTGCTGTCGAGCAGGTCCGACAGGCCTATCGAGATCGCACGATTGCCTTCGACGTGAACACGTTCAGAGCGCTCGCATCGAAGGAAGACAGCCAACGCATCGCCAAGGCCGAAAAAGCGCTGTTCTCGATGCTCACGCCCGAGGAGAATGAGCGTTATCGGAACGAGGTCGCGCCCTGGGCCAACGGACTTGGCCAAGGATGGTGGACGGTCCCTGGCCAGCGAGGCAAAGGCAAGCCAATCGATGCTCTAAAGGCCAAGATCTGGATTGCTAACCGCGCGATGTCGCTCGGCTGGACTACCAAGCTCTTTCCGCACGACAGATCGTGGGGCGAGGACCGGTTGCGCGGGTCACGGATCGAAAGGATCGGCAAAAAGTATCAGCGCATCGCCTTAGGCGAGCTTCTGGCGCGGCTTGCGGATACTTACTGGCTCGCGCCCGACTATGGCGCAGCCGCGATCCGCTACGATAGCCCGATTCAGGTGGAGTTCGTGCGCGACATCGAGCCCTCGATCCTGCCGATTGATCTCGCCGTGCTGCTGCCCACAGGCGTGCCCCAAGTCACCCTGTTGCGATCCGCCGATGTTCCGGCAGACGAACGCACTAACTGGGTGCACGAACCCGGACTGGCGGAAAAGGCGCTGTCGTTCGCGACCGGCAGCGACCTCGGTAGCGAGGACTGGCTCGCGCTTTATCGCTACGCGTCCTGCGACATCGATCTAGTAGGCGAGGATAGGACGCGCGAAGTCCCCTGGCAGCAAACCGAGTTCTACTTTGCCTCAATGCTGTTGCTGCCGGACGCCGACAGGGATCGTTTTCTGACTGAGACCCAAGCCCAAGCGGACGACTTCCACGAATGGCTTCCCAGGCGCAATGTCGATGGGCCGTTTCTACGCGAGCTCGGCCGTCGCAATACCTGGCCGGACAATCCGTGGTCCGTGCTCAGACCGCGTGGCCTGTCTAGCCGCAAATATCGGGCGATCGGTGGGAGCATGTCTTATCAGTGGGAAAGCCATCTCGATGGAAGCATGCCCAACGGGGCGCAATACGACCTTCCGTCACCCTGGATCGTGACACAGCTTGGCCTGCGCTTTGCACCCGGTCAGCTTCGCCTGCTGGTCGACGCACATGGCACGCCGACCGCCTTTGTTGGCGCCGAAGCGCATAGCAGCTTCGCGTTCATTCGCCGCGATGCGATGATGCGGCTCGCCGCCTCCAGCAAGCTAACCCCGATTCTGACGGTAGTTGGTGAGCGCACGGCATTCACCCAGCCCGGCGTGAGCGGCTCGGCGCGGCGCGTTCGCTACAACGGCACACTGTGGCTGGACAAAGGCACACCACGGATGAAAAGCTGGTCAACATTCGACTGAACTGACGTAGATTCCTTTTTCCCATGCCGAAGTTCGGCATCGTGCCAAAACGCAATGCTGCGCGCTTTCTCGGTGCTCAATGCGAGCGTGATCGCAAGTCTTCTTCAGAAAATAGTCGAAGCTATCAAGCCAGCGATGGTAGCAACGTCCGATGCCAACATCATCGCAGCAGTCAAACGATCGTAGGCGTCGAACGGGGGCTGCACTCCCTTCGGATATTGAACGCCGGATATCTCCCATGTCCGCTTACGGGCAGCAAAAAAGACGCGTTGAGGTCCGCTAAGAAGCGCAAAGCAGACGAACATCCGGGAGCACGCGTCATTGCCCCCTACTGTTCAACCGGGAATGACAGACAACAACCCCTCCACATCCGCCTCCGTCGCATCCAGCGACGTCACCAGACGCACGGGCGACGTTCCGTCCCGCGCCGCGACCCCGTCCGGCAGATACCAGTCGTAGAACAGGTATCCCGCCTCGCGCAGCCGGGCGATCAGCGCGTCCGGCATCACCACGAACAGTTCGTTGATCTGCACAGGAAACAGCAGCTCCACGCCCGGAATCGCCCCGAGCCCCTCGGCAAGCCGCGCGGCGGCGCGGTTGGCGGTGCGGGCGTTCTCCAGCCAGAGATCGTCGGTCAGATATGCGATCAGCTGCGCGCTCAGGAACCGGGCCTTGGACCAGGTGTGCGCCGCGCGCTTGCGGCGCCGGGCGAATTCCTGCGCCAGAGCCGGCTTGAAGAAGATCACCGCCTCGGCGGCCATGGCGCCGTTCTTGGTGGCGCCCAGAGACAGAACGTCGATCCCGGCGCGGGTGGTCAGCTCGGCGGCCGCGCAACCGAGCGTGGCAAGCGCATTGGCGAAGCGGGCGCCGTCCATGTGCACGTGCAGGCCGAGTTCGCGGGCGAGCCCGGTGATGGCGCGCAGCTCGTCCGGGGCATAGAGCGTGCCCCATTCGGTCGCCTGGGTGACGCTGACGGCGGTGGGCAGCACGTGATTGACGCCGAGCGCCCGGCTGGCGTCCAGCTTGCGGCGCAGGGCGTCCGCCGAGAGCTTGCCGTCCCGGCTCGGCAGCGTGAGCAGCTTGGCGCCGGCGGTGAAGAATTCCGGCGCGCCGCATTCGTCGGTCTGGATATGCGCGACGCCGTCGCAATAAACGCCGCCATAGGGCGGCACCAGGGCCGAGAGCGCGAGCGCGTTGGCGGCAGTGCCGGTGGACACGGCGAACACCTCCGCCTCCGGCGCCTCGAAGCGCTCGCGGACGATGGCGGTGAGTTTCTCCGTCCACGGATCGCTGCCGTACGACGGAACGTCGCCCGTATTGGCCTCGATCATGGCCCGCATGATGGCAGGGCAGACCGGACCGACATTGTCGCTGCTGAAATTCTTCCGTATGGGCGTGGTCATGAGCGCTCTTTTGCCCTCTCGGCGGGGGAAGTTCCAGAGCGCCGCGTTTCGATGCCCTGGAGTTCACCCGCATGCAGGCCGCCCCGATCGAGACCCGCCTGATCGACGGCAAGGCGTATGCGCGCCGGCTGACGGACACCGTGCGCGACGGGGTGACGGCCCTGGGCGAGACGCATGGGGTGGTGCCCGGCCTGGCCGTGGTGATGGTCGGCAACAATCCGGCCAGCGAGGTCTATGTCCGCAACAAGATCGCGCACACGGAGGGCGTCGGCATGCGCTCGGTCGCGCACAAGCTGCCGGGCTCGACCACGGAGGCGGAGTTGCTGGCGGTGATCGACCGCCTGAACCGCGATCCGGAGGTGCATGGCATCCTGGTCCAGTTGCCGCTGCCGCGCGGCATCGCGTCGGACCGGATCACGAGAGCGATCCATCCGCACAAGGATGTGGACGGTCTGACGCCGGAGAATGTGGGCCGCACCACGCTCGGGCAGGACGGGCTGGTGCCGTGCACACCGCTCGGCTGCCTCCTGCTGCTACGGTCGGAGCTTGGCACGCTGAAGGGGCTGCACGCGGTGGTGGTCGGCAAGTCCAATCTGGTCGGACGGCCGATGGCGCAGCTTCTGTTGCAGGAGGAATGCACGGTCACGGTGTGCCATGTGGCGACGCCGGATGTGGGCTCTCTCGCCTGTCAGGCGGATGTCCTGGTGGTGGCGACCGGCCATAAGGGGCTGGTGCGGCGCGACTGGATCAAGCCGGGCGCCACGGTGATCGATGTCGGCATCACGCGCGTCACGACCCAGGAGGGCAAGAGCCGCCTGATGGGCGACGTGGTGCACGAGGAGGCGATGGGCCGTGCCGGGCGCCTGACGCCGGTGCCGGGCGGCGTCGGTCCGATGACGATCGCCTGCCTGCTGCGCAACACGCTGACGGCGGCGGAGCGTTCGGTGCGGGGCCTGCAACCGGGAACGTGATCGGATCGTTGGAGCGCCCACCATCGAGGAGGGTTTCCATGACCGCCCACAAGGAACAGGCCGTCGAGCATCACGAGGCCGCGGCCACCGCGTTCGAGCATGCCGCGCAGGCGCATCGCGAAGCGGCCAAGCATGCCGGATCGGCGAACTACGAGAAGGCGGAGCGGTATTCGCACTCGGCGCTGGACCATAGCCAGGTCGGCACCCGCCACGCCACCGAGGCCGCACTGATCTACACCGCAATCCATGACGAGAAGGCGGCGTCAGACGCCGCCGCGGCCGCGGAAGCCGCCGCCGCGGACGCCAAGCACGCCGCGAAGAAGGCCGCCGCGGAATAACGACGAAGGGCCGGGGACAGCCGTCCCTGGCCTTTCAGCCGCGCAGGAAGGCCTGGAACCGCCGGGCCACCTCGTGCGGCGCGACGGTCGGCCGCCCCAGCACCGCCATCGATCCCGGCTTGATCCGGGCATGGATCATCACCGGCCCCTCACCCGCCAGCGATTCGGCCAATGCCGTCTCGAACCCGGCGACATCGTCCACAGCGATCGCGCGGCGATAGCCACAGGCAAGGGCGATCGCCGCGAAATCCACCGACGCCGACACCGTGCGCTGTCCACCGGTGGAATCGTGCACGCCATTGTCGAGCAGCACATGCACCAGATTGCGCGGCTGGCGTGCGCCGATGGTTGCCAGCGCGCCCAGCTTCATCAGAGCCGCGCCGTCGCCATCCACCACCACCACCGGGCGATCGGGGACGGTCAGCGCCACGCCGAGCGCCATGCCCGAGGCGCCACCCATCGAGCCCACCTGATAGAGATGCTGCGCGCGATCCTGGAGCGTGAACAACTCGCGGCCGCTCTTGCCGGTGGTGGCGATCACGGCGGCGCGCTCGGGGAGGCCGGCCAGCAGGCGCTCCAGCAGCGCCACCCGGGACGGACGCTCGCCATGGCGGCGCAGGTCGGAGAGCGTGCCGGGCGGGAGCGGCTGCTGCGGCGGCTCGGACAGATCCTCCTCGGCGACGCTGTTCTGCTCCATCACCAGCCCGAACGGCAGGCTGTCGCGCTCGAAGCGCAAGGCGGCGGCGTCCAGAACCGGGTCGATCCCGGCGTCGGTCACCGGAAACGGCAGGTTCGGCACACCGCACAGATCCATCATCTGCTGGGTGATCTGACCCATCAGCACGTGCTGCGGCTCGTCCTTGACGCCGGGCTGACCGCGCCAGGTGGTGACGAGCAGAACCGGGATGCGGAAGGGCACGTTGAGCGAGGTGAGCGGATTGACGCAATTGCCGAGGCCGGAATTCTGGCAGATCACCACGCCGCCGCGTCCGCCGAGCCAGGCGCCGGCCCCGATCGCCACCGCCTCGCCCTCGCTGGCGGCGCCGACATAGTCGAGGCCGCTGCCGGCCCGGCTGATCACCCGGTTGATCATCGGGGTCAGAAAGGAGCAGGGCACGCCGCTGTAGAAATCGAGACCGCGCGCGGCGGCTGCATCGAGAAAGGTCTGCGCTTGGATCATGCGCCCGGTCTAGCCGGAGCCCGGGCAATCCGCCAAGCGGCTCAGCGTATTTGCTGTTGCGGCGGCAAAGGCTGGTCGGTCGGCACCGGCAGGCGGCTGCCGGTCACGACCAGGCCGGGCGCCCCGGCCTTGTCGCGGGCGACGAAGGGAATATTGTCGGTGCTGGCCTGAATCTGGAACGGCTTGTCGCCGGTCAGGTCCGGCTTGCGGCCGCCCGCGCACTCGGACACCGCATTCTGAAAGGCCACCGCGCGATTGGGGAAATCGTAGAGGCGGTGGATGCAGGCGACATCGGTCTCGCCCGCCTGCTTCACCGCTCCGCCCGCGCAGCCGGCGAGCAGGAACAGGGGAAGCAGGCGGGCGGCGATCACTGGAAGTTCCGCGCGTCGGCGAGGTCGGCGAGGGTGTCCACATCGAGCCAGTGGCCTGTGATGTAGTGCACCGCCACCGGGTGGCGCGCGGCGAGACGCGACAGCAGCGCCGGGATGTCGGCCTGCTCGGCAGTGCCGTCGGCCTGCATGGCGGCGAGTTCCTCGCGCATCAGGGCAGCGCCTCGGGCGCTGAAGCGCGCAAGGCCGATCCATTCGCCGGCACTGTCCTCGGCGGAAACATCGCCGATGGCGGTGAGGCGCGCCGGGGCGTCGTCGAGATAGTCGGCCGAGAACGGCTTGTCGGCGGCGACCAGATCGCGCGGATGCGCCCGACGGGCGCCGCGCTCGTTCTGGGCGCGCTGGCGCAGCGCGTCCACGGCCACGACGATATCCGCCTCCACGCCCATCAGCGCATCGAGGATGTAGCGGCGGAACAGCACGTCGCCGTAGACCAGCACGGTTTCGCCGTTGAGGTGCCCGGCCGCGCGCAGCAGGGAGAACACCTCGCCGGTCTCGGCATGGGCCTCGTTGTCCAGCAGAACGACGCCCTCGGCCGGCACGGTGTCCCCGTTGATGGCCTCCTTCGCGAAGCCGCGCACCACGGCCATCTCGCGCACGCCGCTCTGGCGCATGGTCTCCAGGAGCTGGGCGAGCAGCGGCCTGCCGCGCACGTCGACCATGCATTTCGGCCGGTCCGCGGTGAGCACGCCGAGTGCCGCGCCTTGCGAGGCGGCGAGCACGACGCCGCGCACCGGCTCGGCCGGGGCGGCGAGATCGCCCGCGGCGCCGGTCGCGGCGGCGATCTCCGGCTCGACGCTGGCGGCGGGAGCGCCCACAACCGGCAGATAGCGGTCGCCGGCACGCTCCAGCTCGTCATTGTCCATCAGGGCGAAGATGTCCTTCACGCTGGCGACCCGGCCCTCGATCGCGGTGAGCGACTGCTCGGCGCGGATGGTGGCGGCGGTCTCGCGCATCGCGGTGATGGACGCGCGCACCAGATGGTTGGCCCAGATGATGGTCGACACGCCGGCCTGCCGGAACGCGTCGGTGGGCGTGCCGTAATACATGGTCGGCACGATCACCACCGGACAGCGATCGCCCCAGCGCTCCATGAAGCCCAGGATCTCGTGCGCGGTGCGCTTCTTGGAGTGCATCAGGATCGCATCGGCGCCGGCGCGATGATACGCCTCCGCGCGCCGCAGCGCCTCGTCCATGGAATGGCCGGAAATCAGCGCCTCGACACGAGCCACAAGCTGGAAGTCGGGATCGGTCTGGCTGTCCTTGCCGGCGCGAATGCGGCCGCAGAACTCCTCCATGTCGGCGAGAGGCTGCGCCTCGCCGATGAAGGAGTTGGTCTTCGGAAACAGCTTGTCCTCGATGCAGACGCCGGCGATGCCGCGCTCGCACAGCTTGCGCACCAGACGGCGCACGTTGTTGAAGTTGCCGTAACCCGTGTCGCCGTCGAGCAGGATCGGCAGGTCGGAGGCGTCGGCCATGTATTCGACCTGGTCCAGCACCTGGGTCCAGGACGCCTCGTTGTTGTCGCGCAGGCCCATCGCGGCGCTCATGGAGAGGCCGGATCCCCAGATACCCTCGAAGCCGGCCTCGGCGACGATGCGGGCCGACAGGCCGCTATGGGCCTCCATCAGGAAGGCCAAATCCGGCCCCTGAAGCATCCGCTTCAAACGGGCGAACCGGCTCACCGGGGCGGCGGGACGATCGGGAGCGGGAGCCGTCGCGCGCAGGTCGGCCGTCTCGCGGGTGGGCTCGTATCGGTTCGCCAATTGCGAATTCCTCGTGAAACTGTCATGTAACAGTCTCTTTCCTGCCTCATTCCTGTCGGTTCGGCCACCCGAAATATGCTCTTGCCTGATCCCGTTCCGCCCGCGCGCCCGGACCCGGCGCCGATCGCGCTGATGCTGGCGGCCGGTCGCGGCAAGCGTCTGGGCGCCCATCATCACGGACCGAAGATCCTGCAACGCTTCGGCGGACGCAGCCTGCTGGAGCGACATCTGGAGCGACTCGATCGGGCCGGCTGCGGCCGCATCGTCCTCGTCGTCGGCTACGAGGCGGAGCGGATTCGCGACGAGCTCGACCGGCTCGGCCTGCGCGACCGGGTCGAGCTGATCCACAATCCACGTTGGCAGACGGGCAGCATCGTCTCCATGCTGGCCGGCGAGGCCGCGCTGCGCTCCGGGCTGCCCGTGGTGCTGATGGACGCGGACGTGATCTACGGCCAGCCCCTCATCGACCGGTTGTTCGCCAGCAGGTTCGAGGCGGCTCTGCTGCTGGATCGCGAGCTGGAACCCGGCGACGAGCCGGTGAAGATCTGCGTGGACGAGGGCGGCCGCATCGTGGATTTCGCCAAGAAACCCGACACGGCGCATGCCTGGCATGGCGAAAGCGTCGGCTTCTTCCGGTTCGAACCCCAGCTCGCGGCCGAACTGGCCGATCGGGCCGCCCGAATGATGGCGGAGGAGAACGGCACGGCGCTCGAATACGAGGAGCCGATCCGCATGCTGATCAAGGCCGATCGGGCGGGTGTGCGATTCGGCTTCGAGGATGTGTCCGGGATGCCGTGGACCGAGATCGATTTCGTGGAAGACGTGGCCAAGGCGGAGGCGCTGGTGCCATACCTCATGGAGCCTGCGGCATGAACAAGCAGTTTATCCCGGAACCACGCGACGATATCGGCGGCGCCGGCACGTCTCTGCCCGATGCCGAACAGATCGCCCGCATGCGCCGGGACGGCTATCTGGTGGTGCGGAACTTCTTTTCCCCGGCCGAGACCGAGTCGCTGATCGCGCTCACCACCCATATCGCCGCCCAGCCGGAGCAGGTGGGCGGACAGATGGTCTATGGCGAGACGAGTCTGCTCGATCCGAATCAGCGCGTGATCCAGCGTATCGAGGATTTCTGTTCGCACCACCCGGCGATGGACGAGGTGGCCCGGCGCGGCGCGCTGAGCCGCTGGCTCGACGCGTTGATGGGCGGCGAGACGGTTCTGTTCAAGGACAAGATCAACTTCAAATACCCGGGCGGCGACGGTTTCAAGGCGCATCAGGATCAGGCCGCCGGCTGGACCCGCTACGCGCCCCTGTTCATCACCGCCCTGGTGACGATCGATCGCGCCACGGTGGAGAATGGCTGCCTGGAGATCGCCACCATGCCGCGCACCACCGAGATGATCGGCGCGGAGTGGGAGCCGCTTTCCGAGGAGGCTTTGGGTCTCGTCGCGGTGCCGACCGAGCCGGGCGACGTGATCTTCTTCGACAGCTACGTGCCCCATGCCTCCAAGCCGAACCTGACCCAGACGCAGCGACGCGTGCTGTATCTGACCTACAACCTGGCCGAAGCGGGCGATCATCGCCGGCGCTATTTCGCCGAGAAGCGCGCGGCCTTTCCGCCCGATATCGAACGCAAGGCCGGCGAGACCTACGTGTTCAGGGTCTGAGGCCTGCATTTTCGACTCTTCGGTGTGGCACGGCTGCTCTTTCGCGGATCGTCGCGCCACCGTATCCATGCGCGATTGGGCGCGATCGTTCGATGCGCGTGAATGGGGTGATACGATGCGGCGACGGATCCGGGGCTTTAGAACGAGCGCGGCAGCCATCGTCGCCGGGTTGGGGGCGACGCTCCTGTCCGGCTGCGCCACACCGCCGCCGAAGAGCGACCCGGATGCGCTGGCGGACTACAAGGCCACCAACGATCCGTTCGAGCCCACCAACCGCGTGTTCTATTCGATCAATGACGGGCTGCTGACCTATGTGCTGACGCCGGTGGCGCGCGGCTACAACTACGCCCTGCCGCAGCCCGTGCGCACCGGCATCCACAACGTGCTGAACAATCTCGGCTCGCCGGTGCAGTTCGCCAACGACGTGCTGGAAACCAAGCCGCGTCGCGCCGGCGACACCTTCGTGCGCTTCCTGGTCAATTCCACCGTGGGCGTCGGCGGCATCTTCGATGTCGCCAAGTCGATCGGCTATCCCGACCACTCCGCCGATGGCGGGCTGACGCTGGCCGTCTGGGGCATTCCCGCCGGCCCGTATCTCTATCTGCCCTTTTTCGGTCCGTCCGGCGTGCGCGACGGCATCGGCCGCGGCGTCGATTCGGCCGTCAATCCCTATACCTGGGTGACGTTCAACGGCGTGAACCACCTGAACGCCATCTCCACCGGCCTGTCGGCGGTGGATGCGGTGGCGCCGCATATCGACGACCTCAAGAAGCTGAACGAGGAAGCGCTGGACCCGTATGCGACCCAGCGCTCGCTGTATCGCCAGCTCCAGCAATCGCGCCTGAAAGCGATCGAGGACGATCATCGCGCCACGGTGCCGGACTGGTATCCGGACCCCGGCGCAACCGGCGGCGCCAAGCCGGCGACGCCCGCGCACAACACCCTGCCCTTGCCGGTGATCAGCCCCGTCGTTTCGCGCGCCGGCGCCGCGTCCACAGCCGCTTCGGCAGCCGCGCCGCAATAACCTGCTACAATTCGCCCAAATCCGTTCCGCGAGACTGCGCTACAGCGTCGTCATCGTGGAAGGAGACGGGCGATGTCGTTCTGGATGATGGTGGTTCTGGCCAGCGGCGCGGTTCTGGCGCTGGGCCTGTTGTTCACCCTGCTCATCTTGGCCCTCGACCATGACACCGACGACGCCGTGCCGCTGTCCCGGCAGGACGATCGGCGCTGGACCAGCATCATCTGAGTTGGAGATGGCGATTTTCGCCATATGCAGGCCAGAGCCCAGAAGGATTGGCCTGTTCGATCAACCGTCCGTGGTATGCTCGAAGAAGATCAAATGATAACAACGGCTTAGCGCTTGGCACGCCGGATGCAATCTCCTTTTCGTGGCCGCATCGGCCAGAACCACGAAAGGGAACACCATGACCCGCATCAGCCTCAGCACCGCCCGCTTCGCCGGCCACACCCTGCGCACCGCCGATCGCGCCGATCCGCTCCCGCCGGAAAGCCTGACCGCGACCGCCGATCTCGCGATCCGTTTCTCCCTCGCTTTGATGCCGTTTTCCACCATCGCCTGGCTGTTCATCGCCCATTGAGGGCCCGGCGCTGGACCGTCCGGCCTGCCGCGCGGGGGCGTTCGCACTGGCCGCACCTCTGGCCGCACCTCTGGCCACATCTCCGGCAAGATGGCACCACCGTGTTCGGGCCGCCCGAGAGCGGCCGACACGGGAGGGACGGTGGCCGGACGAAGAACACGATGGGCGGTCGCGATCGGGATTTTCCTCTGCCTGCCGCCGGCGCTGCTCGTCTTTGCGGCATCGCTGATCCAGCCGGACCGTTACAAGCCGCGCATCGAGGCCCTCGTGGCCGCGCAGACAGGACGGACCCTGTCGATCGACGGCCCGATCCGGATTCGCTGGGCCCTGCATCCGGCCTTGTCGTTTTCCCGGATCCGCCTGAGCAACCTGCCCGGCGGATCGCGCCCGGACATGGCCATCGTCGATCGCATTGATGCCCGGCTGTCCGTCCTCGCGCTGCTTCACTGGCGAATCGCCGTCACGCGATTGACCCTGATCGGACCCAACATCCTGTTCGAGCCGGTGAACGGCGCGCCGAACTGGGTGTTCAGACGCGCAGCGGCAGCGCCGGACCATGCCACCAAGGCGCCGGGGCTCTCGATCGAGACCGCCCATGTCACCAACGGCATGCTGACCTTCCATTTTCCCAGGCGCACCAACGTCATCGGCGTGCGCTCGCTGGACTACGCGCATGTGCGCTGGACCGATCCGCTGCGTCTCGACGCCGTGTTCGTGTATCGCGACTTCAAGCCGTTCTCGTTCCGCGCCGCGGCCACGCCCACCGGCAACACCTTCGCCCCCTGGACCACGCAGATCGAGGCGCATGCGTTCGACGAATCGCTGGCGGCGGATGGCAGCGCCAGCCTGTCCGGTGCGTACGACCTGACCGTGAAGCTGCGCGCACCAGCCCTGGAGCAGCTCAATCAGCTCCTGCCCTCCCTGCGGCTTCCGCCGCTGCACGGCATGGTCCTGTCCACCCGGCTGATCAATGCGGCGGCGGGCGATCTGCCCGATGCGGGCAAGACCGACATGACGGCGGACAGCCTGTCGCTGGACGACCACGTGCCGGGCCTGTCCTTGTCCAAGCTGCATCTGAGCCTGCCCGCACAGGGCGCTGTCGCCCGCTTCGGTGCCGGCGGGCGCTTTCGGACGCAGCCCTTCACCATCGACGGGCAGTTCGATTTACCGATCCATCTCGATGGACGCTCGACCGGCAAGGCAGGGCTCACCATCACGGCCGGCCGCGACGACAGCGTCCATCCCGGCGACAGGCTGCATCTCGAGGGCAGCCTGTCGCTGAACAGCGGAACGTTCGACGGCTTCGCGGGCCAGGCTTCACTTCGCAGCGCGACGCTGGCGGCGTTCCGGCCGCTCGTATCCCCGGCCCTGCCCGTGCTCACCGCGCTTTCGGTCGAATCCGGCATCGCATTGCCCGCCTCGCTCGACCGGGTCGATCTCCGATCCTTGTCGCTGCACGCAGCGGAAGGCGACCTGGCCGGAGACGTCCTGCTGCGCCGCGGCCGCACCCCGTCCGTGACCGCCACCCTGCATTCGGGTCTGCTGTCGCTCGATCCCCTGCTGCCGGCCGGCGCGGGCAAGGACGACACGCCGTCCATGCAGACCCGGCTGCCCTGGGACAGGCTTCGCCAGAACGCCGCGCTCGACATCGCGTGGCGCGCCGACCGCATCGACTGGCACGGGCAGACATGGCCGGCCCTCGCCCTGCATGCCACCCTCGATCGCGGCATGCTCTCGCTCGACATGCCGGATGGCGCATTGCGCGGCACCGCCAGCGTCAATGCGGGCGTCGATCCGGTGCCGGTGCGACTGTCGATGCGAACGCATGATTTTCCGCTCCGTCCGCTGCTGGGACTGGCCGGATTGCCGATGCCGGCGAACGATCCTGTCACGGGCACGCTGCGCCTGGCGCTGGATTTGTCGGCCAGAGGCGATACGCCGCAAGCCCTGCTGTCCAGCCTCGACGGCACGGTGGCGATGGCCACGAACAATGCGGGGATGAGCTATAATACGCTCTCCGCCGTCGCGGCGTCCGCATTGGACAAGCTCGGCGCCCGCGCGCCACGCGGCAACCATACGATCGTGCGCCGTTTCGGCCTGCGTGGAACGGTCGCGGACGGGGTGTTGAAACTCTCCACCCTGGCGCTGGATACCGGCAGCCTGGTGCTGAGCGGCGTCGGCACGGTCGATCTGGTGCAGAAGACGTTGGCGCTCAAGCTCCACCCGCTGGCCCGTCTGGCCGGATCGCGCGTGTCGGTGCCGGTGGTCGTGAAGGGTCCGTTCGCCGCGCCGGCAATCAGCGTGGACGCCGGCGGTCTGGACAAGGTCGGGCTGCTGCTCGACGCGCTGTTCGGCGGCGATCATCCGAAGACGTGCAAGGATGCGGGGCTGAAAGAAGAGTAAGAATGTTCTTTCTTGAAAGAAAGAACCAAAGAACTTCTGGTTGTTTGCCTCCGCGCCTCGCCGCGCGCGCATCACCAAACGGACAAAAGTCTTTTTGCTTCTTTTTCTTCAGAAAAAGAAGACTCTCTCTCTTCCTCAGGCCTGCTTGATCTCGATCAGGCTCCGCCGGATGCGCCGCCCGCGCTCGATGCGGTCGACGATGAAATCCTCGTCGCCCCAGCGGATCGCGCGCGCCATGGCCTGCGCGTCCTCGGTGAAACGCGCCAGCATTTCTAGCAGCGCGTCGCGATTATTGGTGAAAATGTCGCGCCACATCACCGGATCGGAGGCGGCGATGCGGGTGAAGTCGCGGAAACCCGATGCGGCGAAGCGCAGCACCTCGGAACGGGTTTCGCCCTGGAGATCGTCGGCGGTCCCGCAGATGGTGAAGGCGAGCAGATGCGGCAGATGCGAGGTGATCGCCAGGACGCGGTCGTGATGCTCGGCATCCATCTCCTGCACCATCGCACCGCATCGCCGCCAGAGCGACGCGACGCGCTCCACGGAGGCGCGGTCGCCGCCCTCGATCGGGGTCAGCAGGCACCAGCGCCCGTCGAACAGGGTCGCAAAACCGGAATCGGGACCCGAATATTCCGTGCCCGCCAGCGGATGCGCCGGCACCAGGGTCGCGCCCTCGGGCAGATGCGGCAGAACCTCGCGGATCACCGACACCTTGGTCGAGCCCACATCGGTCACGACCGCTCCGGGCAGCAGATGCGGCAGCAGATCGGCCGCGGCGCGACCCATGGCGCCGACCGGCACGCACAGGACCAGGCCGTCCGCGCCTTCGGCCGCATCGCGCGCGGTTTCGGCGACGCGATCGGCGATGCCGAGCTCGGCCACGCGCCGGCGCACGGCAGGGTCGGCATCGAACGCCACCACCTCGCCGACGCTCCCGTCCTGCCGGACACGGCGCGCGATGGAGGAGCCGATCAAACCCAGCCCGGCGACGCACAGGCGACGGAAGACGGGCGCTTCGGACGTGGCGCTCATGCGGAACGCTCCAGTTGCGGCCTGGCGGCGTCGTGCCGGCGCAGGCGGACGATCTCAAGAAGCTGCCAGCACAGCAGAGCCGGAATGCCGATCAGCAGGTCGCGTCCGCGACGCAGCAGCGACAGGCCGAGCGACACGGCCGGCTCGACGCCGAACAGGCTGCCCAGCGCCACATAGGCGGCTTCCTGCACGCCCAGAGCGGCCGGCACCAGAAACGACACCGACAGGACGCCGCTGGCAACGCCCTCGACCGCCAGGGCCTCGCCGAAGCCGATCGGCGAGCCCAGCAGCCTGTAGCCCAGCCAGACCGAGCCGGCACTGGCCGTCCATGCCGCGAAATGGATCAGGGCGGCCACCACCAGACGGCCCGGACGGGCATAGAACCGGTTCAGCCGATCCTGCAGCGCATCGATCCCGTCGCGCATCGCATCCCGCCACTGGCCGGCGACATGGCGGCCGAGCGCGCTGAGGAGACGACGCAACACGCCGGACGCGCTGCGCTGGGCGACGATGAACGCGGCCATCGCCAGCAGCATCAGCCCCATGCCCAGCGCCACCGGCCCGGCGAACGAGCTGTCCGGGCGGCGGTCGAGCAGGAACAGCAGACCCAGCATCACGAACAGGATCTGCCCCAGCACCTCGACGGTGATGTCCACCACGTTGGCGGCGGAGGCTTCCGGCCAGAGCACCGCGCGCCGGCGCCGCCTGGCGGGAAAACAAGTGGCGCGAATGGCGATCAGGATGGCGCCGACCTGCGAGAACGGCAGGCAGGTGGTGGCCGCCTCGCGCACGATCCGCGCGGCGATCAGGCGGCGAAACCCGATCCCGGGGCAGGCCACGGTCCAGGCCGCCCCCAGAACGAGATCGGTCGCGAGCTGCGCCAGGACGAGAGCCGCAAGGCCGCCGGCGCCGACGGACAGAACCGCCTTCAGAACCGCGCCCGCGCCGAACCAGCCGGCTAGAAACGTCAGCAATGCCACGCCCAGAACGGCGAGCAGAATGGAGACCGTCTTCAAGGGCGGCCCTTCCGGTCGCTGTTCGGTACAAGCCTGCTCCCTACACCGTCATGCCAGCGCGCGCCAACGCGTGCGTGGACAATCAGGGTCGCGGCGAAAGGGGCCGTTCGCGCTACGGCTCCCGCATCCATGATCTGCCGCATATATTTGCAATGTGCATTTTGCATATTGTCATCGTGCGGGGGACGAGATGAGCATCACCCTTCGAGCCTATGGGCGGGAGATCGGGCTCAAATGCTTCAATTTCTCCGCCGGGGAAGTCCAGGTCAGATTGCTCGACCCGCCGGAGAACGTCCGACCCGGCTCTTCGCCCTGCGTCCGGGCGCCGACCCGCTGTTCCGGCGCCCGTTGCTGAGCTGAACGGCGGTTCGCGCCGTCAGCCTTCCGGGAAGTCCGTCGCCCTGCCCTTCGCCCCCCAGGCCTCGATCTCCGATATGCGCTGCTTCAGCCGGGAGAGCACCGTGTCGTTCGCCACCGCGCCCAGGACGTAGTGGCGCGGCGCATCGTCGGTCAGAGCGATCTCGACCATCGCCTGAACCGCGCGCTTCGGATCGCCCTTCTGTCCGCCGCTGATCGCGGCGGTGTTCTTCATCCGCGCGCCCGCCGTGTCCGCATAATCGGCGATGCGCGTCGGGGTCTGCCGCAGGGAACGACCGGCCCAATCGGTGCGGAACGGGCCCGGCTCGATGCAGGTCACCTTGATCCCGAGGGGTGCTGCCTCGACCGCCAGGGCATCGGAGAAGCCTTCCACGGCATGCTTGCTGGCGGCATAGTAGCCGGAGCCCGGAAAGCCGACGAGGCCGGCCATCGAGGTGATGTTGATGACATGCCCGCGACGCTGCTTGCGCATGACCGGCAGGACGGCGCGGGTCAGCGCGAACAGGCCGAACACGTTGGCGTCGAACTGCTCGCGAATTTCCTTGTCGTCGCCTTCCTCGATCGAGGCCTGGTAGCCGTAGCCGGCATTGTTCACCAGAACGTCGATCTGGCCGAAACGCTCGGTCGCCGCCGCCACGGCGCGGTCGATCGCCGCCTGATCCGTCACGTCCAGCGCGACCGCAAGAGCCCGTTCCTCGCGCCCCTCGACCAGATCGGCCACGCGCGCCGCGTCGCGGGCGGTGACGACCACGCGGCCGCCCTTTTCCAGCACCAGCGTCGCCAGGTCGCGGCCGAAGCCGGTGGAACAGCCGCTGATGAACCAAACCGGCGTGTCGGTATCCGACATGTGAAATCTCCTGATCCGGGACTGCGAACGAGGCGGCGAAGACCGGGTTCCGGCTGGCCGTCTTGCGCTTCCGCAGGCAGGTGGCGGCATCAATCCGAATCTGCAACACCCCAGCCGCCGCCGCCCGGCGTGAGAACCACCAGCCTGTCCCCGGCCGACAGAAGCGCGCGATCGCGTCCGGCCAGTTCATCGCACGTGCCGTCGGCGCGATCCACATATTGCCGGCCGGGCTCGCCCGCCTGGCCTCCCCCGACGCCGAACGGCGCGACGTTGCGACGCGACGACACGATCGTCGCCTCGATCGGCTCCAGCGCCACGATCGCGCGCTCGACGCCGCAGCCGCCGTTCCATCGCCCCGTGCCGCCGGAGCCGGGACGGAGGGAGAAGCGATCGAGCCTGACCGGGTAACGCATCTCCAGAATCTCCGGATCGGTGATGCGCGTGTTGGTCATATGCGTGTGCACGCCGGACGCGCCGTCAAAGCCGGGACCGGCCCCGGCACCCCCGCAAATGGTCTCGTAATATTGATGGCGTTCATTGCCGAACAGCAGGTTGTTCATGGTGCCCTGAGACGCCGCCTGGGCGCCGAGCGCGCCGAGCAGCGCGTTGCACACCGCCTGGCTGATTTCCGTGTTGCCCGCCACCACGGCGCTGCCGGGGGGCGGCCGCAGGAAACTATTCTCCGGCAGGACGATCCGCAGCGGCGCCAGACAGCCTTCGTTCAACGGCAGATCCTCGTCGAGCAGGCAACGGAAGACATACAGCACGGCAGCGCGCGTCACCGCCGGCGGCGCGTTGAAATTGCCGCCATCCGCGGCGGAGGTGCCGGAGAAATCGATCACCGCCGAGCGCTGGTCGCGATCGATCCTGACCGCGACGCGCAGAACGGCGCCGTCATCCATCGGATAGGCAAAGTCGCCATCCTCGAGCCGGCCGATCAGACGCCGTACGCTGTTCTCCGCATGCGCGCGCACGTGGCCCATATACGCCTCCACCAGCGTCCAGCCATGCTCTCGCACCAGCGCCGACAATTCGGCCAGCCCGGCCTGGTTGGCGGCGAGCTGGGCGCGGATATCGGCGAGATTGGTGTCGGGCGCGCGCGCCGGAAAGCGCGCGCCGGTCAGCAGGGCGCGGAACGCCTCCTCGCGCAAAACGCCGTTCTCCACCAGCAGGAAATCGTCGATCACCACCCCTTCCTCGTCGAGCCGGCGCGAGCCGGGCGGGGTGGAGCCCGGCGTCATTCCGCCGATATCGGCGTGGTGGCCGCGATTGGCGACAAAGAACCGGATCGCGCCGGTCTCGTCGAACAAAGGCGAGATCACGGTGATGTCCGGCAGATGGGTGCCGCCGTTGAACGGATCGTTCAGCGCCACGGCATCGCCCGGCTTGAGGGTGGCGCCGCGCGACCGAATCACCGCGCGCACGCTCTCGCCCATCGCGCCCAGATGCACCGGAACGTGCGGCGCGTTGGCGATCAGCCGCCCCTCCCGGTCGAACAGAGCACAGGAAAAATCGAGCCTTTCCTTCATGTTCACGCTACTGGCGGTCTGACGCAGCACGACGCCCATGCGCTCGGCGATGCCCATGAAGCGGATGTTGAACAGTTCGAGCTGGGCCGGATCCGGCGTGAGCGGATCGGGCGCGCGTCTCGGCACCGCCGTGACATGGTGCAGAAGAATCTCGCCCCGCGCGCCGATCTCCATGCGCCAGCCCGGCTCCACCACCGTGGTCGCGATCGGCTCGCGGATCAGCGCCGGCCCGTCGATGCGATCGCCGGGACGCAATTCCGCGCGTTCCAGCACCGGCGCATCGAAAGCCTGTCCGTCCGACCACAGCGCGACGCGGCCGACCGGTGCGGGCGGCGCGCCGCTTCGCGCGGGCAGCTCGGGCAGCAAGACGGCGGCGCCGGGCGAAACGGCTTCCACCACCACGCTGTCCACCATCACCGTCTGCGCGGCATCGGCAAATCCGTAGCGCGCACGATGCAGAGTCTCGAATCTTTCCCGCAACGCCCCGAGAGATCCGGGCGCGACAGCCAAAGCGGTGTCGCTGTTGCGATAGCGCAGCATGACCTGCACGGTGCGCGCGGCATCAGGCTCGCCGAGTTCCGCCGCCGCCTCCCGGCCGAGCGTTTCCGCGATCTCCTGAATCAGGCCGACGCTTTCCGCATCGAGCGCCTTTTCCACGGAACGCTGGCGCATCGCCGCGCGATCGGCCAGCCCCATGCCGAACGCGCTCAGCACGCCGGCCATCGGATGGATCAGCACCCGCTCCATGCCGAGCGACTCCGCCACCCGGCAGGCCAGTTGGCCGCCGGCGCCGCCGAAGCATTGCAACGCGAAATCCGACACGTCGCGGCCTTTCTCCAGCGCCGCGCGGCGTATGGCCGCGGCCATGGTGTTCACCGCCACCAGCAGGAACCCGTCCGCCACCGCGCGCGGATCCGCATCGTCGCCGATTTCGGCGGCCAGCGCGGCGAATCTCTCCGCCACCACCGCGCGATCGAGCGGGGCATCGCCGCCGGGGCCGAACAGGGAGGGGAAATGCGCCGCGTCCAGACGGCCGGTGAGCAGATTGGCGTCCGTCACCGTCAGCGGCCCGCCATGACGATAGCAGGCCGGACCGGGCCTCGCACCCGCACTGTCCGGCCCGACCCGGAACCGCCCGCCGTCATAATGCAGGATCGATCCGCCGCCGGCAGCCACCGTCTCGATGCGCATCATCGGCACGCGCATCTCCACCCCCGCCACCACCGCGTCGAACACGCGCTCGAACTGGCCGGAATAGAGCGCCACGTCGGTGGAGGTGCCGCCCATGTCGAAGCCGATCACGTGGGCGAACCCGGCCGACTCCGCCGTGCGCACCGCCGCCACCACGCCGCCGGCCGGGCCGGACAGGATCGCATCCTTGCCGCGGAACCGGTCCGACGCGGCGAGGCCGCCGGAGGATTGCATGAAGCTCAGCGCCGTATCGCCCAGCGCCGCCGCCACGCGGTCCACATGATGCCGCAGAACCGGGGAGAGATACGCATCCACCACGCTGGTGCGTCCGCGCGACACCAGCCCGACCAGCGGCGACACAGCATGGCTGGCGGAGATCCAGACGAAGCCGGCCTCCCGCGCCAGCGTCGCGACACGCCGTTCGGTTTCGGGAAAGTGCCAGCCATGCGCCAGAACGATCGCCACCGACGCGAATCCCTCTTCACGCCGACGGCGCAGCATCGCCAGCGTGTCCGCCTCGTCCAGCGGCGTGACGACAGCGCCCTCTGCGTCCATGCGGCCGCCGATCTCCTCGACCGCGTCATGGATCGGCTCCGGCAGGCGGATCTGCAGATCGAACAGACGCGGCCTGGCCTGGGTGCCGATCCGCAGCAGGTCGCCAAAGCCGCGATCCACCACCAGCAGCGTGCGCGCGCCCTTGCGCTCCAGCAGCGCGTTGGTCGCGACCGTGGTGCCCATCTTGACCGAACGGATCGAATCCTGCGGCAGCGGATCGCCGGGAGACACGCCGAGAAGGACGCGTATGCCGGCGATGGCGGCGTCGTCGTAGCGCTCCGGATTCTCGCTCAGCAGCTTGGCGGTGCGGAGCGCGCCGCCGGGATCGCGCGCGACGATATCGGTGAAGGTGCCGCCGCGATCGATCCAGAACTCCCAGCCGCCCATGGCATCCTCCCGATTTGTCGAGAAATCGTCGCCGTATCGTATACAGATTGACAGCATCCCCGGCCAGAACCGATGCTGCGTCCGGTGGAGGGACGGGCATGAGCGGCAGACCGGCGATCGTGTCCTCGGCGCATCTGGCGGATGGCGCCGCGCCCGCCCTGAGCGAGCTTGAATTCAGCCTCACCCTTGCCGCGACCGCCTATCAGCGTTGGATCGGCCGCTGCGCCGCCGCCGCAGGGCTTTCCCTGTCGCCGCTGGAGGTGCTGATCCTGCATACGGTGCGGCATCGCGACCGCTTCAAGCGCCTCGCCGATATCGCCCTGGTGCTGGATATCGACGACATTCATCTCGTCACCTACGCGCTGCGCAAGCTGGAGAAGGCCGGTCTGGTCAGCACCAGACGCGACGGCAAGGAGAAGCTGGTCGGCGCCACCGCCAGCGGCCGGGCCTTCTGCGGCCGCTATCGGGAGGTGCGCGAACAGATCCTGTCCGCTTCTGTCGCGGAGGCGGAACCGAATGGTGCCACGCTGTCCGATGCGGCCGCGCTGCTGCGGCGACTGTCCGGGCAATATAATCAGGCGGCGCGTGCCGCGGCGACGTTGTAGGAGGTTCTTCTTTTTCTGAAGAAAAAGAAACAAAAAGACTCTGTCCGTTTGTGCCTGAGCAGGCGGTCCGCCACGGAGCCAAACGGACACAAGTTCTTTGGTTCTTTCTTTCAAGAAAGAACACTTCTTCTTTATAACAGCAGAAAGGAACCCAGATCATCCTTATCCTGTCCGGCATTCTGGTGATCGTGATCGGTTTCGGACTCGGCCTGAACCCGATGCTGGTGGTGACGCTCGCCGCCTTCGCCAGCGCGATGGCTGCCGGATACGGGCCGCTGGCGGTGGTGTCGATGATCGGACATGGTTTCGTCGAGAACCGGCTGCTGTCGCTGCCGCTTCTGGCGCTGGCGATGGTCGGTCTGCTGGAGCGCGCGGGCCTGCGTGAACAGGCCCGCAAGCTGATCGGCAGGATGCGCGGCGCGACCTCCGCCCGGATCCTCCTGTTCTATCTCGTGTTTCGCGAAATCTCGGCGGCGCTCGGCCTGCGCGGCGTCGGCGGGCACGTGCAGATGGTGCGGCCGATCGTCGCCCCGATGACCGAAGCCGCGCAGCCCGGGGCGGACGAACAGACCCGCCGCCTCCTGCGCGCCCATGCGGCCGCCGTGGACAATATCGGTTCCTTTTTCGGCGAGGACGTCTTCGTCGCGGTCGGGTCGGTGCTGCTGATCCGCGCCGTTCTGGCGCAGCACGGCATCGACGTCGCACCGCTGCATGTCGCGTTCTGGGCCCTTCCGACCGCGATCGCCGCATTGCTGATCCATGGCGCGCGCCTGCTGTTGCTGGGCCGCCGTTTGCGCCGGGGCAAGGCATCGTGAGCCTGCATGGCGATACGGTTCTCGGCATCGTCCTGGCCCTGCTGCCGGCCGCGGCGGCGCTGCATCATCTGGCCGATCGCGACGCGCCCAGGCGCTACCGCAACGCCGCGTTCTGGGGCGCCTTCGCCCTCACGGCCGGCGCGGGACCGTTTCTGCCGAACCTCGTGAACGGCGCCCTGGTGCTGCTGATGGTGGCGCTGGCGACGATCGGGCTCCGGCCCGGCGCGGCACGCTCCACGACGGAGGCGGAGCGCACGGCCGCGTCGGACCGATTCGGCTATCGCCTGTTCCTGCCGGCGCTTTCGGCGCCGCTGCTGACCTTCGCCGGCGCCGTCCTGCTGCCGAAGCTCACCTGGCACGGCAGGCCGCTCACCGATCCGCACAACGCCACGCTCTACGGGCTGACGATCGGGCTTCTGGCCGCGACGGCGTTCGCCCTGATGCTGACACGGCCGCCGCGGGACGCGATCGTGCTGGAATCGCGGCGCCTGTCGGATGATTTTGGCTGGGCCATGGTGCTGCCGCAGCTTCTGGCCGCGCTCGGCGGCATCTTTGCCGTCGCGGGCGTGGGCAAGGTTCTCGCCGCCTATACTGCTGACGTGGTTCCGTTCAGTTCTCCCCTGATCGTCACCTCCTTGTTCGCGATCGGCATGGCCGGGCTCACCGTCCTGATCGGCAACGCTTTCACCGCCTTTCCCATCATGATGGGCGGAATCGGCATCCCGGTCCTGGTCCGGCATCTGGGCGCGGATCCGGCGATCGTCGCCTCGCTCGGCATGTTGTCCGGTTTCTGCGGCACGCTCGTCTCGCCCATGGCGGCAACCTTCAACCTGGTTCCAACCACCCTGCTCGATCTGCGCAGCCAGTATGCGGTGATCCGCGTGCAGGCACCGACGGCGCTGCTTTTGCTGCTCGTCAACATTCTCGTTCTGCTGGTCTGCGCGTTTCCAGGAGCCCCCCGATGACACCCTCGTTTCCGGCAGAGCTCGCCGGCGCGTTCGCCCGCATCGCGCTCGGCCACGTCACGCGCGAATACCCGCACAAGGCCGATCATGTGATGAACGCGGACGCGGATGCCTATCGTCCGCGCGCGATGCACCCGATCTTTTTCGGCAGCTTCGACTGGCACAGCTGCGTGCACGGATTCTGGCTGCTCGCACGCGTGCGCCGGCTGCATCCCGGCATCGCTGAGGCGGGCGCGATCAACAGATTGTTCGCCGACAGCTTCACCGAAGAGAAGATCGCCGCCGAGCGCGCCTATCTGCATCGCCCCGGTGCACGCAGCTTCGAACGCCCCTATGGCTGGGCGTGGCTGATGATGCTCTGGGCCGAGTTGCAGGAGAGCGGCGACCCGCATGCCGAAGCCCTGCGGCCGCTGGCCGAGGATTTCGCCGCTCTGTGCCGGGACTATTTCCCCAAACTTTCGTTTCCGGTACGGGCCGGAACCCATGCCAGCACCGGATTCGCCCTGGTGCTGATGCAGCGCTACGCTCGCCTGTCCGGCGACACGGCGCTCGCCGACTTGCTGCGGGATCGTGCCGCGCACTGGTTCGGCAAGGATGCCGACGCGCGCGGCTTCGAGCCCAGCGGCGAGGATTTCCTGTCGCCGATCCTGGTGGAAGCGCTGGCGATGGCGCGTCTGTTGCCGCGGGACCGCTTCGCGCCCTGGTTCGCGCGCTTCCTGCCCGATCTGGCTGCGCGCGAACCCGCCGCCCTGTTCGCGCCTGTATCGGTCAGCGACAGGAGCGACGGCCGGATCGCCCATCTGGACGGGCTCAACCTCAGCCGCGCCTGGTGCATGCGCGGCCTGGCGGCGATGCTCGAAGACAGGGTTGCGAAAACCTTTCTTCTCGATGCGGCCGAACGGCATCTCGCCGCCTCGCTCGGCGAAGTGGCCGGCGACTATATGGGCGAGCACTGGCTGGCGAGCTTTGCCCTGCTGGCGCTGACGGACTGAAAAGGGTCTTCTTTTTCTGAAGAAAAAGAAGCAAAAAGACTTCCGTCCGTTTGGTGAGGAGCGAATGGCTCGGGACGTCACCAAACGGATAGAGATCTCTGGTTCTCCCTAGATATTGGCGGCCGGTTCCGCGCCGTTCTGGTCGCGCAGATAGGGCTCGACCTTGCCCGACAGCTTCATGGTCATCGGGCTGCCGTCGCGGGCCATGGTCTTGCCCACCGCCACGCGAATCCAGCCCTCGCTGACGCAGTATTCCTCGACATTGGTCTTCTCGACGCCGTTGAAGCGGATGCCGATGCCGCGCGCCAGCAGCGCCTCGTCGAAATGCGGGGAACGCGGATTGATGGCCAGGCGGTCCGGCAGGGTGTCGTTCTGTTCGGTCATGCGGATGTTCCAACTCGAGCGGTCTTGCGGCCGGCGGCATACCACAGGGCGGCCACGGCGAAACCGACATAATAGCCGATATCGGCGCCCCCGAGCAGACGCGCCACAGGGCCGGTATAGAGGTCGCTGACCGAGAACAGGGAGATGGTCAGCACGGCGGTAACCACGAAGATCGTCGCCCCGCGCGTCCAGCCCGGCGGATCGGACAACGGCCTGCGGTCGTGCACGAGATACCAGTCCGCCAGGACGATGCCGATCCAAGGCGCGATCCAGTACAGCGTCATCACCAGATAGGAGGCATAGAGATCGGCGTAGTGACCGGCGCCGGCCACGGCCAGGCCGTAGCCGATCGACGCGGTGACGATCGCGGCCCAGACACGCGGCACGCGGATTCCCGCCGAGATCAGACTGTAGCTCGCCGTGTTGTCGTTGAACGAATTGCCGGTGATCGAGGACAGCGCGATAGCCCCCAGCACCACGGGGCCGAGCCAGCCCGCCTGCTGCGCCAGGCCGTTGATCACCGCCGTGGGCGAGGCTTCCGCGCTGGCCGATGCGGTCAGCAGGCCCAGGATCTGGAACGGCACCGCCGAGCCCAGCAGCCCGAACAGGGCCAGGCGCACGACGCGTTTGGGATCGCTGCCGGCCGGGAGATAGCGGGTATAGTCGGAGGAATAGGATGCCCAGCTCAGGTTGAACGACGCCAGGATGGCGGTGGCGAGCACGAAGACGGCCGCGCCCGGCGCATGTGCCGCGTGCGGCACCCCGCCGGCGCGAACCAGAACCAGAATCCCGATCGCGCCCAGCGTCACCAGCAGCAGCGCGCCGAGATATTTCTGCAGGGCCTGCACCACGTCATGCCCGTAGATACTGGCCACCATCTGGATCGCGGCCAGCACGCCCAAAGCCAGCCAGAACGGCGCGCCGACGCCGCCCAGGGCCAGCAGCGCGATCAGCGCCACAGCCGCCGGCACGTTGTTCACCGCATCCCAGCCGATGCAGTAGATCCAGTTCAGGAACGCCGGTAGACGCAGCCCCTGGCGTCCCAGCGCGCGGCGCGACGCCTCCATCTGCGGCAGGCCGGTCACGGGGCCGATCGCGGCGGCCAGCGCCACGGGCAGGGCGCCCACCAGATTGCCCACCAGGATCGCCGCGAGACCGCTCCAGAAGCCGAGCCCCAGATGCACCAGCAGCACGCCGGTGACCCAGCCGCCGGGGCCGAGATTGGGCGAGAAATGGCTCCAGAACACGCGGTCCATGCGCATCGTCTTGCGCTCCGGCGGCACCGGCTCCGATACGGCGCCGGCCCCGGCCTCCTCCATCGCCAGACCATCGCGCCAGCGTCCCATGCATCGCCCCCTTAGCGTTGAAGACGCATGGTGCTTCGCCGGGGGGCATTGAACAACCGAGCCCGCATCGCGTTAACACGCCCGCACACGAACAGCACGGGATCGCAGGTCATGGACAAATTCGCTTCCGCCGTCTGGAAGGGCGGCCTCAAGGACGGCATCGGTCATATCTCCACCGAAAGCGGTGTCCTGAATGACCAGCCCTACGGATTCAGCACCCGCTTCGAGGGCAAGAAGGGCACCAACCCGGAAGAGCTGGTCGCGGCGGCGCATGCCGGCTGCTTCTCGATGGCGCTGTCCATGATCCTGGGCGAGGCCGGGTTCACCGCCGAGTCGCTGGACACAAAGGCGGTCGTCACCCTGGAGAAGAAGGATGACGGCTTCGCCGTGACCCGCTCCGCGCTGACGTTGCGCGCGAAGATCCCGGGCATCGAGAACACGCAGTTCCAGGAGCTCGCCGGCAAGGCCAAGGCTGGCTGCCCGATCTCCAAGCTGCTCACCGCCGAGGTGACGCTGGACGCCCAGCTCGCCTGACGCGACGGAACGACAGGACTGGCTCTCCCCAAGGGGAGACCAGCCGATCCGCCGGCCTCATGCCAGGCTCTCGTCGCCCAGCAGCGTGAGCTGGCCGATCGGGCGGTCGCGCTTCACGGGTGCCGAATCCAGGGGAATCGGCCACAAGCACTCCGCGTGCCCGTCCTCGCCATGCAGGGCCAGGAACACGACGCGTTCCGTGCCACCGGCTTCGTCCACCTCGAGCGCGAACCGGAACACCAGCCCAGCGGTGATGTCGACCGACAGCGCCAGCGCCATCTGCCGCGCCTCTTCCCCATAGCGGCGGAGAACGCGTCGCGACGGTTCCTCGGCCGAGCCGCGAAAGAACCGCACATCGACCTCGCCGATGCGGAAGATGAAGCGGTTGGACGAGTCGCGGATGCTCAACCAGGGATGGCTCCCCTTGTCGGCCGCCTCCCGCAGACGCTTGCGACCGAACGCATAGGCGCGGCAGCCCACCGACCAGCCATCATCGCCGAGCCTGGGCTGGGCGAGACGAACCGCGTCCGCGCGCGCCGCCGCGAGCAGGCGAGCGCAGACTTTCAGCCGCTCCTCCTTGAGCGAGGGGTGGATCTCCCAGGGCAGCCGCAATGGCGCGGGTTCGGCGAGAGGAAACAGCGACGGCGATTCGCTCATGCCTGCGACTCTAGCACCGCCCTTCGGCGCGGGAAGCACGCCGAATCGTGTTCGCGCCTGCCCTCGCCCGCTCCGTCCGGCAGCGGCAAGCTCGGGCAAAAGGGAGGCCACGATCATGCGATCCTTCGAGTTCCAGGTGCCGCGCCGGATCCGCTTCGGGGCGGGGCTGGCCGCCCGGCCGCCGGCCGAGATCGGCGCCCTGCTCGGCCCGCGCGTGCTGCTGGTCACCGATTCAGGCGTGCACAGGCTTGGCCTGGCCGACCCGCTGGTCGCCGCGTTGCGCAACGCCGGGGCGGAGGTTGCGATCTTCTCCGACGTCCTGCCGGAACCGCCGGACCGGAGCGTCCACGAGGCCGTTGCCATCGCCTCCGGGATGCGCGCCACCGGCGTGATCGGGTTCGGCGGCGGCTCTGCGATGGATGTCGCCAAGCTCGCCGCCCTGATCGCCGGCAGCGGCGAGGCGCTCGATGCGATCTACGGTGTCGAGCTGGCGAAGGGTCCGCGCCTGCCGTTGCTTCTGGTGCCGACGACGGCCGGAACCGGCTCGGAAGCGACCCCCGTGGCGATCCTCACCGCCGGTGGCGCCAAGAAAGGCGTGTCGTCGCAGCTGCTGATCCCGGACATCGCTCTGCTGGACCCGGATCTGACACTCGGCTTGCCGCCGGCGATCACCGCCGCCACCGGGCTCGACGCGATGATCCATGCCATCGAGGCGCATAGCTCGGCGTCGCCCAACGCGAACCCGATCTCGCGCGGCCTGGCGCGGGAAGCGTTGCGCCTGCTCGGCGCCCATCTCGGCCACGCCGTCGCGAACGGCAGCGACGGTGCCGCGCGCGGCGCCATGCTGCTCGGCTCGTGCATGGCCGGGCAGGCCTTCGGCAACGCGCCCGTGGCGGCGGTGCATGCGCTCGCCTATCCGGTCGGCGCACGCTTCCATGTGCCGCGCGGCGTGTCCACGACGCTGATGCTGTGTGCGGTGATGCGCTTCAACCAGCCGGCCTGCGCCGCCGACTATGCGGAAATCGCGACGGACATCTCGCCTGACCTGATCGACACGCCGCTGCCGCAACGCGCGGCGGCCCTGATCGACGCACTGCACAGGCTGGCCCGATCGGTGAATCTTCCGACCACGCTGCGCGAGATCGGCGTCTCGGACAGCGATCTTTCCCAGATGGCCGACGCGGCCATGCTGCAGACGCGCCTGCTGGTGAACAATCCCCGCCCGGTCACGCGCGAGGACGCGCTGGCGATCTACCGGGATGCGCTGGGCTAGACAGCGCCAGGATTCAAAGCGGTGTTCTTTCTTGAAAGAAAGAACCAAAGAACTTCTGTCCGTTCGGGTACGTGCGTAGCCGCACGCTCGTCACCAAACGGATAGAAGTCTTTTTGCTTCTTTTTCTTCAGAAAAAGAAGAGCTCCCCTACTCCGTCACGCCAGCTTACAGAAACGTCAAAGACGCCTTACTGCTCCAGCGGCGACGGACCCAGCTCTTCCAGGAGCTGCGCCATGCGCGCATAGGCCTTGTTGCGATAGGCCACCAGCTTCGCCGCCATTTCCGGGTCGAACGTGCCGTAGAAGCCTTCGCCGTTCTTGACCCCGTACTTGCCGTCCGCCACCAGCGATTTCAGCAATTCGGGCGTCGCGAGACGCTCGCCGAACGAATCCTCGAACGTCTTGAAGCAGTTGGCATACACGTCCAGACCGGCCATGTCGGCGATCGCGAACGGGCCGAAGAACGGCAGGCGGAAGCCGAAGGTCGAGCGCACGATCGTGTCCACGTCCCGCGCCGTGGCGATGCCTTCCTCGACGATCGAGTTGCTTTCCTTGAGCAGCACGTATTGCAGCCGGTTCAGAACGAAGCCCGGCACGTCGGCGACTTCCGCGCTGGAGCGCTTCGCCCGGCGCAGCATGTCCTTCACCACCGGGATCACCGCCGGATCGGTCGCCTCGCCGGATACCAGCTCGACACCCGGAATGAACGGGGCCGGATTGGAGAAATGCACGGTGAGGAAGCGTTCCGGGTTCGTCACCGCCGTCACCAGCAGCTTCACCGGCAGGGTGGAGGTGTTGGTGCCGATGATCGCCTCCGGACGCGCCACGGCGCAGATGCGACGCAGCACGTCGTGCTTGATCGCCGGCACTTCCGGCACCGCCTCCTCGATGAAATCGACGTCGCGAACGGCATCCTCGATCGAGGGCGCGGTGCGGAGGTTGGCGGTGATCGCGGCGGTCGAGCCGGCCGGGAACAGGCCTTGCGCCTCGAACTCGCCCGCTTCGCGCAACAGGCGTTGCAGAGACGCTTCGGTGGCTTCCGCCGAGACGTCGGCCAGGGTGACGGAAATGCCGGCGGCGGCGAGCGACTGCGCGATACCGCCGCCCATGTAGCCGGCGCCGATCACGGCGGCAGTCTTGATGGTGTCGATCATTCTTGTTTATCCGGCGTGAGAGAAGGGAGAAACGCACTCGCCCGCTTCCGCGAGGACGCGGCGGAGATTGTCGATGTCGTGCGCGAACCGGCCCAGGAACAGGCCGTCCACCGCGCCGTCGAGTTGTCGCAGCAGCCCGGGTCCGGCGCTGCCGCCATAGATCAGGCGCGTCGCGGCACGGTCGCCGAGCGCCGCACGCAGCCCTGCGCCGACCGCGCGGATGAAATCGGGGCTTGCCGGTTCGGCGGCACCGATCGCCCAGACCGGCTCCCAGGCCACAAGCAGCGGCGCGGCGGGGTCGGTCCCCTCGGTCGCCGCCCGGAATTGCCTCATGCAGGCATCCACCGCCTGGGCCGGCTCCATGCGCGCCTCCTCGCCGATGCAAAGCACCGGCACCAGCCCCGCACGGATAGCGGCGGCGGTTTTCCTGCCGACCACCTCGTCGGTTTCGCCAAACAGGCGGCGGCGCTCGGCATGGCCGATCTCCACCATCCGGCATCCGGCTTCCACCAGCATGGTGGGCGAGATTTCGCCGGTGAAAGCCCCCGCATCTTCCCAGAACACATCCTGCGCGCCGAGCATCACCGGTGTTCCGGCGAGACTGTCGCGCGAATCGCGCAGGGACAGGAAGCTCGGGATCACGAACAGGTCGACGCCGTCGGGCAGGGCGTCCGCCGCGACGCCGGCGAGCGCATCCATCCAGCTCTTCGTCTGCGCCAGCCCCATATACATCTTGAGGCTGACACCGATGACCACGCGCCTCGGCACCTCGAGCTGCATCCTCATTGCTCGTTGATGGTGTCGCCGATCGTGCGCGCGGCCAGCGCGAACGACACGGCGCCCGCATCGCGATGACCGCGGCTGCGATCCTCATGGATGCGCGCGCGCCCCAGCTTCGGCATCAGATCGGCCGTCGCGTTGGCGGCGTCGAACGCGCGCTCGGTGGCGTGCGCCCAGGCCACCTTGATCGGCTGCTCCCGTTCCAGATCCGCCGCCAGCGTTTCCGCGAACGGCGCGAACGCGTCCACCAGGGTCTTGTCGCCCGGACGCGCGCCGCCGAGACGCATCACCGCTTCCAGCGCCTGCGTCGCCGCGTCGCGTATCTGCGCCGCGCTGGGACGGACGCGGTCGTTCAGGGCGGTGCTGGCGGTCTGCAGACCGAGCCCCCAGATCACGCCCGAGGTTCCGCCGGCGCGCGACGCCCAGGCATCGGCGGCCGCAGCCAGAACGCCGGCAGCACCCGCACCGGCTTCGGACGCCTTCGCGGCAGCGTCGGCGGCGGCCTGCGAGCCGCGCGTCATGCCCTGGCCGTGATCGCCATCGCCGGCCAGAGCGTCGATGCGGCCCAGCTCGGCCTCGGCGCTGCGCAGCGTGGCGGCGAGGCGGCCCAGGGCGAGCGCCATGATCCGGCCCGCCTCGCGGCCTTCCGGCGTCGAATCGGGAAACGACAGGCGGTTCTCGTCGTCTGGCGGCAGGGCCGGCGCCGGCGCCGTCGCCGGGACGGTGCCGACCCGCAGCGCCGCGGAATCGCAGGGTGCCAGCCAGAGCGGCTCCAGCTCGTCGTCGAGCCAGGTGATGCTGAGCGAGCAGCCTTCCATGTCGAGGCTGGTGACATATTCGCCGACCAGCGGCGCCACCGCCGTGATTCCGGCTTTCTCCAGCGCTGCGCTCACGAACGTCCAGAGGACGAACAGCTCCTCGTACTTGGTGCCCCCGAGGCCGTTCAGCAGAACCGCCGCGCGGCCCGACGCGCCGGGCGGCGCTTCCTCGACCAGACGATCCACCAGAAGCCGGGCCAGTTCGGAGGCCGGCAGGATCGCGGTTTCCTTGACGCCGGGTTCGCCGTGAATGCCGAGGCCGATCGCCATGCGGCCTTCGGCCACGGTGAACAGAGGCTCGTGCGCGCCCGGCAGTGTGCAGCCGCCGAACGCGACGCCGAACGAACGGGTGCGCGCATTGGCATGGCGGGCCAGACGCTCGACCGCGTCCAGATCGGCGCCGGCTTCGGCCGCGGCGCCGGCGATCTTGAACACGGCGATGTCGCCGGCCACGCCGCGACGGCGCGCCGTATCGTCGGCGGCAGCACTCGCTACATCGTCGGTGACCGCCAGGACGCGCACGTCGAGGCCGTCGGCACGGAGCTGCTGTGCCGCGAAGCCGAAATTCAGCACGTCGCCGGCATAGTTGCCGAATCCCAGCAGGATGCCGCCGCCGCGATGCGCCTTGCGTGCCACGGATGCCACCAGGCGCGTGGCGGGCGAGGCGAACACGTCTCCCGCGACCGCCGCATCCGCGAGGCCGGGTCCGACATAGCCGGCGAAGGCCGGATAATGGCCGCTGCCGCCACCGATCACCACGGCGACCTTGCCTTCCGCCGTGGCCGTGGAGCGCAGCACGCCGCCCGGCACGGGGCGCACCAGACGCTCATACACCGCGCAGTATCCGCGCAGGGCCGCGTCGGCGAAGCTTTCGGCTGTTTCAACGATATGGGTCATGGTCTTGGCTTTCTGTCCCCGCCGGGGGAAACGGGATCGATGACGGCCTTCGGGAAAACGGCGTTCGCGTCAGCGAGAGACCGGTTCTTTCGGCAGGATCCGGCGCAGGTATTCGCGGTTGCTCGCACTGACGCTGAGGCCGTCGCCGCCGTAATGCTCGCAGCAGAACGCGCCGCGGAACCCGTGCGCGATCGCCTGCTTCACCGCGACGCGATAGTTGATCAGCCCGGTCTCGAGCGGCGCGGGCGCGCTCAGATACACATTCTTGCTCTCGTCGACGATGCGCAGATAGTTCTTCACGTGCCAGTAGCGCACGAACGGCATCGTCTTCTCGACCATGCTGGCCCAGTGCTCCACCGGGCGATGCAGGCGGACCAGGTTGCCGAGATCCGGATTCAGCCCGACCGCGGGATGGTTCACGTCGCGCACGAACTGCACGGCGCCGTCCGCAGTGCCGATATAGGTGTCCTCGTACATCTCCAGGGCGATATCGAGGCCGTTCCGTTCGGCATGGGCGCCGAGCTCGCGCATGCCGTCCACGGCGCGGCGATACACCGCCGGATCGTCCGGATTGCGATGCCCGTCCACGGTCCAGAACCAGAGCACGCGCTTCTGCGCCTCGGTCAGCGGCCCGAACAGGCCGAAACACACGGTGCGCGCACCCAGATCGGCGGCGGCGTCGATCACGCGGTGGCAGTAGGCCAGATATTCGTCGCCGCGCTCGGGATCGATGATGGAGCGCCGGGCGGTGGAGATCGCGGGAACCGTCAGGCCGGCGGTCTTCAGCGCCTGCTTGAACGCATCGCGACGCGGCTGCGTCAGGTCGGCGACGCGCAGCCAGCAATCGGTCGGATCGATCTCGGTGAAACCGGCATCGGCGATCTCGCCCATGGTGGCGGCCCAGTCCTCCGGGCTCTGGTCCTGCACGGACGAGCCATCGGGAAGCACGTTGGCGTACTGGATCATCGCCGCCGCGATCGGCCAGGTCTCGCGCGTCAGCACGCGGTTCGCATCGGTCTGGGACACCGGCTGTTCTCCCTCAACGGGGGCACGTTAGTCGGCCGCCCTTTTGTCTGACAAGAGTGCGGTTGTGCGGAGAAGCGCGCCAGATTGCAAGATGCCTCGCACCCGCGGGCCCGGCACGCGAGAGGGTTCGTTCATTTTGTCAGACAAGCAGTTGCCACCGGCTCGCGATCGGCGGATGCTGTCGGTGGCGGAACGGCCAGGCACGACGATCGCGTTTGTTGCAGCGCAGCACAGACGAGACGCCGAACAACATCCGGACGGCGAAACGTCGTCCGGCACGATCCGAAGAGATCGAACGGGGAGGAAGGGAATGGGTATCAGGAGCGTGATGCTGCCTGCGGCGATCGCAGCGACGCTGTGCGCCGGCGGCGTGGCCAGGGCCGAGGGGCTGACGGTCGGCTTCTCGCAGATCGGCTCGGAATCCGGCTGGCGCGCGGCGGAGACCACCGTCACCAGGCAGGAAGCCAAGAAGAACGGCGACACGGTGAAGATCGCCGACGCCCAGCAGAAGCAGGAAAACCAGATCAAGGCGATCCGCTCGTTCATCGCCCAGGGCGTGGACGGAATCTTCCTGGCTCCGGTCGTCGCGACCGGCTGGACGCAGGTTCTGACCGAGGCCAAGGACGCCAAGATCCCGGTGATCCTGCTCGACCGCGACATCGACCCGGCCGACAAGGCGCTCTACCTCACCGCCGTCACCTCCGACAGCGTGCATGAGGGGCAGGTCGCCGGCGACTGGCTGGTGAAGGCCGTGGGCTCCAAGCCCTGCAACGTGGTCGAGATCGAAGGCACCGTCGGCGCCTCCGTCGCCGCGAACCGCAAGAAGGGCTTCGACGACGCGGTCGCCAAGGACCCGAACATCAAGATCATCCGCTCCGAGACCGGCGATTTCACCCGCTCGCAGGGCAAGCAGGTGATGGAAAGCTTCATCAAATCCGTCGGCGGCAAGAATATCTGCGCCGTCTACGCGCATAACGACGACATGATGATCGGCGCCATCCAGGCGATGAAGGAAGCGGGACTGAAGCCGGGTCAGGACATCCTGACCGTTTCGGTCGATTCCGTCCCCGACATGTTCAAGGCCATGATGGCCCATGAAGCCAACGCCACCGTCGAGCTCACGCCCGACATGGCCGGTCCCGCCTTCCAGGCGCTGAACGCCTACAAGAAGTCCGGCACGGTGCCGCCGAAATGGATCGAAACCAAGTCGACGCTGCATACGTCGCAGGACAGCGATCTGCAGCAGATCTACGACGAGAAAAAGAACCTCGGCTACTGACGAGCTGATCCGATGAATGCCAGCCCCAACGGGGAAGTGCTGCTCGAGATAAGCGGCCTTTCCAAGAGCTTCGGCGCGATCCAGGTTCTGCACGAGGTCGGTCTCGTGCTGCGTGCGGGCGAGATCCACGCCCTGCTCGGCGAGAACGGGGCTGGCAAATCGACCCTGATCAAGACCGTCACCGGCGTGCAGGGACGCGATGCCGGGACGGTGCGGCTGTGCGGGCAGGACATCGCCCCGCGCACCACGGAAGAAGCGGTGGCGGCCGGGCTCGCCACCGTCTACCAGGAAGTGAACCTGCTGCCGAACCTCTCGGTGGCGCAAAACCTGTTCCTGGGCCGTCAGCCCACGCGCTTCGGGATCGTGCAGGGCGGGGTCATGCGCAAACGCGCCAGCGCCCTGCTGCGCGAATTCGGGCTCGATATCGATCCCGGGCGTCCGCTCGGAAGCTATTCCGTCGCCGTGCAGCATATCTGCGCGATCGCCCGCGCCGTGGACCTGTCCGCGCGCGTGCTGATCCTCGACGAGCCCACGGCCAGTCTCGACGCGCACGAGGTCGAAGTGCTGCTGGGCGTGATGCGCGACCTCGCCGCCCGCGGCCTCGCCATCCTGTTCGTCACGCATTTCCTCGACCAGGTCTATGCGGTGTGCGACCGCATCACGGTTCTTCGCAACGGCCGTCTGGTCGGCGAGCGCGAGACGGCCGCGCTGCCGCGCATGGAACTGATCCACATGATGCTCGGCCGCGCGCTGGAGCATTCCGTGTCCACACGGGACGCCGGTCGCCCGCGCGGCGACTGCATCGGCGCCTTCCGCGACATGAGCCGGCGCGGCTCGATCGATCCGTTCGATCTCGACCTGCATCGCGGCGAAGTGGTCGGTCTCGCCGGCCTGCTCGGCTCAGGACGCACGGAAACCGTCCGTCTGGTGTTCGGCGCCGACAAGGCGGATAGCGGCACGGCGCAGCTCGACGGCAAATCCACCCGGCTCCATTCGCCCCGCGATGCCTTGCGCCAGCGCATCGGCTACTGCCCGGAGGAACGGAAAACCGAAGGCATCGTCGCCGAACTCACCGTGCGCGAGAACATCATTCTCGCCTTGCAGGCCCGGCGTGGCCTGTGGCGCCCGATCCCCCGGCGCGAGCAGGACGCGATCGCCAGGCGCTTCATCAAGGCGCTCGACATCCGCCCGCCCGATCCGGAACGGCCGATCGGATTGCTCTCCGGCGGCAACCAGCAGAAGGCGCTGCTGGCGCGCTGGCTCGCCACCGAACCCCGCATCCTCATTCTCGACGAACCGACGCGCGGCATCGATGTCGGCGCGCATGCTGAAATCATCCAACTCATCCGCAGATTGTGCGAGGACGGCCTCGCTTTGCTGGTGGTGTCTTCCGAGCTCGACGAGATCGTCACCTATGCCGATCGCGTGCTCGTGCTGCGCGACCGCAAGCAGGTGGCCAGCCTCGAGGGCGAATCCGTGACCGTATCCTCCATTCTCGCGGCGATCGCCTCCGACGACGTCGCACCCAAAGAGCAGGCGGCCAAGGAGCAGGTGGCCAGGGAGGAGGTGGCATGAGCGGCGCGGTGCATACGGCCCCCGGCGCCACGCGGCGCCTGCCGCGCATCCCGCGCGCCGCCCTGCCGCAGATCATCGCACTGGTGGCGATCCTCGCGATCGACCGCGCCGTGTCGCCCGGCTTCTTCGATATCCGCATGAGTGGCGGCCGCTTATTCGGCAGCGTCATCGACGTGCTCAACCACGGTGCGCCGGTGGCAATGCTCTCCCTCGGCATGGTGCTCGTCATCGCCACGGGCGGAATCGACCTGTCCGTCGGCGCGGTCATGGCCATCAGCGGCGCCGTCGCGGCTACGCTCGCGGGCGAGCCGCTGGCGATCACGATCGGCGCCGCCCTGCTGATCGGGCTCGTCTGCGGGATCTGGAACGGCATCCTGGTCGCCTTCCTGCGCATCCAGCCGATCGTCGCCACGCTGATCCTGATGGTAGCCGGACGCGGCGTGGCGCAGCTCATCACCGGCGGACGCATCCTCACCTTCTCCGCGCCCGGCCTGTCGTGGTTCGGCGGCGGATCGGTGCTCGGCGTGCCGGCGGCCGTGGTGGTGACCGCGGGCGCCATCGTCGTCACCGGGCTTCTGGTGCGCGGCACGGCGCTCGGCCTGATGGTGGAAGCGACCGGCGGCAATGCCCGCGCGAGCCGGCTGGCCGGCATCGAGACGCGTGGCATGACGGTCGCGGTATATGCCTGGTCCGGCGTGTGCGCCGCAGTCGCCGGCATCCTGGCCGCCGCCGACATTCTCGGCGCAGACGCCAATAATGCGGGACTTTATCTCGAACTCGACGCCATCCTCGCCGTGGTGATCGGCGGCACCTCGCTGCTGGGCGGGCGTTTCTCCATCGGTCTCGCCGTGGTCGGCGCGCTGATCATCCAGTCGATGAACACCGGCATCCTGCTGTCCGGGCTGCCGGCCGAATTCAACCTGGTGGTGAAGGCGGTGGTCGTGCTGGCCGTGCTGCTGGCCCAGGCGCCGCGCCTGCGCAGAGTATTCGCCAGGAGCGCCGCGCCGCCGAAGGCCACCGAACCCGCCCCGGCCCGGCAACAAGGAGCACAGCCATGAGCCGGCTGCCGGTGATCGTCACCACGATCGTTTTCCTGCTTGGCTTCGCCGTCTGCGGGCTGCATTTCCGCCATTTCGCCTCCACACGCGTGGTCGCCGATCTGCTGACGGACAACGCCTATCTCGGCGTGCTCGCCGTCGGCATGACCTTCGTCATCATCTCGGGCGGAATCGATCTGTCGGTCGGCGCGGTGCTCGGCTTCACCACCGTGTTCCTGGCACTGGCGATCGGCCCCTGGGGCATTCCGGCGCCGCTCGCCTTCGTGCTGGTGCTGGCGCTGTCGGCCGGGTTCGGCGCGGCCATGGGCGCGCTGATCCAGTATCTCGACATGCCGCCCTTCATCGTCACCCTGGCCGGGCTGTTCCTGGCCCGCGGCGGCGCCTTCCTGCTCTCCACCCAGTCGATCCCGGTGAACTCGCCGGTCTATGCCGCGCTGGTCGGCTTCCGGCTGCATATCCCCAGCGGCGGACAAATCCCGCTCATCACCATGGTGATGCTGCTGGTCTTCGTCGTCTGCGGCGTGCTGCTGCATTTCACGCGGTTCGGCGCCAACGTGTATGCGCTCGGCGGCAGCCGCAGCTCCGCGACGCTGATGGGCATTCCCGTCGCCCGCACCACCATCCGCGTCTACATGCTGTCGTCGCTGCTGGCCGGGCTGTCGGGCATCATCTTCTCGCTCTACACCTCGTCCGGCTACTCGCTTTCCGGCGTCGGCAACGAGCTCGACGCGATCGCCGCGGTGGTGATCGGCGGAACGCTTCTGTCCGGCGGCGTCGGCACGCTGTTCGGCTCGTTCGTGGGCGTGATGATCGAGGGGCTGATCCAGACCTACATCACCTTCGACGGCAATCTGTCCTCCTGGTGGGCCAAGATCGTCACGGGCGCGCTGCTGTTCGCCTTCATCGCGTTCCAGCAGATCCTGTCCGGGGGCGTGCTGTCGTCGCTGCGACGCACATCCGCCCCGGCCTGATCGCGCCATCCGACATTTGTCCAGGGAGACGACCATGTCCCGGCCTGCCCGTTTCCGCGGCGTGTTTCCGGTCGTGCCGACCATCTTCGATCCGTCCGGCGCGCTCGATCTCGACGGCCAGCGTCGGGCGGTCGATTTCATGATCGATGCCGGCTCGGACGGATTGTGCATCCTCGCCAACTTCTCCGAGCAGTTCGCGCTTTCCGACGCGGAACGGAGCCAGCTCGCCGGCTGCATCCTCGATCACGTCGCGGGGCGCGTGCCGGTGATCGTCACCACCACCCATTTCTCCACCCGGATCTGCGCGGAACGCTCGCGCGAGGCGCAGGCGATGGGAGCGTCGATGGTGATGGTGATGCCGCCCTATCACGGCGCCACCATCCGGCTGCCCGAAGCGGGCATCGAGCGGTTCTTCCACGCCGTGTCGGATGCGATCCGGATCCCGGTCATGATCCAGGACGCGCCGGTCAGCGGCACCAGCCTGTCCGCGCCCCTGCTGGCGCGCATGGCGCGGGAGATCGAGCAGGTGTCCTATTTCAAGATCGAGGTGCCGATGGCCGCCGCCAAGCTGCGCGAGCTGATCGCGCTGGGCGGCGATGCCGTCGAAGGGCCTTGGGACGGCGAGGAAGCCATCACCCTGATGGCCGATCTCGATGCAGGCGCCACCGGCGCGATGACCGGTGCCGGCTTCCCGGACGGCATCCGCGCCATCCTCGACGCCCATGCGGCAGGCGATCGCGAAGACGCCGCAGCCGCCTATGCGCGCTGGCTGCCGCTGATCAATCACGAGAACCGGCAATGCGGCGCCCAGGCCGCCAAGATCCTGATGCAGGAAGGCGGAATCATCCGTTGCGAAGCGCCGCGCGCACCGGTCGTGCCGGTGCATCCAGACACGCGCGCCGGGCTGATCGAGATCGCGCGCCGACTCGATCCCTTGGTGCTGCGTTGGGCGAAGTAGAAGCAAGGGCGTTCTTTCTTGAAAGAAAGAACCAAGACCTTTCGTCCGTCCAGACTGATGCTTGACCGCCTATTCGGACCAAACAGACAAAAGTCTTTTTGCTTCTTTTTCTTCAGAAAAGAAGATTCTTGTCCTTCAGTCTTCCAAGACCCAGCGCCGAAACAACGCAAGATCGATATTGCCGCCGCACAGCACCACGCCGACCCGGCGCCCACGCTGCTGCTCTCGCTCGCCGAGTAGAGCGGCGAGCGGCGCCGCCCCGGCTCCTTCCGCCAGATTATGCGTGTCGTGCCAATAGGCGCGGATCGCCGCCGCGATCGCGTCTTCCGATACGGTGACGATCCGCGAAGCGCCGCCCTGGATGATCCGCAACGCCTCCGGGTCCGGAATCCGTACGGCGAGCCCGTCGGCGAGCGTATCGGCGCTGTCGAGCTGCACCGGCCGCCCTTCCGCGAAGGAACGTGCATAGGCCGGCGCCTTTTCGCTCTGCACGCCGACGATCTCGGTCGAGAGGCCCAGCAGATCGCGGCAGAGAATGGCGCCGCAGATGCCGGAGCCGAGCCCGATCGGCACGTACAGGACATCGAGCTTCGGCGCGCCGCGGAACAGTTCCAGCGCCCAGGTCGCGACGCCCAGCACCAGATCGGCATGGAAGGACGGCGCGAAACGAAGCCCCTGCTCGCCGGCCAGGCGCACCGCTTCGAGCCGCGCCGCATCGAAATCCGCACCATGCTCGACGAGCTTGGCGCCCAGCGCACGAATGGCGGCGTTCTTCTCCTCGCTGTTGCCGTGCGGGACCACGATCGTCACCGGCACGCCGAAACGGCGGCCCGCGAAGGCGAGCGACTGGCCGTGATTGCCGCGCGTGGCGGAGATCAGCCCGTTCGGCGCCAGGCCTGCGCGCGCCACGCGTTCCACATGGATCAGCCCGCCGCGCACCTTGAAGGCACCGATCGGGGTGTGGTTCTCGTGCTTCACCCAGGTCTCGGTGCCGACCCGCCCGCTCAACAGCGGCCAGTCGTATTGCGGCGTCCCGGGAAACACACGATGCACTGCCTCCAGGGCAGCTTCCAGCGCGGCGAGTGTGAACATCCGGCGGCGGTCCTTCTGCGACGAGCTTTATCTTGTGCAGGAACAGGAGGCGCCGGCCAGACGCCCGTTCGGCATGCCTTCCTTCCGCTTTGCACCGGCCCGCGATATATCCGCGCCCGACACGACGCGCGAACTAAGGATCGGACGGCATCATGAGCCAGACGCAGGACTTCAAGGTCAAGGACATCAGCCTGGCCGGCTGGGGCCGCAAGGAAATCTCCATCGCCGAAGGCGAAATGCCCGGCCTGATGGCGCTCCGGGAGGAGTTCGGCGCCTCGAAGCCGCTGAAGGGCGCACGCATCGCCGGCTGCCTGCACATGACCATCCAGACCGCCGTGCTGATCGAGACCCTGATCGCGCTGGGCGCCACCGTGCGCTGGTCGTCCTGCAACATCTTCTCGACCCAGGACCAGGCCGCGGCCGCGATCGCCGAGGCCGGCATTCCGGTGTTCGCCTGGAAGGGCCTGTCGGAAGAGGAATTCTGGTGGTGCATCGAGCAGACCGTGCGCGGGCCTGACGGCTGGACGCCGAACATGATCCTCGACGATGGCGGCGATCTCACCGTTCTGATGCACGACAAATATCCCGAAATGCTCGCCGACGTACGCGGCATCTCGGAGGAAACCACCACTGGCGTGCACCGGCTGTGGGAAATGGCCAAGAAGGGCACGCTCAAGGTGCCGGCCATCAACGTCAACGACAGCGTCACCAAGTCCAAGTTCGACAATCTCTACGGGTGCCGCGAGAGCCTGGTGGATGCGATCCGTCGCGGCACGGACGTGATGATGGCTGGCAAGGTCGCCGTGGTCGCCGGCTATGGCGACGTGGGCAAGGGCTCGGCTGCCTCGCTCCGCAACGCCGGCTGCCGCGTTCTGGTCACCGAGGCCGATCCGATCTGCGCCCTGCAGGCGGCGATGGAAGGCTACGAGGTCGTCACCATGGAGAGGGCCGCCCCGCGCGGCGACATCTTCGTGACCGCCACCGGCAATATCGACGTCATCACCGTCGACCACATGCGCGCCATGAAGCACCGCGCGATCGTCTGCAATATCGGCCATTTCGACTCCGAGATTCAGATCGAGGGCCTGCGCAACTTCCGCTGGGACAACGTCAAGCCGCAGGTGGACGAGGTCGAGTTCCCGGATGGCAAGCGCCTGATCGTGCTGTCCGAAGGCCGTCTGGTGAACCTGGGCAACGCCACCGGCCACCCGTCCTTCGTGATGTCGGCGTCCTTCACCAACCAGACCCTGGCGCAGATCGAGCTTTGGACCGCGCCCGAAGGCAAGTACGAGCGCAAGGTCTACACCCTGCCGAAGGCGCTCGACGAGAAGGTCGCGGCCCTGCATCTGGCCAAGGTCGGCGCAGAGCTGACCCGCCTGTCCCAGGCCCAGGCCGCCTATATCGGGCTCGAATCCAACGCCGGCCCGTTCAAGCACGACCTCTACCGCTACTGATCCGTGCCGCCGCCGTCCGGTCTCCCCGGACGGCGGCGATCACGAATCGCGGCGGATACGATCCCGACACGTTGCCGCCTTTGTTTCGTCTTGATCGACTCCTTATCTCTCATACCGGCCAGATGATCGCCGGAAGGGAGATGTCGATGCGTAGGTCCATGTTGCTTGCCGCTGCTGCCGTGCTCGGTCTGGCGGGCACCACCATCGCGGCACAGCCCGCCCATGCCTGGGGCGGTTATCGCGGCGGCTGGGGCGGCGGCTACTACCACCACGGCTGGGGCGGCTATCATCGCGGCTGGGGCGGCGCGGGCGTCGGGCTGGGCGTCGGCCTGCTCGCCGGCGCGGCCATCGGCGCCGCCGCCGCGGCACCTTATGGCGGCTATGGCTACCCCGCCTACGCCTATGCCCCGCCCCCGCCGGTCTATGTCGCACCGGCTCCGGTCTACGGCTATGCCGCGCCGGCACCCGTGGTGGTCACTCCGTCCTACGGCTATTACGGCTACTGACGGCCTGCCGCTTTCCTTCCCGCCGCGCGGCTTCTGTCGCGCGGTCCGCCGTTCAAGGCCTGCGCCGGTCCCGTCCGGCGCGCTCGGTCAGGAAGCACTCCTGGCAGCGCGGACGAACGCCGCGATCAGCTCTACGTCCTTTTGCCCTGAAGCCCGTTCCGCGCCGGACGACACATCCACGGCACGCGCTCCGCTCTGGCGGATAGCCTTCGCCACGTTGTCCGGCGTCAGCCCGCCAGCCAGCAGCCAGGGCGCCGGGGCGCGCCAGCCGGCGGTGATGCGCCAGTCGAAGCCCTGACCATTGCCGCCCGGCCGATCCGCCCCGGCAGGCGGACGCGACTCCACGACCAACCCATCCAGCATGCTCTCGACCGGCAGATCCCGGGCCCGGTCGACGCCGATCGCCTGCCAGACCGGCGCACCGACACGCGCCCGGATCGCCATGCAGCGGGACGTATCGTCGTAGATCTGCAGGATCGCCCTCGGTAGCGCGGCCCGCGCCGCATCGATCTCCGCGTCGCCCGGTTTCACCAGCAGCGCGACCACGCCGACCGTATCCGGCACCCTCCGTCGTAGTTCCGCCGCCCGTTCGACCGACACGTAGCGCGGCGAACGGGGAAAAAGGACGAACCCGACCCAGTCCGCACCGGCCGCGACGGCGGCATCCAGCGTGTCCGGTTCGGAGAGGCCGCAAATCTTGACCCGGACCGGCTCGATCTCAGCCGGCATCGAGTTCGGCGGCGATCGCACGCGCCGCGGCAGCAGGGTCGGAGGCGCCGGTGATCGGACGGCCGACCACGATCCAGTCCGCGCCCATGCGAGCCGCTTCGCCCGGCGTCATCACGCGCTTCTGGTCTCCCTGGGCCGCACCGGCGGGACGAATGCCCGGTACCACCAGACACGGCGCGTCGCCGAGCGTATCACGCAAGGCCGATACCTCGTGCGGGCTGCAGACGAGCCCGTCCGCGCCGGACTGCGTCGCCAGACGGCCCAGACGCAGCACCTGCTGCCTCGGCCCTCCGGCGACACCGACAGCATGCAGCGATTCCGCATCCAGGCTGGTCAACACCGTCACGGCGAGCAGCAAGGGCCGCTCGCCCTGAGGAAACCCGTCCTCCACGGCGCGACGCGCCGCCTCGATCATCGCAGCCCCGCCGCCGGCATGGATCGTCAGCATGGCGGGCCGCAACGGCGCCAGCGCGCGGACGGCGCCGGCGACGGTGTTGGGGATGTCGTGCAGCTTGAGGTCCAGGAACAAGGGCCGGGTTCCGGCCACGGCCCGGACGGCATCGAAGCCGCGCGCATAGGTGAATTCCAGCCCCAGCTTCAGGGCGTCGCAGCTCCGCCCGGCGCCATCGGCCCAGGCGCTGGCCTGCGCGGCGTCGGTGGTATCGAGCGCCAGGATCAGCTTGGTGCGGCGGGACATGAACCGCTCTCAGGGCGCCAGATACGGGCTGCTGGCGGGAATGGCGGCCGGCGTCGTCGCGTAGGTGGTGCTGTGCTGCGCCACCGCCTGGCTCATCTGCGCATGCAGATCCGCCAGCTTGGCTTCGAGCTGCTTCACCTGCTGCTCGGCGCGGCGCGCACGACGGCGCTGACCGAGTTCGGAAAACCAGACCAGCAGCGCGCCCAGCACGAAGAACACGCCGGCGGAAATCAAGGCGATGGCACCGGCGGAGGACTGCCACGACAGCGACGGCAGCTCCATCGAGGACGGCGTCTGGTTCATCAGCACGAAGGCCACCAGGACGATCAGGAAAGGCAGCATCATGATGAGTCGCAGCATGGAACGGCTCCTATCGCCCCGGACCGGCGGCGGCAAGCACGATCGACGCGGGCCGGTCGCTCTCGGCACGCAACGACCGGCCGGGCGGCCGGTTCCGGCGCGCCTCCCAACCGTCACCTTGCCGCGCGGCGTCGAGCATGGTCTCGTATCGGCGTGAGCATCGTCGCAACCGCACCAGGGTTCGCGTTCCCGCCGCGCCGGCCTCGTTCCGTCCGCGCGTCCAGAGCAGACAGGACCGGCCCATGAGTGAGGTGGTGCCGTTCCGCCCCGCCTCGCCCCAGGGTGGCCGCGACGACACGCTCTGGGCGGTGATCGCGGAAGCCGGCCGCATCAGCCGGGTCGCCGAAATCTTCGCCGCCCGAGACGCCGCCCTGGCCGACCGCGCCTGGCGCGAGCAGCAGGTCCGGGCCTACAGCCATTTCCTGCGCAGCCTGCGCGAGCCGGTACCGCGCTACAGCGTCGCCCCGATCCGGCGCGCCGATCTGCCGCGCGCCTGGACACCCCTGCCGGCGCTGGGCTTCCTGCGCGGGCAGTTCATCTGAAAGAAGGGGCCGGCGAAAGAAGGGGCTGGCCGGTTCAGCCCTGGAGCCCGGTATAGGCGCTTCCGCCGGCGAAGAACCCGTCCACCGCCCGCATCATCGCGCTCGCCACCACCGTGCGATGCGACGCCTGACGCAGCGCCGCCTCGTCCAGCCGGTTGGACATGAATCCCATCTCCACCAGAACGCTGGGAATATCCGCGGCCTTCAGCACCACGAAGGCGGCGTGTCGCGACGGGTTGGTGAGCAGGCCGATGCCGCTCGGCCGGAACGACCGCACCACGTTTCCGGCCATGCGCGCCGAGCCTGTCCTGGTTTCCTCGCGCACCAGGCTGGCCAGGATGCGCTGGACGTCGGGCGACGTGCCGTGAAAGCGCGGCCCGGCGAAGCGATCGGCGCTGTTTTCCGTATTCGCCAGGGCTGCGGTCTGCGCGTCCGAGGCGCCGGTGGACAGGGTGTACACGCTGGCGCCGCGTACGCCATGATCGTGCAGAGCGTCGGCATGCATAGAGATGAACAGCGCCGCCTGCTTGCCTTCGGCAATGGCGACCCGGTCTTCCAGCGGAATGAAGATGTCGCGGCCGCGCGTCATGGCGACGCGGTAGCGTCCAGAGCGCATGAGCATGGTTTGCAGCTCGGAGGCCGCCGCCTCGGCGATATGCTTCTCATAGGTGCCGGACACGCCGATGGCGCCGGGATCCTTGCCGCCATGGCCGGGATCGAGCATGACCAGCGGCTTCGGCGGCCTTGCCCGGCCGATCGTCGCTGGCGCGGCCAGCCGGCGATGCGGCGCGGCGAGAGCCGAAGGCGCGCCCAGAAGCGCCAGCAGCGTAGCGCCGCCGCCCAGACCAAGGAGTTGCCGCCGCGTTCCGTCCGGCCCATCGCGCCGTTCCGGCCCGGCCGCTTCGGGACCCGCTTCTTCGTTCGCCATCAGCGCACCGCGTCGATCGTGAAGCGGCACGCTACCTGCCCCGGGCCGCTGCCGCCAGCGTTTCCGGGCCGAAGCGAGGCGCGCTTGCGGATCGTGTCGCTTTCGCGCATCCTAAGGCAGTGTGACGCGCATGCAGGCGAGGCGGAGCGACGGTTCTGGAAACCATCGCGAGCGGCAACTGCGTCCGTCCGGCATCCCGGTTCGCGGGTGTATCGCGTTCAACGCCCTCCTCGACGGGAGAGCGGTCGCACGGCGAACGGAATGCCGCGCCCGCCAGGACGATCCCGATCGTTCCCGCAAGGCCACGCCCGCCCCCGGCGGGACCCGCCCAGGTGCTTCGACGAGCACCGCGCGGTTCCGCCACCATGACGCCTAAGGACCGGATGACCCCCGCGAACCCGCAGACCAGCGCACACGGAACGAAAGCGGCATGGCGCCGCGCCGTCTCCGCTCTGGTTCGCGTTCTGCGCGCCGCGTCGCCGTTCCGATCCCCCATCTTTGCCGCGCGAGCCGCGACTTCCCCCACCCCGACAGGCCTGAACCCGGCGCGATCCGATCGCTTCCGGCGCGCGGCCGATCCGGGCCCGGGAAGCCGCCCCCCGGCCTTTCGGAGCTTTTCCGCTTATGACCAAGCGTATGCTGATCGACACGACGCACGCAGAAGAAACGCGCGTCGTCGTCCTGGACGGTAACAGACTCGACGATTACGACGTCGAGACGTCCGCCAAGAAGCAGCTCAAGGGCAATATCTACCTCGCCAAGATCGTCCGGATCGAACCCAGCCTCCAGGCGGCCTTCGTCGAGTACGGCGGCAACCGTCACGGCTTCCTGGCCTTCAGCGAGATCCACCCCGACTACTACCAGATCCCCGTCGCCGACCGCGAAAGGCTGATCGCGCTTCAGGAGGAGGAAGCCCGCGCCGAGGAGGCCCGCGCCGACCGCGAGGACGAGGAGAACGAGCGCGCCGGCCGTGGCAATGACGACGACGCGCACGCGGAACGGGAAGCCGGCCCCGATGCCGGAATCGATATCGGCGCCGACACTCATCCGGACGTGCCGGCCAACGAGGCGATGCTGCCCGCCACGCCGGACGAACCCTCCTCCGCCGCAGAGAACGATCGGGGGGACGATCGCCCGGTGACCGAAATGCCGCTCGAGATCGAGGCCGAGACCGTGGTCGCGGAGAGCGACGTGGTTCCGGCCGTCGATGGCGAGCAGTTCGAGGATGGCGAGGAGCAGGACGGCCCGGCACCCGAAACCGTCAGCGGCGAATCCGCCGATGACGGTCACGCCCAGCGACGCACCGCACGCTTCCTGCGCCAGTACAAGATCCAGGAGGTGATGCGTCGCCGCCAGATCATCCTGGTGCAGGTCGTCAAGGAGGAGCGCGGCAACAAGGGCGCCGCGCTGACCACCTATATCTCTCTCGCTGGCCGCTTCTCCGTGCTGATGCCGAACTCGCCGCGCGGCGGCGGCGTGTCGCGCAAGATCACCTCGGCCGCCGATCGTCGCCGGCTCAAGGAGATCACCCAGGAGCTCGAAATCCCCCGCGGCATGGGCATGATCGTGCGCACCGCCGGCGCGCAGCGCCCGCGCGCCGAGATCCGGCGCGACGGTGAATACCTGCTGCGCACCTGGGACGACATCCGCGAAACCACGCTCGCCTCGGTCGCGCCCTGCCTCGTCTACGAGGAAGCCAGCCTGATCAAGCGCGCGATCCGCGACGTTTATACGCGCGACGTGGAAGAGATCATCGTGGACGGCGAAGCCGGCTGGAAGAGCGCGCGCGAGTTCATGCGCATGCTGATGCCGGCCCACGCCAACAAGGTCAGCCTCTGGCGCGACGGCGGCCAGACCCTGTTCGGCCATTACGGCGTCGAGCATCATCTCGATGCGATGCTGCAGCCCACCGTGCAGTTGCGCTCCGGCGGCTATCTGGTGATCAACCAGACCGAGGCGCTGGTGGCCATCGACGTGAACTCCGGCCGCTCCACCCGCGAGCGCGGCATCGAGGAAACGGCGTTCCGCACCAACATGGAGGCTGCGGACGAGGTCGCCCGGCAGCTCCGTCTGCGCGATCTCGCCGGCCTGATCGTGATCGACTTCATCGACATGGAGGTCCGCCGCAACAACGCTGCGGTGGAGCGCCGCCTGAAGGACGCGCTGCGCAACGATCGCGCCCGCATCCAAGTCGGCTCCATCTCGCATTTCGGCCTGCTGGAGATGTCGCGCCAGCGACTGCGCCCGTCCATCGCCGAAAGCTCCTTCGTCACTTGCCCGCATTGCGCCGGCACCGGCTTCGTGCGCGGCACGGAGAGCTCGGCGCTGCACGTTCTGCGAGCGATCGAGGAGGAGGCCGGCAAGCGCAAGGCGTCCGAAATCCTGGTGCACGTGGCCGGCGCGGTCGCGCTCTATGTGCTGAACCACAAGCGCGCCTGGCTGGGCGAGATCGAGGCCCGCTACGGCCTCACCGTGCATCTCGCCGCGGACGACTCGCTGCTGCCGCCCAATCTGCGCATCGACCGCATTCGCCCCTATCTGCCGCCGGCCGCTCCGCTCCAGCAGGTGCCGGCCCAGCACGCACCGGCTCAGCAAAGCCCTGCCGTCACCACCGTGCCGATCGCCGCGTCCGCGCCGCCTTCGTTCGATCCGTTCGAGCAGGCCGAGACCGATGAGAGTGTCGGCGACCCGGTGCGTCCCGCCGCGCCGCAGGCGGACGCCCATGCCGGCGTCGGCGAAGGCGACGAGAACGGACGCCGCCGCAAGCGCCGCCGCCGCCGTCGTGGCGGCCGTCGGGAGAACGGCCCGGAGAACGGCGTCGAGAACGGCATCGAGGCCGGCGGCGAGCAGCACGAGCACGATGCCGACCAGGACGAAGGCGAAGACGACGCCGGGAGCGCGCCCATCGCGGCCGAGCAGACCGCCGACAAGCCGGCCGAATCGGTCACGACCGAGCGGAGCGATGCCGGCGAAGGCGACACGGCTTCGCGCGGCCGTCGCCGTCGCGGCGGACGCAACCGCAACCGTCAGCACGATGCCGAAACCGGCCACGAGCAGGCCGAGCACCATGCCCAGGCACCCCGCGCCTATACCGGCCCCACCCCGGCCGATCCGTTCGCCGGCTCGTTCGACATCTTCGAGATGATGGACCGGGACGCGGACGAGCTGGAGGCCGCCTCCCCGGCTCCGGCCGCGCAGCCTGTCGCCGTCGAGCCGGCGCCAGTCGCGGAAGCGGCCCCCGCGCCGATCGCCGAGACAGCGGCCGAACCCGTGGTCCCGGAAGCGATCGAGACGGCCGAAGCCGCTCCGGTCGAAGCCGATACCGCGGCGACCGAGACCCCGGTCGTGGAAGCCAAGGTTCGCAAGCCGCGCGTCCGCAAGACCGCCGCGGCCACGGCCAAGGCAAAGCCGGTCAAGGCTGCCGCCGTGGCCGAGCCGGAGACCGCCGGCGAGGCAGAAACGGCCGCCGCTCCGGCGAAACCGAAGCGCAAGGCCCCTGCGCGCGCCCGCAAGACCGCGACCCCGGCGGTTGAGGCCACCACGGAAACCGTTTCTGTTTCCGAGGCGGCACCCGCCGAGACCGCGGTCGCTGCCGCCGAAGCTGCGCCCGTTGCTGCCGACGCCGCCACGCCGCCCGCGTCGGAAGCGGACCCGAGCATCGTGCAGCCGCGGGTGATCGACGGTTCCGCGCCGCCGGCCACCCGTCGCACCGGCTGGTGGAAGCGCTGATCCGGCCGGTCCCTTCGATCGTATCCGCCGTCCGAAAGGGCGGCGGATACGCTATTCGCGCGCTGCTCGCTGGCGTCGCTTTCTGGTGCGCTGCCGCCCCATTACCGGCTCTCGCCGCCAATACGGACACGACGGAGGCGGTCTCCGCCCTGTTCCGCCGCGTCGAGACCGATCCGGCCCGGCTTCGCGCCTTCCTGCATGCCATGCCCAAGGGCGGCGATCTGCATAACCATCTGGCCGGCGCGGTCTACGCGGAAAGCTATCTCGACTGGGCCGGCTCGGGCGGGCTTTGCGTCGATCCGGGCACCCATACGCTCTCGCGCCCGCCTTGCGATCCGGCCCATCCTTCCCTCGCCGAGATGCAGACCCGCGATCCCGGCTTCCGGGACGCGATGATCGACGCGCTCTCCATGCGCGCCTTCGTGCCGCATCCGGGCGACGCTTCGGGGCACGACCATTTCTTCGCCACCTTCCACAAATTCGATGCCGCCGCCACCGGGCGCATCGGGGAGGCTCTGGCCGAGGAAGCGCACCGCGCGGCCGCCGAGCATGTCGGCTACCTGGAAATCATGTGGTATCCGCGGGTCCGGGAGTCCGCCGCGCTCGGCCTGGCCCATCCGTTTTTACCCACCGATTTCCCCGCCGATCTTGCCGCGATCACCCCGGGGATCCCCAGTCTGCTGGCCTCGGCCAGGGCCGACACCGACCAGGCGATGGCGCGGATGCGTCAGCTGCTCCGCTGCGATGCGCCGGATGCCGATCCGGGTTGCCGCGTGACCATCCGGTTCCAGACCTTCCTGCTGCGCGTGCTGCCGCCGGGCGCCGTGTTCGCGCAGATGGCCTACAGCTACGCCCTGGTGGCGGCCGATCCGCGCTTCGTCGGCGTCAACATCGTCGCGCCCGAGGACGATCCGGTAGCGCTGCGCGACTACGACCTGCACATGCGCATGTTCGGCTTCTTCCACCAGGCCCATCCCGAGGTGCGGCTCAGCCTGCATGCCGGCGAACTGGCGCTCGGACTGGTGCCGCCGGAGGCGCTCGAATCGCATATCCGCGAGGCGGTCGAGATCGCTGGCGCGTCGCGCATCGGTCATGGCGTCGATATCGCCTCCGAGCGAGACCCGATCGGGCTGCTGCGCGAGATGGCTCAGCGCCACGTGACCGTCGAGATCAACCAGACCAGCAACGAGCAGATCCTGGGCGTGCATGGTTCGGAGCACCCGTTCCCGCTCTACCGCGCGCATGGCGTGCCGCTGACGCTTTCGACGGATGACGAGGGCGTCGAGCGGATCGACCTCACCCACGAATATGTCCGCGCGGTTGAAAGCTGGAAGCTCGACTATCCCGCGCTCAAGGACATGGCCCGCTCGGCGGTGGCGAACAGCTTCCTGGCGGGCGCCCCGTTGCCGGCCGGCACGGACATCGCGCACCCGCCGAGCCCTTCCCTGCTCCGGAGCAGCGACAAGGCCAGGCAGCAATGGGGGCTGGAACAGGATCTGGCCGCCTTCGAGAAAACGGTCCTCGCAGCGCCGCCCTAGGAGAGAGCGTTCGTCCCACAAACAGTGGAAACAGCAGATTCTCTCAGAGCTTCTCGTTCTCCGACAAGGAAGGCGTCGCCTTCCCCATCACGGCCAGGATGGCGGCGGTCAGGGGCGTCGCGAAGATCAGGCCCGGCACCCCCAGAATGGCCCCGAACGCGGTCTGTGACAGGATGGTCAGACCGGGCGGCAGATGCACTGCCCGGTTCTGGATCAGCGGCGCCATGACGTTGCCCTCGAAGCCCTGGATCACCGCATAGAGCGCGCAGGTCTCCAGCCCGGCGCCGGACCCGACGGAGAACGCGATCACGATCGCCGGGATCGCGCCGATTGCCGCACCGATATAGGGAACGAAGTTGCACAGCCCGGCCACCACGCCCAGCACCAGCGCCAAGGGCACGCCGATCGCCCACAGGCCGAGCCCGGACAGAACGCCCACCACCAGCATGTCCAGCGCCTGCCCGGCGCTCCAGGCCCAGAGCGCATTGCCCGCCGCCTGCAACAGCGTCCGGGCATGGGGGCGATGCGGCTTGGACACCAGACGCAGCACGCCGTTCGCGTAGGTTTCCGGCGAGGCCGCCAGATAAAGTCCGGCCACGACGATCACCAGCAGGGTGCCGAACAGGCCGAACACCGACCCCAGAATGCCCGCGACCGAGCCGAACATCTCCTTGCTGATCGAGCCGGCGCCGATGCCGCCATTGGCGCCCCCCTGCCGATTGCCGCCCAGCGAGGCCGGCAACTGGTTCAGTATCGTGTCGCCCCAGTTCGTGCCGGCCAGGCGGTCATGCAGCCCGTGCGCCTGGTCAGACAAGGCCTGCTTCAGCTTCACCGCCTGATCCGCGAGCCCCGGCCCTGCCACCAGCACGAACCCGGCGAACAGGCCGATCATGGCCAGCACTACCAGCGTCAGCGACACCCAGAACGGCATGCGTGTGAAGCGCTGCACCAGACGCGCGACGCCGTGCAGGATCACCGCCAGCAGGCAGGCGGCGAACACCACGGTGAGCACATCCTTGACCAGCCACACTGCGAGCAGCACGAAGGTCGTCGCCAGCGCCAGGCGCAGCAGCGCGTAGATCCGGTTCAGCGCCGCTGCGCGGGGATCGGTCGCACTCCCGACATCCCTTTCGGAAACGCCCGCCTGCGGAGTGTCGGATCGAGCATCCATGGCGTGACCTTTTCTTAATGCGCGCTGGCGGAACGGCAGATCTGAGTGTTTCCCAACGCTTGGCCGCCGATTTCGTTTGCAGCCGGAACGAGGACGCCGCATATCCGCAGCGACCCCTCTGTCCCGCCGACCCCGGCTCGCCATATGGGTGGCGGAGAGACATTCATGCGTATCGTTCGTCTTGTCGTGTCAGCGGCCCTGGTCGGCATCGCCCTGGCGATGGTCGACCACGACGCCCACCACATGATCGTCGCCCTGAGAGGCTGAGCGCGCCGAACACGGCGCCACGGCCGGCTCGGCGAGGCGAACGGCAACGTTCCCCCCCTGTTTGACGACAGAAGGCGAAACACCGGCACGCGATGCCGGAAGGGTCGCCTGATCGCATCCACACCGGCCGGACCCTGTCATGCGGCCCGGAGATGCGCCAGAACCGGCGCGCGAGCCGTGTCCAGCAGGATGGGGTCGTTCCGGCGGACGCGAACGGCCGCCGGAGCGACCGTTCAGCGCAGGACCGCGCCGGTTGCCTTGCCCACGGCGGCCACGACCCGTGCCGAGGCTGCCTCGAGCTGCGCCTCGGTCAGGGTCTGGTCGCGCGGCTGGAACACCACCTCGATCGCCAGGGACCGCATGCCCGGCTCGAGCTTCTCGCCTTCATAGACGTCGAACAGCGATACCCCGGCGATCAGCGCCCGATCGGCGCCGCGCGCCGCGCGCAGCACCGCTTCCGCCGTCACGTCGCGGCCGACCAGGAACGCGAAATCGCGCCGTACGGGCTGCAGGGGCGAGAGGTTGGGCGCCGCTTTGCGACGCTTCTTGCCGTCCGCCACGGCATCGAGGAACAGCTCGAACGCCACAGCCGGCCCCCCGAGATCCATCGCCGAAACCAAGGCCGGATGCAGTTCGCCGAACCGGCCCAGCACGATCTTCGGGCCCTGGCGCACCACGCCGGAGCGGCCGGGATGGTAATGGTCCGGCGCGTCCGCGGTGACGGACAAGGCCTCTGCCGGCACGCCCAGGGCGGCCAGAACCGCCAGCAGATCGGCCTTGGCGTCCCATAGGCTGGCCGGCGCCGGAGCCCGGCCAGGATGGCGCGGCGCATGACCGATGCGCAAACCCGCAGCGACCGTGCGCTGGCCGGTCTGGTCGAAGCCGGCGCCGATCTCGAACAAAGCGGGCGCCTGCTGGCCACGCGCCAGGTTGCGCGCGGCCGCTTCCGCCAGGGTGGCCAGCGGTGTCGGGCGCATCTGGTCGAGATCGGCCGCGATCGGGTTAAGCAGACGCAGGCTGTCCGGCGTATCGCCGAACCGGGCCGCATTGTCGCGCGCGGTGAAGGAAAATCCGATGCATTCCGCCAACCCTCGCGATGCCAGAACGCGGCGCGCAACGGCGTTGCGGGTCTGGCGCGCGGTGAAGGACGGCAGCGGCACCGGGCTCAGCGACGGCAGCGGCACCGGCGGCACGCTGTCGAGACCGCGCAGGCGCAGCACCTCCTCGATCAGATCCGCTTCCGGTTCCACCGCACGCACGGACTCGACTGCGTCGGCCAGGGTGTCGGAGTGCTGAGCGGCGTCGCCAGCCGGCCGGGGCGCCAGCACGACCGGCGCAGCGATGTCGTTGCGCCAGGAGGGCACGGCCACGGTGACGCTGGCCTCGTCCCGCGTGCGCACGGCGAAGCCGAGATGCTCCAGCGCCCGCACCGCCTCGTCCGGCGGCACGTCGAGGCCGCCCAGATCGCGGATGCGGGAGAAACGCAGCTTCGCATCGCGCCGCCACTCCGGCTCGGCGCCGGCGCTGACCACCTCGCTCGCCTCGCCGCCGCACAGCTCCTGGATCATGCGGGTCGCGGCTTCCAATGCGGCGACGGGCAACGCCTGGTCGACGCCGCGCTCGAAACGCTGGCGCGCATCCGAACTGATGCCGTGCCGCCGTCCGCTCAGCGCGATCCGCACCGGATCGAACAGGGCGCATTCCACGAACACGTCGGTCGTCTCCGCGGTGCAGCCGGTCGCCTCGCCGCCCATCAACCCGGCCAGCGACTGCACGCCGGCCGCATCGGCGATCACGCAGTCCTCGGCGTCAGCGACGCGATCCTTGCCGTCGAGCGCACGCAAGGTCTCGCCGTCGCCGCGGCGGATCACGAGCGCATCGCCCGCGATCTTCCCCGCGTCGAACACATGCAGCGGACGGCCGAGATCGAAGGCGAAGAAATTGGTGATATCCACCAGAGCGCTGATCGGACGCAGCCCCACCGCCAGCAGGCGCTCCTGCAGCCAGGACGGGCTCGGCCCGTTGCGCACGCCGCGAACGGTGCGTCCGAGCATCCAGGGGCAGGCTTCGGGAAACCGGTTCTCCCAGCGGACAGGACTCGGGAACAGGCCCTCCACGGTCTCGGCCAGCCAGGGGCGCAGATGCCCCATGCCGGCGGCGGCCAGATCGCGGGCGATGCCGCGCACGCTGAGCGCATCGCCGCGATTGGGGGTGATGGCCACCTCGATCACGGGATCGTCCAGCCCGGCATAGTTGCTGTAGCTCTGGCCGGGCGTGGTGTTGTCCGGCAGCTCGGCGATGCCGTCATGCTCGGTGCCGAGGCCCAGCTCGCGCAGCGAGCACAGCATGCCGTCGCTCTTCTCGCCGCGGATCTCGCCGCTCTTGATGGTGATGTCCAGACCCGGGATATGGGTGCCGGGCGGCGCGAAGATCACCGAGATCCCCGCACGCGCATTGGGCGCGCCGCAGACCACCTGCACCGGCTCGCCGAGCCCGGTATCGACGCGGCAGACGCGCAGGCGATCGGCGTTGGGATGCTGTTCGGCGCTCAGGATGCGCGCGGTTCGGAACGGCGCCAGCGCGGCGCCGCGATTCTCCACGCCCTCCACCTCGAGGCCGACCCGGTTCAGCGCCGCGCACAGGGCGTCGAGCGTCTGCTCGGTGTCGAGATGGGTGCGCAACCAGGACAAGGTGAACTTCATGACGCTCAGATTCCCTCGTGCAGGGTGGCGGGGGACAAGGCGCTGAAACCATAATGGCGCAGCCAGCGCAGATCGCTCTCGTAGAGCGAACGCAGATCGGGAATGCCGTGCTTGAGCATGCACAGGCGCTCCACGCCCATGCCGAAGGCGAAACCCTGCCACTGGCGCGGATCGAGACCGCAATTGGCGAGAACGCGCGGATGCACCATGCCGGAGCCGAGGACCTCCAGCCAATCGCTGGCCTGGCCCTTGGCGCCGCCCAGCTCGCCGGTGCGACGGTTCCAGCCGATATCGATCTCCATCGACGGCTCGGTGAAGGGGAAGTAGGAGGCGCGGAACCGCACGGGCAGGTCCGGCAGCGCGAAGAAGGCGCGCAGGAACTCGATCACCGTGCCCTTCAGATGTCCGAGCGTGATGGCGCCGGCGCCGCTCGCCGGACCAACCACCAGCCCCTCGCATTGGTGGAACATCGGCGAATGGGTGGCGTCGTGATCAGCGCGATAAGTGCGGCCCGGCACGATGATCCGCAGCGGCGGCGTGCGTTCCAGCATGGTGCGGATCTGCACGCCGGAGGTCTGGGTGCGCAGCACGCGGCTGTTCGGCCCTTCGCCCGGCAAAGGAGGCAGATAGAAGGTGTCGTGATCGGTGCGCGCCGGATGGTGGTCGGGCGTATTGAGCGCGGAGAAATTGTGCCAGTCGGTCTCGATGTCCGGCCCCTCGGCGACCGAGAAACCCATGGCGCCGAAGATCGCCACCATCTCTTCCATCGTCCGCGACAGGGGATGGATCAGCCCGGCCGGTTCCGGCGGCGGCGGCAAGGTCACGTCGACGCGCTCGCCGGCCAGGCGCGCATCCAGCGCCGCACGCTCCAGCTCGCGTCCGCGCGCCTCGATCGCCCGCCCGAGCTCGTCGCGCAAGGCGTTCAGCGCGGCGCCCCGGCTCTTGCGCTCTTCCGGCGCCGCGCGGCCGAGCTCCTTCAGCAGGGCGGTCAGGCGGCCGGACTTGCCCAGCGTGCCGACACGCACCGCATCCCATTCCCGCTGATCCGCGGCGGCTGCAAGGGCGTCCAGCGTGTCCTGCTTCAGCGCGTCGAGATCGTCCGGCATCGCGTTCCCCGCGCTCTGGTGCTCCGGGCGCGTCGTCCGTAACGCGTCCGGTGATGATCGAAGGCGCCTGCCTTAACCGATCAACGTCTTACCGACCAGGGTGCGCGAACGCGGGTCAGAAACACAGGCCGGAGAAGGCCTCGTCGAGCGCGATCTGCGCCGCATCCGGCCGCGCCAGGCCTGCGTCCACGCGTCCATTGCGCCAGCCATGCCAATAGGAGCGGGACCGATCGGAGCCCGGCTCGGGCCCGGCGCTCACGCCATCCAGGTAGCCCTCCAGCACATCGCCGTCGTCCAACAGGCGAAAGTCGGAAATCGTCGCAACCGGTAAAAATTCCGTCATTCTATACCTCCGCCGGTCGATGAAAGCGGTCCGACTGGCTTGCCAAGATCGTCCTGGCTTCACTGGCAGAGACCGGCACACCCATCCAACGCAAGGATCAATTCACCATGTCTCTTTATCTGAACAAACCCACGCGAGCCGCCTCGACTGGCCTCACCGGGCCGGTTTTGACTGCCCGTCTGGCATTGACGCCCGAAACTCGCCGCGATGCTTACCGCCTGCGCTATCAAAGCTACCTTGCCGCCGGACATATCGAACCGAATCATTCTGAGACATTCTCCGACGTGTACGATGAGCTACCGAATACCAAAACCATCGTCCTCTATTATGATGACATGCCTGCGGCATCGGTCAGAACCTGCACGTTCGCCTCCGGGACGGATGAACGTTCTCCTGCCGTGGATGTCTACAGAGAAGAAATCAACCAAATCTTAAAGGGAACCACTGAGACCGGGTATGGACAGCGCGGCATCGAGACAACCCGCCTTGTCAGGAGCCCAAATTTTGAAAACAACCAGAGTCTGGTTTTCCTGCTCTACCGTATGGCGGGGTATGTCGGCATGATGGCACATACTCAGAGATTATTTGCTTGCGTCCGTACGAACCACGTTTCCTTCTACAAGCGGTTGGGCTACCAGCCCGCGGCGGAGGCCAGACCCTACCCGGGATTGAGCTGCCCGATGCAGTTGATGTCTTGCACGCGCGATCGATACGATGAGGTTCGCATGGCCTACCCGGTTATCGATCCCTACACGACGGCGACAGGGAACCTCGATCATTTTCTCGATGGCGCTGCGGTTTCTTTGACGGTGCTGCCAAGATGACCGGCTGGATACCAACGCAGTGGTTTATCTGCTGGGGACTGGCTACGCTGTCTGCCGTCGTCTTTCTGCCATTTGGTTGGGCCGTGAAGGGGCATTTCGTCCGCAAAGCAGGCCTCCCCGGCGGCATGAAACTCCTGACAGCTGTCAGCTTGGCAAGCTATGGGTGGATGTTTCTCAACCTGGGCCAGCGTGATGCGCCTCCCCGGGTCGGTGAAATGATCGCCACGTTCCTGCTCATGCTCACGTCTGCCTCCTTGTTCTGGTGGGCAATTGCGGCGACACGCGAAAAGCGTCTCCACCTTGCCCACAGCGGATATGGATCAGACTACGTCCAATTTGTCGGACCATATCGCTGGATTCGGCATCCTTTCTACACATCATACATCGTGTTCTGGGTCGGAACCGGTTTGCTCGGCGGGTATCGGCAATGGCTGCCGGTGATCATCATCATTGTATGGTATATCTGTCTCGCCCGCAGCGAAGAGAAGCAGTTCGCCGCGTCCCCATTGTCGGCTGACTACGAAGCCTATCGCCGCCGCACCGGAATGGTGCTGCCGCGCCTCGGTGCCTTCAGGCGGTCCAGCCAATGTTGAGGACGGTAAACCCACTTGAGTTGGCAAGGGCGCTTCGCCGGTTCTTGGCGTATTACGCAACCGTACCGGAAGAGGGAGTGTTGCGGCAGGAACAGGCGGCAATTCTGCTGACCACCACCTACCTGTTTGCAGCTCTTGGCAGCGGCAGCGCCACCTTGTTTTCCATTGCCTTCGACGGATGGGCGTCCGGCCCAATAGCCATTGCCTACAGCGCTGTCCTCGGTTCCTACATCGCGATGATCTTGAATGGACTTCGTTGGCGCCGCAAGCAGAACCACGTCGCTTTCATCAAATCCACCGTGTTTCTACTGTTCTTGTTAGGTATCGCCTGGGGCGCTCTGGTCAATCTATTCGCTCTGGGAGCCAGGCTCGACCAGCAGGGCACTCTCATCGGTCTGGTCATGGCGCTGGTTTCGGCACCAATGCTCGGCGTACCTCTAAGTGCCGCACTAGCCTTCTTTCTTCCAATCTCGATTGCCTGCTCGATCGTCATCGTTTTCCTGATTACGCCGATCGAATATGTGGCTGTATTGTCTTTCCTGGGCTTTCTGGTATTCGCCATCACCGGCTTCGTGTCGATGAACAAGACCATCATGGATCGGCTGGTCGCCCGACTCAAACTCCAGCGCGAACACGAGATCGTCCGAGTTTTTCTACGCGAATATGAAGAGGTGTCTTCCGACTGGCTCTGGGAGTCGGATGCGAACCATCGGCTCCGAAATGTTGCGCCACAACTGGTGGAAGCATTGAACACAACCGCCACGCGGCTGGAAAACCTCGACCTTTTTCGGATCGCCAGAACTGATATCGCCGGCAGCGAGGGCGAAAGCGTCGCGGAGGCGATGCGGAACGGTACCGCTTTCCGTGATCGCCAAATTGCCGTTAGGGGAACGGATGGCCCACGATGGCTGAACGTCACCGGCCACCCGGTACATGACGACAAGGGCGTGTTCCTCGGTTATCGCGGGATTGGCTCAGACATCACCGCCGCCTATCTCAATCGCCAGCAGATCGAATTCATGGCGCGCCATGACGGGCTGACACGGCTGCTCAACCGTCCCGCCTTCGTCAGCGAAACCGATGCCGTGCTCAGTCGCCAACCCAATCAGTCGCATGCGCTCATGCTGATCGATCTGGATGACTTCAAACAGGTCAACGACGATCTCGGCCATGCCTCGGGAGATGCGTTGCTGAAAACGGTCGCAGCGCGCTTGCGGGAACATCTTCAGCCGAGCGAAGTCGCCGCCAGGATCGGTGGCGACGAGTTCGCCGTGTTGATCCGGGTGCAGGATCAGCCTTCTGCCGCCGCGCGGGCCGCAAGCCTCTGTGTTGCGCTTCAGATCGAAGGGGGCGCCCCCAACTCAAGTCTACCCACCAGCGCCAGTATTGGCGTGGCGATTTCGCCGACGCATGGCACGAGACTTGATCAGCTTATGCGCCGGGCAGATTTCGCGCTGTACGAGGCCAAGAACCAGGGCAAAGGCGCTCCATGCTTTTTTGAGATGCGGATGGAAAACGCTTTCCTGAGCCGGCAGCGCCTGCTGAGCGAACTGGCCACGGCGTTGGATCAGGGTCAGATTTTCGCCGAATACCAACCCATCGCCGATGTCAGCAGCGGCCAGATCGTCTCCGCCGAAGCTCTGGTGCGCTGGGCACACCCCACGCGCGGCAAGCTCGCGGCAGGCAGCTTCGTGCTGGCCGCCGAAGGCAGCGACCTGATCGAACCCCTCGGCGCGCGCATGCTGAAGCTGGCCTGCCGCGCCGCAGGGACCTGGCAGACACGCATCCCCGTCTCGGTGAACCTGTCGCCCCGGCAATTGCGATCCGGCCGCTTCGTCCCGATCCTTACCGAATGTCTGGCCGAGACCGGCCTGCCGCCGCATCGGCTGATCCTCGAAGTCACCGAAACCGTCTTCCTGGACACGCCCAGCCGCATCATCCAACAGCTGGACCTGATCAGGGCGATGGGTGTGCGCCTGGTGCTGGACGATTTCGGCACCGGCTACTCGTCGCTCACCTATCTGCGGCGTTTCGATGTGGACGGCATCAAGATCGACGCCTCGTTCGTGCGCGACCTGCCGCACTCGCGCAAGGTCGGCGCCATCGTCCGCACGATCGGACGTCTCGCCTCCGACATGAACATCTACGTCACCGCCGAAGGCGTCGAGACCGAGGAGCAGCTTCGTTGGCTGCGCGGCAACGGCATCGCCTTCGCGCAGGGTTTTCTGCTCGGCCGGCCGGCCGACGACCCGTTCGTGGCCATGACAAGCGCCGCGCGCGAACGCCGTCAGGCGCCGGCGCGGCCGCTGGAACACGGTCCGGCCTGACGGGCCGCCTTCAACCCGCTTACAAAAAAAAGCCGTTCCACGACGGGAACGGCCTTCTCATGATCCGAAGGGCAGGTCGATCAGGCGGCGATCGCCTGCTTCACCTTGCCGACGATCTCGCCGAACGCCGCCGGATCGTCATACGCGATCGCCGAAAGCACCTTGCGGTCGATCTCGATCCCGGCCGTGTTCAGCCCGGCAATGAAGCGGCTGTAGGTCAGGCCATGCTCGCGCACCGCAGCGTTGATACGCTGGATCCACAGGGCGCGGAACTCGCGCTTCTTGTTGCGGCGGTCGCGATACGCATACTGGAGCGACTTCTCCAGACGCTCGAGCGCGATGCGGTAGTTGGTCGACGACCGGCCGACGAAGCCCTTGCTCTGGGCCAGAACCTTCTTGTGACGGGCGTGCGTGGTAACGCCCCGCTTGACGCGTGCCATATCTCAGCGCTCCTCAGGCCAGCCCGTACGGGGCCCATTGCTTGACGGTCTTGCCGTCCATCTCGGTCAGCGTCTGGCTGCCCCGGTTGGTCCGCTTCATCTTCTGCGGCCGGTTGATCAGCCCGTGGCGCTTGTTGCCGGGACCTGCGAGCACCTTGCCGGTCGCGGTGATCTTGAACCGCTTCTTGACCGACGACTTGGTCTTCATCTTGGGCATTTCGATCTCCTCGACTGGAGCCGTCTCTCACCCCGAAAGGCCGGTCCGCCATCGGACCCCGAAACAGCCGTCGCGGCCGGGCATGCCCATTCCAGGCCCGGACGCGCGAACAAGCGCGGACGTTTAGGGCCAAGCGCCCCCCGAAGCAAGCACGAACGCGGGCCAGGCGCAGGATTCGATGCCCGGAGGCCCCTGCCTATCCGTCAACCGAACGAGGCAGCCACCCCGAACAGCGCCAGCCCTGCGGTCAGCCACGCCACATAATCCGCCACCCTGCCGCTTTGCAGCGCCGACAGCCCCCTCAGCGCCGGTGCCGCGAAGCGATCGAATCCGTGCGCCAGCGGGCAGGGCAGCCGGTGCCAGAACAGTTGCAGCGCCGCCACGAGAATCGCCGCCGCGGTGGCGATCCAGGGCAGCACCGAATGCGGCGCAACCCGCCAGGGCGGCGGCACGATCGCATGCAACCGCCCCATCCCCAGGATCGCGTTCGTCTGCGGCGCCATCAGCGCCTGCGCGGCCAGCCAGCCGATCCGGTCGGCGTCGTGGCGCAGCGGCACTGCCAGCACCAGCAGCGCCGCGACGGGCAACAGCATCAGCCAGAGCGGCCGGTCGGCATCCTCGCGCTCGTCTTCGGTCGGAGAGCGCTCCTCCTCGCCCGGCACCGGCCCCAGCCCGGCGAAGACGCGCCCCGTCACCCGCAACACCGCCGCCCCGGTGCAGACCAGCCCGGCGCAGATCGCGATCTCCGCCGGCCAGCAGCCGGCAAGGCGGGCCGCATCCCAGATCCGCTCCAGCCCGGCATCCATCACGCCGAGCGGCAATCCCGCCAGAAGCAGCCCGCCGGCGCCGATCGCCACCCCGGCCGGCCAGATCTGCCGCCCGGCGCCGCGCAGACCGATCTCGTCCGCCCCGCCGAGGCGCGCCAGCAGGATGCCCGCGCCCATGAACAAGGAGCCCTTCACCAGACCGTGCCCGACCAGATAGACCAGCGCACCGGATACGCCCTGCCGATCCAGCAGCGCGAAGCCGATCAGCATGATGCCGGCATGGGAGATGGTGGAAAACGCCAGCAGCCTTTTGACGTGCCGCTGCAGCAACGCCATCACCCCGCCCAGCGCGGCGCTTGCCGTTCCCATGCCCAGCAGGAGCCCGTGCATCAGCGCATGCACCACCGGCGCCGATGCGAACACGGCCCAGTAGAGCTCGGCGATACCGAACAGCGCGATCGCCACCATCGCGCCGGAAAAGATCACCGATACCGGGCTGTGCGCCACCGAATGCGCGTCCGGAAGCCAGAACTGGAACGGCACCTGCGCGCCCTTGATCAGCAGCCCGGTCGACAGAAGGCAGAAGGACGCTACCACGACCGGATCGCCGGGCGAGGCCGACACGCCCCGGGCGATGCCTGCGAAATCCAGCGCCCCCGTTCGGCTATAGGCCAAGCCGATTCCGGCCAGGATCAGATACGCGCCGATCGTGTTCACCACGGTGAAGTTCAGTGCGCCAGACAGAGCCGAGGAGCGCAGCGCGTAGCCGGTCAGCGCGAACGCCGCCACGCTCATCAGCTCGAACCACACGAACAGGTTGAACAGATCGTGGGTCAGGCAGAACCCGATCTGTCCGGCCATGAACAACAGCATCAGCAGATGGAAATGCGCCGAGGTCTTCTCGAAAAATCCCCAGGAGAAAACCAGTGTCGCCGCGAACAGGGCGGCGATGAAGGCGGCGATCCATCCGCCCGCCGGGGTCACCACGAAGGCGATGCCGATCGGCTGGCCGCCGCGCGGGGTCCAGCCACCGAACCAGGTCACGATCGGACCGGCCGCGCTCCTGTCGGCCAGAAACCCGCACAATCCAGCGCAGCACAGGGCGATCAGGATCGCCAGCACGTCCGGCATGCGCCGCGGCAGGATCGGCGCCGTGGCCAGGATCAGCGCCGCGGAGAGCAGCGGAATCGCCACCGGCAGCACGGCCATCTGCTGCAAGGTCATGGCCGCCCCATCATCGCCGTCCCCGTCATCGCTGCATTTTCACGGCTGCATCGGGCGCACGCGTTCCGGATCGAGCGTGCCCTTCCGCTTGTGCAGTTGCAGCACCAGCGCCAGAAGCAGCGCGGTCACCGTCACGCCGATCACGATATCGGTCAGCACAAGCGCCTGGACCACGGGATCCACCGCGCGCCCGGGCGGATGCGAATAGAAGATCGGCGCCGTCGCGTTCCAGCGATATCCCACCGCCAGCAGCAGCACATAGGTCGAGGCCTGCACCACGCCGAGACAGCCGATCAGGTGCACATAATGCCGGCTGGTGACGATGCCGTAGAGGCCGATGCCGAACAGCCACGCCGCCACCAGCCAGGGCAGAAGCGTGACAGGCGGCGCATGCAAGACGGCACTCATGGGTCGTCGCCCTCCTCATCGCCGTCCGGAACCGGCTCGCGCGTTTCTTCCAGGAACTCGATCAGCAGAATCACGAACCCGCCGGTCACCGCCGCCCCGACCCCGGCATTCTCGAACTGCATCAGACCGCCGGAGAACAGGTCGCCCTTCTGTCCGAACGGCAGCATGTTCTGGAGAAACGGCAGCCCCATGACCAGGGAAGCGAACCCGCACAGGGCATAGAGCGCCGCGCCACCGCCCTCCAGAGCGTCGAACAGCTCAGAGGGCGCGACCCGCCGCCAGCCCGGATACCCCTCGCCCAGGAACACGCATAACAGGCCGGAGGCGATGATCGCGCCGCCCTGGAAACCGCCGCCAGGCGTGGTCATGGCGTGCAGCACCACATACAGGCCGAACAGAATGACCACCGCGCCGAACAGGCGGCTCGCCAGGACGGTGCTGTCCGCCCGCGCGATGATCGGCCGGCCGGGCACGCGCTGCGGCTCGCTTTCCGTTTCCCCACGGCTGCCGCGCAACAACACGGTGGCGCCGCCCACGGCACAGAGCAGCATCATCTCCTCGCCCAGCGTGTCGAAGCCGCGATAATCGAAATTGATCGCGCTGACCATGTTGGTGGTGTGCCGCTCGGCCAGCGCCACGGCATTGATGAGATCGCCATACGGCATCGAGTGATCGCCGAAACGCGGCATATGCGCGGCGACATGCAGCACCGCCGGCAGGACCAGCGCGCAGCAGGCCAGGAACAACAGGCGACGCAGGCGGGGGCTCACGAGGCCGCATCCTCCTCGCCGTCCGGACGCTCGACGCGTTCCGTGGTCAGATCGGTGCGCACGCTGGCCAGGACCACCAGAAACAACAACGGCGTCACCGCGCTGCCAGCGGCCAGTTCCGCGAACGCCACATCGGGCGCCTGGAACGCCATGAACAGAAGCGACAGGGCGATGCCATTGGCGGCGATCGCCACGACCTGGCGGCGCGGGACGCGGGAGAACACGATGGCGGTGCCGGTGATCGCCACCAGCAGGAGGAGCGGCAGAAGCAGGCTCATCCAAGTCTCTCGTCGCCACGACGCGGATCGGACGGCTCGGACAGAGCCGCGGACGGCAGCGCCTCCGGGACATGGCCGCGCGCCACCATCGCCCGGCCCAGGACGTGCGACGTGGCGGCACTCCCCAAAAGCGTGAACAGCGTGATCAGCGCCATCTTGATCGCGCGCCCGGACGCGCCGTCGGACAGGAACGCTGCCAGTGTCAGCGAGAATCCGACACCGGTCGTCACGAACACGGCGCAATGCATCCGATCCAGCGTATCGCGCAGACGCAGGAAACCGAGCGTGCCGATCGCGGCGCAGATCACCGCCAGACACAGCAGAACGGCGATCGCGCCGGCCATCACAACCACCGTTCCCAGAACATTGCGAACACGAAGTTCGCCGGCACCGACAGCAAGATCAGGGCCAGTGAGAGATCCATGAAGCTCGGCTGCTCGAACGCGAAACACATCAGCGCCAGCACCATTGCCGACAGCGACGTCGCGAGTTGCAGCGCCGCCAGCCGCGCGAAACCGCTGCCACGCCCGACGCAGACCAGCGCCACCATGGCGGGAACCAGCACGCCCAGCGTTGCCAGGAGCCAGATCGTCATACCGGCCACCTCGGGTCGGCGGGATCGCGCGACGGCGCGAGCTTGTGCATCACCAGCGTATCCCGCCCGCGCGGCGCGGCCAGAACAAAGCCGTTCGGCGCCAGGGACGCACCCAGAACCACCAGCGCCCGGCGCCCGGCCGCCTGCGGATCGTCGCCGCCATGCCGGAACGCCACCGTCTCGATCGTCCCCGCGCGCCCGTCGGGGCGGCGCAGGATCGCGGCGCACAGAACCCGCCCGACGCGCAGCGTATCGATCAGAAGAGCGCGGCTGACACGCAACAGAACGCGCGGCGGAGGACGCAGAACCAGGAGACGTGGCTCGCCACGATGGATCGTCGAAACGAGGACGCAAAGCAGCACCGCACAGCCGACTCCGGCGAGGATTTCATGGAAGCCGAGGCTTCCGGTCAGGGCGGCGTAAAGCAGGAAAAGGGCGCAGAACAGCAGAACCGGACGGATCAATCCCACCGCGACGCTCCGCCACCGCCGGACGCGCGGGAGATCCGCGGTCCCAGACGCGAAACGGAGCCTAGGGGCTTTCCCAGGCTCCGTCCAGCAACCGTACCCCGTTTATGGGGACAGTTTTTACTTGCTCAGGCGAGACCGGTGCCGCCGGTCGCGCCGTAGGTTTCGCCGGTTACGTAGCTGGCCTCCTGCGACGCCAGGAAGACGTAGATCGGGGCGATCTCCACCGGCTGGCCCGGGCGCCCCAGCGGCACGGAGGAGCCGAACTTTTCGACGGCGTCCTGCGGCTGGCCGCCGGAGGGCTGCAAAGCGGTCCAGAACGGGCCGGGCGCCACGGCGTTCACACGAATGCCTTTCTCGATCAGCTGCTTGGCCAGCACCTTGGTGAAGGTGATGATACCGGCCTTTGTGGTCGAGTAATCCAGCAGGATTTCCGGCGCCTTGTAGGCCACCACGGAGGCGGTGTTGATGATCGACGAGCCCGGCTTCAAAAGCGGCGTCGCGGCCTTGCAGATCCAGAACATCGCATAGAGATTGGTCTTCAACGTCCGGTCGAATTGTTCTTCCGAGACGTCGTCAATGCTATCCTGGTTCGTCTGCTTGCCGGCATTGTTGACCAGGATGTCGAGACCGCCCAGCGCGGTCGCGGCGTCCTGCACCAGCGTCTTGCAGAAAGCCGGGTCGGTGATGTCGCCCGGCAGCAGGATCGCCTTTCGTCCTTCCGCCTCGATCAGCGCTGCGATCTTGTGCGCATCCCGCGCTTCTTCCGGCAGAAAGCTCATGGCCACATCGGCGCCTTCCCGCGCGAAAGCCAGGGCGGCGGCGCTGCCAATTCCGGAATCCGCCCCCGTCACCAGCGCCTTTCGGCCGGCAAGACGGTTATGGCCGACATAGGAGGATTCGCCATGATCCGGTTTCGGGTCCATCTCCGCATCCAGGCCCGGCGCGCTCTGCGGCTGACGCGGAAACGGCGGCCGCGGATACTGGAAACGCGGATCCTGCATGGTGACGCGGTCGGTCTTGCTGTCGCTCATGGGAAAACTCGATTCGAGAGGTTGCGGCGCCTCTAAGGCCGAACCGCGCGAGCGGTTGCAGCCGATCCTGAAACCGTCACCCACGATTGCGCGAGGATGACGCGGCCGGAACGATCAACCGGCGCGATCTTCTCCTGCCAGGGTGCAGGCCGCATGCACGAGCGCCAGATGGCTCAGTCCCTGCGGCGTGTTGCCGATCTGGTCTCCGGTTTTCGGATCGATCATCTCCGACAGCGTGCCCGTGTTCGGCTTGATGGCGGCGGTGATCTCGTCGAACAACGTCGAAGCCTCGTCGCGCAGGTCGAGCATCGCCAGCGCTTCCACCATCCAGAACGAGCAAGCCAGAAACAGGCCTTCCTCCTGCTCGGCACCGGAATAGCGAAACAGGAACGGTCCGTGCCCAAGCTCGCGACGGATGGCGTGCATCGTCGACACCCAGCGCTGCCTTCCATCGAAGCCGAACCGCACCGCCAGAGTCAGGGACGCATCGAGCCTGTCGCTGCCTGGATAGAACAGATACGCGCCCTTCTCCTCCGACCAGCAATGATCGTTGATCCACGCTTCCACGCGGTCGCGTTCGCGCGTCCAGCGCGGCAGGCAATCGGCCGGGATGTGTCCGTCCTTCGCCAGCTCGCAGGCATGCGCCAGGGCCTGCCAGCAGGAGATCTTGCTCATGGTGTAATGGCGCAGCTCGGTCAGCTCCCACATGCCGGCATCCTTCTGCCGCCAGCGATCGGCGCACTGATCGGCCAGTTCCGCCAGGAGGCGGGCGCTTTTCTGATCGAGAACATGCCCGTAACGCACGAAGGAATGCGCCGTCTCGAAGATGTCGCCGTAGATCCCGTGCTGGTGCTGATGCGTCGCCCGGTTCCCGACCAGCACCGGTCGTGAACCGCGATACCCTTCCACCTCGTCCAGTTCGAGCTGGTCTTCGACGATGTCGCCCGACAAGGAATACAGAACCCTCGGCCCATGATCGCCAAGACGCTTCATCAGCCAGGTGAACGCCGCCTTGGTTTCCGGCACCGCGCCGAGACGCAGGAACGCGTTCGCGGTATAGGCGGCGTCGCGTATCCAGGCGAACCGATAATCCCAGTTCTTGTCGCCGCCGATCCGCTCGGGCAGCGAGGTGGTCGCCGCCGCGACGATCGCCCCGCTGGGCGAATACAGCAGCAGTTTGAGCGCCAGTGCCGATCGCCGGACCAGATCGCGATACGGCCCCTTGTAGTGGAGGCTGTCCGCCCATTCGCGCCAGGCGGCGTCGCTGGTGTCGATGCGCCCATCGATCTCGCCGACCGAGGGCACACCGAGCGGCTCGTCGTCGCCGGCCAGGATGGCGATGGTCGCGCGCTCGCCTTCCCCCACCTCCAGGACCCCCTCGACGAGCTCGTCCTCCTCGCGGAGGATGCGGACGTTCTCCGTCGTGCGCAGCATTCCCAGAAGGGTGCCGACATGGAAGATGCAGCCATTCGGGGTCGGCTGGAGCCAGGGCGAGGCGGTGCCGCAGAACGTCCCCATCCGGACCAGAAACCGGAACGACACCCGTCCGCTAACCCCCGCGATGCGGCGGGCGAACTCCGTCCAGGGCAGACGGCCGGCGAACGAGCTGTTCAGCGATTCCGTGATCCGCGCCTCGCCGCCTTCCGTCCGCACCACCGTCCGCAGCACGTTGCTGTCCGGCAGATAGTCCCGCTCGCAGGTGAACGCTTCGGTCGGACGAAGCTGGAAGAATCCCCCCTTCCGGTCGAGCAGGCGGTCGAACACCGGCGGCGAGTCGAGATTCGGCACGCCCCACCAGTCCACCGACCCGTCCGGCGCCACCAGCGCCACCGAACGCCCGTCGCCCAGAGCAGCGTAATCGGCGATCGGCCAGAACCCGTCATGCGGCCCCGATGGCCGGCTGTCGCCCTCGCTGGCGTGCATCTCGTAACCCATCTGGCGGTCTGCCCTCGTCGTCCGAACGGGCCAACCCCGCGCTGCACTGCGCAACGTCGATGCCGCAGGAGCGGTTCGCAGGACGGGAATTTGTTGCCGCTATGGCAATGAACCCGCTTCTACGGCATACCGGCCATGCGCCGAAGCCAGAAAAAGCGACAAAGGGCGCGGCCCATCGTCAGGAGTATCGCGCCCCATGCCTCCATCCCTGAAACGTTCGGTCGGCGGCTGGTCGCTGTTGTTTACCGGGATCGGCTCGATCATCGGTTCGGGCTGGCTGTTCGGCGCCGAACGGGCCGCCTCCATCGCCGGTCCGGCCGCGATCCTGGCCTGGCTGATCGGCGCCGCCGTGGTGCTGATCCTGGCGATCGTGGCCTCCGAGCTGGGCGGCATGTTTCCCGTCTCCGGCGGCATGGTGCGCTTCTCGCACGCGACGCACGGCCCCCTGGTCGGCTTCCTGGCCGGCTTCGCCAACTGGATCGCCATCGTCAGCGCCATTCCGGTGGAGGCCGAAGCCTCGGTCCAGTACATGAGCTCCTGGCCCTATGGCTGGGCGCACGCGCTCTATGACGGCTCCAGCCTCACCACGCCGGGCCTGCTGATCGCCGGCGTGCTCGTCGTGATCTACATGCTGCTGAACTACTGGAGCGTGCAGATCTTCGCCAAGTCGAATCTGGCCATCACCCTCTTCAAGCTGGTGGTGCCGGCGCTCACCGGCATCGCGCTGTTCTGTTCCGAATTCCATGCCGGCAACGTGGCCGGCACCACGCCGGGCAGCGGCGGCTTCATGCCGTTCGGCGCCGCGGGGGTGCTCACCGCGGTCGCCACCTCAGGCATCGTGTTCGCCTATAACGGCTTCCAGAGCCCGCTGAACCTGGCAGGCGAAGCGCGCAATCCGGACCGCTCGATCCCGTTCGCCGTGGTCGGCTCCGTCGCCATCGCCGCCGTGATCTACGTGCTGCTGCAGGTCTCCTATCTCGGCGCGATCAATCCGGCGCAGCTCCTGTCCGCGGGCGGCTGGGCACACATCAACTTCTCCTCGCCCTTCGCCCAGCTGGCCCTGGCGTTCCAGCTCAACTGGCTGGCCTTCCTGCTGTATTTCGACGCCTTCCTGTCGCCCAGCGGCACCGGCTCGGCCTATATGGCCTCCACCTCGCGCATGATCGTCGGCATGGAGCGCAACGGCACCGCGCCGGAAGCGTTCGGCCGCATCCATCCGCTCTACGGCGCGCCGCGCAACGCGCTGTGGTTCAACCTCGCGATCTCCTTCATCTTTCTCTACTTCTTCCGCGGCTGGGGCGCGCTCGCCGCCGTGGTATCGGTCGCCACCGTGATCTCCTATCTGATGATCCCGATCGCCGCCCTCACCCTGCGACGCACCGCCCCCGCCCTGCGCCGTCCGGTGCGCACGCCTGCCCTGGGCGTGCTGGGTCCGGTCGCCTTCGTGGTCGCCTCCGAACTGCTCTACTGGGCACGCTGGCCGCTCACTGCCGAGATCATCCTGCTGCTGGCCGCGGCCGTGCCGATCTATGGCTTCTATCGCCGCAATGCCGGCGCCGCCGCGCTGATGGCCGAGTTCCGCGCCTCGATCTGGCTGCTCTGCTTCCTGCCGGCCCTGGCCTTCCTGAGCTGGATCGGCAGCCGCGAGTTCGGCGGGCTCGGCATCCTTCCCTATGGCTGGGACATGCTGATCGTGGCGCTGGTCTCGCTCGGCTTCTGCTTCTGGGGCGTGCGCAGCGGCATCGCGGAACCGGCGGTGGCCGATCTGATCGAAGCCTGACCGGTTCACGTCTGTTGGGGCCGGAACAGCGTGGCTTGCCGCGCGGTTCCGGCCCTTTTCCGTTTTCCAGCACCCAGCCAAACTCTGCCCTTGCCATTCTTCGATCGAAAGACATATCGTAAGATATGTTTGAAGATATGAATTTCCCCTTCGCCCATCCCTTCCACGCCGGGCGCGGTCCCGGCCACGGCCGTCATGGCGGCCCAGGGGGCGGCCCAGGCGGCGGCCGTCATGGCGGCCGCGGCTTCTGGGGCGGCGGCGACGGCATGCCGGGCGGACGCCGCTTCACCTCCGCCGACCTGCAGCTCCTGCTTCTGGCGCTGCTCGAGGAACGCCCGGCGCACGGCTACGAGCTGATCCGCTCCCTGGAGGAACGCTCCGGCGGTTTCTACGCGCCCAGCCCCGGCATGGTGTATCCGGCCCTCACCTTCCTGGACGAGATCGGCCACGCCGCCGTGTCCCAGGACGGCAACCGCAAGCTCTACACCCTCACCGAAGAAGGCCGCGCCCATCTGAACGGCAAGCGTGCGGACGCCACCGCCATGCTCGACATGCTGCTGCGCATCGCCGCCCGCATGGAGGGGGTCCGCGAGGCCTATGCCGGGCTGGGCGACATCGATCCGGATGCCTCCGACGCGCTGTTCCGCGCCCGGCACGGGCTGAAAGCGGCCTTGGCCCGCGCGCGCGGCGCCTCGCCGGACGAGCTGCGTCGCATCGCCGGCATCCTCGAACGCGCGGCTGCCGAAATCGCGGCGGGCCGGCCGTCATGATCGGCACCCGGGTTTCGCACGAGTTGCGACGCCGCCTCGTGCGCGTGGTCAGAGCCGAGCGGATCTCGCCGCGCATGCGCCGCATCGTGGTCGGCGGCGAACAACTCGCCGGCTTCACGTCGCTCGGCCCGGACGACCATGTGAAGCTGTTCTTTCCCGAACGCGGCGTCACCGATCCGGACGCCGTGTTCGCATCGCCGCGCCGCGACTACACGCCGCAGCGCTTCGATCCAGAGCGGCTGGAACTGACGCTGGATTTCGTGCTGCACGGGGCCGGTCCGGCCTCGTCCTGGGCCGCGGAGGCAGAACCCGGCGAGCTGCTCGGCCTGGGTGGGCCGCGCGCCTCCCTGGTGCCGCCGGACGATGCGACGCCGTGGGTTCTGGCCGGCGACGAAACCGCCCTGCCCGCCATCGGCCGCGCCTTGGCCGAGCTGAATCCGGGCCAGGCCTGCCTTGCTCTGATCGAGGTGGCGGATGTGGAGGAGGAACGCTACCTGCCCTCGCCCGGCAATGCGCAAATCCGCTTCCTGCACCGCAATGGCGTGGACGCCGGACGCTCCGACCTACTCGACCAGGCGCTCCGAGAGGCCAGTTTGCCGGCAGGCGCCGCATTCCGCATCGCCGCCGAGATCGAGACGGCGCGACGGCTGCGCGACTGGTTGATCGCCGAGCGCGGCATCGACCGCGACCGCATACGCGCAGCCGGCTATTGGCGGCTGGGCGCTGCGGATGGCGGCAGCCGGATCGACTCCTGACAGACCGGCGCGGCGCAGAAGGAGCGTATCGCCGCCCGGCCGCAACGCCGCGACCGCCGCACCGCCGTGCGGCAAGGGTCAGAAACCGACCTTGACCGTGGCGATCGCGGCGAAGCCCTCGCCGACATTGTAGGTCGGTGCGGTGCCGTCGATGACGGAACCGAACCGGCCCACGGTGTTGAGCGCGTTGGTGGAGATCGAGTTGATCCCGCTCAGGAAATGGTTGTCGGTCAGGTTCACCAGATTGAGCTGGATCGTCGGCGACTTGGCGCGGCCGATATCGGGCAGACGGACGCCGACCGTTCCGCCCATCTCGTAATAGGCCGGGATCTCCTCATCGTTCATGAAGGTGGAATACTGCTTGCCGATATAGCGCATGTTCCAGTTCCAGAAGAACTGGCCGTTATCCCAGTCGATCCCGACCGAGCCGACGAAATGCGGCGAGCGGACCGCATCCTTGCCCTTGGTCGGCAGATAGTCGCCGCCTGCATCGATGTCGTTGTCGATGCTGGTATGGAGGTACTGGCCGGCGACGTAGGGCCGGAAGTGATGGAACGGCCGCGTGCCGAGCTCGACGTTGATGCCGTCCGAAGTCTGACCGCCGGCATTGATGCTGGTGGTGACCGAGCCATTGGTGCCGGCGACGGCCGTCGCGATCTGCCGGTTTGTGAAGTTGTAGTGGAAGTATGAAACGGATGCGACCAGCTCAGAACCCGTGTAGCGATAGCCGAGCTCTTCCGAGATCGAGTATTCGTCCTTCACGTTGCTCGAGCCGATATTCGCCACCGACCCGTCGAGATAGGAATAGGTGTTGTAGAGCGTCGTGTTCACCGGCGACCGGAAATTGGTCGAGACGCTGGCGAAGATCTGGTTCCTCGGATCGAACTGGTAGTGGGCCGAGATCGCCGGCAACGGCTGCGAATCGTTCAGCACCGCCTTGTATTGCGGGCCAGGCAGATAATTGGTCCCGTCACGATTGATGATGGCTTCCTTGAAGCCGGCATCGAGTTTCAGCTTGTCGCCCAACAGGGAAAGCTGATCGCCGATATAGAGCGCATGGATCGTGGTCTTGGTGTCGTCGTTCCGGCCCAGGAACGGCGTTCCGTCCGTGGTGCGCAGGATGCCGAGATCGCCCCACACGCTCGCCGGCTCGCCGTTCTGGCCGACGGGGCTGTAGGTATAGTAGTCGTGGTCGTTGGAATAATCGAACCACCAACCCGCATACACCGTGTTGATGCCGGAGCGGTATTTCAGCGTGCTGTTGAAGCCGGAGCGGTACTGGTCATCGATGAAGGCATAGAGGAACGGCGCGCCGTCTTCTGAATCCCCGCCCGGAACTGACAGGTTAACCGGCTGGGCACCCAGGAAATTGACCCCGTTGAAGACATCGAGCCCGATCGTGCCGTTTCCGTAGCCATGCCACATATAGGGCGTGAAATCCGCGGTCAGGCCCCGGCCGAGATTGAAGTGCGACGGCGCCGACATCTCGAAATTGCGGTACGGGTTCCGGTTCAGCTTCCAGTAATTGGTGTCGTTGTAGGTATAGGTTCCATCATAGTTGAAGGAGCGCCCGAACTGACCCCACTGCGCCAAGGTCGGGTTGGTGTAGCTGTTCTGGATCGCATCCTGATAGGCGCCGACCAACGACACACGGTTGCCGTTGCCCCATTCCTTCAGGAATTTCCAGTCCATATGAACCTTGTTGTCCACGCCCGAGCCGCGCCAGGCGCGATCGTGCTGGTAGGATGCCGACACGAAGGCACGAATACCGGTATTGCCGATCTCGCCCGTGTCGAAACGGCCGAACTCGCGATTGTATTTGTACGATCCGTAACCGTAATCGAACAGGCCGCCCATGTGCTCGGACGGATCGCGATCCTGGAAAGTGAACAGACCGCCGGAGCCGTTGATGGTCGGGGTGTCGATGTTCGACGAGCCCTGCTGCAGGGTCAGCTCGCTCATGTTCTCGCCGTCGGCGAATTCCGACGGGTAGGTCGTGTAGACGCCGACATCCGAGATCGGCATGCCTTCCCAGATGAAGGCCATCTCGGTCTGGTCGAGACCGCGGAGCGCGATGCCGCCGCCGCTCAGGCCCCACGGATCGACTTCCGACACCACGGCGCCGGGCAGGAGTTGCACCAGCATGAACGGGCTGGTCGCCGGCGCCTGCTTCTGGATGTAGTCGTTGCTCACCGTACTGATCGATTTCGGCGCAGTCTGCATCTTGATCAGGCCGCCGCCCGGCTGCAGCCCGGTCACGCCGTCTGCGCTGCGATGTCCGGCCGTCCCGGTCACCCGCACTTCCTCGGTGCCGTTCTTGTCCAGCTTGCTGGACGTGGCTTGCGAATCCGCCGTTTGCGCAAGAGCCGTTGCGGCCAGGAAGCCCTGCGAACTCAGGGCGGTTCCGGCGAGAAGCACGAGAATCGGGAGGCGCACGGTCATGATTGGTCCCCACGAGAGAAGCAACCGCATCCCGGTCGGAACGGTCTCATGACAAAACGATGCAAGCGAGGTGCCAATTTCGTCGGTGTGTCGCGCGAGACGAGACGATGCCGCGTCCTTGTGCTCTGCGCGCCACTATTGGCGTGCGCCCGCCACGCCCGGACGCGTCGCGCTCCGCCAGCGCGCCTGCGCCGCTGCACGACCGGTTTGCCGGCGAGAACCGGTGCCGGGAAGTACGCATCCGTGCCCAACCGGGACAGGAAACAACGCTCAGCCGCTGGTTCTCGCCGCGCGCGGATTGCAGCGTGCAGACCTCTTCAGGGTGGAAACGGTGTGGGCACCTACGCACGGGCACGCCGAGATCCGCACCGGGCGCTTCAGACCGGACTACCCTTCCGACACGTATCGCGCCCGTTGCAACGATCCGCCCCGGGACGGCATCGCGGCCTTCTACCGGCCCGCGCCCGGCTGGCGGGGTGACGATACCGTGACGCTGCGCTTCGAGGAGCCTTCGGGCAAGCACTGGATGGCCGACTTCGTGATCACCACAGGCTGAACCGGCGCGGCGCTCAGCCGCGCTTGTTCTTCTTGTTGCGCTTCTCCCTGGCCGCCGCCTGCGATGGCGCCGAGGTGCCGCCCCGCGCACGCTCGATCACGAAGCGCGCGTAATCGTCCATGTCGCCGTCGAACGGTACCACGGTGTTGTCCGCGGCCAGCCACAACCGATCGGCCACCAGCTCCATCAGCGAGCGATCATGGGTGATCAGGATCACCGCGCCTTCGTACTCGTTCAGCGCGTCCAGAAGCGCGCGACGGCTGTCGATGTCGAGATGGTTGGTGGGCTCGTCGAGGATCAGCAGATGCGGCGCCGCCATCGCCACGAGATTGAGCAGCAGACGCGCGCGTTCGCCGCCGCTCAGGTTGAACACGGTCGTCCCCTGCTTCTCGAAGGCGATGCCGAACTGCGCCAGACGCGAGCGATGCGACTGGTCGCTGTCCTGCGGGCGGGCCTCGCGCATGATGTCGAGCGGCGTCTGGTCGGGATCGAGCGCCTCGATCTGGTGCTGATGGAACCAGCCCACCTCCATCCGCGCCGAACGCGTCACCCGTCCCGAACGCGCCTGCAACGCGCCCGCCGCCATCTTGGCGAAGGTGGACTTGCCCGCGCCGTTCACACCGAGCAGTCCGATTCGGTCGTCGATGTCGAGGCGCAGATCGAGCCCGCGCAGCACCGCCGGATCGTCGCCATAGCCGATCTCGACATTCTCCAGACGCATCAGTGGCGGCGCCAGCGGGCGTGGCGGCGAGGGCAGGATGAACGGCGCCACGCGCTCCTCGATGGTGGCGGCGATCGGCTCCATCTTCGCCAGGCGCTTCACGCGGCTCTGCGCCTGTGCGGCCTTGGCGGCGGACGCCTTGAAGCGATCGACGAAGGATTGCAGATGCGCGCGCTCGGCTTCCTGCTTGGCGCGGGCCGCGCTCTGCAGACGGAGCTTCTCGGCGCGCTGCTTCTCGAAACTGTCGTAGCCGCCAGTATAGAGCTCGAGCTTGCGCTCGCTGACATGCAGAATGAAATCGACCGAATTGTTCAGCAATTCGCGGTCATGCGAGATGATGATCGCCGAATGCGGATAGCGCGCCAGACGCGCTTCCAGCCACAGCGCGCCTTCCAGATCGAGATAGTTGGTCGGCTCGTCGAGCAGCAGAAGATCGGGCTGCGAGAAGAGTGCGGCAGCGAGCGCCACGCGCATGCGCCAGCCGCCGGAGAACTCGGCCATCGGCCGGTCCAGATCGGCGGTGGAGAAACCAAGCCCGTTCAGGATCTCCGCCGCGCGCGCCGGCGCCGTGTCGGCGTCGATCTCCATCAGCCGCGCCCAGATATCGCCCATGTCTTCCGGCTCGGCGGTCTCCAGCGACGCCATCAGGCTCGCACGCTCGGTGTCTGCGGCCAGGATGGTGTCGATCAGCGACACGGGCGTTGCCGGATGCTCCTGGTCCACCGTCGCCATGCGGGCGGATTTGGGAATGCCGATCTCGCCGCTATCGGGCTGAAGCTCGCCCTTGATCAGCTTGAACAGGGTCGATTTGCCGACGCCGTTGCGCCCGACCAGCCCGACCTTGCTCGGATTGGGCAGGCTGGCGGAGGCGCGGTCGAAGAATCGCCGACCCCAGGCGTTCAGGGTGATGCTGTCGATCTGGAGCATGCGCGGCTTCTAGGGCATCGGTGCCGCGCTGCAAACAAGCCCGGCGCGACGAAGACGTCAGGAACTCCGCCTAGGCACCGCTCCGGCACGTAACCCAGGCCCGATCCGCCCCTGAGGGCCGTCACGGGCTTTTGGCGAATGCGCGCCTCTTATCTCGTGAAGCGGCGTGCTTCCGCGTTCCGGCGCACGCACAAGCCGCGTCAGAACGAGACCCGCGTGCGGACGCCGAGCACGACGGCGTTGGGAATCCGTCGCTCCGCATTCGGATTGATGATGTATTGCACGTCCGGCGCGACGCTCAGCCCGGTGCAGACACGCATGTCGTAGAACGCCTCGAAGATCGTCTCCGCGGTCTGCACGCCGGTCGCGCCGTTCGACAGGCGCTTCCCGCGCGCGGCCTGGAGGCGCTGCGTCTCGGTCAGCACCTCGCTCGCCGAGACGGTGGCATACAGCAGGCCGAGCGTGTCCGCCGGGCGGCTCCGCCAGAAGCCCCGGTCCACCAGGCCGAGATAGCGCTCGTCGCCGTAGCTGTTCACGTCGGGCTGGTTGTGCACGTAGCCGCCCACCACGATCAGCCCGTTATCGATCCCGGCCCCGTGACGGACCAGCATCTGATCGAACAGCACCCATTCCTTGTTGCGGTTGCTGGCATTGCGAGCAGGACGGCCGGTGACGCCGAGAGGGCCGCCATTCACGTCGGTGCCGATCTCGCTGAGGGGCCCGTGCTCGTGCGCGATGCCCACCTTGTAGTGGCCGATCAGCCCGCTTTGCCCCAGGCTCGGGATATACCCGACCTCACCGACGCTGGTCGTGCCCTTGATCCGGGCGGAATCGAACTGCCAGCCGGTATGGTCGAACGTGGCGCCGGCATCGGCGCCGGTGTCGAACGCGAACAGCCCGGCCTGGACGTAGAGATTGCGCAGCGGATAGGCGATGAGCCGCCCGGCCCAGGTGGAATTGGGATACACGCTGAAACCGGGATCGCGTCCGGTGAGCGCCTTGGGATTGCCGCAGATGGCGTTCGACATGAAGGCGCAGTTCAGCGGCGAGGCGGCGAAATCGAGCGCCACCGGCTCGCGTCCGAGCTGCAGGGCGAGCCGTCCATGCGCGATCTTCTCTTCCGCATAGGCATAGACCAGATGGGCCACGGCCCCGCCGCTCGACGAGCGCAAGATGTCCTGGCTGCGTACGAAGGCGTCGCCATAGCCGCCGCTGACGGAGGCGCCGGTGCGGTTCACCACCACCATGGACGTCGAAAAGCCGGGAATATGCGCCAGCCGGTTCCAGTCGATATCGGCCTCCAGGCCGATCTGATTGACCATCGCCGAGGTGCGCTGCGTACCGCCCGTCAGGTTGCCGCCCAGCTCGTTGCGCATATCCGCCAGAATATCCACGCCCCGGTCGCGCAACCCATTCCGCAACCCGAACGGATCGCCGTAGAGCGGATGCACGGTCGGCAGGACGGTGTCCGGAAAGAACGGCAGGTTGGCCTGGAGCGGGGTGGCGAGATTGAGGCTGGGGCTGATCGACAACCCGCCATTGATCGCCTGCGCCCTGGCCGGACCGGCCAAGGCGGCCGCCAGCAATCCGGCGGCGAGACAAACGGTAGCCGGCAGCGACCGCGATGGCGCGCTCGATGCCATGCGAGACGATACTCTCATGGTTTCTTGCTCATTCTTTGAGAGACGATCGAATAGACGGAAGCGCCCTGTGGCGACCTCGGCTCGTTCAGTCCGCGAGCGGTTTGCGGACCGTCAGCACGGCGCCGAGACTGAGCGCCGCCGCCGCCATCAGCCACACCGCTGGGATCGCCCCGTCGCCCGTGCCCTGGATCAGAAGCTGGCACACCGCCGGGGTGAAGCCGCCGACGCAGGTGGTGAGGCTGTAGGCGACCGAGAAGCCTGCGGTGCGCACCGGGCGGGGAACGTATTCGGTTAGGAACACGATCATCGCGCCGTTATAGGAGGCATACAGGAACGACAGCCACAACAGCACCGCGAGCAGCCGTCCCACCGACGGCGCGGCGACCAGCCAGGACAAGGCGGGATACGCGGTCAGGATGGCGATGGAAGCGGCCGCGATCATGATCGGCTTGCGGCCGATCCGGTCCGACAGGGCGCCTGCCAGCGGCAACCAGAACAGGTTGGACGCGCCGACGCAGAAGGTGACGATCAGCGCGGCGCGGGTGGAGAGGTGCAGCTCGCGCACGCCGTAGGTCGGGGTGTAGGCGGTGATCAGGTAGAACGACACCGTGGTCATGAAGACCATCAGGCTGCCGGCCAGCACCACGCGCCAATGCGCCAGCAGATCGCGCAGGAGAACCGATAACGGTTCGTGGGGGCGGGCCTGGGATCCGTCCTCGCCCAGCGTCCGGCGCAGAACGAACAGCAGCGGCACGATGGCGCAGCCGATCAGCAGCGGGATCCGCCAGCCCCAGGACGCCATCTGCGCCGGGGTCAGCAGGGTCGTCATCACAAGCCCGAGCGAAGCGGCGAACATCACCGCGACCTGCTGCGACGCGGACTGGAACGAGACGAAGAACCCGCGACGCCCCGGCGGGGCGATCATGTTGAGGTAGATCGAGGTGGTGCCGAGCTCGACGCCGGCGGAGAAGCCCTGCAGCAGGCGCGCGAGCAGCACCAGGATCGGCGCCAGCAGCCCGATCGTCTCGTAGCCCGGCATCAGCGCCAGGACCAGCGTGCCCACCGCCATCAGGGACAGGGTGACCATCAGGCCCCGACGCACGCCGATCCGGTCGACATAGCTGCCGAGAAAAATCGCGCCGAGCGGGCGCATCAGGAATCCGGCGCCGAAGGTCGCGAACGCGAGCAGAAGCGACAGCGTGGCGCCGCCGCCGGCTGGAAAGAACGCCCGGCCGATGGCGCCGGCGTAATAGCCGAACACCATGAAATCGTACATCTCGAGGAAATTGCCCGACGCGGCACCGAACGCGTTGGCAACGGCGCCTTGCCGCGCCTTCGCGTCGCGGGTCGCGGTCGGCTGCGCGGTCGCGACCTCGCTCATGGCGTCGCCCGCCCCACAGGATCGAGCCCGCTGGACCGCATCGCCTCTCGCGCCGTCCCGGATGACAGGAAGCGGATGAAGGCGCGGCCGCCGGCGGGGTCGGGCGCGTCGCGACACGGCGCCACCGCGAACGGCGTCAGCTTCTGCAGGCTTTGCGGGATCGGGCCGACCAGCTCGGCACCCTTCACCGGCAGGATCTCGCTGATCTGCTGGAAACCGATCGCGGCGCCGCCGCCGGCCACGATCTGCGCCACAGGCGTTTCCGGGATCATGCGCGCCTTGTCCCGCATCTGATCCTCGATGCCCAGACGGCGAAACAGATCGTGCGACACATAGACGCCGCTGGCGCTGTCCGAAAACGCGACCGACGGTGCATCGAGCAGCGTGCGGCGCAGGGCATCCGGCGTGCCGATCGCCGGATGCGGCGCACCGGCCCTCACCACGACGCCGATGGGCGACATCGCCATCACGGTGCCGGCTCCCACCAGCCCCTTGGCGTGCAGCCCGTCGAGAGCGCCGCCCACCATCGCCACCACATCGCACCGTTCGCCCCGCGCCAGACGCGCCGGGATCGCGTCCGATGTAGCGCCCATGGACGGGCCGCGCACCAGAACCAAGTGGTCGCCGCTCCGGGCGAAATCGGGCGCCAGCGCCCGCAGCGACGCCGCCATGCCGCCGGACGCCATCACCACCACATCCGCGGCGCGTGCCGCAGGGACGCACGGCAGGGCGGACAGGATTGCCGCGGCCAACAGGGCCGGGGCTGCATGCCTGATCATGATCTGCGTTTCCTCGCATAACCGGGTGCACGGTCTGCGCCGCCTACCCTTGGTCGAGAGTTGGCATATCCATCCATACATGTCTTTGCCATCTTCCATACCGGGCGGGTATGACAGGCCATGCCCGAACTCCGTCTCCTGCGAAGCTTCGTGATGGTCGCGCGCGAAGGCGGCGTGACCCGCGCGGCCGAACGTCTCGGCATGGCGCAGCCGCCTTTGACCCGGCAGATCGCGGCGCTGGAAGCCGAGCTGGGCACGCGGCTGTTCGACCGCACGACGCGCGGCATGCGGCTCACAGAGACCGGCGAAGCCCTGCTGGAGGAAGCGGACGCGCTGATCGACCGGCACGAGGCAATGCTGCGCCGAATCCGGCGCAACGCGCGCGGACAGCTCGGGCGGCTCTGCGTCGGTCTCACCAGCTCCGCCCTGTGCCATCCGGACGCGGCGTCGGTGCTGCGCCGGTTCGGCGAGGCCTGGCCGGATGTGGAGCTGATCATCCGCGACGCCAATACCGGCCCGCTTCTGCGCGAGTTGAGCGAGGGCGATGTCGATGTGGCACTTCTGCGCACGCCGAACGAACAGCCCGAAGGCATCGCGCTGGAACGTTTGACCGAGGAGCCGATGGTCGTGGCGGTGCCGCGCGGGCACGCGCTGGCGGCGCGCTCCGCCGACACGCCGATCGCGCTCGCGGAACTGCGCGACGCGCCGTTCGTGTCCTATCGCACACCGGACAATCCCGGCTTCCACGCCGCGATCCTGCAGGCTTGCGCACTGCTCGGCTTCGTGCCGAACGAAGCGCAGATCGTGCCGCGGATGCTGTCTGCCCTGACCCTGATCGAAACCGGGCTCGGCGTGTCGCTGTTTCCGGCGTCGATGGAGCGGTTCGCCGGCGGCGACGTGGCGATCCGCCCGCTGGCGCCGGGCACGGCGCTGTGCGCCCCCTTGTTCCTCGCCTTCGCACGGCTGCCGATGAGCGCCAGCAAGCGCAACTTCATCTCCACCTGCCGCAAGCATCTGCGCCGCCCGGAGGCACAGGAAGGATGACGCGTTTCAGGATGGCTCAGAACAAGGGGATGAACCGGAAACCCGGCCGGCAGCGCGAGGCGAAGGAGGAGCCAGGATCGAACACGGCTCGGTCCCCGAGAGGACGTTCCGGGCGCGCGCCATGACGGGGCACCCGGCAGGACGGTCCAGATTGAACCGCCCGCCCCCCGAAGCTACCGTTTGCGCCATGCCATCCGACAGCACCGACGGGCAGCTCCTCGCGCTGCTCACCGAGAACGCACGCCTGCCCGCCGCCGCCATCGGGCGCCGGCTCGGCCTGTCGCGCACCACGGTGCAGAGCCGGATCGAACGCCTGGAGCGCAACGGCACGATCCTCGGCTATACGCTGCGCACCGTGCCGCGCGGCGGTGCCGAGGTCCGGGCGCATGTGCACATCACCCTGTCGGCACGGCAGACGGCGTCGGTGGAAAGCGTGCTGCGCGGCCTGCCGCAGGTGCGCGAGCTGCACGCCGTCGGCGGCACGGTGGATCTGATCGCGGTTCTGGCCGCTTCCGACACCGCGGAGCTGGACCGCGTGATCGACCGCATCGCGGCGCTGGACGGGGTGAGCCGGACGCACTCGATGGTGCTGCTGAGCACGCGCATCCAGCGCTGAGGCGTTAAGCCCGGATTCATCTTTGACCGGTAGGCTCCCGAAGAAAGGGGGCGTTCCATGGGTTCGGTCCGAGACGCGGCATCGGTGACGGCGGCGAGCGGAACCGGTGCGGTGGCCGACGCGACGCCATCGGGCAAAGGCGGGCTGAGTTTCCGGGCTTTCCTGTCGGACATCAACCCGCTGCAATACATTCCTGTGGTGGGCGCGGTGTATCGCGCCGTCACCGGCGACGAGGGCAACAGCACGATGCGCTTCGTGGCCTCGCTCGGAACCTCGTTCGCGCTGGGCGGCCCGCTCGGCGTGGGCATCACCGTCGCGGAGAAGATCACCGGCATCGATCCGGAACGCATCGCCCGTTCGATGCTGCATCGCCTGCTGCACCCCGACGACGCGGCGAAGACGGGCACCGCGCCGTCCGGCTCCGCCGCGAGCGCCCCAGCCAGCACCTCCTCTGCCAACCCTGCCGACACCGATCCTGCCAACCGTCCCTGGACGGCAGCCGAACTCTCCGCCTACGCCGCCGCCAGCGGCAACACGATCGGCGGTGCGGGCGGAGCCGGCGGCCCGGTCACGGCGGACATGCTGAATGCCATGGAGCTGAAACGCGTCTCCACGCTCTACGCGTAGGATTCCACCCGTTCCGGAACGGCCGCCGACCTCCTATCTGCTGCTGCATGCCGCCCCGCAGATCAGCCCAGACCGTGCCGCCTTCGCTCGACGCCGCGGCGCGAACCGAGGGGACCATCGGGACGGACGCGGCGGCCGCACCGGAAGACCGGCCCGGCGAACCGCCGGAAGCGGCTGCATCCGTGGCCGCGAGCGCCGGATCGGCAGACTCCATCGGCACAAACGACGCGGCGCGGCCAACCCGTATCCCGGGTGGGAAACGGAAATCGCCAGCCGGCAAAGGCGCCGCGGCCGACCGGCCCCGGGCTCGTGTCACGCACAAGGCGGAGCCGGGCAGCATCGAAGCCACGCCTTCGTCCCGCCGGACGCCCGTTTCGCGTCCCGCGTCGAAGGACCGTGCAGCCTCGGGCAAAACGAAGGCGGTGCCCCGGAAACCGGAGAACGCGGCCGGAACGGGCGACCGCGCGCCGCCCTCCGGCGTGCTTCTCCCGCCCCGGTTCGCGTCCTGGTTCGCCGGTCGCGGCTGGCGTCCGCGCCCGCATCAGCTTTCGGTGCTGGAAACCGCGCAATCCGGCGCCGACGTGCTGCTGGTGGCGCCGACCGGCGGCGGCAAGACGCTGGCCGGCTTCCTGCCGAGCCTGGTGGAGCTGGCCGAGACCGGCGAGCGCGGCCGGCTGCACACGCTCTATGTCAGCCCGCTCAAGGCGCTCGCCACCGACATCGCCCGCAACCTGCTCGATCCGGTCGGCGAGATGGCGTTGGGCCTGCGGGTGGAAACCCGCACCGGCGACACCCCCGCCGATCGCCGGGCGCGACAGCGCGCGCATCCGCCGGAGATCCTGCTCACCACACCGGAAAGCCTGCTGCTGCTGCTGTCCCGTCCCGATGCCGCGGAGGCTTTCGCCGGGCTGAGCCGCATCGTCATCGACGAGGTGCATGCGCTCGCCGGAATCAAGCGCGGCGACCAGTTATCTTTGTGTCTGGCGCGTCTGCGTCTGCTGGCGCCGGAGGCCAGACGCATCGGCCTGTCCGCCACCGTGGCCTGGCCGGATTCGCTGCGCGCCTTCGTCGGGACGCCGGAGCAGCCCGCGACGCTGATCGAGGCGCCGCGCGGCACGCCGCCCGCTCTGTCCATGATGCTGCCCGAAGCGCATGTGCCGTGGTCCGGACGCATGGGGCTCGCCGGCGCGTCGGTAATCCTGCGCCGCATCGAGCAGGCCGACACCACCATCGTGTTCGTCAACACCCGCGCCCAGTCCGAGCTTCTGTTCGCGGCGCTTTGGCGGATCAACGAGAACACGCTGCCGATCGCCCTGCATCACGGCAGCCTCGACATCGAGCAGCGCCGGCGGGTGGAGGCGGCGATGGCCCGTGGCACGCGCGGCGAGGGGCGGGACCGCTTGCGCGCGGTGATCGCCACCTCCTCGCTCGATCTGGGCATCGATTGGGGTGGCGTCGACCAGGTGATCCAGGTCGGCGCGCCCAAGGGCGTGTCGCGCCTGCTGCAGCGCATCGGCCGCGCCAATCACCGCATGGACGAAGCTTCCAACGCGGTCCTGGTGCCGGCGAACCGGTTCGAGGTGCTGGAATGCCAGGCGGCGATCGCCGGCGTGGAGGCGATGGAGCTGGATGGCGAGCATCCGCGTCCCGGCGGGCTCGACGTGCTGGCGCAGCATATCCTGCTCATGGCCGCGAGCGCGCCGTTCACCGCCGATGCGCTGTTCGACGAGGTGCGTCTGGCCGCGCCCTACGCTGCGCTGAGCCGGCGCGATTTCGACGACACGCTGGGCTTCGTCGAGGATGGCGGCTACGCGCTGCATGCCTATGAGCGCTATCGCAAGCTGTTCCGAGACAGCGCGGGGCTGATCCAGATCCGCGGCGAGCGCGTCGCGCGCCAGGCACGGATGAATGCCGGCACCATCGTGGAGGCGCCGGTTCTGAAAGTGCGAATGGGGGGGCCGCGTGGCTTCACCCTGGGCGAGATCGAGGAGAGCTTCGCCAATGCGCTGCGTCCTGGCGACGCGTTCCTGTTCGCCGGACGCAAGCTCTGCTTCCAGCGCCTGCGCGAGACCGTAGTGGAGGTGAGCGAGGGCGGTCCCGGCGATCCTGTGGTGCCGACCTATGCCGGCTCCAAATATCCGCTCACCTCCGGCCTCGCCGCACGCGTGCGCCGGATGCTGCACGACCCGTCGGCCTGGAGCGCCTATCCCGAACCGGTGCGGGAATGGCTGGAGCTGCAACGCGAGCGGTCCCTGCTGCCCGGGCCGGACGATCTGCTGGTGGAAGTGTTCCCCCGCCACGGCCGGTTCTTTCTGGTGGCGTACTGCTTCGAGGGTCGCAACGCGCACCAGACGCTGGGCATGCTGCTGACCCGGCGTCTGTCACGCGACGGTGCCGCCCCGCTCGGCTTTGTCGCCACCGACTATGCGCTGGCCCTCTGGTGCGCCAACCCGCCAGGCGATATTCCTCTTTTGTTCGCGCCGGACATGCTGGGCGACGATCTGGAGGACTGGATGGCGGAAAGTTCGATGCTGCGACGGACGTTCCGCAACGTGGCGGTGATCGCCGGGCTGATCGAGCGCCAGCATCCTGGCCAGACCGGCACCAGGCGCCAGGTCACCATCAACAGCGACTTGATCTACGACGTGCTGCGACGCCACCAGCCGGACCATGTGCTGCTGCGCGCCACCCGCGCCGAGGCCTCCGGTGGGCTGACCGACGTGGATCGCCTGGCCGACATGCTGGTGCGGGTGCAGGACCACATCCGTGTCGCGCGCCTGTCGCGCGTATCGCCCCTGGCGATCCCGGTGATGCTGGATATCGGCCGCGAGTTCGTCCGCAACGAGGCGGACGAGGATGCGCTGCTGGCGGAAACCGAGGCGCTTCTGGCCGAAGCCAAGGGCGAGGCGGAGCCCTCGACCGAGGAGCTGGTGCTCGCACCCGGCCATGCGCAGGAGTTGCGGCGCCTGACCCGGACGCCGGGCGGCCGCGAGCGCGGGCGGGACAGGGCGCGCGAGCGGCGCCGGCGCACGATCCCCGGCGGCGGACGCGGCCTGCCAGCGTGACGCCGGCGCCATTCCATCTGGCCGGCGAGCGGGTCATGCTCGACCCGTCCGGCATCCTGTTCTGGCCTGAAGCGGGCCTCATGGCCGTGGCCGACCTGCATCTGGAGAAAGGCAGCGCCGCCGCGAAGCGGGGCGGCCTGGTGCCGCCCTGGGACAGCCGCCTTACCCTCGACCGCCTCCTGCCCCGTATCCGGGCGTTCCAGCCGAAGACCCTGGTCGCGCTGGGCGACAGTTTCCACGACCGGGGCGGCCCGGCGCGTCTCCCCGCTGCCGAAGCCGATCGCCTGCGTCGGATCGCCGCGCAGATGCGGCTGATCTGGGTGCTCGGCAATCACGATCCGGTGCCCCCGGAGGGTCTGCCCGGCGAGGCCATGCAGGAGCTGCACATGGGTCCGCTTTCGTTCCGGCATGAATCCCGCGGCCGCACCCCGCCGCGTTCGGGCGAAGCGGCGGAGATCTGCGGCCATCATCATCCCAAGGCCCGGATCGCCACCCGCGGCGGCACCGTATCACGGCCCTGTTTCATCGGCACGGAGCAGCGCCTGATCCTGCCGGCCTTCGGCTGCTACACAGGCGGGCTCGACGTGCTGCATCCGGCGATCGCCGCGCTGTTCCCGCGCGGCGGCCGGGCTTTCCTGCTCGGCGCCGACCGGTTGTTCTCGTTCGCGCTCGCGGAGATACGCCGCCAGGCCGCCTGAAACGACACACGTGCCGGAGGGGGCCAAAGGGCTGCAGGAAACGCCTCCGGCGGGAGGTCTGCGGCGGCCGCACCAGTGATCGACCGCGGCCTCGCCAGTCTTTTAAGACGGGAGTAACGATAGGCTCGTTAAGTTGCTCTGCATTTTCGACCGGATACGCGGGCATGCCGACTCATGGGACCCTCCTGACGCTTTATTGTCTGGTGATCGGCACGCTCCTGACCGGCGCTGCCATGACGCTCTTGGAGCGCCATGGCCGGCCCCGTCACGGCGATCCGCTGCTTTTCTGGTCGGCCGGCTACGGGTTGCTGGCTTCGGGCTGCGCTCTGGCCGCTCTCCGGCTGACGATATCCGTGCCCCGGCTGCCGGCTGCTTCTCTCGCCGTGGCAGCCAACACGCTCATCCTGGCCGGCTACCTGGCTGTGCTGCTCGGCATCGCCCGGCTGGACCGGCGTCGCCGGCTCGGTTTCTCCTCGGTGGTGTTGGGCATCAATACGCTCGCCTGGCTGTTCTGGGGCCTCGACCATGTCGCGGCGATGTGGGCGTTCGGCTGCGGCGCCCAGATTGCCCTGGTCTGCGCCCTGGCCGCCTTCGACATAAGCCGCAACCGGAATTTCGGCGGCATGCGCTCGGTCCCGGCGGTGGTGACGATCTGCTCCGTCCATGCCGCGATCTATCTGGCGCGGTCCACGGCGCTGCCCCTGCTGGCGCCGCTGCTGAGCCCGAAACAGATGGGGCTGGTGGCGGTGGTCACGATGTACGAGGGCGTGGTGTTCTCCGTGGCGCTGCCGACCTCGCTTCTGCTGCTGTTGCGCGAGGAATCTCAGGGACGGCTCAACACGGCGCTGCTGACGGATTATCTGACCGGACTCGGCAACCGGCAGCGATTATGCGAAGCCCTGCCGGGCATGGTCGCCTCCGCCGACGGACGCAGAGTGGCGCTGCTTTTGTTCGATCTCGACCGTTTCAAGCAGATCAACGACCGTCACGGACACGCGGCGGGCGACCTGGTGCTGCGCTGCTTTGCCGGAACAGGCAGCGGCGTGCTGGGGCCGGATGCCGTGTTCGTCCGTCTGGGCGGGGAGGAATTCGTGGCCATCCTGCCGGTCGCCGACATCACCGAGGCGGCCCTGACGGCGGAAACGGTCCTGAAACGCTTCGCCGCCTTGCCGACCATCGTGGCCGGTCTCTCCATTCCTGCGACCGCGAGCGCGGGGGTGACACTGATCGATCCGGATTGCCGCAGCCCAGACGAGCCGCTGCACCTGGCCGACAACGCGCTCTACGAGGCCAAGGAACGCGGACGCAACCGCGTGGTCGTCGCCCATCCCACACCCTCCGCCGAAGCCTCCGCGATTTCGGCGGAGACCGATCTCCGGCCGCCGCCCGGCCCCGGGAAGGCCGATCTTTCCGGGCAAGGCAGCACGCCGACCCATCTGTGGCGAAACCTTGGGCAGGGCTCGATTGTTCTCCGAATCCTTTCATAGGGAGAACACTCGGGATGGCCCGCAAGACGTCCAGAAGCGGGCTGCCCGGCAGCGTGGCGATCCTGTGGCTGCGTCACGATCTGCGCCTGTCCGACCATCGCGCTCTCGCAGCCGCGCTCGACGAATTCGGGCTCATCGTCCCGGTCTTCGTGCTGGACGAGTCGGACGAGAATCGCTGGGCTCTGGGCGGAGCGTCCCGCTGGTGGCTGCATCATAGCCTTGCCGCACTCGGCGCGGCCTTGCGCAAGCGCCAATCGGAACTGGTGCTCCGTCGGGGCGACAGCGTCTCGATCCTGCGCGATCTCGTGCGCGAAACCGGCGCCGCGGCGCTGTTCTGCGGAGAGACGCACGAACCCTGGCTGCGATCACTGACCGATGCGGTGGAGAAGGCGGTCGGCGTGCCGGTGCATCGCCGACGCGTCTCCACCTTGTTCGACGCGGAGGCGATCCGCACCAAGAGCGGCGGCCAATACAGCGTCTACGGCCCCTTCGCACGCGCCTGCCGCGCCCAGCCGGAGCCGGAAGACCCGCTGCCCGCGCCCCAATCGATCCCATCGCCGAAGCGCATGCCGCGTTCAGACGCGCTGGACGATTGGGGCCTGCTGCCCAAGAAACCGGACTGGTCGGGCGGGTTCGACACGATGTGGACGCCCGGCGAGGCCGGCGCGGACAAGAAGCTGAAGAGCTTCCTCAAGGACCGGCTCGATGGTTACGGCGCGTCGCGCAACGTGCCGGGGGACCCGCAGGGCACGTCGATGTTGTCGCCGCATCTGCACTGGGGCGAGATCTCGCCCAACCAGGTCTGGCACGCGGCGAAACAGGCGGCCGACCGGAAGAAGGCGAAAAGCGGCTGGGACAGTTTTTCCGGCGAGCTGCTGTGGCACGATTTCTCGGCCTATCTGCTGCGATACAATCCCGAGATGCCCGAGAAGCCGCTGCGCGCGGCGTATGCGAAGCTGCCCTGGCGCCGCGACAAGGCCGGGATGCGTGCCTGGCAGCAGGGACGAACCGGCATTCCGATCGTCGATGCCGGCATGCGCCAGCTCTGGCGGCATGGCTGGATGCATAATCGTGTGCGCATGATCACGGCGTCGTTTCTGGTGAAACATATGCTGGTGTCATGGCAGGATGGCGAGGCCTGGTTTTTCGACACGTTGGTGGATGCCGATCTGGCGACCAACGCGGCCTCCTGGCAATGGATCGGCGGCTGCGGCACCGACTCTCAACCCTTCTTCCGGGTCTTCAATCCCGTCACGCAGGGCAAGACGCACGATCCGGACGGGCGCTACGTGCGGCACTATGTGCCCGAGCTGAAGGCGCTGCCGGATCGCTGGCTGCATTGCCCATGGCAGGCCCCGCAATCGGTGCTCGGCAAGGCCGGGCTGGTGCTCGGGCGCGATTATCCGAAGCCGATCCTCGATCTCGACCGAGGCCGCGACCGCGCGCTCGACGCCTACAGGAAGCATGTCCGCGGCGCGAAGAAGGGCGCCGACGCATGACGGCGACCGGGGAACGCGCGCTGATTCCACCCGGCCGGCCGGTTCGCGTGGTGGGAGACGTGCATGGCGACGCAACCGCGTTCCGTCACGCCGTCGCCACCGACCGCTTCGTGATCCAGCTCGGCGATCTGGTGGATCATGGCCCCGACAGCGCGGCTGTGCTGCGCATCATGTTCGACCTGATCGACGAGGGGCGCGGGCTGTTCCTGCTTGGCAACCACGATCGCAAGCTCGGCAGGGCGCTGGCCGGGCGAAAGATGCGCCCCGACCCGCCTCTGGAAGCGACGCTTCGGCAGCTGCAGCGCGATTCCGCGCTCGCCGAACGCGCGTTCGACGAGATCGCCCGCGCGCCGGCCTGGATCGTGCGCGGACGCACCGGCTTCGTGCATGGCGGCTTCCACACCGGCATGCTGCATCAATTGCCTCCGCCCGGGCTGGACCGGGTGACGCATCTTCTCTCCCGCGCCTTGTTCGGCGAAACCACCGGCCGCATGCAGGAGGATGGATTTCCCGAACGCCGGCTAAGCTGGATCGACCACATCCCGGCCGGCTTCACCGTGTATTGCGGCCACGACCAGCGCTCCACCGACGGGCGCCCCTGGCGCAAGCGCGGCCGCGCCGGCGGGCTGGCGGTGTTCACCGATACCGGCGCCGGCAAAGGCGGCCACCTTGCCTGGATCGACCTGCCGGCCGACGCGGAAGCGGACGAAGCCGGGGCGGATGCCGGCTGACCGGACGGCGACGCCCGGCTGCGCGCCACCTGTCTCGATCCGCCGCGTTCGGGAGGACGACGGCGAGGCGCTGATCGCCGCCAACCAGCGCAGCCTGGCCGCTCTGAGACCCCGGGGTTTCGCCGTTCCTGACCCGGGCCGCGTTCGAAGCTGGTTCGACGCCCAGACGCAAGCCGATGCGGCGTCTTTTCTCGTTCTGCAGGACGGCACCGACGGGATCGCCGGACTCCTGGATGCGTCGCGGATCGCGCTCGGGAACTTCCGGAGCGCCTATCTCGGGTATTGGGGTTTCGAGGGGTTCGGTGGGCGCGGCCTGATGACGGCGGGCCTCCGGCGCCTCGCGACCATGAGCGCTGGGCTCTTCTGGCGGACTGACCGGCGCCTCGCGACCGCATCCCCGCACGCCCCTTGATGGAACGGCAGAAGGCGTGCAGGGATCGAGACCGGAGGTGAGCGTGACGCCCGACTTGTTGCCAGAACAGGAAGACGACCCGGTTTCGACGCTGGAAGCGCTGCGCGGCAGCATCGACAACATCGACGCCGCCCTGATCCATATGCTGGCAGAGCGTTTCCGCTGCACCCAGGCCGTGGGGCGGCTGAAGGCGCGGCACGGCATGCCGCCTGCCGACCCGAACCGTGAAAGCCGGCAGGTGGCGCGCCTGCGCGAGCTGGCCCGCGAGGCGAGGCTGGACCCGGATTTCGCCGAGAAGTTCCTGTCCTTCGTGATCCGCGAGGTGATCCGCCATCACGAGGCGATCGCGCGCTCGGACGAGCAGCAGGCCGGGCGCAAAGAATGAGCTCCACCCCTCCCCTGCGCCAGCTTCTGCTGCTGCGCCATGCGAAGGCCACCGCCAGCGATCCGGGTCCTGCCGGCGACAACAACGACCATGCGCGCGACCTGGCCGAGCGCGGGCGCCACGACGCGTCCTCCATGGGCCGGATCCTGCGCCGCCAGTCGCTGCGTCCCGACATGGCGCTGGTCAGCAGTTCCAGGCGCACCGTACGGACATGGGAGATGCTGGGCCGGTTCGACGACCCGCAACCGGCCGTTCTGGTGAGCGATCGGCTGTATCTTGCCGAGCCGCCGGAGCTGCTGTCGGCAATCCGGGACGTTCCGGACACGGTGCAAACCCTGCTCGTGATCGGACACAACCCTGGTCTGCACCAGCTGGCATTGCAGCTTGCCGGCGAAGCCGCACCCTCCTCGCTCCGCGCAGGTCTGAGCACCTCCACCATGGTCCGTTTGGCGGTCGAAAGCGGCTGGGCGGCATTGGGCGAGGCTACACTCGCGGTTTTGGAACAGATTCGGCCCTGATCGCGTCGCCCGCGGCCGGACCGGAACGAAACAAGCGGGAAGGACCGGGGTGTTGCGTCACAAAAATCAACGCTTCATCCTGCCGTGCGAACTGCCAAGCCAGCCCGACAGGCGCGGAAACGCCGCCTGTCCATAAACCACGGGGTAACGCCATGAGCGCGACAGCAACGCCCACCGCCACCATCAGCCTCGACGGCAAGACGGCCAGCTTGCCTGTCCTGAAGGGGACGCTTGGCCCGGCGGTTGCTGATATCCGCAAGCTCCAGGCCGAGCTCGGCGTGTTCACCTACGATCCGGCCTACGGCACCACGGCGGCTTGCGACAGCAAGATTACGTTCATCGACGGCGACGAGGGCGTTCTCCTCCATCGCGGCTACCCGATCGATCAGCTCGCTACCAACGCCACCTTCCCCGAGGTGGCGTTTTTGTTGCTGAACGGCGAAATGCCGACAAAGGCCGAGGACGCAGCGTTCAACGCGACGCTGCGCCAGCACACCATGCTGCATGAGCAGCTGCGCCATTTCTTCAACGGCTTCCGCCGCGACGCGCATCCCATGGCGATGCTGTGCGGCACGGTCGGCGCGCTGGCCGCCTTCTATCACGACCATCTCGACATCAACGATCCGAAGCAGCGCGAGATCTGCGCCATGCGGCTGATCGCCAAGGTGCCGACGCTGGCCGCCTGGGCCTACAAATACACCCAGGGCTTCCCGTTCGTGTATCCGCGCAACGACCTGAGCTACGCGGAGAATTTCCTCTACATGATGTTCGCGATGCCGTCCGAGAAGTACGAGGTGAGCCCCGTGCTCGCCCGTGCCATGGACCGCATCCTGATCCTGCACGCCGATCACGAACAGAACGCGTCCACCTCCACGGTGCGCCTGGCCGGCTCCACCGGCGCCAATCCGTTCGCCTGCATCGCCGCCGGCATCGCGGCGCTGTGGGGTCCCGCCCATGGCGGCGCCAACGAGGCGGTGCTGAAGATGCTGGCCGAGATCGGCAGCAAGGAGAACATCCCCGACTTCGTGGCGAAGGTGAAGGACAAGAACTCCGGCGTGAAGCTGATGGGCTTCGGCCACCGGGTGTACAAGAACTTCGATCCGCGCGCCAAGATCATGCAGCAGACCTGCCACGAGGTGCTGGCCGAGCTCGGGATCACCGACGAGCCGATGCTCGATCTCGCGGTCGAGCTGGAGCGGATCGCGCTCGAGGATCCGTATTTCGTGCAGCGCAAGCTGTATCCGAACGTCGATTTTTATTCGGGCATCATCCTGAAGGCGATGGGCATCCCGACGTCGATGTTCACCGTGCTGTTCGCGGTGGCGCGCACGGTCGGCTGGATCAGCCAGTGGAAGGAGATGATCGAGGAGCCGGGCCAGCGCATCGGCCGTCCCCGCCAGCTCTATACCGGCGCACCCCGGCGCGATCTGGTTCCGCTCGCCCAGCGCGGATGATGCGAAAGCCGGGGTATCCCACCCCGGCTCGAGTCGAAAGGCGGAACAGGCGTATCCGCCCGGGGACGGTTGTCTTGCTGGCTTGAGCATGGGCCGCTCTGCTTGGCCTCGTGGTGAACAGAGCGGATGAGGTTGCCCCAGTGGCAGCCACTCAGGCAGCTTCGATGCAGAGGACTGAGATCGTCAGCGATCGGCGCCGCGCCGATGGATGATCCAACGTTCCGGGCACGCGTGGTGGCGGAGTTCCTACGTGCAGGCACGCAGGTGCGCGAGCGTGCAATGCGACATGGGATCTGCACGAGCCTGGTCTAACGGTGGCGGCGCGAGCGAGTAGCCGCAGCAGGGACTGGATCCGCCCTGCGACCTGTTTCCGTGCGTGCGGTCGAGGAGAAGCCCTTGGCCAAGAGACAGCAGCAGCCCCGGCCAGCACCGTTGCCGAGAACGGCAGCGAAACCTGTGTCGATGGAGATCGAGTTCCCTGGCAGCGTGCGGGTGCGGGTCGTCGGCGACCGTGGCTACACCAGCCACGCTTTTCGCGACGACATCAGAACCATGGGCGCAACGCCTGCCATCCCCACCCCTGCGGCACGAACCACCCGTCGCCTGCCGGTCCTGGATCTACCAGAACCGCAACCGCGTCCAACGGCTGTAGGCGAGGCTCAGAGAATGACGCGCCGGGGCCGCCCGCTACGCGAAAACCGCCCGCTCGTTCACAAGCATCCTCTGCCTCACCAACATCTTGAATTGGACTAAGAACTAACAAAGCCCAGCTAGCCTCTCACCTCTCAAACCCCTCTGCTGCGTGCAAACGCATCAAGCTGCCTTATCTGCCTGTCGCGAACTGGATCGGAGGTCCACGCGCCCATAATGCTGTTGCGCGACAGAGCGATCAGATCCGCCTTCGTCAGATGCGCATCACCGACCGCCTGCATCGTACTGCCGATCGTATAGTTGTTGTGCATGTACGCCGGGTCGTCCGAGTTGATAGACGCCTTCAAACCGGCGTCGATCATCCCGCGCACGACGCTGACCGGCTGCGCATGCTCCTTGCGCAACCAGCCGCTGGCCACTGGACACACGGTGAACGTCAGATCGTGCGCCCTGGCGCGCCGTACCAGGTCCGGCCGCTCCAGCACGTTCCCGCCATGGTCGATCCGATCCACCTTGATCACGTCGATCGCCTGGCGGATATGCTCGTGCGTGTCGAGCTGGTCGATGTCGCAATGCATCGTCAGCCGGAAGCCCTCCGCACGCGCCTTGCGGAACACGTCCTGGAACTTGATCGGCGGGTTGTTGGTCTCGTTCGAATCCAGGCCGACGCCGATAATCCTGTTGCGGAACGGTAGAGCCGCGTGCAGCATCTCCATGGCCGACTGCTCGCTGCGTTCGCGCTCAAAGCACATGATCAAAGCGGACTCGATGCCGAAGTCACGCCGCGCATCATCCTGGGCGCGGCCGAGACCATTCACCACATCAGCGAATGCGACACCCCGCGCAACATGTGCCTGGGGATCGAACGACATTTCGACGTAGACGACGTTCTCCCGCGACGCCCTTTGCAGATAGGCATAGCAGAGATCATAGAAGTCCTGACGCTGCCTGAGTACGTCCTGGCCCGCGTAGAATATCGTCAGGAAGCTCTGCAGGTCATGGATCGCTCCATAGCTTTTATAGATCGCCTCGACATCCGGCTCAGGTAAAGTGATGTTGTTCCTTTTCGCCAAACGGAACTTCATCTCCGGCTCCAGCGTCCCCTCGATATGCAAATGCAACTCCAGCTTCGGCATGTCCTTCACGAAGCTGGCGAGATCAGGATCGGCCGTTGCCGATGCTTCGCCAACGAACGCGCTCGCCGTCAGCAGTCCCCCGCAGGCAGAGGCGAGGAACGCACGCCGGCCCAGGCGACAAGTGCATATCATACAAATGCTTCCCCAGCGGGAGAGGATTCCCCGCGTCGGCAGACAGTTAGCAAGCGGCATGCCATCGACAACCCGCCTATCGTGTAGCCGCTTGTTGCGGCTGCATTGGCGGGGATGGAGCTGCCCCCAAGGATTGGGGAAGCATTCCTGGGTCCTACACGATGCTGGAGACCTGGGCTGATCCCGGATACCCGAACCACGCCGAAGTCCGCGAATACCTCAATGGTTGGGAGCCTAAGAAATCGACGATATCCCGCTCACCATCGCGCTTGAACGCATCGCCAATCGCCGCAACCCCGCCAGAACCAGGACTGTCAGAAAAGCGAGCTGACCAGCGTCGCTACCAGATCTGGTCAACCTCCATGGTGCTCACCGGACGGATACGAACGGGCTCCGGTCGCGAGACCGGGGCCCGTTTCCATTCCGGTGTCGAACCGTTCCGACGCTTGCCTCGCATCGGTGAGCGGTCGTCGAGGCGCCGCCGGGCCGGCATCGCTCCGCCCCGATCCGGGGCGGCGCCACCCACGCGCCGCTTTCATCCCCCGAACGCGAAACGGGCCCCGGCTCATGCCGGGGCCCACTCGCGTCAGACCGTGAACAGGCGTCGGTCCGATCAGTGGCCGAACAGAATGTTGGCGAGCGCCACCGCGCCGGCGCCGTTCGGGACGCCGCGTCCGGTGGTGTAGTCGTAACCCGTCTCGGTGGTGAGCGAGGTGTCGGTGTTGAAGCTCAGCACCGCATAGTTCTTCGACGACGGGCTGTGACGCAGCACGGTGAGCGCACCGCTGTTGCCGGTGATGCCCAGCGCGCTGAAGCCGTCATAGGTCGTGGTGGTCGGTGTGCCGTTGCTGGTGGTGGTGATGGAGACAGCCACCTGCGAGGGCGGGGTGAGCGGCAGCGCGTCGGTCAGCAGATAGGACTGGAACGTCTTGAGCTGCGGACCCGGCACGCCGAAGGAGGAACCCGGGGTGATCTGGCCGGCGGCCGCGTTCCAGCCGGAGGATTCGTTGACCAGGGCCCACATGCCGGCGAATACCGGCGAAGCGAGGCTGGTGCCGCCGATCGTGGTGAAGACGGAGGGGCCGCTGCTCTGCGGCTCGACGATGATCGCCCCGGTATACGGATCGGCGATCACGCCGAGATCCGGCTGCAGGCGATAATTGCCGGGCAGGTCGCTCTGCCAGTACGGCTTGGCGATGACGGTGCTCGCGCCGCCGCCGCCGCCGAACAGGAAGCCGATTTCGCTCGGCGCGGCGAGCGGCGTGTTCGCACTGCTCAGGTTGGAATAGTAGCCGCCCCAGCCGGTTTCGGCGAAGCCGTTGCCGCTCGGGATATCGATCGAGGTGCCGCCCACCGCGGTAGCCCACGAGGAATCGGACGGCGAGGACACGCTCTTGGCACCCTCGCTCACGGAATAGTCGCCATCGTCGCCGGTGGAGAAGAGCAGCGAGATGCCCTGCAGCGCGGCTTCCTGGCTCAGCTGGTCCCAGGCGGCCATGGTCGGCGCGTCGCTGTCGTTCTCGCTCTCGCCGTAGGAGTTCGAGACGACGTTACCGACATGGTTGTCGATCACGTACTGCACGGTGGCCTGCAGATCGGTATCGTAGTTGGTGGGCGAAACGGCGAGAACGATCTTGGCGCCCGGCGCGATGGCGTGGGCGAGCTCGATATCGAGCGCGGTCTCGCCGGCCCAGCCGTAGTTCACCGATGTCGGCTGGCCCGCCGGGTAGATGATCTGGAAATTGTCGTCTGTGAAAGGCGCGATGCCGACGGCACTGAAGAAGGTGTTGGCGTCGGCCTTGGCGGTGGGCGAGCCGTAGGCGTCCACGATCACGATGGTCTGGCCGCGTCCGTCGATCCCGTAGCCGTATGCCTGGTCGAGACCGTAATGCTTGGCGATCTGCTGCGGGGTGTAGCCGCAGATCTTGCCGTTGAACTGGAAGGCCACGCCGCTATAGGTCGCCGAGGTCGAGCCGGACGACAGGTTGACGGTGGTGTTGCCGTTGCCGAAGCACTGGTTGGAGAACGAATCCAGCGGGTTCGTGGCGTTGCTGCCGGCAGCCGGAACCGGAATGCCCGCGACCACGCTGCCGTCGGGGTTACGCTGATGGGCCAGCATCGGCTGCATCCTGCCGCGCACGAGGCCGGACACGCCGGAGATGCGACCGGCCAGCGCACCTTGAGGATGGAACCCGCCGGCAGCGGCGAAGGATCGCACGCCGTTGCGGCTCATGGTGTGGATCGACGTGCCGAAGGCGCGCTGCATGGCGGCGGCCGTGCCGCTCACGCTCACCGTGCCGGTCTTGCTGGTGCCGGTCACGACCAGGCCGGCCTTGGCCAGGGCGGCTTTCACAGCCGCGACATCGGCGCTCTTCGGGCCCAGCGCCGAAACCTCGGCAGACGACATCCAGTGGTGGAACAGCGGGTTGCCGTAGGTGTAGCGCGCCTTGAGCGCCTCGTTCACCGCCGCCTGGTTGGCGAACGGCAGCGTGACGCGGGCGCTCAGGACGGTGCCGCCCGGGGCCGTGCCCAGATCCATCGCCGTCGCGGCATGCGCCGCCGGAACCGAAGCCGTGCCCGCCAGAAGCAGGGCCGCACCGGTCAGGGCACGAACGGGTTTCAGTAGAACCTTCATCATGGAGGTGGTGTTTCCTTGCCGATGTCACCCGAGCGAGGGACCAGATGCGCAGACACGTTGCTTCAGCCGTCGAGACGGTTATCCCTGCGTATTCTGCAACCCTGCTCCGAGTTGATAACAGCCTAGCGAGGACATTACGGGCCAGCAATCCGTTCCGAAGGCAGATCGGTCGAATTGGTTAAAAAAGATTACCGAAGCAACAAAATGTAATCACGTGCTGCGTAGGCTTTTATGAACGCAGGGTACCTTCGGCAGGCGTGACGGCGACGGTGTGCGTTCTGCGCCTGGTCGCAGGTCGCACCACCCCGGAGATTCGCTGAGTCCTGGAGTCGAGACGGGTTGCGGCGGCCGGACCTGGGGACCGTTCTCGGAAACGTTTCCCGGCTTCCGGCCGGCCGATCCAGAGAACGGGCCCCGACTTGCACCGGGGCCCGCTCGCGTCGATCCGGAAACCGATCGCGTGGTGCGATCAGTGGCCGAACAGCATGGCCGCCAGCGCCACCGCACCCGCACCGTTCGGCACGCCGCGACCGGTGGTGTTGTCATAGCCGGTCGTGGTGGTCAGCGAGCTGTCGGTGTTGAAGCTCAGCACCGAGTAGCTCTTGGAGACCACGCTGCGGCGCAGAACAGTGATCGCGCCGGGGTTGCTGGCGATGCCAAGCGCGCTGAACCCGTCATAGGTGGTGGTGGTCGGCGTGCCGTTGCTGGTGGTCGTGATGGAGATCGCCACCGGGGACGGCGCGGTCAGCGGCAGCGCATCGGTCAGCAGATAGGACTGGAACGTCTTGAGCTGCGGACCCGGCACGCCGAAGGACGAGCCCGGAGTGATCTGGCCTGCAGCCGGGCTCCAGCCGGAGGCTTCGTTCACCATCGACCACATCGCCGCCAGCACGGGTGCCGCAAGGCTGGTGCCGCCGAGAACGGCGAACACGGACGGGCCGTTCGCCTGCGGCTCGACGATGATCGCGCCGGTGAACGGATCGCCGATCAGTCCGATATCCGGCTCGAGACGATAATTGCCGGGCAGGTCGCTCTGCCAGAAGGGCTTGGCGATCACGGTGCTGACGCCACCGCCACCGCCGAACAGGAAGCCGGACGGTTTCGGCGCGGCCAACGGCGCGTTGGCCGAACTCAGCGCGGAGTAATCGTTGCCCCAGCCGGTTTCGGCGAAGCCGTTGCCGCTCGGAATGTCGATGGCGGTGCCGCCGACCGCGGTGGCCCAGGAAGAGTCGGACGGAGACGAGGTGGCGGTCGCACCGTATTCGGCGGCGTAATCGCCGCTGTCGCCGGTGGAGAACAGCAGGGAGATGCCCTGGAGCGCTGCTTCCTGGCTTAGCTTGTCCCATGCGGCCATGGTTGGCGCGTCGCTGGTGCTTTCGGGCTGACCGTACGAGTTCGACACCACGTTGCCGACATGGTTGTCGATCACGTACTGCACCGTCGCCTGAAGGTCGGCATTGCTGCTGGTCGGCGAAACGGCGAGCACGATCTTGGCGCCCGGCGCGATGGCATGGGCCATCTCGATGTCGAGCTCGGTTTCGAGCGCCCAGTTGGCGCTGGTCGTTGTCGGCTGGGCCGCCGGATAGATGATCTGGAAGTTGTCGTCGGTGAACGGCGCGATGCCGACCGCATTGAAGAAGGTGGCGGCATCCGCCTCGGCGGTCGGCGAGCCATAGGCGTCGACGATCACGATGGTTTGGCCGCGACCGTCGATCCCGTAGCCATAGGCCTTGTCCAGACCGTAATGCTTGGCGATCTGCTGCGGCGTGTAGCCGCAGCTCTTGCCGTCCAGCTGGTAGCCGATGCCGCTATAGGTGGCGGAGGTCGAACCAGACGACAGGCTGACGGTGCTGTTGCCGTTGGTGAAGCACTTGTTCGTGTAAGAATCCAAAGGCGACGCGGCGTTGCTGCCGGCGGCCGGAACCGGAATGCCCGCCACGATGCTGCCGTCGGCGTTGCGCTGATGCGCCAGCATCGGCTGCATCTCGCCGACCGTCAGGCCCGAGATTCCGGATATGCGACCGGCCAGCGCGCCCTGCGGGTGGAACCCGCCCGCAGCGGCAAAGGAGCGGACGCCGTTGCGGCTCATGGTGTGGATCGACGTGCCGAAGGCGCGCTGCATGGCGGCGGCCGTGCCGCTCACGCTCACCGTGCCGGTCTTGCTGGTGCCGGTCACGACCAGGCCGGCCTTGGCCAGGGCGGCTTTCACAGCCGCGACATCGGCGCTCTTCGGACCCAGCGCCGAAATCTCGGCCGAGGACATCCAGTGGTGGAACAGCGGGTTGCCGTAGGTGTAGCGCGCCTTGAGCGCCTCGTTCACCGCCGCCTGGTTGGCGAACGGCAGCGTGACGCGGGCGCTCAGGACGGTGCCGCCCGGGGCCGTGCCCAGATCCATCGCCGTCGCGGCATGCGCCGCCGGAACCGAAGCCGTGCCCGCCAGAAGCAGGGCCGCACCGGTCAGGGCACGAACGGGTTTCAGTAGAACCTTCATCATGGAGGTGGTGTTTCCTTGCCGATGTCACCCGGTTCAGGTGCCGGCAGGCGGTCGCGCCTGACCAGGCGGACGTCGATCCATGCGTTTCACAACCCCGGCCCGGGTAGAAGGTATACTATCGACAGAATGACCGCCCTGCAATTCGTTCCGAAATCAAATCGACCCCTTTCGAGAAATTTTCGGAAGGTCGATTGGCAGGAAGCGCGCAATAAAAAGCCCGCCCCGGCGAAGCGGGCGGGCTCTGAATGGTGGCGCCTCGATGACGAAGCGGACGGGGAACCCCCCGTCAGTCGCAATCGCAACCGGGCGTCTCACCGGTGGCTTCGCGCACGACGTGATGGTCGATCCATTCCGACACGAGACGACGCGCCTCGCTGATGGACGCCTCCGGGTGATGGATGCGGTAGAGCGTCGTGCAGGCATGGAAGGCCTGCATGTCCATTGTTCCGCAGGCCCGCAATTCGCGATATGCGGTCACCACGGCGCGTTCGCAGTTGCGCGTGATCCCGGTCGGCTGATCGCTCAATGGGGTGATCCTTCGAAAACACGGAACGAGTTGCAAATCGCTCGCAACTTGCAGCGAGCGCAGTATGCCTAGCTCACGCCTTCCAGTTCAAGGCTTCTGTGCAGCAAGGCTGCCGATCGCCAAAGGTTGGGTGCCCGGCACAACACGCCCCCGAAGATGGCGGCGGCGGCGAGTAGACCTGATCGGTTGCACGAGCCACCATGCCTGCGACGCTTCCGTGGAGGGGCGATAACCGATACTGGGGCTGAGGACGCCGGGTCGAAACCCCGGAGCAAAGGAACCGAGACATGAGCGCAGACGCCTCCTTCCAGGCGGAACCCGGCCCGATGATCCGCACCGCCCCGACCGATTGGGACCGCGACGCGGCCCTCACCACCGCGCGCCTGCTGCTCGAGATCAAGGCGGTCAATTTCCGTCCCGAGGAGCCCTACACCCTCACCTCCGGCTGGAAGTCGCCGGTCTATATCGATTGCCGCCGCATCATCTTCTTCCCTCGCGCGCGGGCGAAGATCATGGAACTGGCGGTGGAGAAGATCGGCCGCCACATCGGCTACGAGAGCATCGACGTGGTGGCGGGCGGCGAGACAGCGGGCATTCCGTTCGCGGCCTGGATCGCCGACCGCATGGCGGCGCCGATGGCTTATGTCCGCAAGAAGCCCAAGGGGTTCGGCCGCAACGCTCTGATCGAGGGCGACGTGCCGGAAGGCAAGCGCACCCTGCTGGTGGAGGACCTCACCACGGACGGCGCCTCCAAGATCGTGTTCGCCAAATCGCTGCGCGAGGCCGGCGCGGTGGTGGACCACACTTTCGTGGTGTTCTTCTACGGCGTGTTCCCCGGCGCGCATCGCACGCTGGCCGAGATGGGCGTGTCCTTGCACGCGCTCTGCACCTGGTGGGACGTGCTGGAAGCCTGCCGCGAGCGGCCGTATTTCTCCGACGCGGCCGCTGCCGAAGTGCGCCGCTTCCTGGAAGACCCCTGTGCCTGGTCCGCAAAGCATGGCGGCGTGGCGAGCGCCGAGGAGGCCCTGGCCCGAAAGACGGGGGAGAAGTGACCGAGGCCGCCGCCCCGGACGCAGAGACCACGACCGGGCGCGTGCTGGCGTTCGATTCCGGCATCGGCGGGCTGTCGATCGTCGGCGCGCTCCGGGCGCAGGCCCCGAACGTGCGGATCGACTATGTCGCCGACAATGCGGTGTTCCCCTACGGCGAACTCGCCGACGACGTGCTGATCGCCCGGGTCGAGGCGGTGCTGGAGGCGGCGATCGCGCGATCTCGGCCGGACGTGGTGGTGATCGCCTGCAACACCGCCAGCACCGTGGCCCTGGCCGCGATGCGCGAACGCTTCGCCGTGCCGTTCGTCGGCTGCGTACCCCCGATCAAGTGGGCGGCCAGCCTCAGCCAGACACGCACCATCGGTTTGCTGGCGACGCGGGCCACGGTGCGGCGGCCCTATCTGCGCGACCTGCAAGAGCGTTTTGCCGCCGACTGCACCCTGCTGGCGCACGGTGCACGTGGCCTGGCCGACATCGCCGAGCGTGTGTTTCGCGGCCACGAGCCCGACGAGACGGCGATCAGGCACGAACTGGAGGGGCTGTTCGGACAGCCGGGCGGCGACCGCATCGACGTGGTGGGAATCGGCTGCACGCATTACAGCGTGCTGTTGCCGACACTCCAGGGCCTGTCGCCTCGAGCGATGACGTGGCTCGATCCGGCCGGAGCCGTGGCTAGGCAAACCGCCAATCTCCTGAAAGGTGGCGATGTCCTGACCGATGCGGATCTCGCTGTCCCGGAGCGGGCCTGGGTCACGGCACTCCCGTCAGAGCCACATCTTCTGACGCGGAAGATTGCGGCCTATGGATATCCAGATACTACACTGATGCCTATAAAGCTGCATTCGGTGCAGGAACACCTTTGGATCACATGAGAACGCCCGCCGGCGTGTGCGTTCGGGGGCAAAGCTCCTGAGAGCATTGCTGCGCCAAGTGGAAAACCGGAAGATCGCGGCCGCAGACTGCATATCTGACTTCGTGACTTAACGTTCACGCTGACTCTTCATCTGGAAACGTAATGAAACTCGGAATCGCCATCTGTACCTACAACCGTGTCGAAACCCTCGTGCAAACGATCGCCAAGGTTCGCATGCATACGAAGGCGAACTACCAGCTCGTCGTCGTCGATGACGGCTCCACCGACGATACGATCGAGAGAGTCGAGCGCCTGGGCATCAAGGTCTTGAGTTCGAGGAACAGGGGCATAGCCTGGAACAAGAACAGAGCCCTTTACTACATGAAGGTCGTCGCGAAGACCGATGCGATCATTTTGCTTGAGGATGACACGTTCCCGCTGGAAGACTACTGGGAGCAAGCGTGGATCAAAGCCATCGGACAGTGGGGACATATCAATCTTGCGGCCAGACATTGGGGAACCGCCCTTTTTCGCGACGGAAACGGCAGTCCCGAACAGCCCTATAAATCAGAGCATGTCTCAGCCCAGTGCGCCGGTTTTTCATCAGAATGCCTGGAAAACGTTGGCTACATGGACTCCCGTTTCCGAGGCTGGGGAATGGAGCATGTCGAGCACACGAACCGTCTGATTAGAGCCGGATATGGCGGGGAACCAATTACCCCCATCCATCGTCCTGTTTATTATCTTATCGATTCGAATTTGGAGATATTACATCAAGACGAGAGCGTCGGCGTCAACGACAGCAGAAAGCAGGCCCTTATTGCTGAGAGCATAGAGGTTTGTATAGCAACCAGTCGGGATAAACTCAAACGCGACCCGTGGATCAATGATGAGGAGATGTCGGTCTTTATAAGCGAGATAAATTCCTCCAAAGACAATAAGATGTTCTTTTATTTGAGAACAGATGATAATATGTTTATAGCGATAAACAAGAACAACGGAAGAGTCGTCTTCGTTGGCGAGAGTTTGCTGTTTTCCGACGAGTGGCAGGGCGTGTTGTCCTTTTACGACGGGAAGTCGTTGCGCCTTTGTATAGAACGAGATGATGAGGTCTACTACCTCGTCAGAGACCGTCCAGGACTGAGTTTCTCCGCGATCCGTGATCCTGCTGCGAGTGATCGCTTTGATGTTGTCCTGGACAAGGTTTCGGGGATGTACCTGTATAATCAAGGATACTACTTGTCTTGCGACAGGAGCAACGGAAACATAGCGACGATCGATCGCAGTGAAGCCAGCGACTGGGAAAGGTTTTTCTTTAGTCATTTCAGGGCTACAAAAAGCCCTCTTAGCCCAAACTTTTTCCCTGACTAGTCACGCAACGACTGAGCGGATTTGTGATCCGAAGGCTCGGCGGCGCGACATCCTCACCAAAACAAACGATCAGCGCAGTGCTGGAGAATCGACGCCATGCGAACGTCGAATCGTGTCGGTCGGCTCAAACTCACCCAGTGCGGCCGATCCCGCTATCCCCGACTACCGCCCCCGACTCACCGTATAGGACGCCACCTCGTTCAACAGACGCCGCACCTCGCTCTCCGGGAAAATCCCCAGCGCCGCGCAGGCACGATCGGCGTAGGCCGTGGCATGCTCGATCGTGGTGCGGATCGCCCCGGTCCGGTCGATCAGCGCCAGCGCATGGTCGAGATCGGCCTCGGTCTGCTCGCTCTGCTCGATCACGCGTCGCCAGAACACCCGGTCCTCGTCCGTGCCGGCATGGAACGCCGCCAGCACCGGCAGGGTGATCTTGCCCTCGCGGAAATCGTCGCCGACCGTCTTGCCCAAGGTGCGCTGGTCCGCGGCGTAGTCGAGTGCGTCGTCAACGAGCTGGAACGCCATGCCGAGATTGGTGCCGTAGGCGTCCAGCGCGTCGGTCTCGGCAGCGGGACGTCCGGCCACCACGCCGCCGACGCGGCATGCGGCGGCGAACAGGGCCGCGGTCTTGCCGTGGATCACCTCGAGGTATTTCTCCATCGAGGTGGAGAGATCGTTCTGGGTCGCCATCTGCAGCACCTCGCCCTCGGCGATGGTGGCGGCCGCGCGCGACAGGATCGCCATGACCTCGAGCGAACCGTCCTCGGTCATCAGTTGGAACGACCGCGCGAACAGGAAATCGCCCACCAGCACCGAGGCCTTGTTGCCGAACACGGCGTTGGCACTGGCCAGGCCGCGACGGAGCGCGCTCTCGTCCACCACGTCGTCGTGCAGCAGTGTGGCGGTGTGGATGAACTCGACGCAGGCGGCGAGGCCGACATGGCGCGCCGCCTGGCCTGGTTCGGGCGCGTAGCCGCACAGCCGGGCGGCAGCCAGGGTCAGCAGCGGGCGCAGACGCTTGCCGCCGGCCGCGACCAGATGGGCGGCGAGCTGGGGGATCAACGGAACCGGGCTGTCCATGCGCGCGACGATGGCGCGGTTGCACGCCGCCATGTCGTCCGCCAGAAGCGCGGACAGGGCGGCCAACGCTTCCTCGCCTTGCGGCCTTGAGGTTTGGGGCGTTTCCGTCAGTTTGGCGTCGCGACTGTCGGCTAGGCCCAAAACGGAATGCTCCTCGAGGCGATGCTTTGCGGCGACAGCGAGCGGCCCCACAAAGGCGAGGCACATATGAGCGGCGATCCGGGGTGGGTCAAGCAGGACACCGGTCCCGAGACCGATACGGGCGCGCCGGCCACCACCGCCGGCACCCTGCTGGGCGGCCGCGTCGCCTACCAGCAATATCGAGGCGCCTATCGCACCGGGCTGGAACCTGTGCTGATGGCCGCCGCCGTGCCGGCGCGCGCCGGACAGCGCGTCCTCGAAGCCGGCTGCGGCGCCGGCGCCGGGCTGCTCTGCCTGGGCGCGCGGGTGGCCGGTCTGCACGGAACCGGCATCGAGCTCGATCCGGAGATGGCGGAACTGGCCCGGCGCAACCTGGGTGCGAACGGCCTGGACTGGCCGGTGCTACGGGCGGCCTTGCAGGACGCCGACCAGGCGGGACCATTCCATCATGCCTTCGCCAATCCTCCCTGGCACCGGGCCGCGGCGACCGCCTCCGCCGACCCTAAGCGCGATCTGGCCCGTCGCGCGCCGCCCGGGATGCTCGCCGAATGGATCGACGCCCTGGCCGCGCGTCTCCTGCACCGGGGAACGCTGACCCTGGCGCTTCCGGCCGGCCAGCATGCCGAGGCTGCATCCGCCCTGCTCCGCGCGGGCTTCGGCAGCCTGGTGCTGCATCCGTTCTGGCCGAAAGCGGGTCGCCCGGCCCGGATTCTCCTGCTGCAGGCCGTTCTGGGCGGGCGCGGCGACGGCGTCGTCCTGCCCGGGCTGACGCTGCATCGGCCGGATGGCGGCTTCACGGACGAGGCGGAAGCCGTTCTGCGACACGGCCAGGCGCTTCCCCTGCGCTGACACCCGGCCCGGCGCGGCCAATCGGGCAACGCTGTCGAACGTCACCGGTCCAGCAACACCGTGCGGCAGTCCGGCGCCCAGACCTGGCGCGGCAGCGGATCTCCCGCAACGTGCACCGCAGGCGCCGCGATCCGGTTCAGCCTGTGCCGATAACCGCGCGACGACCCGCACCGGCCATGCATCCGGCTTCGCCCGCGCCGGTACGACCATCACGCGCGGCTCCCGGACCATCGAGAGCGGCAGCGCGTCGGGCACCGTGCGACGACGGACGGGCCGGCCCGGTCAGCGACGCCTTGTGCGGCGACCCCGCCGCGATCGGCCTGGCCGCGCTACGGTCATCGCGTCAGAGCGCATAACGCAGACTCAGGAACAGGGTACGTGGATCGGCGAAGGCGGCCGAATACAGCAGGGGAACGCCGTTCCTCTGCAGAAGCGACAGGCTTTGCGGATAGCGCCGGTCGCCGAGATTCCGTCCGGTCAAGGCCGCACTCCAGCGCCTGGACGGTGATACCCAGGATAGTTGCGCATTCAGATAGACTTGGTCGGGGAGACGCGTGAAACCGTTCTCCAGCGCATCTGTGAAGACCGCGCTCTGGAAACTCGCATCGCCCCCGACGCGGAACTGTCCGGCGACGCGCGGAACGTCGAAGCTGTAGCTGGCGGAAAGATCGCCCTGGAAGCGCGGCGAGAACGGCAGGCGCTCCCCGTCATGCGGCGTGGCGTTGACCAGCAATCCGGTGGGATAAAGCGTGGAGACGGCATTTCCGTCGAACCGGTCCAGCTGAGCGAACAGATAGGAGCCGGTCGCCGCGACCTCCACACCCCGCAGCGGATGCAGCGTTCCCTCGATCTCCGCCCCCCAGGAATGGCCGTTGCCCGCGTTGTAGCGACGCGACAATCCGGTGGACGGGTCGCTGGTGGTGATCTGGATATCGTTGAAGTCGTTGTAGAACAGGGCGGTGTTGATCCAGAACCGGTTCGGGATCGGGTCGGTCTTGGCCCCGACCTCGTAGGTGGTGACGGTTTCGGGCCCGTAGGGCAGCACGGCCTGGCGCGGCACCGCCGGATTCTGGGCGCGATAATCGTAGCCGGCGGATTTCCCGCCCTGCGAGATCGTCGCATACAACATCACGTTCGGGCGCAACTGCCATTCGATCGACCCTTTCGGCAAAGCACGGAACCAGTGTCCGCGCGCCGAGACTGCCCAGTTCAGCGCCCCCGGCGGCGTATCGTAGAGGGCCGTGAGATCGCCGCCGACGCCGGTCACGAAACCGGGCACCGGCCCGAGCGAGCGCAACGTCTCCGAGTTCGAATGCCATTCCCCGTTCAAGCGAAGCCCCGCGGACAGGGTCACGGTGGGCAGGACTTTGTAATGCGCGATCCCGTAGAGCGCGGCGTTCCAGTTTTTCTGGTCGATCACCGCATTCACCGGCTGGAACTGCATCCGGTTCGGATCGTTGCTGAGCGCGCCGAACGTATTGTTGGCGCGGCGCGCGGTGTACCATTCCTCGAAGAAGCCGTATGCACCGGTGGTGATGCTGAGCCGGTTCCACTGCCCGTCCAGCCGGAACTCCTGCGAGTAGGCGCGGTCGCGGTAATAGAGCAGTTGCGAGGTGCGCGCATAAACATCGCCCGTATTGTCGTAGGCGCCGGTATCGTCGTAGCCGCGCACCGCGGTGATCGAGCGGAGATCGAGATGCGGGCCGAGCGTCTGGATCGCCGTTCCGGTGAAGCCGGCCTCGCTGTAGTTGTTCTTCGGGAACACGATCGAATAGGCGCCGTAGCGATACCGGTTCAGCAGGTTCGCGTAGCCGCGATTGGTGCTGCCATCCACCGTGCCATCGAACGCCAGCGTGATGTCGAGCGTATCGTTGGGCGTGAAGCGCAGCTTGGCGCGCGCCTGGGTGTAATCGATCGTGTTGACATCCTTGTCCAGCGTATAATTGTGGTCCGTGCCGTCCCGGCCGTGATGCTCGAAGGCGAGGCTGGCATAGACCTTGTCCCGGATGAGAGGCCCGCTGGCGGCGAAACCGGTCTTCCATTCGTTGTAGCTGCCATAACCGGTTTCGGCGACGAAGCGCGTTTTGTCGCCGGGAACGACCGTGGTGATCCGCACTGCGCCGCCCTCGGCCTGATGCCCGGTGGTGAAGCCGACCGGTCCGCGATCGACCTGGATATCCTCGATATCGAGCAGTTCCTGCATGGTGCCGATCGTGCGCGGCAGATAGACGCCGTCGATATAGGTGCCGACCGACGGCTCGCCTTGCGGATCGAGTTCGCCGATACCGCGGATGAAGTAGTTCGAGTTGGAATAGCCGACCGTCGCGCGCGGCTGATACAGATTGGGCGTCAGATTGGTGATCTGTCGCGTGCTCGTCACGCCCAGCGCGGCAAGACGTTGCGCGGACAGCATGGAGGACGACGCCGCGCTGTGCTGCAGCGTCTTATGACGGCGCTCCAGTCTGGATTGCGACACCACGCGCACCGTCTCGGCCGGTGTGGTGCTCTGCGACGCGGCTTCCGCCCTGGCGCAACCCCCTCCCAGCCCGATCGGCATGGCCACGGCCAGGACGGTCGAGGCGAGAAGGCGTGAGACGAGGCTGGGCATGACCTGCACGACGATCGGTATCCGCTGGCTGGAGGACTATCCACTGGATACGAGCGCATTTATCGATAACACCATAGAAAGATGTTTGAATAAGGAGTATGACGCTTATTAACGTCGCGTTGGCGGAGAGAGGCGCTACCATCCACCATGCAGAACAGGGGTTTCGCCATGGACGGATCGATCACACCTCAGTTTTCCCGGGACGCGGAGATCGACGCCGTCGCCGCGCTCTGGGCGCGCACCGCCGCGCAGCATGATCGCGACGCCACCTTGCCGCGCGAGGCCCTCGCCTTGGCGCACAGGCACGGGCTGCTGTCCCTCGCCATCCCGGCCGAGCAGGGCGGCTCGGGCACCGACCTCGCGACGCTGGCCGACATCGTCGGGCGCCTGGCGCAAGGCGATCCGGCCGCCACGCTGATCCTGGTGATGCACACGCTGATCCATGCCGGCATCGCCCGCGACGCGCGCTGGCCGGCGCGTCTGCGCGACGCCGTCGTGCGCGCGACGCTCGAGGAAGGCGCGCTGCTGAACGCCCTGCGCGTCGAGCCCGATCTCGGCACCCCGGCCCGGGGCGGCCTGCCGGACACGGTCGCCCGCAAGGATGGCGGACAGTGGCGCATCACAGGCCGCAAGATCTATTCCACCGGCGGCGCGCTGCTCCGATGGGGTTTGGTCTGGGTCAGGACGGATGATCCAGCGCCCCGGACCGGCTTCGTCCTCGTGCCGCTCGACGCCGAGGGCGTCTCGATCGAGGCCAGCTGGAACCATCTCGGTATGCGGGCCTCCGGCAGCCACACGGTGGTGTTCGACGATGTCGCCGTGCCGCTCGACCACGCCGTGGACGTGCGGTCGCCCGAGGAATGGGCCGCTCCCGATCCCGCGCATGCGCTCTGGGGGAACGTCCTGGTCGCGGCCCTGTATGACGGGGTCGCACGTTCGGCCCGGCACTGGCTCGGCACGTTCCTGCGCGAACGCACCCCGTCCAATCTCGGTCGCCCGCTCGCGACCCTGCCGCGCATCCAGGAACAGGTCGGGCAGATCGACGCGATCCTGCTCAGCAACCGCCTCGTCCTGGCCGGCGCGGCCGGCGGGAGGGTCGATGCAGCAGAAAGCGGTCTGGTCAAGACGCTGGTCTGCGAGAACGCCATACGCGCCGTGGACCTCGCTCTCGCCCTGAGCGGAAACCATGGCCTGTCCCGCGACAACCCGCTGGAACGGCACCACAGGGACGTCCTGTGCAGCCGCGTGCATACGCCGCAGCCCGATGCCGCCTTCGGCATGGCCGGACGCGTCGCGCTGGAGTCCGGGTCTTGAGCCGCGAGATGCGCCGCCGCGACATTCTGGCGGCGGCCGGCGCCGCCGCGCTCGCGGGCACATCGCGCATGCGGCCGGCCTTCGCGGCACCGCAACTGGACAGATCCCTGCGCGTCGGCGTGTATCGCGGCGGCGACCAGACCCTCCTGTCCGGCACCGGTCTCGATCATGCCGATTATGCCGTGCAGTACGGCGAGTTCACCGGCGGCAACCTGATCAACCAGGCGATCGACGCCGGCGCGCTCGATCTCGGCAGCTCCAGCGAGATTCCCCTGGTGTTCGCCGCCACCGCCAGAGCCCGGCTGCGCGCCGTGGCCACGCTGGAAGGGCCGACCGCGAACCAGGCGGTGATCGTGCCGAAAGACTCTCCCGCCCGCTCCATCGCCGATCTGCGCGGCAAGCGCGTCGGCTATATTCGCGCCACCACCGCGCATTATTTTCTGATCCGCATGCTCCAGCAGCACGGCATGAGCTTCGCCGACATCCAGCCGGTCGCCATCGGCATGAGCGCCGGTCTGTCGGCGATGACTTCGGGCGCGCTCGATGCCTGGGCTACCTACGGCTACGTGATCCCGATGCTGCAGGTCCGGATCGGAACGCGTACCCTGCAAACGGCGACCGGCATCCTGTCCGGCAACTACATCTTCTCCGCCGCCACCGCCGATCTGGACGATCCCGCCTTCCAGGCCGCAGCGCTCGACTACCTGTCGCGCCTGGACCGGGCCTACGCCATTCTCGACGCCGACAAGCCGCGCTGGGCCAGGCTGGTCTCGCCGGTGGTCGGCGTTCCCTATGACGTCGTCCTGGCCGATCTGCGCTCGTTCGAGCGACGCTTTCACGTGCGGGCCAGTCGGCCGTCCGATATCGACAGCGCCCGCGCCGTCGCCGCCACCTTCGCCGGGGCGGGATTGCTGCCGAAGGACGTCGATGTCGCCAGCAGCTTTTCTGATAGTCTTTCTGGAGGACTGCCCCGTGCGTGATTCGGCACGACGCGGCGCCGCGTTCGAGGCGTGGCACCGCCACCGTGCCAGCCTGGCTCATTCGCGGCTGCGCGCGCGCCGTCGCATCGCCACGGCCGCGCTGCTCGCCGCCGCCCTGTTCGGCGGCTACGCGCGGGCCCGTGCGGCGGACGAAGCGTCCCTGCGCGTCGCGGACCAGAAAGGGCTGGTGCATGCGCTCCTGGACGCATCGCATGCCCTCGACGGCGCGCCCTATCACATCGACTGGAGCGAGTTCGAGAACGCGGCGCCGCTGCTACAGGCGATCAACGCGGATGCTGTCGATACCGGCATCGCCGGGGACGGGCCGTTCCTGTTCGCCTTCGGGGCGGGACAGGATGTTCGCGCGACTCAGGCCGTCCTGCCGCGTGCGGGCGGCCGGGCCGTCGCGATCGTGGTGCCCTCAGGATCGCCGATCCGCACGCTCGCCGACCTCGCCGGACGACGGATCGCGACCACACGCGGTTCCATCGGCCACGAACTGCTGCTCGCCCTCGAACAGGACGGGCGGCTGCGATCCCCGGGACCGCTGGTGACGCTATCGCCTGCCCAGGCCGCCGCGGCGCTTCGCGCCGGCAGCGTCGCGGCCTGGTCGACCTGGGAGCCCTATGTCGCGCTGACAGAGGCGCAGGGCGGGCATCGAATTGCCGACGGCACCGGGGTGCTCGCGAACTACGCCTTTCAGGTCTCGAACCATCGCGCCATCGCCGAGAAGCACGCGCTGCTGCAGGATTTCTACCATCGTCTGGCGCTGGCCTACGCCTGGGGCAACGACCATCCCGACCAGTACGCGGCGATCTGGTCGCGTCAGGTGGGCATGCCGCTCGCCTTGTCGGTTCAGGTCGCCGACGAGATGCGCACCCATGCCGCCCCGATCGGCGACGACATCATCGCCGCGGAGCAGAAGGCTCTGGACAGCTACCGCGTCGCCGGCATCCTGCCGCCAGGAGCGGCCAGGCCTCTGTCAGAGGCGTTCGACCGCTCCTTCACGCCCTGACCGCTTCCCGGGCGGCTCACGCCTCCAGCACGAAGAATCCGTGCGTGCCGTCACGCTCGAGCTGGGCCACCAGACCGTATTCCCAGTCGAGATAGGCCTGCATGGCGTCATGGGCATTGTCGGTGCCCTCGTACGGACGCTTGTAGGTGTCGTCGGTGGAGGACAGCGCATCCTCGGCGGAGAGGCCGCCAGAAACGGGGAAACCGGCCTTTCGCCAGGCAGCCGTGCCGCCCTGGAGCAGACGCGCCGGAATGCCGGCAGCGATCAGGTCGGAGGCCGCATGGCGCGCCAGCGCCCCGGTTCCGCAGGTCAGCACGATCGTGCGCTCCTCCCGCGCCAGCGCCGCCACAGGCAGGGCGGCACGGGTGCAGAAAAGTGCGCCGGGGATATGGCCGGTCCGGAACGCAACGCTGCGCGTCACGTCGATCACCAGCGCCCCGTCATGGTCCAGCAGGCGGGCCAGGGCGGCGGGGTCGATCGGCTCCGCCTGCCAGGCCGGCGCGACAACCTGCGCCGGCGCATCGCCTTCCTCGCGCGCGAGCCCGTGCCACCCTTCCAGCACATACACCTGGCGCCAGCCGAGCTGACGCAGCCAATGCGCCGCCATGTTGGCCCTGACCCCGTCATCGTCGAACAGCACCAGCGTGGCGTGGCGCACGCCGACCCATTCGTCCGTGGCCTGGACGAGCTGTCCGCCGGGCGCATTGGCGAAGCCCGCGGGATGGGCGGCGCGATACTCCTCGGGCTGACGCACATCCAGACGGAACAGCGTGCGCGTGCCGTCGTCGAGCGCCGCGAGCCCGGCCGCGTCGATCCGCTGCACGCCGGTCCGCTCCGCCAGCGCCGCCGCACGGGCGCGGGCCGCCTCGAGATGCGGCCCGCTCGCGGCGGGCGCCGTGCGGTCGGCCTCGTGCTCCAGCTCCAGCCCGGCGAGGGTCCAGCCGATCGTGCCGTTGCGCAGCGCGAAGACCGGATTCGGGATCCCGGCATTGCGCAGACTCTGCGCGCCGATGATCGAACGCGTGCGCCCGGCGCAGTTCACCACCACGGTGGTGCGCGGGTCGGGCGCCGCATCCCGCGCACGCAGCGCGAGTTCGCCGCCCGGCACGCTGCGGCTGCCGGGGATGGTCATGGTCCGGTATTCCTCGAACCGACGCGCATCCAGCACCACCAGATCGTCGCCCCCGTCCAGCCGGGCCCGCAGGGCCTCTGCCGGCAGGGACGGAGTCCGCGCCCGCGCTTCCACCAGCTCGCCGAACGCCTTTCCGGGCACATGGACATCCCGGAACAGCTCGCCGCCGCTCGTGCGCCAGCCCTCGAGGCCGCCCTCGAGCACCGACACCTCGCTGTAACCCAGCCGGGCGAACACGCTCAGCGCCCGGCCCGCCAGATCGGTGCCCTCGACGGGATCGTCCTCGCCATATAACACGACCGGCGCCGCCCGGTTCGGCAGCAGCACAGGCGCCATCAGCTCGATGCGCCCGAGCGGAATGTTCACGGCGAACAGGGGATGGGCCCGCGAGAACGGCCCCTCCTCCCGAAGATCGATCAGGGCGATCTCCGCGCCATCCCGGAGCCGCGCGCGAACCGCCTCCGCACGTGTTTCCCGGCGGCCGCTCATGATGCGCGCACCGCAGCCGACCGATCCCAGAGATTCGGCAGCAGATCGGCGGCGTAGCCGGACACGAACGATTTCTCCACGCCGGTTTCCTCGTCGAAGGTGGCGCGTTTCACCGCACCGATATTGGCGCCATAGACATGGATCGATAGCGAGACCCGGTCCCCGAACAGGTTCGACACGCGATGCAGATCGCCTGCCTCCGGCGAGAGGGTGGCGATGGCGCCCGCGGGCAGCACGGCTTCCTCCGTTTCCCGCAGCCGGCCGTCGTCGCCGCGCTCGAACCGGGTTTCGCGTTCTCCGCCGCGCAGCACGCCGATCAGGCCCCAGACGCGATGATCGTGGATCGGCGTGCGCTGACCCGGTCCCCAGACGAAGCTGACGACGCTGAAGCGTTCGAGCGGATCGCAATGCAGCAGGAACTGCTGATAGAATTGCGGATGCGGCTGCGCGAAGCGCTCGTCCAGCCAGTCGTCCCGTTCGATCAGCGCGGCAAGCAGCGCGCCGCCCTCGCCCAGCACCGTCCCCTGGTCGGGGTCGCGTTCGATCAGCCGCGTGAAATCGGCGACGAAGCCGCGCAGGCGGCCTGGATCGGCTACGGCCGCAATGTCCTGTCTCGTCGCGGCGCTCATTGCAGCAGGTCCGGCTCGGCGGCGGTGATGAAGTCCCAGAGCGGCTGGAACGAGGCGGTGCCCCCGGCGTGCCGGCCGACCTGGCTTGCGGTCAGCCGCGCGATCTCCGGCGCGATCGGCCGGGTCTGCCCGGCGGCATCGGCCAGAAGCTGGGTATGGGCCGCATCGTCCATGGCAAGGAACCACCAGGCGGCGGCCTCCACCGTCGGCCCGACCGTCAGCAGGCCATGGTTCTGCAGGATCAGCGCCTTGCGGTCGCCGAGGGTGGCGGCGAGTCGCACCCCCTCATCCGGTTCCAGCACCACGCCGCTGAACGGGTCGAACACCGCATGGTCCTCATAGAAGGCACAGGAATCCTGCGTCAGCGGATCGAGCAGCTTGCCCAGGGACGAGAACGCCTTGCCATAGGTGCTGTGGGTATGCGCGGCGGCGACCACGTCGGGCCGTGCGGCATGGATCGCGGAGTGGATCACGAAGCCCGCGGTGTTGATCGGGCGGTCGCCGATCAGGATGTTGCCGTGATGGTCCACCAGTTGAAGATCGGACACCTTGATCTGCCCGAAATGCTGGCCGAGCGGATTGATCCAGAAGTGATCCGGGTTTTCCGGATCGCGCGCGGTCACGTGGCCTGCCAGGCCCTGGTCGAAGCCGCGCCGGCTGAACAAGCGGAACGTGGCGGCCAGACGCTGCTTGCGATGCAGCCGCTCTTCTTCGAACGTGGCGGCCGGCGGCCGTTGCGGCAGGGCGAAACGGCGCGGCGGCGAAGCGATCTCGGTGAGGCCGTCCATGGACATGCTCCTTGCTGTGTTTCAGTAGCCGCGCGCGGGATCGACCACGTCGCGAAGGCTGTCGCCCGCCAGAAAGGCGTCCAGATTGGCGTGGATCTGCTGCACCAGACGGGTTCGGTCCGGGTCCCCGCCCCAGGCGATATGCGGCGTCAGCCGGACCCGCTGGTGGCTGAAGAACGGATGGGCTTCGGGCAGCGGCTCCGGCTCGGTCACGTCGAGGGTGGCGAACCCCACCCGTCCTGAATCGAGCGCCGCCAGCAATGCCGCCTGATCGACCAGGGCGCCGCGGGCGATATTGATCAGATGCAGACCCGGCCGGGCCTGCGCCAGCACGGCCGCATCGACGCAGTCGCGCGTGTGCTGCGTGAGCGGCAGCGCCAGCACCAGATGATCCACCGCGCCGGCCAGCGCCGAGAGGCTGTCCACCGGAACCACCCCAGCCGCTTCGGCGGCGCCGGGCGCCCAGGGGCGGCGCTTCCAGGCCCGCACCTCCAGGCCGAACGCGCGCGCCCGGGACGCGACCTCGCGGCCGATGCTACCGAAACCGGCGAGGCCGAGCCGGCGGCCAAACACGCGTCGGCCGCCCCCGGCGCTCCCCATCCCCGCCAGCCAGGCTTCGCGGCTCCGCACGCTGCGTTGCGCGAGACCGAGATCGCGATCGAGCACGGCACCCAGCACGTATTCGGCGATCTGGCGCGCATGATGGCCGCGGCCGCAGGTCAGCACCGGGGTTCCGGTGCGTAGCCAGGGCGGCGTCCAGTCCACCCCGGTCGAACTGCTCTGCACCCAGCGCAGCCGGCCGGGCCAGCCCGGCGGCGCCAGGCTCGGGGCGTCGGCCCAGGCCGGATGCGGACCGCTGAGCAGGATCTCGGCATCGTCCAGCGCGGCAGGGCGGTCGTTCGCGGCCAGCCAGGGCGCAGGTCCCGGCGGGAGATCCAGCACCGCGGGCGCCGAGGCATGCGCTGCGACGGCGCGCCCCACGGCGGCGCCGAGCTGGTTGAGGATGGTCGGGCGCGACACGGATTTGCCCCTGCTCAGGCCGCCGCGGCCTCGTCCGGCCGCTCCCGGGCCGCCAGCTCTCTGACAGCGGGGATCAGGTCGCGGCCGTAGAGATAGGCGTCGAGCAGCGGATCGAAGCCCCGGATCAGGAAGGTGTCGATACCGATGCGGTGGTAGTCCAGCATCGCCTCGGCCACCTGCTCCGGCGTGCCGACCAGGGAGGTGGAGTTGCCCCTGGCGCCGGTCAGGGCGGCGATGCCGGTCCAGAGCCGCTTGTCCAGGCGGGAGCCGCGCGCCGCGGCATCCAGCAGACGACGCGATCCCTCGTTCGGCGGCGGCTCGGCTGGCCCCTGCCCGCTGGCCGCCCGCAGCGCCCTCGCTTCCTCGAGAATACGGTCCGCGCGGGCCCAGGCGGCCTCCTCGGTCTCCGCCACGATGGGGCGCAGCGACAAGGAGAAACGCGGCCGACGTCCGAACGGGGCCGCCGCGGCGCGGACCCGGGACACGGTCTCTCGTACTTGCTCCAGCGTCTCGCCCCACAAGGCATAGACGTCGGCGTGCTTGCCGGCCACGGCGATCGCTTCCGGCGACGATCCGCCGAAATAGATCGGGATGCCCTCGGCTCGGAACGGGTGGATCGCCGAATGCGCCCCGCGCACGGAATAGAAGCGGCCTTCGTAATCGAACGGGGCCGTCTCGCTCCATTCCTTGCGCACGATGTCGAGATACTCGGCCGTGCGCGCATAGCGCTCCGCCTTGTGGGTGTGGTCGCCATCCGCCTGCAGCTCGATGTCGCTGCCCCCGGTGATCACGTGAACCGCAACACGGCCGCGCGAGATATGGTCCAGCGTCGCCAGCTGGCGCGCGAGGATGGTCGGCGCATTGAAGCCGGGTCGGTGCGCGATCATCAGCCCGAGGCGGCTTGTCACGCTGGCGGCATGCTGCGCGACCAGGATGCTTTCCGGCGAGGTGGAGTGGAAAGCGAACAGGACCCGGTCGAAGCCCGCGTTCTCATGCACGGCCGCCGCCGCCCGCACATGCGTCAGATCGAGCGGAGCACCCGTGGCAGCCACGGATTCCGACTGGTTGTGGTTGCCCACATATCCGATGAATTCGATCGTCATTCCCGCCTCCGGTCGCTGTTTCGTCCGCCGAGGGGCAATTCATCCTATGATCTGTCGTTGATCTCAATCAAGATGTCGTCATATGACGCATTCATGTCGTTGATTTCGTGGTCGTGAACGGATGCCCGTGGAATGAGATTCCCTCCCGCCCCCTCCGGGCCGGCCGCTCACCCGCCCGATGCCGTCCTGCCGCGCCGGCCGCAGCGTGCGGCAGTCAATCTGTCGATCGATCTGCTCCGGTCCTTCGTCGCCATCGTCGACATGGGCTCGATCTCGCAGGCCACAGACCGGATCTTCCTCACCCAGTCCGCTCTCAGCCTGCAGATGAAGCGCCTGGAGGACCAGCTTCGGCAGCGTCTGTTCGACCGGCAGGGCCGCGCCCTCAAGCTGACGCCGGCCGGAGAGGAGCTGGCAGCACAAGCCCGCCGGCTGCTCGCCCTGAACGACGACATCGTCGCGTCCCTTGGCATCGGCGGCGGGACGGCGCCGATCCGGTTCGGCATGGTGCAGGATTTCGCCGAGACAGTGCTTCCTGTGCTGCTGCCCGTGTTCCGGACCCGACAGCCGGAGGCCAGGCTGCAATTGAGGATCGGCGGATCGGCCGAGCTAGGGGAGCTGTTCGACCGGTCGCGCCTGGAAATGGCCCTGGTCTATGGCCGGCCGCCGATGCCCCGTCTGGGCAGCGTCACGCCGATGGGGGTGGAGTCGATGAGCTGGATCGGCGATCCGGCGCTCGCACAGGAGGCCGTGCTGCCCTTGGTCGTGCTGGACGAACCCTGCGCTTTTCGGTCCGCCCTGCTCGACACGCTGGAGCGCTCGGAACGGGCCTATCGCATCGTCCTGGAAACCCCGCATCTCCCTGGGCTGACTGCCTCTTTGCGCGCCGGGTTTGGCCTCACCTGCAGAACGACGGCCTACGCGGCGTTCCACGACCTTCCGGTCCCGCCCTGCGATCTGCCGTCGCTCCCGGTGATCGAACGCGCGCTGCTGTGTCGCGACCGTCTGCAGCCGGCGGCGGAAAGCCTGTCGGTCCTGCTGCGACAGCTTTCCCCGCAACCGTCAGGAAATCTCGTGGAGGATGGCGCGTTCGATAGCTGATGCACCACTGAAATCAGCCGCTTCGGACGGGAGCATCTCCAGCGCCGAAAGTTCTGGCCTTCCGGGCGATGCCGGCGGGACGCGCCGGCATCGCGCGAGTCCGACAATCAGGCAACGCTCTGCTTGATGGTGTCGGTAGAGCGCTTCTGGCTCTTGAAGCTTTCCAGACGGCGCTCCGCCGCCTTGAACGCCTCCTTGGTAGCGCTGCGCACATCGGGATGGGCGCGGCGCTCCTTCGCATGGTGCGGCTCGTGCGAGATCACGATGTCCTGGCCCGGCACGGAAAAGGTGATGTGCACCTCGTACGAGTTGCCGGTCTGATGCTGCTGGTGCAACGCCTCGACGGAAACGCGACAGCCGATCAATCGCCCGTAGCGCGCTTCCAGCTTCTCGACTTGCGCCCTGATCTCGGCTTCGAGCGACTCCGAGCGCTGCAGGTTGTGGAAGGCGATCTCGAGCGGACGGTCCATGGCGTATCTCCTCTGACCGGGGCGACCAGATACCCCGGGCAGAAGATGGGAACGGCCGGATGGCAAGCCGGTTTCAGCGGCTTGCCATCGCCAGGATCAGGCCGGAACCGAGGTTTCCTCATGCCAATCGGCACCGATGGAGGAGGAGAAGGCTTCCTCCCAGGTGCCGGAGGTGGAGGCGCGGCTGTATTCGGTGGAGCGGTTCTCGAAGAAGTTCGCGTGCTCCACCGCGTTCAGCAGGTCGTCCAGCCAGGGCAGCGGGTTGCTGGCGACGTTGTAGAGCGGCTCCAGCCCGAGCTGGATCAGGCGGCGATCGGCGATGAAGCGGATATACCGCTTCACCTGCGCCGCATCGAGACCTTCCACCGGACCCAGCTCGAACGCGAGGTCGATGAACGCGTCCTCGTGATGGACGATGGTGGCGCAGATCTCGCTCAGCTCGGCGCGGAGCTGGTCGGTCCAGATTTCCGGGTTCTCCTGCACGAAGGTGCGGAACAGGCGGATCACGGACAGGCAATGCAGGGTCTCGTCGCGCACCGACCAGGTCACGATCTGCCCCATGCCCTTGAGCTTGTTGAAACGCGGGAAGTTCAGCAGGATCGCGAAGGACGCGAAGAGCTGCAGTCCTTCGGTAAAGGCGCCGAACGCGGCGAGAGTCTTGGCGATCTCGTGCTTGCTGTCGACCGAGAAGCCCTGCATGTAATCGTACTTGTCCTTCATCTCCTTGTACTGGAGGAAGGCCGAGTATTCCTGCTCGGGCATGCCGATGGTGTCGAGCAGATGGCTGTAGGCGGCGATATGCACCGTCTCGATATTGGAGAAGGCGGACAGCATCATCAGCACTTCGGTCGGTTTGAACACCTGGCTGTAGTGCTTCATGTAGCAGTTGTTCACTTCCACGTCCGACTGCGTGAAGAAGCGAAAGATCTGCGTGACGAGATTGCGCTCGCCGTCGGACAGGTTGCGGTGCCAGTCCTTGACGTCGTCGGCCAGCGGAACCTCTTCCGGCAGCCAATGCACGCGCTGTTGCGTATGCCAGGCCTCGTAGGCCCACGGATAGCGGAACGGCTTGTAGACCGGGTTCGCGGTCAGCAGGTCGAACCTCATTTCCCCGACGGCTTGGTCCATGACGTGGCGCTCCAGAAGCAAAGGGCAGCGGTCGCCGGAACGGCGTCTCGCATGCGATCGGAAGGTGGAGCCCGGGGACTCGGAACGACGCCGGGCGCGTCCCGACTATGCCCCAGAGGGGCGGAGCGGGAAACCGGGCATCGCGGCGCTATCCACAAGATATTGTGCGAGCGGGTGCATGGAACCCCTACAGATCGCTCCCCGGACTCAGGCCTGTGGCGGCTCCAGCTCGCGGATATCGTCCAGCGTCCTGGCGCCGAACGCCTCGGAATCGAGATATGCGACCAGACGCGCGGCAACGGAATCGGGGCTCGCAAGCCCGCCGGTTGCATGGGCGTCCTGGAAGCGCGACCGCGTCGGCGTGTCCACCGTCCGCACCACCTCCTGCATGGCGGTATCCACCAGACCGGGCGCCATGGACACCGCGCGCACGTCCGATTCGCTGGCCAGGGCGCGGATGAAACCATCGAGTCCCGCCTTGGCGGCGCAATAGGCGGACCAGTGCGGCACGCCGCGACGCCCCGCGCCGGACGAAATCCCCATCACCCGCCGATCGGCGCCCCAATCCTCCGTCGCGCGCAGGAACGCCGCCGTGCTCAGCATCGGCCCGGTCAGATTGAGGCGGAAATGGGTTTCCAGCGCATCGGCAGACAGGGCGGAAACGGGACCAAGCGGGTCGATCATGCCCGCATTCAGGATCAGCGAGGCGCGCGCGAACGGCGGCAGGCCAGATAGAGCCTCCTCGATCCAGCTGCCGGCCAGCGCGGGATCGGACAGATCCACCGAGCGCCAATGCAGGCGGGCATGGTCCACGGGCGCGACGCCGCGCGCAGCGGCAACCACGGTGTCGCCGCGCGCCAGAAGCGCTTGCACGAAGGCGGCGCCCAGACCGCGAGACCCGCCCGTGATCACGGCCAGCATGATCAGTGCGCCTCGTATCGAACGACGATCTCGCCCAGATCGAATCCGTCGCCGGAACAGGCACCGACGACCCGCTCACCCGGCTTCACCGGCCCCACGCCCGCCGGCGTGCCGGTCAGGACGAGGTCGCCCGGCACGAGCGTCACGAAACGCGACAGGAAGGCGATCGCCTCGGCCACGCTCCAGATCATGTCGGCCAGATCGCCGCTTTGCTTCACCACGCCGTCCACGCTGAGCGTGATCGCACCCTTCTGCGGATGGCCGATCTCGGACGCGGGCACGATCGGCGCGATCGGACAGGATTGGTCGAACCCCTTGGCGAATGCCCAGGGCCGCCCGGCTGCCTTGGCCTCGGCCTGCAGGTCGCGACGGGTCATGTCCAGCGCCACCGCATAGCCGAACACGTGCGACAGCGCGTCTTCCGGCGCAATGTCGCTGCCGCCGACGCCGATCGCCGCGACCAGTTCGACCTCATGGTGGAGGTTTCCGGTCTGGCGCGGAAACGGCAGGTCGCCGCCGCCGGGCACCACGGCATCCGCAGGCTTGGAAAAGAAGAACGGGGGCGCCCGGTCGGGATTGCCACCCATTTCCCGGGCGTGATCGGCATAGTTCTGCCCGACACACCAGATGCGACGCACGGGAAAGGACGTTTCGCTGCCGCGCACCGGGACAACCGGCTGCGGCACCACGATCTCCGCCACCGAATTCAGTCCGTCCACCATTTCACGGGCTCAGGCTCGGCATCCGCTTCCACCGGAACCGGCACCCGGCGCGGACGGCCGCGGCCACGACGCACAGGCGCCGGCCCGGCCGCATCGTCCTCGTCATTGGCGGCGGGGAGGCCCGCCACCACACGGGTTTCGGCAGCGTGCTGGGCGGCGGATTGGGCCAGTTCGATCATCGCCTGGCGCTGCGAGCGCGCTTCCTGGAGATCGATCTCCAGATGGGCGACGCGCGTGCGCAAGGTTTCGAACGCCTTGGTCTTCTCGGCCAGCGCGGCTTCCGCGGCCTGACGGGCCTGTCGTTCGCGCTCCAGCTCCCGCTCCAGGAAACCTGTGCGGTCCTCGGCCGGTTCGGCCATCTCGACGCGTCCCGCATCGAGGCGCAGCGGCTCGTGACCGCGCGCGGTCCGATCGCGCGACACGTATTCCACCGGCACGTGCTCGTTCTGGCTGAAGCGGCGACGGCGCGCATCGGGCGAGACGGCCTGTCCGGTCTCGGCCCCGCGACGGTTCCCGCCGGACTGGTATCCGTGCGGACGGTCATGCGCGCGCTCGGTCTGGCGCTCCGGCATCATTGTCGTCGCACTGACGCCGCGCGGCCGGCCGGAGCCCATGCGCAGCAAGGCCTGACGCACCGCATCGTCGGACGGCATGGAAACATCGTCCTGCGAATCCACGATCGGATTCAAGGTAAGCTTTTGGTTCAAAACACATCCTGTCGCAGGGGCGCGGCTGGCCTCGGGCCGGCGGCGCCGAGAAACCGGAGCCGCGCAAACGGTCTGCATGGAATGCCGTTGCTTCGCCCGGGCAAGATTACGGGAAGAATCACACGGCAGAACGCTTTATTAGCGCGGTTCCGCTTCTTTCGCAAATGAAGCTGTTGCAACAGTCGCAGGACGGTCGCCGGGCAACAGTATCGGCGCTTTGGCATCCATGCTGTATAGCGCGCCGAACCGCCGGAACTTTCGATCATGACCGACCAAGCACGCCCCGTTCTCGTCACGCATAGCGGCAAGTTCCATTGCGACGAGGTGTTCGCTTATGCGGTGCTGCGTCTGGCGCTCGGCCTGCGGGATCCGTCCCGGGACCATACGCTGCTCCGCACCAGGAAGCCGGCCGCGATCGAGGCCGGCGACATCGTGTTCGACGTCGGCGGCGTCCATGACGAGGCGACCGACCGGTTCGATCACCATCAGCGCGGCGCGCCGCTGCGCCCGGACGGCACGCCGTTCTCCTCTGCCGGGCTGGTATGGCGCCGGTTCGGCGAGCAGGCGGTCCGCGCCGTCCTGCCGGAAGCGGATGCCGGCAAGGCAGCGGCCATCGCCGCCGATCTGGACGAGAGCATGGTGCGCACCATCGACGAGATCGATAACGGCGTCGGCCAGGATGGGCCCCGCCGCCGCGACTCTCTGGGCCTCGCCTCGTTGATCGGCGATTTCAACCCGAGCTGGGACGATCCGGCCGCCACCGGCGAGACCGCCGGGGATGCCGCGTTCATCGAGGCCTCTGCCCTGGCCGAAGCCGTGCTCCGACGCAAGATCGCGGCGATGCGCGCGCGCCTGGCGGCCGAGGCCGAGGTACTCGCGGCGCATGCGGCCGGCGACGATCCCCGCCTGCTGGTGCTGGAACGCGGCATGCCCTGGAAGAACGTCGTGCTGGCGCACGACCTGCCCGTGCTTCTGGCCGTTTCTCCGGCCTCCAATGGCAACTGGATGCTCGACACGGTGCCGCCGGAGCCCGGCTCGTTCGCCCAGAAGCTGCCATTGCCGGCGGAATGGGGCGGACTGCCGGAAGGCGAGCTGCGCGCGCTCACCGGCGTTCCGGATGCCGTGTTCGCCCATCTGCGCCGGTTCGTCGCCGCCGCGCGTACCCGCCAGGGGGCGATTGCCATGGCGCGGCTGGCGCTGCGGAACGCCTGAGGTTTCATCCCGCGCAACGGGACGCGCTAGGGAGAGAAACCGACCCTGCCGTTGCGGGCATCGAACGCCACCGCCTCGCTGCGGAACAGCAAGGCGCCGCTATTGGAGCGCGGGGTCGCTTTCGGTTTGATGAACATGCTGCGGTCGGTGCGGACGGCGAAGGCGAGCGCACCCGGGATCGTCAGCGTGAACGTCTGGCCGGGCAGGAGAAACCCGTGCGGTCCGAGCTGCATCGAACGGATCGGGCCCGGGTCGAACACGGTGTCGAATTCGCCCGTATCCAGGATCACCGGCTGCGCCGCGCTCTGCTGGCCGTCGACGCCATAAATGCCCATCGCCGAGCCGGCATCCCAGGACGGCAATCCGATCGTGCTGGGACGTCCCGGTTTCAGGGATGCGAAATGGAAGTCGCGCAGGACGCGCGGCGAAAGCCCGACCACGATTCGCGGCGCCACGTCCCGCCGCAGATCGACCACGAACCCGTCCGCGCCCGGCCCGTCGATCTGCGCCAGCGGGCTGGCCAGACGGCCGCCCGTATCCAAGCCGAGCCCCATGACCCCAGGCTTCCGGTCGCTGCCCGGGCAATCCGGATGCGATTCGGAGCAGAAAACCTCCGTGATCACGCCGATCTTCATCGGCCTGGTTTCCACGCGGCCGCCGGCCTCGGTGAACACCACGCGCGCCGTGCCGATCACGCCGCGGAAATTCGTGCCGTCCACATAGCTCTGATGGATCGGCACGTCGCTCAACGCGATGTCCGGCCCAACCTCCCGTTTGAAGACGTAGAGGCCGGTGGAGCCGGTATCGATACTGACCGGGCTGGGCGGACCGCCGCCGATCGACACCGAGACATAGATCGGCTGGCCACCGGCATGGGAAGGCAGCACGGGAATGGACCCGACACCTGTCTGCGCCGAGGCAGACGCAGCCGCAATCAGTCCCAGCAGCAGAATGACCGAACGCAGCATGTCTCGTGCCCTGACCCTTCCCGAACACGAACAGGTTAGCGCCTGGATGCTAATCCAGCCTTAACAGAAGCGGCGCAGATGATCGTTTTATCGATCAGGCCAGGGCACGAGAGATCGGTCCGGGCGGACTCAACGGCGAAGAGCGGCTGTCCGGGCCACATCGCCATCGACCTGCCCCTGAACCACGGCCCTTACACGCCCGGACAGAGCAGCACCGTCGCCTGGTGACGGCCGATCAGTGCGGCTGGACGCAACTGGTCTGGCCGGAGGCGATGCAATCCTGCTGCACCATGTAGCGCTTGAACACAGGGAACAGCGACACGCCGACAAAGATCAGCACCAGGACGGCGGCGATCACGACGAACGGCATCAGGCTGGGCAGCTTGCTCGGCTGGTTGGGGTCCTGCATCGGGAAACCTTTCCGCGTGGTTCAGCCGCCGGAGACAATCCTGTTCCGCAGTTCGGGCACCGTGTCCAGCAATTCGCGTAGTTCCCGCCCGGACAGGTTGAACCCGGCCGGATCGATTTTTTCCGCACTGCCCAGGGCGGCGCGCAGCAGAGCCGTCGCCTGGCCGGACAGGGTGGTGGCATTCTGCACGTAGTCGCCGAAGGCCTCGTAGACCGCAGGCACCCAGGCGCGGACCATCCCGGCGATGGCGTCCGCGAAGGCGCGGATCTCGTACTGGGCATGCGGATCGGCGCGAAGGCTCAGGAACCGCAGCAGGTTCCAGAGATTCACCTTCCAGTAGAACTGGGTATAGATGCCCACCGGCAGGTTGATGCGCGCCAGTTCGCGCGCGACGCCCGGACGCTCCGGATCGACCGGCGCGCCGGTCTCGTCCTCGTTCAGCATCCACAGATAATTGTCGTAGCAGCGCGCCGCATCGTCGCGCAGCATCGCCACCACACGCGCGGCATCCTCCGGCGCCATCGCCTCGCCACGTCCCTGTCGGTTGGACGCGCTTTGCGCCGCGATCCCGGCCGGATCGGGCGAATAGAACTCACGCTCCAGCACCGAATAGCGGGCCGAATACTCGTTGATCGATGCGGTGCGGTGCCGGAACCATTGCCGCGTCACGAAGATCGGCGCGCGCACATGCAGCTTGATCTCGCACAGCTCGAACGGCGTGGTGTGCCGGTGGCGCATCAGATAGCGGATCAGCCCGCGATCGCTCTGCACCGCCCGCGTCCCGCGCCCATAGGACACGCGGGCGCCCTGCACCACCGCATTGTCGTCGCCCATATAGTCGACGACGCGGACGAACCCTTTGTCGAGCACCGGCGACGGCTCGAACAGGATCGCCTCCAGCCCCTCGCTGATCGGGCGGCGGGTGGGGGAGCTCGCCGCGCGGCTCTCGGCGATCTCGCGCATCTGGCTTTCGGTCAGGTTCTGCATGGCGCGACTCCGGAACGACCGACTCGCCCTGGACGCGGCCGGATCGGTCACCTATATCTGGCGGTGCAAGAGGGCAACCTCGGCTATGGCGATAAACGGTACGTGGAATAAACGTTGTGGACCCGGGGGCAGTGCCCGGCGTCTCCACCATCCCGGAAACGGGGCATATGGGGACGAAACAGGCTCGACACGCGTGGTAAAGACCTACCTTTTGCCCGGCATGATACCGCCGTCATCGGGTCAAATCACAAGTGCCAATGATAACCATGAGGCGCTCGCTGTCGCTGCATAAGCGATAAGCGCGGTTCGGGGGGGGCACCGGGCAACAGAAGCCCCCCCACTTCACGAAAGCCGGTCCGCGCCTGACTCACCTTGCGGCAGACACCCAATTGTCGCATGGCTGCACCGGAACGACACCGAAAAGCCGCGAAGACGCAGTACCGTCGGGCGGTTCGAGATGGCAGGGGGGCCACATCATGGCCGAGGACGATTCGGGCGGCATCGCCGACGAGAATGACGGCGTGATGGCGGACAGCCTGCTGCCGTATGATCGCTGGATCGAGCAGGCCTATCGCCAGGTGATGATCCGCGCCCTGAATCATGCCGCCGCCGAGGGCCTGCCGGGCGCGCATCACTTCTATCTCACGTTCCGCACCGACGATCCGCTCACCGTGGTGCCGAAGCGCATGCTGGCGCAGTACCCCACCGAGATGACCATCGTCCTGCAGCATCAGTTCTGGGACCTGAAGGTGGATGAGGAGGCGGAACTCCTCACCGTCGGCCTGTCGTTCGGCTCCGTCCCCACCACGCTCGCAGTGCCGCTGCGCGCCATCACCGGCTTCGCCGATCCGCAGGTGCGTCTGGCGCTGCGTTTCACGCCGGAAACGCACGACACGGCCCAGGACACCGCGCCGGCCTCTGCCGACGAGGCCGTCGCCGTGCAGGAGCCCGAGGAGGACGGGGAAAAGCCCGATCCGACCCCGCAGGTCGTCAGCCTGGACGCGTTCCGCAAGCGGTCCAACCCGAGCTGAACCGAACGCTCCCGCCCCGTAACGCGACGCACCGACCGGAATTGCCGATGAACGCCATGCCGCCGCCGTCCCGCCCGCAACCGAAGCCCTTCCAGTACGGGCCGATGTTTCCGCTGGGCGAGGACACGACGCCCTGGCGCAAGCTCGACATCGCCGGCGTGTCGGTGACGGAGCACAACGGAAAGCGCGTGCTGACCGTGTCGGCGCTGGCTTTGTCCGACCTCGCCGCGACCGCGTTCCACGACGTCTCGCATCTGCTGCGCCCGGCGCATCTGGCGCAGCTCCGGCGCATCCTGGAAGACCCCGAAAGCTCGGCCAACGATCGGTTCGTGGCGCTGGACCTGCTGAAGAACGCCTCCATCTCCGCAGGCGGCGTGCTGCCCATGTGCCAGGACACCGGCACGGCGATCGTGTTCGGCAAGAAGGGCCAGCGGGTCTGGATCGACGGCAACGAGGAGGAGGCGCTCTCGCACGGCGTCCACCGTACCTACACCGAGACAAATCTGCGCTACTCGCAGATGGCGCCGCTGACCATGTTCGAGGAGGTCAATACGGGCACCAACCTGCCGGTGCAGTTCGACATCGCCGCTGCACCGGGCGACCACCACGCCGACGAATTTCATCTGATGTTCATCGCCAAGGGCGGCGGTTCGGCCAACAAGACCTTCCTGTTCCAGGAAACACGCGCGCTTCTGTCCTCCCAGGACAAGCTGCTGGAATGGCTCGGCACCAAAATCCGCACGCTCGGCACCTCAGCCTGCCCGCCCTACCATCTCGCCGTGGTGATCGGCGGCACCTCCGCGGAGCTCACGCTGAAGGCGGTGAAGCTCGCCTCCACCAAATATCTCGACGCCCTGCCGGCCGAAGGAAACGCGCTCGGCCAGGCCTTCCGCGACGTGGCGCTGGAAGGCGAGGTGCACAAGCTGACCCAGACGCTCGGCATCGGCGCGCAGTTCGGCGGCAAGTATTTCTGCCACGACGTGCGCGTGGTGCGCCTGCCGCGCCATGGCGCGTCCCTGCCCGTCGGCATCGGCGTGTCCTGTTCCGCCGACCGGCAGATCAAGGCCAAGATCACGCCCGAGGGCATCTTCCTCGAACAGCTCGAGACCGATCCGGCGCAGTATCTGCCAGAGGCCACCGACGCCATTCTCGGCGGCGACGTGGTGCCGGTGGACCTGAACCAGCCGATGGACCAGATCCGCGCCCTGCTGTCGCGCTACCCGGTGAAGACGCGCGTGTCGCTCACCGGCACCATCGTGGTGGCGCGCGACATCGCCCATGCCAAGTTCAAGGAACGGCTCGATCGCGGCGAGGGCGTGCCGGACTATCTGCGCGACCATCCGGTCTACTACGCAGGCCCTGCCAAGACGCCGGAAGGCATGCCGACGGGCTCGTTCGGCCCGACCACGGCCGGCCGCATGGACAGCTACGTGGACATGCTCCAGGCCGCCGGCGGATCGTTCGTGATGCTGGCCAAGGGCAACCGCTCGCGCGCGGTCAAGGACGCGTGCCAGAAATACGGCGGCTTCTATCTGGGCTCGGTCGGCGGTCCGGCCGCGCGTCTGGCGCAGGATTGCATCCGCAAGGTCGAGACGCTGGAATATCCGGAGCTCGGCATGGAAGCGGTCTGGCGCATCGAGGTCGAGAACTTTCCCGCCTTCATCGTCATCGACGACAAGGGCAACGATTTCTATGACGGGCTCACCTGATGCGCTTCACCGTCGATCGTCTCGACCATCTGGTGATCACCTGCCGCGACGTGGCCACCTCGTCGAACTGGTATCAGCGCGTGCTCGGCATGGAGCACGAGGAGTACGGTCGCAACCGGCGCTGCGCGCTGCGCTTCGGCGGCCAGAAGATCAATCTGCGCCCGTCCGGCGCGGATGGCTGGGAGACGGCCGATGATGCGATGCCAGGTTCGCAGGATCTGTGCTTCGTCACCGCCGTGGCGAGCGAGGACGTGATCGACCATCTGCGCGAGTGCGGCGTGGTGGTGACGGAAGGTCCGGTGCACCGGCTCGGCGCGCTGGGGCCGATCACGTCGGTGTACTGCAAGGACCCGGACGGGAATCTGGTGGAGATCGCCTCGTATCAGGGGTGAGGCGTGGTGACGGTGCGTTTCGGCCTCGTCGCCCTTCTTCTGCTTCTATCCGCCTGTCGTCACCATGATCGCCAGTCCGCCTTGGCGGGAGAGATCGACCGCACCGCGCCGCTCGTCGTTCATCTCGAGAAACGGATCGCCGCTCCGCCCGCCACGGTCTGGCATCTCCTGACCGACATACAAGCCTGGCCGAACTGGCAACCCGACATCCATGCCGTCGAAATCAGGTCCCCGCCCCGTCTCGGCGCGAGATTCGACTGGACGGTGGACGCTGGCGAGATCCATTCCCGTATCGTCCTTGTCTCACCTGAACAGCGTTTCGCCTGGACCGGTCGGCTGTTCTGGTTCCGCGCCATCCATGTCTGGACGCTGCGCCCGACGAGCGACGGCGGCACGCTCGTGAGCTGCGATGAGTCCCTTTCGGGGCTCCTACTCGGTTGGTTCATGAATCGCGCCGATCTATCGGAAACGGATGCACACTGGCTGGCTGCTCTCGATACGGCAGCGACACGACAAGCGACGGCAGGATCGCACCTGTAAAAGTCCTGAAGCAGGAACAAGTGGTCTTCGTCATCAGGCAGGCGATCGATTGCCCCTTGCCCATCGATTGCGCTTTGTGGTGTCCGCAAACGGATCAAACTGCTGCCTGGAACAACCTCATCACTGGTCGCAAATCCGTTTGACCGCCTGCCAATCCGCCTCCCCCATCGCGCTTCGCCCGACCTTGTCTCGCGGCAGAACGGCGATTCGCGCGGCGTCGCTGGGGTGATCGGAGAGAAAGGCCAGCCGATCATCATCGGAACCGGTCTTCAAGGACACCAGAAACCGCGCCAACCCATCGGCCCGGAGACCGGCGGCGCGGAGCGTTACGATCGCGCCGCGATCCGCCCGCGCCTCGATCCGCCGACCATAGGACAGCGCCGCCATCTGCCCGCCAACCTGGCCGCCCCAGCCCAGCGCGCGGGCCAGCATGGATAATTCCATCCGCCGCAGTGCCTCCCGGGTCGGGTCGCGATGACGCGCGTGGCCGAGCTCGTGCGCGATCACGCCGGCGAGTTCGTCCGGATCAGAGACATGAGCGATCAGACCGCGCAGCAGCAGGATGCGCCCATCCGGGAGCGTGAAGGCGTTCACCTGCTCGTCGTTCAGCACCGCGATGGAGGGTGTCCGCTCGATCCCGGCGGCAGGCGCGAGAATACCGACCAGCCGGTTCAGCGCTGCCTGCCCGGCCACACCATCGCAGCGCCCTGATCCCAGCGATACCGTCGTCTCGATCTGCGTGGACCATGTCTGTTCCAGCCAATGCGGTACGAGGCCGGACAAAAGCAGCGGCGCGCGATCCACCAGCAAAGCCGCCAGGGCGACCGACAGGAGGAGCGCCAGGACGCCGCCCAGCCAGTGCCGCGCCACCCAGGGCGCACGCCGTCGCAGAGACGGGTTCACCGCACGCAGGTCTTCAAGCAAAGCCGCGTCGGTCACGACGAGACGCGCCGGATGGCCGCGGCGGCGCAGGGTCGTGTCCGGCCCCGGCCCGTCGATGTCCACGAGCCGGATTTCGTCGAGCGGCCAGCGCAGCATCGCGCCTGTGATCGGATCGAAGATCGCCAGCGCGCCGCCGTCCAGGCTGAGCAGCACCGGATGGGCTCGCGCCGTCTCTCCATCGAACAGTCGGCCGGTCGCCATGACGATTTAGGCGAGGCCTGCCCCCGCATCCAAGAACTGGAACATGCCCTCGCCGAAGCGGGACGGCGTCTGCGCCCCCTGCCGCAGGAGCGCGGGATCGAGCGTGCCTTGGGACAGGAGATGGACAGCCAGGAAACACTGCCGGCGATGGACCACCACCGGCAGGCCGAGCCCCGCCGTACAGAACATGATGAGCATGTTGCCAGCCAGAAGCCTGAAGACAAGCCAGGGACGCACATCGGACGAGAAGCGCAAGCCACCGAGCGTCGTGCCGTCGGCGACCTGACGCAGGAAGCAGGCCTGGAAACCGCAACCGAGCAAGGTAGCGCCAATCCCGAACACCAGCAGCATCGGAACCAACAAGGGCAGGAGCAGCAGCAGCGCTTGATCCTGCCTCAACCTATCCTCCGTCTTCGTCAGAATCAGGAGCAGCCGCGCGTCGAAGTGCCACATCATCCAGCAGGCCAACGCGAACAAAAGAAGGATCGCCAGGCCCGTCACGAGCCCGGCACCATAAAGCCGCATCGCACTGCTCCGCGACGCGAAACGCTGGCTGCCGAAAAAGCTCGCGTTGATGCGCCGTTCGAACAGGCGCAGCCGGCTCCACGGCCAGAGCTGGAACAGTGTGGAGCCGACCGCCACACGGCACAGAAGCGCCTGGATGCCGTAGACGATCATCGATCCGTTCATGCCGCCACGTATGCCACACCAGAGCGTATGGTTGAGGCGATAGCGCTGGGCCGAGAACGGCGCCCCGAAGGCGAGGACCGCCCACGCGACAACAAACGCCACCGCCGCGGCCTTTCCCAGCTGTTTCACGCCGATGCTGTTGCTTAGGCCGACGGCCACCATGACGAGCACGAAAAGGCCGAGGATGATGCCCATCGCCAGAAGGAAACCGACGAACAGCTCCGTTCCAGTACCGTCATAGTGGAAGCGTTCGCCCGCATGGGAGGTGCGCGACCAAACGTAACGCCGGATTCGGGTCACGCCCCAGAAGCGCCAGATCCCAGCCGTCACGATCGTCAGGGCGAGATTGGGCAGGAAGATCGCATAGAGTTCGGCGATCCGGCCGTCATAGCGCAGGAACGGACCCGGCTCCAGGTGTTGATCCCCGATCATTCCGATCCCTCCCGCGCGATCCGTCCGGAAACAGAATGTTATTAATCCGGAATGGAAGCAACGCGGTTTCCTCACCCCCGGTCCGTCCCGTCCACCTCCGCCAGCATCCCCTCCGCCGCCTTCGCCGTTCCCGCCTGCACCGTGGGCGCTGCGCCGAACCCGGCCCGGCCGGGCTTCAACCGCCCGGTGACGATGAACGCCGTGATCACCGCAGCGGTGCCGAACACCACCCCGCCCGCCGCCTGGCCCAGCAGCACGCCGGCCGGCCCGTAGCGCATGCCGATCAGCACGAAGGGGATCGTGCCGAGCGTCGCCCGGCCCCAGTTGAAGGCGGTGGAGAGCAGCGGAAAGCCCAGATTGTTGAACGCGGCATTGGCCACGAACAGGGCGCCGACCCACAGGAAGCTCGCCACTACGAACGAGCAGAACAGATGCAGCAATTCGGCCGCCATGCCGGTGGCGTTGAACCAGACCGCGAGCTGGTTCTGCAGCAGCGCCAGCACCGCCCAGGCGACAAGCACGCAGCCCAGCACCTGCCAGAGCGACGCGCGCAGGGTTTCCCGCACACGCGGCAGCATGCCGGCGCCGAGATTCTGCGCCATGATCGGCCCGACGGAGCCGGTCAGCGCGAAGATGAAGGCGAACGCCACCGGCGTGATGCGGTCGATGGTCGCCTGCCCGGCCACGGCCTGCAGACCGAACCGCGCCATGGCGTGGGTGACGAAGGCGCCGCCGACCGGTGTGGCCAGGTTGGTCAGGATCGCCGGCATCGCCACCGTGCCGACCCGCCGCAGATCCGCGATCGCCATCGCCGCCACCGGGCGATACAGCAGATGGTGGCGGCGCACGCCGATATAGCCCAGCAGGGCCACGGTGAAGCGCGAGGCGAGCGTGGAGATCGCCGCCCCCACCAGCCCCAGATGCAGACCCGTGCCCAGCCCCAGGATCAGCACCGGATCGAGGATCGCCGACACGGCGGCGCCCCAGAGCGTGATGGTCATCGACCGGCGCGCATCGCCCACCGCGCGCAACAGGGCGGAGAACCCCATGGTCAGCGGCATCACGAACAGGCAGGGCGAGACGATGCGAATGAAATCGGCAGCCGCCAACGCCGTAGCGCCCCCCGCGCCCAGCCCGTGCAGGATCGGCCCGAGAAACGCCACCGTGCCGATGCCGATCAGGAACATCACCGCCGACATGCCGATCAGGGACGTGGTGGCGATGCGGCCGGCCTCCTCGTCATGCCCCGCGCCCAGAAGCCGCGACACCACGGCACCAAGACCGATCGACAGCCCGATCGAGACCGCCATCTGCACCATGCCGACCGCGCCGGTGAAGCCGATCGCCGCGGTCAGGCCCTTGTCGCCCAGACGCGAGATGTAGAACAGGTTCAACAGATCGACCACGAACAGCGCCAGAAGCCCGATCGCGCCGGAGCCGGCCATCACCGCGGTGTGGCGCATGATGGATCCGGAACAGAAGCGTGCCGGGCGGCGCTGCCCCTTCGGCGTCGGCGTGGCCTGCATCAGCGGAGCGCCGCCACCGGGCGCTTTCGCCAGTTCAGCCCGAAGAACAGCGCCTGCGCCAGCAGCATGGCGGAAAACGCGGCCGGGTAGGCGCACCACACGCCGGACAGGCCGATGCGCGCACCGAGCAGCCACGCCACCGGCACCTCCACCAGCACGATGCAGCCGATCTGCAGCAAGGTCGGCGCCAGCACCACGCCGCTGGAGCGCATCTGACCGGACAGGATCAGCGCCGCCCCGTAGAGCACCGCGCTCCACAGGACGATGTGCAGCAAAAGTTCGGTCTCCTCGACCACCGTGCCGCGCGTCACGAACAGATGCACGACCGGCCTGGAAAAGGCATAGGCCAGCAGCACCAGTCCCCCCGTGACGGCCAGATTGACCAGCATCCCGGTCCGCAGGATCTCGGGCAGGCGCGCGCTCCGTCCGGCCCCGATCGCCTGCGCGCTCAGGATCGTCACCGTGATGGCGATCGAGAACGCCGGAAACTGCACATAGGCCAGGATCTGGTTCACCGCGCCGTAGGCGGCCGTGGCGTCGGCGCCGAAGCGGTTCACCAGCCCGAGCAGAACCGTTTCCGCCACCGCCATCGTCACCATCTGCGCCGCCGACGGCAGGCCGAGACGCAGCACAAGGGCCATCAAACGCCGGTTCGGCCGCATCGCGCGCAGGAACGCCAGATCGGGCGCCAACGCGCTGCCGCGCAGGCGGAGATAGACCCCCATCGCCAGCAGGGACACGAACCAGGCCACGCCGGCCGCCGCCGCGGCGCTCGCCACCCCCATTCGCGGCAATCCGAGCCAGCCCCGGATCAGCGCCGGCGTCAGCCCGAGCGAGATCATCAGCGCCAGAAACAGGCCCCAGAGCGGCGTGGCCGTGTCGCCGATGCCGCGCAGAAGCTGCGTCACCAGCAGAAACAGAAAGATCACGGGCATGACCGCGAACATCACCGTGGCATAGGCGGTCGCCCCGGGCAGAACGGATGAGGGCGTGTCCAGGAGGCGCATGATGGCGCCGGAAAACGGCGTCAGGCCCACCGCCATCAGCACGCCCAGAACGAGTGTGGTGAAGACGGTCGTGGCGGCGATGGCCCGCACGCGATCGCGGTCGCCCGCGCCCCAGGCCTGGCCCAACAGGACGGACGCCCCCGCGCCCAGACCCAGGATGAGCGCCATGAAGAAGAACAGCACCGGGAAAAACACGCTGCTGGCGGCGAGCGCATCCGTGCCGATCATCTGGCCCAGATAGATGTTGTTCACCGTGCCGGACAAAGCCTGCAGCACATTGCTCAGCATCATCGGGCCGAGAAACCCCATGAACTGCAGCCAGAGCGGGCGGGACGGATCATGGCGCGACGGCATCAAGGGCTTGTCAGACCATAGAAGCGCCGTTCGCGCCAGCGCGCACGACGCCCGAAACGCTGGCCGATCCCGCCTTGCTCCGTTAAATCCCGCCGCACCATGGTTCTGCTCGCCGCCGATTTCGATTTCGACCTGCCCCCGGAGCGCATCGCCCACGCCCCGGCGCGCCCGCGCGAAAGCGCGCGCCTCCTGGATGTGCGCACTGCCGGCCTGTTCGACCGCAGCGTCGCCGAGTTGCCGTCGCTGTTGCGACCGGGCGACCTGCTGGTAGCCAACGACACCCGGGTGATCCCGGCGCAGCTGGCCGCCCTGCGCGGCGAGGCGCGCATCGGCATCACCCTGGACCGCGTCCTGCCGGACGGAAGCTGGCATGCCCTGGTGCGCAATGCCCGGCGCCTGCGCGTCGGCGACACGCTGCGCTTTCCCGGCAGCGAGACCACGGCCGAGGTGCTCGCTCTGGAGGAGGGCGGCGGTGCCACGCTGCGCTTCGCGTCGGAGGGCGAGGATTTCGACCGCTTCCTGCGCGAGGCCGGCCGCCTGGCGCTGCCGCCCTATATTGCCCGCCCGGACGGCCCGACCGAGGCCGACAAGAGCGACTACCAGACCGTGTTCGCCACCCATGACGGCGCCGTGGCCGCGCCCACCGCCGGGCTGCATTTCACGCCCGCCTTGCTGGCGGAAGCGGCGGCGCGCGGCATCGAACTCGCGACCGTCACCCTCCATGTCGGCGCCGGAACCTTCCTGCCGATGCGCGCCGATGCCGTGTCCGATCACCGGATGCACCCCGAGCGCGGCATTCTGGGTGCGGAAGCGGCGTCGGCGATCAACCGCACCCGCGCCGAAGGCGGCCGCGTGGTGGCGATCGGCACCACCGCGCTGCGCCTGCTCGAAAGCGCCGTGGACGAGACCGGCATCGTGCATCCGTTCGACCGCGAGACCAGCCTGTTCATCCTGCCAGGGCACCGCTTCCGCGCCGTGGACATGCTGCTCACCAATTTCCATTTGCCGCGCTCGACCCTGTTCATGCTGGTCTGCGCCTTCGCCGGCACCGCGCGGATGAAGAGCGCCTACGCGCATGCGGTGGCGGAGGGGTATCGGTTTTATTCGTTCGGGGATGCGTGTTTGCTGGAGCGGTCGTCATGAAGGATGTTCTTTTTTGTAAAAAAGAACCAAAAAACTTTGATCCGTTTGCAGCGGAAACTGCCCGCACGGTACAGACCAAACAGATAAAATCTTTTTGCTTCTTTTTCTTCAGAAAAAGATGAGCGCTTTCTTCTGGCAGCGTGAAGCCGCCGACGGCGCCGCCCGCGCCGGCACCCTCCACACGGCGCACGGCCCGGTGCAGACGCCCACCTTCATGCCGGTCGGCACCGCCGGCACCGTGAAGGCGATGACCGCGGACGCGGTACGCTCCACCGGCGCCGGCATCGTGCTCGGCAACACCTATCATCTGATGCTGCGCCCCGGCGCCGAGCGGGTCCGCGCCCTGGGCGGGCTGCACCGCTTCATGGACTGGCCCGGCCCGATCCTGACCGATTCCGGCGGCTTCCAGGTGATGTCGCTCGGCGCGCTTCGCAAGCTCGACCAGGACGGCGTCACCTTCGCCTCGCATATCGACGGCTCCAAGCACCGCCTCACCCCGGAGCGCTCGACGGAGATCCAGCATGCGCTGGATGCCACCATCACCATGTGCTTCGACGAGTGCCCGGCCCTGCCCGCCTCGGTCGAGACCATCGCCGCCTCCATGCGCCTGTCCATGCGCTGGGCGGCGCGGTCGCGCGAAGCCTTCGTGCCGCGCGAGGGCTACGCCCAGTTCGGCATCGTCCAGGGTGGTGTTGAGCAAGAACTGCGCGCGGAGAGCGTGCGCGCCCTCACCGGGATCGGCTTCGAGGGCTACGCGGTGGGCGGGCTGGCGGTCGGCGAAGGCCAGGCGCTGATGTTTTCCACGCTCGACACCACCGTGCCGCTGCTGCCGGGCGACAAGCCGCGCTATCTGATGGGCGTCGGCACGCCGGACGATCTTCTGGGCGGCGTGCAGCGCGGAATCGACATGTTCGATTGCGTGATGCCGACACGCGCCGGCCGCACCGCGCGCGCCTATACCGCCTTCGGCACGCTCAATCTCCGCAACGCCCGCCACGCCGGGGATACCCGCCCGATCCAGGACGGATGCCCCTGTCCGGCCTGCACGCGGCACACGCGCGCCTATCTGCATCACCTGTTCCGGGCCGACGAGATTCTCGGGCCGATGCTGCTGACCTGGCACAACCTGACCTACTACCAGTCGCTGATGCGCGGCATCCGCACCGCCATCACCGAGAGCCGCCTGGAAGCACACGCCGCGGAGCTGCGCGCCGCCTGGGCCGGGGGCGACCCGCCGCCATGACCGGAGCGCCGGAGCAAGCAGGCGAGCCGTCCGACGCGACCCCCGCCATAGGCGGCAACCAGCCCGCCCCGCCCACGCTCCGCTCCGGCGCGCCCGGCCCCGCCGATGCCGACACCCTGGCCGCCCGCATCCGCGCCCATGCCTTCGCGCTCGGTTTCGACGCGTTCGGCATCACCGATGCCGCCCTGGGCCCGGAGGCGCGGACCCGACTGATCGATTTCCTGGACTCCGGCCATCACGGCGAGATGGGCTGGCTTGCGGAGCGGGTGGAGCAGCGCAGCGACCCGCGCGCATTGTGGCCGGAAGCACGGTCGGTGATCGCTCTCGGCCTGTCCTATGCGCCGAAGGAGGACCCGCGATCGCTGCAGGCCCTGCGCGATCGCGGCGCGATCTCGGTCTATGCCCGCAACCGCGACTACCACGACGTGGTGAAGGGCATGCTGAAGCATCTGGCCCAGTTCGTGGTGAAGCAGGGCGGCGGCGGAGTGAAGGTGTTCGTCGATACCGCCCCGGTGATGGAGAAGCCGCTCGCTGCCCGCGCCGGCCTCGGCTGGCAGGGCAAGCACACCAATCTCCTGTCGCGCCAGCACGGCTCCTGGCTGTTCCTGGGCGAGATCTACACCACGCTCTCCCTCCCCCAATCGGCGATTCCCGCGGGAAGCTGCGGCTCCTGCACCGCCTGCCTGTCCGCCTGCCCCACCGATGCCTTCCCGGCGCCCTACCGCCTCGATGCCACGCGCTGCATCTCCTATCTGACCATCGAGCACGCCGGCCCGATCCCGGATGCGCTCCGCCCGGCGATGGGCAACCGCATCTATGGCTGCGACGATTGCCTGGCCGTGTGTCCCTGGAACCGCTTCGCCGTCGCCGGCCATACCGCCAAGCTCCAGGCACGGGCCGAGCTTAACGCGCCCTCCCTGGCGGAGCTGGCCGCGCTGGACGATGCCGCCTTTCGCAGCCTGTTCTCCGGCTCGCCGGTCAAGCGCATCGGCCGCAACCGCTTCGTCCGCAACGTGGCGATCGCCATCGGCAATTCCGGCGAGGGGGCGCTGCTGCCCTCCGTGCGGGCGCTGGCGGCCGACGCCGATCCGGTGGTGGCGGAAGCGGCAGGCTGGGCCTGCGCGCGTCTGGAGGCCGGGTCGTGAGCGCGCCGCGCGCGATGAGCAAACGCAGCCTGGTCCTGTCCGGCCATGGCACCAGCGTCGCGCTGGAACCGGAATTCTGGCACGCCCTGGAACGCATCGCCGGCGAGGGCGGCGAGACCCTGCCGCAGCTGGTGGAACGGGTGGACTCCGCCCGCGATCCGGCCCGGAGCCTGGCTTCCGCGCTGCGCGTCCTGGCATTGCGGGAAACCGAGAAAAAAATCGTGCCGCCGTCCGCGTCGTTTACCGCGGATTAAGGGTTGGGGAGTCATCGTGCTCGTGTCGGCACCAGAACGACAGCCGAAAGCACGAGGAAGAATTCCATGGCTCCCATTCGCACCCAGAACGGCACCGCGCGCGGCACGGACCCGGTCAGCCCGCTGATGCTGTCCCACCAGCTCCTGTCCCTGGCCGAGGAAGCGCATCGCGCCGGCCTGCCGCGTAGCGCCTCCCGGCTGCTGCGTCTTGCCCATTCGGTCTGCAACGACGGGCCGCATCGCTGATCGAGCGGGTTCCCCGGCGTCGCACCGGCGGCGCCGGTCTGTTCTTTAGCCATCGAACCCAGGCCGCCGTCGCGCCGTTTTCGCCCGGAGCCCAATCGCTGGGCATGTGATACAGGCAGGACATGGCGATCTGGGGCAAGCTGTTCGGCGGGGTGACGGGCGCGATGATGGGCGGCCCGATCGGGGCCGTGATCGGGGCCGCGCTGGGTCATGCGGCCGATCGCGGCTCCCTGCTCGATCCGCCGCCGGGGCAGTGGGGCGCCTGGGGCGGTACCGGCTTCCTCGGCACCGATCCGCGCAACCGGGCGGCGGCCGATCCCAACAACGCCGCGCTGCGTCTCGCCGCCAAGATGGCGGCGCTGACCGGCAAGCGCGACCAGCTCTTCGCCCTGGCGGTGGTGGTTCTCTCGGCCAAGCTGGCCAAAAGCGATGCACCCGTGAACCGGCAGGAGATCGACGCCTTCAAGCGCAATTTCGGCATCCCGCCCGAGAACGCACGCGAGATCGGCCGCCTGTTCGACCAGGCCCGCACCCGCACCGACGATTTCCTTCCCTTCGCCGAGGAGCTGGCGCGCGCCTTCTCCGACCAGCCCGCCACGCTGGAGAACGCCCTTTCGGCCTTGTTCGCGATCGCGCGCGCCGATGGACCGGTCAACGACAAGGAGATGGCGTTCCTCCAGGCGGTCAACCGCGCCTTCGGCCTTGGCCCGGGCGCCTGGGACCGCGCCGAGAATGGCGGGGCGCGGCCGTCGCCGAACGAGCCCGACGCCTATTCCGTCCTGGGAATTGGCCGCCGCGCCACGGACGAGGAGGTGCGCGCCGTGTGGCGCCGCCTGATGCGCGAGAACCATCCGGATTCGATGGCCTCGCGCGGCGCCAGCGTCGCGGAGATCGCCGGCGCATCGGAAAAGGTCGCGCGGATCAACGCGGCCTGGGACAGGATCAAACGCGATCGCGGGCTGTGATCCCGTGCGCCCGCTCCGCACACGGATGAAGGCGCTCTCCGGCGCGCTTGGCGCGGCGCTACTACTCCTGTCCGGCACCGCCCCTTGCGTCGCCGAGACACGGGCCCCGGCTGCCACGCTGAACGTGCAGGATTTCGGCGCGGCCGGCGACGGCGTGACCGACGATACGCGCGCGTTCCAGAGCGCCCTCGATGCCGCGCAGAAGGATGCCCAGGGAGACGCGCACGGCGCGCGGTCCCTGCTGGTGCCCGGCGGCAGAACCTATCTGATCGCGGGCGGTCTGCATCTCGACATCGGCGGCGATACGTCGTTCTCGATCGCCAGCCCGGGCATGAACGGCGCCAAGCTGCTGGCGCCGCCCGGCTACAAGGACACGGTGCTCACCATCGCCATGCAGGGCGGACGGCCACGGGACTCCGGCTTCTCCGTCTCGATCACCGGCCTGTCCTTCCTGCATGGCGGCAGCGACACCGGCGGCACCGCGCTGGCCATCGCCACGCAAGGCAGCGGCGCGATGATGCCGGGCGTGGCCACCGACAAGCTGGTCTTCGGCGGCACGGGCTCCTTTGCCACCGGCCTTCTGCTCTCGGCCGACAACGTCACCACGCTCAGCGACACCTATTGCGGGATCGGCTTCCACGGCACCTGCGTGCGCTACGACACGCCGGGCCAGATCAGCGTCGAACACCACATCAAGGATCTCTACGTGAACGGGCGCGGCGCCACTGGCTTACGCATCGGCCATACCGGTCTCACCGGGCCGCTGCAGGGCTTCACCATTCGCGGTTTGAGTTGCACCGGCACCGATCATTGCCTGGTGGCGACCAGCGCCGGGCACGGCCCGATCGACGAGATCACGGTCGAGGGCGGTCAGTTCAACGCCAAGGACGACAACATCTTCGACAACGGCGCGGACACGCTGATCGTCACCGGCTCCTACTTCCTGGGCGGCGCGGAAGCGATCCACGCCGAGCGGATGGACCGGCTGGTGGTGACCGGAAACGCGTTCTATCTCGGGCCGCCCAGCGCAGGACCGGCCAACAACGTGATGATCCATACCAAGGATCTCGGCGGCGACCCGGCGGCGGGCAGCGTCGTTTCCGGCAACGTCTTCACCAATCTCTATGGCACGCCAATCCTGCTCGACAAGGGCACGGCCTACGTCACCATTTCCGGCAATACCTGCCTCGGACGGAACTGCGTGCTGGACCGGAGCGGCAACACCAGCAACGGCATCGGCCCCAACCTGGATGGCGGCGTGTTCGGCTTCACCACCAGGCCGCGCTTCGAGACCGGCGCAGCGTTCTGCGCCGACCACGCGGCCTCCTGCCTCGATATCGGCACGGACAATGTCGGCAACGCCCATATCGGCACCGATCTGCCGAACAAGGCCGGCATCATCGAGATCGGCCCGAACGTGAAGCTGGACGGAACCGTGCTGCTTGGCGGCGGCCCGGTTCCGTCCACGTCGCACAGCGCCTGCAGCAAGGACACCACGGCGCATGACGACAAATTCTTCTATCTCTGCGTCGCCACCGATCGCTGGAAGCGATTTCCCTTGTCGAGTTGGTAGCACGCAGAGACGATATGATTTCCGATCAGGTCAGGTCCATCACCACACGACCTTCGATCTTTCCCTTGAGCATACGGTCGAAGATCGCATTGACGTCCTCGAGCTTGGCCGCCTCCACCGTCGCTTTGACCTTGCCTGCAGTCGCGAAGCCGATAGCCTCCTGAAGGTCGAGACGGGTGCCGACGATCGAGCCACGCACGGTGATGCCGTTCAGCACCAGACCGAAGATGTTGAGCGGAAAATCGCCCGGCGGCAGGCCATTCAGCGCGACGGTGGCGCCGCGGCGGGTAACGCCGATCGCCTGCTCGAACGCCTTCTCGCTCACCGCCGTCACCAGAACGCCGTCCACGCCGCCGCCGGTCTCGCGCTTGATTACCGTCGCCGGATCGTCCTTGCGCGCGTTCACGGTGACAGTCGCACCGAGCCTGCGCGCCAGATCGAGCTTGGCGTCATCCACGTCGATCGCAGCGACGTTGAAGCCCATCGCCTTGGCATATTGAACCGCCAGATGGCCGAGTCCGCCGATGCCGCTGATGGCGACGAAATCGCCCGGCCGGGCTTCCGTCATCCGCAGGCCCTTATAGACCGTGACGCCGGCGCACAGGATCGGGGCGATCTGCGTGAAATCGACGTTGGACGGCAGATGGCCGACATAGTTCGGATCGGCGATCACGTAGTCGGCGAAACCACCATTCACGGAATAGCCGGTGTTCTCCTGCGTTTCGCACAGCGTTTCCCAACCACCGAGGCAATGGCGGCAATGTCCGCAAGCCGAGTACAGCCACGGCACGCCGACTGCGTCGCCTTCCTTCACGGTCTTCACGCCGGCACCGACCTGCGAGACGTAGCCCACACCTTCATGGCCCGGAATGAACGGAGGGTTCGGCTTCACCGGCCAGTCGCCATGCGCGGCATGCAGATCGGTGTGACACACGCCGGACGCACGGATCGCGACCTGGATCTGTCCTGGTCCCACCTGCGGGACCGGAACCTCGTCGATGGTGAGCGGCTCGCCGAATTCGCGAACGACAGCGGCCTTCATGGTCTTGGACATGGAGCATTTCTCCCTTTTGTTCTTGTTCGCTCAGAAGAACCCGAGCGCCTTGGCGGAATAGCTGACCAGCATGCTCTTGGTATTCTGGTAGTGATCCAGCATCATCTTGTGGGTTTCGCGCCCGATGCCGGACTGCTTGTAGCCACCGAACGCGGCATGCGCCGGATAGAGGTGGTAGCAATTGGTCCAGACCCGTCCGGCCTGGATCGCCCGTCCGAAGCGATAGGCGCGCGTGCCGTCGCGGGTCCACACCCCGGCGCCCAGACCGTAGAGCGTATCGTTGGCGATCGACAGCGCCTCCTCGTCATCCTTGAACCGGGTGACGGACAGAACCGGGCCGAAAATCTCTTCCTGGAAGATGCGCATCTTGTTGTGACCGGCGAACACGGTGGGCTGCACGTAGCAGCCGCCGGCCAGATCGCCGCCCAGCTCGGCCCGGCCGCCGCCGGTAAGCACTTCCGCACCCTCCTGCCTGCCGATATCGAGATAGGACAGGATCTTCTCCACCTGCTCGGTGGAAGCCTGCGCGCCGATCATGGTCGCCGGGTCGCGCGGATCGCCCTGGCGGATCGCTTCGACGCGCTTGATCGCCCGCTCCATGAACCGATCGTAGATGCTCTCATGCACCAGCGCGCGCGACGGGCAGGTGCAGACCTCGCCCTGGTTCAGCGCGAACATCGCGAAGCCTTCGAGCGCCTTGTCGAAGAAATCGTCATCCTCGTTGGCCACGTCGGCGAAGAAGATGTTCGGCGACTTGCCGCCCAGTTCCAGCGTGACGGGGATCAGGTTCTGGCTGGCATACTGCATGATCAGCCGGCCGGTGGTGGTCTCGCCGGTGAACGCGATCTTGGCGATGCGCTTGTTCGATGCCAGCGGCTTGCCGGCTTCCAGACCGAACCCGTTGACCACGTTCAGCACGCCTGGCGGCAGGATGTCGGCGATCAAATCCATCAGCACCATGATGGAGGCAGGCGTTTGTTCCGCCGGTTTCATCACCACGCAATTGCCGGCGGCGAGCGCCGGCGCCAGCTTCCAGCAGGCCATCAGCAGCGGGAAGTTCCATGGAATGATCTGGCCGACGACGCCGAGCGGCTCATGGAAATGATAGGCCACCGTGTCGTGGTCGATCTCCGACAGCGATCCTTCCTGGGCGCGGATGCAGCCGGCGAAATAGCGGAAATGGTCGATCGCCAGCGGAATATCGGCCGCCATGGTCTCGCGGATCGGCTTGCCGTTGTCGAGCGTCTCGGCCAACGCCAGGCGGTCGAGATTGGCCTCCATGCGGTCGGCGATGCGCAGCAGAAGCGCCGCACGCTCCGCCGGCGCGGTCCGGCCCCAGGCCTCGCGCGCGGCATGGGCGGCGTCCAGCGCCAGCTCGATATCCGACGCGTCCGAACGCGCGATCTGGCACAGGGTGCGCCCATGCACCGGCGACGGATTGTCGAAATAGCGTCCGGCCTGCGGCGGAACGAACCGGCCGCCAATGAAATTGTCGTAGCGTCCGGCGAAGACGTTCGCCGATAGCGCCAAATCCTGCGTCAGCGTATCCATGAGAAGGAACCCTCCAGTGCGATCGTGTGTCCGATCGTTCGGCCAGGAGAGTGCGACCGGGCCGGCGGAGGGGGAAGCGGGTCGCGGGCGAAAGCCGCCTCGTCTGTCTCACCGGCGAGACAGAGCGGCGCCCGGACGGCTCAGGGTCAGTTGAGGCCGGCGCGGGCCATGCGGCGATACAGAGTGGCGCGGCCGATTCCCAGCAGCGCAGCCGCCTTGCTGGCATTGCCGTTCGCGTTGGCCAGCGCCTGGCGCAGCACGGCCCGATCGCCGTCGTTGAAACCGGCGATGGAATTGTCGCCCAGAACGTGATTGATCGACTGCGCGCCCGCGGCCAGATCGGCGCCCAGATTGAAGCGCCGGCGCGCCTCGTGCGTGGCGCCGATCAGCAGATCGTCCCGGTCCGCCGCCAGAAGCACGGTGCCGCTCTGCGGATCGTCGGACAGGAAGATGATCCGCGCCGAGGAGAAATGGCGGCAGAACAGGTCGCGCTCGATCCGGTGCGCGCAATCGGCGACCAGGGCGGCGATCATCTCCACCGTTTCCGGCCCGTGGTCGGTCCGGCAGGTCGACACATCGATCGCGCCGGCCAGGCGGCCCAACGGATCGTAGATCGGCGCGTCCACGCAGCTCAGCCCGATGTTCCTGGCCGCGAAATGCTGGTGCCGGAACACGATCACCGGCTTCTTCTCGTAGAGGCAGGTGCCGATGCCGTTGGTGCCCTCCCGCGCTTCCGCCCAGTTCGCGCCCGGAACCAGGCCGGAGGACGCGAACACCTCGCGGTCGGACGGCCCGATACGCTGATCCAGGATCGTGCCCTGGGCGTCGCTGAGCACGATGCCGCAACCGGACCGCCCAACGGCGCGGAACAGGTGATCGAGGACGGGCCCGGCGACGGACAGCAGGAACCCGTTCAGCGCGCGCAGATCCGCCAGGCGGTTCTGCTCGACGATGTCGCGCGCGACGGTGGCGGCGGGATCGATCCGATGATGCAGCGCGGAGCGTCGCCACGAGGCCGCGATCTCCGACATGGCCGCGTGGCCCGGCGAGCTGACAGCAGCCAGAACGGCATTCGCATGATCGGAAAAAGATCGCGTCATGAACGGCTCCGATCCTGACCGTATCGGTCGCGCGACCGGTGGTCAAACCGGCCCGGACGATCCGGCGGCGCCCGGCGCCCCCTCGCCTCGCCCGGCGCGGGCGGGCATTCTGCCGGCCGTGTGATCCTCCCGGGCCGCACCGTCGCGAACAGGAGTTTCCGCGTGTCCGCCATCATCGACCTGCCCAGCCCCAATTGCCGCGCCCGGCCGGACGGCGCCGTGATCGACACGCTGGTGCTGCACTACACCGGCATGCAGAGCGGGCAGGCGGCGATCGACCGTCTGCGCGATCCGGCGGCGGAGGTGTCGTCGCATTACGTGGTGGAAGAAGACGGCCGGGTGTTCCGGCTGGTGGCGGAACGGTTGCGCGCCGCCCATGCCGGCATCTCGAACTGGCGCGGCCGCGCGATGCTGAACGACAGCTCGATCGGCATCGAGATCGTCAATCCCGGCCATGAATGGGGCTACAGGCCGTTTCCCCCGGCGCAGATCGACGCCGTGCGGGCGCTCTGCCTCGGCATCCTGGACCGCCACCCGATCGAACAGCGGCGCATCGTCGGCCACAGCGACATCGCCCCGGACCGCAAGCAGGACCCGGGCGAGCTGTTCCCCTGGGCGACGCTCGCCGCGTCCGGGATCGGCCTGTTTCCGCACGGCGTCGCGGATGCCGGCACGGAGAATCCGGTTTCCGGTGCGACGAGGCTGGCACCGATCCGCGCCAGGCTGCGTTCGATCGGCTTCGGCATCGATGAAGAGGGTGAGATGGACCAGGCATTGCGCATCGTTCTGTTGGCATTCCAGCGCCGCTGGCGGCCGGAAACGGTGAACGGGCTCGCCGATGCCGGCACCGTCGCACGCCTCGACGCCGTCGCGGCGCTCTACGCATGAGCGACCAGCCGCAAACCGCCGCCACCGCCGAAGGGCGGCGCCTGAACGGCCCGGACGGGCTGCGCTGGAAGGAATGGGGCCCGTATCTGAGCGACCGGCAATGGGGCACGGTGCGCGAGGATTACAGCGCGGGCGGCGACGCCTGGGACTATTTCCCGCACGACCACGCCCGCTCGCGCGCCTATCGCTGGGGCGAGGACGCCATCGCCGGCTTCGGCGACACCCATCTGCGCTGGTGCCTGGGCCTGGCGCTCTGGAACGGGCGCGACCCGATCCTGAAAGAGCGCCTGTTCGGCCTGACGAACGCCGAAGGCAATCACGGCGAGGACGTCAAGGAACTCTACTACTACCTCGACGCCACCCCGACCCATTCCTTCCAGAGCATGCTCTACAAATATCCGCAGGGGGCGTTTCCCTACGCCGATCTGGTGGACGAGAACGGGCGTCGCGGGCAGGACAAGCCGGAATACGAACTGCTCGACACCGGGGTGCTGGACGAGAACCGGTATTTCGACGTCTTCGTGGACTACGCCAAGGCGGGGCCCGACGACATCCTGATGCGGGTGCGGGCGGTCAATCGCGGTCCCGACCCGGCCGAACTGACCGTGCTGCCGCAGCTCTGGGCCCGCAACACCTGGAGCTGGGACGCCAGCGCCAAGCGCCCTCTGCTCCGCGCGAGCGGCGACGCCACAGTGGACGCCACCCATCCCGAGAAAACGCCGATGCGGCTCGAGGTGGAGCCCGGCGCGCAGCTCCTGTTCTGCGACAACGAAACCAATGAGGCCCGGCTGTTCGGCCGTCCGCAGGCCGGATACCCCAAGGACGGGATCAACGATTTCGTGGTGGACGGGCGGCCGGAGGCTGTGAATCCGGCCCGCACCGGCACCAAATGCGCCGCCCTGCACCGCTTCACCCTGGCGCCGGGCGAGGAACGCGTCGTGCGGCTGCGCTTCTCCCCGGCCGAGGCGAAAGGCGGGTTCGCCGATTTCGACACGCTGTTCGACCAGCGCCGGCAGGAAGCGGACAGCTACTACGCAGCTCTGCAGGAGCGGATCGAGGATCCGGACCAGAAGCGGGTCCAGCGCCAGGCCTTCGCCGGCATGCTGTGGTCGAAGCAGTTCTATCGCTACGACGTCCGCATCTGGCTGCAAGGCGACGCCGCGGAGCCGACACCGCCCGCGTCGCGCCTGTGCGGACGCAACGCCGATTGGCCGGATTTCAATGCCGCCGACATCATCTCCATGCCGGACAAGTGGGAATATCCCTGGTTCGCGTCCTGGGATCTGGCGCTCCACACCACCGTGCTGGCGATCGTCGATCCGGGTTTCGCCAAGGACCAGGTCCGGCTGCTGATGCGCGACGGCTACATGTCGCCCAACGGCGCCCTGCCGGCCTATGAATGGTCGTTCGGCGACGCCAACCCGCCTTTGTTCGCCTGGGCCGCCTGGCGCGTGTTCGAGACCGACCGCACCCTGACCGGACACGCCGATCACGACTTCCTGAAGCGCGTGTTCAACAAGCTGTCGATCAACTTCACCTGGTGGGTGAACCGCAAGGACGAGAACGGGCGAAACCTGTTCCAGGGCGGCTTCCTGGGGCTGGACAACATCGCCATCTTCGATCGCTCCTCGCCTCTGCCGACCGGCGGCACGCTCTCGCAATCCGACGGCACCGCCTGGATGGCGATGTATGCGCTGTCCATGCTGCAGATCTCGGTGGAGCTGGCCTTGCAGGACAGCGTCTATGAGGAGATGGCCACCAAATTCCTCGAGCACTTCCTGCTGATCGCCGCGGCGGACGGCAGCGCGCTCTGGGACGAGCAGGACGGCTTCTTCTACGACACGCTCAATCTCGAGAACGGCAAGCGCGTGCCGCTTCGCGCCCGCTCCATGGTCGGGCTGATTCCGCTCCTGGCAGTGAGCAGCCTCGAGCGGGAGAAGATCGAGAAACTGCCCGACTTCACCGCCGCCATGACATGGTTCCTCCAGCATCGTCCGGATCTGGCGCGGCAGGTGTCGGACTGGAACCGCGTCGGCGATTCCGATACCGCCCTGGTGGCGCTGATGCGCGCGCACCGGATGACGCTGACCCTCACCCGCATGCTCGACGAGAGCGAATTCCTGTCGCCGCACGGGCTGCGGGCGGTCAGCAAGGTCCACAAGGCCGAACCGTACCGCTTCGAATGGCAGGGCAAGACCTTCGAACTCGACTACGAGCCGGCGGAAAGCACCTCACGCCTGTTCGGCGGCAATTCGAACTGGCGCGGCCCGGTCTGGATGCCGGTGAACTACCTGATCGTGGAAAGCCTGCTGCGCCTGCACCGCTTCTACGGCGAGGGCTATCGGATCGCCTGCCCCACGGGCTCGGACCGCATGCTCACCCTGGCCGAGGTGGCGGCCGAGTTGTCGCACCGGCTGATCGACCTGTTCGTGCGCGATGCGAACGGCAGGAGGCCGGTGCATGGCGACCACGCCCTGCTGCAGGACGACCCGCATTTCCGCGATCTTCTGTTGTTCTACGAGTATTTCGACGGCGATACCGGCCGCGGCGTGGGCGCCTCGCACCAGACCGGCTGGTCCGGCCTGGTGGCGCTGCTGATCCATAACCGCGCCTGGCCGGGGCCGCAGGCGATCCCGCCCAGGCCCTGAGCCCGCCGGAGGCGGGGGCAATCGCCCCCTGCCTATCCCGGCGCGGACGCCTCCGGACGAACGCCGAGGATATGGGCGATCGCATAGGACAGGTCCGGCTTGTTCAGCGTGTAGAAATGGAACTCGTCCACGCCGTTGGCCTGCAGCAGGCGCACCAGCTCCGCCGCCACCACCGCGCCCACCATGCGGCGCGTGTCCGGGTCCTGTTCCGTGCCTTCGAACACCCCGTCCAGCCAGCCCGGCACGGTGGCGCCGCAGGACAGGGCGAACCGCTTGGCCGGCGCGAAATTCGAGATCGGCATGATGCCCGGCACCACCGGCGCGGTGATCCCGGCCGCGAGGCAGCGATCCAGGAAGCGCAGATAGGTGTCGGCGTCGAAGAAGAGCTGCGTGATGGCCCGCGTGGCACCGGCATCGAGCTTGCGCCGCAGATTGTCGAGATCGGCGGACGGGCTCGCCGCCTCGGGATGCACTTCCGGATAGGCGGCGACCGAGATCTCGAACCCGGCCACCCGCTTCAGCCCCGCCACGAGTTCGGCCGCGCTGCGATACCCGTCCGGATGCGGCTCGAACCGGCCACCCTTTTCCGCCGGATCGCCGCGCAGGGCGACGATATGGCGCACGCCGCAATCCCAGTAGCGGCGGGCGACGTCGTCCACCTCGCCCCGGCTGGCGCCGACGCAGGTGAGGTGTGCCGCCGGAACCAGAGCGGTTTCCCGGACGATACGGGCGACGGTATCGTGGGTGCGGGCCTGGGTGGAGCCGCCGGCGCCGTAGGTGACGGAGACGAAGCTGGGCCGGAGCGCTTCCAGCCGGCGGATCGAGGCCCAGAGTTGTTGCTCCAAAGCCTCGGTGCGCGGAGGAAAGAACTCGAACGACAACCGGGGCGGCGCAAATGCGTCAGGCTTCGGCAGGGCGCCGAAACGCGGGCCGGTGAGCCAGCGGACCAGGGCGGACTGCTCCCGCCCGGCGCGAGAAGCGGAATCGGCCGCAACGGTTGCGGCCGAATTTTCGTCTTGGGGATTGTTCATATTGAAGCCGAGTTTAGAACCGGTTGATCGCGGCGCAAGCACCGCATCGGATTGCGCGGGGCGCTTCCCATGTTAGACAGGTGCGAGGTGGGTTCCTGCCTACGTCCGGGATCCAGGCCCGGCATCGTGTTCAAGCCGAGGTCGAGCATGCAGCAGATCCAGCATCCCCGTTCGCAGAAAGCCCGAACCGCGGCAGGACGCGCCGGCCTCGCCGCCCTTCTGGCGCTGGGGGCCGCGGGCTGCGCCACCAAGCCGACCGATCCGGCGGCGCTGGCCGAATACAACCAGCGAAACGATCCGCTCGAGCCGACCAATCGCGTGATCTACCGGGTCAGCAAGACGGTGGACGCCTATACCCTGAAGCCGGTGGCGCAGGCCTATGTCTGGGCAGTCCCGCTACCGGCGCGCACCGGCGTTTCCAACGTGCTGAGCAACATCTCCAGCCCGGCCGTGTTCTTCAACGACGTGTTCGAAGCCAAGCCCCGGCGCGCCGGCGACACCTTCATGCGCTTCCTGATCAACTCGACCGTGGGCGTGGCCGGCGTGTTCGACGTCGCCGCGGACTGGGGCTATCCCAAGCACTCGGCCAATGGCGGCATGACGCTGGCGGCCTGGGGCCTGCCCTCCGGCCCCTACCTGTTCCTGCCGCTGATCGGCCCGTCCAGCCCGCGCGCCGCCACCGGCTTCGCGATGGATGTCGGCTTCTCGCCCCTCACCTACGTCCCGCGCGGCTACGGGCTGATCACGCTGAACTGGGCGCTCTATGGCGTGGGCATCGTGTCCACGCGCGCCTCGGTGCTGAACGATCTCGATCAGATCCAGAAAACCGCGCTGGATCCCTACGCGACGATCCGCAGCCTTTACCGACAGCACACCAACGCCGAAATCGAGGCGATGCGGAATGACCACCGGGCGACGGTCCCGGACTGGTACTCCCACTGAAACGGGAACAACGAACGATGCCGAAGATCTCCTCGCTTTCCTCCGCGCGGCGCCTGCCGTTCGTTCTGGCTCTCGGCCTGGCGACCGCCGTCACCGCCCCCATGACCCCCGGCCTCATCTCCGCCGCCCATGCGCAGAGCAACGCCGGCGATGCCGCTTTCGTGCAGAGCCTGGCCCAGCGCATGATCGCCGTGGTGAACGGTCCGGGTTCGGCCGCCGAGAAGAAGGCGCAGATCCAGCCGCTGCTCGACCAGGACGTGGACGTGGACGCCATCGCCCGCTTCTGCCTCGGCCGCTTCTGGCGCACCGCGACCCCCGAGCAGCAGGCCCAGTACACCGCCCTGTTCCATCAGGTGCTGACCAATTCGATCGACGACAAGCTCGGCGAATATCGCGGCGTCGGCATCACCGTGGGCCAGGCCACCCAGCAGGACGGCAAGACCTATGTCGCCACCGTCATCAGCCGGCCGAACCAGCCCACCGCCAACGTGCAATGGGTGATCAGCCATGCCACCGGCCAGCCGCGCATCGTGGACGTGGTGGCGGAAGGCGTCAGCCTCAGCCTCACCCAGCGCAGCGACTATGCCAGCTTCCTGGCCCATAACGGCAACGATGTCGGCAGGCTGATCGCCGCGCTGAAGCGTCAGGTGTCGCGCGAGTGATGGCCCGGGAGCGCCGTCCGATGGCGGCGCTCCGAACCTGCTTCCACCGTCAGCTGCGAACGCTTTCGTAGACCAGCATCGCATGGCCATCGCGATCGAAACGGTCGCACACGGTCATGCCGATCCCGCCCAGCGTGGTGCGGGAGGCGAAATTGCTTTCCCGCGCGATCGCCACCACGCGCTTTTCGCCCGCATCATGCGCGAAGCGCAGCGCCGCCGACGCGGCCTCGCGCGCCAGGCCGCGTCCCCTTGCGTGCGGAAAAAGGGCGAACCGCAAGCCGAGGCCGCGCCCATCCGGGCGCTCGTGCAGCCCGGTCATGCCGACGAACACTGCGTCCTCGCGCACGGTGAAAATCCCGACGCCGCGCCTGGCCCAGAACGCCACGTCGTCCGCCATCTCGGCTTCCGCCTGCACGCGGGACCGCACCCCGCCCAGCATCAGCGCGAAGGCGCCGGCGTCGCCCTTGAGCCGGGCCATGTCGTCCAGATCGCGCCATCCGACCGGCGCCAGCACGAGACGCGCGGTTTTCACCACGCGTCCCACCGGCGCCGGAAGCAACGAGACCCTGCCCGATTCAGCGGGCCAGCGGGCGATACTTGATCCGGGCCGGGTCGGTCGCGTGCTCGCCGAGGCGGCGTCGCTTGTCCTCTTCGTAGGCCTGGAAGTTGCCCTCGAACCATTCCACGTGGCTGTCGCCCTCGAAGGCGAGGATATGGGTGGCCAGACGGTCCAGGAACCAGCGATCATGCGAGATGATCACCGCGCAGCCTGCGAACTCGGCCAGGGCCTCTTCCAGCGCGCGCAGTGTGTCGACATCGAGATCGTTGGTCGGCTCGTCGAGCAGGATGACGTTGCTTTCCTTGCGCAGCATCTTGGCCAGATGCACGCGGTTGCGCTCGCCGCCCGAAAGGATTCCCACCTTCTTCTGCTGATCCGCGCCCTTGAAGTTGAACGCGCCGACATAGGCGCGGCTCTGCACCGCGCGCTTGCCCAGATAGATCACGTCGGTGCCGCCGGTGATCTCCTGCCAGACGGTGTTGTCGTCGTCGAGCGAGTTGCGGCTCTGGTCGACGTAGCCGAGCTTCACCGTCTCGCCGATCTTCAGCGTGCCGCCATCGGGCTGGTCGTCGCCGGTGATCATCTTGAACAAGGTGGACTTGCCGGCGCCGTTCGGGCCGATCACGCCGACGATGCCGCCCGGCGGCAGCTTGAAGTCGAGCCCATCGATCAGCAGGCGGTTGCCGTAGCCCTTGCGGAGCTGGTTCGCCTCGATGACGGTGCCGCCCAGGCGCGGACCCGGCTGGATGACGACGTCGGCGACGCCCGTGGCGCGCTCCTGGTTCTGCGCCAGCATCTCCTCGTATTTCTGGATGCGGGCCTTGTTCTTGGCCTGACGCGCCTTCGGGCTGGCGCCGATCCATTCCTGCTCGGCAGCGAGCGCGCGCGAGCGGGCGCTTTCCTCCTTCTCTTCCTGGGCCAGACGCTTGCGCTTCTGGGTCAGCCAGGAGGAGTAGTTGCCCTCGAACGGATAGCCGCGGCCGCGCTCGATCTCGAGGATCCAGTTGGTGACGTTGTCCAGGAAGTAGCGGTCATGGGTGATCACCATGACGGTGCCCTCGTAGTCGCGCAGGGTGCGCTCCAGCCAGGCCACGCTTTCGGCGTCGAGATGGTTGGTGGGCTCGTCGAGCAGCAGGATGTCGGGCTTTTCCAGCAGCAGACGGCACAGCGCCACGCGACGGCGCTCGCCGCCGGAGAGCTTGGTCACCGGGCTTTCCGCCGGCGGGCAGGCGAGCGCGCCCAGCGCGATCTCGATCTTGCGGTCCAGCTCCCAGCCGTCGCCGACGTCGATCTTTTCCTGCAGCTCGGCCTGCTCGGCGAGCAGCGCGTTCATCTCGTCGTCGTCCATGGGTTCGGCGAACTTCATGGAGATCTCGTTGAACCGGTCCACGGCCTTCTTCAGCTCGCCGAAGCCCAGCGCCACGTTCTCGCCGACGGTCAGGGTTTCGTCGAGCTTCGGTTCCTGCTCCAGATAGCCGATGCGGACGCCCTCGGCCGCCCAGGCCTCGCCGCCGAACTCCTTCTCGATGCCGGCCATGATCTTGAGCAGGGTGGACTTGCCGGCGCCGTTCACGCCCAGCACGCCGATCTTCACGCCGGGCAGGAAGGACAGGGTGATGCCCTTGAACACCTCGCGCCCGCCCGGGAACGCCTTGGTGAGGTCCTTCATCACATAGACATACTGGTAGGCGGCCATGGAGAGGCTCCCGGAACGAGGTGGTCGGCTGGAACGGTCGGCGCGGTCTGACGCGGCGCGCCCGGACGGCGCGGGGCGGCATATGCGCCCGGCAGGACTCGAACCCGCAACCAAGCCGTTATGAGCGGCCCGCTCTAACCATTGAGCTACAGGCGCACAAGCCGCCCTCCCCATCGCCCAAACCAGCTGGTTTGGCAAGCATCCGACGCCGCGTCGCGCTTGGCAGAACGCCGCGCCACCGATACCTTCCCGGCGCAATCTCGCATCGTTGCAGCAAGAACAGGACCCTCCATGGACGTCTCCAAGATCAGCGCCGGCAAGGACGTCCCCTGGGACATCAATGTCGTGGTCGAAATCCCGGCCGGCTCGTCGGTGAAGTACGAGCTCGACAAGGAGAGCGGCGCGATCTTCGTCGACCGGTTCCTGTTCACCCCCATGGCCTACCCGGCCGCCTACGGGTTCATCCCGAACACGCTGGCCGCCGATGGCGATCCGGCCGACGCGCTGGTGCTGGCGCCGGCGCCGGTGGTGCCGGGCGCGGTGATCCGCGCGCGTCCGATCGGCATGCTGCGCATGGAAGACGAGAGCGGCCAGGACGAGAAGATCGTCTGCGTGCCGCATGACAAGATGCACACCCAGTTCACCGAGATCACCGAGGTGAGCCAGCTGCCCGAGATCACCCGCCAGGCGATCGAGCATTTCTTCACCCGCTACAAGGACCTCGAGAAGGGCAAGTGGGTGAAGGTGACCGGCTGGGCCGGCCGCGAGGAGGCCGGCCAGGTGATCCGCGACTCCCTTGCCGCCGCGAAGAAGTAAGGACGTTTCGCCGGGCTGCCTTCCTTCCCGGAGAGGGCGGCCCGGCGACTGAACTCTCCGCCTCTACCCCGCCTCGATCGTCTGGCGGATCAGCGCCTCGTAATTGGCGAGATAGTCCGCCATCGCCAGGGTCCGCTCCGCGTCCTTGCGCGCCGCGCGGCGCAGGCGGTTGTTGAGCGCCGTATTCTCCAGCAGCTCCAGAACCGCATCGGCGAGCGCATCCGCGTCGAGAAACGGCACCAGCAGGCCGTTCTTCTTGTGGCGGATGAATTCCTGCACCGGCCCCGTGTCGCTGCCGACGATCGCGCATCCCGTCGCCATGGCCTCGCGCAGCGACCAGGACGCGACGAACGGGTAGGTCAGGTAAAGATGCGCGTCCGACCGCTTCAGCAGATCGCCATAGGCGCGATAATCGAGCTTGCCGACGAAATGCACGCGCGACAGGTCGAGCCGGTCGCCCAGCTCGGCCAGGAGCAGCTCGCGCCACGTCCCTCGCGCCAGCCGCGCGCCGTAGGACACCCCGTCGCCGCCCACCAGGATGACGCGCGCATCCGGGCGCTCGTCGAGAATGCGCGGCAGGGCCCGCATGACGCGGTGAAACCCACGGTAAGGCTCCAGATCGCGTGACACGTAGGTGACGAGCTTCTCATCCGGCTGAACGGTGATCCCGCGCAGATGGAACGGCGCCTTGGCCAGAGACCGGTCCGGCGCGCAGACATCGAGATTGACCCCTTCCGGCAGCACCGTGATGCGATCGTGCGACCAGGCGGGATAGGTCGATTTCTGGAACAGGGTGGGGGTCTGGCCGGCGCCGTGATTGTTCAGCGCGATCAGGTTTACCGCGTTCTTGGCCCTGATCCGGGGATACATCAGCGGATCGCTGGGGAATTCCGGATCGAAACCGACGTCGAAATCGTCGGTATGGTAGTAGAACTCGAGATAGCCCAGAAGCGGCACGTCCGGAAAAACGTCCGGCAGGTTCAGCATCTCGCCCCAGCCGTGATGGCCGATGATGATGTCCGGCTTGAACCCCAGATCGCGCAGGCTGCGCGCCATGCCGGCGACCATCTCGGCGCGCAGCGTGGCGATCTCGAATTCCTGCGCGGCGGGCGACGTCTCCGGCGCTGCGCTGCGCGGCATCTTGTAGAAGACGCGCCGGACCCCCGGCATCGTGTTGCTGTTGGGTTCGCTGATGAACACCACCTCGTTATCGCCCTGGCGGGTGAGGTGCCGGACCAGATGAAGGAACTGGCCGGGAAAGTTCTGATGAACGAACAGATATTTCAAAAGCGGCTCGCGTTATTCTTGGACGGTTCCGTACGCGTCGCCAGACAGAGAATCACGGATGACGAGCCGCGGAAAGAGAAGGCGCGTGACGATCGCCACGAACCGCGGGGAGTCGCGGAAACGTGTCCGCGCGACAGCGGAGGCACGTTTCCACGCCATCAGCGCGTCTAGCGCGAGCGGCTACCCTTGACCGGCTTCTGCGGCCGGGTCGAAGGCTTGGCGGCGCGCTGGGGACCCGCCTGCGTCGGACGCGACGCAGCACGTGCAGGGGCGGCGGCGACCGGAGCCGGGCGCGTCGGCTTGGCCGGCCTGCCGGGTTTCGCGGCCTTGGCGGGTGCCGGAGCCGGCGCCGCGGCGGCCTTCGGCTGGCTGGTCTGCTCGTCTTCCAGCGGCACCAGTTCGATCTTGAAGGCTTCCAGCGGCGCGAGGCTTTCGGTTTCGGCGGTCTGGGTGCCGTCCACCGGGCCGATCTCGCTGCCGTCGATGAAGGTGGCGTGGATGCGCACGGCGTATTTCTCCGCCGCCTCGCCCTTCAGGCGCACACGCAGGCCCAGGATCGGCAACGCCATGCCGCGGCTGCCGCAATACTTGCCGCCTTCGGCCCAGGGCGACAGCCAGCCCTTGCCGAGAACCGCCTGATATTCGATGTCGGCCGGATCGACGCGGCTGGCCGGCTGGATCGCGAAACCCTCGATCCAGTTCTGGCTGCCGCGCGTGCCCATCCACTCGCCGATACGGGTCAGCAGATCGCCGGCACGCTGGACATGCGCCGCCACCTCGGGCTTGTCGTCCGAAGCCGGTTCCGGCTTGCTCGCAGGCGCGTTCGGCGTCTCGGCAGCCTGCGGCACCACCGGCTGCGACGGCGCAGGCTGCTCGCTCAAACGCAGGACCTGCAGCTTGGGTGCTTCCTGCGTGCTGTTGGCGGACTGATAGATCGACACCAGCACCTGCGCCTGGCCGCCGGCAACGCGCACCAGCGCCGCGCCGCTTTCACCGCCCAGCCAGCCATCCGGGCTGAAGGTGCTGATCTGCACCGCCTCGGCCGACACCGAAGGCGGACGCGACACGCGCACGCCCGGCAGGCGGGTGGCCGGATCCGGAAGAGGCGTTCCAGGAGCATGGAAGATGCAGAACACCCCCGGGTCGAGAAGCATCAGATGGGCCGACACTTTCAGCTCGGTCACCAAGCGCTGATTCGGTGTCGGGCTGGTCTGCGACATGAGAATGATCCGTTTGCTGATGTCTGCAGAATTGCAGGGTTTTATGGTTGCGGATGGTGCGACGACGGCGTGCGCTTCGCAATGGGCCGCGCGCCATGTTCGGCCACAGCCGCACTGTGCGGCCGTGCCTGCCGGGTCGTTCCGGCGCCGGGGCGGCAAAGACGCAACAGCACGGTGTTGAGATCGGCGATCGGCAGGCCCAGCGGCAGAACCGCGCCGCGACCCGTGGCCCGGATGCGGTCGGCCTGGGCGCCGATATCGAACGCCGCCACGGGCAGCCCGGCCCGCCAGGCCACGCTCAGCGTGAAGCACCAGGTCTCCGGCCAGATGGACGGCAGAAAGGCGAAATCCGCTTCCTGTTCCGCCACGAGGCCGACGCCATCCTCTTCCCGGTACTCACCGGTGACGAACAGGCACCCTTGGTCCATCAGCGCCATGTCGTCCGGGGTATGCCCGACCACGACGAATTCCAGCGGGAGGGCCCGCGCCCGCGCATCGATCAGGCAGTCCCGCAGAACCTCGTAGCCCTTCTCGCGCCCGATCGCGCCGATCACCACGATTCGGGCCGGACGGTCCGGACCGCCGCCGCGACGCCCGGGCGCGCGCGGCGCCGGCGACGAGACCGCGGCCAGGCGCGCCAAAGAGAGATCGGGCCGATCGGCCTCCCACGGCGAGATTTCGGCACGGATACCCGGAAAATGCCGTGCGATCCGGCGTGCGGCATCGTCCGACGGCGCGATCACCCGTCGCGCCTCGGCCAGTTCGCGCGCCGAGCGCTTCAGAAGCGCCGGGACCGTGATCCGTTCGGCGAGATTGGAGCCCTGTGTCGCGATACAACGCTCGCAACCGGCCGGATCGGGCTCGCCGCAATAGCGGCCCTGGGGTCCGACCAGGGCGATGCGCTGGCAGAACCATGCGTAGTCATGGACGAACGCGTCGAAGGGCACGCCGAGCCGCGCGCACAGGCCGCGCAGCGATGCATGATGGCCCAGCAGATGATGCCATTCGGCATGCACGACCCCGTCCGGGCGCAGAAACGCCACCAGCGCCTCGAACTCGGCAGGCAGGGCGAAGCGCAGATTGGGAAAACGCTCGTCCACCGACAGGTCCGACAGCACGACGCCGTCCCCGTCCGGCCGCAGCGCGATCGGACGCAGCCCCTGGGCCTGGGCACGCCGGGCGCGTTCCCGCACAACGCGATCCACACCGCCGCCCTGGGCGTGGGTGATCAACAGGACGGCGCGCGGCGGCTGCCCGCGTTCGTCCCTGCGTCGGAGGGCCGCCCAGCGCGCGGCATCGAGCCGGAAGCGTGCCGGCGCCAGCGGATCGTCCGCGATATGCTGCGCGATCAGCGCGTCGTAGCCGGGATGCAGCCGGTTCAGGATCTCGCCATTGCGGCGCATCAGCCCGGTGCGGGCGGCTCCGAACGAGACGTTGCCCTCATGCGCCACGAAGGCGCCCGGTACCGCCACGTGCCGCCAGCCGAGATGGCGGGCCCGCAGGCAGAAATCGTTCTCCTCGCCATAGCCCTGAGCGAACAGATCCTCGCGTAGCAGGCCGGCCTGATCGAGGCAGTCGCGACGCAGATACAGGCAGAACCCGTGCCCGGTCGGGATGTCCACCACCGAATCCCCGTTCGCGACGGCCGCCAGGGCCATCATCCGGCGTGTCCCGGCCAGGTCGGGACATGGGTTCCGATCGCGATGGTCGGGATAGGACAGGATCGTGGCTTCATTGGAGAAGGGTGTGGCGGTGCCGATATCCGGCGCGCTGTAGACTCCGCGTTTCAGGGCCTCCAGCCAGCCCGGCGCGACCAGCGTGTCGGCGTTCAGCAACACCACGTCGCGGCCGGCGCAGGCGGCGATACCGTCATTGGCGCTGGCCGGGAAGCCGCCATTCTCCGCCCTGCGGATCAGCACGATGCGGTCCTGCGCGGCCATCGACACCAGGGCGGACACCAGGGCGCCATCCGGCGAGCGGTCCTCCACCACCACCAGCCGCCCGCCCTCCGGCATCGCGGCCAGGACGCTTTCGAGACAGTCCAGGGTCCGGCGCAAATGCTTGAAGACCGGAACCACCACGTCGGTCTCGCGCACCGGCCCGACGGCCGGATTCTCGCCCACCAGGGCGGCGGCCACCGGCAGAAAGGACGGTGGCGGAGCCGAAGGCGGCACCGGCGCGGGCAGACCGGCGCGCCCGAACGCCGCGACCCGGCTCGCCTCTGCCTGGATCGCTGCCAGGGCAGAGGCGGCGCGGCGCTCCAGACCGGGATCGAGCGGGCTGCCCACGAGCGGGCGTCCGTCGCTCCCCTCCACCGTCACGGGGCCCGATGCCATATCCAGCCCGGCCAGCTGCGCCGGATCGAAGCGGAGCAGGCGTGGCCGCGCCAACGGCGCATCGGCGCTCGGGATCTCGGCCAATTCCTCCATCACCGCATGCACGGTGCGTCCGGCGCCATCCCGCAGGGTCACCTCCGGACGACGCTCCGGCTCGCCCGGGTGCCATATCCAGCCCGTCAGCGCGCCGTCCACCGCCTCCACGAAGCCTTCGGTGCGGATCACGGAGGCGATGTCGATCGGGCTGCCCAGCAAGGCTGCGCCGTTCCGCTGAACGGTCACGGAACGCGCCCGGTTCCAGCCGGCCCGCAGCGCGATCCGCCCATTCCGAAGCCGCCCTTTGACCGGCACGCCGTCGATCCGGATGTCCAGCGTTCCGCCGCCAGCGCCGGCCTGAACCGCATGCAGGGTTCCATCGCCCGACAGGCCGCACCAACCCGGCCAGCCCGCCGACTTTGCCGTTTCGGACAGAAAATTCGACATCGAGCGGTCGGGGGCGTGACGGCGCAGCGCCTCGCCCAGCGCATCCGCCGCCTGATCGGCCTGATGCGCGGCGGTGCGGGCGGCGGCCAGCATGACCCAGCATTCGCGCTGATCGAACCGGCGCAACAGCGCCTTCAGCAGCGTCATGGCCCCGATCGGATCGCCGGTCTGCAGCCGGGCGACCGCCAGGGGGAAGAGCACCGTCGAGGAGTCACGTGCCAAACGATGTGCCCGTTCCAGCCAGCGGCGCGCCTCGGCGAACTGGCCGAGTTCGGTGGCCTCGCGGCCGCGGCGAAACGAATCCTGCGCGCGCTCCGTCGCCCACGCACGCCAAGCGGCACGATCCGCCTCGGTGATGCGGCTGATCCGCAGCTCCGCATCCGGCGCGGCCCGGAGATCAGTGCCGCTCACGAACGAGACGGCCAAAACTGATGACTTACGCTGCGCTTCACCTGATCCAGAACCGGCCTGCTTCAGTGCTGGTTGGCGGCACGCGCAACGGATGCCTGCGCCGCCGGGGGACGGCCGCCGAGGCGTGCGAGTTCCGCATCCGCCTGGCTCATGCCTTGCGCCTGGGCGCGCTGCAGCCAGAGACGGGCTTCCGCGGCATCGGTCTCGCCACCGAGACCGCGGGCCAGGTAACGACCCAGCATGAGCTGGGCCATCGCATGGCCGCGCTCGGCCGCCTGCCGGAACCAGTGCTGCGCGGTCGGACGATCCTCAGGCACCTCATGGCCGCCGCCATGCATGGCCGCCACGGAGAACATGGCGTTGACGTTGCCTTGTCCGGCGGCGCGCTCGAACATGCGCAAGGCAGCGCGGTGATCGCGCGGACCGCCGCGCCCGGACAGAAGCATTTCGCCGAATGCCATCTCGGCATCAGCCAGACCAGCTTCGGCGGCCCGTTCGATCCAGAGGCGACCTTCCTTCAGATCGACCTCGACGCCACGCCCCTCGGCCAGCATGCGCCCATACCAGTACTGGGCATTCACCACCCCGTCGGCGGCCCGTCGCAGCCAGAGCGCCGCCTGACGGTCATTGCGCTCGATCCCGACGCCTTCCGCCAGACAAACGCCGAAATTGAAGGCCGCCACGAGATCGCCGCTCTCGGCCGCCTTTTCGAACCGCGCGCGCGCGGCGGATCGATCCTCTTCCGTGCCACCGCCCGCCAGCACGAGATTGCCCAGATCCACCTGGGCGGACTGATCCCCGCGCTCGGCGGAATGCCGGAACCATCGCGCGGCTTCCTCGGGATCGCGCTGCACGCCGGCGCCGGTCAGATAGAGCAACCCCAGGGCGCGTGCGGATGCGGCATGACCCGCAGCGGCGGACCGCCCGTACCAGGTGGCGGCCTCGGTGTAGTTCGGCGGCAGATCTCCGCCCTTGGAATAAAGATCGCCGACCAGGGCGGCGGCTTCGGCGTCGCCTGCAAGCGCTGCCCGGCGGAGCCAGCTTTCTCCCGCGGTGACGTTGCGCTCGACGCCCCTGCCCTCGAGCAGAGCCAGACCGTAGCGCGCTTCGCCGGACCGGACCCGGCGCTCGGCTGCCTGCCGGTAGAGATCAGTGGCGGCGGCGATATCCTGCGTCACACCGGCGCCGCGTTCGGTCATCACGCCAAGGAGATAGAGCGCCGTCCCGAGGCCTCCCTCCGCGGCCTTGGCCAGACTGGCCGCGGCCTTCTTCTGTCCCTCCGCGTCGAGTGCGTTGCGGAGCAGCGCCAGGGCCACGCCCAGATGACCTTGCGGCGAGCCGGCAGCGGCGGATTTCTCGTACCAAGCGTCGGCCGCTTCAATGTCCCGCAGCTCGGCCGGCCCGGAGGTGAGGATATAGGCATAGAGCGCCTGACCGTCCGGCGAACCGGCTTCCGCCGCGCGGCGGGACCATAGGGCGGCATTCTCGTAGTCCGGCTGGGCGTCCTGCTGCGTCGGCGCCATGGCGAACATGGAGCTGATCGCCTTGCCCTTGATCAGGCCGAACAGGAACATGGTGGCGAGCACCACCTGGGCCTCGACCCAGCCGGCCTCCGCGGCGCGCTCGATCCAGCGCGCACCTTCTTCGCGGCTGACCGGCACGCCGGCACCATCCAGATAGGCGCGGCCGACCCGGAACTGCGCTTCCGGAATTCCGGCCATGGCCGCCGCGCTGAGAGGCGCGAAAGCGCGGGCTGTATCCCCCGCCGCCAGAAGGGACTGGGCGTAGCGAAACTTCGCCTGTGGCGAGAACGCAGCCGCCAACCGCTGAGCCAGGAAGTTCGCCATCAGACTAAACGATGCTCCTTCGTGCCGTTCACGCGCGACCGCTCAGCTCGGATCGCGCATGCCTTCGGTCAAGGTGGGCACAACGGTGGCGAGCAGGTACTGGAGAATGGTGCGCTTGCCGACATTGATGTCCGCGGAAACGCCCATGCCGGGCGTGGGTTTGAAGAAGGGCGGTACGCCGTGGAGCGTATAGCGATCGACCACCAGACGTACCCGATAGAAGCTCTCCTTGCCGCCGCCGGGCGTCGCCAGACCATTGGCGGGCGCCGAGGCGGTGGCGGCCTGTGCCTGATCGGGTGAGAAGGAGTCGGCGCTGATGTTCACGACATGCGCGTCGGCGCCGCCGTATTGAACATACGAGAAGGTCTGGAACTTGATCTGCGCCAAATCGCCCACCTTCACATATCCCGCCTGATTGGACGGAAGACGCGCTTCGACCTCCAGAGGAGCGTCCAGCGGGGTCAGCGTCATGAATTGCTGCGCGGCGCTGATGACCGAACCCACCGACAGATGGGCGATGTTCAGCACCACGGCGTCGCGATCGGCGCGCATCACTAGCAGATTGCGGAGCTGCGTCGCCTTGGTGAACGAACCGTTCGCCTCATAGAGCTTGCGCTGCGCTTCGGTCAGCGCCTGATAATCGTCGGCCTTGGTGCTTTGGACATAACCGTCCCGCTCGGCGATCATCGCGTTCAGCTTCGCACGCGCCGCGGCCGCATTCTGCTGCGCGCTGATCTGCGAGCGCTCCATTTCCATCAGCTCGTCCTGCGAGGCGAGCGAATTCAGGCGACTGCCGACCTGCGCCTTTTCCAGTTGCTGACGCATGTTGTTGACGTCGGCAGCGACCTTTACCCGGCCGGCATACATCGCGGCATTCGCCTGGTAGCCGACCAGATCGCTTTGCAGCCCGGCGATCTGCTGGTTGTAGTTGCTGAGTTTGGAGTTGAACTCCGAGCGCCGGCGCAGGAAGATCGCGGCCTGCTGGGTAGAAGCCGGATCGTTCGGTACGGCGACGTAATCCTTGCCTTCCACGGTCGCCGTCAGCCGGTTGACCTCGGCGGTGAGGCTCGACACCTGATCGCGCAGATTATTGTAGTCGGCATCGGTGCTGGTCGGATCCAGATGGGCCAGGATCTGTCCCTTATGGACGATCTCGCCCTCGTGGACGTCGATCGACCGGATGATGGACGTCGCCAGCGGCTGCACCACGATGGTCGGAACGGTCGGCACCAAGGCGCCGCCCGCCGTGACCACCTCACTCAACGGAAACAACGCCATCGTCAGCACGCTGGCGATGGCCATGGACGAGATGATCCAGGTCACGTAGCGCGCGGACGGGGTCGGCGGCAGCGACGCCATGGCGGCGCTGGGAGAATGGAACTCCAGCAGCGCAGGCGGCATGTCGTCCTGGTTGTCCGCCCTGCGGCGACGGGTCAGCGCTGTTACGGCGGACTCGTTCCGGTCTTCCGGAACCATCTCGTTGGAGCTCATCGATTAGTCTCCTTCCGCCAGCATCGGCGCGGGGCCGGCCGGACGGTTCGTATCGAGATGGCGGTTCTGCTGCAGCCAGAGCTGCCGGTAGATCGCACAACGCTCCACCAGCACGCTGTGCGGGCCGATATCGTCCACCTTGCCCTGTTCCATGACCAGGATCTGGTCGCAATCCACCAGCGAGGAGAGGCGGTGGGACACGATCACCATGGTACGGCCCTTGGCGATCCGCGCGAGGTTGGCGTTCACCAAAGCCTCACTTTCCGGATCCAGCGCCGATGTGGCTTCGTCCAGGATCAGCAATTTGGGATCGGAGATCAGCGCGCGGGCGATCGCCAGACGCTGACGCTGTCCGCCGGAAATGTTAGTCGAGCCTTCCTCGATGAAGGTCTCGTAACCAGCGGGCATGCGCTCGATGAACTCTTCCGCGCCGGCCAACCGGGCAGCGCGCACCACGTCGTCCAGCGTCAGTCCGGGCCGGCCGGCGGTTATGTTGTCGCGGATGGTCCCGCGGAACAGAAAGTTGTCCTGCAGCACGACACCGAACGAACGGCGCAGATGGTTCAGGTTGATCTCGCGCATGTCGATGCCGTCGAGCTTCAGGTAGCCGGTATAGGAACGGCTGACACCCTGAAGCAGGCGGGTGATGGTCGATTTGCCCGAACCGCTTCGGCCGACCACGCCCAGCATGGTGCCGGCGGGAATGGAGAAATCCACCCCGTCCAGCGCCTTGTTGGCGGCGCCCGGATAGGTGAAGTTCACGTCGACGAAGGACAGGGCACCCAGGATCGGCGGACGCATGCCCGTGGTGAGCGCCCGTGTCTCGGTCGGATTGTTCAGCACGGAGCCCGCTTCGGCCAGCGCGGAGCGAACCTCGGTGAAATCTTCCAGCAAGCGGGCAAAGCCGACCAGCGGCGCGGCGACGCGGCCGCCCAGCATCATGAAGGCCACCAGGCCGCCCGCACCCACCGAACCGCCATTGGGATCGCTGAGCGCGAGATAGGCGCCCACCAGCAGCACGCCGCGGCTGATGAACATCTCGATCGGCATGATGATGGTCTGCGGCCAGTTGCTCATGCGGCCGGAAGCAAGCTTCCAGCGCGTGACCTCGGCCGTCTTTTCGTCCCATTCCTGGCGCCGCGCCGGTTCCAGGGCAAGAGTCTTCAGGGTACGGATGCCGGCGATGCTCTCATAGAGCACCGAACCGCGTTCCATCTCGGCAGTGATCACGCGGCCGATATAATAGCCGACCGGCGCCATGAACACGATCACGATCAAACCGATCGCCCCGGCGCCCGCCAGGGTCATCCAGGCCAAGGTCGGGCTCAGGAGGAACAGGAACGGCAGGATCACTATCACGGTGAACATGTCCAGGAACGTGCGCAGCAGCGACCCGGTCATGAAGTCGCGAACCTTGTAGATCTGCATCACGCGACCGATCACCTGTCCGGCCTGCTGCCGCTCGAAATATTCGAGCGGCAGCGCCAGGAGGCGATTGAAGATGTGCAGACTGATCCGGCTGTCGATGCGCGCCGTCACCACCAGCGTCAACTCGCGCCGGGCATAGGACAGCAGGGTCTCATAGAACGTCAGGATGACCAGGATCATCGTGACGGAGAACAAGGTCGCCATGGAGTGCTCGGCGATCACCTTGTTGATCACCTGCATGATGATCAGCGCCGGCAGAATGGTCAGCACCGACAGCACCATCGACGACAGCATGATGTCGCGCATGATGCTCTTCTCGCGCATCACCACACGCATCAGCCAGCGCATGTCGACCGGCGTTTCCACCTCCGCGCCGGACCGGGCGCGGCGCAGCAGCAGCACGTCGCCGGTCCACACCTGGCTCAGGCGCAGCTCGTCCACGGCCACCATGGGGTCGCTTTCGGTGCCCATCGGGTCGCGAAGCCACACCACACCCCGGTTATGGTCGGCGGAAATGAACAGGCCGGCCGATCCGTCCTTGAACATCAGCACGATCGGCGGCGTATTGTGCATCCGCAAGAGGTAGCGCCACTTGAGCCGCATCCCCTTGGCCACGAGCCCCTGCTCGTCCAGCCAGCGCACCAGCGTGGCCGGCGAGGGGGACGGCTCGTTGGGCTCCCCGCGGAAGGTCCGCGGATCCAGCTCCACGCCATGGTATTTCGCAGCAGCCATCGCCGCGCGCAGGCGGATCGTTACCGGATCGGCGGCATCGTCGTTGCGTTGGTCCACGTTCTTCCCTTCACCACGCCGGTGCTGTTCCGCCACCGGAAGAGACCGGAACACCGTCCCCGAGCCTTCCAGCACGCTCCCATTACCATAACACAGGGAGCATGCCATCAAATCAGTTTTGTCGCACCGTCATCTGTCCACTCTGTATCGGCCTGCAATCACAGGATCATGCGCCAAAATTGTGACCGTCTCGCAAACAAGACTGCTCGGCACCGAGACAAACACCGCTCTAAAGAAGCCGATCTGGTCTTTCGCCCGTTCAGCAAAGAGCTGCATCATCATGTCGGCAAGCCCGGATCGGCCGGCGCAGCACCGGCAATTCGCCTCGTGTCCCGCCGCCGCCCCTTCGGGCAGATCTCTCAGCGCTGCCCAGCCGGGCGGACCGATCTCCGGGGCGCCGCCCAGCCTGATCAGAGCGACGTCGCGCGCCGGCGAGCCTTCCGCACCCGCCGCCACCACACGCACTTCAACCCGGGCGTCCAGACGCATCGACCCTCCTCCGGAACCCAGCCTTGCTCACGCGATGCTGGACAGAACCCGGTCCTCTTGTGAGAACCGTGCGCCCTTCGGGACGCCCACGGCAATCCGGCCCGGCCCGAAGCGGACAGGATGTCGCCCGCCATGACCACCCGCCCCCACCTTCTCGATGCGCTCCGCGACCAGGTTCTGCTGTGCGACGGCGGCATGGGATCGCGCGTGCAGATGCTCGATCTCGAGGTGGAACGCGACTACTGGGGCCAGGAAAACTGCACCGAGGTGCTGAATCTGTCCCGGCCCGAGCTCGTACGCGAGATCCATCGCGGCTATTTCGAGGCCGGGGCCGACATGGTGGAGACCAATAGTTTCGGCGGCTCCACCATCACCCTGGCCGAGTTCGGTCTCCAGGACCGCACCCACGAGATCAATCGCGTCGCCGCCGAGCTGGCAAGGGAGGCGGCGGAGAGCTTCTCCGACGGCAGGCACCGCTACGTCGTCGGCTCCATCGGCCCCGGCACCAAGCTGCCGACACTCGGCAACGTCGCCTACGATCCGCTCGAATCCGCCCTGGCCGACCAGTGCGCGGGCCTCATCGACGGCGGCGTGGACGCGCTGCTGATCGAGACCTGCCAGGACACGCTGCAGATCAAGGCCGCCGTGAACGGCGCCAAGCGCGCCCGCGCCGCCGCCGGCACGGACACGCCGATCTTCGTGCAGGTCACGGTGGAAACCACCGGCACCCTTCTCGTCGGCCCGGATATCGCCGCTGCCGCCACCGTGATCCATGCCCTGGACGTCCCGCTGATCGGCCTCAATTGCGCCACAGGGCCGCAGGAGATGGCCGAGCACGTTCGCTGGCTGGCCGCGAACTGGCCCCGCCTCCTGTCCGTGCAGCCCAATGCCGGGCTGCCCGAGCTGGTGGACGGCAAAACGCACTACCCGCTCGGCGCCGACGAGATGGCGACCTGGATGGAACGCTTCATCGTCGAGGATGGGCTGAACCTGATCGGCGGCTGCTGCGGCACCTCCACCCCGCATATCCAGGCGCTGGACGACATGCTGCGCAAACGCGCCGGGGCCGTGCGCCGCCCGGCGCCGGTAGCGCGCAAACCGGTCTGGATTCCCGCCGTTGCCAGCCTCTACGGGCAGACGCCGCTGCGTCAGGAGAACAGCTATTTCTCCATCGGCGAGCGCTGCAACGCCAACGGCTCCAAGAAATGGCGCGAGCTGCAGGAAGCCGGCGACTGGGACGGCTGCGTCGCCGTGGGCCGCGAGCAGGCCGCGGAAGGCTCCAACGCGCTCGATGTCTGCACCGCCTTCGTCGGCCGGAACGAGGTCGCGGAGATGGACGAGGTGGTGCGCCGTTTCACCGCCTCCGTGAACGCCCCGCTGGTGATCGATTCCACCGAGACGCCGGTGATCGAGAGCGCGCTCAAGCTTCACGGCGGCAAGCCGATCATCAACTCGATCAATTTCGAGGATGGCGAGGGCCATGCCGAGGACCGCATGGTGCTCGCCCGCAAGTTCGGCGCCGCCGTGATTGCGCTCACCATCGACGAGGTGGGCATGGCCAAGACCGCGGAAGACAAGCTCCGCGTGGCCGAACGTCTGGTCGCGTTCGCCTGCGACAAGCACGGCCTGCCCCAATCCGATCTGATGATCGATCCGCTCACCTTCACCATCGCCACCGGCAACGAGGACGATCGCAAGCTCGGTCTGTGGACGCTGGACGGCATCCGCATGATCCGGGAGCGCTTCCCGGACATCCAGATCATTCTCGGCCTGTCCAACATCTCGTTCGGCCTCAACCCCGCTGCGCGCGCGGTGCTGAACTCGGTGTTCCTCGACCAAGCGGTCAAGGCCGGCATGACCGGGGCGATCGTGCATGTCAGTAAGATCCGCCCCCTGCACCTGATCGCGCCGGAAGAGGTGCAGGTCGCCGATGATCTGATCCATGACCGCAGGCGCGACGGCTACGATCCGCTCAAGCGTCTGCTGGAGCTGTTCGCCGACCGCAAGGCCGCCGATGTGGTCAAGAAGAAGCGCGCCGAAACCGCCCCGGAGCGGCTGAAAGACCGCATCGTCGATGGCGATCGCAAGGGTCTGGAAGCCGATCTGGACGAGGCGCGCGTCACCATGGCGCCGCTCGATATCATCAACACCGTCCTGCTGGACGGCATGAAGGTGGTGGGCGAGCTGTTCGGCGCCGGCAAGATGCAGCTCCCCTTCGTGCTGCAATCGGCCGAGACCATGAAGGCCGCCGTGGCCTATCTGGAACCGTTCATGGAGCGGGTGGAAGGCCAGGCGCGCGGCTCCATCGTGCTCGCGACCGTGAAGGGTGACGTGCACGATATCGGCAAGAACCTGGTCGACATCATCCTGACCAATAACGGCTACAAGGTCTGGAATCTCGGCATCAAGGTGCCGCTGGCCGACATGATCGCCGCGGCGCAGGCGCACAACGCCGACGCCATCGGCATGTCCGGCCTGCTGGTGAAATCCACCGTGGTGATGCGCGAGAACCTGGAAGAGATGGCGCGCCAGGGCCTGACCCTGCCGGTCCTGCTCGGCGGCGCGGCCCTCACCCGAAACTACGTGGAGGAGGACTGCGTGGCGGCCTATGGCGGCGGCCGGGTCGCCTATGCGCGCGATGCGTTCGACGGGCTCGGGTTGATGGACAAGGTCACCTCCGGCGAGATCGACACCTATCTCGGCGCGATCCAGACGCGACGCGCCGGCAAGGCGAAGGCACGCGTCCGCACGCCGGAAATCGCGGAGACGCGCGGTTTCGCCACCGCGGACGTGCCGGCCGCCCAGGCGCGCAGGCGTCGCCTGAACGAGGGGCTCGAGGTGCCGACCCCGCCCTTCTGGGGCGCACGCATCACCGAGGCGCAGCCCGGCGCCGTGATCCCGTTCCTGAACGAACGCTCGCTCTATCAATTCCAGTGGGGCTTCCGGAAACAGGGCCGGTCACTGGAGGAATTCCTCGCCTGGTCGCGCCAGGAGCTGCGCCCGGTGCTGAAGCGCATGCTCGATCTCTGCGCCGCGGACGACATCCTGCGGCCGCAGGCCATCACCGGCTACTGGAAGGCGGCCGGGCATGGCAACGAGCTGATCCTGTTCGAGCCGGATGGCGTCACCGAGGCCGCCCGCTTCGCCCTGCCCCGGCAACCACGCGAGGACGGCGCCTGCATCGCCGATTTCGTGCGCGATATCGAGGACGGGCCGGAGCGGCGCGACGTGGTCGGGCTGCAGGTGGTCACGGTCGGGCAGAAGGCGTCCGATGTGGCCCGGACCTGGTTCGAGAACAACCGCTACCAGGACTATCTCTATCTGCACGGGCTCTCGGTGGAGATGGCCGAGGCCATGGCCGAATACGCGCACAAGCGCATGCGCGCCGAGCTCGGCTTCGCCGGCGAGGACGATCGCGACATGGAGCGCATGCTGGGCCAGGGCTATCGCGGCTCGCGCTACTCGTTCGGCTACCCGGCCTGCCCCAGGCTGGAAGACCAGGAGCCGCTGCTGCGCCTGCTCGGCGCGGAGCGGATCGGCGTCTCGATGTCGGACGGTTTCCAGCTCCATCCCGAGCAATCGACCAGCGCGCTGGTGATCTTCAACCCGCAGGCGAAATACTTCTCGGTCTGACACCCCACGGCTGCGCGCGACCGCTCCGGCGATCCGCGCCGGACCGGGGATTCTTCAGCGCTCGTTAGTTTCGGTTGCGTAACTCTGTAATGCTCTCTAACGTTTGGTTAGTGGGTCCGTGCTTCGGGGTGACCCGCACTGCCGGGAACACACGGGCATGGCCACCGACCAGGATTTCACCTCCACCACCGTGGAGTTCCTCTACGCGAACGCGGGCGTCTACACGAACGTCACGACCGTCGCGAAAATGGCGGCCTTCGGAACGTCCGGTGCCATCGTCTCGGTCACCATCAACGCGCCCAGCGTGTTTCCCGGCCCGGCGATCGATGCCGGCGCCTATTCCTACATGACGATCCTGAGCAAGGCGGGCAGCTATCAGGGCCAGCCCACTACGACCGATTTCTATCTCGGCTACAGCTCGACCTCGGCCTCGAGCGGCAACAAGATCAACAACGCCAGCAACACCACCCTGACCACCACCTCCAGCGGCGCGACCTACAACAATCCCATCGAGGGCTACGGCGCGATGGAGCTTTCCGCCGCCGCCTTCGCGCAGGCCCGCAGCATCAACTTCAAGGGCATCGACAACACCCTGGTGCTGAATGTCGGCACCCAGGTCTCCACCCTGGCCCTGAACGGTTTCGCCGCCGCCGGAGACCAGGTGGTGTTCGAAGGCGTCGGCGCGATCAGCCCGCATCTGCTGTCCTATGCCTTCAACGCGACAACCAGCACCGGCACGCTCACCTTCTCCAACGGGGCGGCCGACACGACGGTGACGCTTTCGGGCCTCAGCGCCAGCACCGCCATCGGCAATTTCAGCCTCGCCAACGCCGCCGTCGCCGAAGGCGGCAACACGCAGAGCTTCATCGGCAGCCTCGTGCTCTCCTACGTGCCCTGCTTCCTGCGCGGCACCATGATCGATACGCCGTTCGGCGAGCGGGCGGTGGAAGATCTGCGGGAAGGCGATCTGGTCACCGCCCTCGTGCAGGGCGTGCCGGTGCCGCGCCCGGTGCGCTGGGCCGGTCGCGGCAGCATGGACGCCGCGCATCACGCCTTTCGCGACGCGGCCTTTCCCATCCGCATCCGGCGCGACGCTTTCGCCGACAACGTGCCGCATCGCGACCTGCTGGTGACGCCCGAACATTGCCTGCTCACCGAGGCCGGTCTGGTGCCCGCACGCATGCTGGTCAACGGCGCGTCGATTCTGATCGACCGCAATGTCATCCGCTACGACTATTTCCATGTCGAACTGGCGGAACACGCGATCATCCTGTCGGAAGGCCTGCCCAGCGAAAGCTATCTGGACGGCGAGAACCGCCTCCATCTGGACCGGGTCGCCGCAGGTACCCGGCCGGGCGTGCCGGCGGCGCCGCTGGCGGTCTCCCGCAATCTGGTCGAACCGGTCTGGAACGCGTTGCGCCAGCGCGCGGCGGCGCTCGGCATCACCGCCATCGCCGCCCCGGCGACGGCGTTGACAAACGATCCCGCCCTTCGCCTGCTGCTGGACGACGGCAGCGAGATCGCCGCCTGCCGCCGCGATGCGCAGCGCCACATGTTCCAGATCCCCCGCGGCGCCCAGCCGGTCCGGCTGCATTCGCGCGCGTCGGTGCCGTCCGAGGTGATCGGCCCGTTCGTGGACGATCGCCGCCTGCTCGGCGTGGCGGTGAACGGCATGGTGCTGTGGACCGGCCTCGATCCGGCCGAGCTGGAGCCGGGCGGCGAGGGCTGGCACGGCCAGGAGGCCGCCGCACGCTGGACCGACGGCAACGCGGCGCTCGACCTGCTGCCGGCGAACGAGGACCGGTTCCTCGATATCCATGTTGCGGGAACCATGCCCTATACCCTGGCCTGAGCGTCCGCTCCGGACGCGATCGGGCGCGGGCATCATGTCGCAACACAATCCTCGCCGGATCGCCGCCTGGCGTCTATGAGGTGGGACACCGTTGCGGATGATACGGACCACCATGCCCTCATGCCTGTCGCGGCCCCTTCGACGCGCCCTCGCCGGAACGGCCCCATGACGATTCGGGCCGGGACCGTGCAGCCGGTGCTGCGCACCCTGTGGCGGCGATCCGTGTCCGGGACGGAAGCCCCGCCCATAGGTCCGGGTGAGGACAGTCCCGAAACGCTTCCCGTTCTCAGCCGGTCGTTCGGGGAAACGGCGATGGCGTGCGTATCGGCCAGCATACGCGCCGATCGCGACGCGCTGGTCGGCAAGAGCGCCGATCTGTTCGAGCATCTGTTCGAGATCTGGGCCGCGTTCGGGCTCGATCCGCGCGAGGTCTGGGTCGAGCTGCACAAGCGCGAACAGCTCGGCACGCTGCTCATGCAGCTCAACCTGGCCCAGAACCAGCTGCCCCGGCGCGTGCTCAAGCCGTGGCGGGTGGACAGCACCAAGCTGCCCTGAGACACCGCCAGGACCAACCGCCGGACGCGCGGCAGGATTGTTTCACACTGTTTGGGCTGGCGTTGCGAAGGAAGGGAGACGATATAGCGCCCATCGTGACGCCCCATCCTCGCTCCCATCGTCGCCCGCACGGGTCCGCCCGATGAACTGGGTCGATATCGCCGTGCTGATCCTGCTGGCGCTTTCGGCCCTGCTGGGGCTGGCGCGCGGGTTCATCCGCGAGGCCCTCGGCCTCGCCGCCTGGGTCGGTGCCGCCCTGCTTGCCGCGCGACTCGGCCCGGAAGCATTGCCGTTCGCCAGCCGGATGATTCCCGACCCCAGCATCGCCGGCCCGGTCGCCTTTCTGGTGGTGTTCGCCGTGCTGCTGGTGGTGTTCCTGCTGGTGGCCGCGGCCCTCGGCAGCCTCGCGCGCGGCTCGGTTCTGGGCGGGATCGACCGCTTGTTCGGCTTTCTGTTCGGCCTGCTGCGCGGCTTCGCGGTCCTGGTGATCGCCGCCATGCTGGCGGTCTCCGTCTGGCCGGTATCGGAATGGCCGACCGCCGTGGCGCAAAGCCGGTTCCTGCCGCCGGTCCGGGCCTCCGCCGCGCACGTCTCGGCGCTGCTTCCCGATCGCTACCGCCCGGAGGCCGCGCTGTCCGGACCGGACGATTTCCTTTCCCCTCCGCGGACGGACCGCACCCCATGATCGCCCCGCCGCGCCACGTCCCGGCCCGTCCCGACGCGCACGCCCCCCGAAACAGGAGTTTCCCCCGATGACCGACCTGTCCGGCGCGCCGCTCGGCCCCCATGACGATGACAAGCCGCACGAGGAATGCGGCGTCTTCGGCATCTGGAACGCACAGGATGCCGGCGCCATGACCGCGCTCGGCCTGCACGCGCTCCAGCATCGCGGCCAGGAAGCCACCGGCATCGTCTCGTTCTCCGAAACCGGGCCCGAAGCCCGTTTCCACACCCATAAGGGCCTCGGCCTCGTCGGCGACGTGTTCGGCGACGCACGCATCATGGCCAGCCTGCCGGGCACGGCGGCGGTGGGACACAACCGCTACGCCACCACAGGCGCCACCCTGATCCGCAACGTCCAGCCGCTCTACGCCGAATTCGAGTTCGGCGGCCTCGCGGTCGGCCATAACGGCAACCTCACCAACGCCACCAACCTGCGCCGTGCGCTGGTGCGACGCGGCTGCATCTTCCAGAGCACGACGGACAGCGAGGTGTTCATCCACCTCATCGCCATCTCGCTCTACACCAACGTGGTGGACCGGCTGATCGACGCGGTGAAGCAGGTGATCGGCGCCTATTCGCTGGTCGTGCTCAGCCGCGAATCGCTGATCGGCGTGCGCGACCCGCTTGGCGTGCGCCCGCTGATTCTCGGACGCATTCCCCATCCGGACGGCCAGGTCGGCCCCAACAACAGCAAGGAAGCCTGGGTGCTGGCGTCCGAGACCTGCGCGCTCGACATCGTCGGCGCGGAGTTCGTGCGCGATGTCGAGCCGGGCGAGATCGTCATCGTCGACAATGACGGCGTGCGCTCCATCAAGCCGTTCGGCGACCGGCGCGGCCGGTTCTGCGTGTTCGAATACATCTATTTCGCCCGTCCGGACTCGGTGCTGGACGGCTACGGCGTCTACGAGGCCCGCAAGCGCATCGGCGCCGAGCTGGCGCGCGAGAACCCGATCGAGGCGGACGTGATCGTGCCGGTGCCCGATTCCGGCGTGCCCTCGGCGATGGGCTACGCCAACGAAAGCGGCATTCCGTTCGAGCTCGGCATCATCCGCAACCACTATGTCGGCCGCACCTTCATCGAACCCACCGATCAGATCCGTCATCTGGGCGTGAAGCTGAAGCATTCCGCCAACAAGGCGATGATCGAGGGCAAGCGGGTGATCCTGGTGGACGACTCGATCGTCCGTGGCACCACGTCCCGCAAGATCGTCGAAATGGTCCGCGCCGCCGGCGCCAGGGAGGTGCACATGCGCATCTCCTCGCCGCCGACCACCCATTCCTGCTTCTACGGCATCGACACGCCGGAGCGCGGCAAGCTGCTCGCCGCCAATCACGACACGGAGGAGATGGCCCGGCTGATCGGCGCCGACAGCCTCGCCTTCATCTCCCTGGACGGGCTGTATCGCGCGCTTGGCCATAAGGAAGGGCGCGATGCCGGCAAGCCGTTCTATTGCGACGCCTGCTTCACCGGCGACTACCCGATCAGCCTGGTCGATCTGGACGAGGACAGCCGCGCCCGCCCCGATCTGCTGACCGGGGCACATTGAACGCAAACGACGCAAGCCCGCCCGTCGCCCTCGTCACCGGGGCGAGCCGCGGCATCGGTCGCGCCACCGCCGTGGCCCTGGCCCGACGCGGCGTGCGCTGCGTGCTGCTGGCGCGCACGGTGGGCGGACTGGAGCAAACCGACGACCTCGCCCGGGCGGCGGGGGGCGCTCCCGCCACCCTCCTGCCGATGGATCTTGCCGAAGGCGACGCCATCGACGCGATCGGCCCGACCCTGGCGCAGCGTTTCGCCCGGCTCGACCTTCTGGTGCATGCGGCAGCCCATCCGCCGCCTCTGACCCCGGTGGCGCATCTCGCCGCTGGCGACTGGGACCGCGCCTTGGCCGTCAACCTCTCCGCCGGCTGGCGCCTGCTGCGCACCCTCACCCCGCTTCTGCTCCGCGCGCCCGATCCGCGCGCGGTGATCCTGACCGGCCCCATCGCGCCGGAACCGTTCTGGGGCCCGCTCGCCGCCACCCGCGCGGCGCTGGCCGCGATGGCCGCAAGCTGGGCCGCCGAGAATCCCGCCATCCGCCTGCATCTGTTCGATCCCGGCCCGACCGCCACACGCTTCCGCGCCAGCTTCTTTCCGGGTGAGGACAGGAGCCCGCTGGCTGCGCCGGACACCATCGGAGAGCGGATTGCGGCTCTTTGCCGGGACTGACGGGATGATGCGGTCTGCGGGGACGAAGAGGAAAAGAATCTTCTTTTTCTGAAGAAAAAGAAGCAAAAAGACTTTTGTCCGTGGATTCGGAGGACTGACGAAGCTCCGAGCCCAAACGGACAAAAGTTCTTTGGTTCTTTCTTCCAAGAAAGAACATCCTTCCAGGCTTGGCTCGCGGAACCGAACCGCGGCTCATTCGCTCCTTCTCTTGCATCCGAGAAAGAACGGTTCCATGCGCAACACCGGCAACACCATACTGATCACGGGCGGCGGCTCCGGCATCGGCGAGGCGCTCGCACGCAGGCTGCACGATGCGGGCAATACCGTGATCATCTCCGGCCGGCGGCACGACGCGCTGGAGCGGGCGATCGCCGGGCGCGCCCAGATGCACGCCGTCACGGTGGACATGGACGACCCCGCCTCCATCGCCGCCATGGTCGAGCGCGTGCTGACCGATCACCCGACGCTGAACGTGCTGGTGAACAATGCCGGCATCATGCGGTTCGAGACCCTGGACCGGAAACGCGATCTCGCCGACGCCGAAGCCACCATTTCCACCAACCTGCTCGGGCCGATCCGGCTCATCGACGCTCTGGTCGAGCATCTCTCCGCCCAGCCCGAGAGCGCGATCGTCAACGTCACGTCCGGCCTGGCCTTCGTGCCGCTCACCGCCACGGCCACCTATTCCGCCACCAAGGCCGCGATCCATTCCTATACCGAGAGCCTCCGCGCGGAGCTGAAGGGCCGCGTGGAGGTGATCGAACTCGCCCCGCCCGGCGTGCAGACCGACCTCACTCCCGGCCAGTCCACCCGCCCCGGCTATATGCCGCTCGACGCCTTCGCCGACGAGATCATGCAGATCTGGAGCACCACCCCGACTCCGCCCGAACTGCTGGTGCAGAACGTCCGTTTCCTACGCGACGCCGAACGCGAGAACCGCTTCGCCGAGACGCTGGTGACGCTGAACGAGCGCGCCAAAGCGGCGCGGGAGGCCGGCCGCAGCTGAGGCGTTTGTCTGCCGTTGCGAAACGGGCCGGTGTCGCCGGCCTGATCGTCCTGCTCTGCGCGGCGAAGCCGGTTCCGCCACATGATCCGGACGGCGCATCGATCGACCGCGTGTCCGCAGCCCTGCTGCGCCACCAGCTGCTGCACAGCGCATGCTGCGTTCCGTTCATTGTCGATCATGACAGCGAACCCGGCCCAGACGACGTCGACCTTCGCGAACGCCATGATGCGCAATGCGTCGGCAATCCGGATATTGCGCCCCGGACGGTCTCCGTTCCGATCGATCGCAAGACCGGACGCATGACCACGGATGCCCGGTTCCAGGATCGGATCGACGGCACCGTGTCCCCGCTCGACTGAACGTTTCCGCTTGTGGCGTCCCGACCGACCCCGCCATGCTGCATGCGGATCGGGAGTTTCGCACCATGCGGAACAGGACAATCTCAGCCATTCTCTCGCTGGCCGCCTTGTTCGGCCCCTGGCTACTGCATCCTGCGTTGCGGCATCGGCACGCGACCGCGTCGGCCATCGCGACGGCGGTCCTGCTCTTGCTCTCCTGGCGGCTGAAGCGCCCGTTCCGGGCAAGGCATCTGGCGCAGCCTCTGCTTCTGGCCGCCACCTCTCCCCTCGCACTGGTGCAGGCCAGTGGTCTCCCGTCGCGCATCCCCCTTGTCGTCGCCACAATTGTGCTGCTGGCAGGGGCTCTTTCCTGGCGCCTTCTCGACGGTATCCGGACGGCCCGGGCAGGCGAGTGCGGTCTTTCCGCGCTGATGGCCCGCGCCTTCCCGGATCTCGCGCCGATCGCCGCGGCGGAGCTTCGCCTGTTCTGGTTCGGCCTGTTCCGCTGGCGCCGGACGGCATCCGACCTGCCGCTCGGCGCGGAGCCGTTTTCGGCTACCGCCACCGGCACGGAGGTGGCGATGTGCTGGCTGACGGCGGCCGGCTTCCTGGTGGAGAGGCCGCTGCTGCATATCCTGCTGGCCCATCTCTGCGGCCCTGCCGTCGCCTGGATCTGCACCGGCCTGCACGCGATCCTCGCCATCTATCTCGCCGGCTATGCGAAATCGCTTCTGTTTCGCCCCACCCTGCTGTTCCCCGACCGGCTGGAGATCAGGCTCGGCGTGGTCGCGCGCCGCATCGTGCCGCGCGCCCTGATCGAGAGCGTTCTGCCCCATGACGGAAAAAGGCCGCGGAGCCCGGACGAGCAGCGCCTGTATGGTCTGGACCGGCCGAATCTCCGCCTGGGCCTCGCGGGAGGCGGGCTGCTGCTGCGCGTGGACGATCCGGCGCGGCTGATGCGGGCCCTGCGGGCCTGAGCACGCGAAGGTCGATTCCACTCTTTGACTATGTGTATCTTCGGAAAAATCACGTAGCGCCGTGATTGCCGGCGAAATATCACCATGATATTCCGTTCCTTAAGTGACCGAAACAAGTCCGGTATCCGCCTCCGTACGGGAATCCCCTCGATGACGCACCGTCTCCGACCGCTCCTCGGCCCGCTGATGGCGTCCGCGATCGGCTGCCTGCTGCCTGGCCTGGCCGTGGCCCAGACCGCGCTGCTGAATGTGAGCTACGATCCCACGCGCGAGCTCTACAAGGAGGTGGATGCGAGTTTCGCCAATTGGTGGAAGACGCAGCCCGGCGGCGGCTCCGTTTCCATCAGGACCTCGCATGGCGGCTCCGGCGCCCAGTCCCGCGCCGTTCTGGACGGTCTGCAGGCCGATGTCGTGACGCTCGGCATCGAGTCCGATATCGACGTGCTGGCCGATAAGGGGCTGGTCGCGAAGAACTGGACCGAGCAGCTGCCCAACCACGCCGTGCCCTATACCAGCACCATCGTGTTCCTGGTCCGGCACGGCAATCCGAAGCAGATCCACGACTGGGGAGATCTCGTGCGCGACGGGGTGCAGGTGATCACCCCCAACCCGAAAACGTCGAGCGGCGGGCGCTGGAGCTATATCGCCGCCTGGCTCTGGGCGCTGCACCAGCCCGGCGCGACCGAGAACAAGGCCGAAGCCTTCATCACCGCCCTCTACAAGCACGTTCCCGTGCTCGACACCGGCGCGCGCGGCTCCACCAACACCTTCGTGCAGCGCGGACAGGGCGACGTTCTGCTGGCCTGGGAGGACGAGGCGCTGCTGGCCGCGCACGATCTCGGTGCGGGCCATTTCGACGTGGTCTATCCCTCCAGCTCCGTCCGCGCGGAACCGGTGGTGGCGGTGGTGGAGAGCGTCGCGCGCGAGCACCATACCGAGACGCTGGCCAAGGCCTATCTCGGATTTCTGTATTCGCATGACGGCCAGGAGATCGCGGCCAGGAACCACTATCGCCCGATCGACCCGGACGTGGCCAAGGAACATGCCGGCGAATTCCAGCCAGTGAAGCTGTTCGACGTGGCCGAGCTCGGCGGCTGGCGGGCGGTGCAGGCGAAGCATTTCGACCAGGACGGCGTGTTCGACCGCATCTCCGGCGGCGGCCGCTGACCGGGTGAGGCTGCCGCAACGCCGTCCGCGCACGCCCTCGGTGATCCCGGGGGCGCTGCCCAGTTTCGGCATCACCCTGTTCTGGGTCGGGCTGCTGGTGCTTCTGCCGATGGCGGCGCTCGCGGCGCGGCCGTGGGAGAACGGCGCCGGACTCATGCTGCGCACGCTGTCGTCCCCCCGGACGCTGGCCGCCCTGCGCCTGTCGTTCGGCTGCGCGCTCGTCGCCGCGGCGGCCACGACCCTGCTTGGATTGCTGATCTGCTGGGTGCTGGACCGGGTCCGGCCGCCAGGCTGGCGTCTGCTCGACGGTCTGATCGACCTGCCCTTCGCCCTGCCCACCGCCGTGGCCGGCATCACGCTGGCCACGCTCTACGCGCCCACAGGCCTGATCGGCGCGCCCCTGGCCAGGCTCGGCCTGCCGATCGCCGGCACGCCGCTCGGCATCGTGCTGGCACTGATGTTCGTGGGCCTGCCCTTCGTGGTGCGGACGGTTCTGCCGGTGCTGCGCGGCCTGCCGTTCGAGCTGGAGGAGGTCGCGGCCACGCTTGGCGCGCGCCCGGCGCAGGTCGCCTGGCGCGTGATCGTTCCCGCTCTGCTGCCGGCGCTTCTCACCGGCTTCGGCCTCGCCTTCGCGCGCGGAGTCGGCGAGTACGGCAGCGTCATCTTCATCGCCGGCAACCGGCCGATGCGCTCCGAGATCGCGCCGCTGCTGATCGTGATCCGCCTGTCGGAGGACGACTACGCCGGCGCGGCCGGGATCGGCCTACTGATGCTTCTGGCCGCCTCCGCCTGCCTGCTGGCGGTCACGCTGCTGCGACGCCGGTTGCCCGCGCTGCGCGGCGTGCGATGACGACCACCACCCGGATCACGCCGGCCGGATGGCTGCTGACCGCCGCCGCCTGGCTCGCGGTGGCGCTGATGCTGATCCTGCCAGTGGGTGTCCTGTTCGGACAGGCGCTGCGCGAGGGCCTCCAGGCCGCGCTGGCGACGCTCTCCGACCCGGATTCGCTGGCCGCCATCCGCCTTAGCCTGCTGGTCACGGCGATCGTGCTGCCGGTGAACGCCGCCTGCGGCTTTCTGGCCGCCTTTGCGCTGACCCGGTTCGATTTTCCCGGCCGCGCGCTGCTGCTGGTGCTGATCGAACTGCCGCTTTCGGTGTCTCCGGTGGTGGCGGGTCTGGTCTGGGTGCTGTTGTTCGGACGGCATGGATGGTTCGGGCCCTGGCTGACGGCCCACGGCATCCGTCTGGTGTTCACCCTGCCCGGAATCCTGCTGGCGACCTTGTTCGTCACCTTTCCCTACGTCACCCGCACGGTGATGCCGGCGATGGAAGCGCGCGGCCGGGCACAGGAGGAAGCCGCGACCATGCTGGGTGCCGGCTTCCTGCCGATCCTGTTTCGCGTCACCCTGCCGGAGGCAGGGGCGGCGCTCCTGTCCGGCACCCTGCTGTGCGCCGCCCGGGCGCTGGGCGAATTCGGCGCCGTTTCGGTGGCGTCCGGCCATGTTCCCGGCCTGACCGAAACCGTGCCGCTCCGCATCCAGGCGTTGTATGACGGCTACGAGACCACCGCCGCCTTCACCCTGGCGGCGCTGCTGGCGATCGCGTCCGGCCTTCTCGTCGGCGTGCGCGGCGTGATGGAATGGCGGCGGGGCGGAACCGGTTCCGCGCGCGTGGACGCGACATGACGGGGAACGGGATGGGCGTCGCACTTCGGAACGTATCCTGCGTGTTCGGACGGACGCCCGCGGTGCGCGGGATCGATCTGGAGGTCGCGCGCGGCGAGTTCCTGGCGCTGGTGGGCCCGTCGGGCGCGGGGAAGACCACCCTGCTCCGGATCATCGCCGGGCTGCAGCCGGGCTACGAGGGCAGCGTGCGGATCGGCGTGCGCGACGTGACGCGCGTGCCGGCCAGGGACCGCAATATCGGTTTCGCGTTCCAGAACTACGCCCTGTTCCCGCACATGAATGTGGCCGCCAACGTCGCGTTCGGCCTCACGGTCCGGCCGCGCGCCACGCGTCCCGGCCGCGGCGAGATCCGCGACCGGGTCGAAGCCCTGCTCCAGCTGGTGCAGGTGGGCGATCTGGCCGGGCGCTACCCGTCGCAGCTGTCCGGCGGGCAGCGCCAGCGCGTCTCGCTCGCGCGCGCCCTGGCGACGGAGCCGGAGCTGCTGCTGCTCGACGAGCCATTCGGGGCGCTCGATCCGCTGGTGCGCAAGGAGATCCGCGCCTGGCTGCGCGGCCTGCACAACCGGCTCGGCCTCACCTCGATCCTGGTCACGCACGACCAGGAGGAAGCGCTGGAGGTGGCGGACCGCATCGCGGTCCTGCGCGACGGCCGCATCGAGCAGATCGGCACCCCGGCGATGCTGGAGGATGCGCCGGCCTCTCCCTTCGTGCATCGCTTCCTGGGCGAAACCGTGTCCCTGCCGGGATGCATCGTCGGCGGCGCGATCCGCCTCGGCGGCGCCTGGGAAGGGACCGGCATCGTTCCGCCGCGCGTCTCGGCGCCGGACGGACCGGTGCTGCTGATGGCCCGCCCGCATACGATCGGGCTTCTGCCGGCCTCCGGCCACGCTCCGGCGGCGGAGGTGGCCGGCGTCAGCCGGCGCGGCGCGTTCCTGCGCTACCGCGTCGCTCCCGCCGGGTATCCGCCGGAGAGCGGAATCGAGATCCATGTCCCCGCCGACCGGCCGTCTATACCGGTCGGAAGGGCATGCCGGCTGGATTTTTCCCGGGCCCATATGTTCCCGGATCGGGCGACCTCCTCCGTTTCCGACGCTCCCGGCCTGGTGACCGCCTGACCGCTTCTTGACCGGCGGCGCCCGCCGCTTCTTTGTCGGCGCCCAGTTCGATTTCCGGACCGAGAGGAAACACGCGATGACCGTGAATTTGTACGCGACGATGGTGGCGCTCGAAGGCAAGCGCGAGATCGTCGCCGATCTGCTGCGCCGGCTGAAGCAGGACGTGGATGCCGAACCGGGCAGCGAGCGCTTCGTGGTCTACACCCTCGCCGACCGGCCGAACCATTTCCATGTGGAGGAGACCTATCGCGACGCCGCCGCTTTCCAGGCGCATATGGGAACGGCGCACGGGGTGCGGTTCAATGAGGCGATCGCCGATCTGGTCGAGAACGGTCGCTCCGAGGTGGTGTTCCTGTCGCCGGTGTGACGCGGCCGGCGCTTTTCGTTTTTTCCAGGGAGAAACAAAAACTATCTGTCTGGCTCCACGCTGCCCGTCTGTTCCGCAGCAATCGACAGACGTCTTTCTGTTCGACTGCTCAGAAGCGCGTTGCTGCTTCGTTTCTCCCGCATGCCTGATGGCTTCGACGCCTTGCGGCTTCTTGAAGCAGGGTAGCGTCGTGGCTGTGCTGGCGGAGGCCCTTTGCTGGCCTTCAGGCGCCAGCGCCTCTTCGCATCCCGGCGGTGGAAACGGATAGCCGCGTGCCCTGAGTTTCTCGATCACCCGAAGACGGGCCGCGTCCTCCCTCGATCCGCGAGGAATGCGGTTGGTCACAGTCCGATCAGCGCGCCAACCGCGGTCCCGGCCAGCAAGCCCTGCAGCCTGGCGTCATGGCCGAAGCAATCGGTGACCCTGGCGGTGGGATGGAGGATCATGCAGGCTTCGTTGGGGAAGCAAAAACCTGCCCTTCAGGGTCGGTCCTGTCTACCCGGCGCGACGCGTCAGGCGGCCAGGGCAAGGGCCTCCGCCACCCTGATTCCGTCGATCCCGGCGGTGAGGATGCCGCCCGCATAGCCGCAGCCTTCGCCGGCCGGATACAGGCCGCGTGTGTTCAGGCTCTGCAGATCGGCGCCGCGGGTGATGCGCAGCGGCGACGATGTGCGGGTTTCCACGCCTGTCATCACCGCATCCGCCATGTCGAACCCTCTGATCTGCCGGGTGAAGGCCGGAAGCGCCTCGCGGATCGCCTCCACGGCGTAGTCCGGCAGGCAGGCGCCGAGATGGGTCGGCGTCACGCCCGGCTTGTAGGACGGCTCCACCGCGCCCAGTTCGCTCGACGCGCGATCGGCCAGCAGGTCGCCCACGCGCTGTGCCGGCGCGCGGTAGCCGCCGCCGCCGGCCTCGAAGGCGAGGCTTTCCCAATGGCGCTGGAAGGCGAGGCCGGCCAGCGGCCCCGCGCCGAACGGCGCGAAATCCTCCGGCGTGAGCCCGACCACGATGCCGGCATTGGCGTTGCGCTCCGCGCGCGAATACTGGCTCATGCCATTGGTGACGACGCGGTTCTCTTCCGAGGTCGCCGCCACCACCGTGCCGCCCGGGCACATGCAGAAGCTGTAGACGCCGCGTCCGTTCCTGGCGTGATGCACCAGCTTGTAGTCGGCGGCGCCCAGAAGCGGATGCCCGGCCTGTTCCCCGAATCGCGCCACGTCGATCAGCGATTGCGGATGCTCGATCCTGACCCCGATCGAGAGCGGCTTGGCGTGCATCTCCACCCCGGCCGCGTGCAGGGCGGCGAAGGTGTCGCGCGCGGAATGGCCGATCGCCAGCACCACGCGATCGGTGTCGATGTGCTCGCCGCCCTCCAGCGTCACCCCCTCGATCCTCCGCTGCCCCTGGGCATCGCGGCCGATGGAGAAGCCGGTCACCTTGGACGAGAAGCGGTATTCCCCGCCGAGCGACTCGATCTCGGCCCGCATCCGCTCGACCATCGACACCAGGCGGAAGGTGCCGATATGCGGCTTGGACACGGTGAGGATCTCTTCCGGCGCCCCGGCCTTGACGAATTCGTGCAGGAGCTTGCGGCCGTAGTGATGCTTGTCGCTGACCTGGCTGTAGAGCTTGCCGTCGGAGAACGTGCCCGCGCCGCCCTCGCCGAACTGGACGTTGCTTTCGGCGGTGAATTGCGCCTTCCGCCACAGGGCGAACGTGTCCACCGTGCGTTCACGCACCGCCCGGCCGCGTTCCAGGATCAGCGGCTTCAGCCCCATCTGCGCCAGGATCAGCGCCGAAAGCAGGCCGCACGGCCCGGCGCCGATCACCACGGGGCGGCGATACCCGGGACGCGACGCGCGCGCCTCGCCGTCGCCGATCACGAAACGGTAGCGCATGTCCGGGGCAGGCCCGACGCGCGGGTCGTCCCGGAACCGCTCCAGCACGGCCGCCTCGTCGCGCAGCGCCACGTCGTAGGTATGGACCAGGCTGATCGCGCCGCGCTTGCGGGCGTCATAGCCGCGCCGGAACAGCGCATACGACAACACGTCCGCCTCGGGCACCCCGAGGCGCCCGGCGATGGCGGGCAGCACCGCCTCGGGGGCGTGATCCAGCTTCAGTTTCAGTTCGGTCACGCGCAGCATGGAGAAACCCGGCTAGAAAGGGCAGAAACCATGCGCCCGGATATCGCCCCGGCGTCGGGGGCGCGCAAGCACGGATAAGGGAGGTGGCCCATGCCGCAGCACGATCACGACCAGGCGGCGGACCACCGTTCCCCCCGGAACGGCCATGGCGACGCCGGATCGCACGACGATGCGCATGGTCATGAGCACGGTCCCGGCTGCAGCCACGACCACGGCGCGCACGACCATGGCCACGATGACGGGCATGATGGCGAGCACGATGGCGGGCACGGGCACGACCATGGCGGACACGGTCACAACCACAACCATGGGCACAACCATGCGCACGGTCTCGGCGGCCATTCCCATGCCCCGGCCAATTTCGGCCGCGCCTTTGCCATCGGCATCACCCTGAACCTGCTCTACGTCGCCGGCGAAGCGATCTATGGCGTCATCGGCGGCTCGCTCGCCCTGCTGTCCGATGCGGGGCACAATCTCGGCGACGTGCTCGGCATCGGCGCTGCCTGGCTCGCCAGCGTGCTCGGACGGCGGCGCCCGGCCGGACGCTTCACCTATGGCCTGCGCCGGTCCTCGATCCTGTCGGCCCTGTTCAACGCGACACTGCTCCTGGTGATTACCGGCGGCATCGCCTGGGAAGCGATCTGGCGCCTGCTGCATCCCGTGCCCGTCGGCGGCACGCTGGTGATGATCGTGGCCGCGATCGGCATCGTCGTGAACGGCGTCACCGCGCTGCTGTTCATGTCCGGCGCCAAGGACGACCTCAACCTGCGCGGCGCCTTCCTCCACATGCTGTCCGACGCGCTCACGGCCGCCGCCGTGGTGGTCGCCGGCCTGCTGATCGCGCTGACCGGCTGGGAACGGATCGATCCGGCAGTCAGTCTCGTGGTCTCGGCGGTGATCGTGATCGGCACCTGGTCGCTGCTGCGCCAATCGGTCGCGCTGGCGCTCGACGCCGTGCCGCAGGGCATCGATCAGGACGCGGTCGCGCACTATCTGCGCGCGCTGCCCGGCGTGTCGGATCTGCATCACCTCCATATCTGGGGCATGAGCACCACCGAGACCGCGCTCACGGTGCATCTGGTTCGCGCCGGAATGCCGCCGGACGACGCGCTGCTGCGCACCGCCTCGGCCGAGCTTCGCAAACGCTTCGGCATCGGCCACGCGACCTTCCAGGTGGAGCAGGGCGCGGATTGCGTCGATTGCGCGACGGTTTGAGCCGATGCGCGGCGTCGAAGAGCGCATTCCCGTCTGGAAGGCCGTGCCGCTCGGCCTGCAGCACGCCTTGTCGATGGACGTCTATATCGTCCCCTTCCTGATCGGCACGGCGCTGGGCCTGCCCGCCGGCCTGCTCGCCTCGCTGATCGCCGCCTCGCTGGTCGCGGCGGGCGTCGCCAGCCTGATCCAGTCGCAGCTTTGCTTGCGTCTGCCGCTGATGCAGGGCCCGTCCTACGTGCCGATCGGCGCCATGGTGGCCATCGCCGCTTCCGCCGGCGGCGGCCTCGACGGCATCGGCACGGCAGTCACCGCGCTGATCCCGGGCGCGCTGCTGCTGTGCCTGGTCGGCTGGCCTCTGCGCCTGTTCCATCGCGTGATCCGCCGTCTGGTGCCGCCCCTGGTCGGCGGGGCCGTGATCGTCGTGGTCGGCATCACGTTGATGCCGGTGGCGATCCAGGCCGACGTGCTGGCCGACGCGCCCGAACGGCTGAACGGGAACCTGCTGCTGGCGATGGCCTCGGCGGCGCTGCTGGTGACGGCCAGTCTCGGCGGCGGCGGCCTGAGGCGCGCCGGCGCGATCCTGCGCAGCGGCTCGGTGCTGGTCGCGCTGCTGGGCGGCTCGCTGCTGGCCTTCGCGATGGGCCGGCTCGACCTGTCGCCGGTGCGGGCCGCGTCCTGGGTGGCGCGACCGCGATTCATCGGCATCGACTTTCCGTTCCACGTCCAGCCGGGCGCGATGCTGGCCATGCTGCTGGTCTATGCCGTGGTGCTGGCCGAGACCACGGGCACCTGGCTGGTGGTGTCGGCCATCACCGGCCAGCCCTTTGGCGAGAAGCAGGCCGATCGCGGCGCGCTGGGCGAAGGTCTCGGCTGCCTGGTGTCCGCCCTGCTCGGCAGCACGCCCGTCACCGGCTATTCCGCCAATGGCGGCGTGATCGCGCTCACCGGCGTCAGCAGCCGGCGCGTGTTCGCGGTGGCGGCCTTGTTCCTGGTCGCGTTCGGCCTGTGTGGCAAGCTCGCCGCCTTCATCGCCTGCGTTCCGGCGCCGGTGATCGGCGGCATCTTCGGCGTGCTGTGCGTGGTGATCCTGATGAACGGGCTGCGGATCCTGGCGCGGGCGTCGGAAGAGAACGGTCATGACGAGCGCACGGCGATGGTGACCGGGCTGCCGATCCTGCTTGGCCTCGGCACGGCGCTGCTGCCGCGCGCCCTGATCGCCGACTGGCCGCTGCCGGTGCGCGAGCTGTTCGGGTCCGCCACCGCCGTCGGCGCCGGCGCCGCCGTGCTGCTAAACCTCGTTCTGCCGGCGCGCAGGACGCCGCTTCAGCGCGCGGAACGACCGGCCAGCCTGCCCCCGGTCCAGACCGAGGCCACGTTGGCGCGCGAGGCGCCATAGAGCAGCGTCGCCAGCAGATCGGCATCGCTTTCGCCGCCCCAGACGCGCAGCGTGCCACCGGGCGCATGCGGATCGATGCGGATCGCATCGAACAGCATTCCGGGCGCGAACCGGCCCACGGGCAGATCCAGCACCGCCGCGCCGCCGGCGGTGGCGAGATGGAAGGCGGTGGCGATGTCGATGCGCGACCCGGGACGCCCGCGCCGCTCCGGCGGCACGGACGGGTCCACACCGGATTCCAGCATGCGCGATGCCGCCACCGCCATGCGCGCCGCCTCGAACATCGACGCGGAAGGCCCGCCGGAGATGTCGGTGCCGAGCCCGACTCGCACGCCGCGGGCCAGCGCCGCGCGCAGCGGAAACACCGCGCCCGCGAAATAGGCGTTGGAGAGCGCGCAATGCGCCACCCCGGCGCCCTTGCGGGCGATCAGATCCATGTCGTCCTGCTCCAGCGCCACGCCATGCGCCAGGACGGTGCGGCGCGTGAGCAGGCCGAACCCGTCCAGCACCGCGGCATCGCTGCGTCCGAATCGTTGCAGAACATCGTTGTGCGCCCAATCGCTTTCGGAACAATGCGTCTGCACCGCGCAGCCATGCGCGCGCACGATCTCGCCCAGCCCGTCCAGCAGCGCATCCGTGCAGGCCGGCACGAAACGCGGCGTGACGATCGGCCGCACCAGCCCGCGATTGTCGGGAATCGACGCGATCCGCTCGATCAGGGCAAGCGTGCCGTCCAGCGCGGCGTTCGCATCCAAGTCGCGATAATGGGCCGGGCACAGCTCCGCGCGGTCCATCGCCACGCGCCCCACCATGGCTCTTTGCCCGAGGGCGACGCAGAGTTCCGCCAGGCGCAACGTCGCCGGACCGTGCAGCGTGCCGAAATACACCGCCGTGGTGGTGCCGCCGTCCAGCAGATCGGCCACGAGCGCAGCATAGCTGGTTTCGGCGAAGGCAAGATCGGCGAACCGGGCTTCCAGCGGAAAGGTGTAGCGCAGCAGCCACTCCTCCAAAGGCAGATCGAGCGCCTGGCCGAGCTGCCGGATCTGCGGCGCATGCACATGCAGGTCCACGAAACCGGGCAGAAGAAAACCATCCAGACGCAACAAGGCGCCATCCCGATCGGCTTGTTTCACGGCGACTCCGTGGCCGGGATCGTCCGGCAGGAGGACGCGTTCGATCACCCCGTCCCGGTCGATCCGGATCAGCGCATTGCGCAGGCGCGTTGCCGCCCCCGGCGCCGGTGCGTGGAACGCATCGCACAGCACCGAGCATCCGAGCAGATCGCGCATCAGAACAATGCCATCTGCCGATCCGACGCCCGCTTCAGGGCGGCGTTCGGGTCCGGCGGCACCTGGAACAGATCGCATCGCAAGGAGGCGGGCCGCGACAGGCCGTTGCGTCGAGACGCCACGGCGAAGCGCTGCGCCAGCAGGGCGGCATAGGCGCCCTGGCCGGTGAAGCGCTGGCCGACCCGGCTGTCGTTCAGCTGCCCGTCCCGCGTCTGCCGGATCAGGGACAGAACATGCGCGGCGCGCTGCGGATAATGCTGATGCAGCCAGGTCTCGAACAGGGTGCGCAACTCCAGCGGCAGGCGCAGCAGCGTATAGCCGGCCGCGTCGGCGCCGGCCAAGGCGGCGGCTTCGAGAATGCGTTCCAGCTCCGCATCGTTCAGCCCGGGAATCATCGGCGCGGCCAGGACGCCGGCCGCGATCCCTTCCCGCGCCAGCTGCTCCACCGCCTGCAGACGGCGATGCGGCGCCGCCGCCCTCGGCTCCATGCTGCGCGCCAGCGTGTGATCCAGCGTGGTGACCGACAGCCACACCCGCGCCAGGCCGCGCGCCGACATGCGGCGCAGGATGTCCGCGTCGCGCAACACGCCCGCCGATTTGGTGACGATGCTGACCGGATGACCGAACCGCTCCAGCACCTCCAGAACCTGCCGCGTCAGCGCCAGGGTCCGGTCCACCGGCTGATACGGATCGGTGTTCGACCCTAGCGCGATCGGCCGCGCCTCGTAGCCGGGGCGGCGCAGTTCGCGCTCCAGCAAGGCGGCGATTCCCGGCTTGAAGGTCAGCCTGGTTTCGAAATCGAGCCCCGGCGACCAGCCGAGATAGGCATGGCTCGGACGTGCATAGCAATAAACGCAGCCATGCTCGCAACCGCGATACGGATTGATCGCCCGGTCGAAACCCAGATCCGGGCTTTGATTGCGCGAGATCGCGCTGCGGCTGCGATCGGGCGTGAGCGTGGTGGCGAGCGGCGGCAACGGCGCCCCGGCCGGCATCGCCTCCGGATCGCCCGGCCAGCCATCGTCGAACGGCTCCGTCGCCGCGCGCTCGAAGCGGTTCGGCAGGTTCTCCGACACGCCGCGTCCGCGCCGGATCGGCGGCGGGAGCACGGTCGCTTCCCAGTTCATGCCCTGGTCCATGGTGTCCGCCTCCGCGTCCTGCCTCGGTCGGGGCCGCTTCGGCCTCTGTCCGATCTTCGGCTTTCCGGGCGCGAGAATCAAGAACAAAATAAGAACAAATAAGGGAGCGTAACAATCGCGAGGACGGCAACGGTTCTGGTTCTTGAAACGATCGAACTCAGCTAGGCTTGCCGGCTGAGAAGCAGCAGGAGCACATCCCATGCGCATCGCCCGCGCATCGAGCGCGACGCGCCAGTCACTGTCCCCGTGATCGTTCTCGTTCATGACGAGTTGCTGAGCCCCGGCATCCATGGGGAGCTCGCGCGCACCCTGGCGGACGAAGTCCACAGCTTCGACAATCCGCTGAGCGCGCTGGACTGGCTCGCCCTAAACGAGGCCGATCTGGTGATCGCGGACATCCAGACGCCGGAGCTGGACGCCGCCGCCTTCATCCGCCGCTTGCGCGCGCTGCCGGGTCGCGACCAGCTCCCGGTTCTCCTGGTCACGGCGCCGGACGACCACCTCCTGCGCCGACGGGCCCTGAATGCGGGCGCGGCGGATTTCCTCCTCGCGCCGGTGGACGAGTTCGAATTCTTCACGCGGTGCCGAACCCTTCTGCGCCTGAACCGGCAGCGCCTGCTGCTGCAGGGTCGCAGCGTCAGGCCCTTGCCGGAGGCGCGCGACCACCGGCCGCCCCTGGTCGATCGTGTGGACTCTCTCGCGCAGATGATCGACACCGTGCCGGCGTTCATCAGCGCCGCCGATCCGCACGGACGGGTCATCTTCACCAACGCGATGCACACCGCCGGTCCGGAGCGCGCGATGGATGGCCGGATCACGCCCGATCCCGCACCGGACTTCGATCAGGATTACCGCCTCCGCAGCCGGGCGCTGGATGCGCTGGTGTTCCGGAGCGGCCGGGCTTTGCCGGCTTTCGAACAGGACGTGGCGGCGCGAAACGGCGGCCGCAGGGTGTTGCTCACCACCAAATCGCCGCTGCGCGACCGCGATGGCAGGGTGGACGGCGTGCTCACCACATCCCTCGACATCACCGCCCGCAAGGAGTTCGAACGACACCTCCAGCATGCCGCCAGCCACGACATCCTCACCGGGCTTCCCAATCGCTCTTTGCTTCAGGACCATCTGAACGCCCTGCTGCAACGCGGCGGACCCGGCGGCAGAAAGCTGGCATTGCATCTGCTGAATCTCGACCGCTTCCGCCAGGTGAACGACCGGCTCGGCCATCTGTCCGGAGACGCCCTGCTGCGGCGCGTGGCAGGCCTGCTGCGCACCGCAGCCGACCCTGCCGACCTCGTCGCCCGGATCGGCGCGGACGAATTCGCAGTGCTGCAACATGCCGCGACGCAGGTCGAGGATGCGGCGATCCTGGCGCAGCGTCTCCTGGACACCGTGAGCCGACCGGCGCCGCCGGCCGAACAGGAGGTGTGCGTGACCGGCAGCATCGGCATCAGCCTGGCTTCGGCGGACACGACGGGCGCCCCCGAGATGCTTCGCCAGGCCGATCTCGCCATGTTCCAGGCCAAGGTGGATGGCGGCAACCGTCTGCGCTTCTTCGTGCCGGACATGGACCGGCGCATCGCGCACTCGGCAACGCTGCAACGCGAGCTGCTCCAGGCGCTCGGGTCGGACGAGCTGGTGCTGTATTATCAACCGCAGATGAACCTTCACAGCGGCCGCATCTGCGGCGTGGAAGCGCTTCTGCGCTGGAATCATCCGGCGCGCGGCTTGCTGCTGCCCGGCGAGTTCCTGCAGATCGCCGCGGAAGGCGGCCTGATGAACGAGATCGACGAATGGGTGCTGCACCGCGCCTGTCGCGATGCGGCGCTCTGGGTCCGGGAAGGGTTCGACGACATCCGCGTTTCCGTGAACATCTCGCCCGCCCGGGTGTCCGCCGAGCGGACGCTCAAGGCGATCGCGGACGCGCTCGACACCAGCGGCCTGGCCGCCGCCCTGCTCGAGATCGAACTCACCGAACGCGATCTGGTCGCCGATCTGGACGAGACCGCGCGCGCATTATCCGGGCTCCGCGCCCGCGGCCTGAAAGTGTCGATCGACGATTTCGGTGTCGGCTACTCGTTTCTGAGCCATGTGAAGGCGCTGCCGGCCGATCGCATCAAGATCGACCAGTCCTTTATCCACAACCTGCTCACCGACGAGGACAATGCCACCATCGTCCGCGCGGTGGTGGCCATGGCGCACGGGCTCCGGATGGGCGTGGTCGCGGAAGGCGTGGAAACGGCGGAACAGTTCACCCAGCTCGCCATGGAAGGCTGCGACGACATCCAGGGCTTCTATGTGAGCTATCCGCTGCCGCTGCAGGATCTTCTGCAGAGGCTGCGCGACAACCCGCCGGCCGCCGGATCAAAGGCGGCTCCGGCCGGCAAGGAGCAAGCGTAGCTCCTGGAACTTCGCGCCAAACCTCACCGAAGGGCGGTCGCCTTTTCCGGAACGCGATCCCACACCCGGGGCTGGAACAGCGTCCCCGCATCGCTCACCCCGGGACGATCTCTCCGTCCACCAGACGCGGTATGCGATACGGATTGGAATCGCTCACCTCCGCCGGCAGCAGCGAAGCCGGCAGGTTCTGGTAGCAGACCGGCCGCAGGAACCGATCGATCGCCGCGGACCCGACCGAGGTGGTTCGGCCATCCGTCGTGGCCGGAAACGGCCCGCCATGCACCATCGCGTCGCTCACCTCCACGCCGGTCGGCCAGCCATTGCACAGGATGCGCCCGCAGCGGGTTTCCAGAACCGGCAGCAATTGCGCGGCGAAACCGTGATCGTCCGCGTCGATCTGCAGCGTGGCCGTAAGCTGGCCTTCCAGCCGCTCCAGCACGGACAGCATTTCCGCCTCGTCGGCGCACGCCACGACCAGGGCGCTGGCGCCGAACACCTCCTCCTGCAAAGACGGCTCGGCGAGGAATCGTTCGGCGTCGGTGGCGAACAACGCCGCCCTGCCCTGGTTCTCGCCTTCGCCCACCAGCCCGGCGGCCACGAGCTGCACGCCTTCCACCAGCGAACGCGCCTCCACGCCCTTCGCATAGGCGTCGTGAATGCCGGCGGTCAGCATGGTGGAGGACGGCGAGGCGGCGATCCCGTACCCGGCCCGTGCGAGAAACGCCTCCAGCGCCGGGCCGCGTACCGCCAGGATCAGGCCAGGATTGGTGCAGAACTGCCCCGCCCCCAGCACGAGCGACGCCACGAACCCGTCCGCCAGCGCCTCTCCGCGCGCCGACAGCGCGGCCGGGCACAGGATCACCGGGTTGATGCTGCTCATCTCGGCATAGACCGGGATCGGTACGGGACGCTCGCCGGCGATCCGGCTCAGCGCCAGGCCGCCGGCACGCGAGCCGGTGAAGCCCACCGCCGCGATGCGCGGATCGCTCACCAGAGCCTGGCCCAGCGCCGTGCCCGGCCCGGAAATCAGCGCGAACACGCCATCCGGCAGGCCGCTCGCTCGCACCGCCGCCTCGATCGCCGCGGCCACCAGCAAGCTGGTGCGGGGATGGGCGGGATGGCCCCGCACCACCACGGGGCAGCCGGCCGCCAGCGCGGAAGCGGTGTCGCCGCCGGCCACGGAAAACGCCAGGGGGAAATTGGACGCGCCGAAAACGGCCACCGGCCCCACCGCAATACGGCGCAGACGCAGATCCGGACGCGGCGGGACGCGCTCCGGCAGAGCGCGATCGAGCCTGACGCCGAAACAATCGCCACGCAGGATGGTGCGGGCGAACAAGCGAAGCTGGCCCGTCGTCCGGCCCAGCTCGCCGTTGATCCGCGCCGCAGGCAAGCCGCTTTCCAGGCAGGCCGCCTCCTCGATCGCCGCCCGGTCGGCTTCGAGCTGCGCGGCGATCGCCTCCAGGAACCGGGCGCGCCGCTCCGGCGTGGTCGCGCGGTAGACCTCGAACGCCAGCGCCGCGCGCGCCGCGACCGCCCCCACGTCGGCCGCCGTGTGCACGGCCAGTTCCGGCCCCGCCGCCCGGTTGGTGCGCGGGTCAATGCTTCTGAAGGCCTGGGCACTCATCGCGCAATCCTTTGCTAGGACAAATGATTCGTAGACGATCTACAATCGGGGCCGTGGATCGGCAACGATGGGCATTCCCGGATAATGACGATCCATGCCCGGCCCGAGGGTGGCACACGGCACGTTTTGCACCGAGAATGGCGATATCGTGCAGGGAGCGCTCCACGTGGCAGATCGGATCGGGCGGAATTCCGCAACCGCACAGAACGGACAGCAGGATGACGTGCCCGGCGTCATGCGTCCGCCGGTGCTGCGCGACCGCCCCGCGGGCGCTCCCTCCGCCCGCCTGCACGACAACATCGCGCGCGGTATCGGCATCCGCATCGCCGCCGAAACGCTCAAACCCGGCGATCTGCTGCCCGGGGAGATCGAGGCGGCGGAGCAATTCTCCGTGTCCCGCACCGCCTATCGCGAGGCGGTCCGCATCCTGGCCGCCAAAGGCATGGTGGAAAGCCGCACCAAGACCGGCACCCGGATCAGTCCTCGCGCGCGCTGGCACATTCTCGACCCCGAGGTGATCGGCTGGTTCCTGGAAACCAAGCCCAGCGAGGCCTTCGTGCGCGACCTGTTCGGCGTGCGCCAGATGGTGGAACCGCATGCGGCCGCCCTGGCCGCGACCCATCACACCCGGCGCGATCTCGACGCCATGACCGAGGCGCTGGACACCATGGCCCGTCTCCAGCTCGCCACCGAGGAAGGCCGCGCCGCCGACCGTGCCTTCCATCAGGCGATCCTGGCCGCCACCGGAAACGAGCTGATCTCCGCCCTCTCGCCGACCGTGGCGGCGGCGATCTGGTGGACCACTTTGTTCAAGAGCCGCACGCAGCAGGAGCCACGCGATCCGCTGCCCGAGCACTACGCGGTTCTGAACGCGATCCGCTCCCGCGAGCCAGAGCGCGCCCGCGAGGCCATGGTGGAGCTGGTCGGCTTCGCCTTCGACGACATGCAGCTTTCGCTCAGCACGGACGGCGACCGCCTCACCCGCGGCTGACCCGGCCGCCCTGACCGCCAGCTACACTTCACAGGAAGGACCGGCGGGCAGGATGGCAGGAATCGATGGGCCTGCCTGCCGCCATTCCGGCCCCGCCTGCGCGGCCACCGGGACAGGAACGCCACCGCTCCGGCAGCACGAACGGGCCGCTTGTCGGCGTCGCGCCGCGCGCGCATAAGGCTCGCGGAGGATGAGATTTGTCGGACAATAATTCCAACGCTGCGGCCCTGATCGCGCTCGACTGGGGCACCAGCAGCCTGCGCGCCTTTCTTCTCGCGGCGGACGGCGCGGTGCTGGAGCAGAGACACCGCCCCTGGGGCATCTCCTCCCTGCCGGAAGGGGGCTATCCGGCCGCCTTTCTGCAGATCGCCGCCGATTGGCCGATCCGCGACGTGCCGTTGATCGCGTCGGGCATGGTCGGCAGCCGCGCCGGCTGGAAGCAGATCGAGTACCGTGCCCTACCCGCCGATCCGTCCGGGCTCGCCGATGCGCTCGACAGCGTGCTCTGCCCCTTGCCCGATGGCGGCGAGATCGCCGTGCGCCTGGTTCCCGGCCTGCTCGATCCGGCCGGGCCGGACGTCATGCGCGGCGAAGAAACCGAAGCGATCGGCGCCCTGGACGCGCTGGGCCATCCGCCGGGACCGCTGCTCCTGGTCATGCCAGGAACGCACAGCAAATGGCTGCGCGTGTCCGGCGGCGTGGTGGAGGGCTTCTCCACGTTTATGACAGGCGAACTGTTCGCCCTGCTCAACACGCGGTCCATCCTCGCCAGCGGCGCCGAGCCCGCGCCCGGCACGGCGACCGATACCGTCTTCGCCGAGGCCGTGCGCGAGGCGGCCGAAACCGGCCTCGCCGCCGCCCTGTTCCGCACACGCGCCCGCATGCTCACCGGCGCGCTCGACCCCGCCTGCACCGCCGCCCATCTCTCCGGCCTGCTGATCGGCGAGGAACTGACGGCCGCGCTGCGCACCGTGCCCCAATCCCACAGCTCCTCTCGCATCGTCCTGGTCGGAGACCCCGCCCTCACCGCGCGCTATCGCGACGCCTTCGCGGCTCTGGGCCGTAAGGCGCCGGAACACCTGCAGGCGGCCGCCCTGCGCGGCCTGTATCGCATTGCCGTTTCCGCCGGGCTGGCGGGCTGAACCGGAAAGGAAGACACGCCATGCTGGCCGAGCATCTGCTCTCATCGCCGTTCGTCGCCATCCTGCGCGGCCTCACCCCTGCCGAGGCGATACCGGTCGCCGAAGCAATCATCGCCGCCGGACTGCGGATCATCGAGGTGCCGCTGAATTCACCGGAACCGTTCGAGAGCATCCGCATCCTGGCCGAACGCTTCGGCGATAGCTGCCTGATCGGCGCCGGCACCGTCATCGATCCCGGCGCGGTGGAGCAGGTGCGCGCGGCCGGCGGGCGGGTGATCGTGATGCCGCATGGCGATCCGGCGGTGATCCGCGCCGCCAAGAGGGCCGGGATGCTGTGCACCCCCGGCATCAGCACCCCCACGGAAGGCTTCGCCGCGCTCGCCGCCGGCGCCGACGCCCTGAAGCTGTTTCCGGCCGAGGCCCTCGGCCCGGATGTGCTGAAGGCGATGCGGGCCGTGTTCCCGCGCGAGACGATGTTCCTGCCCGTGGGCGGGATCGTGCCCGGCAACGTCGCGGGCTTCGTGAAGGCGGGCGCCGCCGGGTTCGGTCTCGGCTCCGGCCTCTACGCTCCTGGCCGCGACGCCGCAGAGATCGGACGTCGCGCCGCCGAATACCAGGCCGCCTGGCATGCCTGCACTCAGGGAGACGAGCCATGACCGAGACACCGCTCCGCCTCGGCCTGGTCGGGCTGGGCCAGATCGCCCGCGTGCAGCATCTGCCCGCCATCGCCGCCAACCCCGATTTTCGCCTTGTCGCGATCGCCACGCGAGGTCAGACAGACGTGCCGGAGGGCGTGGCGCTCCATTCCTCGATGGGCGAGATGATCGCGGCCGGCGGCATCGACGCCGTGGTGCTCTGCACCCCGCCGCAGATGCGCTACGCGCTGGTGCGGGACGCGCTTCTGGCCGGGCTGCATGTGTTCATGGAGAAGCCGCCCACCCAGACGGTGGCGGAAACGCAGGACCTCGCCCGCATCGCCGCCGGGACCGGACGCACCCTGCTCGCGAGCTGGCATTCGATGTTCTCCGCGGCCGTTGCCCCGGCCCGAGATATCCTTGCCCGTCGCGGCATGCAGGCGATGCGGATCGACTGGCAGGAGGACGTGCACAAGTTCCATCCCGGGGTGGACTGGTTCTGGCAGCCGGGGGGGATGGGCGTGTTCGATCCGGGGGTGAATGCGCTGTCGATCGCCGTTGCCTGCGCGCCGGAGCCTTTGTTCGTCCGCGCCGCCCGCTTTCGCGTCCGCCCCGGCGAACAAACCCCCGTCGCCGCGGACCTCGCCTTCGCCACGCCCTCGCGCGAGACCGGCTTCGACGCGCATTTCGACTGGGACCATCAGGGCCTGGAACGCTGGACGATCCGCTGGACCCTGGACGATGGCGGCGTGCTGGATCTATCGCGCGGCGGCGGCGCGCTGGCGCTGGACGGCAAGACGCTTCTCGACGAGCCGGACACCGAATATCCGCGGCTCTACGCGCATTTCCGCGATCTGGTGCGCAGCGGGCGCTCCGACGTGGAGATCCGCCCGCTGATGCTGGCGGCCGACGCGTTCAGTCTCGCGCGGAGGGATTGAGAGAAAGCCTTGTGCCGTTTCAGGCACGATGGATGGGAGGAAAAGCGTTCCTTCTAGGGTGTGTGGGGAATTGTTTATCGTGAGTTGGTGATGGTTGCGGCGAGATGGAGCATGGCGGTGAAGGAGCGGTCTGTTTTGTCGCTGCGCATGGCGATGCGCTTGAACTCTTTGAGCTTGGCGAAATAGTTCTCGATCAGGCGGCGTGCTTTGTAGAGGTTAGAGGCGTCCACCATCGCGTATTTCACGTCCGGATCATCCGGCAGCGCGTCGAACATCCGCTCGAAAAGTCCAGCCTTCCCAATCGCTGTGGCGCGAATAGGCCGTGTTCCAGTGCCCGAAATGCGCCGGAAGATCTCCCCAGGGGCCGCCGGTCCGAACAATCCAGAGAACGGCTTCGACAAACAGGGGATTGTTACCCCCGCTCCTGCCGCGATCACTCTTGTTGCCATGGCTTAGCGGCTCAATCGTCCCCACCGCCGGTCAGTCAGAACAAATCGATCCATCCGAAACGTGGACCACATCAATAACCCGACAGCGAATCCACAATTCCCAACAGACCCTCGAAAGAACAATCTTCCATCTGCAACGCATCCCGCGCCGGGACTCAGCCCAGATCCTTGGCCACGTCCGGCGAGCGCAGCAGCGCGTCGATCTCCATCGCGTAGTCGAGCGCGGTGTCGGGCTGGAAATGAATCTCCGGCACGCCGCGCAGACGCACGGAGCGGCTGAGTTCGGAGCGCAGGAACGGCGCGGCCCGGCGCAGCGCGGGCAGGATCGCGTCGATATCGGTGCGGCCCAGGCGTGCCACGAAGGCGGTGGCGTGCTTGAGATCCGGACTGATCCGCACCTCCGTGACCGTGACATGCACGCCGGCCAGTTCCGGATCGCGGAACTCGGTGCGGGTGAACAGGTCGGCCAGGACGTGACGCACCTCTTCCGCCACCCGCAGCTGACGCTGCGACGGGCCCTTCGCGCCGCCTCGTCCGCCGGCGCCGGAATGAGAAGAACCGGCGAGTTGCCCCGCCGGTCCCTTCAGTTCCGTGCGGCTCCGGGAGCCACGGCTCATGCCGGCACCAGCTCCATCTCGTAGCACTCGACCACATCGCCTTCCTTGAGGTCGTTGTAGCCGGCGAAGGAAAGGCCGCATTCGTAGCCACGCGCGACTTCGCGGACATCGTCCTTGAAACGCTTGAGCTGCGACAGCTCGCCCTGGTGGATGACCACGTTGTCGCGCAGCAGGCGAACGCCGCATCCGCGCTTGACCACGCCTTCGGTGATGTAGCAGCCCGCGACCATGCCGGTCTTGGTGATGTTGAACACCTTGCGGACCTCGGCGTAGCCCAGGAATTTCTCGCGGTGCTTGGGCGCGATCTTGCCCTTCACCAGCTGCTCCACGTCGTCGGCCACCTGGTAGATGATCGAGTAATAGCGGATCTCGACACCTTCGCGCTGCGCCATCTCGCGCGCCTGCGAGGTGGCGCGGACGTTGAACGCCACCACCACCGCGTCGGACGCCTTGGCAAGCTGGATGTCGCTCTCGGTGATCTGGCCCACGCCGGAGATCAGCACGCGGACCTTGACCTCCTCATGCTCCAGCTTGAGCACGGTGGCCTGGATCGCCTCGGACGAGCCCTGCACGTCGGCCTTGATGACCAGGGCGACTTCCTTCTGCGCGCCGGCCTGGATGCGGGCAAGCATCTGGTCGAGCGTGCCGCGCGCGGCGGTGATGCCGGCGGCCTGCTTCTCCTTGATCTTGCGCTGGCGGAACTCGGAGATCTCGCGGGCGCGGTTCTCGTTCTCCACCACCACGAACGGCTCGCCGGCACCCGGCACCGACGACAGGCCCAGCAGCTCCACCGGCACGGACGGGCCGGCCTGCTTGATCTGCTTGTTCTTGTCGTCGACGATCGCGCGCACGCGGCCCCATTCGGCGCCGGCCACCACGATGTCGCCCTGGTTCAGGGTGCCCTTCTGGACCAGCACGGTCGCCACCGGGCCACGGCCGCGATCGAGACGGCTTTCCACCACCGTGCCTTCGGCGGCGCGGTCCGGGTTGGCGCGCAGATCGAGAATCTCGGCCTGCAGCATGATGGCCTCTTCCAGCTTGTCGAGGCCGGTGCGCTTCAGCGCCGACACCTCGACGTCCTGGGTCTCGCCGCCCAGCTCTTCCACCACGATCTCGTGCTGGAGCAGCTCCTGGCGCACCCGGTTGGGATTGGCGCCCGGCTTGTCGCACTTATTGATGGCGACGATGATCGGCGCGTCCGCGGCCTTGGCGTGACGGATCGCCTCGATCGTCTGCGGCATGACGCCGTCATCGGCGGCCACGACGAGGATCACCACGTCCGTCACCGACGCGCCGCGCGAGCGCATGGCGGTAAATGCCTCGTGGCCCGGCGTATCGATGAAGGTGATCTTCGATCCGCTCTTCGTCTCGACCTGATAGGCGCCGATATGCTGGGTGATGCCGCCGGCTTCGCCGCCCGCCACGTCGGTGGTGCGCAGCGCATCCAGAAGCGAGGTCTTGCCGTGGTCGACATGGCCCATGATGGTCACGACCGGCGCGCGCGGCAGCAGAAGGATGTCTTCATCCTCCTCGCCCTCGATGCCGATCTCCACGTCGCTCTCGGCGACGCGGCGCACGCGATGGCCGAATTCCTGGATCACCAGCTCGGCGGTGTCCGCATCCAGGATCTGCGTGACGTTGGCCATCACGCCCATCTTCATGAGCGACTTGATCACGTCGGCGGCGCGGGTCGCCATGCGGTTGGCCAGCTCGGCCACGCTGATCGTCTCGGGCAGCACAACGTCGCGCACGACGCGGACCTGGTCGGAGCGCAGACGCTCCAGCTCGGCCTGGCGACGCTCGCGGTCGCGCTGGCGACGCACGGAGGCGAGCGAACGCGTCTTGTCGTCATCGCCCTCGATCGCGGCCTGCACATCGACGCGGCCGCTCATGCGGCGATCGCCGACCTTGCGGGCAACAGTGGCCGGCACCTTGCGCGCCGGAACGGCGGCGCCCGGACGGCGCACCGGACCGCCGCGGCGATCGTCTTCTTCCGGACGCGCCGACCGCAGACGCAGGGTCTCGGACGGGGCGGCGGTGGTGGAGGAGCCCGGACGGGTGTTGATCACCGGCGCATGACCGACGGCGCGCGAGGCGATCGTGCGCAGCGGCTCGGTCGGCAGGATGGTGATTCCGCCGGTGGTGATCGGACCGGTCTGCACCGGGGCGGCCGACTCGGCCGGGGCCTGCACCGCGGGAGCCTGCGGCGCCGCCGCCCTGGCGGCTTCCGCGCGCTCAGCCTCGACGCGATCCGCTTCGGCGCGGCGCGCATCCTCGGCCTCGGCGCGGGCGCGGGCCTGTTCGGCCTCGGCGGCGCGCTCGGCGTCCTCTGCGGCACGCCTGGCTTCCTCGGCCGCGCGGCGCGCTTCCTCGGCAGCGGACAGGATGCTGATCTTTTCCTGCTCGCGACGCTCCGCCTCGCGACGGGCGGCTTCCTTCTGCTGTTCCTCCAGCACGCGCTGGCGGGTCGCCAGCTCGGAGGCAGTCAGCGCCCGGCCGGCACCAGCCGGACGGCCCCCGCCACCGACACGCGCCGGACCGCCGGCGGGACCTGCGCCCGGCGTCGGGGTCGGGCCGCGCTTCTTGCGCACCTCGACCTGAACAACTTTCGAACGGCCATGGCTGAAGCTCTGTCGAACCTGCCCGCCATCCACCGTGCGCCCCACCTCGAGACGCGACGCCGGCCGGAGGGAAAGACGCCCCTTGCCCTGATCCTGATCGTTACCTTCGCTCATACACCCGCCCGTTCAAACCCACCCGGCTGCTCGTCGACCGCGCTCGTCTGCGTGTCGTCCGCCTGCCGGACCGGAACCGCCAAACCGGCGAGCCCCGCAAATCGCCCACTCTCCACGACGAGGCGATCGGCCAAAGCCCCTCGCGACAGCGCCGCATGCACCACATGGTCGCGCCCGAAGGCGGCGGCCAGCCTCGTCGCGGTCATCACGGACACCACCGGAAGCGATCGCGCTCCCGACACTATCCTGCGCCGCTCGTCCGGACTTCCGTCGATCGCCTGAACGATCACCGCCGCACGCCCACCGACGATCCATTCGCGCGTCTTGGCGTAACCGCAGACGGTTTGTCCCGCGCGCCTCGCCAGGCCGAGAAGATCGGCGATACGGTGGAGCAGCCCGGCTTGCAGAAGGGCAGGAAGATCCTGAGGGATCGTGACCTGTCCGCGAGCGGCCCTGGCAAACGCTCCACGCGTCCGGGCGGTTTCTAGCACATCCCCATTCGCACTCAACCAGATTCCCCGGCCGGGCAGACGCGCGCCCAGGTCCGGGGTCAACACGCGATCGGGCGACAAAACGAAACGGATCATCCGCTCCTTCGGCAGCCGCTCACGCGTAACGATGCAGCGACGCAGCGGCCCGGTTTCGGGCTCCGCCACGCCATCGGCTGCGTCATCCGGTTCGGAGTAGGACTCAGACGTGGGACGTCTCCCCGTCTTCCGCAACCTCTCCTTCCACGGTTTCCGAATCGTGCGCACCGGTCTCGGTCCCGGCGGCAGCCCCCTCTTCGCCCTCGAACCAGTGCGCGCGGGCCTGCATGATGATCTCGTTGGCCGCTTCCTCGTCGATCGCGTCCGGACCCAGGATCTCCACCAGCTCGTCGCCGGCCAGATCGGCCAGATCGTCGAGCGACTTCACGCCCTTCTCGCCCAGCGTCACCAGCATCTGGTTGGAGAACACCTCCAGCGCGATCAGGTCCTCGGTCACGCCCAGGGCCTGATGCTTCTCGGCCAGCTCTTCCTCGCGCCGGTTCAGGAAGCCCTCGGCGCGACGGATCAGCTCCTCGGCCACCGTCTCATCGAAGCCCTCGATCTCGCCCAGCTCCTCGACCGGCACATAGGCCAGCTCTTCCACCGTGTTGAAGCCCTCGGTGACCAGCAGCCCGGCAATCACGTCGTCCACATCCAGCGCCTCGACGAAGGTGCCGGTGCGGCGGCGGAACTCTTCCTGGCGGCGCTCCGATTCCTCGGCCTCGGTCAGGATGTCGATGTCCCAGCGGGTGAGCTGCGACGCCAGACGCACGTTCTGGCCGCGACGGCCGATCGCCAGCGACAGCTGCTCGTCCGGCACCACCACTTCCACGCGGCCGGCTTCCTCGTCCATCACCACCTTGGACACCTCGGCCGGCGCCAGCGCGTTCACCACGAAGGTGGCGGCCTGCGGGCTCCAGGGGATGATGTCGATCTTTTCGCCCTGCAGCTCCTGCACCACGGCCTGGACGCGCGAGCCGCGCATACCGACGCAGGCGCCGACCGGATCGATCGCGCTGTCGCGGGAAATCACCGCCATCTTGGCGCGCGAGCCCGGATCGCGGGACACGGCCTTGATTTCGATGATGCCGTCGTAGATTTCCGGCACTTCCTGCGCGAACAGCTTGGCCAGAAAGGCCGGATGCGACCGGCTCAGGAAGATCTGCGGGCCGCGCGGTTCGTCGCGCACGTCATAGATATAGGCGCGCACACGGTCGGAATTGCGGAAGCTCTCGCGCGGGATCAGCTCGTCCCTGCGCAGCAGCGCCTCGGCGGAACCGATCTCCACCATCAGGTTACCATACTCGGTGCGCTTGACCGTGCCGTTGACGATCTCGCCCACGCGATCCTTGAACTCGTCGTACTGGCGCTTGCGCTCGTATTCGCGCACGCGCTGCACGATCACCTGCTTGGCGGTCTGCGCGGCGATACGGCCGAAATCGATCGGCGGCAGCGGATCCACAAGATGCTCGCCGACCTGGATGCCCGGCTTGAACTTGGCGGCGATATGGACGGGGATCTGAGTCTCCTCGTTCTCCACCACGTCCACGGCCTCGGTCCAGCGCGACAGCCGCACATCGCCGGTCTTGCGGTCGATGGTGGCGCGGATGTCCTTCTCGTGACCGTACTTGGCGCGGCCCGCTTTCTGGATGGCCTGCTCCATCGCCTCCAGAACCTCTTCGCGATCGATCGACTTCTCGCGCGCGACGGCGTCGGCGACCAGGAGCAGTTCGGGGCGGGAAACGGCAGTGTCCATGGTGACCTCTGTGTTTCTTAAACGTCGGACGTTGCTGGAGAATGAACGAAAGGATCGCCCGATGCGATCAATGGACGCAGATCGCTCACCGCGATCAATGGACCTTGCGGCCCGGTTTCGGTCCCGGACCCGCCTTCGGCTTGCGCGCGGCCTTCTGGGCGCCGACCCGGGCGCCGCCCACCTTAGCCCCCTTCTGGCGGCCATCGGCTTGACGCGGCATCTCGGCACGCGGAGTCTCGGCCTCGGCGGCTCCCTCAGCGCCTTCATCCGGGACGCCGAACATCTGCGCGGTGGCGGCGATCAGCGCATCGGTCAGCACGAGACGCGCCTTGCGAATCTCGGACAAAGGCAGCGAAACATCCGTGCCGTCCTCCACACGCAGACGGGCGACGCCGTTCTCCGCGCCCAGGGCGGTGCCGGCAAAACGCTTGCGACCGTCGATCGGCATCAGGGTCTCCGCGCGCGCCAGATGGCCGGCGAACCGGTTCCAGTCCTTCTCCCGCGTCAGCGGACGGTCGATGCCGGCCGAGGAGACCTCGAGGTTCCAGGCGCCGGGGATCGGATCGTCCACGTCCAGCACGGCGCCCACGGCATGGGAGATCGCCTCGCAATCCTCGACGCCGATCAGCGAGCCGTCGGCGCGATCGGCCATGATCTGCACGGTGGGCGTATCGCGGCCCAGCACGGACACGCGCACCAGCTCGTAGCCCATGTCGGTCAGGGTCGGCCCGACGCTGTCGGCGATGCGCGCCTCCAGGCCGGTGAGATGAAGATCGGTGTCCAAAGCCAAAAAGGCGGCCCGCGAAGGCCACCCCCCAAATCATCGGAGATTTCAGTGATGGACCGATATCTAGTTCGGCGCGGCCCCGCTGGCAAGCGTTCCGTTTCCCGGGCACGGGACCGGAGAACGCCACAGTCTTCCGCGACTTACCATCAATCCCGAAATTGTATCATTCCTCCGCCGGTCATTGCAGAACGGGCGGCGAGATCGATATAACGATGATACGTTTGATACGTTGCCCTGCCGACCCTCTCGGAAGATGCTGATACCTTCTCCCACCACTCGAGCCAGCGCATGAGCGAGCGCGCCGAAACCGGCATCGTCGCCGCGCGGCGACGCGCCATCCTCGATTTCGTGGTCGAGCATGGCAGCGCCCAGGCCGAGGAGCTGGTCCGTCACTTTTCCATCAGCCGCATGACCGTGCATCGCGATCTCGGCGCGCTGGCGAGCGACAATCTGGTGCGCCGTGTGCATGGCGGGGTGACAACCCTGTCCGATCCGCGCGTGGAGGCCAGCGTGCTGCATCGCGCTCGTCGCGGTACGGGCGCCAAGCGCGCCATCGCCGCCGCGGCCGCCAGGCTGATCGCACCGGGCGAGATCCTGGTGCTGGACGACTCCACCACCACCTCCCTGCTTTGCGACCATCTGGGACGGCTGGGCGACCTCACCGTGATCACCAACAGCCTCGGCGTCGCCGGCCGGCTGTCCGGCATGAAGACGGTCACGCTGATCGGGCTCGGCGGCCAGTACGAGCCGCGATTCGACGCCTTCTTCGGCACGCAATGCGAGCAGGCCATCTCCAGGCTGCGCGCCAATACCCTGTTCGTGTCCGCCTCCGCCATCCACGGCACCACCGCCTTCCACCAGGAACAGGCGGTGATCCGCGCCAAGCTGGCGATGATGGAGATCGTCGAGCGGCGCGTGCTGCTGGCGGACAGTTCCAAGTTCGACCACAGCGCGCTGAACCTGCTGGCCCCTTTGTCGGCGTTCGATGTCGTGATCACCGACGACGCGCTGCCCCAGCCCATTCGCGACAGGCTCCTCGATGCCGGGATCGTGTTGCGGATCGCCCCCTCGCCCGCTGGCCCGGACGGTTCCACATCTCTTGAAACGGCGCATGACGCGCCTGAAGGACATTCGCGATGCGTATTGTAGTTGGCGGCGACAGCGCCGGAGACTCCCTGGCCGCCATCCTGGCCGCCCATCTCAGCAAGAACGAAGGCTGGACGGTGGACGACATCTCCAAGCCCGAGAGCGGCGAGGCGGAACTCTACCCGTCTCTGGCCGAGCGCGCCGCGCAGGCCGTGCTGGCCGGACGCTACGACCGCGCCATCCTGTGCTGCGGCACCGGCATCGGCGTGTGCATGTCGGCCAACAAGATCCCCGGCATTCGGGCCGCGCAGACGCACGACACCTATTCCGCCGAGCGGGCGGCGCTCAGCAACAACGCCCAGATCATCACCATGGGCGCCCGGGTGATCGGCCCGGAATTGGCCAAGTCGGTCGCCGACGCCTTCCTGCGCTGCCAGTTCGACCCGAACAGCCCCTCGGCCCGCAACGTCGCGGCGATCGACGCGCTCGACCAGAAATACGCCGCCTCCTGACACGACTCGCCGGCGCGGTTCCGACCCGCGCCGGCGGTCCTCTCGGGGACCAACGGCACTTTGGGCCGCGGGTCGCGTTATGACGGCGCAAACCACCGCTCCGGACCCGACCGATGCCCGACATGCACGCCATCTCCCGCAATCCGGCAACCGGCGAGGAGATCGGCCGCTTCGCGTTCCTGACCGCCTCAGAGGTGGAGCAGACACTCGCCAACGCCGCGGCAGCGCAGAAGCGATGGGCTGCGACGCCGATCGAGCAGCGCGCCGCGATCATGACGCGTTTGGCTTCCGTGATGCGCGAACGGGTGGAAGAAGCCGCCGCGATCGCCACGGCGGAGATGGGCAAGACGCTGCGCGAGGCGCGGGCGGAAGTCGAGAAATGCGCCGCCACGGCGGACTGGTTCGCCCGGAACGGCGCGCGGCACCTCGCCGACGAACCGGCCGAGACCGACACGGCGGACGAAGCCTATGTGTCGTTTCTGCCCATCGGCGTGATCCTGGGCGTGATGCCCTGGAATTTTCCCTACTGGCAGGCTGTGCGGGCGGCGCTGCCGATCCTGCTGGGCGGCAACGGCTTCATCCTGAAGCATGCCCCCAACGTGATGCGCGCGGCATTCCTGATGGAGGAGATGTTCCGCGCCGCCGGACTGCCGGAGCACGTCTTCTCGGTCCTGAACGTGGACACGCCGGCAATCGAATCGGTGATCGCCGACCGGCGCATCGCCGCCGTGACGCTGACCGGGAGCACGCGCGCCGGCGCGGCGGTCGCGTCGCTGGCCGGGCGGCATCTGAAGAAATCCGTGCTGGAGCTGGGCGGCACGGATGCGTTCATCGTCCTGGCCGATGCCGATCTGGACGGCGCGGTGCGGTTCGCGATCGCCGGGCGGTTCGCCAATGCCGGGCAGGTGTGTCTGGCTGCCAAGCGGATCATTCTCGAACGCCCGATCGCGGAGGCGTTCACGCAACGCTTTCTCCAGGCCGCGCGGGAACAGTGCGCCGGCGACCCGACGGACGAGCGCAGCACCATGGGCCCGATCGCGCGCGGCGATCTGCGCGACGGCGTTCACGATCAGGTGCAGCATAGCGTCGCGGCCGGCGCCGCGCTGCTGCTGGGCGGCGAACTGCCGGAGGGGCCGGGCTTCTTCTACCCGCCGACGGTGCTGGCGGATGTGAAGCCCGGCATGGCCGCGTTCGACGAGGAGGTGTTCGGGCCGGTCGCCGCCCTGGTGGTCGCCGAGGATGCCGAGCACGCCTTGTTGCTCGCCAACACCAGCGAATACGGGCTGAGCGGCAATATCTGGACCGCGGACGAGGCGAAGGCGCGCACCCTGGCGCGTCGCATGGAAACGGGCGGCGTGTTCGTCAACGGCTTCACCGCGTCCAATGCGCGCGTTCCGGTGGGCGGGGTGAAGAAGAGCGGCTATGGCCGCGAGCTGTCCTATTTCGGACTGCGCGAATTCACCAACGCCCAGACCGTTTGGACACGGAGAGGCTGATGGAAGCGGCGCCCCGCCTCAGCCACCTGCTGGAAACCTCGCTCTACGTCGCCGATCTCGATCGGTCGGAGCGGTTCTATCGCGAGATCTTCGCACTGGAGCCGTTTCTGCGCGACGACCGCATGTGCGGCCTCGGCCTGCCGGGCAACGCCGTGCTGTTGTTGTTCCTGCGCGGCGGCTCGACCGAACCCACGCCGACCGATGGCGGCGGCGCGATCCCCCCGCATGACGGCGGCGGCCATCTGCATCTGTGCCTGGCGATCCCGTTCGGCGAACTGGCTGCATGGGAACGCCATCTCGCCCAGAAGGGGATCGAGATCGAAAGCCGCATCACCTGGCCGCGCGGCGGCACCAGCCTGTATCTGCGCGATCCGGACGGGCACTGCCTCGAACTCGCCACGCCGGGGCTCTGGCCGAACTGGTAAACTGAAAGAAGTATTCTTTCTTGAAAGAAAGAACCAAAGAACTTCTCTCTGTTTGCGTCGTTCTCGACCGGTCCGCGTACCCAAACGGATAAAAGTCTTTTTGCTTCTTTTTCTTCAGAAAAAGAAGACGATCAGACGCTTCTCCGCGACACCGAACGCGCCAGACGCCTCTCGGCGATCCGCGCCAGCCGCACGAAAGGCAGGCCCAGCAGCAGGTAAGCGGCGGCGATCATCAGGCCGGTGCCGAGATAGTCGTAATAAGTGGTCGAGAGGCGAATATAGGCCTGGGTCAGTTCGCTCAGCGTGATCACGCTGACCAGCGACGAATCCTTGAGCAGCGAGATGAAGTCGTTGGTCATCACCGGCACCACGAAGCGGAACGCCTGCGGCACCAGAACATGCCGCACCGCCTGCGCCTGGGTCAGGTTCAGCGCCATCGCCGCCTCCATCTGCCCGTGCGGCACGGATTGCAGCCCGGCCCGGTAGTTCTCGGCCTCGTAGGCGGCATAGTTCAGTCCCAGCGCCACCACGCCGGCCAGAAACGGATCGAGCCGGATGCCCAGAGACGGCAGCCCGTAGAAGATGAACAGCACCTGGATCAGCAACGGCGTGCCGCGCACGATCTCGATATACAGCGTCGCCGCCCAGCGCAGCGGCGGGACGCCGTAGCGGCGCGCCAGGGCGAGCACGAGGCCGCCCACCACCGCCAGCACCATGGCGCAGGCCGACACCGCGAGCGTCATCAGCGCGGCGCGGCCGATCAGCGGCAGGAAGCCGGCGTAGCGCCGCAAACGGGCGCCGAGCGTCGCCGTGGGGCGGGTCGATTCGAGCCAATGGTCCCATTGCGTCGGCGGCACCGCTTCCGTGGACGGATCGTCGAAAGCCGCCGCCATCTGCGGCGTCCACATCGCCCAGCGTTGCAGGATGCGGCGCAGCGAGCCATCGCGGCGCATCGCTTCCAGCCCGTTATTCACCGCGTCCAGCAGCACAGGATCGTTCTGGCGCAGGGCGATGCCGTAGGCGAGGCTGCCGATCGGGGCGCCGACCAGCTTCAGCCGGTCGTCCGGCACCGCGTAGTACTGGGCGATCGGCGCATCCAGCATCACCGCGTCCAGACGACCGTTGTTCAGGTCGGAATAGGCGTTGGTCTCGTCCTCGTAGGTGCGCAGCGTGATGCCGCCGGCCTGTTCCAGCAGGCGCATGCTGGTGGTGTCCTTCAGCGTGCCGACCACATGGCCGCGCAGACGGTCCACCGTATCGAGTCCCGCCTCGCCGCGACGCACCGCGATGCGCTCGGCGGTGAGGTAGTACGGGGTGGAGAACGCCACCACGGCGCGATGCTCGGGCGTGATCTCGATGCCGTCGATCACCAGGTCGTAGAGGCCGCGCTGCAGGCCGGGGATCAGCCCGTCCCAATCGTTCTGCACGAAGACCGGCCTGCGGCCCATCCTGGCGGCCAGGGCCTGCATGATGTCGTATTCGAAGCCGGTGAGCCTCGACTGGTCGGCCGGGTCATGGAACACGAACGGCGCACCGGATTGCGCGTCCGACGCCCAGCGCAGTGCCGGCAATTCGGTGGCCTGCGCGGCCCATAGGGGAAACAGCAGAAGCAGCACCGACAGGACGCGGCGCGTCACAGGACGTTCCGCAGGAACTGGCGCGTGCGCGGATCGGCGGGGGCCGTGAAGAGCTGGTCCGGCGGCGCATCCTCGACAATGCGCCCACCATCCATGAAGACGATCCGGTCGGACGCCGCGCGGGCGAAGCGCATCTCGTGCGTCACCACGATCTGCGTCATGCCTTCCTCGTCGAGCTGTCGCATCACGCCCAGAACCTCCTCGGCCAGTTCCGGATCGAGCGCCGAGGTCGGCTCGTCATAGAGCATCACCGACGGCGCCATCGCCAGGGCGCGGGCGATGGCGGCGCGCTGCTGCTGTCCGCCGGACAGGGTGGCGGGATAGCGATGGGCGACGGCGGCGAGCCCCACCTTGTCCAGCAGCGCCATGGCGGCATCGGCCGCTTCGCGCCGCGGGGTGCGACGCGCCACCATCGGCGCCAGGATCACGTTCTCCAGCACGGTGCGGTGGGCGAACAGATTGAAGCCCTGGAACACCATGCCGACATGCGCGCGCAGCCGATGCGCCAGACGCTCGTCCTGCCGGCTCCAGCGCACGCCGCTGCGGTCGATCGCATGGCCGGCGATCCGGATATGGCCGCCATCCGGCACTTCCAGCAGGTTCAGGCAGCGCAGCAGGGTGGATTTGCCGCAGCCGGAGGGGCCGATCACCGAAAGGAGCTCGCCAGGCTGGAGATCGAGCGACACGCGCTCGAGCACGACATGCCCGTCGAAGCTCTTGTGCAGGCCGCGGATGCGGACAATCGGCTCGGGCGATGGGGTCAATCGGGATCCGCACGGAAACGGCTTGAGACGTGTTTCGCTCATGCCAAATCCAGGGATGGCTGGCAATCGGCGAGGCGAGGCGCGCGGGACCTTACGGCGCTGGCGAAAGGCGGGAGGAATGGTCTTTCCTGAAAGAAAGAACCAAGAACCTCTCTCCGCTCAGCGGCGTGCCTATCCGGCCAATCCTTCCCAAACCGACAAAAATCGCTTGCATCTGAAAGAGAAGCCTCTCGCTTCTCCCAGATGCCTACATCCTATCAATGCCCCCAGACCGGAAACGGATCCGGCAAAGCCTTCCAGGCCACCGAGCCGGCTCCGTATTCCTCTTGCGTCAGCAGGCATCGATCCAGACCGGCACGCAAGGCGGCCTCGTCCATGTCGATGCCGATGAACACCAGCTCCTGACGGCGATCGCCGTGCTCGCCCTCCCACAAGCCTTTGACGCGCGCGCGCCATTCCGGGTCCGCCGGCCAACGTTCTTCCGGAACGGCGGCATACCAGCGCCCAGCCAGCTCATGCCGTCCGATCGCACCGGCCAACTGCCACGAGCCGGCAAAATCCGGGCGGGTCGCCAGCCAGAAATACCCTTTGGCACGGATCACGCCCGTCAGCGCCCCGCCCAGAAAGGCGTGCAGCCGGGCGGGGTGGAACGGCCTGCGGGCGCGATACACGAAGGAGCGGATGCCGAACTCCTCGCTCTCCGGCAAATGCGCGCCGAGCAGCGCCTGGTGCCACCCGGCCGCGTTCTGCGCCCGCGCGAAATCGAACAACCCCGTATCCAGAACGGCGTCGAGCGGCACGCGGCCTTCCACGCTGGACACGATGCGCGCGCCCGGATTGAAGGTGGCCAGCAGGGCAGTCAGACGCTGCAGGTCCTCGGCCGAGACCAGATCCGATTTGTTGACGACCAGGACGTCGGCGAATTCGATCTGCTCCACCAGCAGATCCACCAGCTTGCGGTCATCGCCCTCGCCGGCGGTCTCTCCGCGCCGGGCGAGATCGTCGGTCGAGGCGTAGTCGCGCAGAAAGCTTTGCGCATCCACCACCGTCACCATGGTGTCGAGACGCGCCACGTCATCCAGGGAAACGCCCAGCGCGTCGCGGAAATCGAAGGTGGCGGCGACAGGCATCGGTTCCGACACGCCCGTGCTCTCGATCAGCAGCGCATCGAAGCGTTTCTCGGCCGCAAGGCGCGCCACTTCCCGCATCAGATCCTCGCGCAACGTGCAGCAGATGCAGCCATTGCTCATCTCCACCAGCTTCTCCTCGGTGCGCGACAAGCCGCCAGCGGCGTCCACGGTGGAGGCGTCGATATTCACGTCGCTCATGTCGTTGACGATCACCGCCACACGCCGCCCGTCCCGGTTGGCGAGTACGTGGTTCAGCAGCGTGGTCTTTCCGGCGCCAAGGAAGCCGGACAGCACCGTCACGGGAAGGCGCATATCGGTGGACACGATCATGAAGACGCTCCGGTCTCGGGTTCGATCAGCAGCACGGGTCCGGCGGCGGCGCCGTTCGGATCGGGAAGGAGGCGCAGGGCGCGGCGGCGACGAATGGAAGATTGCGCACCCTTCAGGATCAGCACAGAGAACGGGTCCGCTTCGCCGCCGGATGCGACATCGTGCAGCGCGGGATGCCGCCAGCAGAGCCCGCCTCCGCCGTATCGGCAGCACAAGCGGATCTCCTGCACCGAGCCGTCATCGATGAACGCTCCGAACCGCGCACGGAGGCGGGATGCCGCGGCCAGATCGGCCAGAAGCGCAGCCAACGCCGACACCTCCTGCTCGAACCAGGAGGGGCAGCCATTCGGCAGCGCCCGCGCCAGATCACGGCCCAGGACGGACGGCGCCCCCGACACGATCAAGGGTGTCCGCGCGGCGGATGGCGCCAGGGACGCCACATCGGACGCCCAATGCGGGTGCGGGTCTCGCGCCCAGATCGCCAGACCCACGTCGGGCCGCACGATATCCAGCAGAACCGCCGGATCGGCGCCGGCGACCACGCGCGCTCTGGGCGACACGCCTGGCGGCGGGGGAGACAGGTCCGGCGCACTTTCCACCCGGAGAAACGACGACAAGATACGACCTCCCATCCACGCCAGGATGTGAGTTATGTTATAATGTTTCGTTTGCGGGAAGCAAGGGCGCTTCGTGCTCGTCCGGAATCACTGTTCTCCATGTCAGGATATTGTATACGAGGCCTCGCCCGCGATTTGCTACCATGCCGTTTGCGCGAGGCAAGCAGCCCTGCCAAATCCGCCCGACAGGCGTCATACGTCGTCCCGGCCGCCAGATCGATGGACCTTCGACCCATGACCATAACCCTTCTCGATGCTCTCCGACGCAGTCTTCCCGCGCACGGCATCGACGGCTATCTGGTGCCGCGCGGCGACGAGCACCTCGGCGAGGACGTGCCCGCCTGCGCCGAGCGTCTGAAGGTCCTGTCCGGCTTCACCGGGTCCGCCGGCCTGGCGATTGTCCTGCCTGATACCAGCCTGCTGTTCACCGATGGCCGTTACATGCTGCAGGCCCCGGCGGAGGCCGGTCCCGCCTGGCAGTGCCTTCACAACGGCGAGAACCCGCCTTCGGACTGGCTGAACACGCGAGGCGGCGCGCCCCTCCGGCTCGGCTACGATCCGATGGTGATCGGACGCGCCGCCCTGGACGCGCTCGAAGGGTCCTGGGGCACGCTCGTGCCGGTGCGGCCCAATCTGGTGGACGCGGTCTGGACCCATCGCCCTGCGCCGCCCGCCACGCCGATCCAGGTGCAGGATGCGGCGCTGGCGGGCCGGACGGTGACCGAGAAGCTCGCCTTGGTGGCCGAAACCCTGCGCACGGCGAACGAGGATGCGGCGGTGCTGAGCGATCCGGCCGCCGTGTGCTGGCTGCTCAACCTGCGCGCCCGCGACCTGCCTCACACACCCGCCCTGCTGGCGCACGCTCTGGTGCGCGCCGATGCCACCGCCATTCTGTTCGTGGCCGAGGAGCGCATGGATGCGCGCGTCCGCGCCCATCTCGGCGACGCCGTGCGGGTCGTTCAGCCTGACACGATGCCAGCCGAGATCGACGCCCTGGCCGGCTTGCGGGTGCGGATCGACCCGGCGCGCACCCCGGTCTGGTTCGAGCAGGCGCTCCTCGCCGCCGGCGCGGAACTCTCCCAAGCGCCGGACCCGTGCCTGATGCCGCGCGCCTGCAAGACCGAGGCCGAACTCGAGGCCTTCCGCCAGGCCCACCGCCAGGACGGCGTCGCGCTCACGCGTTTCCTGTGCTGGGTGGAGCGCAACGGCATCGGCCAGACGGAGATGGCCGTCTCCAACACGCTGCTCGGCTTCCGTATGGCGACCAACGCCTGCTCCGGCGCCTCGTTCGCGTCCATCGCCGCCACCGGCGCCAATGCCGCGCTGATGCACTACCACCCCGCCGCCGAGGGCAGCGCCCCGCTTGCCGAGAACGCGCTGTTCCTGATCGACAGCGGCGGCCAGTACGCCGGCGCGACCACAGACGTGACCCGTACGGTCTGGCTGGGCGACGCCACCCCGCCGGAGGCGTGGCGCGACCAGTTCACCCGCGTGCTGCAGGGGCTGATCGCACTGACGGAAGCCGTGTTCCCGGAGGGCACCAGCGGGCACAGGCTCGACATGCTGGCGCGCGAACCGCTCTGGCGCGCAGGGCTCGATTTCGACCATGGCGCCGGTCATGGCCTGGGCTCGTTCTTCGGCGTGCACGAATGGCCGTCCGCCTTTTCGTCCAAGGGACCGAACGGGCCAGTCCACCGCTCGATGGTCCTCACCAACGAGCCCGGCTACTACAAGCCCGGCTCGCACGGCATCCGGCTGGAAAACGCGATGGCGGTGGAAGCTCGCGCGGTGGGCGGCGAACAGCCGATCTGCGGCTTCGAAACTCTGACACTGGCGCCGATCGACCGGCGCATGATCGACACGGCCCTGCTCGACGAAAGCGAGCGACGCTGGGTCGATCGCTACCATGCCCGGGTGCTGAACGAGATCGGCCCGCATCTGGATACGGCGGAAGCCTCATGGCTCGAACGGGCCTGCGCACCGCTGGGTCAGAACTGAGCGTGCCAGCGCAACCCAGCCAGGAACGGTCGTTCCTGGGGCATCCGCGTGGCGTGTCGGTCCTGTTCACGACCGAGTGCTTCGGATCCTTCGGTCAGTACGGCGTGCAGTCGATCCTGGTTCTGGCCATGTCCATGTCCATCCTGCGCAATGGCGGCGCGCAGCATGTTCTGGGCCTGCCGATGATCGAACGCTGGCTCGGGCTCGGCGCCAGCGCCACGCCACAAGCAGGCGCGGCTCTGATCACAGGCCTGTTCGGCGGCCTGATCTACGCGGCACCGATCGTGGGCGGCGTCGTCGCCGACCGCGTCCTAGGGCACAGGCCTTCAATCATCATCGGGCTGTTCGGCGTGTTCTGCGGCATGCTGCTGTTGACGATGCGGCCGCTGCTGCTGATCGGGCTGCTGCTGATCGTGGCGGGTGGAGGGCTTGCCGGCACCACAAAGGCCCAGCTGGGCGAACTCTACACGACCGGGGACCCACGCCGTTCCAACGGCTTCCAGCTCTACTCGCTGGCACCCTCGATCGCGGTGGTGTTCGCCCCGATCGTCTGCGGCACGCTGGGCGAGGACCATAGCTGGTCACTCGGCTTCCTGGCCGCCTCGGCCGGCGCGCTGCTGGCCTTCCTGACCTATGTGATTTTCAATCGCGCCATCCGGCCGGCAAGCGACGCCGACGTGCAGGCCTCGGACGCCAAGCCGGCCGGTCGCCTCGCCGATCTGAGCCGGCGCGACTGGCTGATGGTGCTTGGGCTGGTCCTGCTCCTGCCGGTGCTGGCCCTCGCCTCGGTCGGCAACATGGAAATCTTCGACGGCTATCTGCTCTGGGCCAAGCAGCATTACGATCTGCGCTGGTTCGGACACCAGATGCCGGTGAGCTGGCTTCTTTCGGCCGATGCATTCATTTCCATGGGCGCCACGGCGCTCTCGATCGCGGTCTGGACCTATCTGGAACGGCGCGGCCGTCCCGTCCCCGATATGCTGAAGATCACAATCGGCACTGTGCTTTGTGCGCTCGCCACGCTGCTGCTGACGGCAGCACCCACGGGGAGAGTCGGGCTCGGCTGGGGGCTCGCCTTCCACATCATCAACGATATCGGCAACACCAATACCTACATGGTGTCGATGGCGCTGTATTCGCGTCTGGCGCCGGCACCGCTCCGTGCGACGATCACCAATGCCTGTGCCTTGCAAATTTTCCTGGCGAACATGGTTGTGGCGCAACTTGCCAGCCGGCTCGGCACGCTGGGGCCGACACGGTTCTGGATGCTGCATACGGTGCTGATCGCTTTCTCGGCGCTGGTGCTGACGGTGGTGATCATCGCCGGGCGCGTTCTGCGCGCAAGGCGATCGGTGGAGGCGTTGGCGGTGTGAGGCAAGTCTTCTTTTTCTGAAGAAAAAGAAGCAAAAAGACGTCTATCCGTTTGGTACGGAGTGCGCGGCGACGCACGGAACCAGACGGATAGACGTTTTCATCAGTTCACTTGCCGGCGACTTCCAGGACCGCGCCTTCTCGCCGAGCCCCGCCTTGTCGAATTGCTGGTAGAGCTTCTCCAGCCCTGCCTGGCCGCCTTCGGATTCCAGCATGCGCGTGAGAATGCCGGCCAGCGCGTCCTCGCTGCCCGCCAACGCCATGGCCTTGCTTTTCGGCCCGCTCGGAAATCCGCTCATCGTCCGGCATCCTCCCTCACTGCTCCGGGCATGACCCGGCACGGGAAGGAGACGGAGAAGAGGACAGGAAAGTTCCGGGGCCGCGCACGACGGCGCCGGCCCCGGTTCGCCGCGAAGCCCGGCCCTACTTGTAGTAGCCGGCGCGGCGCATGGTCCGCTCGGTCGCGCTGTTCGCCTGGGCCAGACCGCTGTTCACCGAGGTGCTGCCGACCAGGGTCGCCGCCACCGTCTGGCCAACCTGCGTGCCGATGCCCTGGAACTCCGGAATATCGGCGAACTGGGCGCCGACATAGGGCCGCGGCTGCGCGGTCTGGCCGTTCGGATTCGAATTCTCGATCGCCTGGAGCACGAAGTTCGCAAACGGCGCCACCTTGGTGTACTCGGCGGCCTGATAAGATGAAGTCCGGGTGCCGGGCGGGATGTTCACCCAGCCATCCGTGTCGCCGACCAGCTTGATGTAGTCCTTGGACGTCGCCCAGGTGATGAAGGTCTTCGCCGCCGCGACGTTGTGGGAGGTAGACGGAATCGCCAGGTTCCAGGACCACAGCCAGGTCGGACCGCCCTTGAACGACCCGCTCGGGATCGCGGCGAAGCCGACCTTGTCGGCGACCTGGCTCTGCTTCGGATCGTACAGCGTGCCGGCGGCCGAGGTGGCGTCGATCCAGATCGCGCAGTGGCCGGACGAGAACAGGGCCAGGTTCTCGTTGAAGCCGTTGCTGGCGGCGCCCGGCGGCCCGTCCTTGCGCAGGATCTCGTCGTAGAAGCCGATCGCCTTCTTCCAGGCATCGGTGTCGATCGCCGGCTTCCAGTTCTGCGTGAACCACTGCCCGCCCATGGAGGTCACCAGAGTGGTGACATAGGCCATGTTCTCGCCCCAGCCCGGCTTGCCGCGCAGGCAGATGCCGTAGACGCCGGCGGACTTGTCCGTGAGCTTGTCGGCGAATTCCTTGATCTGGTCATAGGTCGGCGCCTCGGGCATCGTCAGGCCGGCCTTGGCGAACAGGTCCTTGCGATACATCGTCATCGCGCTCTCGGCATAGAACGGCAGCGCGTAGACATGATCCTGGTACGAGACCCCCTGCCGGACGGCGCCGATGATGTCGGACATGTCGTAGGAGGCCGGCAGATCATCGAAATTCACCAGCCATTTCTGCTTGGCCCAGATCGGAACCTCGTAGTTTCCGATGGTCAGGATGTCGAACTGGCCGCCATGGGTCGCGATGTCGGTGGTGACGCGCTGGCGCAGAACGTTCTCTTCCAGCGTAACCCAGCGCAGATGGATATCGGGATGCAGCTTCTCGAACTGGGGAGCCAGCTTCTGCATTTCGATCATCTGCACGTTGTTCACCGTGGCGATGGTCAGCGTGGTGTCCGCCCGCGATGCCTGTGGTGCGGAAAGAGCGACGGCCGCGCCGGCGGCCGCGGCCAGAGCGATGGTTTTGGTCTGCATGACGTTTCCTGTTTTTTTGGTTTGTTCAGTCGGTCGGTCTGGTCGGGATCAACTCATCCAGTTGCCTCCGTCGATATTGTAGCACTGCGCCACGATATAGTCGGCATCGGCGCTGGCCAGGAACGTCGCGAGACCGCCGATCTCGTCGGGCCGCGCCATGCGTCCGAACGGAACCGAGGCGCCGACCACGCGCTTCTTCTCGCCGGGCTCGAGACCTTCGTAGCGCGCGAACAGCGAATCGACATGGTCCCAGTGCTCGTTGTCCACCACGCCGGGCGCGATCGCGTTGACATTGATTCCATGCCGGATCAGATCGAGGCCGGTGCTTTGGGTCAGGCTAATCACCGCCGCCTTGCTGGCGCAATAGACCGCCACCAGGGCTTCACCGCGTCGCCCCGCCTGGGACGCAAAATTGATGATCTTGCCGGCGGCTCCGCCGTTTTCGGGCCGCCCCTGGCGGATCATCTGCTTGGCCGCCGCCTGGAGCGTGAACAGCAGCCCCTCGACATTCACCGCGAACACCCGGGCATAGCTGGCCCGGCTGATCTCCACGGTCGGTCCCATGTCGAAGATGCCGGCATTGTTGACCAGGATGTCCAGCCTGCCGTGACGCGCCGCCACGCCGTCCACCAGCGCATCGATCGAGTCCTGCTTCGTCACGTCGAATTCGACGCCGGAGCAGCGTCCGCCGATCTCGCGCGCTGCGGTTTCCGCGCCCTCGCGGTTCAGATCGGCGATCACCACGATCGCGCCCTCCGCGGCATAGCGCGCGGCGATCGCCCGCCCGATGCCGCGCGCGGCGCCGGTGATCACCGCGACCTTGTCCTGCAACGTTCCCGACATGCTCTTGTCTTTCCTTGATGGCTCTATGACATTCTGATGAGCAGAAAAGATGTTCTTTCTTGAAAGAAAGAACCAAAGAACCTCTCTCCGTCGAGCTCGTATCGAGCCCCACACTCCGCACCAAACGGACAAAAGTCTTTTTGCTTCTTTTTCTTCAGAAAAAGAAGACTCTCCCCTTCTCCAAACCGCTCAACACCCGGTTGTCAGATCGCGCCGTTGCAGGCGCCCGCATACACGCGCAGCACATCCCGCACCGCCTCGATGGCCAGGCTTTTCGGGGTCGCGTCCACCAGCCCGTCCGCCACGCGTTCCGCCAGACGCGGCAGATACTGGCTCAGCAACGTCGGCGGGATCGTGCGGCCGGCGAGCTTCTGCTCCAGCGCCGCGACGGCGGCAACCGCTTCCGGCTCCGGCCAGTAGTAGCGGATGCGATCGCTGTAGGAGAAATGGCGCAGGACGCGCTGCTCGTCGGGCGTTCCGGCATAATGCGAGCGCCATTGCTGCGGCCGCGCCAGCATCAGCCCCTCCATCGCGTCGAACAGGCGATCGCCGCCCGGCGACAGGATCGCGGCGATCGCATCCAGGCCATACAGGGTCTCGCGAAGCGCGAAGCTGAGACCGGGCCCCACCTTCAGGATCGGGTAGCCGCTGCGGACCAGTTCCCGCAGGGCCTGGCCGGGCTGGTAGTCGGTGGAATGCGCCTCGAACACCAGCCCGGGCAGGCGCCGCAGCGTCGCCGACAGGGCGGCGGCCGCCTCCGGCCGGAAGATCGCCACATCCTCATGGCCGAATTCCACGCCCGGCTGCACCACCATGGCGATCACGCGTTCCCACGCCGACGGTGCCGCCTCGCGGAACGCGCGCTCATGCACCGCATGCGTTTCGAGCACCGCTTCGGGCGCGGTCGGCACCAGATGGTCCAGCCCTTCCGTGGCCCCGCCGGGCGTCGGAACCTCCGTGCCGATCACATACACCGTCGCTCCCGGCGCCACCGCCTCGGCGCGCGCGGCGAGGCGGGCGGCCCGCCCGGCCACCACCGAGTCGCCGAGCGCGGCCGGCTCGCCCGCGCACCCCATCGAACAATCCAGATGCAGCTTGGTGAAACCGGCGCGTGCATAGCTCTCGACCATGGCCAGGGCGCGGTCCATGGCCGCCTCGGCCGGCAGGGATTTCCAGGGATTGGGGCCGAGATGATCGCCGCCCAGCACCACACGATCGCGGGCCAGCCCGACGCGGTCGGCCAGAGACCAGACCAGATCGCGGAAATCGGCCGGACGCAGGCCGGTATAGCCGCCTTCCTGGTTCACCTGGTTGCAGGTGGCCTCGATCAGTGCGGTCCCGCCATCGGCCTTTGCCTGCTCCAGAGCCGCCTCGATCACCCAGGGATGCGCCGAACAAACGGATGTCACGCCGCGGAACGCCGTTTCCCCCCGAAGCGCGGCGAAGCGTGCGAACGTCGTTTGCATGGCGGAGCCTTTTCGTAGGTCGTTATGGGGCTGGGGATGGCAAGGAGAGCCCTTCTTTTTCTGAAGAAAAAGAAGCAAAAAGACTTTTATCCGTTTGGTGCTGAGGGCTCGGCGCGGCAAGATGCCAAACGGACGACGGTTTTTGTTTTTTCCTTTATGAAAGCCCGTCTTTGCGGCCGGCCTGCGCCGCGATCAGCGCATCGAGTTCCGCGAATCCCGCCGTGCCTTCCATCGGCCCGCGCCGGCCGACAGCCAGGGCGCCGCTGGCATTGGCATAGCGCAGGCTGGCCTCGATCGTGTGTCCCATCAGCCGGCAGGTGGTGAAGGTGGCGCCGAAGCAGTCGCCGGCGCCGGTCGGATCGATCTCCTCGGCCGCAAAAGCCGGCTGCACGCAGGACCCGTCGCGATCGTGGTAGCTGGAGCCGGCCGCGCCGCGCTTGACCACGATGCCGCCAATGCCGAGCCCCAGCAGATCGGCGATGGCCGCCTCTTCCGTATCCGCACGGCTCAGCAGAAACAGTTCCGGTCCGCTCGGCATGAACAGGTCGCAGTGGCGCAGCATCGACTGCAGCGCATCCTCCATTCCCGGCGCCTGCAGCATCTCCTTGCGCATGTTCGGATCGAACGAGATCGTGCCGTTTCGCGCCTTCACGCGCGCGATCGCGGTCTGCGCCGCCTCCCGCAATTCGGGAGAGAACAGGGACGACCCCATCACATGCAGATGCCGCGCGCGATCGAGCAGCGCATCGGCCTCCGGCGTCAGACGCGTCAGGCCGGCGGCGCTGTGCCGGATGTTGAACACGAAATCCCGCTCGCCGTCAGGCCGGTAGCGGACGAACGCGCTGCCGGTCGCCTGCCCTGGCGCCACGGCAATGCCGCTCACATCGACCCCGTCCGCGTGCAGCCGGTCGATGTTCAGCCGGCCGAAATCGTCGTCGCCGACGCAGGAGATCAGGCCGCACGGATAATCGAGCCTAGCCACCTGATCGATGAAGATCGCCGGCGCACCGCTCGGATAAGGGCCGGAGAGAGGCTGGGATTCACGGAAACCATGCCCGCGCGTCTCGGCCAGGATCTCGACCACGATCTCGCCCAGCGTGACGATCATCATCCATCCTTTCCGTCCGACCCAACGCTCCGCCAACGATCCCGGCGCAAGACCGATGCGGCGGGGAGCGTCGTCCAGGCCTCGCAGTGGCTACCGCGACGCTTCTCCGGCGTCAACAAAAGTTTTCGCGCGTAAACTTCTTGCTCACCTTGCTCCGGCGACGCCATGCGATAGGCTTCCGGCATGAAGACGCCGCTTCGCAGCATGGACGAGCTCGCGCAGGCGTCCGGCCTGTCCCGGCCGACCCTGTCCAAGTTCTTCCGCGATCCGGGATTGGTGAAGCCGGCCACGCGCGCGCGGATCGAATCGAGCCTGGAACAGTACGACTACCGGCCCAACCTGATCGCGACCAATCTGAGCCGTCCCACCTCGCGGATCGTCGGCATCGTCGTCCCGTCGATCAACGATCCGTTCTACGCGGAAGTCACCCGTCTGATCGACATGCGCTGCATGCGCGCGGGCTATCTGCCGATGCTGCTTCTGAGCCATGGCAATCCGGCCATCGAGAAGCAGGCGCTGGAAACCCTGCGCTCGCTTCGGGCGGCAGGCGCCATCGTCGCCGCCCTGGGCACGAAGACGGAGCGTGCGCCACGCCTTCCCATCGTCTATCTCGACACCCCGGTTCGGCCCGGCGTGTCGTTCGTGGGAACGGACAATGCGCAAAGCATCGGCCTCGCCGTTTCGCATCTGCTGCAAACCGGCACGCCGCCGGTCTTCGTGGCGATGCCGCCAGTCAACCGCAATGCAATCGAACGCCGCGACGCCTTCATGGCCGCGATGCACAAGGCCGGACATGAGGGCGAGGTGCTGGACCCGATCGGACCGCATCATTGGGATTTCGAGCGCGCCGGCCAGGAGATCGCGACACGCTTCCTGCGCCAGACGGCAGACGGGCAGAGAACCGTCTTGTGCGCCAACGATCGCCTGGCCTTCGGCGTTCTGTCGGCCGCCGCACAAGCAGGGCTTTCCGTCGGACGCCACGCCGCCTTGCGCGTCGCCGGGCACGACGACCATCCGCTCAGCCGCTACACCTGCCCGTCGCTCACCACCGTCGCTCAGGATTACGCGCGCCTGGGCGAACTGGCGATCGACAGCCTGTGGACGATGCTGGCCGGCGGAGCGCCGGAATCGCGGACGCTCCCGGCGCGGCTGATCAGCCGCGACTCCGCCTGACGGGAGGACGCACAAGAAACTCCGGACCGATCCGCGCTCTACCCCGGCGTGACGGAGCGGTGACGCGGACCAGAAGGGAGACGAAGAGATGACGGACAAGGCGCCCCTGATCGTCAACATGCATACGGCTCCGGAAACGACACCGGACATGCCGCCCGGCTGGACGCATCACCGGCGCGCCTTGACGCCGGCCCTGCGTCAGGCCGGGCCGGGACGCTTCGGCATGGGCCGCCTCGGCATGAATGCGCGCCGCGTGCCGCCCGGACACAGCGCCTGTCCGGCACATACGCATCTGATGGCCGACGAGATCTTCGTCGTACTCGAAGGGCGCGGCCTGTTCCGCTATGGCGACGCGGTGCATGGGATCGGACCGGGCGATTGCATCTCCTGCCCCGCCGATACCGGAATCGCCCATCAGATCGTCAACCCGCCCGGCAACACGGACGATCTGGTCTATCTCGCGATCGGGGCCGAGCCGCCGGCGGAGATCTGTACCTATCCCGATAGCGGCGCGATCTCGGTCGACGCGCTCCGCCGGCACGGCTTCTTCCGCGACGCCGATTATTTCGAAGGGCAACCCGATCCCACCCTGCCGCTGGCGCAAGGCAACGCCGACTGAGACCGACGGCAAATACGAAAAGGCCTGCATCAGCGCTACGACGATGCAGGCTTCGCGTCACGTCGCGCCGAGTCGCCCGGCGCTCGAAAGTCCTCGGACGCTACTGCTCCTGGAACTTTTCCAGGCTGCTTCAGAAGTCCGCCTATGGCACAGCTCCGCCCCCGGTCGGCCGCGGGCGGAGCGGAGGGATGACAGGCGGAAGAAGGGGACAAGATCCGACCGTGCACGGCGCGTCGCGATCCCGCCGGAAGCGGACCGCTCCCGGCGGGGTTCCCCCGTTTCTAAGCGCGCGGCTCCTGCAGCCACAGGATCGCGGTAACGCCGCGCGGATAGTACTCGCTGCCGATGGCGACCCCGTCGATGATCTGGTCGCTGAAGGCAAGCTTCGCGCTCGTGGCGTTGGTGAGCCACTGCACGGAAGCGGCGTCGGCGTTGTTCGTGCTCGCGCGAATGTTGAGTCCCAGCACCTGCCGGCCCACGAACTCGTTCAGGAAGATCTTCGACAGCCAGGTGTTGTCGCTCTGGCTGTCGAGTTTCCAGCCGCCGTCGGTGGTGATGCAGAGTCCGGTATCGAGCACGGTGGTCAGATGACGCTTCAGCGCACGGATCAGCGCGCCGTGCGGGCCGTTCGCCGACACGGCATCCTTGCGTCCGGCAAAGTACGAATAAACCAGGCCTTCCACCACGGGAATGATGGCGATCGAGGAGCCGTCATACACGTTGGAGGTGATGAAGCCCTGGCTGGTGACGTGCTGCAGCAGCGTGGTGCCGATGCGTTGGGCCTGCTGCGCGGCCTGCAGGGCCAGATCGGGACGGCCGGTGACGGTCAGCAGGCCTTCCAGCACCACATAGGCGGAAAAGCACTTGCCGGCGAGATAGGTGTTGCCGACCGCCTCCTCCAGGCCTGCGCCCACGGAATCGTAGGTGGTGATCTCCTCGCCGGTGCCGGTCTTGGTGCTGTTGTAGCTCTCGATACCGTCACGCGCGCTGGCCACACCGTTGTCGCGGTTCAGCAGGCTCGTGAGCGCCTGCGAGAAGATCGACGCGTTTCGCTCCACCCAGGCCAGATCGCCGGTCTGGAACGAATACACGCCGGCGATCAGCAGCCAGTTGGTGAGCTGCTCGCCGGTCATGAAGGAGAACGTGCCGAACACGTTGGATCGCTCATAGTTCGAGCTGCCATCGGCGGAAAAGGCCGGCCACTGCCCCATGTCGTGTGTGAAGGAAATGCCGCCCGGGCCAGTGGGCGTGGCGCTGCCGGCGACCAGCTCGGTGCCGCTCTGGTAGGAATAATGCGACACGAAATTGTCGAGCTCGTTCTTCACCGTCCACGGATTCATGCCGAGCTCGAAGAAGAGCTGATCCACGGTGAGGTCGAACGTGTTCATGTACTGGTACTGGCCCTCCATCACCACCCACCACGGCGTGGACGTGCCCTCGTACAGGAAGGCGGTGTTGCCGTAGTAGGAGCGGATCGCCTGGGCGAGCAGGAATTTCTGGTTCGCCGACAGCGAGGACTGGTCCACCAGGCGGTCGTCGGCCGCGAACGACGCCACGCGCTGCCGGAGCGTCTGCGCCGCCGCCAGCGCCACTGCGCGGATATCGTCGTAGTAGCGCGTGTACCAGTAGCGCGTGACGCGACCGGTCGTGACGTCGCCGGCATGATGGAAGCACAATGCGAACCGGATGGTCTTCCGTGTGCCTGCCGGCACGGTCACGGCGATGCCGCCGACAGGCCCGGCGCCTGTGCCGCCGGACAGCGCCGCGCTCATGCTGGCGGCGGTGAACGACACCGCGTCGCGATCATCCGTCACGATGGCGGTGCGCACGGGATCGGCGCCGAACACCACGCCCGGCACGCCCAGCCCCAGCTGCTGCGCCGTGCCGCCGGACACGGCGAACGCGGCCGTCATCGCCGTGCTGCCTTTCGAATTGTCCACCATCAGCTCGGCGAAGATCGCCGGCAGCAATGCGTCCTCGATGGAATGGCGGCCGGACGTGGACAGGCCGGTGAGCGGGCCGTGTCCCAGGGTCGAGAACAGGCCGGGCTTGTTCGGATCCGGCACCGAGCGCACCGGCGAGAACAGGGTGAAGGAGAAATCCGCGGTCTCGAACCGGTCGCTGCTGGCCCGGAAATCGCGTGAAACGTCGGACTGCGCGTAGGCGGTGATGCCGGTCTCGGCGGCGGCGTCGAAGAAGGGCAGCGCGTGCGCGACGCCGTCCTTCAGTACGCCTACGAACACGCTCTGCGTGCCGGGCAGCTTCTGCTCGATGCCGAAGCCGCCGCTGGCGCCCGGATAGCCCAGTGTGAAGGTGGAATAAGCGCCGATCGGCGCGTGGTGCGCGTTGAAGAAGCGATTGCCGGGGGTGTAGGCGGCGGTCCTCTCGGCGGCGCGGGCAGCGGCTTTCGGCAATGCGCCCGACAGGGTGGCGGCCAGGCCGCCGATGGCGCCGGAGCGCAGCAGTGTGCGACGCGATGTCGCGCGGGGCTTGAGGGAATCGATCAAGGCGGTTGCTCCCGATGACGGTTCGATCCGTCTTTTGAGGTCCGCACAATGAGGCACGTACCTCATTATGCCATCGCAACCATAGGCCGCCGGCGCGAACGACGCATCCGGCTCGTTCGTCACATTTCGTTGTGCACTCTGCGATGTTTGAAACAGCTGTCCCGGGCATCGCTCCGGAAGGGGAACCGAGCGCCGATCACGCGCGTGCCAGTCGAAGCACGCACGCCAACCGGTCAGAAAAGAAGGGGCGCCGAAGCGCCCCCTTTTCGGTGCTTCAGGCCGCTTCGGCCATGCCGCGCAGCACGTACTGCAGAATGCCGCCGTGACGGTAGTACTCGACCTCGTCCAGCGTATCGACGCGGCAGATCACGGGCACGTCGAGCTTGGACCCGTCGGCGCGGGTGATGGCCAGTGTCAGCGTCATGCGCGGCGTGATCTTGTCCAGGCCGCGGATGTCGATCACCTCGTCGCCCTTCAGCCCCAGTGTCTGCCGCGTGGTGCCTTCCTCGAATAGCAGCGGCAGAACGCCCATGCCGACCAGGTTGGAGCGGTGGATGCGCTCGAAGCTCTCGGCCACGACGGCGCGGATGCCCAGCAGCACGGTGCCCTTCGCCGCCCAGTCGCGCGACGAGCCCATGCCGTACTCCTTGCCGCCGAACACGATCAGCGGCGTGCCCTCGGCCTGGTACTGCATGGCGACGTCGTAGATCGAGGCTTGCTTGCCATCCGGGTAGTGCTTGGAGATGCCGCCTTCCACGCCCGGCACCATCTCGTTCTTGATGCGGATGTTGGCGAAGGTGCCGCGCATCATCACTTCGTGGTTGCCGCGACGCGAGCCGTAGGAGTTGAAGTCGCGCTGCGCCACCTGATGCTGTTCCAGATACACGCCGGCGGGCGCGCTCTTCTTGATCGCGCCGGCGGGCGAGATGTGGTCGGTGGTGATGTTGTCGCCCAGCAGCGCCAGCACGCGAGCACCGACGATGTCGCCCTTGTCCTTCGGCTCCATGGTGATGCCTTCGAAATAGGGCGGGTTCTGCACATAGGTGGAGCCGCTGTTCCACTTGTAGGTCTCGGAGCCGGTCGCGACCTGCAGCGCCTGCCATTCCTTCGTGCCCTTGGTCACCTGACCGTAGCGCTCGATGAACTGCTCGCGCGTGATGGAGCTCGCGATCAGATCGGCGATCTCCTTGTTGCTCGGCCAGATGTCGCGCAGATAGACCGGCTTGCCGTCCTTGGACGTGCCCAGCACCGCCGTGGTGATGTCTTCGCGAATGGTGCCCAGGATCGAATAGGCCACCACCAGAGGCGGGCTCGCCAGGTAGTTGGCGCGCACGTTCGGGCTGATGCGGCCTTCGAAGTTGCGGTTGCCGGACAGCACCGAGACGGCGACCAGCTTGTTGTCCTCGATCGCGTCGACCAAATTGTCGGCGATCGGGCCGGAATTGCCGATGCAGGTGGTGCAGCCATAGCCCACCGTGTTGAAGCCCAGCGCGTCCAGCTCGGGGCTCAGCCCGGCGCGGTCGAGATACTCGGTCACCACCTGCGAGCCCGGCGCCAGCGACGTCTTCACCCAGGGCTTCGGCGCCAGGCCCAGCGCGCGCGCCTTCTTGGCCACCAGGCCGGCGGCGATCAGCACCGCGGGGTTGGATGTGTTGGTGCAGGAGGTGATGGCGGCGATCACCACGTCGCCATGGCCGATCTCGTAGTTGGTGCCGGCGACCGGCACCTTCTTGTGTGCGTCGTTGGCCGGCACGCCGAGCGAGCCGGTCAGCTCGGTCTCGAAGGCGCTGGCGGCGTTCTTCAGCGCCACGCGATCCTGCGGACGCTTCGGACCGGCGAGCGACGGCTCGACGGTGCCGAGGTCGAGCTCCAGCGTATCGGTGAAGACCGGATCCGGCGTGGTGCTGTCACGGAACATGTTCTGCGCGCGCAGATAGGCCTCCGTCAGGCGGATGCGATGCTCGTCGCGGCCGGTCTGGCGCAGATAGTCGAGCGTCAGCGCATCGACCGGGAAGAAGCCGCAGGTCGCGCCGTATTCCGGCGCCATGTTGCCGATGGTGGCGCGATCGGCGACCGGCAGCGTATCCAGCGCCGGGCCGTAGAACTCGACGAACTTGCCGACCACGCCCTTCTTGCGCAGCATCTGCGTGACGGTCAGCACCAGATCGGTGGCGGTGGCGCCTTCCGGCAGCTTGCCGGTCAGCTTGAAGCCGATCACGTCGGGGATCAGCATGGCGATCGGCTGGCCCAGCATGGCCGCTTCGGCCTCGATGCCGCCCACGCCCCAGCCCAGCACGCCCATGCCGTTCACCATGGTGGTGTGGCTGTCGGTGCCGTACAGCGTGTCCGGATAGGCGAAGGTCTCGCCGCCGACGGTCGCGGTCCACACCGCCTGGGCGATGTATTCCAGGTTCACCTGATGGCAGATGCCCGCACCCGGCGGCACCACGGTGAAGTTCTCGAACGCTTCCTGGCCCCAGCGCAGGAAGGCGTAGCGCTCGCCGTTGCGCTCGAACTCGATCTCGACGTTGCGCTGCAGGCTGTCCGGCGTGCCGGCCACGTCGACCATCACCGAATGGTCGATCACCAGATCCACCGGCACCAGCGGGTTCACCTTCTGCGGGTCGCCGTTCAGCGCGGTGATGCCGTCGCGCATGGCGGCCAGATCGACCACGGCGGGAACGCCGGTGAAATCCTGCATCAGGATGCGGGCGGGCTTGAACGGAACTTCCTGCGTGCTCTGCCCCTTGGCGAGCCAGCCGGCGACGGCCTTGGCGTCGTCGATCGTGTAGGAGCGCGCATCCTCGAAGCGCAGCACGTTCTCCAGCAGCACTTTCAGGCTGACCGGCAGACGGCTCACGTCTCCGAGGGTCGCCTCGGCTTTGGGAATGGAGAAATAGTGGTAGGTCTTGCCATCCACGTCGAGCGTGCTGCGCGTGCCGAGATTGTCCTGACCGACCGACTTCATGAAGCTGTTCCCTTCCGAGGCATTCATGCCCACGACCCCGAACGAGGCACCGGTGCGACCGGGATCGTGGGCCGCTGGACCGGAACAGTCAGGCAGACGCGTGGCTGAATTTCGATGAGGCTAGAACATACCGACATGCCGAACCGAGACAAGCGCGCCGCCTGCTCGGGAGACCTGCCCGACGCGCTCGGCGCGCTCGGCGCGCCCGCGCTCCAGGCCGACAGCCTGACCGTCCTGCGGGCCGATCGCCTGGTGCTGGACGGGGTGTCGTTCACGCTAGCCGCCGGCGGCGCCCTGCTGCTGGTCGGCCCGAACGGGGCCGGCAAATCCACCTTGCTGCGTGCCCTGGCCGGTCTTTGTCCGCTCGCCGCCGGCACCCTGTTCTGGCAGGGCGAGAACGCCTTGCGCGATCCGCCAGCCCATGCGGCGCGGATCGGCTTTCTTGGTCATGCCGACGCCCTCAAGCCGGGCCTCACCCTGCGCGAGAACCTCCGCCTCGCGGCTATCCTGTCCGGACGGCCGGTCGATCCCGTGCTGGACGCATTCGATCTCGCTCCCTTGGCCGATCTGCCCGCCCGGCTGCTGTCGGCGGGGCAGAAGCGCAGGACCGCCCTGGCCCGCGTACTGCTCGGGGCAGCGCCGCTCTGGCTGCTGGACGAGCCCTCGCTCGGCCTCGACGCCGCCGCGATCGACCGGCTCGGCGCGGTTCTGGCCGCGCATCGCGCCCAGGGCGGGATGGTGATCGCCACCACGCATGTGACGCTGCCGCTGCCCGGCGCCGAGACGCTGGTTCTGGGCGCATGACGCCGCCCGGCCCCCCGGCTGCCGCCTTGCCCGGCCCTTTGCGCCGCTGGGGCGCGCTGCTCGGGCGAGATCTGCGGCTGTCGCTCCGTCACGGCGCCGATACGCTCGCCTCCGCCCTGTTCTTCGTGCTGGCCGCCTCCCTGTTTCCCCTCGCCCTGGGTCCGTCGCCCGAATTGCTGCGCCGGATGGCGCCCGGGATCGTCTGGGTCTGCGCGCTGCTCGCCGCTCTTCTGCCGCTGGACCGCCTGTTCGGGGCCGAGCTGGAAGACGGGTCTCTGGATCAGCTCATGCTGTGCGGCTTGCCGGCGCCGGCCGTGGCCTCGGCCAAGATGGCGGCGCATTGGCTGGCAACAGGGCTGCCTCTGCTGGTCGCCGCTCTTCCGATCGCGCTGATGTTCGGCCTGCCGGGCCGGGAGATCGCGGTTCTGGAAGCCGGCCTCGCTTTGGGCACGCTGATCCTGTCGCTTCTCGGCGGCATGGCGGCCTCGGTGGTGCTGGGCGCGCGGCGTGGCGGCGTGTTGTTGCCGCTGCTGGTGCTGCCATTGGCGACGCCCACGCTGATCTTCGGCGCCGCCGCCGCCGACGCAGCCGGCGCCGGTCTCGATTGGCGGCCGGAGCTGCTGCTTCTGGGCGCGTTCGCGGCTCTGGCGCTACCGCTCTGCCCGCTGGCCGCGGGGGCGGGATTGCGTGGAGCGGTGGAATAGCGGCATGGGGAAGCCATCCGCCTGCCGCATGGAGGCCCATCCGAACCCTGGCCCGTACTCTGGCAGCCATACCCTCGAACACGGCCCACCCGGCCGGCGCTCGATCGGCGACCGGCCGAAAGGGCGACCGCAACGGGCTCTGAACCGACAAGGGGCCGGCGCGGCACGGCCCTCGCGAGTCACCACGCCAGAACGTGCCCGTCATGCGTCCCGGGAACAGAACTCCCGGGCCGAAACCAACGTCATGTTTTGCAGCAAAGGAGCACCAAGATGCTGATCGCTCAGATTCTCGAACAAAAGGGCCCGGAAGTCGCCAGCCTGCGGCCGACGCATAGCGTCGCCGACGCGGTGGCGCTGATGGCGGATCGGCGCATCGGCGCGGTGGTGATCGAGGACGGCGACGCGATCGTCGGGATCTTCTCGGAGCGCGATCTGGTGAAGCTGCTTGCCCGCGACCGTCACACCGCGCTGGATTCGAACCTGCGCAAGGTGATGACCGCGCCGGTCATCACCTGCCAGGCCGGCGACCGGATCGACCAGGTGATCGCGTTGATGGGCAACCGCCATGTGCGTCATATGCCGGTGACGGACGGCAAGCGCATGATCGGCATTGTCAGCATCCGCGATCTGGTGCGGGCGCGGTTCGCCGAGAAGGAGCTGGAGAACGCCACGCTGCTGGACATCTCCCGCATGCATGGCTGACCGGGTCTGAGCCGGAACGGGAGGGACGGCGGACCGCCCCTCCCCTGTCGGCGCCTACTCGGCCGCTTCGGCCGGAACCCGTCGCACGGTGGTCTTCTTGTTGGCGGCGATCTCCGCCATCCGCTGATCCACGTGCTCGGCGTAGTTGTATTCGGCCGGGCGCTGGTTCTCGAGCGAGATCTCCGGCGCCATCGGGCCTTCGGTCTGCGGACCGTTCAGGGCTACCTTCACGAAGTGAAGCGGCCGCTTGAAGGCGTCCACCACCGCGCTCGACTCGTAGCCGGAATGCACCATGCAGTCGGCGCATTTCTCGTAATTGCCGGTGCCGTACTGGTCCCAGGCGGTGTCTTCCATCAGCTCCTTGAAGGTCTTGGCATAGCCTTCGCCGAGCAGGTAGCACGGCTTCTGCCACCCGAACACGTTGCGGAGCGGCTTGCCCCACGGCGTGCAGTGATAGGTCTCGTTGCCGGCCAGGAAGTTCAGGAACAACGGCGACTGGGTGAACTTCCACTTCTTTCCCTTGCCGAGGCGGAAGGTGTCGCGGAAGAGCTGCTTGGTCTTCTGACGGTTCAGGAAGTGCTCCTGGTCCGGCGCGCGCTCATAGGCATAGCCCGGCGCGGTCATGATGCCGTCCACACCCAGCGCCATCACCTCGTCGAAGAACTTCGCCAGCCGCTCCGGCTGCGCGCCGTCGAACACGGTGCAGTTGATCGACACGCGGAACCCGCGCGCCTTCGCCTTGCGGATCGCCGACACCGCGCGGTCGAACACGCCGTCCTGGCAGACGGACGCGTCGTGCATGGCCTGATCGCCATCCAGATGCACGTCCCACGAGAAGTACGGGCTCGGCTTGTAGTCGTCGAGCTTCTTCTCCAGCAGCAAGGCGTTGGTGCAGAGATAGATGTATTTCTTGCGCGCGATCAGCTTGGTGATGATCTCGGGCATGTCCTTGTGCAGCAGCGGCTCGCCGCCCGCCACGGCGATGATCGGCGCGCCGCATTCGGTGTCGGCGTCCAGGCATTCCTGCACGCTCAGACGCTGGTTCAGGATCGGCGCCGGATAGTCGATCTTGCCGCAGCCGGCACAGGCCAGGTTGCAGCGGAACAGCGGCTCCAGCATCAGCACGAGCGGATAACGCTTACGGCCGGTGACGTGCTGCTTGATGACGTAGGAGCCGACCCGGACGGCCTGCATGATGGGGACCATGCGTAGTTCTTCTCCTGCTTGCGCGCGACCGAGCTTGCCCGGCGCGATCCCACGAGGATGGAGGCGGTTGGCCGACTTCCACAATCACGGAATCGCGAACGCAGCGCGTCGATAGGCTGACCGGCGGATAAATACCGCCATTTGCGCCGGGTATAGGACGATCCACACCGGTCCGGCAAACGAAACCCTGCAAAGCCATGGCAAATCTGCAACAGGTTTCGCGGCAACACTGTTGCGCCGGACCGATTCTGTCTAAAGCAGAACCCCATCGGCCGGGCCGCGCTCGCGCGCTCCGACTCGCAACCAGACCGGCGCTTCCGCGAACACACGCGCAGCCGGCGCAGTTGGATACGCTGGACCATGGCACATTCCGTTCAGGG
>JAMSKV010000040.1 GCA_024515975.1 Endosaccharibacter trunci
CTGGAAGCCACCGCCAAGGAGATGTCCGTCACGGTGGAGCGGACCGGGCATCAGTCCGGCGTGGTCGCCGATGCCGCCCGCGCAGCCGATGACGGCGTGCAGAGTGTGGCCGCCGCGGCCGAGGAACTGTCCGCTTCCATCCGCGAGATCACCCGGCAGGTCGCCACCGGTGCCCAGCAGGCGAGCACCGTCGCTGACAACGCCAAGCAGACGGATACGGTGGTCGGCCAGCTCGCTGAGGCGTCCGGCCGTGTTGGCCAGATCGTGGAGCTGATCTCCTCGATCGCCGCACAGACCAACCTGCTGGCGCTGAACGCCACCATCGAGGCGGCGCGCGCCGGCGAGGCTGGCAAGGGGTTCGCCGTGGTGGCGTCGGAGGTCAAGAGCCTCGCGCAGCAGACCGCCAAGGCGACCGAGGGCGTGGGCGAGCAGGTGGCGCAGATCCGCGCTGCCACCGAGGCGGCGGTGACGGCCCTGGCGGGGATCGCCGCAGGGATCGGCGACATCAGCCGGTCCTCGGTGATGATTGCCGCGGCCGTCGAGGAGCAGGGCGCGGCTACA
>JAMSKV010000041.1 GCA_024515975.1 Endosaccharibacter trunci
GCCGTCCGGCATGATGATGCGCGTCCAGACCAGGAGGATGCGGCTCTGACCGAAGGCGACCGAGCTGTCGTACTGGCCGATCAGCTTCGCACCCTGCGGGATCAAGAGAAACTGCCCGGTCGGACTGTCGTAGACGGCCTCGGTCACCTGGGCGGTGATCTGGCCGGGAAGGTCGGATCGAATGCCGGTGATGAGCGCCGCCGGGATCACCGTTCCGGCCTGCACTACATAGGGTGAGGCCTTGGCTTCGAGCCGGTCGGAACTGACGGTGCGCTTGTCCGGCGTGGCGTTCAAGAAGGCGGACTTGCGATCCTGCATGTTCTGCGCCGAGCCAGCGTCAACAGGCGGCGTGGGCGTCGGACCGCTCTGAGTCGCAGTCGCGGGCGGAGAGACGAGGCTCACCGGCTGCGGCTGCTGGTTGGTTTGAGCAAAGAGGCGACTGACGCGCGCTGCCTCGGTCTCCTGTGCAAGCCGCTGGGCC
>JAMSKV010000042.1 GCA_024515975.1 Endosaccharibacter trunci
CCCGTCCGGCATGATGATGCGTGTCCAGACGAGGAGAATGCGACTCTGGCCGAAGGTGACAGAGCTGTCGTATTGGCCGATCAGTTTCGCGCCCTGTGGGATCAACAGATACTGCCCAGTCGGGCTGTCATAGACCGCCTCCGTCACCTGGGCAGTGATCTGCCCTGGTAGGTCGGAGCGGATGCCGGTGATGAGCGCGGCCGGGATCACCGTTCCGGCCTGCACGATATAGGGCGAGGCCTTGGCTTCGAGCTGGTCGGGGCTGACCGTCCGCTTGTCCGGCGTGGCGTTGAGGAAGGCGGTCTTACGATCCTGCATGTTCTGCGCGGACCCTGCATCGATAGGCGGTGTGGGCATGGGGCCGCCCTGTGTCCCGGTTGTCGCCGCGGTCGCAAGATTTACCTGCAGCTGCTGCTGGTCGGTCTGGACGAATAGGCGACTGACGCGCGCTGCCTCGGTCTCCTGTGCAAGCCGCTCGGCT
>JAMSKV010000043.1 GCA_024515975.1 Endosaccharibacter trunci
GTGCTGAACCCACCCTTCGGCTTCGAGGCCGCGGCTGCCGCGATCCTGTCGGCGATCGACAGCACGCTCGGCATCGGCCAGGCGACCAGCACGGTGCGTCGTCTGACCCCGGAACGGATCCTCCGATGAGCGCGCCCCGTCGCGAAGCGGAACGATGAGCAGGGTTCTGGTGATCGGTGCCGGCTCCTGGGGTACCGCGCTGGCGATCCAGGCGGCGCGCGCAGGGCACCAGGTCGCGCTCTGGGCGC
>JAMSKV010000005.1 GCA_024515975.1 Endosaccharibacter trunci
CGCTCGACTTGCAGCGAGTGATTTTTATACTGACGATCTATTACCAGCGATGCGGCACAGACGACAGAAAGATCCGAATGACGTCCGGTGAGGTGGCTCGGAAACGATGATTATTCCGCGGGCGGTGGGAGCGCCGTAACCGCTGGTTTCACGACGAATACGCGCGGACGGGGACCGACCCCGACAGCGGTGGACTGCGCTCTCCGCGGCGCAACGTCTCGTTCCTTGAGGCATGACCCGGACGGATTGCGCCCGCGACGGTCCAAACAACCGTCGATCCACCGTCTTCAGGCTGATTTTCGCCGGGTCTGCTTGCAGCCGCTTTTCTTCCTGGCGGGCGTCGCGGTCTTTGTTTTCCGAGTGGCGGCCTTGGTCGGTTCCTTTTTTCCGCCCAGGCTGTTCCGCAGCGCCGCCATGAGATCGACTACGTTGCCGCGATCCTCTTCTTCTTCCGGCACGCTGAGGTCCTCGCCTTTCAGCTTGGCCTCGATCACGTCGCGCAGGCGGGCCTCGTAGCGATCCTCCATGTCGGCTGGATCGAATGTCGCGGTTTGGCGGTCGATCAGCTTCACCGCCAGGGACACCATCTCCTTGTCCGGCGCGGCATCCGGGATCTCCTCGAACAGCGTGTCCGGCGCCGCGATCTCGCGCATGTCGTGCAGCGTGTGCAGGACGATGCCTTTGCCCAGAGGCATCAGCGCCACGGCCCGCTCGCGTCGCGCGATCACGAGGCGCGACAGGGCGACGCGTCGCGTCTTGGCGATCGCCGCACGCAGCACCACGAACACGTCGTCCGCCCGGTTCCTCTCCGTGCCGTCCGGGACCAGATAATAGGAGCTGTCGTAATACACGGGGTCGATCGCATCTCCCGGCACGAACTTCTCGACCGTCAGAACCGATGAGCTGTCTATTCGCGCGCGCTCGAAATCGTCGTCGTCCAGCAGGACGTAGTGATCCTTCTTGAACTCGAAACCGCGGCGCAGCGAACGCCGCGACAGTTCCTCGTCGGTCTCCGCATCCTGCGTCACCATGCGCACACGGTTGCCCGTATCGGGATTGATGAAGTGAAAATGCAGCGACTCTCCCGGCTGGCGCACGCTGTAGAGCGCCACAGGGCAGGACACGAGCGCCAGACGGAGCTGGCCGCGCCAGATCGGTCGTTCAGCCATGCTTGCGTGTCCTTGTCTTGGGTGCCGGTTTGGCGGCCGGAAGATCCCGTCTGGCCTTGTCGAAATCGGCCCAGGGATCGGCCCTCTGTTTCTTCAGCCGATCCGGCACGGTACGGATCGTGTGGGCGTCGAACCGCATGTCGGGTTTCAGCTCGCGCCAGTGCAGCGGCGTCGCCACGCCGGCGCCGGGGCGGGCGCGCGGCGAGAACGAACACACGGCGGTGCTGCCGAGCCCATTGCGCAGCCAGTCCACCAGGATGCGGCCTTTGCGATCCTTCTTTCGCGTGGTGGAGACGTAGAGCGACGGTGCGTCCTGCTCCATCTCCTCCGCGAACTGCCGGCACCAGGCGCGCACCGTGTCCCAATCCGCGTCCGTCCGCACCGGCGCGACCACATGCAGTCCCTTGCCGCCGGAGGTTCGGCAGAACGCCGCCAGACCGCGTTTCTCCAGCCTGGCTCGCACGTCCCGCGCCGCGGCGACGATCTCCTTCGCGCCGACGCCTTCGCCTGGATCGAGATCGAACACCAGGCGGTCGGCATGCAGCGGATCGTCGCCGGCAGCACCCCATCCGTGCAGTTCGATCGCCGCGATCTGCGCCGCCGCGACGAAGCCCTGCTCGTCCGGCATCGCCACGAAGGGCGCACCGTTCGCCTCGCCCTCTTGCAGGGTGTCCGGCATGCCGCGCCCGAGATGTTTCTGGAAGAAATGCTCACCCGCGATGCCGTCGGGGCAGCGCACGAAAGCCAGCGGCCGACCGACGATCTCGCCCGACGCGTGTTTCGCCACCGCCTGCCAGTACAGCGCCAGATCGCGCTTGGTGATGGCCGCGCCGGTCTCGTCTTCCGGCCAGAGAGGGCGATCCTGGTGAGTCAGGCGCTGGCCGTCGAGCGTGTCCCGGTCCCGCCCATTTCGTTTGCTGACCACGATGCGCGTGCGGGACCGTTCGCTGCCGAGTTGGCGCCGTTCGGCCTCCGCGTCCGGCGGCTCGCGCACCACCTCGGCCGCTGGCTTGTCTTCCCGCAGCCCCAGGAAAGCGGCCTGTCGCAGCATGCCGCCGCCGGTGAAGCCCGCGAAACGGATCTCCGCCACCAGCTCCGGTTTCACCCAGATCGTGTTCCGTGGCGGGGTTTCGGTGCCCAGCAGAACGCGGGGTTGGTCCGACGCCAGCGCTTTCAGCCGCGTCGCCAGATCGCTCAGCACACGACCGGAGAAGCCGGTGCCGCAGCCACCAGCGAAATGCAGCGCACCATCCCGGTCATGGAAGCCGAGCTGGAGCGCTCCCAGGCCGTGGCGCGATCCGTTCGGCGGCGTGTAGCCGATCACCACGAACTCCTCGCGGTTCTCACACTTCACCTTCACCCAGTCGTCGCCGCGGCCGGCGCGATAGGGTGAATCGGCTTTCTTGCAGACAATACCCTCGAGCCCGATCGCGCAGGCCTCCTTCCGCACCCGCGATGCGGCCTGATCGAAATGCTCGCTGAAGCGCAGCCTTCTGCTCTCGGGCAGCAGGGATTCGAGCGCGGCACGGCGCTCCCGCAAGGGCAGGGGACGCAGATCGGTCCCGTCGCGATGCAGCAGGTCGAAGGCGTAGAAGACGAGTGGCCCGGTCTTGCCAGCGGACAAGGCTGCCTGCAGCCGGGAGAAGGAGGAGCGGCCGTCCTTGTCCAGCGCCACCAGCTCGCCATCCAGCATCAGGGTCTGGGCCGGCAGAGCAGAGAGGCTTTCCGCCAGCGCCGGCAGGCGATCGGTCCAGTCCAGGCCGTTGCGGGTGATGATCCGTACGCTGTCGCCCTCCTTCCGGCACAGCATCCGATAGCCGTCGAACTTGATCTCACTGATCCAGCCGGGTCCGGTAGGAGCCGTCTTCACCAGCTTTGCCAGTTGCGGCGCCTGTGTGTCGGGCAGAGCGGCGTTGCCGGTCTTCGGGTTTCGGCTTCGGGCGCCGGGGCGTTTCTTCGGCCGTTCGAGCGGCGTCTTTTCCAGTGCCGCCGCGTCCGCCTCCGGCCGCTCCAGCGCATCGCGCTCCTTGATCAGGAGCCAGCTTTCGCCTTTCTCGCGCGGTCTCGGCTTCAGCCGAACCAGCACGAACCCGCCTTTGAGCCGCTCGCCGTCCAGGGTGAACTTCAGCTCTCCCGCCGCCAGGGCGGCTTCCGGATCCTCCGCGACCGGCGCCCAGGTGCCTCGGTCCCAGGTTTCCACTGTGCCGGCGCCGTAATTGCCCTCCGGGATGGTGCCCTCGAATCCGGCATAGGAAACTGGATGGTCCTCGACATGCATCGCCAGGCGCTTATGCGCCGGGTCCATGGAAGGCCCCTTCGGCACCGCCCAGCTCCACAGCACGCCGCCATGTTCGAGCCGGAAATCCCAATGCAGACGCGAGGCATCGTGCTTCTGCACCACGAAGATCGGCTTGCCGGTCTTCCGGCTGGGCCCGGATTCGAAATCGGGTTCCGGCGTTCGAGCGAAATCGCGCATTTCCCCGTAGCGCCGGCCGGCGCTGCTCTTGCTCGCAGCCTTGCGGGAAGATTCGCGTGCCATTCGCATGCGGAACGTTCAAGGTTTCGGGGGGTTGCCCGGTTGCATGATGTCCCGGAGCGGGCAGGATGCGGTGGTCGCACTCGGACCTGAGGATGCCGCCTTGGACCATCAGCCTGATACCGCCCCTCCGCACGACGATGCCGCCGCGGCGCGCCCGCCGCAGGACGGATATCCGGTCGGCGCCAGCGCGATCCTGGCCGATCGTCGCCTGCACACGCTGAAATTCGGCGACCTGTTCGGGGTGTTCGACGGGACAGGCAACATCCTGACCGGTCCCGGCATCGCCGATGGGCTGTACTATCTCGACACCCGCCATCTCTCTGCGCTGTCGCTGTCCATCGCCGGTCAGCCGCCGATCCTGCTCAGCGCCACCTTGCGGGAAAACAACGCCACGCTGAGCTGCGACCTGACCAATCCCGATCTGGTGCTGGACGGGCGCAAGATCGATCACGACCTTTTGCATGTCCGGCGCACCATGTTCCTGCGTCAGCAGACCTCGTTCGAGCGCATCCAGGTGCGCAACTACGACGTGGAGGAGCGCACGCTGACGGTGGAGATCCGCTTCGCCGCCGATTTCGTCGATCTGTTCGAGGTGCGCGGCACGCCGAGAGCAAAACACGGCCGCATGCGCCCGGCCGAGATCGACGGCGACACCGTTCTGCTGGGCTATGAGGGGCTGGACGATCGTCTGCGCACCACGCGCCTGCGCTTCGCGCCGATGCCGGACCGCCTCACCGCGGACAGCGCCTCGTTCACCCTCAGGCTCAAGCCTGGCCAGCGCCAGCTGATCCATGTGGAGGCAAGCTGCAACCCGGTCTCGAAGCCGGAAAGGGGCGTCGCGGAAAGCTTCCTGTATTCGCTGGTCGAGGCGCGGCGCGGCTTGCGCGTGTCTTCCTCGCGGGCGGCGGCGATCGCGTCCTCGAACGAGATCTTCAACGAGGCCATCCGTCGCTGCATTTGCGACATCTACATGCTGCTGACGGAGAAGCCGGAAGGGCCGTACCCCTATGCCGGCGTGCCCTGGTACTCCACCGCCTTCGGCCGCGACGCGTTGATCACCGCGCTGCAATGCCTATGGCTCGATCCCGCGATCGCGCATGGCGTCCTGAACTATCTGGCCCGTCACCAGGCCGACAAAGTGGACCCGATCGCCGATGCGGAGCCGGGCAAGATCCTGCACGAGGTGCGCCATGGCGAGATGGCGCAGTTGGGCGAGGTGCCGTTCCGGCATTACTACGGCAGCGTCGATTCCACGCCGCTCTTCGTGATGCTGGCCGGCGAGTATCTGGACCGTACCGGCGACGTGGCCACCGTGGCGACTCTCTGGCCGCATATCGAGCGGGCGATCGGCTGGATCGAGCAGTACGGCGACCGTGACGGCGACGGATTCGTGGAATACGGCCGACGTAACAAGGACGGGCTGGTCAACCAGGGCTGGAAGGACAGCTTCGATTCCGTGTTCCATGCCGACGGCACGCTGGCCGAAGGCCCGATCGCGCTGTGCGAGGTGCAGGGCTATGTCTATGCCGCCCGCCGCGCCGCCGCTGCCATCGCCCAGCGCATCGGCCACGTCGCTTTCGCCGAACGCATGACCGAGGCAGCCGAGCGTCTGCGCGTCGCCTTCAACACACGCTTCTGGATCGAGGAGCTCGGCACCTACGCCATCGCGCTGGACGGAAAGAAGCAGCCCTGCGCCGTGCGTTCTTCCAATGCCGGCCACCTGCTCATGTGCGGCATCGTCCCGCCGGATCGCGCGGCGCGGATCGTGTCCGGGCTGATGGGGCGCAACTTCTTTTCCGGCTGGGGCATCCGCACCATCCCCGCCGGCGAGGCGCGCTACAATCCGATGGCGTATCACAACGGCTCGGTCTGGCCGCACGACAATGCCATCATCGCTCTCGGCCTCGCGCGCTACGGCTACAAGGACGAGGCGGCGCGCGTGTTCGGCGGTCTGTTCGACGCCGCGCTTTATGCCGATCTGCGCCGCCTGCCGGAACTGTTCTGCGGCTTCGCCCGCCAGCGCGGCGAGGGGCCGGTGAAATATCCGGTGGCGTGTTCCCCGCAGGCCTGGGCGGCGGCAACCATCCCGTCGCTGATGCAGGCCTCGCTCGGCATCCGCTTCGATCCGTTCACGGTCACCGTGCATTTCGAACGGCCGCGCCTGCCGCCCTTCCTGGATGAGGTGACGCTCTACAATCTCTCCGTCGGCGGGGCGAAGGTGACGGTGCATCTGCAGCGCGTCGGCACCGAGGTGGCGCTGAACGTGATCGAGCGCGACGGGCCGATCAAGGTGCAGCTCACGAGCTGACAGGCGGCGGGGCGATCCAGCACAGGCGGGATCGCCCCGTGCCACGCGGGGTGGGTAAGTGTTCACCCCGTCGCCGGCGGACGAAGCGAACGGAATGCGTATCGCACGCGGCAAAATCTATGAAAAGAACGACGTATCGTCGTATCCTTCCCGAAAACGACGGGAGGCGACAGTGACCATTGCATCCATCCTGGCGAACAAAAGCGCCAACACGATCAAGGTCGAGGCGGGCACGCCGATCGGGGAGGTGACGCGCATCCTCTACGAGAACAATATCGGCGCGGTCCTGGTGATGCGCGACGGCGAGTTGATCGGCTTCCTGTCGGATCGCGGCATCACCCGGGCCATGGCGCAGAATCCGAACGGGGTGCGCGCCATGCCGGCGGAAGCGGCGATGCGGCCCAGGCAATTCGAGACCACGCCGTCCAGCAGCATCGAGAGCGCGATGCGTCTGATGACCGACCACAAGGTGCGTTACCTGCCGGTGTTCGAGGATGGCACGCTGGTCGGCATCGTCTCGATCGGCGACGTGGTGAAGGCGCTGCTGGACCGGCAGACGGCCACGGTGGAAAGTCTGACCGCCTATATCGCCCAGAGCTGACGCTGGCACTGCGCCGATCCGTCTTGCCCGGCGCGTCGGGGCGGCACACCATCGCCGCTCTCGACGCCCCGGAGTGCAACGCCTTGGTCCTGGATAGACGAACCCTCCTCGCCGCCGCCGCCATGGCCGGGCTTCCGATCGCCGGGCTGCGTTCGGCGCGTGCCACCGTTCCGGCCGGCGTGACGGCGGCAACCTTGCCCGAACACAGCCTGGGCGATCCGAACGCCAAGGTCGTGGTCCAGGAATGGTTCTCGCTCACCTGCACCCATTGCGCGCATTTCAGCCAGATCGTGTTTCCCGAGATCAAGGCGAAGCTGATCGACACCGGCAAGATCCGCTACACCTTCCATGATTACCCGCTGGATCAGGTTGCGCTGGCGGCGGCGATGATCGCGGACTCGCTGCCGGAGGACCGTTATCTGCCGTTCATCGAGGCGCTGTTCGCGAGCCAGGATCGCTGGGCGTTCGATCGCTCGGCCGATCCCATGGCCATGCTGCGGCAGAATGCCCTGCTGGCCGGCATGCCGGGGGGCGCCGCGGACGCCGCGCTGCACGACGACGCGCTGCGCCGGGCGATCATCGAGCGGCAGGACCAGGCGACCCGGCAATACAACATCACCGGCACGCCATGCTTCGTGTTCAATCAGACTGTGCAGGCGAACGTGCCGGATTATGCGAGCTTCGCCCGCTATGCGGCGGAGGCGGGTGCTGCGTAGGGCCGGAAGGGGCTTCTTTTTCTGAAGAAAAAGAAGCAAAAAGACTTGTGAACGTTTGGGTCGGAGAACCGGCAACGCACGCAGCTGAGCGGACAGAAGTTCTTTGGTTCTTTCTTTCAAGAAAGAACAGATCTTCCATCTCTACAACGCCGGCGCTGCGCCGCTCTCGTAGCGGGTCATGATATCGTCCACCGGGCCGTCGGCGACGATGCGCCCGGCTTCCAGCCAGATCAGGCGCGTGCACCACTGCCGCAGCACATCCGGCATATGCGAGGTCAGCACCAGGATCTCGGCGCCGCGCACCACCGTTTCCAGACGTGCATGCGCCTTGTCGCGAAACCGGGAATCGCCGGCCATGAACCATTCGTCCATCAGCAGGATCTGCGGCGCGATGGCGGTGGCGAGGCCGAAGCCGAGCCGCACCACCATGCCGGAGGAATAGAGCCGCACCGGCAGGTCCATGAACGGCCCCAGGGCGGCGAACCCCTCCACATCCTCCTCCAGCGCGCGAATGCCGGTGGCGTCAAGCCCGACATAGCGGCCGCGCAGCGTGATGTTCTCGCGTCCGGTCAGGTCGAGATTCATGCCGAAATTGGTGTCGAGCAGCGTATTGACCGAGCCGCCGGTATGGATGCGACCGGCCACGGGCTCGTAGATTCCCCCCAGCACGCGCAGCAGGCTCGACTTGCCGGCGCCATTGCGACCGACGATGCCGAGCCGTTCGCCGGACCGGACGGAGAAGGTGAGGTCGCGCAGCGCCTGCACCACCACGCGACGGGTGGCGTTCGGGTCGTCCGGGCTGCGTCCCGCGCGCCCGAGCCGGCCGCCCACCTTGCCCGATACGCCGCTCAGCACCGTCTTCTTCAGCGAGCGTGCGCCGCCATGGTAGAGCGGGAAGTCGAGCGACAGCGCCGTCACGTCGATGAAGGCGCGTCCGCCGGGTGGAACCGGGAGAGGGCTGGCCAGCATCGCCGTCAGACCCAGAAGGCGATGCGCGGACGCGCGCGCACGAACACCCGCCACGAGACCAGGCACAGCAGGGCGCTGTAAACCAGCGCGGCGACCCAGGTGAACACGCTCGGCGCCGTGCCCAGAAGCGGCGCACGCACCACCTCGAGAAGCGAGTCGAACGGATTGATCGGCAGCCACCAGGAGCGCGCGCCGAGCTGCGACGGCTTCCAGATCACGGGCGTGAGGTAATAGGCGATCTGCAGAAGGCTGCCGATGATCGGCGGCACGTCCCGGAAACGGGCGCAGATCGCGCCGAGCAGATAACAGGAGGCGGCGCCGTCCAGCAGCCACAGCGCCAGGCCCGGCAGGCACAGGAAGCCGGCGAGCCCCGGCCATTGTCCGAAGATGGCGAACACCACCAGCGGCACGATCACGTTGTGGCCCAGCACGATCACGTTGCGCACCACGGTGCGGATCACCTGCACGGTGAACGGCATGCGCATGGAGCGGATGGTCTGCTCCGCGTCGATGAAGCTGTTGCAGGCCTCTCCGGCCAGGCCGCCGATGCCGGCCTGCCAGAGGATCAGGGACAGAGCGAGGTAGGGCAGGTACTCGGCCAGACCGATATGGAACAGCGTGGCATAGAGAAAGCCCATCGAGCCGACCATCACCGCGCTGGACAAAGTGAGCCAGAGTGGGCCCAAGGCGGACCCGCGATAGCGCAGCTTGATGTCGAGCCAGCCCAGGGTGAAGGCGAGGCGCCAGAGCGCGATCCCGTCGCGCAGATCGGCACGCGCGGCGAGGCCGCGCACGCGCCGTCCGAGCCGGGCGTCGATCAGCATTTCCGGCATGTCGTCCAGGGAGCCGCCATGCGCCGCGCCGGCCAGGGCGGTCGCGGAGCCGGGCGCGCCGATCGGTCCGGCCGCGTCGCGGTCCGGCTCGGACGAAGGCTCCGTCACGGATGGCAGCGCGCTCATGGGTGCGGCGTAGCCGATCCCGCCGTGCCCGGCAACGTATCGCGCGGGTCGGGTTTGGGCGCACCGTGACGATTCTACGTCGGAATCGGTCTTAAATTCGCCCAACAGATGCTTGATGTTGCGGCAGAGATGGAGCCACTGTAAGGCGGAGGAACGGTTTTCTCCACATGAGCCTTGGCTGCCGGAGTTTAAGCAAGCCGATGTCGCGATCTGTCTGCCGACCCACGTTCCGATCCGCCGCCGCGGCGAAACGCGACCGCTCCGGCGTGACGCGCGCAGCCTGCTCAGCCGTTCTGCTCGCCCTCCTGGCCGCCTGCGCGGAAACGCCGTCGCAGCCCTCCATGATGCCGGTGGCGCAGGAGGCGGCCAAATATCGCGCCCATGCGCGCTCCTATTACGCGCCGCCCGGTCCGCCCGACGATCCCTGGGGCCCCTATATCGAGGAGGCTTCGCGCCGGTTCGACGTGCCCGACACCTGGGTGCGCGCGGTGATCGGCCGCGAGTCGGGCGGCCAGCAATTCAGCAAGGATGGCACGCTCATCACCTCCGGCGCCGGCGCGATGGGGCTGATGCAGCTGATGGCGCCGACCTACGACGATCTGCGCGCCCAGTACGGTCTCGGCGACGACCCATTCGAGCCGCACGACAACATCATGGCCGGCACCGCCTATATCCGTCAGATGTACGACATCTACGGCGCGCCCGGCTTCCTGGCCGCCTACAATACCGGCCCCGGCCGCCTGGACGACTTCCTGACCAAGAACCGGCCGCTGCCGCGCGAGACGCGGCAGTACGTGGCCATCATCGGTCCGCAGATCGCCGGCATCTGGCCCAATAACCGCTCGCAGGCCGATCTGATGATCGCCGCCCATACCGGCAGCGACGTGCAATATGCCGCGGCCCAGACGCAGGCGGAAACCAAGTCGGTTCGTCTGGCCTGGACCCGCAGGCGCGATCTGCAGCAGCCGAACGACCAGCCGATGCAGGTGGCCGAGGCGCCGGCGACGGGCAGCGACGCGGCGCCGTCCTATATCCGGGACTGGCGCAGCATGAAGGCGCAGGCCCCGGTCGCGGTGCGTGCGCCGGTGGCGGTGGCCGCCAACAGCCCGTCCTCCGTGAGCGCCGCCTGGGCCAGCCGCGGCATCGTCTCCAGCCCCGCCGCGCCCGTGGCGAGCGCTCCGGTACGCAACTGGACCTTGGCTCCGACAGACCAGCAGCGCCCCGCCGTCGTCGCCAACGCTCCGGATACGGTGACAGCGCCTGTTCGTCTCGCATCGGCCGAAACGCCGGCGCAGGACGCCGCGGCCGACGCGCCGGCCCTCGCTCCGGCCGTCCGACGGCCGCGATTCCAATTGGTTCGTCGCGCCATGGCAGAGCCGGCACCGCTTCTGCGCGATGCAGGGCGCGGTCCGCGCAACTGGTCGGTGCAGGTGGGTGCGTTCAACACGCAGGCCCAGGCCAGCCAGGCCGCGGGGGCCGCGCGTTCGCGCGCACCGAGCCTTTCCGGTGCGCAGGCGGAGATCGCCGGGGTCAAGCAAGGCCGGAACGGCCGCGTCTATCGCGCCCGTCTGACTGGCCTGTCGCGGAGCGACGCGATGCGGGCCTGCGAGAAACTGTCGCGTGGCAGCGGCGATTGCATGGTGGTCTCGCCCGATGCGCGTTCGTAATTTTCTCGTCGCCACGGCCGGCGCGGCGATGATCGCCACGAGCATCGCGCCTGCCCAGGCCGCCCTGCCAGTCGGTGCGCAGGCGCCCGATTTCACCATCCAGGCCACTTTGGGCGGCAAACCGTTCCAGGCTTCGCTGGCAGACATGCTGAAGCGCGGTCCGGTGGTGCTCTACTTCTATCCGAAAGCCTTCACGTCCGGCTGTACCGTGGAGGCCCATGACTTTGCCGAGGCCATGCCGGAGTTCAAGGCGCTGGGCGCGCAGGTTCTCGGCGTGTCGGAAGACGATATCGCCACGCTCAACAAGTTCTCGGTCAGCGAATGCCAGAGCGCTTTCGCCGTGGGTGCGGACGATCACGGCAAGGTCGCGAAAAACTACGACGCGACCCTGCCTCTGGTCGGGTTGTCCAACCGCACATCCTACGCCATCGCGCCGAATGGCCGGATCCTGGCGGCCTATTCGGCAATGGACCCCGACGGGCATGTCTCGCACATGCTCGACGCGCTGAAGCACGCCAAGACGCGCTAGGTCCGAGAAGCCGAACTTCCGAAGTCAGGACGGGCGCGTATCGCCGTCATCCGCCCCTCCATCCTCAGCGGCCTGGATATCTCGCGCAGACAGGACCCTGGTGCGTCGCGGCACGATCGGCGTCACGGTGATGGGATGGGTCGCGCGACGCGACGGACGATGATCCGGAGGCGTTCTCTCCGGGGCGGGCGCGATGGCCCTGGGAGAAACATGATCGATGGTCTGCATGGCACGATCCCCAATCTGAGTTTCACTCAGATATATGGGAACCGGCAACACCCGTGGCATCGGGCAGGCCGATCACCAAAGCGGGATCGGCTGGAGCCCGGCCGGAAGTCTTCCGGCCGGGTTCACACACTCAGTGGGTCGCGAGACCGGTGTTGCTGGTCACTGCGCTCTGGGTCGCCGTGGCGCCACGCGACACGTCGTGACCCAGGGCGGAGGCGTCCTGGCCCATGCCGCTGACGGTGTTGCAGGCGGACAAGCCAACGGTCGCAGCGGCCAGGAGGCCCACGGTGGCGAGAACGCGGCAAGAAGCGTTGAACATGAAGAAATGCCTCCGGTTGTGGTTTGTATCGAAACGGTATCGGTAAGGCTCGGTTCCCAGGCGGTGGGGATTGGTGCGCTCTGTTGCGGGAAAGTGACGTCTGTTGCCGCGACGCGCGATTTGCGCTCGTCGCGTGTTGCAGTTAGGAACAAGTCGCAACTGAGTTGGGTGATCCACACATGCGCGTCTCGTTCCGGTCCAGGCTGTCCGCCTCCGTCCTGGCTGTCTCCGTCGGCCTGGCCGGTGTCTCCGTCGCCGCAAGGGCCGAGACGCTGACCCTCTACAGCGCCCAGCACAAGCAGATGGTCGATCAGGTCACCTCCGCCTTCACCAAGGCCACCGGCATTGCCGTGCAGACGCGTTTCGGCGAGGCGCCGGAGATCGCGTCGCAGATCGTGCAGGAAGGCGCCGCCTCTCCGGCCGATGTCTATTTCACCGAGAACTCGCCCGAGCTCGTGCTGCTCGACGAGAAGGGCCTGCTGGCGCCGGTGGACAAATCCACCCTGGCCCAGGTCCCGTCGCGCTTCAACGCCGAGACCGGTGACTGGCTCGGCGTGCTGGCGCGCGAGAACGTGCTCTGCTTCGACCCGCATCTGATCAAGGAAAGCCAGCTTCCGGCCTCATTGCTCGATCTGGCCAAGCCGGAATGGAAGGGCAAGGTCGCGATCGCCCCGGCGGACGCCGATTTCCTGCCGCTGGTGGAGGCGATCGTGAAGCTGAAGGGCCGTCCGGCGGCGCTGGACTGGCTGAAGGCGATGAAGACCAACGCGCAGATCTTCGACGACGACGAAGGCGTGGTCGCCGCCGTGGATCGCGGCGCGGTCGCCACCGGCATCATCAACAACTACTACTGGGCCCGCCTGCACCAGGAAAAGGGCAAGGCCACGGTCGCGAAACTGCACCATTTCAACGGCCATGACGTCGGCGCGCTGATCAACGTGTCCGGCGCGGCCGTGCTGAAATCCTCCAAGCACCAGGAGGCGGCGCAGCGCTTCCTCGCCTTCATGGTGAGCAAGCCGATGCAGACGGCCCTGGCCAGCGGCGACGTCGATTTCGAGTATCCGCTGGCGGCGGGGGTGAAGGCGAACCCGATCCTGGAGCCGTTCGGCCAGCTGCAGCCGCCGGAGATCTCCATCAAGGATCTGGGCGACGACCAGGACGCGGCCAAGCTGCTGCGTGAGGCCGGTCTGCTCTGAACACCCCCTTGTTTGCCGCCGAAACGGCGACCGGGCGGATGCGGGCGGTGAAAGCCGCCCGCGTTTCCTTGCGTCCGCCGCCGCTTCTGCTGCTGGGCGCCGCCGCCGCCGCCGCCCTCGTGCTGCTGCCTTTGCTGCTGACCGTTTGGCAGGCGACCGGCGCGGACGATCCCGTCGGGTTGCTCTGGCGTCCACTGGTGGGCGAGCTGCTCTGGAACACGGTCGCGCTTTGCGCCGTCACCGTGTCGTGCTGCGCCGTCCTCGGCACGCTCTGCGCCTGGCTGGTGGAGCGCACCGATCTGCCCGGCCGCAACCTGTTCGCCGTGCTGGCGGCCGTGCCTTTGGCGATCCCGCCCTTCATCACCTCCTATGCCTGGGTCTCGCTCAGCAGCGACCTGCAGGATTTCGCCGGTGCGGTCCTGGTGGTCGGCACGGCCTATATGCCGCTGATCTATCTGCCGACGGCGGCGGCGCTGCGCGGCATGGACCCCGCGATCGAGGAAAGCGGACGCGTCCTGGGCCTGAGCCCGCTGCAATGCTTCGTTCGCCTGGTGCTGCCGCAGCTTCGTCCGGCGCTGCTGGGGGGCATGCTGCTGGTGGCGCTGAACGTGCTGGTGGAGTTCGGCGCTTTCGCCCTGCTGCGCTTCCGCACCTTCACCACCGTTCTCTATGGCCAGTACCGCACCGGGCTGGCCGGCCCCGATTCCGCCCTGCTGGCCTGTGTCCTGATCGGTTTGTGCCTGCTTTGCGTGGCCGGCGAGCTGCGTGTGCGCCGCGGCTCGGTCTATGCCTCGATGACGCGCGGCGCCGCGCGTCGTCCGGTTCGGCATCGCCTTGGCTGGATGCGCTGGCCGGCGCTCGCCTTTCTGATCGGGCTGGCGGTGGCGACCCTGGGCGTTCCGCTCGGCATGATCGGGTTCTGGCTGTTCCAGCACAACAGCGCCGCCACCGCCTCGGTGGGGGTTTCCTGGAGCGAAATCCTGGCAGCGACCAGCGGCTCGCTCGGCCTGGCGCTGGGCGGGGCCCTCACCACCCTGCTGCTGGCGCTGCCGCTCGGCTTCCTGTCGGTGCGTTTTCCCGGGCGCGCTGCGGCGACGCTGGAACGCATCGCCTATATGGGGCAGGGCGCACCCGGAATCGTGGTGGCGCTGGCCCTGATCACCCTGGCGCTCAAGCTCCTCACCCCGCTCTACCAGAGCGCGCCGCTGCTGATCCTGGCTTATGCGATCCTGTTCCTGCCCCTCGCCCTGGTCAGCGTGCGCGCTGCGTTCGAGCAGGCGCAGCGGAAGCTGGAGGATGCCGGACGTGCGCTGGGCCTCGGTCCGTTCGCCGTGGCCAGGCGCATCGTTCTGCCGCTGGCGGCACCCGGGCTCGGCGCCGCTGCGTCTCTGGTGTTCGCGGCCGTGGTGACGGAGCTGACCACCACGCTGCTCCTGTCGCCGATCGGCACGCGCACGCTGGCGACGGAGGTCTGGCAGGACACCACGACACTGGCTTTCGCTGCCGCCGCGCCCTATGCGGCGTGCATGGTCCTGCTCTCGCTCTGCTCTACCTATGTGCTGGCGCGCCGGTTCGGCCGGGTCGCCGGAATCGGGCTCTGAGAATGCGGGGCGGAACCACCATCGCGCGGATCGGGACGGGTCCCGGTTTCGGTGGCGCGCCGGCGGCGGGACGGGGTTCTTCGCGCCTGCCCCGTGCGTGCAGCCGCGTGACGCACGCTCCGGAACGGCTGTGATGAACGCCTTCGACCTGTCCTCGTCCCCGTCTCTCGAGATCGAGGGGGTGCGCCGGGCCTTCGGCGAGACCGAGGTGCTGCGCGGAGTCGACCTCACGGTGCGGCCGGGCGAATTGCTGGCGATCCTGGGCGCGTCCGGCGGCGGCAAGACCACGCTGCTGCGTCTGGTCTGCGGTTTCGAGCGGGCCGATTCCGGCCGCATCCTGATCGGCGGCGTTCCGGTGGACGATGCGAGCGGCCGCAGGCGCATCTTCGTGCGCCCGGAAAAACGCGGCGTCGGCTATGTGGCTCAGGACGGTGCCCTGTTTCCGCATCTCTCCGTATCCGCGAACATCCTGTTCGGCCTCGGCCGGGCCGATCGCAGCGGCGCCGCCGCCGACAGGCTGGCCGCGCACCTGCTGGAGCTGGTCGGATTGCCGGCCGCCTATGCCGCGCGCTCGCCGCAGACCCTGTCCGGCGGCGAGCAGCAGCGTGTCGCCCTGGCCCGGGCGCTGGCACCGAAACCGAGGCTGGTGCTGCTGGACGAGCCGTTCTCCGCCCTGGATGCCGGGCTTCGCGCCGGCACCCGGCGCGCCGTCGCCGACGCGCTGCATCAGGCCGGCGCCGCCGCGCTTCTGGTCACGCACGATCAGGGCGAGGCGCTGTCGATGGGCGACCGGGTCGGCGTGCTGCGGGACGGAAGGCTGGTGCAGGTGGCGGCGCCGGCGACGTTGTATCGCCGTCCGGTGGACGCGGCGCTGGCCAGTTTCGTGGGCGAGGCTGTGCTGTTGGAGGGGTGGGCGCAGGATCGCACCGTACGCTGCCCGCTCGGCGAGGTGATGCTGGCGCCGGATTGCGGCGTGCGGACCGGCGCGGTGCAGCTCATGCTGCGGCCAGAGCAGATCGCGCTCGACCCGAACGCGCCCTGCCGCGCCACGGTCGAGACCATCAGCTACTACGGCCATGATGCCGGCGTGGTGTTGCGCCTGGCCGAAGGGCAGCGTGTGTCCGCCCGTATCGATGGCGGCACCGGCCATGCGCTTCAGCCCGGCACGATGGTGGGCGTCGCCGTGATCGGGGAGGGGGTGGCGTTCCCGGTTGCGGAACGACACGAAGCCGCTGTTGCCGAGGCCGGGGCCGCCTCCTAAACCGGAGCGCATGCCCCGCCGGTCCGTGCTTCCGCTGTTGGTTCTGGCTGGTCTGGCAGCCTGCCCGGTCGCCCGCGCGCAGTCATTGGGGGAGGACGCACCGGCGAAGGCACGAACAGGCAAGAGCCCGAGCGCGATCACCCTGTCCGTGCCGCAAAGCTACGACTTCTCCCAGAGCGTCAGCGCTTCGCCCGGTGCCGATCAGGCCCGGCGTCTGCGCAATGCGCCATTGCCGGATCCGGCAACGGTCAAGAAGCCGTCCGACACCCTGCGCGATCCCAATACCGGCGCCGACACCACGGCCTTCGGCTCGGCCTATTCCTATGCCAATCCGCTCTACGGGCCGCAGGGGCCGGGCTCGGTACAGAACGCCGCCTCCAAATCAGCCGGAACGCCAGCGCCGCAGGGGCTGCAATTCACCGTGTTCCAATGGGGCTATCCCCGCCCGCCCATGCCCAAGGTGCCAGGCGAGGATCTCACCGCCGCGCCGCCTCCCGTGCCGGTGATCGATTTCGCCGTGCAGGCCGATGACGGCGCAGCGCTCGACGCCAGAGCCTCCGCCACCATCGGCCGCGCCGTCCAGGCCTATGGCCGCGCCGCTCTCACGCGCATCACCATCGAGCGCCCCGCACATGCGCCGGATTGCTGCAAACGCTATCCCGATCTGGTGCGGGCGGCCCTCATCGGCAACGGCCTCAGCCCCGATCACCTGTTGTCCGGGCATCAGATCCGTGTGGTGATGACGACGCTGCCGATGAAGAAATAGCGCCGGCATCGGGCTGCGGAATTCGAGAAAGGCTCGCCCATGAAAGGAACGATCAGAACCGGGATCGGTGGCTGGGTGTTCGATCCGTGGCGCGAGACGTTCTATCCGCCGGGAATGAAGCCGAAGGAGCATCTGCGCCACGCCGCTTCGGTCCTGTCGGCGATCGAGATCAACGCCACCTTCTATCGCACCCAGACCGCCGATATTTTCCGGGGCTGGGCGGCGGAGGTGCCGGACGGGTTTCGCTTCGCCGTGAAAGCCGCCCGAGGCGCCGCGCAGCGCAAGGATGCCGCGGAGGCGAAACCGGCGATCGAACGGTTCCTCCAATCCGGCCTGTCCGAACTCGGCGACAGGCTCGGCCCGATCCTGTGGCAGCTTCCGGCGGGGCGGACATTCGATGCGGATCAGCTCTCGGCCTTTCTCGACCTGCTTCCGGAGCGGCTCGACGGCACGAAGCTTCGTCACGCGCTGGAAGCCCAGCATCCGAGCTTCCTCGATCCCGCCGCCCTGGCGCTGCTCGGCGCGCGCAATGTGGCGCTGGTCGGGCTGGACAAGCAGGGCGTCGAAACGCGCACGCCGATCACCGCCGATTTCGTTTATCTGCGGCTTCAGGGGACGCAATCCGGGGAAAGGTTCGGTTATCCCGCAAAGGCGTTGGCGCTCTGGGTGGAGCGTCTCGACGCCTTGTCGCGCGGCATCGTGCCGGACGCCATCGCCGTTCCGGATGCGCCGCCGGTGCGACCGGGTGCGCGGGAGGTGTTCGCCTTCGTGATCGCAGGCGCCAAGGAAACCGCACCCGCCGCTGCGATGGAACTGGCCCGGATCGCCGCAGCGACCCGATGATGCGCTCGTTTCGGGAGAGATCGATGAGCGATTTGATTACTTGATCGTTCGCTTTTTTCGTGATCTGGTGAAAACCGAAAGAGCGCGAATGGCGCCGTTGGTTGGGTGGGAATGAGTCTCGAGCGAGTCTCGAGCGATTTCACGGGGTGGAAAGGTGTCGTGGCCGCATATCGGCGACGCGGGCATCCTCTGCCGCCGTGCCTCATCCGGTTCGACCCGTCTGCGCTTGAGAACGCAAGCACCCCGCGAACAAGGCGGGGGCGTCGGGAGATCGTCGATGACATATTCAAGGCTGCAGGAGTTCGTCGCCGAATTGTTCGGCACGATGGTGCTCATCCTGTTCGGATGCGGCTCCGTCGCCATGGTGGTCCTGTTCCCCAATGCCGGCCCCGTGCCGCATGGCGGCTACACCAACATCGTGCTGGGCTGGGGCCTCGCGGTGACGTTCGGCATCTATATTTCAGGGGCGACCAGCGGCGCGCACCTGAACCCCGCCGTGAGCCTGGCGCTGGCCGTCACCGGACGCTTCCCCTGGTCCAAGCTGCCGCATTACGTGGCCGGGCAGTTCGTGGGCGCGTTCCTGGGCGCGGCGATCGTGTTCCTGGTCTATTACGCCCAGTGGATTCACGTCGATCCGGCGTTCGATCACACCACGGGCGTGTTCGCGACGTTCCCCGCCGTGCCCGGCTTCTGGCCGGCCTTCATCGACCAGGTGGTCGGCACCGCGATTCTGCTGGCCCTGATCCTAGCCGTCGGTGACAAGTTCAATATCCATGCGCCCTCCAATCTGGCGCCGATCGTGATCGGCCTGCTGGTGCTCGCCATCGGCATTTCCTGGGGCGGCATGCAGGGCTATGCGATCAACCCGGCCCGCGATTTCGGCCCGCGTTTGTTCGCCGTCGTGGCCGGTTTCAAGAACAACGGCCTGACCGACGGTTCCGGCATCTGGCTGCCGCCCGTACTGGGCTCGCTGGTCGGCGGCGTTCTGGGTGCAGTGGTTTACGATTTCTGCATCGGGCGGCCCCTCGCCCGGGCACATGAGATGCGCAATCGCGCCTCAGGCATGGACCCGGATTATGTCCAGACCGGCGTCCCACAGGTCGAGGCCGCGCCCGCGGCGACCGTTCGCACCCGCCTGAGCGCCTGACCGAAACCTGGAAACTCCAAGGAAAGCCCGCTGACCATGCGTGACCACCTGCTGGCCTTCGACCAAGGCACCACCAGCTCCCGGGCGCTGCTGCTCGATCCCGATGGCGGGATCGTCGCGGTGGCCCAGGCCGAGTTCCGCCAGATCTTCCCGCAGCCCGGCTGGGTCGAGCACGATCCGAACGAGATCTGGGCCACCCAGAGCGGCGTCGCCGCCGAAGTGGTGAACCGGGCCAATCTGCCGCTGAACCGGATCGCCGCCATCGGCATCACCAACCAGCGCGAAACCACCATCGTCTGGGATCGCCGCACCGGCCGGCCGGTCTACAACGCCATCGTCTGGCAGGATCGCCGCACGGCCGGCCTGTGCGACCGGCTGAAGGCGGACGGTCTGGAAAAGACCGTGCAGGAGCGCACCGGTCTGGTGATCGACGCCTATTTCTCCGGCACCAAGATGGCGTGGATCCTGGATCACGTCGACGGCGCCAGGGAAAAAGCCGAGCGCGGCGAACTCGCCTTCGGCACGGTGGATAGCTGGCTGATCTGGCGCCTCACCGGCGGCGCCGTGCATGTCACCGACGAGACCAACGCCTCGCGCACCCTGCTGTTCAACATCCACACCCGCGAGTGGGACGAGGAGATGCTGCGTCATCTCCGCGTGCCGCGTTCGATGCTGCCGGACGTGAAAAGCTCGTCCGAGGTGTATGGCGAGGCCACCGGCACCCTGTCCGGCATTCCGATCGCCGGCATCGCGGGCGACCAGCAATCGGCCCTGTTCGGCCAGATGTGCCACGAGCCCGGCACGGTGAAGAACACCTACGGCACCGGCTGCTTCATGCTCATGAACACGGGCAAGGATGCGGTGCCGTCGCGCAACAAGCTGCTGACCACGATCGGCTGGCGGCATGGCGGCGAGACCCACTACGCGCTGGAAGGCTCGATCTTCGTCGCCGGCGCCGTGGTGCAGTGGCTGCGCGACGGCCTGAAGATCATCCGCTCCTCCTCCGAGGTCGAGGCGCTGGCATCCTCCGTTCCCGATACCGGCGACGTCTATCTCGTGCCGGCTTTCGTCGGCCTCGGCGCGCCGCACTGGGATCAGTATGCGCGCGGCTCCATCGTCGGCATGACGCGCGGCACCACCGACGCGCATATCGCCCGCGCCGCGCTGGAAGGGATCGCTTTCCAGACCGTGGACGTGCTGCGCGCGATGGAGAACGATTCCGGCATCAGCCTGAAGGAGCTGCGCGTCGATGGCGGCGCGTCGAACAACAACCTGCTGATGCAGTTCCAGGCCGATCTGCTCGGCATCCCGGTGATCCGCCCGGCCAATGTCGAGACCACCGGCCTCGGCTCCGCCTTCCTGGCCGGCCTTGCCGTCGGCGTCTACAAGAACCTCGATCAGGTGCGTCAGCTCTGGAAGGCGGACCGCGTGTTCGAGCCCTCCATGTCGGCCGACCGCCGCGAGGCGCTGCATGCGCGCTGGCGCAAGGCGCTCGACCACGCCCGCTCCTGGGTGGAGCCGGACGCCGCCTGAAGCGAACACCGGCTTCGGAAAACGAAACGGCGGGAGGAGCGATCCTTCCGCCCTTTTCCTGTGTGCAGGCCACGAGGGCTCCGCGGCACAGGCGTCCGGTGCTGGAACAGTTCGTGACTTGATCCAGGTCCGTCACCGCGCCCAGCCTCGGCTCTTCCCTCGGAAGGCGCTGCGATGTCGGCCCTGATCCTCGTGACATGCGATTCGGGTGCCGGGCATCTCAAACAGGAGAAGCGCGCGGACCGCATCCGACGGTTCACGCATCGCTTGGTCGCAGGTCCGGTTCCCGCCGATGGGCCGCCCGAGACCTTCTTCCAAAGGCAGCGCGCGCTCTACGAGGCTGACAATCTCTACAGCGAACCGCACTGGTTCGATTTCGAGCGTCCCGGCGGAAGCCTCCTGCAACGAATCTGGACACGCCTTCCGGACGAATGCCGCGACCATGACCGGATCGAGTTGTGGATCGATCCCGATCCCAACGCGCAACTCATCCTGGTGCAGTTGCTGGACTGGCTCGGCGCCCTGCCAGACATCGCGCCCCGGCTGTGGCTGAAACTCTCCGACAGCCCTCTGGGGGAGCGGCGGCCCGGCGACTGGGTGCTTCCACCCCGGCCGGTCGAAGCTGCCGATCTTGCTCTCGCCCGGCGGGCCTGGTCGGCGTTCGGCGCGCCGACTCCAGAATCCTGGTCCAGTCTCCGCGACGATCCGGAGACCCAGCGTCTGCCCGGACTGGTCAGCGCGATCGAGAGAACCTTGCGCGAGCTGCCGGACGGAACCGGTCTCGGTGCGACCGCCCGTCGCATTCTCGCGCTCACCGAACGGGAGTTCTGGTGGATCGAGGCCATGCAGCGCGGTCCCGGACAGGCCGATCGCGTTTTGCCCGAACAGGACCGCGTTCTGCAGAAACTTGTCTTGCGGACGCTCCGCTCAGGCGACCGTGTTCCTCTCTGGTACGCCGAAATCGAACAGCTGATCTGCGAACTCGCCGCGGCACCCGTCCCGGCCTTGTCCGGCGTGACCGAGCGCCAAGCCGGGCTCGACCTGTTCCAAGATCAGGACAGGCAGAAACGTTTTTGGGAAAGTCCGGTCCGGCTGACCTATTTCGGGGCCGATCTGGTCGCCGGGACGGAAGACTGGTCGCGACACAACCCGGTTTGCCGGTGGCTCGGCGGAACCCGCTTGACCAATGACCGGCTCTGGCGATGGGAGACCGCATCGAAACAACTCATTGCGCCGTAAGATCGGCGCCGCCTCCTCCGCGCCAAACGGATGAAAGTCTTTTTGCTTCTTTTTCTTCAGAAAAAGAAGGTTCTTCCTGCTCTAGCGCACCGTCGCAGCCATCTCCTCCGCCGCGATCGCCCTAACCGCCTCGTCCACAGCTGCACGCTGCTCCGCCGTCAGCCGCAGACCCTGCTTCGTGCGGCGCCACAGCACGTCCTCGCCGGTGCGGGCCCATTCGTGCCGCACCAGATAGCGCAGCTCGGCATCGGTCAAATCGGCGCCATGCTCGCGGCCGAGATCGGCCATGGATTGCGCGTCGCCCAGGACGACAGAGGCCCGCGTGCCGTAATGGCGCACCAGCCGGCGCAGCAGACGCTGGGACGCGAACGGGTAGCGCGCGGCCAGATCGGCGACCAGACGCTCGTAGCCGTCGCGGGCGAAGTCGCCGCCGGGCAGAGGCACGGTCGCGGTCCAGCCGGCACGGCGCCCGTTCTGCGGCGCCGGCAGAAGCGGCTCGATCTTGGCCAGAACGGATTCAGCCAGACGGCGATAGGTCGTGATCTTGCCGCCGAAGATGTTGAGCAGCGGCGCCTGGCCTGGCTCCTGTTCCAGCTTCAGCACGTAGTCGCGCGTCGCGGCGGACGCGGACCCTTCCTTGCCCTGCTCGTCGTCGGCATAGAGCGGCCGCACGCCGGAATAGGTCCAGACCACCATCTCCGGCGTCACCGGCTGGCGGAGATAGTCGCTCGCCGAGCGGCACAGATAATCGATCTCTTCGGGTGTGGCGCGCACATCGGCCGGATCGCCGTCGTAGTCGCGATCCGTGGTGCCGATCAGCGTGTAGTCGGTCTCGTAGGGGATCACGAAGAAGATGCGCTTGTCGGCGTTCTGGAAGATGTAGCATTCGTCGTGATCGTACAGGCGCGGCACCACAATGTGGCTGCCCTGGACCAGACGCACCGGCGCGCGCTTGTTCTCCCGCACCACCTGATGCACGACACTGTCCACCCAGGGCCCCGCCGCGTTCACCAGGGCGCGGGCCAGGATGGTGTCCTCCTCGCCGGTGTCCTCGGACCTGGTGGTGATGTGCCACAGCCCGTCCTGGCGGGTGGCCGACACGCAGGCCGTGCGGGACCGCACTGTGGCGCCGAGCGAGGCCGCCGCGGCGGCGTTCAGCACGGTGAGACGGGAATCCTCGACCCAGCAATCGGAATATTCGAAACCGCGCGTGAACTCCGGCTTCAGCGGACGGCCCGTCTTGTCCGTGCGCAGATCCACCGAACGCGTCGCCGGCAGGCGCTTGCGGCCGCCGATATTGTCGTAGAGGAACAGGCCCAGGCGCAGCAGCCAGCGCGGCCGCAGCGCCGTGTGGTGCGGCAGGACGAATCGCAGCGGCCAGGCGATATGCGGCGCGATCCCCCACAGCACCTCGCGCTCGCGCAGCGCTTCCCGCACCAGCCTGAACTCGTAATATTCGAGGTAGCGCAGGCCGCCATGGATTAGCTTGGTCGAGGCGGAGGAGGTGCCGGAGGCGAAATCGCGCTTCTCGCACAGGAAGACGCGGTGGCCACGACCGGCGGCGTCACGGGCGATGCCGCTCCCGTTGATGCCGCCGCCGATGATCGCGATGTCATAGGGAGGATGCAGGCTGCTTTTCTGCGGACTCACGTTCATCGGGACGTTCCTTGCTCCGCCCCGGGCACAGCGCGGCGGTGAGCGCGTTTGGTTGGTTCGGATTATAGTATCGAACGAACCAAACGAACAAGGTTCCGCGCATCAGCCTTGCGTGAGCGAAGAATCCGCCTCTGCGTCCGTCTCGATCACCTCCACGCCCGCCTCCCGGCACAACGCACGGAGGGCCGGATCGGTCAGCCGATCGGTCACCAGCATGTCGATCTCCTCCAGACGGGCGATGCGCACCGGGGCGGCACGGGTGAATTTGGAGGAATCCGTGACCAGCATCACGCGGCGCGCATTGTCGATGATCGCCCGAGACACCTGCACCTCGCGCAGGTCATAATCCAGCAGAGCGCCGTCCCCGTCGATCGCCGAGGTGCCGATCACGGCCACATCCGCCTTGAACTGCCGGAACGCATCCGCAGACAGCCGCCCGACGATGCCGCCATCCGACGCACGCAGCGAACCGCCGGCGACGATCACCTGGATGCCGGGGTTGCGGTAGAGCTTCAGCGCCACGTTCATGTTGTTGGTGACGACCATCAGCCCGCTGCGTCCGGCGATGGCGCGCGCGACCTCCTCGGTGGTGGTGCCGAGATTGATGAAGATGGAGGCGCTTTCGGGGATCAGCGCCGCGGCCGCCTCGCCGATGCGGCGTTTGGCTTCGGACGCGACCTGCTTGCGCGCGTCGTAGGACAGGTTGGCGATGCCGGACGCGATAATGGCGCCGCCATGCACGCGCGTGATGACGCCGGCATCGGCCAGCTCGTTCAGGTCGCGCCGGATGGTCTGCGGCGTGACGGTGAAGCGCGAGGCCAGCTCTTCCACCGACAGGCGTCCCGAACCGCGCAGCAGGGAAGCGATGTCCTGCTGGCGGCGCGACAAGGGGCGGTCCGCCGTGGCATTGGCCTGCGCGCCGTCCTCGGCGCCATCGGGCCGGAGGGCCTGTTGTGGGCCGGAATCGTCGAGAGGGGGCAGGTAATCGTTCATGACGTGCCGGACCATCATGCGCGGGAATCACGCACTCCGCCAGAACCGGAGCGTGCCCGAAACGACCGTCCGGCCCGGGTTTCGGCGGGTCGCATCCGTCCGCTCTTGCGAACGGACCCTGCGCGACCCTAGATAGGCAGGTGACGTTCTCAGGGCGGGGTGCAATTCCCCACCGGCGGTGTTTGCGCGGGCGACCGCGCATCAGCCCGCGAGCGCCCGCTTCCCCTGGGAGCGGGGTCAGCAGATCCGGTGCGATTCCGGGGCCGACGGTATAGTCCGGATGAGAGAGAACGCTGGCTGCGGCGGCGCGCCCCGTTCGGGGACGCCGTATGCGGTGAGCTGCGCCCTGGGTGTCGTCCGGTATGGGACGGGATCGTGTTTTGAGTACGGGTGCGGCGGACAGCCTGATCGACGAGCGCAAGCTGACGGATGCGGTGGCATCCGGCTTCGCCGCTGCCATCGGCGCCGCCCTGGCCTTTCTCGGCAACACCGCTCCCAACCCCCCGGTCGGTTGCGCAATTCTCGATGCCCAGGGCCGTCTTCTCGCCACGGGTGGCCATGAGCGCGCCGGTCTGCCGCATGCCGAAGCCGCGGCGCTGAACGCCCTGCGCGAAAGCGGCCGCTGGGACGATGCGCGCACGCTCGTCGTGACTCTGGAACCCTGCAACCATCGCGGCCGCACCGGCCCCTGCACCGAGGCGATCCTGCGCAGCCCGGTCAGGGAGGTCTGGATCGGCTGCCCCGATCCCAATCCGAACGTGTCCGGCCATGGCGCGGCCCGTCTGGCCAAGGCCGGGCTGGCGGTGCGCACGCTGGACGGCGACGGCCCGATCGCCCGGCGTTGCGCCGCGCTGATCGCGCCGTTCCGGCGTCTCGCGGTCGAGCGGAAGCCCTGGATCACCGTCAAGCAGGCGATCGACCGCCACGGCTCCATGCTGCCGCCCGCCGGGCAGAGCACCTTCACGTCCGAACGCTCTCTGCTGCTGGCGCATCGTCTGCGGCGGGCAACCGATGCGATCGTGACCGGCACGGGCACGGTCCTGGCCGACCGGCCCGGATTCGACGTGCGCCGCCTGCCGGACCATCCCGGCCGCCGGCGTCTCCTGGTCGTGGTGGGCAACCGGACCCTGCCCTCCGACTGGATGGAAGCGGCCGCGGGACGGTTCGTTCTGCGTCGCGTGCCGGGGCCCGATCTGGTGCCGGCCGTGCTGGCCGAGGCGGGGGCGATGTGGGCGATGGCGGAAGCCGGCCCGTCGCTGCTGGCTTCGCTGGAGGAAGCCGGATTGTGGAACGACCGGCTGGTGATCACGCGCGGCGCGGAGGGCGAGCCCGACCGGCTCGCCATCGACGTCGCGGATGCGCGCGCGGCCTCGCCGCTGCCGCTCCTGCCGGAGCTGTCGCGCTGTCTCGAGGAGGGTGCATGTTCTCTGGGATCATAGAACGGCTCGGCCGGATCCATCGCGTCACGCCGGGCGACGGCACCGTCCAGTTCGACGTGGAAACGGGCTTCCCGGATCTGTCGCTGGGCGAAAGCGTAGCGGTGAACGGCGTTTGTCTCACCGTGACCAAATTCGACCCGCAGGGCCGGATGTCGGTGTTCGTCAGCCCGGAAACCCTGCGCGTGACCGCGCTCGGACGTCTGGCCGAAGGGCACAAGGTCAATCTGGAACGCGCCGTCACCCCGTCCACGCGCCTCAGCGGCCATATCGTGCAGGGCCATGTGGACGGCGTCGGCCGTCTGGACGGCATCGCCCCGTCCGGGGAAGCGCGTGTGCTGCGCTTCGTTCTTCCGGCCCGTCTGCGGCGCTACTGCGTGGACAAGGGCTCCATCACCCTGGACGGGATCAGCCTGACGCTGAACCGGATCGAGGAGCCCGATGAGGTACCCGGGGGCAACGATTTCGCCGTCTCCGTCACCATCATTCCGCATACCTGGGACCATACCACCCTGGGTGGCCTCGGCATCGGCGACCCGATCAACGTCGAGATCGACGTGATCGCCAAATATGTCGAGCAGTTCGCGAGGATTCCCGCATGACCGATTATCCGGACCGCATCGCCGCCGCGATCCAAGCCTTGCGCGAGGGCCGCATGGTGATCATGACCGACGACGAGGGGCGCGAGAACGAAGGCGACGTCGTGATGGCGGCGCAGCACGTCACGGCCGACGCCATCAACTTCATGGTCACCCATTGCCGGGGCCTGGTGTGCCTGGCGATGGAGCCGGAACAGGTGGATCGTCTCGGCCTGCCGCCGATGGTGCGCGACAACCGCGCGCCGCGCTCCACCGCCTTCACCGTGTCGATCGAGGCCGCCACCGGCGTCGAGACCGGCATCTCCGCGCGCGACCGCGCCCGCACCATCGCCGTGGCCGCGTCGCCCGACGCCGTGCCGGCCGATCTCGTGTCGCCAGGACACGTCTTCCCGCTGCGCTGCGTCCCGGGCGGCGTCCTGGAGCGTGACGGACACACGGAAGGCTCTGTCGATCTGCTGAAGCTGGCCGGGCTACGCCCATCCGCGGTGATCTGCGAGATCATGAGCGCCGACGGCTCGATGGCGCGCATGGCGGAGCTGGAAGAGTTCGGCGCCCGGCACGACCTGCCGATCGTCACCATTGCCGAACTGGTCGCCTATCTCCGCGATCGCGAAACCGGGTCGCCCATGGTGCGGCGCGGCGCCACCACCACGCTGCCCGTGGCCAATAGCGACACGATCTTCGAGATGCGCGCCTATATCGACCGCAACGGCGGCGAACATCTGGCCCTGATCAAGGGCAATCCGTCCGCTTCCGGGACGCTGCCGCTGGTGCGGCTTCATTCCGAATGCGTGACCGGCGACGTGTTCGGCTCGCTCCGCTGCGATTGCGGCACCCAGCTCCAGGCGGCGGCCCGGCGCATCGCGGAGTCCGACAACGGAATCCTGCTATATCTGCGCGGGCACGAAGGCCGCGGCATCGGGCTCGCCAACAAGGTGCGGGCCTATGCCTTGCAGGATGAGGGGCTGGATACGGTGGAAGCCAATCATCGCCTGGGCTTCGCCGCCGATGCGCGCGATTATTCCGTGGCCGCGGCGATCCTGCGCGATTGCGGCGTGGAGCGCCTGGCGCTGCTGACCAACAACCCGGCCAAGATCGCCGCTCTCGAAGGGCACGGAATCACCGTCGCCGAGCGCGTTCCGCTGGAGATGCCGCAGACCGCGCACAACGATCGCTACATGCGCACCAAGCGCGACAGGATGGGCCACGTGCTGGCCAGCATCGGCGACGAAGCCGCCGAATAAGGACGAACAGATGAGCACCAACACGCCCCGCAGCACGCCGGATCTGCGCTTTGCCACGCCGCCCCGCCTCGCCCTCGTGGTCAGCCGCTTCAACGAGGACGTGACCGACGGTCTGCGTCGCGGCGCGATCGAATGGCTGGGCGAACACGACATCGCCGTGCGCGACGAGGACGTGATCGCGGCGCCCGGCGCCTACGAACTGCCGCTGATTGCGCAGAGCCTGGCGAAGACCGGCCGCTATCGCGGCGTGATCTGCCTGGGCTGCGTCGTGAAGGGTGACACGGCGCATTTCGAGTTCATCAGCCTGGGCGCCACGATTGGCCTGATGCAGGCGCAGCTTTCCACCGACACGCCGATCGCCTTCGGCGTCCTCACCACCTACACCGATGCGCAGGCGGTATCCCGCTCGCGCGACGACGAGCACAACAAGGGACGCGAGGCGGCGGCGGCCTGTGTGGAGGCAATCGCGATTCTGGATCGCATTGAGGCTGGAGCATAGATCGCGGGGGGCGATCCGTGCTTGCCGGTGCGCCGGTCAGGCAAGCTGCAGCTCGAACAGGCGGTCCGCCCGGTCCCAGATCGCCTGCCCCCAGGCCACGCGGTCGATCCACTCTGGCGGGATGCCGGTTTCTCCGTGGATCACGCCGGCCAACTGCCCCGCGACCGCGGCAACGCTGTGTAGGAAGGGGTATCCAGCCATTGCAGATCATCCTCTCCGGTTTTGCTGAGGTGGGCTTCCTGCTCGCTGCTGATCGCGCCCATGCGCCGTAGCAATCCCGGCGATGTGGAAGGATATAAATGGGCGAAGGCATCGCAGTATTGCGATATACCCCTATCGCTGGAACGAAGATCGATCATTCGAGATTTCCGTCAGGGCGAGATTGACCACCCCGTCCTGTTCAAACCTCATCGTCGCGACGCGGCCAGGACAGCAACTCCCAAAACCGCGCCCGCGCCGCCCAGAAGAACCGACGGCCGCACGCGCAAACGGCGTGCTGCAGTATCGAGCGCCACTTCTCCCGCCCCCAGCATATTGACGATCGCCGGGACGATCTTCGTGTCGAAAAAGACTTTCGGCGCCGAGGGGCCGGCGCCTTTCTTCAGCATGTAGTCGTATCCGACCGTCATCGAAATCTCCTGGATTCTTTAAACTTCTCACGAAGAAGTTCCGCCGGCCGCCCCGGTTCCTGAAAGCCACGGCGACGTGAGAGGTGTAACACCAGGTGGACGCAGCAGGAGCGACCGCCGTGAGCAAGCCTATCCATTCGCCCTATCGTCTGCCTGCCGGCGGGTGGGGATCCGCCAGATCGGTCGGCAATATCCTGCGTCGCGAAGGTGTTCTCGGCAGCGCGCCCGTCGCCCTCAGCCGGCACAACAAGGTCGATGGCTATCAGTGCAACAGTTGCGCCTGGGTCAAGCCGGCGACGCCGCTCCCGTTCGAGTATTGCGAGAACGGTGTGAAGGCCGTGGCCTGGGAGATCACCGCCCATCGCTGCACGCCCGACTTCTTCTCGAAGCACACCGTCACCGAATTGCGCGGCTGGGACGAGTACGCTCTGGAGCAGGCAGGACGGCTGACGCACCCGATGCGCTACGATGCGGGCTCGGATAAATACGTGCCGGTCTCGTGGGGCGAAGCCGTGGACGACATCGCGCACACGCTACGCGCGGTTGAGGACAAGAAGAACGGCGCGGTGTTCTACAGCTCCGGCCGCCTGTCCAACGAGGGCAGCTATCTCTACGGGTTGTTCGCGCGCCTCTACGGCAACAACAATCTGCCCGACAGCTCCAATATGTGTCACGAAACCACCTCCGTGGCCCTGCCGGTCAGCATCGGCCAGGGCGTGGGCACGGTTTCGCTCAACGATTTAGCCAAGGCCGATTGCTTTCTGTTCTTCGGCCAGAATCCGGGGAGCAATTCGCCGCGCATGCTGCATCCGTTGCAGGAAGCCTCACGTCGTGGCGCGCGCATCATCACCTATAACCCGTTGCGCGAACGCGGCCTCGAGCGCTTCCTCAACCCGCAATCGCCTGCCGAGATGCTCAGCGGGAAGGGAACGCGGATCAGCTCGCAGTATCACCAGGTGAAGGCGGGCGGCGACCTCGCGGCTCTCGCCGGCATCTGCAAGGCGGTGCTCGCGACCCATGACGAGGCCGTGTCCGCCGGCGGCGCACCGGTTCTCGATCTGGACTTTCTGGCTGTGCACACGCACGGATTCGAGACGTTCGCCAACTGGCTGCGCGCCCGGAACTGGGACGAGCTGGAGCGCCGTTCGGGACTGCATCGCGCGGAAATGGAATCCACCGCCGCGGTGTACTGCCGCTCGAACAAGGTCATCGGTATTTACGGCATGGGGCTCACCCAGCACAGGGCGGGTGTCGAGACCGTGCAGATGCTGGTCAATCTTCTGTTGATGCGCGGCAATATTGGCCGCGAAGGTGCCGGGATCTGTCCGGTGCGCGGCCACTCCAACGTCCAGGGGCAGCGCACGGTTGGCATCACCGAGAGGCCCGAACTGTTTCCGCTCGACAGGATCGCCCGGCAGTTCGAGTTCGAGCCGCCGCGGGAAGCCGGCTACAACACCGTCGAGGCTTGCGAGGCAATTCTCGATGGCAAGGTCGACGTTTTTTTCATGCTGGGCGGCAATTTCGTGCGCGCCATTCCCGATCATGGCCGGATGGAGCCGGCCTGGCGCAAGCTGGGCCTGACGGTCAACGTCATCACCAAACTCAACCGGAGCGCGCTTCTGCCGGGGGCGAAGAGCTATATCTTGCCGGTGATCGGGCGGATCGAGGCCGATCGTACCGCGGCCGGGCCGCAGGCGCTGTCGATGGAGGATACGTCGGGCTGCGTGCATGGCAACCGGGGCGTGCGCTCGCCGGCTTCGCCGCATCTGATCAGCGAGATTCGCCTCATCTGCGAGATCGCCCGCAAGACGCTGGAGCCCAATCCGCGCGTACGCTGGACCGAATACGAAACCGACTACGCCGAAATACGCAAGGAGATCGCGGAAACGCTCCCTGAGATCTTCTGGGACTACGAACGGCGCATGTGGGAACCCGGCGGCTTTCAGCGCGACATGCCGGTGAACCGGCGCGAATGGAAGACGGAGACGGGCCGGGCCAACTTCGTTACGCCGGATGCGCTCGAGGAGGATCTGGACATGCCGGCGAGCGGGTACGACGTGCTCCGACTGATGACGCTGCGCAGCAACGACCAGTTCAACACCACGGTCTATGGCTACGACGATCGCTTCCGCGGCATCAAGAACACGCGGAAGGTGGTGCTGATGAACCGTTCCGATATCGACCGGCTCGGCCTGCGCGTCGGACAGGCCGTGACCCTGCGCACCGTCGCAGAGGACGGGATCGACCGTCATCTCTCCGGAATGCTGGTTGTCGCCTACGACATTCCGATCGGCTGCATCGGCGGCTATTACCCGGAATGCAACGTGCTCATGCCGATCTGGCATTATGCGGTCGGCAGCAAGACGCCCGCCGCCAAGTCCATTCCGGTCACGATTCATTCGGACGGCGACGCGGTGCTCGAGCCTCAGCTCGATTATGAAGCGGTGTGACGGCCGTCCGGATGCGGCGCGGGACGCAGCCCCGCGCCGCCTTCCCGGCGGCCCGGCCTATACGGACGCGCCGTTCGATCCGGTGCGCGCGGTCAGCGCCGCGAACAGCGCCTTGCCGTCCGGGCGGCCGAGCCCGGTGCAGGCGTTCCAGGTCGGGCCGGCCTGATAGCCGATCTGCGAGTTGGCCGGCTTGTTGTTGCCGCTGGTGATCTCCACCGTGAGCTTTCGCCCGGCCTTGATCTGCCCATAGAGAAAATTCGGCAGGAAGCCGACCGGCACGGCGGCCTTCTGGTTGATCAGGGCGGTCAGCCCGGCCCAGAGCGGCGCCACGGCTGATGTGCCGCCGACCACTTCCTTCTTGCCGTCCACCACGACCAGATAGCCGCTGCCGGGTGCTGCGTCGCCGGCGACGTCGGGCACGCCGCGCCCTTTGCGGCCGCCGTTGACGCTGGCGGGCAGGTTCACGCTGGTCTGGAAGGCGGGCACGTCGAACAGATCGCTGATGCCGCCACCGGTGCCGCCGCCGCCCTGGAGCGAATCGTTCCAGACCATCTCGGCCGTGATCGCATTGCCCGAGACGGCGATATGCGTGCCGCCGCAACCGATCGCCCAGGGCGAGGAGGCCGGGAAATCCACATGCGCCATGCCGTCATCGACGCCGTCGGTGGCCAGGCTGTCGCCGGACGCGACGTAGACCGAGATGCCCATCGCCGCCGCATCCTGCAGCGCGCTGTTCATCGCCGAGACTGCCTGCGTGCTCCACGAGCTTTCCGGGCCGCCCCAGGAAATCGAGATCACGGAGGGCTTGGTGGTGGTGTCGTGCGCCGCCTGCGAGATGGCGTCGGAGAAACCTGCATCGGTATTGGGCGCGAAATAGACGGCGATTTCCGCACCCGGCGCCAGACCGCCCGCGACCTGGATATCCAGCGCCACCTCGCCATCCGCATCCGAGCCGGTCTTGTTGCGCGCGCCATCGACCGAGACGGCCACCACGCGCGGCGTCTTCAGCCCCATCGCCTTGAACGCGGCCTGGTTGTCCGACGCGGAATAGCCGCCGCCCAGCTCGATCAGGGCGATGGTCACGCCGGTTCCGTCCACGCCGGTCGGAAAATCGTAGAGCGTGGCGAGCTTGTTCGGCTCCAGGCCGCCCGGCTGTGCCACGTGCGGACGGACGATGCGCGTATGGGCGATGGCGCGATCGTCCAGCCCGAGCACGGAGTCGACGATGCCATGCAGGTTTTCCGGCAGACGCACCTCGCCCGAATGGCTGCGGAAGGTTTCCGCGCCGGACGTGTAGAGTTCGAGCTTGGTGCCGAAGGCGGCTTCCATGGCCCGCGGCGTGCCGGACACGCGCACCAGACGGCGCGCGGCCGAGCTTTCCAGCACGGTCAGCCCATGCGCGTTGGCGTAGTCGGTCAGCGCGCGGATATCGGGGCCGTAGAGCGTTTCCCGCGCGTGCGCCATCAGCTTGCGGCGCGCATCCGGGTCGCCGAGTGCGTTCATTTTCGCGTGCAGCGCGGTCTCGTCGCGCGGGCGGATGTTCAGGCTGGCCTCGATCACATGCGCGTCCGGCACCGCCCCGGTGCAGACCGCGTCGCGCGGCAGGGCACGTGTGCTGCCCACGATCGGGCGCAGTCCCATCGCGTGGTGAGCCGGAGCGGTCTTGTGAGTTTCGGTCATGTCTCGCCTCGCCGTTCTGGATTCGTTCGATCGCCAGCATGACTGTCCCTAGCCATGCCGTCCAGCAATCCGGGCAGCAACGCACGAGCCGGCGACGTGGTGCCCGGCCGCGCCGTTTCCAGCAGGATCACCCCGTCCATCAGCGCCAGAATGGTTTCCGCCATGCCGTTGCCGCGACAGGCGGGCACCAGCCGGGATTCGAGCCAGCCGATCCAGTTCTCCACCACCGACGGCGCCAGTTGGTCGTAGGGCGTTTCGCCGCGCGCGCCGGCAGACACCACCTCCGTCCACAGCCGCATCACCGGTGCCATATCCGGCTTGTTCGATTGTTCGAGCAGAAAGGCGACCAGCGATCCGGGCGTGACGGGGGGCATCGCGTCCAACCCGCTCAGCCGCGCCTGCAGTCCGGCGTTGATCCGGTGGAGCGTCTCGCGGATCAGCACGTCCTTGCTGCCGAAATAATACAGCAGCATCCGGCCCGAGGTGCCGAGCCGCGCCGCAAGGCCGCGCAGGGCGAAGGCGCCGAGTCCGTCCGCCAGAACGATGGCGCAGATCCGGTCGCACAGTGCGTTCCGACGGTCGTTCGAGCTGTCCATGCCGATTTCTGTAGCATCCGTTACATATCCGCCGCTATGTAACGGGTGTTTCATAACGGAGCCGAAGCCATGCCGACGAGAAAACAGATGCCGATGCTGGTGGTCGTTGCGATCCTGTTCTGGGCCGTCGCGACCGCATCCATACGCTGGGTGCCGGGTTCGCTGACCGGCCCCCTGCGTGGAGGCGTGCTGTTCGTGACCAGCGTTCCGATCTGCTGGGGCTGCATTCGTCTGGTCCGTTGGCTGGCACGGCTGCGGCCGGATCAGGTCCTTGCGGCGACGACGCTGGTGGTCGGCGTGGCGACCCTGATCGACGCCGCGGTTCTGCGCTGGGCGCCGTTTCTCTACGGCACGGACGAGCACGTGCTGCGCCTGGGCGCGTCCTGGCTGCTCTGGGGTTACGGCGTGACCCTGCTGCTGGCGCTGTTGAAAGGACGGGCGGCGCCAGCGGCCCGGTCCGGCATCGTGTTGCCGGTGGCTTGATGCATCAGGTGGCGAGCCGCCGGTCTCTGCCAGGCCCGTATCGGCGGGATTGGTGTCGGGCTCCCCGGCATCGCTGAGTTGGGTTTATCAGGGAAGGCCGGATCGTCGCGAAGCAGGCTCCGTTCTGGCACCGCAACGGGACGGGGACGCGTCGTCCCCCGCGCCTTCAGCGTTTCTGTTTGCTGGGCTGAGCGCTGTCGAATGCGTCCAGCTCCAGGAAATTCCGTTCGATCGCCAGAAGCGTCGGTCCCACCGAAAGGTCGGCGCCGAACACGCGCGACGCGGCCATGTGACTGGCCAGGCACAGATCCGCGATCGTCGGGGTGTCGCCATGGCAGAACCGCCCGGTTTCCGGCTCGGCCGACAGGCGCGCCTCGCCGATGCGCAGCCCTTCCTCCAGCCAATGGCGCACCCAATCGCCTTCGCCGTCCGGATCGACGCCGAACCGCGCGCGCAGATAACGGCGGACGCGAGGCACGATCACCGGATGATGGTCGGTCGCGAACAATCCGGCGATGCCGCGCACCCGCGCCCGGCCGGCCGGGTCCGCCGGCAGCAGAGGCGGCTCGGGATGGGTTTCTTCCAGATATTCCAGGATCGCGAGCGACTGGGTGAGGCGCGTGCCGTCCTCGAACAGCACGGTCGGCACCGTGCCCTGCGGGTTGATGGCCCGATAGTCGGGCCGGTTCTGTTCGCCGGCATCCAGATCCACGAAGGTCTCCCGGAACGGCAGACCCTTCAGATTGAGCGCGATCCGCACCCTGTAGGCGGCGGACGAGCGCCAGAATCCATGCATTTCGATCATCGTGTTTTGTCTCCCGCGCGCATCAAAGCACGCCGGAGGCGGATGGCGGCATATCGGTCCGGCCGCCGGCGCCCGATCGACGGCCGACATGGCCGCTCTTCGCCGGATCGCCTTGACGGGGCATGGCGGCTCCTGAACGGTGGCCGGGCGACAGAAACAACGGCGCTCACGCCCAGGGAGTACAGGGATGGACGAGAATTTCCGGCGCGCGGCGCTCAACTACCATCGGCTGCCGAACCCTGGAAAGCTCGCCGTGGTGCCGACCAAGCGCATGGCCACGCAGCGCGACCTGGCGCTGGCCTATTCGCCCGGCGTCGCGGCGCCCTGCGAGGAGATCAAGACCGACCCAGACAAGGCGCGCGACTACACCGCCCGGGGCAACCTGGTCGGCGTGATCACCAACGGCACCGCCGTTCTCGGCCTGGGCGCGATCGGCGCGCTGGCGTCCAAGCCGGTGATGGAGGGCAAGGCCGTCCTGTTCAAGAAGTTCGCCGATATCGATTGCTTCGACATCGAGGTGGACGCTCTGGACCCGGACCGCTTCGTGGATATCGTCGCGGCGCTGGAACCCACGTTCGGCGCCATCAATCTCGAGGACATCAAGGCGCCGGAGTGCTTCGAGATCGAGCGCAGGCTGCGCGAGCGCATGCGCATCCCCGTGTTCCATGACGACCAGCACGGCACCGCCATCGTCTGCGCCGCCGCCGTCACCAACGGGCTGGCGCTGCAGAACAAGTCGCTCGCCGACGTGCGTCTCGTCACCTCCGGCGCCGGCGCCGCCGCGATCGCCTGCGTCGAGCTGCTGGTGGCGATGGGGCTGAAGCCGGAGAACGTCACCCTCACCGACGTGAAGGGCGTGGTCTATGCCGGGCGCGACGAGAACATGGGCGCGAACATGGCCCGTTTCGCGCACCAGACCGATGCCCGCACTCTGCCCGAGGTGCTGCCGGGTGCGGACGTGTTCCTGGGCCTGTCCGCGCCGCGCGTTCTGAAGCCGGAATGGCTGAAGACGATGGGCGAGAAGCCGTTCATCCTGGCGCTCGCCAATCCGGAGCCGGAGATCCTGCCCGATCTCGCCCGCGAGGTGCGGCCCGATGCGATCATCGCCACCGGCCGCTCGGATTTCCCGAACCAGGTCAACAACGTGCTCTGCTTCCCGTTCATCTTCCGTGGCGCGCTGGATTGCGGCGCGCGCGAGATCAACGAGGCGATGAAGGTGGCCGCCGTGGAGGCGATCGCGGGCCTGGCGCGAATCGAGGCCAGCGAAGCCGTGGCCGCGGCCTATGGCGGCGAGGCGCCGATGTTCGGGCCGGAATACATCATCCCGAAGCCCTTCGATCCGCGCCTGATCCTGGTGGTGGCGCCCGCCGTCGCCAAGGCGGCGATGGAGAGCGGCGTGGCGGAACGGCCGATCGCCGACTTCGACGCCTACCGTCAGGATTTGGACGACGTGGTGTACCGGTCCGGCCAGGTGATGCGCCCGGTGTTCGATGCCGCGCGCAAGACGCCCAAGCGCATCGCCTACGCCGAGGGCGAGGACGAGCGTACGTTGCGCGCCGTCCAGGCGGTGGTGGACGACAAGATCGCCCGTCCCGTGCTGCTGGGCCGTCGGGAGACGATCCAGGCCAGGCTGCGCCAGCTCGGCCTGCGCCTCGATCTGGACAAGGATGTGGAGGTGATCGACCCGGACACCTCCGAGCTGTTCGCGCCGATGATCGCCGACTACCAGAAGCTGGTCGCGCGCAGGGGCCTGCCGATGCAGGCGGCGGCGCGCGCCCTGGTGAAGCGCCCGACCATCGCCGCCTCCATGCTGCTCCGCGCCGGCCATGTGGACGCCGCCCTCGTCGGCGGGCTGAACAGCTGGTGGCAGCAGGTGAAATACGTGCTGCCGGTGATCCCGCCGCACGAAAGCGTCAGGCGCGTCTATGCCCTCACGGCATTGATCCAGGGCAATGGCGTATTGTTCTTCTGCGATACCCACATGGTGCTCGACCCCACGGCCGAGCAGATTTGCGAGATGACCCTGCTGGCGGCGGAAGCGGTGCGCGAGTTCGGTCTCACCCCGCGCGCGGCCTTGCTGTCGCACTCCAATTTCGGCTCCTCCGACAGCGCCTCGGCCCGCAAGATGCGTCAGGCGCTGCACCTGATCCGCGAGGCGGCGCCGGATCTCGAGGTGGATGGCGAGATGCAGGCCGATACGGCGCTGAGCGAGGCGCTGCGCCAGCGCACGGTGCCCGATAGCCGTCTCACGGGCTCCGCCAACCTGCTGATCATGCCCACGCTCGATGCCGCCAATATCGGGTTCTCGCTGCTGAAGGCGGCGGCGGAGGGGCTCCAGGTCGGGCCGATGCTGCTCGGTGTGTCGCGCCCGGTGCATGTGCTGACCCAGAGCGTGACGGCGCGGGGCATCGTCAACATGAGTGCGCTGATCAGTGCGCAGCCGACGGAGAAAGCTTTCGAGAAGGTCAAAAACAACGACACAAAATAGTGTGATGTGTTGACGCCTCCGATAGCATGATGGTTTCTTCTATCCGCGAACGACAGCGGATGAAACCAACATGCTCGACAGGGTCTCCACCCCGGCGACGGTGATCGACCGGCCTGTGTCGCGCCAAACGGCGGCACGAACGGCAGCGGCACGGACAGCGGCGATACGGGCGCCCGCGATGCGCGCCGCCGGAAAGGCGGCGGCAGGCGCGCGGAAACCGAGCCGCGCGCTCCCGCTGCGTCGCTTCTGGTCGACTCTGCTCATTCTGGCGGTATGGCAGGCAGCGTCGTCCGCGGGGCTGGTCTCGCCGCAAACCCTCGCCTCGCCGCTGCGCATCGCCCAGACAGCCTTCGACCTGATCCGCAGCGGCGTTCTGCCGCAGAACCTGCTGGTGTCCCTGGGCCGGGCCGGGAGCGGGCTCGCCATCGCCATCGCCGTCGGTATCGCCCTGGCTCTGATCGCCGGACTGTCGCGTATCGGCGAGGATGTGGTCGATGCGCCGATGCAGATGTTGCGTACGCTGCCGGCTCTGGCGCTGGTGCCGTTATTCATCCTCTGGTTCGGCATCGGCGAGACGCCCAAGATCGCCCTGGTGGCGCTGGGCGCGATGATCCCGGTCTATCTCAACCTGTCCAAGGGCATACGCGCGATCGATCCCAAGCTGCTGGAGATGGGCCGCACGCTCGGCCTGTCCCGCATGGCGGTGATCCGCCATATCGTCCTGCCCGGCGCGCTGCCGGACCTGCTCACGGGTCTGCGCTTCTCGGTCGGCATTTCCTGGCTGATGCTCGTGGTGGCCGAGCAGGTGAATGCGTCCACCGGCATCGGTCACATGATGATGGACGCACAGGATTTCCTGCGCACCGACATCATTCTGGTTGGTCTGCTGGTCTATGCGCTGCTGGGCCTGCTCAGCGACCTGGCGGTGCGGATGCTGGAGCGGCACCTGCTGCGCTGGCGTCCGGTGGCGGGAGGCGCGCGATGAGCGGCGGTGTCCTCGTCGAGGGGTTGGGCCGTGCCTTCGGCGGCAACCGCGTGCTGGACGGTCTCGATCTGCAGATCCGTCCCGGCGAGTTCGTGGCGCTTCTGGGCCGTTCCGGCTCCGGCAAGACCACGCTGCTGCGCACTCTGGCCGGGCTGGATCCGGTGGAGGAGGGCGCCGTCTCGGTGCCGGATCAGGTCGCCGTGGTGTTCCAGGAAAGTCGCCTGCTGCCGTGGAAACGCGTGCGCGACAACGTCATGCTCGGGCTCGATGGCGCGGATGCCGGGGCACGGGCCGAGGCGGCGCTGGGCGAGGTCGGACTGGCGCACCGTGTCGATGCATGGCCGCTCACCCTGTCCGGCGGCGAGGCGCAGCGCGTCGGCATTGCCCGCGCTCTGGTGCGCGCGCCGCACCTGCTGATGCTGGACGAACCCTTTGCCAGTCTGGACGCGCTCACCCGCCTGCGCATGCATGCTCTGGTGGAGCGGCTCTGGCGCAAGCATGGCTGCGCCGTTCTGCTGGTGACCCATGACGTGGACGAGGCGCTGACGCTCGGCGACCGCGCCGTAGTGCTGGATCGCGGCCGGATCAGGACCGTGCTGCCGCTGGAGATGGAGCGCCCGCGCCGGCACGATGCCGATTTCGCGCGTGGCCGGCAGGTGCTGCTGGAGGCGCTGGACGTTGGGGAGGCGGTTTAGCGGGTCCTGCGCGCCCGCACCCGGATCGGCTGCGGCTTCGGCCGCGCGGGGAGCAGAGCGGAGACCATCGCCAGCAGTACGGCGGCCATGAACGCAACCTGTTCCAACTGCTGCATGATCGAACCTTTCTTGCCCGGGCGGGTCTGACGAACAGATTGCCCTAACGCGCGTGGCAATCAAGGGTTGGTTCGTCCTGGTGGCAGCCGTGATGTGCCGGATCGGCAGAAGGGCGAGCGAAAACGATATAGCGCCTCCCGGACCTCTTCAGCACAGCAAGAAGACGCCATGCGCGCGGACGGAAGTTCGCGACGATTCCGAAACTCGGATCGCGGCCGATATGTCCCGGTATCGATTGCGCGCCCCGAGAAGCAGAAACGCGGCAACCGGATTGCTCCGGTCGCCGCCCCTAGTCATTCCGCCAAGGCGTACAGCACCCGCACCCAGCTCCGCGTCCCCTTGTGGAAGCTGGTGAGGTCGTATTTCTCGTTGGGCGAGTGGATGCGGTCGTCGGATTTCGCGAATCCGATCAGCAGGCTGTCCATGCCGAGCGCCTCCTGCAGATCCTTCACCACGGGGATCGAGCCGCCGCTGCCGATCACGGCGGCCTCCTTGCCCCATTCTGCGGTGAGCGCGCCCAGGGCCGCCTTCAGCTCGGCGCCGTCGATCGGCAGGGCGCTGGCGCGCGAGCCGCCATGCTCGTGGAAGTCGACGCTGCAATCGGACGGAATGCGGGCCCGGACATGGGCGCGGAAGGCGGCGCGCACCTTGTCCGGGTCCTGGCCGGCGACCATGCGGAACGACACTTTGGCCTGCGCCTTGGCCGGCAGAACGGTCTTGAAGCCTTCGCCGCCATAGCCGCCGGTGATGCCGTTGATCTCGCAGGTCGGCCGCGCCCAGGTCTGTTCCAGCGCGGTATAGCCCTGTTCGCCCGCGGGGATGCTCAAGCCCACGGGGCCCAGCAGCGCCGCATCGTCGCCCAGATGTGCCCATTCGGCGCGCACCGATGCCGGCGGATCCTCCACGCCGTCATAGAAGCCGGGCAGGGTGATCCGGCCGGTCTCGTCACGGAGCGAGGCGAGCACGTCGACCAGGAGATGCAGCGGATTGCGGGCGGCATTGCCGTAGAGGCCGGAATGCAGGTCGCGATCGGCGCAGGAGATGGTGATCTCTTCCCCGACCAGGCCGCGCAGCATGGTGGTGATGGCCGGCACGCCGCCATCGAGCATGTTGGTGTCGCAGACGAGGGCGATGTCGGCACGCAGCTCGTCGCGGTTGGCATCCAGGAACGGCCGCAGGCTCGGGCCGCCGCTTTCCTCCTCGCCCTCCAGCAGAACGGTGACGTCGAGCGGGTAGGTGCCGTCTGCGGCGCGGATCGCTCGCAGGGCCTCGATGAAGGTCATCACCTGGCCTTTGTCGTCGGACGCGCCGCGCGCGACGATCCAGCGCTCCCCATCGGGGCCGTCCTGCATCACCGGGTCGAACGGACCGCTGGTCCAGAGCTCGATCGGGTCCACCGGCTGCACGTCGTAATGGCCGTAGAACAGAACGTGCGGGCGCCTGGCGCTGCCGATCTGGGCGCCGCCAGTCTGGCGGTGATGCGCCACCACGATCGGCAGGCCCGGGGTCTCGCGCACGGCACTCTCGAACCCGAGCCCGGCGAGATCGTCGCTCAGCCATCGGGCGGTGCGGCGGCAATCCTCGGCGTGGTCCGGCTGGGTGGAGATGCTCGGTATGCGCAGCAGCGCGAACAGCCGGTCCAGGCTGGCATCGAGCTGCTGATCGACGAGGGACAAGGCACGTGTGGGATCGGTGGCGGTCATGCCCGGCATGGTGCCCCCAAACCGGGCCGGGACGGAAGGGCCCCCGAACCGCCCCGGGGGAAGCGATCAGGTCGCGGCGCTGGTCGCTTGCTGTGCCGCTGCCTGCTGTGCCGCCGCCGCGGCATTGGCGGCGCGCTTGCCCTGCCAGAAGGCGATGAAATCGAAGGGCTGCAGCAGCACGGGCGGGAATCCGGCCTCGCGCGTGATGTCGGCGAGCTGGGCGCGGGCGAACGGGAACAACAGGCGCGGGCATTCGGCGAACAGCACCGGCTCCACCGCCTCGGGTTCGACGTTCTGCAGCGTGAAGATGCCGGAATAGGCGATCTCCACCACGAACGCGACCGGCGGCGCCTCCTGGCCTTGCACCGGCTGGCTGACATGGCCGGTGCAGTGCATCAGCAGCGTCACTTCCCAGGTCGGGCGGTGTTCTTCCGCGCGCCGGGCCTGGACGTCGATGCCCAGCGTGATGTGCGGGCGCATGCTGCTGATCGCGGCGTAGATCGCCGGCGCGCCCGGCACCTGAAAGGTCATGCCGCGCACGTATTGGGTAATCAGCACGAGGGGCGGCCCGGATTGCGCGGCGCCGCCTACGGACTGGCCCGCACCCGCTCCGCCTGTCGAGGCGCCCCCGGAAACGCTATGGATCGCTGAATCTGACATGAGGCGGTCTTCATCCGGTTACGCGGGAATCATACCGCAGCCCGGGCTGGCCTGCGAGGGCGGCCGGACCGGCGCCTCCGGCGTATCGGTCAGCCGAAAGAATTGTTCTTCTTCAGGGCGAAAACAAAAGATCTTCTATCCGTCCGGCTCCATGCCTTGCCGGTTCTCCGGCCCGAACGGACAGAAGTCCTTTTGCTTCATCGTCTTCAGAACGAGAAGATTCGTCCGGCCTGCATTGCCGCAAGCCGCGTCGCTAGTAGGCGTAGCCAGGAGCCACCGGCACGGCCGGATACACCACCGCCGGCGGATGCGGCGGCACCGGAACCAGCAGACCCGGCGCGTAGGAGCCGGCCACGTCCGGGGTGGCATAGCTGACGATGGCCGGTACCGCGATCAGGTTGCCGCTGGCGCGGGTACATTGGGCATAGGCGGCATCGTAATTCGCCTGGAACGCGGCGCCCGAGTTGGCCGCGGCGTTGGCGCCGGCGCTGGCGCCGAGCAGAAGCCCGGACCCGCCGCCGATCGCGGCGCCCGCGCCCGGATCGCCGACCGCGGCGCCGATCACCACGCCGGCCACGGCGCCCAGGACTGTGCCCAGAGCGGCGCTGCCGACGCCGCTGCGATTGGCCGCCTGCGCCGGGGTCAGCCCGCCATTGGCCTGGGCGGCAACAGCGCGGCAATGGGCATCGTCGGCGGCAAACTGGGCCGCGGTCTTCCCGGGTCCGGGCTGCGCCAGGATGCTGGGGCCGGGCGGAGGCGCCACGGTGCAGGCCGACAAGAGAACGGTACCGGCCAGACAGGCGGACAGGGCGAGTGAACGCATCGGAAGCTCCGAACGGGCGACGTCCGGGTCTTTTATCCCGGCCCGAACGCGCGGGGGAGCGGCAATATGGTAACCAAGAGCATTCCATGCACGCAGAACAGACCAGCTTTCCGTTCCGGCCGCCGATTGATGCTGGCGCTTCGGGCTCCGGTGGCTAGGATGCCGGACCATGAACCGCCACGCATCCCTGTCGAGCCTCGATGCGCGCGCGTTCGGCCGTCTTGCGGCGTCCTTGTCGCGTCCGGCGTCCCTTCGGCGGCTTAGCCCCCGACTTCCCGGTTCCCGACTTCCCAGCCCCTGAGCGGCTGCCCGTTCGACCGATCCCGGTCGCGGCGCGTTCAGGGGAAGAGAGATCAGCGGGCCCGCCGAGCGGGCCGACGAACACTTCAATCCGCGCGCCGGTCCCCAGGACGGCGACGCCGATCCATTCGGGACGCCAGCATGAGCATCGACCATCCGAGCTTCGGCCGTATCGACTCCAACCGCGTGATCATTTTCGACACCACGCTGCGCGACGGCGAGCAGTCGCCCGGCTTCTCCATGAACATCACCGAGAAGCTGCGCATGGCGCACGCTCTGGCCGAACTGGGCGTGGATGTGATCGAGGCCGGTTTCCCCGTGGCGAGCCCGGGCGATTTCGACAGCGTGAAGCAGATCGCCGAACAGGTGCGGGGGCCGGTGATCTGCGGTCTGGCCCGCACGGGCGGCCGCGAGGACATCCAGCGCGCCGGCGAGGCGATTCGCGGCGCCGAGCGCTCGCGCATCCACAATTTCATCTCCACCTCGCCGCTGCACATGAAGTACAAGCTGCGCATGGAGCCGGAAACGGTTCTGGATCTGATCACGAGGGGCAACCAGGCCGCGCGCCAGTTCACGGACGACGTGGAATGGTCGGCCGAGGACGGGTCGCGCACGGAGCCGGACTTCCTGTGCCGCTGCGTGGAAGCCGCCATCAAGGCCGGCGCCACGACCATCAACATCCCCGACACGGTGGGCTACGCCACGCCGGAGGACATGGTCCGCATCTTCCGCATGCTGCTGGAGCGGGTGCCGGGCGCGGACGGGGTGATCCTGTCGGCGCACAACCATAACGATCTGGGGCTGGCTGTCGCCAATACGGTGGCCTCCGTGCAGGCCGGCGTGCGGCAGATCGAGTGCACGATCAACGGGATCGGCGAGCGCGCCGGCAACGCCGCGCTGGAGGAGATCGTCATGGCGCTGCGCACGCGCCAGGACGTGATGCCGTTCAGCAACAACATCCGCACCACCGACCTGCTCAAGCTGTCGCGCATGCTGGCGACCATCACCGGCTTCGACGTGCAGCCCAACAAGGCGATCGTCGGCCGCAACGCCTTCGCGCATGAAAGCGGCATCCATCAGGACGGCATGCTGAAGAACGCGCAGACCTACGAGATCATGACGCCGGAAAGCGTCGGCTGGACCAAATCCTCCCTGGTCCTGGGCAAGCATTCCGGCCGCGCCGCCTTCCGCGACAAGCTGGCCGCCCTGGGCTACGGCGATCTGGGCGAGAACCAGGTCCAGGACGCGTTCGTCCGGTTCAAGCACCTCGCCGACCACAAGAAGGTGGTCTACGACGAGGATCTGGTGGCGCTGGTGGATGACGAGCAGCGCGACCATGCGCGCATCCGGTTCATCGGGCTCGACATCTCCGGCGGGTCGCGCCGTCCGTCGCGTGCCGAGCTGGAGCTGGAGATCGACGGCGAGACCCGGTCCGCCGACGTGACCGGCACCGGCCCCGTGGACGCCGCCTTCAACGCCGTGCGCTCCCTGTTTCCGCACGAGGCGACCCTGGTGCTGTTCTCCGTCGGCGCCGTCACCGAGGGCACGGACGCGCAGGCGCGTACCACCGTGCGCCTGGAGGAGAACGGCAAGATGGTGGACGGGCAGGGCGCCGATACCGACACCATCGTGTCCGCCGTGCGCGCCTACGTGCATGCGCTGAACAAGCTGCTGGTGAAGCGCGCCCGCACCGAGCCGGAAGCGCTCACCGCCTGAGACCGGGGGCGCGGTTCCCCTGCCGCGTCCTCGCCGCAACGGCTCGGCCGTTTGCTTCGCCCTGGTTTTGCCGGGCGGGTTTGCGCCGGCCGTCTCGGCAGGGGATCATGCGGGCCATGACCGCGATCGACTCCACCCTGGCGGCCCTCCGGCGCGGCGATCTGGCCGGGGCGCACACGCTGACCCTCCGGGGCGGGCTGCGCGAATTTCCGCCCGAGATCATGGGGCTGGCGGACACGCTGGAGGTGCTGGATCTCAGCCAGAACGCGCTGTCCGTGTTGCCGGACGATCTTGGCCGGCTAAGCCGTCTGCGCGTGCTGTTCTGTTCCGGGAATCGGTTCGATCGCCTCCCTCCGGTTCTGGGCGATTGCGTCGCGCTCAGCCAGATCGGGTTTCGGGACGCCGGTCTGGGTGAGATCCCCGCGGAAGCGCTGCCCCCGAAGCTGCGCTGGCTTACGGTGACGGGAAACGTGTTGCGGGATCTGCCGCGGGCGATCGGCGAGCGGCCGTTGCTGCAGAAGCTGATGCTGTCCGGCAACCAGCTCTCGGAACTGCCGGTCAGTCTGGCCGGCGCGCCGTCGCTGGAATTGCTGCGCCTGTCGGCCAATCGTTTCGAGTCTCTGCCGCCGTGGATCGCCGAATTGCCCTGCATGGCGTGGCTGGCCTGGGCCGGCAACCCGATGGATGCGGCGCGTGCCCAGGATGCGCGCAGCATTCCGTGGGACCGCCTGGCCCTGACCGGCCAGCTGGGAGAAGGCGCGTCAGGACAGGTGTTTCGCGCCGATTGGCAGGACGGGGCGGAATCGCGGCCGGTCGCGCTGAAGCTGTTCCGTGGCGCGATGACCAGCGACGGGCTGCCGGAACGCGAGATGGAGGCCTGTCTGATGGCAGGCGACCACCCGAACCTGGCCGGTGGGCTGGGACGCGTCACGGGCCATCCGGACGGCGCGCAGGGTCTGGCGATGCGGCTGCTGCCGGAGGGCTGGCGCGCTCTCGCCGGACCGCCGAGTCTCGAGAGCTGCACGCGGGATGTCTACGCGCCGGATGCCGCATTCACCGCCGAAACCGTGCTGCGTCTGGCTTATGCCGTGGCGTGCGCCGGCGCCCATCTGCACGCAACCGACCTGTCGCATGGCGATCTCTACGCGCACAACACGCTCTGGGACGGCGCGCAGGGCGACGCCGTGCTGAGCGATTTCGGCGCCAGCGCCGCGCTGCCACCGCCCGGCCCGCTACGCCGGGCGCTGGAAGGGATGGATGTGCTGGCCTGGGCGATCCTGGTCGAGGAGCTGCTGGCGCGCTGCCCTGGACTCGAGGCGGTCGACGCGATCAGGGCTGATTGCCTTGATCGGAACTCTTCCTCACGGCCCCGTTTCGCGGACATTGTGGAGGAGCTTCGACCTCTGGTGGCGGTATCTCTGCATTCGCCGTCCCGATAACGGACCAATCCAGTGGTTTCTCGAAGCGAGACGAGATTGAACGATCTGGCCCCTGACGGTGAAGATACTGACGATCTCATGGCAGAGCCCAGACGGGATGCGAGGCTATTGTGTCTTCCCGCAGGGTGGCGGCTGACTTGATTTACGTTGCAAGAGGCGGACCTGCAGACAGCGGGGGAGATATGGAGCCCCATGGCCGTTCATCCGTTGACGATGGCGTGCGTGGAAGGTCGCTGGTTTCGCCGCCCTAACCGCCAAGTTCGGACACCGTGCTGCCGCTGTTCACCAGGGAGAAGTTGCGGCCGCCGATGCGGACGGCAACGCGGCTCGACGGTTTGAACCCCATCCCGGACAGGTCGATTTCGAAACCGTGGCGTCCGTCGCCGATGGCCGAGGCCAGCAGATCGGTGCGGAGATGATCGGCCATCGCCTCCGCGACGGCCACGCCGTCGCGCAGCACGGTCACCGGAACGGGATGCGGCAGGTGTTTCTGTCTGGCCCAGCCGGAGAGGATCGTGCCGTCGATCCGGTCCACATAACCCTCGAACTCGCGCTTGGCCGCCTGGACATAGGCCGGGCGGTTGGGCTCCACCAGCTTGACGAGGGCGGCGAGCGCCTTCTTCGAGGACGGCAGCGGCAGGCCGCAGAACGCGAACAACTGGCGGACGAACATCTCCGGCAGGGAGATGGCCTTCTCGTAGCTGACCAGCAGCACCGGGCATTCGGCCGCGACCGCATAGCTCACCAGAGCCTGCAGGTCCGAGGCGGCGTCGGAGAGTGCGGTCGCCACCTCGAATCGCTCGGACAAACTGTTCCGTTCGGCGATGGCCGCCGGATCGCGCACGGTCAGCACCAGATGCGGGTTGCGGAACTGCCGGATCATCTCCGGGCCATGCTGATGCAGATGCGGGCGCTTGAAGCCCCAGACCGAATGACGAGCATTTCGAACGAGCAATAAATCGGACAATGCTTTGGGCTGGTAGGTGCCACTCTCCAGCATCAGCGCGAAGGCGCTGTCTTCAAACACGACGTCGTCGAGATTATCGCCGAGATAGAGTCCAGAGGCGTGGAGGACGCGGGCCACCATGCTGGTGCCTGACCGTGCCACGCCCGAGATGATTACCGTGCGCGGCCGATCAGCACCGGCATCCGGCGTTCCGTCTCCTTCATGGAGACGAAGGACGCCTTTGTTCAGCAGGTCCATGGAGGGGCGATCTCGTGGGTCATACCTTCAAATTTTAAAGTTATATGAACGAACCATGTCTTGGAAAGACGGCTCCGGGCAATCGATACATAACGGTACGATTGCCCGGAGCCGGTGGGCTCATTTCGGGGCGGTGGCGCCTGCCGGACAGGCGGTGAACTTGCCCTTGGCATCCCGGCATGGCTGCTTCTTGGCCGCCGGCGGAGGACAGGTCACGAACTTGCCCTTGGCGTCACGGCACGGCGCCGCCATTGCCGGCGCGAGTGTCGCGAGGGGGGCGGACAAAGCGAGACAAAGACCGACGGCGACCGAGATCCGTTTCATGAGCGATTTCCTGTTCAGTCCTGGCGCTCGAATGCGCCGGCGATGTTCAGCTTAACATCGTCGCCGACCAACGGGACATAAGTCTTCACGCCGAAAGCGCTGCGGCTGATCTCGCCGGCGGCGGCGAACCCGACGGTGTATTTCTTGTCCAGCGGGTTGATGCCGGCGCCCACGAACCGGACCGACAACGTTTCCGGATGCGAAACGCCGTGCAGCGTCAGCGTGCCGGCGACGGTGGCCGTATCCTTGCCGGTGCGCGTCACCTTGGTGGACACGAAATGCGCTGTCGGGAAACGGGCCGTATCGAACCACTCCGCACCCTTCAGCTCTCCATCCAGCTTGGTGCTGGTGGTGAGAACGCTGTCCACCGGAATGGTGACGTCAAGCTTGTCCTGGGACGGATCGGCCTTGTCGAGGACGAGCGTGCCGGTGACTCCCGAAAACACGCCGGAATAGTAGGAGAAACCCAGATGCAGCAGGGTGAAACCAACCTGGGTATGGCCGGGCTCGACCTGGTAGGTGCCGTCCTTCACCTGCGCGGCCACGTGGGTCGCATCCTGCGCGGAGGCGGCGCGAAGGCCGATGCCGGGGGCCAAAAGGGTGCAGGCAGCGAGGCCGGCGGCAGCGAGGGACTTCATCAAGGTTTCTCCGGGGAACATGGAATGACGGGACATGATCAGGCGAACAGCTTGGCGGCCAGTTTGGCGACGTGCTCGCCCAGGAAGCGGGCGCCGTCCTGCTCGACCTCGCTGACGGCGCGCGAGCCATCCGCACCGGCCAGCGTGCTGGCGCCGTAAGGCGTTCCGCCCTTCACCGCGTCGATCCCGAGCTGACCCTGGAAGCTGTAGGGCAGTCCGGTCACCACCAGGCCATGATGCAGGAGGTTGGTGAGGATGGAGAACAGCGTGGTTTCCTGGCCGCCATGCTGGCTCGCCGTGGAGGTGAAGGCAGCGCCGACCTTGCCGACCAGGGCGCCGCTCGCCCACAGGCCGCCGGTGCGATCCCAGAAATTCGCCATCTGCGAGGACATCCGGCCGAAGCGCGTGCCCGTGCCGACGATGATGGCGTCGTACTGAGCCAGTTCGCCCGGCTCGGCGATCGGCGCGCTCTGGTTCAGCTTGAAATGACTCGACCGGGCGACCTCTTCCGGCACCAGCTCCGGCACGCGCTTGATGTCGACGTCGGCGCCTGCCTTGCGCGCCCCTTCCGCCACCGCTTCGGCCATGGTCTCGATATGGCCGTAGCTCGAGTAGTACAGCACCAGAACCTTGGTCATGGGATCGCTCCAACGGATCGGGCGCTCCGGCCGGCCCCTCGCCGTCGGTTTCGCCCCCTAGAGGGCCGACATTAGGCGCCCGCGATCAATCAACAAACGGAACTGGTGGAAAACCATCGTTGCCAGAATTTTGCCGGCTCGGTCGTTCGACCTGACTGCGCAACGTTGCAACCGTGCCGCATGGCAACAAGAATCGCGCAAACCTGGTTCCTGACCGATTGATCAGCCCATCGTTCGGCCGGTATCAGACCCTCCAAGTCATCCGATGAACGATCGTGGAAAATGATCTCCACGATTGAAAGTGAGCCATCACGGCCAGCCGTCCGGGGTGAACCCGGCGACCGGTCGCCGAGCGAGAGTGTCCATGCCTGAACCGATCTCGAAACGCTCTCGCCGAAAGGCCGCGACCCTGCGCGCCCTGCTCGCCGCCACGACGCCCCTCGCCCTGGGTGGTTCCGTGGTGGTGATGGCGTCCTCAGGCGCGATGGCTGCCGACATCGCTTCCAGCGGCGCGACGCCGGCCAAACCCGGGAAAGCCGGCCGTGCCGAGGCCAAGCCGGCGGCATCCAGCCAGGAGCAGGTGATCGTGACCGGCACGCGATCGCTCGGCACCAAGGCGCGCGACAGCACCAGCCCGATCGACGTGATCACCTCGGGCACGCTCCGTCGCACCGGGCAAGCCAATCTCGCGGACGCGCTGGTGCGCGCAAACCCCTCGGTGAACCAGAAGGCCTACGGCAACGACACCGCGGCTCTGGTGAGCGCGATCCGTTTGCGCGGCCTCAACCCGAACGACGTCCTGGTGCTGATCGACGGCAAGCGCCGCCATCAGACCTCCAACATCACGGCCGATTCCGGCCCGGAGCAGGGCGCGACCCCGGTCGACCTGAACGCCATCCCGGCCGGCGCCATCGACCATATCGAGATCCTGCGCGACGGTGCCGCCGCGCAGTACGGCTCCGACGCGATCGCCGGTGTGGTCAACATCATTCTCAAGAAGACCGATCACGGCGACAACGCCACCGCCTATACCGGCGCCAACGCCTATAACGGTGATGGCTGGCAGTATCAGCTCGACAACGATGGCGGTCTTTCGTTCGGCCAGGACGGCTATCTGCATCTCAGCGGCCAGATCTACCATGCCGACCATTCGGTGCAGCCCGAGATCGATGTGCGCACCGGCAAGGATGACAACCACGTTCTCAGCACGCCGGAGGAAACCCGCGAGAGTCTGGCGCTGACCTTCGGCAGCACCCTGCTGCCCGACCTGTTCGGCGGCGTGGAAGGCTACGGCAACGTCACCTACATGCACCGTCATACGGAGGCATACGAGAATTATCGTCTGCCGAGCAGCCTGCCGGCCCTTTACCCGTGGGGCTATTCCCCGCTGGAAACCAACGAGGAGAACGACTTCGCCTCCACCATCGGCGTGCGCGCGCCCGATCTGGCCGCGTTCCGGGTCGATCTGAGCACCACCTATGGCCAGGACGAAACCGCGATCGGCACCAAGAACAGCGCCAATACCGGGCTGTACAAGCTGAATGGATGGTCGCAGACCAATTTCGACGCGCAGAACCAGACCACGGCGCAGTGGACCAACGATCTCGACTTTTCGCGCACTTACAGGCTGGGCAACGCTCGCATGAACACCGCCTTCGGCGCGGCCGAGCGCGTGGACGTGTACGCGCTGGGGGCAGGGGATTACGGCTCCTATACGCTGGGCGGGGCGCAAGGCTTTGCCGGACTGCTGCCGGCCAATGCCGGGCGCTGGACCCGCGACGTGTGGTCCGCCTATCTCGACCAGGATATCCATCCGGTCAGGTCATGGGATATCGACGTCGCCGGCCGGTTCGAGCACTACACCGATTTCGGCAATACCTGGAACGGCAAGATCTCCACCCGTTACGATTTCACGCCGCATTTCGCGGTGCGCGGCACCATCAGCACCGGTACGCGCGCGCCGACCCTGGCGGAAGAGCATTACAGCTCGCTCAACGTGTCGGCGAACGGCGCCAGCGGCATCCTGGCCTCGAATTCCTCCGCTGCGCGGGCGATCGGGGCGCAGTCTCTCAACCCGGAATATTCCACCAATGCCAGCGGCGGCCTGGTCTGGACGCCGATCAAGAACCTGACGCTGACCACGGATGTCTACCAGATCAACATCCGCGACCGGATCGCCGCCGCAGGTTCGGTGCGCGGTACTTCGGCGCTGTCCGCGATCGCCGCCACCGGCGCCACGCTTCCGAGCGGCTTGGTACCGGCTAACGTGTCGGCCGATTATCTCGCCAATGCCGCCAGCACGCGAACCCAGGGGCTAGATTTCAACGCCAGCTATTTCAGCGATTTCCGCAATCGCGGCTGGGGCACCGTCACCTGGACCGCGGGTCTCGACCTGAACCGGACCCGCATTACCCACATCAACACCAACGAACAGGGCGCACTCTTCATCAATCCGCAGGAGGTGGCCTATCTCACCACTGCGACGCCGCGGTCCAAGCTGATCCTGAACGCGTTCTGGAAGATCGGCACGTTCGACGTGAACCTGCGTCAAACGCGCTATGGCCAGACCACGTCGCTGCTGACCTACGAGGATCAGGCCCCGAAGGCGCTGCAATATTCCAACACGCAGTGGAACGAGTTCAAGAACACGCCGCGCTGGCTAACCGATCTCGAGCTCGGCGACCAGCTCAGCGCGCGCTGGCATGTCGCCGTGGGCGCCAACAACATCTTCAACATCCGCCCGCGCCGGGAGCCGCTGGAGAATGCCTATCTCGGGGCGCAATACTACGCCGCCAGTTCGGCGCAGGTGCCGATCACCGGCGGGTTCTATTACGGTCGGGTCAATCTAAGCTTCTGAGAGGATAAGCGTTCTTTCTTGAAAGAAAGAACCAAAGAACTTCTGTCCGTTTGAGTTTGTACCGAGCTGCGCACGCCGAACCAAACGGATAGAAGTCTTTTTGCTTCTTTTTCTTCAGAAAAAGAAGAATCCTGCTTCCTTAAAAAGATGTCAGCCGCGCTCCTCGATATCGAGCTGCGCGATCTGCACGGCATGGTCGTTGAACCGGGCCGCGATCGCGTGGCCGAGGCCCACGGCGAGAATGCAGAGGATCACCGAGCCGAGCACGTTCACCGAGGCGCGCAGCATGGCGCCGCTGCGCAGCAGGTCGAGCGTCTGCAGGCTGAAAGACGAAAACGTGGTGTAGCCGCCACATAGCCCGATCATCACGAACAGCCGCGTATTCTCGCTCACGGGGAAACGGCCATTGGCCAGAGTCAGCGTGCCGAACAGGCCGATCACGAACGAGCCCGACACATTGATGCCGATCGTGCCCCAGGGAATATGCTGACTGATCGGTCTGGTGGCGACGGAGACGAGATAGCGGGCGATCGTCCCGAGAGCGCCGCCGAGCGCGATCAGCAGACAGGTGAAGAGGGACATGCGGGTTTCCTGCGCAACCGACGGACGGGACCGAACGGGAGTCATCAGCCCGGGTCGGGCGCTTGTCGCCCCATCGAGCCAAGCATGGAACATTGCCGGCCGGGCAACAAGGGCGTTGGGCCGGCCCGTTCGAGAACGGATCGGCCCTGCCGCTCAATGCGCGGTATCGGCGGCCTTCACCAGCGGCAGCCAGACCGCGCTCGCTTCCGTGCCCTGATGCGAGACGCGCATGGTCGCGGCCCGATAATCCGACGGCTTGGCATCGAAGATGTTCGGCACGAAGGTCTGCGGGTTGCGGTCGTAGAGCGGGAACCAGCTCGACTGGATCTGCACCATGATCCGGTGCCCGGGCTGGAACACGTGGTTGGTGGGCGGCAGGGTGAAGCGGTAGCGCTCCACCTGATTGGCCGGAATCGCCGAAGGATGCGCGAAATCAGTGCGATACCGGCCGCGGAAGATGTCCATGGCGATCGGCAGTTCGTAGCCGCCCATCGAGGGATCGTCCGCGACCGTGTCCGGCTGCACGTCGATCAGCTTCACCACCCAGTCCGCATCCGTGCCCGTGGTGGAAGCGAACAGATCGGCCTGCGGCTGACCGGAAATCCGCACCGGCGCCGTCAGCACAGGCGTCTCGTACACCAGTACGTCCGGACGGGTGGCGAATTCGCGCTGGTCTGTGGTGAGCCAAGGTTTCCAGCGCGCGCTGTCGGCGAACGCCACTGGACGGCTGAGATACGGCACGGGTTTCGCGGGATCGGACACGTAGCTGTCCACGCCGGCATCCGCGGCGGGCTTGTCGAAGGACAGGCCATGATCGGCGGCGAGATAGAGCGGCGTCATCGGCGCGCCGCAACCGTCGTCGCAGGCGAGCGGCCATGTCGCGAACCGGTCCCAATGGTTCTCGCCGGTGTTGTAGATGAAGGCGGCGGCGGGAACATCGGCCTTGGGCGAGCCCGGCTTCAGATACTGATTGAAGAACGGCACCAGGATCTGCTGACGGTATTGCAGCGCAGTGTCGCCGTTCCAGTTCAGACGTCCCAGGCTCGAGCCGTCGTAGTTCACCTGGCTGTGCCGCCACGGGCCCATCACCAGGATGTTGTTGGCGCCCTTGCCAACTTTCCGAAGCGCCTCCCAGGAATGGATCGCGCCCCACATGTCTTCCTGGTCCCACAAGCCCTGTTCCCAGAGCGTCGGCACGTCGGACGGGTGTTTGGCGACGAGATGGTCGAGCGCCTGGCCTTGCCAGAACGCGTCCCAGGCAGGATGCGCCTTCATGCGCTGCCAGAACGGCAACTGGTCGAGTCCGTGCATCGTCGCGAACGCGCCGGCCGAGCCCGCGCGGAGGAAATTGTCGTAATCGTCGTAGCCGGCGCGCGGAATCGGCTCCCCGGTGCCGCGCGCGGTCATCTGCTCGGTGAAATAATCGAGCCCGGGCTGACGGAAGGCGCCGTAATGGAACCAGTCATCGCCCATCCAGCCATCCACCATCGGGCTTTCCGGCGATGCGGCCTTCAGCGCCGGGTGCGGATGCAGCAGCGCCATCACCACCGTCCAGCCTTCGTAGGAGGAGCCGAGCATGCCGACGCGCCCGTTGCTTTCCGGCGTGTTCTTCACCAGCCAGTCGATCGTATCCCAGGCATCGGTGGTGTCGTCGGTCTTGCTGGGATTCAGCGGCCCGATCGGCGGACGCGTCATCACGTAGTCGCCCTGCGATCCGTACTTGCCGCGCACATCCTGGAACACGCGGATATAGCCGGCCTTCACGAAGCCGGAATCGCCCTGCGGCAGGAGTGCCAGCATGGACGGGCTGTTGTTGCGCGTGGCGCGTTTGGCGGCGTCATAGGGCGTGCGCGTCAGCAGGATCGGCGCATCGTGGGCGTTCTTGGGGATGACGATCACGGTAAACAGCTTCACCCCGTCGCGCATCGGGATCATCGCCTCGCGCTTGATGTAGTCGGCGCCCGGATCGGGAATCGACACATGCGCGGGGATGTCGTTGCCGGTCTGGACGGTCAGCGGATCGGCAGCGCCGGGCGAAGCGGCGTGCGCTTGCGCGCCGAGCGCGCCGGCGGCCAGGAGGCTGGTGGCAAGCAGGCGCGCGCGACGGAAAGTCGTCGCCGGGCGATCGGCAGCCCGCATCAGTTGCCGCCCTTATGCGCGCGCAGCAGGCGGCGGACATTCGGCGGCGCGATGCCGAGACGCGCCAGGGCGGCGGCGAATGTCGCGTAATGCGGCATGGTGAGGTGCGTTTCGAAGGCGGCGGCGTCCTTGTAGATTTCGAACAGGGTGACGGTGTCGGCGCCATTCTCGTCGACCAGAACGTCGAACTGGCTGCAGCCGGGCTCGTTGGCGACCGAATCGCGCGCGTCGGCCGCGCATTCGCGCAGAAATTCCGCTTTCTTCTCCGCAGGCACGGTGAACTCGGCCCAGATCACGAGGGCATCGGTGGTCGTCTCGGTCGCAGACATGGCGGGTCGTTCCTGTGGATTTCGGCGCGGCGACCCTAGGGCGGCAAGCCGGCCGATGCGAGGGGCTTATTTTACTTTTCGTTCAGTTTCCTCTGCGATCCTGTGGGTATGCCCAGCGATGCCGCCAGTCCCGCCGAAGCCAGACGTCAGATCGAGCGGATGCTGGCCGAGCCCGCCCTGTCGGATCGCAGGACCCGCGCCCAGGCGCATTATCTTCTGTGGGAGGTCTGCCAGATCTGCGGCGATCCGGCGGCAGCACTCGACCATCTGGCGCAGGCGATCGCGCTCGACCCGGTGCAGACCCGGCCGAGGCGCGCCGAAGCGCCGCCGCCGGAGCGCACGGTGCTGGCGCTGGCGGCGCCGGGCGATTTTCAGGCCAACCTGCCCTTGGCCATGCTTCTGGACGAGCCGACGCTCCTGCACACGCTCTGGATCGAGCGGCCGGGCGCGACGCTGCCGCCTTTGCCGCCGGTGGATTGCGTGTTCGTGGCGATGGGGGAGGATTCGTGCAGACGGGCCCTGCTGCTGGAGGCCGATCGCGTCGCGGGCGAGACGGGCTTGCCCGTTCTCAACAGCGGCGCCGCCATTGCCGGGCTCTCCCGGGACGGAGTCTGCGCGATGCTGGCCGGGATCGAGGATTGTGTGGTGCCGGAGCAAAACCGCGTGACCGCGGCCAGGCTCCGGCATGAACTGCCCACCTTTCCGTTCATTCTCCGTCCCGAAAGCTCGCATGCCGGGATCGGATTGGCGCGGATCGACGGGCAGGCCGGGCTCGACGCGTATCTGGAGGCAACGGCGCCAGCGGCTGCTTTGTTTGCCGCGCCCTTCATCGATTATCGCGACGCAGACGGGCTTTATCGGAAATACAGGATCGCCTTCGTGGATCGGGTTCCGTTTCCGGTTCATCTGGCGATCCACGACGATTGGGCCGTCTGGTACTACAACGCCCGCATGGAACTGAGCGCTGAGCGCCGTCGCGAAGAGGAGCGGTTCCTCCGCGATCCGGTTGCCGCCATGGGGCCGCGTGCCTTCGCAGCCGTTCAAGCGCTGGGGCGCAGGATTGACCTCGATTATGCGGGTCTGGACTGCGCTGTCCTGCCGGATGGCAGGCTGTTGGTCTTCGAGGTGGAGACCGCCATGCTGGTGCATGACCGCGATCCGCCTGATCTGTTTCCGGGCAAGGCACCGGCCATCGCGCGGATCGTCGCGGCCGTGAATGCGATGATTGATCACAGGAGCGGCCGGATGAGCACTGCAGCCTGATCAGGAAGGGCGTAGACACAAGTAACTCTCAAGTACAGGGCGTCGTCATGAGAGATGGCGCGACTTCATTCTGCAGATGGCTTTCATCTGCACTTGGGGTTGGAAGTCGGCATAGATGTGCTGGAAATCCAATCGCGACGCCGGCTTTCCGTCTGCCGCCCGCCCGGAGAGTGCTTTTGAAACGCGTTCTCACCTTGGGACGAGCTTGCAACGCATTCTCAAGATCCAACTGCAATTCAGTCGCAATGACCAAGTATAAAATGAAAAACGGCAATTTTCGACTTGGACCCACGGAACGAATTTGCCTATGGTGCGCTCCATCAGCAAGCGCAGCGTGGTCGGCTCGGCGGAAGCCTGGACCGGCCGCACAACCGGAGGCATCCCCATGTCCGCTACTCAGAGCGCCGACGTCGCCTGCACCAAGTGCAAGTTCTTCGACGACCATGTCGCCAAGCCGCAGGCCGACGAAGGGCTGTGCCGCTTCAATCCGCCGGTTTCGCAGCCCAGTGCCGACACGCATGGTCTCTGGCCGGTCGTGTCCTCCAACGACTGGTGTGGCCATTTCAGCGTGGACACGCTGGCGGCCGGCTCCGCCGACTAGTTGAGACACTGTCGCAAGGCAGACTGGACGCCACTCTTCGGAGTGGCGTTTCTGTTTTCAGGGCTGAACGCCGAGAGACCTTGCGTATCGGCGCTAGAAAGCCGGGGTAAAGCATAGTCCAATATGGCAACGGAACGCCGGAAACCGTTGCTATCTCGAACCGGATTTGCTGCTGTTCATCTTTCGTAACACTTCTTGGCGTGATGCCGGTGTGTGGGGAAGATGCGGCGATGAAGGTCATTCCGTTCGTTGTGGCGGCGTTACTCGCCAATCCGGTTTCTCTGTCCTGGGCACAGAACGTGACAGCAAGCTCAGTCAATCTGGGTGTCGCAGCGCCGGCCTTCGCCATAGATGGCAGCGGCAATGCTCTTCTGGCTTCACTTCACACCTTCGACACCGTCAACATCGATCCCAATAACGGGCAGTATGGATCGCTCCCGACGGCATCGCTTCCGTGCCATCAGGTCAACCAGGTGTATGTGCTCGCGCAGTCCTGTCTTGGTGCTCAGGCTGCCACGGCCGCCGAAACGTACGGCTACTCTTTCAACATGGCGAACACGGATACCGGTGGAGGCGCACCGTCATCCTCCGCCGCAGGCGGCTCAGGTACCGACAAGGTCGTTGTCTACATCGGCGGGGATCAGCGCAGTTCCCATAGTAACCTCTGGGGACTGAATTCCGTCGTGACGGCCGAGCCAGGAATGGGTGGTGTCGCGGGAGCGGAATGGGACCTGAACAGGTTCGCGACCTGCAATTCCAAGACCGATCTCGCCTGGATCGGCGACACGACATGCCCCCAGTTCATCGGTCAGTGGATCACCGGACTCAATGGTGGGGGTACCGGCGGTCCGGCCGTCTTCATCACGCAAGCTGGTGGAAACCGGTCGGCGCTCTGGAACGACGGTATTGCCATTGCATCCGGTCCGGTCGTTCGCGATACCGGATTTCTCGATGCAAGCAACAGCACGACGGTTCTCAAGGCAAACGGAACGCATAGCTACGGGCTGGATGTCTACAACGCCAATATCACCACCGGTGCCGTGCGGATGATGTCCGGAAACTATTGGGGAACGACCAGCGGGCAAGGGCTGTTTTGGTCGCCGGGTCCTGCTACCAACGGCTCCGCTGGCGGCACCGACAGCATCACCGATTTCGGAGCCGGGCTACAGCTGTCAACAGATACGAGCCATCTCGTGACCCTCACGGGCGGAAACGTTGTGGTTTCCGCCGGGGCCTTGTATTTCCAGACCCTGAGCGGCAATACGAGCCCCGCGCCCTTTCTTCAGCAGAATGCCGCCGGTCACCTTCATGTCGGTCGCAGCGGCGGTTCTCCCGGAAGTCTCGACGTCGACGGCACCGTACAAGCCGCCAACATCCAGGTGAACGGTTCGATCCTGTTTCCGACGAGCCAGGGCAATCAGACTGTCCTTACAACCGACTCCACTGGGTCGTTGCATGTCGGCGGCACCGGCGCAAACAGCGCTTTCAATGTCGATGAGCCGACCAATTTCTCCAAGGTAACGGCGTCCGGCGCAGTAAGCGCTGGAAGCGTCTCCTCGGCGAACGCCATCAGTTACGGAAACGGCAACTCTGCTGGCAATCACGCGGTCATCGAGGAGTCGCTCTCTGTCTACGCGCCCAGCGGCGTTGTGGCACTGACGCCGGACGGGCTTCCGGAGACCGCGACGAACAATATCGCCGTCATCACCACCGGCGGCGCGAAGGTCACGGCCGATATCATGTGCCAGAACGGTCAGGACACCAGTTCCTGGATCATCAAGGGGACGTTTCTGTCCGTAAATGGAACGCTCAAACTGATGAGTTCCTCCACGACCACGGATATTCAGCCCACGTCAGGCGCGACGGCATGGGCGGTGGGTATCGCCGCGGACACCCAGAACAACGCCCCTGAAGTCGTTGTCGGATTTCCGTCGGGGAATACAACCAATATCGATTGCACCGCCCATGCCGAGGTCATTACGGTCAGATAGACACTCTAATTCCTGACCGGCGCCGTCGATGCGGCGGACTCGTTGTCCGTCCGCCGGATAAAATCCGCCGCATTGTCGTGCAGCTGGTGAAGCGCTTCCTGATTCGCGTAGACCATGTGGCCGGACTGGTACTGCTTGATCTCGACATTGCCGGCGAGGCTGGCTGGGATCGGCAGATGCCGCATCTCGAACACGCCTTCGAAATAAGGCGTCCCCAGATCAAAGAAACCCTGATTGAGCTGCACATGCAGCTTCGGGTTCGTGATCATCGCCGCCGCCAGATCGGGCAGCACGTTCGGTGCGCCGTTGCTGGCGCGTAGGACGTGCGGCAGCTGGTGCTTGAATGCCCATTCGCGAATGTTGTTGGCGCTTGCCTTGTATTCCAGGAAATCGCCTCCGGTTGGGCCAGCGTCGTCGTAGTGCAGAACGCGACGCGCATAATCGTTGAAGGCTGACAGGTAGGCCGACGCCATCGATGCGTTCATCGGATCGTATTCCGGACGCTGCGACAACGGATCAATCGCGAAGCCGGCGAAGCGGCTGTCCAAACGGCCTGTATCCATGCTGTCCGCGCCCAGCAGCGTTTGCGCGAACTCGCCGCCATTGACGCGCAAGCGGGCCTTTCTCCAATAGGCCGCCGGGATGCCGGTATACTGGTACAGCCTGTCGGCGATCCGATCGCGATCGGCCTCGCTGAGCGCCGTGCCTTGCTGCAGGGCGGCGTTGTAATCGCCCAGGGAGAAACGCTCGACCTCGTCCAGGAAGGCGCGCAGGTCGGTCGGCGCCGTGCCGGGCAGCTTGTGATGGTAGAAGGCGGTGGCGGCATAGGTCGGCAATGCCAGAACATAGGGCTGGTCGACGCTGGGATTGTTCTCCGGCTCGTCGACGCTGTTGTCGTAGTCGAGAATCTGCGACAGCAGGATCACGCCGTTCAAATCGATCTGCTTCTCGCTGGCCAGCTCGTTGGCGAGGATCGCGGAGCGCGTCGTGCCGTAGCTTTCTCCGAACAGATATTTCGGCGACTGGAAGCGATTATAGCGCGCCAGGAACTGGCTGATGAAATTGGTGAAGGCGTAGGCATCCGGATCGGTGCCGTAGAACTCCTTGTTGGCGTCCTTGCCGGCGATACGGCCGAACCCGGTGCCAGGCGCGTCGATGAACACGAGATCCGTCGCATCGAGCAGGCTGTCGTCGTTGTTGATCAGCTTGTAGGGCGCGGCATCGGTGTGGGTGTCGTTGGCGGTCACCACACGTCGCGGGCCGAGCGCGCCCATATGAAGCCACACCGTCGCCGAGCCCGGACCGCCATTATAGACGAAGGTGATCGGCCGATTTTCCGGCCGTACGCCCTTCTTGAAATAGGCGACATAGAACATCGACGCTTCAGCGGAGGGATTCTTGCCGTCGGCGGAATCGCTGTCGTTCCAACCGCGCGGATGCACCACCAGCGTGCCGGACGCTGCCTGGTAATCGATCTTCTGTCCGCGAACCGTGACCGAACCGTCGGAGAGAACCTGCTTGGGCGTGAAATGGGGCGCGGCGGCCTTGCTTGAGGGCGGCGCGGCAGGGGCGGGGTCGTCGGCGCGGGCAACGCCCAGCGGAAGAAAGACGCAGAGCGCTGCGAGCGCAACGCTCTGAATGAGCCAGTTTCTCGACAATGCCTGCTCCCGGATGACGATGTTGCCATTCTCCCTGCTCGCGTCGTGCCCGGCAAGAGACGGCCGGGCCCCCTCCGCCTCCTGTGTGGCTTGGTCCGGAACCGGATGGGTCAGGCAGTTGGCGTTTATGTGATGCCTATGTTCCAGGTTCGATGTTATATCGTAACCGTCGATAGAATTACTACGACATCGTGTGAAAGGTGATGATCATGCGTCCTGTCATCTGCTGCCTTGCCCTCATCGGCCTCGCAGCCTGTTCGGCTACGCCCGCCCCGTCCGGTCCGCTTGCAAGCAGGGATGTCGCCTGTCTGAACCAGCAGGGACGTGTCGCCCTCGCCGAAGCAATGGCGGCCTGTCACACACAGCTACCAGACCTGACGGGTGATCTTCATCTTCAGGCCGTCGCGCTGAACCACAAGATACCATTCACGATCAGGCCTGAGGCGGATGCCGCCATCAAGGATCGGCCGAGGCTTCAGCTCGGCTCCCTGATTCCAGAGCCGCCCTCGCTTTATCCCGAAACGCCGGTCGGCCCGTTTGGCTCCGATCCTGACCTCGGACCTTGATTGGAACGACGTGCGGGGGACCACCGTCCCCGCCCCTCCGTTCAAAGGTGGAACACCACTTTCACGCACCCATCCTGCTTGTCGCGAAACGTCTTGTAGAGATCGGGCCCCTGTGCCAGATCGCTTGAACGGTGCGTGATCAGGAAGGTCGGATCGATCGTGCCGCGCTCGATATAGCCAGTAAGCTCGTCCAGCCAGCGCTTCACATGCGTCTGGCCCGAGCGGATCGTCAGGCCCTTCTGGACGACCGCCCCCATATTGACCGGGACAGGGCCGCCATAGACACCGGGCACCGAAACGATCCCGCTGTTACGCACGGCCTGGATCATTTGCTGCAGGGCGAAGGGCCGCTGCGTCGAGGTCAGCTTCTCCTGGATTGTGCTGATCGCGCCCAGAACACCGTGATGGCCGTCGGATTCCATGCCGACGCAGTCGATCACGGCATCCGGCCCTTCGTTCCGGGTGATGTCCTTGATCCGCTCCATCACATCCTCGGTCGAGGGATCGATCACATGGGTCGCACCGGCCAGGCGAGCCAATGATTGCCGTTCGGCCACCGTCTCGATGGCAATGATGATTTCGGCGCCCATCACGGCGGCGGACTTGATCGCGAACAGGCCGACCGGCCCGGCGCCCCAGATCGCCACGGTCTCGCCGCCCTTCAGCTCGCAATAGGCAGCGGCCTGCCAGCCGGTCGGCAGGATATCGGACAGGAACAACGCCTGCTCGTCCGACATGCCGTCCGGCACTTTCATCGGACCGACATCGGCCATCGGCACGCGCACGTATTCCGCCTGGCCCCCGGCGAACCCTCCTGTCAGATGGGAATAGCCAAAGAGGCCAGCGGTCGGGTAGCCGAACTGCTTTGCCGCCATCTCCCCGTTCGGGTTGGAGCGGAGACACGAGGCCCAATTGCCCATCCGGCACATGCGGCATTCGCCGCAATTGATGTTGAACGGCACGACGACGCGGTCGCCCTTTTTCAGCACGTGATCCGGGCTGCCCACCTCGACAACTTCGCCCATGAACTCGTGGCCGAGAACGTCGCCGCGTTCCATCGTCGGCATCTGCCCGTCCATCAGATGCAGATCCGAACCGCAAATGGCGCAGGCGGTGACACGCAGGATGACGTCCCTTCTGTCCTCGATACTCGGATCCGGAACGGTTTCGCAGCGGATATCGTTCTTTCCGTTCCAGCAGAGTGCGCGCATTTTGCCGATCCTTCTCGATACGGCCGATCGCGTCCTTGAACGCCGATCGCCTCAGACAGAATGCGAAGCCCTCGCGGCCGCGGCAGTTCGATCGGGAACGATGCCTGTCATATCACGATAAGCTGAGGCGACGCGCGTGCTGCTTCACGAATCGAGCCTGCCGTGGAGAGAGTTTATGCCGACACCACCTGGCGATTTGCTGCCAACGCTCGACGACCTACCGTTCTTCGCGGCGCAGGCGGCAAAGATCGATCAGGAAGGCGGCCTGCCTGTTGCCGCGGTCGAGCGTCTCCGGGAGGCCGGTCTTTTTCGGGCGCCGCTGCCCGTGGGTCTCGGCGGCTCGGGTCTCGGCACGGAGCCTGCCGGCGCTTTGGCCGCGCTGTCCGTGCTGCGGGCTCTGGGGCGCGCGGACCTGTCCCTCGGGCGCTTGTTCGAAGGGCATCTCAACGTCATCCGGCTGGTCGTCCTGCATGGGGATGCGGATCAGAATCGGGCCCTGGCCCGGACGGTTCGGGAGGGCGGGCTCACGGCGCTCTGGGTGACGGATGAGACGCCGGTCCGTGCGCGGCCGGATGGAGAAGGCTGGGTGTTGGACGGCGAGAAGAGCATCGCCTCGGGAGTCGGGCTCGCGAGCGCCGCGCTGATCACGGTGCAGCCGCCCGACGGTCAGACGCGCTTGGCCCTGGCGCCGGTCGAGAGGAGCGGGCTGGCCGCGCGCGTCTCGCTGAGCGGCATGCGCGGCGCGGCCACCGGGCGCTACGACTTCACCGGCGCCCGGATCGCAGGGAGCGCCCTGATCGGCGCGCCTGGCATCTATCTGTCCCAGCCGGAATTCTCCGCCGGCGCCTGGCGCGGCGCGGCCGTGGCGCTGGGCGGCATCGACCGGCTCGTCGACGAGATGCGAACGATCCTGCGTGCGCGGGGGCGGGACGCCGATCCGCATCAGCGTGTGCGGATCGGCGAAGCGCTGATCCAGCGCGAAACCGCCGCTTTCTGGTGCCGTCGCGCCTGCCTTCTGGCCGAAGGCCGCGGTTATGAGCCCGGCGATGTGCAGGCGACGGTGAATCTGGCCCGGATCGCCTGCGAGACATCAGCCCTGGCGGTGATCGAACGGGTCCAGCGGGGACTCGGGCTCGGCGCGTTCGTTCGTGGCGGCGTGGTGGAGCGGACGATGCGCGATCTTGCGACCTATCTGCGTCAGCCGGCGCCGGACGAAACGCTGGTGGAGGCGGCGGGATGGTTCGTCGGTCGCGACATGCCCGATCCGGACCGCATGCCGGCGGGAGGTCCGTCGTGATACGGGCGGGGGACGCGCTGGCGGCGTTCCGCGCGCTGCCCGTCGCCCCGATCGGCGCCGTGCTGCCGGGAACCGTGCTGATCCTGGCGCCGCATCCGGATGACGAATCGCTCGGCTGCGGCGGCATCATCGCAGCCTTGTGCGCGGCCGGACGTCCGCCGGTCGTCGTCGTGCTCACCGACGGCGCCGGATCGCACCCGTCCTCGCCGAGCTGGCCGCCGGAGCGGCTGCGGGCCGTCCGTGCCCAGGAGGTCGCGCAGGCCGTGTCGCTGCTCGGACTGCCGCAGGACCATCTGGTGCTGATGAACCTTGCCGATACGCGTGCGCCGCGCGAAGGGCCGGCGTTCGAACGCGCGGTGGCGGATCTGGCCGCGATCGCCGTCGCGCGGGGCTGCGACAGCATCCTGTCGAGCTGGGAGCACGATCCGCATGGCGATCATGTCGCCGCCTGGCATATCGCCCGGGCGGCAACGGATCGGATCGGGGCGCGGGCCCTGGCCTATCCGGTCTGGGGCTGGACCCTGGACGAGGAGGCCGTGCTGCCGGGCGAGATCCCGGCCGGATGGCGCATCGACGTGGAACCGTTCCTGGACGTCAAGGCCCGCGCCGTCGCTGCGCATGCGACGCAGCATGGCAGCCTGATCACCGACGATCCGGACGGCTTCGCGCTGCCCGAGGATTTCCTGAACCTGTTCCGAGGCCGTTTCGAGACCGTGCTGCTGCCATGAGCGGGCAGAGTTGGGGCCGCGACGTGTTCGACCGGCTTTACGGCGCCGATCCCGATCCGTGGCGGTTCGACAGCAGCGCCTACGAGGCTGGGAAATACGCCGACACGCTCGCGCAGCTCGGCGATGGGCGGTTCTCGTCCGCGCTCGAGCTGGGCTGCGGCAACGGGGCGATGAGCATGCAACTGATCGAGCGATGCGACGCCTTGCTGGCGGTGGATATTTCGCCGAACGCCCTGGCCCTGGCGAAACGCCGCTGCGTGGACCGGCCGGGGATCGCGTTCCGGGAAGCCGTGATGCCGGGCGGTTTCGCGGATCTGCCGGCAGGGCCGTTCGATCTCGTCGTGATCTCCGAGCTGCTCTATTTCCTGAGCCCCTCTGACGTCTCGGATCTCGCCGGGCGCATCGCCGGTGTGCTGGCCGACCGGGCGCTGGTGCTCCTGGTGAACTGGACCGGCGAGACCGACACGCCCTGCACCGGCGATGCGGCCGCCGAACGGTTCGTCGATGCGCTCGGCGCGCTCGGCCGGTTCGAAACCCGGCTCCTGCGCCGCGACGCCTACCGGATTGACGGGCTGCGCCGGAACATGCGCTGAGTTTTCAGTCTGCCGGTTCGGTATCGCGGGCCGCGCCAGCCCTCGCGCGTTCTCTCAAGAGGGTGCTGACGATCCATTCCGCTTCCTCGTGATGCCGCGCCAGCAGGCGTCTTTCCACGGGACGGCGTTTGAGCACGGGGCTGCTGCCTTCCAGCGCATCCCAGCCTTCACCCAGGAACGGCAGTTTCAGCCAGCTCTCCAGAGCGTCGCTGTCGACCTCGAGCGTCGCCGCCAGGGTTGCCACGTCCGGGTGTGGGGCGCCGCTCCGGCGCAGCCGCTGGAATTCCGCCCTGGCCCGGGCGCGGCGAAGGGCGGCAAAGGGGGGCTCCAGCGACCCGTCCAGCAGCGGATCCTGCTTCAGCATGCGCCGCGCCATCGTGTCGGCCATGCCGCCGACAGCGCGCCCCACGGTCCGGCCGGAGACCACGACGCGCACCTCCGGCGCGTGCCGGATCCGTCGGTCCACCCGTCGGAGCGCCCGGAGAAACGCACGGTCCTCGCCGGTCGGCAAAGGCGGCACGCCTCCGGCGGCCTGCCAGGCGCGAACGGTGACGGCGATGCTCGCGCCGGAATGTTCGGTATGGCGCGGCCAGGGGTCGAACGGATCGGGATCGGCGAGGGCATGGATGTGATCGAGCACGGTGCCGAACGCCACCTCGCTTGCGTCGTCCGCATGCAGTTCGGCCGGGATCAGGAGCGCTTCCACCGGGTCGATCGCCGCCTGCCCGCACACCACCTCCACCCCGGAGACGAGCGCGCGCCGCGTGGCCGCGAGCCAGTCCGGCTGCACGCGTCCGTCGGCATCGGTCGTGAGAAGCAGGCCATCCGGGCCGGCGATCGCGGCGGCGATCCGCATCGCTTCGGCGCGTGCGCCGCCGGCATGAGCGCGTTCGGGCGGCAAGCATGTCTCGATGGCCGTGACGGGAAAGCGCAGCGCCGGACGCAGCCGGTCCACCACTTCCATGGTCTCGTCGCGCGTGTTGTTGACCAGCAGCACGGCGTGGTCGGGGGCCGGACCGTGCTGGTCCGACAGGGCGCGCAGACACGCGACGATCCGCTCCGCCTCGTCGCGAACGGGAATGGCAACGCAAGCCGGAACGCAGGCTGGAACCATCGGCATTCTCCAGAGGCGTGCGAGACGCGGGACTCAGCGGCGCGGAACGCCGGGTCCGATCGGACCGCTCTTGCAACGCGCGTCATAACAAAAAGCGTTTTTCCTTCCCGGACACGTGTTTGTGCGGTGGGGAAGGCGTCGCCATGCGCACCGGCGCGGCCCATCATGGGGAAGGCGGCTTCAGGGCCGACCGATCTGATCCGGGAGAGTTTGGTTCATGAGCATGGAACACAGGCGGCTCGGCCGCTCGGGCCTCCGCGTGCCGGTTCTGAGCTTCGGCACGGCGACCTTCGCCGGGCGGGGCGAGTTCTTCGAGGCGTGGGGCGCCACGGACGTGTCCGACGCCTCGCGCATGGTCGATATCTGCCTCGATGCCGGTCTGAACATGTTCGACAGCGCCGACATCTATTCCGCGGGCGGCGCCGAGGAAGTGCTGGGTGCGGCGATCAAGGGCCGTCGCGATCAGGTGCTGATTTCCACCAAGGCGACCTTCCGCCTGGGCGAAGGCGCCAACGATGTCGGTTCGTCCCGCTTCCATCTGGTGAAGAGCGTCGAGGGCGCCCTGAAGCGCCTCGGGACCGATCGGATCGACCTGTTCCAGTTGCACGGCTTCGACGCCATGGTGCCGCCGGAGGAAACACTGGGCGCGCTGGACGATCTCGTGCGGGCTGGCAAGATTCTCTATGTCGGCTGCTCGAATTTCTCCGGCTGGCACCTGATGAAGTCGCTTGCCGTGGCGGAACGCTACAACCTGCCGCGCTATGTGGCGCATCAGGCGTATTATTCGCTGATCGGCCGCGACTACGAGAACGAACTGATGCCGCTGGGGCTCGACCAGGGCGTCGGCGCCATCGTCTGGAGCCCGCTCGGCTGGGGGCGCCTGACCGGCAAGATCGGCCGCAACAAGCCGATCCCGGACGGGTCGCGCCTGCACAAGACCGCCGAGATGGGGCCGCCGGTCGAGGACGAGTATCTCTTCACCGTCACCGACGCGCTGGAAACGCTGGCGGCCGAACTCGGCAAGACGGTGCCGCAGGTCGCGCTGAACTGGCTGCTGCAGCGTCCCACCGTCGCCAACGTGATCGTCGGCGCGCGCAACGAGGAACAGCTGAGGCAGAATCTCGGCGCGGTCGGCTGGTCCCTGACGGCGGAACAGGTCGCGCTGCTGGATAAGGCGAGCCATCGGACCAAACCTTACCCCTACTGGCATCAGCAGGGCTTTGCCGAACGTAATCCGTTCCCGGTCTGAGCGGACGGAGCGCGGCCCCGGGGAACCGAGCCGGGGCCGCATCGTTCTCGCGCGGGGAAGGAACGACCATGGACCAGATCAGCTTCGGCGCCGTCGATCCGGCGGCGCTGCGACAGGCGTTCCGCACCGTGCGCGATCATACGGAGTCGCTGAGCGCCGCGCTGACGCCGGAGGATCAGGCGATCCAGTCCATGCCGGATGCCAGCCCGGCCAAATGGCACCGTGCGCACACCACCTGGTTCTTCGAGCAGTTCCTCCTGCTTCCGCACGACCGATCCTATCGTCCGTATGACGAGGCGTTCGGCTTTCTGTTCAATTCCTATTACGAGGCGCTGGGTGCGCGGTATCCGCGTGCGACGCGCGGGCTGGTGACGCGTCCGGGCGCGGCGGCCGTGTCCGCCTATCGGGCCCATGTCGATGCGGCAGTCTGCCGGCTGATCGATGCCGCCCCCGGCACGGTGCGCGACACGGTGCGCGACCTCGTGACCCTCGGACTGCATCACGAACAGCAGCACCAGGAGCTTCTGCTCACCGACATGCTGCACGCTTTCGCGCAGAATCCGCTCGCCTGGCGCGGCGACGGGCTGGCGGTGGTGCCGGGCTGGACCGCGCCGCGCGGCGAGGACGGCCCGACGCGGTTCCTCGACCGGCCGGATGGCATCGTCGAGATCGGGCATCCCGGCGGCGGCTTCGGGTTCGACAACGAGTTCCCGCGCCATCGGGCGCTGCTGCAGCCGCACAGGCTGGCGAACCGGCTCGTTCGCAACGCCGAATGGCTCGCGTTCATGCAGGATGGCGGCTACCGCCAGGCCGCGCTGTGGATGTCGGACGGTTTCGTGATGACCAAGGCCGAGGGCTGGGACGCGCCGATGCATTGGCGGCCGGATGGGGAAGGGGGGTGGCTGCAAGTTTCTCCCGGCGGCCTGTCGGTCATGGACCCCGATCAGCCGGTGCGCCACATCTCCTGGTACGAGGCCGACGCGTTCGCCCGATGGGCTGGGGCGCGTCTGCCCACAGAGCAGGAGCTGGAAGCGTCGGCGCAGGACCTGCCCGAGTTCCATTCCCATGTCTGGCAATGGACCAACAGCGCCTATCTCGCCTATCCGGGGTTCCGTCCCGTTCCCGGCGCGATCGGCGAATACAACGGCAAGTTCATGATCAACCAGATGGTGCTGCGCGGTTCGTCCGCCGCCACGCCACCCGGCCATGCCCGCGACAGCTACCGCAACTTCTTCCAGCCGGAAAAGCGCTGGCAGATGAGCGGCCTGCGGCTGGCCCGCGATTCCTGACCCGACGCCACAGCGAGTGTTCATGCCCGATATGCCGACGCCGCCCGACGTGACGGTGGAGATCCTGTCGGGTCTCACCGCCCGCCAGAAGACGCTGCCCGCCAAATTGTTCTACGACGAGGCAGGCTGCGCGCTGTTCGAGCGCATCACGCGCCTCCCGGAATACTACGTGACCCGCGCGGAGAACGCGCTTCTGGCCCGTCATGCCGGCGAGATCGCCGAGAAAGCGCCGATCGGCGCGGCGCTGGTGGAGTATGGTGCTGCGGATGAGAGCAAGGCCGTCAGCCTGCTGGATGCCGGTACGCGCGCTTTCACGGCCTATGCGCCGGTCGATATCGCGCCGGGTGCGCTGGCGGCGATCGTGGCCCGCATGCGGATCAGCCATCCGGCGATCCCGGTCTTGCCTTTGGTGGCGGATTTCCTGCAGCCGCTTTCGCTTCCTGCTTCCTTCTCGGACAAGGCGGCGTTCGGTTTCTTCCCGGGCTCGACCATCGGCAATTTCCGGCCGGAGGCGGTGCATCGCTTCCTGGGCCATGTGCGGGACACGCTGTCAGGCCAGGCTGCGCCCATGCTGGTGGTCGGGACCGATCTGCGCAAGGACGAGTCCGTGCTGGTGCCGGCCTATGACGATGCGGAGGGCGTCACCGCACAGTTCAATCTCAATATCCTGTCGCATGTGAACGCCATCGCCGGCGCGGATTTCGACCTGGCCGGCTTCCGTCATCGCGCGTTGTGGAACGCCCATGAGGGGCGGATGGAAATGCATCTGGAGAGCCTGTCGGCACAGACCGTGACCGTGTCGGGAACCAGGATCGCGTTCCGCCGCGGCGAAACCATTCATACAGAGGACAGCTACAAGCATACGCGCGAGGGCTTTCTTGCCCTCGCGCAGGGGGCGGGCTGGCGGTCAGGCGGTTTTTGGACCGACCCGGACGGGTTGTTCGGAATGCACCTGCTGCTCGGCTGACGAGATTCCGATCCAGCCGGATTGCTTCGAGGCAATGATGTCGAAGCGACGGAACACGACCGGCGTGTCGACGAAGCGGTTGATCGCCTCCATCACGCCATTATGCGCGATCCCGTGCAGATGCGCCGCACGGGCTTCCTCATGCGGAAAGGTGTCGAACACGGCATAGCCATTCTTGGCGGTCCGGAGCGCATACCAGGCCAGCGTGTCCGCTTCCGACGCCGCGTTCTCGCGTGCCTTGACCAGCGCCTCGCCGAAATCGCGCCCCGCGCCCAGCCGCGTCTCGATCTCGACATAGGTTCCGACCGTCGGCACCGCGTTCGGATCCGGCACGATGGCGGCGACGATTTCCGACATCGAGACATGCGGCATGCCATGCAGGCTGGTCACGGTCTTGATCACCAGGCCGCGGCCGATCGCCCCGGCGATATGCTTGATCCGGCCCATCGCCCCGTCGAACGTGTCGAAGATGCCGAAATGGCTTTCGTCGAAGCGGATCGCATACCAGTCGCGCGTGTCGGGTTCGCCCTGGGCCTTGGCGAGAGCCTGTTCGAGGAAGTCCCGTATCTCCTCCGTGGTGGATTGCCTGGCTTCGATCTCCACGAACAAGGCGTTGGGCATGGCGCGAACTCCTCTTCTGGCCGGAAGAGAAACAGTCGAAGCCCGGCGCGGGTTTCACCGTTCCACGGCGACGCTCCAGCCCAGTGCGGCGCTGGCGCCGGGAGCGATCCGCATCAATCCCGGCTTGTCCTCGAACGGCCCATCGAACGCCTCCGGACTGGCGAAGCCGTGCCAGGGTTCGATGCACAGGAACGCCGCGCCGGGCTTGGACCAGATGCCGAGCGCGTTCATGCCGTGCCAGCCGATCCTGAGCGAGAGCGGCGCGCCTGCGGCCTCGAAGCGGACCGAATGGCTGGCCGGCTGCATCAGGATCACCGCGTCGTCCTCGAACAGGGCCGGATCGAGCGGCAGAACGCCGTCCCGGATCGGGCTCGGATGGGTTTGCGAGGTCAGGAGGCCGGCGCGCACGCGCCGGATCGGCTCCGGCTCCGCGCGCTCGAACACCAGACGGTGCGAGAGCGGGTCCGCATCGTCCGCCAGCGGCCAGCGGAAGGCGGGATGCGCGCCGATCGAACAGGGCAGAGGGTCGGGCCCCGGATTGCGGATCAGATAGTCCACATGCAGCGCGGGCCCGTCGAGCCGGTAGCCGATCTCCAGCATGAAGGGATAGGGGAAATGCTCCAGGCTCTCGGCATCTGAACGCAGCGACAAACGGCAGCCCTGCGCATCGCGCGAGATCCAGTCGAACCGCCGGTCGCGCGCGAAGCCGTGCTGGCCCAAAGAATAGTCGCGGCCGTCCCGGCGCAGGGTGTCGTTCTTCAGCCGGCCAACGACGGGAAACAGAACCGGTGCATGACGCTTCCATTCCGGGCCGGCCTGCCACAGCATTTCCCGGTCGCCCGCGCGGAGCGAGCACAGCTCGGCGCCGTCCGCTTTCACGATCAGGGCGAGATCGGCGTTGCCGAATTGATGCGTATCGGGGTCGCTCACGGGCTGAGTCCTTCTGCGGCGCCGACGACGAAGAACGGGTTGGCGAAATCGCTGTCCGCCGGCTGGTTGCGTTTTCCGTAGCGGAGCGGGGCGCCGTCCAGCGTCCGCACCCATCCGCCGGCCGCCCGCAGGATCGCATCCGCGGCCGCCGTGTCCCATTCCATGGTTCGGCCGAGACGCGGATAGAGATCGGCGGTTCCGGAAGCGACCAGGCAGAATTTGAGCGACGAGCCGGCGCAGACCAGCGCCGAGACGCGATGCCGGGCGATGAACGCATCCGTCTCCGCCGTGCGGTGCGAGCGGCTGGCGACGATCACCAGCCCTTCCGGCGGCGGCGGGCGCACGCGCAGCTTGCGCTCGCCTTCGAAGGCCCCGTGCCGGTCGCCATGGAACAGGCGCCCGAGCGCCGGTGCCAGCACCACGCCCATCGTCGGCACGCCCTGCTCGATCAGGGCGATGTTCACCGTGAATTCGCCGGACCCGGCGACGAATTCGCGCGTGCCGTCCAGCGGATCGACCAGGAAGAACCTGTCCGAAGGCGGTGGCACCCGGCCTGCCGCCACGGATTCCTCGCCCACTGCCGGGATCTCGGGAAACGCCGCCGCCAAACGCTGCAGGATCAGCGCTTCCGCCCGCTCGTCGGCTTGCGTCACCGGCGAGCCGTCGCTCTTGCGGTCCGCCGCGAGGCCTGCCTGGAACAAGGGCAGGATCAGCGCACCCGCTTCTTCCGCGATCGCGATCAGGGCGTTCTTCATGCTGTCTGGCAAAGCAGGTGCACGCGGTAACGGTCAAGGGAAGGAGGGGGCGGCCTTGCCGTCTCCGGTCTTCGTCTCAAACAGCGGATCGACTTCTGGATGTCATGGGGCTGCGACTCTCATTCGCCCTCGTCGCCAAACGGACAGACGGTTTCCGGGGTTTTCTTCCGCAAAAGCGACCAGGCGCCGCAGGGACGTCTCCACGCCGCCGTTCGCGGAATGCATAACGCCATCCGACGCCGCGCGACGCGCGAACGCAGGAGGAGAGCCCGGAATGAACGATCTGTTAGTGGAGGTGCTGCGCGGCGATCAGGTAGAATCGCGCCATGTGGGCAGCGCTGTGGTGGCGGATGCGACCGGACGGGTGGTGTTCGCCGCGGGGGACGTCGAGGCGCCTGTCTTCACGCGCTCCACCGTCAAGGCGCTGCTGGCGCTGCCGCTGGTGGAAAGCGGTGCTGCCGACCGGCTCGGCCTCGACGACCAAGCCTTGGCGCTGGCCTGCGCGTCCCATGTCGGTCTCGCCGTCCATGCCGAGATCGCCGCCGGGATGCTCGCACGTGCGGGACGGGACGTGTCGTGCCTGGAATGCGGCGCGCACTGGCCGACTGCGCGCGAAGGGCAGGTGGCTTTGGCGTCGCGCGGCGAACAGCCGACGGCCCTGCACAATAACTGCTCCGGAAAACATGCCGGTTTCGTCTGTCTCGCCTGCGATTCGGGCGATGCGGTGCAGAACTACATCCGGCCGGAGCATCCGGTGATGCAGCGAACCACCGCGGCGCTGGCCCGTGCCACCGACACAATACTGGACGAGCGCAACCGCGCCGTGGACGGGTGCGGCATTCCGACCTACGCGATGGGGCTGCGCGCGCTGGCGACCGGCTTCGCCCGTTTCGGCAGCGGCGCCGGGCTCGATGGTGACACCGCGGAGGCGGCACGCCGTCTGCGTCATGCCGTGGCGGCGCATCCCGATCTGGTGGCGGGCCCCGGCCGGTTCGATACGGTCCTGATGCAGGAATTCGGCGCGCGCGCCTTCAGCAAAATGGGCGCCGAGGGCTTGCAGGTGATCGCCCTGCCGGAGCATGGGCTGGCGATCGCGGTGAAATGTGCCGACGGCGCCGCGCGCGGGGCGGAAGCGGCGGCGGCCTCGCTCGCGTCGCGTTTCCTGGGCGAACACGACACCTTGTGGCGCCTGTCGCGTCCGGTGCTGCGCAACTGGACCGGAACGGAGGTTGGCGCCCTCCGTCCGGCGATCTGACAGCGTTTCGGGGCGGTTCGCGCCGACCGCCCCGGTTGCGGCTCAGCGGCGCGGATCGATCGGCGCGGCCACGTCCTGGTGCGATGGCCGGTGCCGCGCATAGCCGAGATAGAACGCGCCGGCGGTGAAGACGAACGCGCCGGCGGCGTTGCCCAGCGTGACGGGGATCTCGTTCCAGAGCCACCATTGCGCCATCGAGACCGGCGCGCCGAGCATCATGCCCACCGGGATGGCGAACATATTCACCACGCTATGCTCGAACCCCTGGCTGACGAAGATGAAGATCGGCAGCCACGCGCCCAGGATCTTGCCGATCGTGGAGGTGGAGGCCATGCCCATCACCGAGCCGACGCTGACCATCCAGTTGGCCAGCACCGCCTTGGCGAACACCGTCGCCAGCCCGGCCAGGCCCAGCGCCTCGTAGAGCTGGGTCTTGGAAACCGCCAGAGCCCGCAGCTTGTCGGCGACAGCACCGCCGGCGACATGGCCGGCCTCCGTGGTCGCGACCCAGTAGATGCCGGCATAGATCAGGCTTCCCGCCAGATTGCCGAGGAACACCAGCGCCCAGTTGCGCAGCACGGGACCCCAGCCGATCCGCCCCGCGAACAACGCCACCGGCAGCACGGCGAAATTGCCGGTCAGCAATTCGAGACCCAGAACGATGATGAGCGCGAAGCCGGCCGGAAACAGCAGCGCTCCCACCACGAACTGGCCGGTCTGCGCGGCCAGCAGGAACGCCATAGAGGTGACGAAGGCGAGATAGGCGCCGGCCAGCGCGGAGCGCACCAGAAGCTGCAGCAAAGGCAGCGCGGCCTTCACGCGGCCGCTTTCGATGATGTTCTCCAGCACGTCGGCTGGCTTGACGTAGTCCGACATCGGGATCGCTTTCCTTGTCCGGCCGTTGATCGGTGGAACGGTTTCGTTTCGCCCCGGAGCGCCCGAACTCCGGAGAGGGAAGACCGGAGAGCGACGCACGCATGGACGGAATGGAGGGCAGCCGCATCCGGCCGCTCCCGTTGCGGGTCGTTCCATGTCGGCGACGATCGCACAACGTCTCCCGCGAACCGACGCAGTCGGCGCCGGGCGATCGCCGGATTTGGTTGCGGGGGCGCCACAGATGGACCCGGGACGATCGCCGATGCGCGGCCGTCCGGCGTCGGAGTCGGGGGGGGGGGGGCGGCGCGTCCCGAACCCGACGCCGAACCGTACTCCCACCCCTCCGCTCGGGCCCGGATCGCCTCGCCGGCCCGAGGCGTCTGTCGAAGATGCGGACCGTTCGTGCTCCGTGACCGAATCGCGGCAGCGGCGCGGCCGGCCCTTCGCGCGCGTGTTCAGTCCAGCGCCGGACGGCCGCGCATGCGCTTGGTGTCGCCCCGGATGGTCTTGCCGTCCATGCGCCGGTTCTTCGAGCCAAGCGTTGGGCGGGTCGGGCGGCGCTTCGGCGGCGGCGGCGCGGCGGCCTCCTGGATCAGGGCCACCAGCCGCTCCAGCGCGTCGGCGCGGTTGCGCTCGCGCGTACGGTGGCGCTGGGCGGTGATCACGATCACGCCGTCATTGGTCAGCCTGTGTCCGGCCAGGCGCTCCAGCCTGGCCCGAACGGCATCCGGCAGGCTGGGCGAGCGGCGGGCGTCGAAACGGAGCTGGACCGCCGTTTCCACCTTCTGGATGTTCTGCCCGCCAGCACCCGACGCGCGCAGGAACGATTCCGACACCTCGTCCTCGTCGATCGACAAGCGGGCGGTGATGGGGATCAGGGCGATGACACGGGTCCGTTCAGAGAGGCGGAGGCATTGCGGGTCTGGAGCATGACGCAGGATGTGGACGGGCGGCGCGGTTTCCGCAATCGTCGCGCCGCCCGCGCGGGCCCGGTCCGGGCCCGGGAGACCGGAGAGAAGAATGACGAGACGCGCATTTCGACTGGTGCTGTTGTCGGCGGCAATGCTGCTGCCTTATGCCGGTCCCGCCTCGGCCCAGCAGAGCTGGCTGCAACCGCCGGCCCAGATGGATGCGAAAGGGCGCTGCGTCTATTTCTCTCGCCTCGTGCGCTTCACCGCCGAAAGCAAGAGCGTGTGCGACGAGGGGCGCAAGGTGAAGACCGGGCCTGTCACCGCTCATGTCCTGGATCAGTGCCTGGCTCAGTTCGGGCATGGGTTCGATACCACGAGCATCACCGACATGACGGATGCCTTCGCCAAACAGGTCCAGTCGCAGGGGTTCGGCAATGCCTGCAACCAGATCAAGGCGCAGGCCTGGGATCTCGTGGCCCAGTAGGTCGATAGGCCTCGGTCCCCGCCGGGCGTGCAGGAGGGGGCAGCGGAAGCCCGGTGGCGGCGGCGCCTCCCATCAGGATTCGGCCGGCTCGCGGTCGATCGTCACCCTGTTCCGGCCGCCGGCCTTGGCCTCGTAGAGCGCCCGGTCGGCAGAGGCGATCAGGCGTGAGCTCGAGCCGCGGCCGTAACGGCCGGCGGCGATGCCGATGCTGATGGTGACGCGATCGCCGGTGGCGGTCCGGTTCGGGATCGCGAGCTGGGCAACGGCGATCCGCAAACTCTCCCCGATCTGGCCCGCCCGGGCGATCGTCGCGCCGGGAAGGAGTGCTGCGAACTCCTCTCCGCCATAGCGAAATACCGTGCCGTCGGCCTTCGAGAGCGTTCGATCGAGCGCGCGTGCCACCATGCGCAGGCATGTGTCTCCCGAATCATGGCCGAGCCGGTCATTGATCGTCTTGAAATGGTCGATATCGATGAGAAGCAGCGCGAGCAGACCTCCGCGCCGCCCTGGATCGTTCCACTGTTCCGCCATCTGGTTCTGGAAGGCGCGGCGGTTCGCGATCTCGGTCAGGTCGTCGTGCAGGGTCAGGTGCAGCAGCCGGTCGCGGGCCAGAGCCAGAGCATCCTGGGCCTCGAGATGGTGGCTCTCGGTGATGGCCGAACGCACCACCATGAGAGCGAGGGCGATCGTCATGGCGATCGCGCCGGCATCGAACTTCTCGTTCACGATGCTCATGGAAAGCCACATCAGGAGCAAGGTGAAGAAGGCAGGCGTGGCGCCATCCACCAGCAAGGTCAGCGGGCGCCGTGTCTGCTCGGGTTGCGGCTCGGGATCGGGCTTTGCCGCGCGCAAAAACAGCAGGCTCAGGAACGACAGATCGAGCATCACCGGCACCAGCGTCGGCACGAAGCCGGAGTCGAGCCCAAGCTTGTTGTAGATGGCGGAGGTCACCGCGAACAGCATCAGGAACAGCAAAGCGGCGCGATCGAAGGCTGCACGCTGGGGCGAATGGGATCGTCCCATCACGCGCAAGGTCGCGATCGACAGCAGCGCCAGATTCTCGCAGTTCAACAGTTCGATCAGCCGCTCGCTGGACACGGGCAGCACGGTCTTGTCCAGGAACGGGACGGCCGAGAACACGGCGATATAGAGCAGGAACGCCGCCAGGATGCATTGGACGACATCGATCCAGGCCAGCCTGCGCACGAGGCCAGGCCGGTCCGGGAGCGCCAGGGCGGCGATCACGGCGATGCCGTAGGCAAGATAAAGAAAGCCGGAAAGGTCTGCGACGAACGGCGACGAGTGCATCACCGCGTCGGCCCAGGCAGCCGAGACCGTACCGGCGCAGTCGATCAGAAGCCCCGCGCCCAGCAGCATCCAGGCGATCAGCACGGTGGACCTGCTGCCGGACGCCAGCCGCCAGATCGCCACCAGGGCGATCAGCGGATCGGCGATCAGGAACGGGTAGTTCAGCAGACCGGCGCCCGTGGTATCCAGCAGGATCGCCGCCACATGCAGGCCCATGAACACCAGCGACAGGCAAAGCCATGAACGCCACGCCGTGGTGAGCATGTGGGGATGGCGATCCTTCAGGCCGGGCGCATGCCCAGTCGGCGGATCAGCGCCATGTCGCGGTTCGCGGCCGGGTTTGGCGTCGTCAGCAGCTTCTCGCCATGGAAGATCGAATTCGCCCCGGCGAGGAAGCACAGCGCCTGTGTCTCGTCGCTCATGCCCTCGCGCCCGGCCGACAGCCGCACGTAGCTCTTCGGCATGGTGATGCGGGCGGCGGCGATCACGCGGACGAAATCGATCGGATCCACCGCCGCCACATCCGCGAGCGGCGTGTTCGCCACGCGCACCAGCATGTTGATGGGCACGCTTTCCGGGTGCTTCGGCAGGCTGGCCAGGGTGGCGATCAGGCTCGCCTGATCGTCCACCGTCTCGCCCATCCCGACGATGCCGCCGCAGCACACGTTGATGCCGGCATCGCGCACATGGGCGAGCGTATCGAGACGGTCCTGGTAGGTCCGGGTGGTGATGATCTCGCCGTAGAACTCGGGCGAGGTGTCGAGATTATGGTTGTAGTAGTCGAGACCGGACTGCTTCAGCCGCTCGGCCTGGCGCTCGTCCAGCATGCCCAGCGTCACGCAGCTCTCCATGCCGAGTGCCTTCACGCCCTCGACCATGGCGCAGACCGTTTCCAGATCGTGGTCCTTGGGGCTGCGCCAGGCTGCGCCCATGCAGAACCGGCTGGCGCCGGCTGCCTTGGCCGCACGCGCATCGGCCAGCACCGCCTCCACCGCCATCAGGCGGCTGGCCTTGATCGGCGCATCCAGAACGGCGCTTTGCGGGCAATAGGCGCAATCCTCGGGACAGCCGCCCGTCTTGATCGAGAGCAGCGTGGAGATCTGCACGTCCAGCGGGTCGAAATGAGCGCGATGCGTCGATTGCGCCCTGAACATCAGCTCCGGGAACGGCAACGCCATCAGGCCGCGCACCTCGTCCACGCTCCAGTCGTTGCGAAGACCGCCCTCCGTCGCCGCGCCATCATGGGCTCCGACACTCTGCGATCCGGTCGTGCCGGGCTTCAGCCCGGCCTGGTCGATGACGCCGTCCGGCATGGTCGCCTCCTCGTATCGTTGCTCGAGCGACGCATGTGCCATATCGGCGGGCGGAGGGGAAACCACTGCTTTCCGCCAGGCGGAGAGAGCGGTCGTCTATCATGCCAAACAGGACCGCGAACGGCGGCAAGGCCTATCGCATCCTGGATGGCAACGGCCGCGGAGGCTGGAGGGGGCGCGGGCCGCCGTGGTCGAACCGTGCTGCCGGAGTGGAAAACGGCAGATCGGTGCGGCGTCAGGACGAGTATCGGGTGCGGGTATTGGCGCGTCAAACCATATCTCGGCAGTCTTCGCCAATAACTCACAAAAAGAGACAACGGTCTTGCGAACATCCATGCGGGCAAGAAAAACAAGACAATAAAATCAATACTTTATCCTGTTCCACGCTCTGGCACGTGTTCTGCTGAAGGAGGGGGCAACCGTTCAACCGCAGGAGACCGCCATGATCCGCTTCCCCCGCATCGCTCGCGCCACCGTTCTCGCCACGCTGCCCGCCGCTCTGCTGCTCTCGCTGCAGCCGATCGCCGCCAAGGCCGACCCATTGTCGCAGACGGTCAGCCTCTCCGATCTCGACCTGTCGACCCAGGCCGGAATTGATGCCGCCAACGAGCGCCTCGATGTCGCTGCGCACCGCGTCTGCGCCGATAGCGACGTGTCCACTCTGGCCGGTCGCGCTGAAAACGAAGCCTGCCGCGCCGAAGCGCTCTCCCGGGTGCGCCCGGTGATGAACCGCCTCATCGCATCGGCTCGCCCGGCAACGGAGAACCTGCAGCTGGCCCGGGCCGGCGACTGAGGCGGACCCGACCGTTTCGCCTCGGCCTTCGGGCTCGATCGTCGGGTTCAAAGCCCCGGTTCAGGGCATCGAGGCCGCGACGATCGTTCCGGGTTGCTTCGATCAGGTGCCCAGCGTTCGGTCGCCAGCCCGGAGCCGGGATGAAGAGCGACGGCTCCCGCGGCTTGTCGTCCGTCCGCGGGCGGCCATGACTGGCGACGCTGATGCCGACAGCGTTCTGTTCTGTGCTTACAGGTCAGTGTTTCGGTCGAGGCGACGGGCCCCCTCCGGCGGCAGACGGATTACCGAGACCCACACTCCAACGGTCCCTGGACCGGACGCTTCCCGGTCAGGATCGCCACTGACCTGCGGACGACGATGGCCAAGAGGGGTGGGAAAGCGGCGGCCAGCAGCTTGAGGGCTGTGATCGGCTGGGCGCCGGGAGGGACGCTTTGCGCGCGCTGTTATCGATCGATCGCCAGAATGGCGACCTGTATTACCGGCGCGACAACGGGATCGTCCGGCGCGGCCAGTGCACGGGTGACGATCTCATTCTGAATTGTCGGACGGCTGGCGCGAGGGGAACCTCCGGCTCCCCCCGCTCCCGCGATTAACCCTTGAGGGCCTTCAGCATGGTCTCGCCGAGCAGCGACGGGCTGTCGGCGACATGGATGCCGGCTTCTTTCATCGCCGCGATCTTGGCGGCGGCGGTGTCGTTGCCGCCGGTGATCACCGCGCCGGCATGGCCCATGCGACGGCCCGGAGGCGCGGTCACGCCGGCGATGAAGCCGACCGTCGGCTTCTTGCGGCTGTTCTGCTGCAGGAACTTCGCCGCGTTGATCTCCGACGCGCCGCCGATCTCGCCGATCATGACGATGGATTCCGTCTCGTCGTCGGCCAGGAACATCTCGAGCACGTCGATGAAGTCCATGCCCTTCACCGGATCGCCGCCGATGCCGACGCAGGTGCTCTGGCCGAGACCGACCGCCGTGGTCTGCGCCACCGCCTCATAGGTCAGCGTGCCGGAGCGCGACACGATGCCGACCTTGCCCTTGCGATGGATATGGCCCGGCATGATGCCGATCTTGCACTCGTCCGGCGTGATGATGCCCGGGCAGTTCGGCCCGATCAGCGTGCTCTTGGAGCGGCCCAGCGCCGACTTCACCCGCACCATGTCCAGCACCGGAATGCCTTCGGTGATGCAGACGATCAGCGGCATCTCGGCGTCGATCGCTTCCAGGATCGAGTCGGCCGCGAACGGCGGCGGCACGTAGATCACGGACGCTGTGGCGCCGGTCTTCTCGCGTGCATCGGCCACGGTGTCGAACACCGGCAGGTTCAGGTGGGTGGAGCCGCCCTTGCCCGGCGTCACGCCGCCGACCATCTTGGTGCCGTAGGCGATGGCCTGTTCGGCATGGAACGTGCCCTGAGCGCCGGTGAAACCCTGGGTGATGACCTTGGTTTCGGAATTGACCAGAACCGACATCAGTTCTTGCTCCCCTTCACCGCGGCGACGATCTTGCGCGCGGCGTCCGACAGGTTGTCGGCGTTGATGATCGGCAGGCCGCTCTCGTCGATCAGCTTCTGGCCGAGCTCGACATTGGTGCCTTCGAGACGCACCACCAGCGGCACGCCGAGCTGCACTTCGCGCGAGGCCTCGATCACCGCGGTGGCGATGATGTCGCAGCGCATGATGCCGCCGAAAATGTTGACCAGGATGCCTTCGACGTTCTTGTCCGAGAGCAGGATCTTGAAGGCCGCGACCACGCGCTCCTTGGTGGCGCCGCCGCCCACGTCGAGGAAGTTGGCCGGCTCGGCGCCTTCCAGCTTGATGATGTCCATGGTCGCCATGGCCAGGCCGGCACCGTTCACCATGCAGCCGATCGAGCCGTCCAGCGCGATGTAGCTCAGACCGTGGCGGGCGGCTTCCAGCTCCTTCGGATCCTCCTCGCTCTCGTCGCGCAGATCCTCCAGCTCCGGATGGCGGAACAGGGCGTTGTCGTCGAAGCTCATCTTGGCGTCGAGCGCGACCAGGGTGCCGTCGCCGGTCACCACCAGCGGGTTGATCTCGATGGAGGCGGCATCCAGGCCCACGAAGGCGCCGTAGATCGCCTTCAGAACCTTGCCGAAATGGGCGATGGACTTCCCTGTCAGGCCCAGCTTCGCCGCCAGCTCGCGGGCGATGTAGTCCGAGTAGCCGAGCGCCGGGTCGATGGTGGCGTTCAGGATCTTCTCGGGCGAGTGGTGTGCCACCTCCTCGATCTCCATGCCGCCCTCGCGCGAGGCGACGATGGCGATCCGGCCGCTCTCGCGGTCGGTCAGCATGGAGAGGTACAGCTCCTGCTTGATGTCGCAGCCGGCCTCGATATAGAGCCGGTTCACCTGCTTGCCGGCGGGGCCGGTCTGCTTGGTCACCAGCACATGGCCCAGCATCGCCGTCGCGGCTTCCTCGGCCTCGGCCGGGCTCTTCACCAGACGAACGCCGCCCTTGCCGTTGGGGTCGTTGGCGAAGCGGCCAGCGCCGCGTCCGCCCGCATGGATCTGCGACTTCACCACATAGACCGGGCCCGGCAGCGAACGGGCGGCGGTGAGAGCCTCCTCGGGGGAACGGGCAACACGCCCTTCCAGCACCGGCAGCCCGAAACCCTTCAACAGGGTTTTGGCCTGGTATTCGTGGATATTCATGCCGGGTGGGCTCCTTCCATGCGCAACCCCGCCTGCCGGGTGCTGAAGGGGGCCCGGGGCTTCGGATTCCAGTCGGAGCGGATGTTTGCACCCGGTTTCGAGCCAAGTCACGCTGCGCTGCACAAAATCCTGACGGCCCGAGCGGGTGTTATGGACTCCTGGGCGTCCTCTGACACTCAAGCAAGAATAATGGATCTTTCTTGAAACAAAAGATAATAACGGTGCTTTCATCCATTTGGATACGTGCGGAAAAACACACTCGGAACCAAACTGACAAAGTCTTTTTGCTTCTTTTTCTTCAGAAAAAGAAGAATCCTGCTGTCTTTATCTTGTCTGAGTGCATAACCAGCTCTACAGCCAGCCGTTCCGCCGCGCGAGACGCCCTGCTTCTATCCTGTTGGACGCGTTCAGTTTCTGCACGGCCTCCGACAGGTAGTTCCTGACCGTGCCGGGCGACAGGCTGAGCTGGATCGCGATTTCCCGGTTGGTCCGTCCTTCCTCCGCCAGACGCAGGATGGCGCGTTCGCGCTCGGTCAGCGGATCGGGTGCCGCATCCCACAGGGCATCTGCCAGCTCGGGCGCAATCATGCGCCCGCCTGCCGCCACGGTGCGGATCGCCTGCGCCAGTACGGTACTCGGACCGTCCTTCAACAGATAGCCGCGCACTCCGGCCTCCAGGGCGCGACGCAGATAGCCGGCGCGAGCGAAGGTCGTCACCACGATCACCGCCGCCTTGCTGCGGCGCTGCTTCAGCCGCATCGCCAGATCCAGGCCGGAGAGAACCGGCATTTCGATATCGGTCACCACGACGTCCGGCTGAAGCGTTTCGGCCAGATGCAGCGCCTCGGCCCCGTCGGTGGCGCTTCCCACCACCCGCAGATCGCCCTCCAGCGTTAGCAGCGCCACCAATGCGCCGAGCACCAGTTTCTGATCCTCGGCGAGAACGATGCGGATCATGCGGCCGCCGTCGCGGCGATGCCGGCCGGTTCGCGCAGGACCGGCAAACGCGCCGACAGGAGCGTGCCGCCGCCCGCGCGCGACTGGATCGTCACCGTTCCGCCGGCGGCAACGATTCGGGTGCGCATGCCGGACAGACCGGCGCCGGCCTCGATCGTCCCGCCGCGCCCGTCATCGCCGACGCGTAGAACCGAGGTGCCGTCCGGATCCCGTGCGACCGACAGGAAACAGGTCCTGGCCGTCGCATGGCGCACCACGTTGGTCACCGCTTCCCGCAAAACCATCGCCAGCACAGCGCCGGCCGTGGGCTCGACGGTATCCGGATCGCCCTCCGCCCGCAGCACCACGCCCGCCGCGGCGAGCGCATGTCCGGCGCGCACCCATTCCGCCGCCAGGTTCGCCCCGCTCATGCCGGCAACGGCCCGTCTCACCTCGCCCAGACCCTCCCTGGCCGATCGCGCCACATCCTCCATCTCCCGGGACGCCGCATCGGCAGCCGCAGGGCAGAGCCGAACGGCCAGATCCGCCTTGATGGCGATCAGCGTCAGGGTATGGCCGAGCAGGTCGTGCAGGTCGCGGCCGATCCGCTCCCGTTCCGCGGCCGCGGCCAGAACGCGCACCTCGTGCCGCGCCGCCAGCAGTTGCCGGTGGCGCCGTTCCAGATCGGCCTGTAACAGCGTGCCCACCCCCGCCAGCCCGCCGAACAGCAGGCCGGCGGCCCAGCCGATCCAGGGCAGACCCAGCGCCAGCCCGGCTAGGGGCAAGCTCGTCAGCAGCAGCGCCATCGTCGCGTAGGCGTGGCGCTGCGGCTCCATCCGCGCGGCAAATGCGATCGCGAAGATCACGAACACGCTCCAGGCGCCCCCGAACGGCGACAGGCCGAATCCGATCGCGGCCATCAGCAGCACGTCCGGCAAGGCCGAGCGCGGCCGCTTTCCGTAGGCGTGCGCGTAGCTCGCCAGGAACAGGGCGACGCCGAGCCCCGACAGGATCAGCCCGGTCCGGCTCGGCGGCACGTCCAGCCAGGGCAGGGGATAGAGCAGCAGATAGCTCAGCCAGACCAGACGGCCCAGCCGCGCGATCGCACCCCCGTGCCGCTCCATGTCCGATTCGGGCACGTTGCTCACGAAAAGGCTCCTCGGCTCAGGCGACGCAACCGCACTGTCATATGCAGCGCCGTCAGCAGCAAGCTCGCCCCTACGCCCACGCCCAGCATGGCGGACCCGAGCGGGCGCGGCAGTGTCAGGCAGACTGCCACCACGCCGCAGATCGCAAGACCGGTGACGCGATAAGGCGGATAGCCGAACGCGCGGGCCAGCGGCAGGAAATGCAGCCCGACGGGCAGGGCGATCGCGGGGAGAACCAGGTCCGGCCGCCCGCATGCGCCGGCGAGCGTCGTGCCGCACAGGATCAGCACCACCTCCATCGCGATAGCGTAGATCATGAGCCGGCGGTTCACGGCGGGCGCTGCCGGCCCGCGATAGGCCCGGATCGCCGAAGACGCGGCGGCGAACAGGGCAGCCGCCGCAATCACCAGCGCCGCATGCGCGGCGACGGGCGGCAACGGCAGACGCGCGGCCGGTGCCCAGCACCACCAGACCCCGGCAACGCAGCACACGGCCGCGCCGAAACGACGGCGCCGGATTTCGCCGGAGGGACCGGACGGAACCGGCCGGGGAGCGGGCGAGGCGGACGCGGACATGGGGCGGACTCCGTTCGGGACCCCCCGATTTTGCCGCGCCGATCCGCCCGGCCCCATTGCCTGCCGTCACCCGATCCGCATGACGCTTGTCACCCCAGGCGAGCGGGAGTTTATCCAGCGGCCGTCCGGTGGCATAATGTTTGGTCACCTCCGGCGTGGTGCCGCGTTCCGGACGGCAGGAAGTGGACCGACGAATGAAGCACTGGCGTATCGAAGACGTGGCCTGGGACCGGTTCGAGCCGTCGAAGGTCGATCCTGACGTGCTCAGGCTGGTGAAGGCGGCCTCCGTGGTGGAGCGCAACGGCGTCGACTATGCCGTCTATCTCCGCAACGTGTTCAACGACGACCCCGATTTCAGCCAGGCCGCCGATAACTGGGCGGTCGAGGAAGTGCAGCACGGCGACGCGCTCGGCCAATGGGCCATGCTCGCCGATCCCGTCTGGGACTACCCCGCCGCGTTCGAGCGCTACCGCTCCTCCTACCATATCCCGATCGAGGTCGACGCCTCCGTGCGCGGCTCGCGCACCGGCGAACTGATCGCCCGCTGCATGGTCGAGACCGGCACCTCCAGCTTCTACACCGCGCTCGCCGACTCCACCGACGAGCCCGTGCTCAAGGGCATCTGCAAGCAGATCGCCGCAGACGAATACCGGCACTTCAAGCTGTTTTACGACCACATGAAGCGCTACCTCGCCCGCGAGAAGCTCGGCGTCTGGTCCCGCACCCGCATCGCGCTCGGCCGTGTCACCGAGAGCGAGGACGACGAACTCGCCTACGCCTATCACTGCACCAACGAGGACCCTGCGCTCGCCTACGACCACAAGCGCTGCATCGCCGCCTATATGGCCCGCGCCATGGGTTTCTACCGCCAGTCCCATATCGACCGCGCCATGGGCATGATGTTCAAGACCATCGGCTTCACCCCGCATGGGCGCGTCTCCCGTGCCGCCGCGCGCCTCGCCTTCGGCGCCATGCGCCGGCGCGGCAACAAGTTCGCCCGTATCGAGCGCGATCGCTCCGCGCTGCCGCACGCTCCGGCACTGCTGCAGGCACACGCCGCGGAATAACGCCTCCATCGCTCCGGAATCCCGAAGCACCCGTCTCGAAAGAGGCGGGTGCTTTTTTGCTTGACGATCTAGTAACGATTAGCAAAACTTTGACATGGATCAGCTATGCTTCGGAAAGCGCGGCTCGATCCAATACGGCCTTGTACACCCGAAATCCCGTGCGGGAAAAAAGGCGGCGACGCCAAATCAAACGGTGCGTCTCGATGGCGATTTTCAGGGGGATTCTCTTGGCGTTACAATCGAAACCGAACCTGTATGCGGGCAAACGCTTTCTTGTCGCCGCTCTGGCCTGTTTGGCCTGGACGGGCTGCACGCCGGCATTCGCCGATCCGGCCGCCATGGACGCGCAGGTCCCCGGTGCCGCCGCCCCTTCCGCGGCGGCCGATGCGGCGGCGCACCAGCAATGGGAGCACAGCCTGAGGCAGGTGCCGCAGCCCGGCGAGGGTTGTTTCCACGCCACCTATCCGAATCTCACCTGGAACAAGGTGCAGTGCGGCCAGGTTTCGGGCTACCGCTCGGCGCCTCCGCGTAACCCGCGCCGGGGGCTCGCCTATGATGCCAACGGCGTCGGCCGGCAGGTGGTCGGCAACGGTTCGGACTACGCGATCAGCGCGCCATCCGGCTATCTGCTGAACGAGGCGGCCGGCAGCTTCACCGCGACGTCCAACCTCAAATCCGAGAAGGGCGTAGGGGTGGCCGCCTTCGGTTACGGCGGCATCACCGGCAGCAATCAGTATACGCTTCAGCTCAATACCAACTTCTACAACAAGTCGAGGGCGTGCAGCGGTTCGAGTTGCTTCTCGTGGCAGCAATATATCCTGGTCTCGGATGACGTGAACGCGGCCGGAACCGCGCTGACCGGCACGTCCGACGTGTTCATCCAGACCTGGCTGATCGATTACGGCAGCGGCGGCACCTGCCCGTCCGGCTTCAACGACGCGGGCGCGGACAGCGAGGGCCCCGGAGAGGATTGCTACCGCAACAGCCCTGCCACCGTCGTCGCCAAGCAGCTCCCCATCACCGCGTTGCCGCAGTTGCAGCTCTCGGGCAGCGCCAAGACCAGCGGCACCGACAGCGCGATCGTCATCTACAACAACCAGGCCTACAGCTCCTCGGTGGCCGACACGGTGTCGGATATCGCCGCCGGATGGTCGTCGGCGGAGTTCAACGTGGTCGGCAACGCCGGCGGCTCCAGGGCGGTGTTCAATATCCCCTCCTCTCTGACCGTGAAGGTGGCGGGCCTCTACGGCACCACCGCGGCGCCCGGCTGCCTTGGCCCGTCCGGCGGCGGCACCACGGGCGAGACCAACAACTACACGCTGGGAAGCTGCACGAAGAAGGCCGGCACCTCCACCACCGCGATCGCCTCCGCGCCGTACATCCAGTTCACCGAATCCAACTGATCGACCCTTCCTCCGGGTTGGGGACCAGGACGACGCTGCCGGAGATGGCAGCGCGGCCCCGGTCTCCCGCCCGGCCCGTCGGCGCGGTTTTCCGCGCCGGCCTCCGGGTCCGGGCCTTGACGCGACCGATACGCTCCCGTCCAACCTGTCACCTTCATTTTCCAGGGACGGTGAAACGGTGACGAAACAAGGTGCACGGGACGCGCGACGTTTGATCGCGGCAGCGATCGGTCTGGGTCTTCTGGCCGCACCGTCCGGCGCCGCCCGGGCGGACACGGGCACGCCGCCTACCACCGGCTGGGGCTTCGACATGGCCGGGCGCGACACCGCGATCCGCCCGGGCGACAATTTCTTCGGCTATGCCGACGGCACCGCCGTGCGCGAGATGGTGATCCCGCCCGACCGCACCTCCTGGGGCGCCTTCAACATCCTGGCCGAACGCTCCCGCGAGCGCGTGCAGACCATCCTGCGCGAAGCCGCCGCCAAATCCACCGCCAATCCCGGCACCGACGAAGCCAAGCTCGGCGCCTTCTTCGACGCCTTCATGGACGAGAAGACCATCGAGAGCCGCGGCACCGCGCCGATGCAGGCCGATCTTGATGCCATCCGCGCCGTGTCCGACCGCACGAAATTCGCCGCCCTCAATGGTCAGGCGCAGAACGGGCTGCAATACACCCTGTTCGCCCTTTCGATCTCCCCCGACGCCAAGGATCCGACCCAGTACGCCGTCACCCTCGGCCAGGGCGGCACCGGCCTGCCCGATCGCGACTACTATCTGAAGCCCGAATTCGCGGCCAAGAAGACCGCCTACCAGAGCTACATCGCCCAGATGCTCGGCCTGATCGGCTGGCAGAACCCCGACAAGAACGCCGCCGACATCGTCGCCTTCGAAACGAAGCTCGCCCAGGCGCAGTGGGCCCGCCAGGACGACCGCGACCCCGACAAGACCTACAACCCCACCACCCTCGCCGATCTGGAAAAGGCCGCGCCGCAATTCGACTGGCACGCTTATTTCACCGCAGCCGGCCTGCCCAACGCCGACAAGCTGGTGCTGGTGGAGAAATCCGCCGTGCTCGCCGAAGCCAGGATCGCCGGCGAGACCGATCTCGACACGCTGCGCGCCTGGCTCGCCTTCCACCTCGCCGACAACGCCGCCGACGTGCTGCCCAAGCGCTTCGTTGATGCCGCGTTCGCCTTCCACGGCAAGACCCTGAGCGGCCAGCCCGAGCTCGAGGCCCGCTGGAAGCGCGCGGTCAGCGCCACCTCCGGCGCCATGGGCTGGGCGATCGGCAAGATCTACGTCGCGCGCTACTTCCCGCCCTCGGCCAAGGCGGCGATGGAAACCCTGACCGCCGACCTGAAATCCGCCTTCCGCGTCCGCCTCGAGCATAATTCCTGGATGAGCCCGCAGACCAGGCAGGCCGCACTCGTCAAGCTCGAGAACCACCTGATCCAGATCGGCTACCCCAACAAGTGGCGCGACTATTCCGGCCTGGTCGTGAAGCCCGACGACGCCTACGGCAACACCGAACGCGCCACCGCCTTCGAATGGGCCTTCTGGCTCGGCCACCAGGGCAAGACCGTCGATCGCGACGAATGGGACATGACGCCCCAGACCGTGAACGCCTACAACAACCCGCCCTTCGACGAGGTCGTCTTCCCCGCCGCCATCCTCCAGCCGCCCTTCTTCGACCCCAAGGCGGACCCGGCCATCAATTTCGGCGCCATCGGCGGCGTGATCGGCCACGAGATGACGCACTCCTTCGACGACGAAGGCCGCAAGTTCGACGAGCACGGCCGCCTGCATGACTGGTGGACCGAAGCCGACGCCAAGCGCTTCGAGGAACGCGCCGCCCGCCTCGGCGCCCAGTTCGACGCGCTGGAGCCGTTCCCCGGCCTGCACGTGAACGGCAAGCTGACCATGGGCGAGAACATCGCCGATCTCGGCGGCCTGACCCTGGCGCTCGACGCCTACCACGCCTTCATGAAGGGCAAGACCGCCCCCGTGATCGACGGCCTCACCGGCGACCAGCGCGTCTTCCTTGGCTGGGCCCAGGTCTGGCGCCAGAAGGTGCGCCCCGACCGCGCCAAGATGCTGCTCGTGACCGACCCGCACTCCCCGCCTATGGCCCGCGTGAACATGCCGATGCACAACATCGACGGCTGGTACAAGGCGTGGAACGTGAAGCCGGGGGATAAGCTGTATCTGGCGCCGAAGGATCGCGTGCAGATCTGGTGAGTTCGGGAAGGGGAGGAAGGCCAGGGGCGCTGCCCCTGGACCCCGCTGGGGCCGAGGGGCCCCAGACCCCCGTGGTGAGGGACATACTTAATTCTCTGGGAGCTGCAGTACTCCGACTACTATCAGACGCACTATTTCTCTTCCGGCGTCGCGAACGAAATAAGCCTGTAAATATACCTTATCTGTTCCCATGTCTCTTATGAATCTATGTTTTAGATTGGGAAGGAGATCGGACGGGATGCTGAAATTGACGATCCTCGCTCCATTCTCTATCCGTAGCTTTCCCCAGCCATTGTCTTTGTTGAACTGAACAATATCCCCAAGTATTGTTGTTATATCTCTGTCGACCTTGGCCGTTTCAATTTCTGCGGCCATTTTTCTATCCAGAAATAGTATAGTATTCTCTTTTTTATCTAAGCTATCATATATCTCTAGGCTATCGGCGCTTCGACGAAGCGCGGTTGCCATCTCACTTAGTAGTGGGGCAGCCATTGACGTCAATTTCAGAGCTCTTGAAGGATCTATCTTAGCAATTGCGGCGCTGCGGCTGATTAGTCTTTGTTCACGATTGGTCTCAGCCAGCCGTCGCCTGGGGATATCAGTCAGTTGGATGACTGCGCCGCCTGTTCTCAACTCAGCTTCGGCTCGAATGTCGGTTTGATCAACAGATCTAGCTGCCAAGCTGTCGGATATTTGTCCTCCTGAAGAGGAAATGTCTGTTTCATCAACTTTCTCGATGACTCTTTCACTAACATAGGCCAACATATCTGAGAGAGAAAGTTTTGCAAATTGTTTGTTGTCTTCGCTCTGGCTTGGCGCCTCAATATTAATATTGAAAGATCCTCTTGTATGGTCAATAAGTTCTATTCCAATATTAGAAGATCGTGTTATCTTTTGCTGGAATGTTCCTGTTTTTCGGAATTGCGCGAGTTTTACCAGTAGGCGTGCGGCAGCATATTGGAAACGGGCGGATTCATAGAAGTCCATCCTATGCTTCTCGGCAAGCGCACCCTCAAAGTGAAATGAAAGAGATTCGGGCATTGATAACTCCCATCGGTTACACAATCCGGGAGATTATATGGTCATTATAAAATCGTGACAAATGTGCTAATGTCCAAAATTAGAAATATGGGCGGAGTGGCAGGCTGTGGATATGAGCATAGGAGCCGTGGGAGCTGCTGTCGTTGCTGGCATTGTCTCCATATTCGGAATAATTATCTCAAAAGAACAAAAAGTTTCGGAGTTCCGGCAGGCCTGGATTGACGAATTGCGAAAGTGTCTAATTATCTATCTAGTAAATATTAATGCGATATGCGATGCTGTTAGACAAATAAAAGCTGGTGGGCATAGTCATGCCGACTTGGCATCCTCTTATAAACTATTGAATGAAGCAAGTCACGGTATAAAACTAAGGATCAATCAGACGGAAAAGCCGGCAAAAATGCTGTTGCGTTCGATGGAAAAGTTCGAAATTTTGGCGGAGAAAAACGAAAATATAACTCCAGAGAATATACGCCCACTCGAATTAGAGTTTCTTAAACATTCTAGGAGGTTGCTAAAATTCGAGTGGAAGAGAGTTAAGAAGGGAGAGTCAACTTTTATCTGGGCAAGGAGGGTGGTCATTGCAGTAACGGCTCTGTTAATTGCGTTTCTTATATATCTCGGTATTTATAAATAGAATTGAAAGAGCACTGTTCAACGTTGCATATTACGTTTCAGGAAGTTTGCGGTTAAAATGATTGGAGTCCCCATGCCCCCACTCACCATCGGCGACCGCGTCTCCACCCTCGACGGCTCCAGCTCCGGCATCCTCGTCGAGATCGACGCGGGCGTTGGCTATGTGCAGCAGCCGAACGGGGTGGAGGTCGAGTTTCCGCTGTTCAGGCTGAAGCCGTGGGAGCCGCCGAAGGTGGCGGAGCAGCGCACGCTGTCCGGCCCGTTGCGCGACAGGGTTCTGCCGCAGGCGCAGCAGGCCCTGCTCGACTCCGTGCCGCCCGATCTGGTCGAGGCGGTGGCCCGCTCCTATGCGCGCAGCGACGGGGCGGAGGGGGCGCGCATCCCGTTCGCGGCGCTGCCGCCCTCCAAGCGCCTCGACGCGATCCGCATCCACCTGCCCACCCTGCCGCCGCGCCTGCTCGCCCCGCATATGCGTCTGGTCCTGGCCTTCCGGAACCTGGGCAAGCCCTAAACACCTGGAGTCCAGAGGCTCCGCCTCTGGCGGGTTCTAAAGGGCAGAGCCCTTTGTCTTCTCCAGAAACCGCTCGAACGCCGCCAGCGTCCGGTCCGAGACATGGTGCTCGATCCCTTCGGCGTCCGCTTCGGCATCCGCATCCGGCACGCCCACGGCGCGCAGCAGCGCCACCACCAGGCGGTGCCGGCGCCGCACCTTGTCGGCCAGCGCCGTGCCGGAAGCGGTCAGCACCACGCCGCGATAGGGTTCGCTGCTGGCCAGGCCCTCGCGGCACAGCCGGGCGATGCATTTGATCACGGTGGCGTGCGACACGCCGAGATGCCGCGCCAGAACGGTCGGGCCGATCGGCGCGCGGTCCGGCGTGGTGCCGGCCAGATCGTCGATCAGCTCGACGTAATCCTCCAGCAGAACGCGCATCTGCGCGCCCCGCGCACGGTCCAGATGGGCGGCGAGCCCGCCCGGTTCGGGTGCTGCGTTTGTCGGGTCTGGCGGAGGTGGGCGGCTCATGGCGGGGCGATGATAGCGGCTTGCGCCGAAATGGCACGGCATCGCGATTGACGAAATGTAGCCATGGCTACAAAGTCCGCCGCGACCGCATCCGGCCGGGAGGGCCTGCTTTGACCGACACGCTGCAGACCGCCAGCCGCCCGGGCCTGGAGCCGTCGGCGCCGCCCCATGCGCCACATCGTGAGCCGCCTTTGGGGCGGGGCCGGGGGCTGCGCGCCTTCCTGTCCGTGATCGGACCGGCCATCGTCGCGTCCGTCGCCTATGTCGATCCGGGCAACTACGTCACCAACATCCAGGCCGGCGCGCGCTACGGCTATGCGCTGCTCTGGGTGGTGCTGCTGTCCAACCTGATCGCCATGCTGTTCCAGAGCTGGGCGGCCAGGCTCGGCATCGTGTCCGGCCGCAACCTGGCCGAACTCAGCCGGGAGCGCTTTCCGGGCGTGCCCGCCGTTCTGATGTGGATCGGCACAGAGATCGCCGCCATGGCCACCGATCTGGCCGAGTTCGTCGGCGGCGCGCTCGGCGTGAGCTTGCTGACGCATTGCTCGCTCATGATCGGCATGGTGGCGATGGGGGTCGGCACCATGGCGTTGCTCCAGCTCCAGGGGCGCGGTTTCCGGCCGATCGAGCGCGCGATCGGGGCGCTGGTGGCGATCATCTGCGTGTCCTACGCGCTGGAACTGCTGATCGTGCCGGTGGACTGGCCGTCGGCGCTTCGCGGCAGCCTCCTGCCGTCGATGCCGGACGGTGCGGCGGTCTCGCTCAGCATCGCCCTGGTCGGCGCCACGGTGATGCCGCACGCGATCTATCTGCATTCAGCCCTGTTCCGGGACCGCCCCGTGCCCGGCTCGGATGCCGAGCGCGCCCGGATCGTGCGCTTCTCCGACCGCGAGGTGGTGCTGGCGCTCAGCACGGTCGGCCTGGTCAACATGGCGATGGTGGTGCTGGCCGCGCATTTCCACGCCGCCCACCCCGATATCGACAGCATCGCCGTCGCCTATCGCACGCTGGACCCGCTGCTCGGCCGCGCCGCGGCGCTGCTGTTTCTGCTGTCCCTGCTGGCCTCCGGATTGTCCTCCTCCGTGGTCGGCACCATGGCCGGGCAGGTGGTGATGCAGGGTTTCGTCGGGTTCCGCATCCCGGTCTGGGTGCGTCGCGTTCTGACCATGCTGCCGGCCTTCGTGGTGATCGGGCTGGGGACGGACGTGACGCAGACCCTGGTCTGGAGCCAGATCGTGCTCAGCTTCGTTCTGCCGCTGCCGATGATCACGCTGCTGATGTTCAGCCGGAGCGAGGCGATCATGGGCCGCTTCCGCATGTCGCGCCGCGTGCTCGTCCTGGCCGGTTGCATGGCCGGCTTCGTGCTGGTCCTCAACGTGGTGCTGCTGCTCCAGGCCGCCGGCCTCATGCCCGGCTGAGCCGGGAGCGCTGCGCCCGCGGCCTGCCTTGCGGCTTGCAGTCCGGCCGCGTTGCTGCTGCAACGGTCCCGCATTCGTGACCGGCGCGTCGAGAGGACCGTTTCATCCATGAGCCTGACCACCTTGACCCTCGGCCATCTCGACAGCCGTCAGCACGAGGCGGCCGCCGCGGCGGTGCTGCGGGTGCTGGAAGCGCATGAGATGGAGGTGGCCATGGTGGCGGCCAACCGCGAGACCATGATCAAGCACATCGCCGGCGGCCGGATCGACCTTCTGGCCACCGCCTGGCTGCCGGAGATCGACGCCGCCTGGGCCGATCCGGAACACATGGAGATCCTGGGCGGCGTTCTCTATCGCCCGATGCTGCTCTGGGCCGTGCCGGCCGACGCGGCGCTCGACGGCATCGGCTCGATCGCCGATCTGGCCGGCGAGAAGGCGGCGGCGATCGACCGCACCATCGTCCTGTCGCGCCGGCTCGAGGCGCACGGGCGCCGCGTGATGTGCGAATACGCGCTCGATGCGGCGGGCTTCACGCTGAATGTCGTGGACAACGAGGTCGCCTATGCCAGCGCCGCCGCGGTGCTGGAGAACGCCACTCCGGCCATCCTGCCGCTCTGGCAGCCGCACGCGCTCGCCCATCGCGGCCGCATGCACGTGCTGGACGACCCCAAGCTCGCGCTGGGCGGCCGGCGCGAGGCCAAGCTGCTGCTGCGACGCGGCCTGCGCGACCAGATCGACGGCGACCTGCTGGACGAGCTGGAGGAACTCACCCTCGGCAACCCGGTGGTGAGCGCCCTGGAATATGCCATGCGCAACGACGGCATGACCGCCGACGAGGCGGCCGAGGCCTGGCAGCGCGGAAAGCTGACCCCGCGTGCCTGATCCGGTCGACGGTCGCGACGACAGCCTGCGCGCGCAGTACGAGAGCTTTCCCTATCCGGAGCGCGATCCGCGCGACGAGCGGAAGCGGCTGTTCGTCGGCAGCCCCAGCCATCTGCGCGAGATCGACCATTGGTGCTTCGGCGCCTTGCGCCCGCAATCCGCGCCGCTTCGCGCGCTGGTGGCCGGCTGCGGCACCGGCGACGCCGGCATCATGCTGGCGACGCAGCTCGAACAGGCCGGCCGCCCCGGCCATGTGCTCTGCATCGACCGCTCGGAGGCGGCGCTCCGCATCGCCCGCGCCCGGGCGGAGGTGAGGGGGCTGTCCAACATCGCCTTCGAACAGCGCTCCCTGCTCGATCTGCCGGCTGATGACCTGGCGCCGTTCGACTACATCGATTGCTGCGGCGTGCTGCATCATCTGCCCGATCCGGCCGCCACCTTGCGCGGCCTGGAGCGATCCCTGGCACCGGGCGGGGCGATGGGCCTCATGGTCTATGCGCCGCACGGCCGCACCGGCGTCTACATGATGCAGGATGCGCTGGCCCTGCTGGCGCCGCCCGAGGAAGCGCCACGCGACCGTCTGGACGTCGCAAGGCGGGTGATGCGCCACCTGCCCGCCACGGCCTGGCTGCGCGCCAACACCAATTTCGGCGATCATGTCGAGGGCGGCGATGCCGGGCTCTACGATCTGCTGCTGAACCCGCGCGATCGTGCCTACACCATCGACGCGTTTCTTCGGCTTCTCGATGGCGCCGGGCTCGAGGCCGCCGCCCTGATGGAGCCCGCCCGCTACGATCCCGACCTGCTCCTGCCGGATCCCAGGTTGCGCGTCCGCGCGCAGGCGCTGGGGGAGACCGAGCGCGCCCTGCTGGCCGAGCATCTCGCCGGCAACATGAATACGCATGTTCTCTACGCCGTCCGTCGCGGCGAGGCGCCCCCGGCCCCGGACGCGACCGCCCCCGATGCGGTGCCGGTGGCGCGCGAAATGCCCGCCGAGATCGTCGCCGACCAGATCGGCCCGGACGGCACCCTGCCGATGCCGTTCGGCCGCCTGGTCGTGCCCGTGCCGCTGCCGGCGCTGGCCCAACCGATCCTGCGCCTGATCGACGGGGAGCGCATGGTGGGCGCGATCCTGTCCGCCCTGGAGGAGCGCGGCATTGCCCGCCCCAAGGCAGAGACCGCCTGGGCCGAGACATGGCGCGCGCTGTCGCGCTGCAACCGCATCCTGCTGCGTGCCCCGCGCTGAGCCGGAGGCTGCCGGGGAACGGGCGGCGATCATCCTGTTCGGCGCCGGGGTGCGCCCGGATGGCGAGCCGACTCTGACCCTGGCCCGGCGGATCGACGCCGCGAACCGCTTTGGCGAGACGCTGCCCGTGCCGCCGCTCTATCTGCCCAGCGGCGGGGTGGGGCGCCACAGTCCCGCAGAAGCCGTCGTGATGGCGCGTCGCCTCCTGCATGCCGGCGTGACCGCCGACCGCATCCTGACCGACGAGAGGGCGCGCGACACGCTGGACACGGTGTTCAACGTCCGCGCCATGCTGCGCGATCTCGGCCATCGCGGCCCGGTCTTCGCCGCCACCAGCGCCTACCATCTGCCGCGCTGTATCGTCCTGCTGCGCCTGGCCGGCCTGGCCGCGAGGCCGGTGCCGCCACCGCCCGAACCCGCCTCGCACCTGTTTCTGCGTCGCTGGCGCTGGCGGCTGCGCGAGGTGCCGGCTCTGCCCTGGGACGCGCTGCTTCTGTTCGGTCGCGAATTGATCGACAGGTGGAAAACAAAACGTTAGTTAAGGGCGCCGCTATTCGGTTGGATTGGCCTGATGCAAAGCCCGCTCGGCGCGGAAGCGCTTCACAAGACGTTCCGGGACCGTAGCGACGAAGCCTGGCTTGACATTCTGGTCTCGTCGCTGCGCATCCCGGAGATCGACGGCGTGCGCATGCCGGGCTTTCCAGAGGACGCCCTCCAGCGCGAGATCCATGGCCATTCCGGCGAGGTCTCGCTGCACGAGGCGCATGCGTTCTTCCGCGAGGTGAAGAACTATTGCGCCTATGCCGGGCGTCCGCTCGCCCCGCATCGCACCCTGCTGGATTTCGGCTGCGGCTGGGGCCGGGTCCTGCGCCTGTTCATGAAGGATATCGAGCCTAACAACTTGTTCGGCACCGACAGCACCCCGCGCTTCCTCACCGAAGCCCGCCGCTGCAATCCGAGCCTGAATTTCCTGTCCTGCAATCTGGTGCCGCCCACCATCCTGGCCCCGGAAACCCTCGACTACGTGGTGAGCTGGTCGGTGTTCAGCCATCTCGACGAGTTCCTGAGCCTGCGCTGGGTCGAGGAATTCCACCGCCTGCTCAAGCCCGGCGGACTGCTGCTGCTCACCACGCAGAGCCGGCGCTTCATCGCCTTCTGCGCCGAGATGCGTCTCCGGCGCGCCTCCGGCATCAAGCTCGAACATCCCTGGTACGAGGCCTGCGCCGACAGCTTCACCGACGAGCCGCTCGAGAACACGCGCTACGAGGCCGGCCATTTCCTGCACGCTTCTTCCACCCAGCCGCCGCATCCGCAATCGCATTACGGCGAGGCGGTGATTCCGCGCGGCTATATCGTCAAGAAATGGGGCCACCTGTTCCGGCTGGTGGACTTTCTGGACAATCCGGCCCGCCTGCCGCAGGTGCTGGTGGTGCTGCAGAAGCAGGGTTGAGGGCGGGGCCACCGGCAGGGAGCGGGTGGCGGTGAGATTGACAGCCGGTAAGGTCGTCCTTCATCTCACGCTTCGATACCGGATGTTTCGACAGGCCGGGATGTTGGCCCAAACGGGGAAAGGAGCGGCGCGAGCCGCGTCCGGCGCCCACCCAACGACTGGATAGATGCTCCCATGCCCGTGCACGCCTTCATGTTCCCTGGTCAGGGAAGCCAGTTCGCTGGAATGGGACGCGATCTGGCAGCCGCCTTCGGCGCCGCGCGCGAGGTATTCCAGGAGGTGGACGACGCGCTGGACGAGAAGCTCAGCAAGCTGATGTTCTCCGGCCCGATCGAGGAGCTGACCCTTACCCAGAACACGCAGCCGGCGCTGATGGCCGTGTCGCTCGCCGTTCTGCGCGTGCTGGAAGCCGAAGGCGGGTTCAGGCTGGCCGACAAGGCGACGCTCGTTGCCGGCCATTCGCTGGGCGAATATTCCGCCCTGGCTGCCGCAGGCTCGTTCGGCGTGGCCGAGGCCGCGCGCCTGCTGCGCCTGCGCGGCACCGCCATGCAGAAAGCCGTGCCGCCCGGCGAGGGCGCCATGGCGGCGCTGATCGGGGTGGATCTGGAGCAGGCGGAAGCCATCTGCGCCGAAGCCGCTCCCGTGCCGGGCGAGGATGGCGCTGTGTCCAGCCGCCGCGACTGCATCCAGGTCGCCAACGACAATGGCGGCGGTCAGGTGGTGATTTCCGGCGCCGCCGGCGCGGTCGCGCGCGCGATCGACATCGCCAAGACGCGTGGCGTGAAGCGCGCGATGCCGCTGCCCGTGTCCGCGCCGTTCCATTGCGCGCTGATGGCGCCGGCCGCGGATGCCATGGGCGAGGCGCTGGAGCGCGCCACCATCCATGCCCCCTCGGTGCCGCTGCTGGCCAACGTCACCGCCGCCAAGGCCACCGACCCGGATCGTATCCGCGCCCTGCTGGTGGAGCAGGTGACGGGCACGGTGCGCTGGCGCGAAAGCGTCTCCGCCATGACCGCCATGGGCGTGGACAGCTTCGTGGAGCTGGGGGCGGGCAAGGTTCTCTGCGGCCTGGTGCGCCGCATCGCGCCTGACGCCGCGACGCGCTCCGCCGGAACGCCCGACGAGATCGAAGCGCTGCTCAAGGCGCTCTGACGCGTCCCACAGGAAGGAAATCCCCGCTCATGTTCAGGCTCGACGGCCAGCTTGCCCTGGTGACCGGCGCGTCCGGCGGCATCGGCGCCGCCATTGCCCGCGCGCTGCACAAACAGGGCGCTACCGTGGCCCTGTCCGGCACCCGCCGTGAGGCGCTCGACGCGCTGGCGGCCGAACTCGGAGAGCGCGCCGTGGTCTGCCCGGCCGACCTGTCCGATCCTGCGGCGCCCGATGCGCTGGTGGCCGCGGCCGAAAGCGCCTCGGGTCTGTCCCTTGCCATCCTGGTCAATAATGCCGGCATGACCCGCGACGGCCTCGCGCTGCGCATGAAGGACGAGGACTGGGCGCGGGTGATGGAGGTCGACCTGACCGCGCCGTTCCGTCTCGCCCGCGCGGCCCTGAAGGGCATGCTGCGCCGGCGCGCCGGCCGCATCATCTCGATCGGCAGCATCGTCGGCACCACCGGCAATGGCGGCCAGGCGAACTACAGCGCCGCCAAGGCCGGTCTGATCGGCATGAGCAAGGCGCTGGCGCAGGAAGTCGGCTCGCGCGGCATCACGGTGAACGTGGTCTCGCCCGGTTTCGTCGCCACCGCTATGACCGACGTGTTGCCGGAAGAGCAGAAGCAGAAGCTTTCGGCCGCCATTCCGCTGGGACGGATGGGAACCCCAGACGACATCGCCGCCGCCGTGGTTTATCTTAGCTCCGCCGAGGCCGGCTGGGTCACCGGCGCCACACTTCACGTCAATGGCGGCATGGCGATGAGTTGAACCCTGGCTCCCGTTTCGATGTCGCCTTGGCGCATGATCGGGAACCATGCTAAGCGCCCGCAGCTTCGTCCGGAGCGGGTGTCGTAAGACTTGAGGACGAACGAGCTAAAACCGCCCGGTCCAGGGGCAGACAGGAAGCAGAACAGATGAGCGAAATCGCCGATAGGGTTAAGAAGATCGTGGTCGAGCACCTCGGCGTCGAGGAAAGCAAGGTGACCCCCGAGGCTTCCTTCATCGACGACCTGGGCGCCGACAGCCTGGATACGGTCGAGCTGGTGATGGCCTTCGAGGAGGCCTTCGGCGTGGAGATCCCCGAGGATGCCGCCGAGAAGATCAGCACCGTGAAGGATGCGATCGACTACATCGAGAAGCAGAAGGCCGCCTGAGCGCTCCAGCGCACAGCTCCTTCTTGTTTCAGGATACGGTACATGGCGTCTGACAGAATCGATACGAACCGGACCGCACGGCGACGCGTCGTCGTTACCGGAATGGGTATTGCCAGCCCGCTCGGGATTGGCCTCGAGAATGTCTGGCGCCGTTTGCTCGCCTCCGAATCGGGCATCGGACGCATCACGGCGTTCGATGCGTCCGATCTTCCTGGCCAGGTGGCCGGAGAGGTCCCGGAAGGCCCCACTGCCGAGGGCAAGCTGACGCTCGGCGAATGGGTCCCCCACAAGGACCAGAAGAAGATGGACCGCTTCATCCATCTCGGCATGGTCGCCGCGACGGAAGCGGTGCGCGATAGCGGCTGGGAGCCGAAGACCGAACAGGACCGGGAAGATACCGGCGTCATGATCGGCTCGGGCATCGGTGGCCTGCAATCCATCTACGAAGCTTCCATCACCGTGAACGAGGGCAAGGCCCGGCGCCTGTCGCCGTTCTTCATCCCGTCCGCGCTGATCAACCTGATTTCCGGCCACGTCTCGATCACGTTCGGGTTCAAAGGCCCGAACCATTCCGCCGTCACCGCCTGCGCCACCGGCGTCCATGCGATCGGCGATGCGGCCCGGCTCATCATGCTGGGCGACGCCGAGGTGATGGTCGCAGGCGGCGCGGAAGCCGCCGTGTGCGCGCTCGGCATCGCCGGGTTCTGCGCCTCCCGCGCGCTCTCCACCTCCTTCAACGAGACGCCCGAGAAGGCGTCCCGCCCGTGGGACCGCGACCGTGACGGCTTCGTCATGGGCGAAGGCGCCGGCGTCGTGGTGCTGGAAGAGTACGAGCACGCCAAGGCGCGCGGCGCCAAGATCTATGCCGAGGTCGTCGGCTACGGCCTGTCCGGCGACGCGCATCACATCACCGCCCCCGCGGAGGGCCATGCCGGCGCGTTCCGGGCGATGAAGAAGGCCTTCGCGAATGCGGGCCTGACTCCGGCCGACGTGCAGTACGTGAACGCGCACGGCACCTCGACCATGGCGGACGATCTGGAGCTCGACGCGGTGGAGCGCCTGTTCGGCGACCATGCGCGCGGCCTCGCCATGTCCTCCACCAAATCCGCCACCGGCCATCTGCTCGGCGCGGCGGGAGCGATCGAGGCCATCTTCTCCATCCTGGCGATCCGCGACGGCGTCGCGCCGCCCACCCTCAATCTCGACAACCCGTCGCGGGAGAGCGTGATCGACCGCGTCGCGCACGAGGCGCAGCGCCGTTCGATCCGCACGGCCCTGTCGAACAGCTTCGGGTTCGGCGGCACCAATGCCAGCCTGATCGTCACTGGCGTCTAAGCTGGGTCCGCGTACGATGCGGCGGTCTCTGGCCGCTTTTCTGGTTGTCCTGCTGCTGGCGGGTGCGGGCTTCGGCGCGCTCCGTGTCGCGGCGCACCGCCCGGGCCCGCTGCCCGAGGCGGCGGACCTGGTCATTCCGCATGGCCACCTGACAGAGATCGCCACAGAGCTCCAGCGCGACCATGTGATCCCTGAGGGCACGGTCTACCGCTCTCTTTTCCTGCTTCTGGCGCGCACCACCGACCATGGCGCGCCGTTGCACGCGGCCGAGCTGCATTTTCCGGCGCATGCGTCGATGGCGCAGGCGCTGTTCGTCCTGCGCCACGCCAAGCCGGTGCAGCACATGATCACCATTCCCGAGGGGCTTACCGCCGCGCAGATCGCGGAAATCGTCGCGAAGGCGCCGATCCTGCATGGCAGTTTCGACCTGCCGCATGAAGGCACGGTTCTGCCGCAGACCTACGCGTTCGAGCGCGGCGCCACGCGCACCGCCCTGGTCGAGCGGATGCAGGCCGCCATGACGCGCGAACTCGCCGCCGTCTGGGCCGGGCGCGACCCGGCCGTGCCATTGTCGAGCCCGGACCAGCTTCTGATCCTCGCCAGCATCGTCGAGCGCGAGACCGGGCTGGCGACCGAACGCTCGCTGGTGGCGGAGGTGTTCGAGAACCGGCTGCGCGACGGCATGCGCCTGCAATCCGACCCGACGGTGGCCTACGGCGCGTCAGGCGGTCTCGGCCCGCTGCCGCGCCCGCTGACGCGCAGCGACCTCATGCAGCCCAGCCCCTACAACACCTACGTCATTCCGGGGCTGCCGATCGGGCCGATCTGCTCGCCGGGCCTCGCCTCGCTGAACGCCGTGGCCCATCCGGCTCAGGGCACGCTACTGTATTTCGTCGCCAACGGCACGGGCGGTCATGCCTTCGCCTCCACGCTCCAGGCGCATCTCGCCAACGTGGCCCAGTTCCGCGCCCTGGAAGCCGCGCATCCGGGGCAGACGCCCACCCTCGATCCGCTGCGTCCTCCGCCGCAGGTGCCGGCCCGGCCGCGCTAGACCCCAGGCGAAAGAAAGCCGCCGTCTCAGGCGCGCCGCGCCCGGTCGGTTCTTCTGGTGCGGCAAGGGCGTTCCGGTCTCCAACGATGCCGCGCTGGCGCTTGCGGCCGTCCTCGGCCCGCTGCCGGGACCCTGACGGCCGCGACCTGAACCGTGCCGCTCTGAGCTTGCAGCGAATTTAGGCCGGTCCTGGGCCGGCAAGTGGTTGCTTATTTCTCTGGGGACACCGAAATTGGGGGAGGCGGATCAGGCGCTTGCCGAAGACAGGGGGTTCGGCCGGACGTCCTATCGTCCCGCAGCATCACGCACCGAATTGCAGCACCCAGCGGGCCCCACGGCATTTCGCCGTGCGAGGTCGCGTTCCGTCGCCCCGGCTTGCCGAGGCCCGCCTCGGGTCGCCGAACACAGGAGAAGCAGACCATGGTCAGACGTCACAAGGTCGAAGAGGTGGTGGGGGTGATCGAGTTCGAGGGCCGCACCCAGGAAGATCCGGTGCTGCAGGAATGGATCGCCGACCACCGTGCCCGCAACGGCGGCAAGATCCGCCTCAGCCAGGGCGGCAAGGGCACACGCGTCATGTTCAGCAAGGCGGCCGACATGCAGTTCTGGCAGAGCCGTTCCGACCAGCTCGAGAAAGGCCGCCGCTCCGCCTGACGCCCGGCCGCGCGCGGCGGAGTTCGTTTCGGAGACGGGGTGGTTGTCATAAAAGCGTCATGGGGCTGTAACATGCCTGACGCCTCCGCTCGTTAGGAAGCGCCCCAGGTGACGGCCGCCACACCGGCGGCCGCACAGTCCGAAGGAAGCTTCGTTCCATGCGCTCCACCCTGCGCCTCGCGGCCATTCCCGCTCTGGTCTCCGGCCTCGTGCTCGGTGCGGTCGCCGCCCATGCCACGGACATCACCGGCGCCGGCTCGTCCTTCGCCGCGCCGATCTATGATGCCTGGGGCGCCGCCGCGAAATCCGCCACCGGCGTGACCCTGAACTACCAGTCGATCGGTTCGGGCGCCGGCGTGAATCAGGTGATCGCCCGCACGGTCGATTTCGGCGCGTCCGATGCCCCGGTGGCGCCGGCGAAGCTCGAAGCCAATCACCTGCTTCAGTTCCCGACCGTCATGGGCGGGGTGGTCGTGATCGTGAACCTGCCCGGAATCGCGTCCAACAAGCTTCATCTGACCGGCGACGTGCTGGCGCAGATCTTCTCGGGCGACATCACCAGCTGGAACGATCCCAAGATCGCCGCCCTGAATCCGGGCGTGAAGCTGCCCGACGATACGGTCGCGCCGGTGCACCGCGCCGATGGTTCGGGCACCACCTTCGTGTTCGCCTCGTACCTCTCCAAGGCGAATGCCGACTGGAAGAGCAAGGTCGGTGCCGCGTCGTCCATCGCCTGGCCGGCGGGGGCCGGCGCCAAGGGCAATGACGGCGTCGCCGCCACCGTCCGCAACACCGAAGGCGGCATCGGCTATGTCGAATACGCCTATGCCGACAAGAATCACCTGACCACGGTCGAGCTGAAGAACAAGGCCGGCCAGTTCGTGGCCCCGAACCTCGCCAGCTTCACCAAGGCTGCGGCCGGCGGCGACTGGCACAACGCCCAGAACTTCGCCGTCGATCTGCTCGACACGCCGGGCGCGGGCGCCTGGCCGATCGTCTCGGCCACCTTCGTGCTGATCCCGACCGACGCCAAGAACCCGGCCCAGAGCGGCGCCGTGCTGAAGCTGTTCGACTGGGCGTTCAATAACGGCGCCAAGATCGCGACCGGCCTGAACTACGTTCCGCTGCCCGAAGAGGTGCAGACCACCGTCCGTCATGCCTGGACCAACGTTGCAGGCGCTCCGTCCGCTCAGTAAGCGGAGGGACCAGGCGGGCCTCGTCGCGGTTTGGGAGAACCGGGACGGGCCCTGTCCTGATCAACGGAAGGCGATCGACGCATGAGTGCAAGCGCTCCCTCCGGATACCCTGGCGGGGTCCGGTCCGCGGCGGCGGAAAGGGCTTCGAGCCGGCTGGACCCGCTCTTCGCCGGGCTGGCCCGGTTCAGCGGCCTCGCGGTTCTGCTGCTGCTGGGCGGCATCATCCTGGTGATGGCGACCGGCGGCTGGCTGGCCTTCCACACCTTCGGTCCCGGATTCCTCGTCTCCTCCGCCTGGAACCCGGTGCGCAACGTCTATGGCGCGCTGGCTCCGGTGTTCGGCACCATCGTTACCTCCTTCATCGGCCTTCTGTTCGCCGTGCCGCTCGCGTTCGGCGTCGCCTTCACCCTGACCGAGATGGCGCCGCGCTGGCTCGCGGGCCCCGTCGGCACGGCGGTCGAATTGTTGGCTGCCGTTCCGTCCATCATCTTCGGCATGTGGGGCTTCTTCGTGATCGTGCCGATCATGGCGCGGCACGTTCAACCGGCGCTGATCCATTCCCTGGGCAAGGTGCCGTTCCTGCACCCGTTCTTTTCCGGTGCGCCGTTCGGCACCGGCCTGCTCACAGGCGGCCTGATCCTGGCGGTGATGGTGACGCCCTTCATCGCCGCCGTGATGCGCGACGTGTTCCTTTCCATGCCGCCGGTACTGAAGGAAAGCGCCTACGGTCTCGGCTCGACACGCTGGGAAGTGATGCGCAAGGTGGTGCTGCCCTGGTCCCGCAGCGCGGTGATCGGCGGCATCATGCTCGGTCTCGGCCGCGCGCTTGGCGAAACCATGGCCATCACCTTCGTGATCGGCAACACCAACCGGATCAGCGCCTCGCTGTTCTCGCCGGGCAACACCATCGCCTCGCTGATCGCGCTCGAGTTCCCGGAATCGTCGGCCGGGAGCCTCAAGCTGTCCGCCCTGCTGGCGCTCGGCTTCGTGCTCATGGTGATCTCGTTCATCACCCTGGCCTGTTCCCGGATGCTGCTGCGGAGGACCGGCTGATGCCCACCGCTACCTCCGTGAATGCCGGGCTCGCGCGGCGCCGCGCCGCCGCCAACCTGGCCGCGACCGCGCTCGCCTATGCCGCCACCGCCGTGGTGCTGGTTGCGCTCGCCTCCATCCTGGTCACGCTGATCGGCTATGGCATCGGTGGGCTCAGCCTCCATACGCTGATCACCGACACGGCCCCCGCGGGCGGCCATGGCGGCCTGCTGAACCCCATCGTCGGCAGCGTGATCCAGGTCGGCCTCGCGACCCTGCTCGGCACCCCGATCGGCCTGCTGGCCGGCATCTATCTGGCCGAGTTCGGCGGCCGCTCGCCGCTCGCCAGCACGGTCCGCTTCGTGTCGGACATGCTGCTGTCCGCGCCGTCCATCCTGGTGGGCCTGTTCGTTTATCTGCTGCTAGTGGCGCCGTTCCATCATTTCTCCGGCTTCGCCGGCGTGGTGGCGCTGGCGATCCTGGTGGTGCCGATCGTGGTGCGCACCACCGAGGACATGCTGCGTCTGGTGCCGGTCGCGATGCGCGAAGCAGCGGCGGCACTCGGCGCGCCGCGCTGGCGGGTCGTGGTCCAGATCTGCCTGCGGGCCGCGCAGAAGGGCCTGCTCACCGGAATCCTGCTTGCCGTGGCCCGCATCGCCGGCGAAACCGCGCCGCTCCTGTTCACCTCGCTCGGCAACCTGAACTGGTCGCTCTCGCTCAACCGCGAAATGGCCAGCCTGCCGGTCACCATCTACCAGTATGCCGGCTCCCCGGCCGATGACTGGGTCCAGCTCGCCTGGACCGCGGCGCTTCTGATCACCGCCGGCGTTCTTTTCATCAACATCGTCGCCCGCATCGGGCTGCGCGGCCAGAACAGGTCCTGACCATGCATTCGATCCAGCCCCACGGCATTTCGCCGGCCATCGACATGCAGGCCGCCGCCAGCCCGCGCACCATGATCGCCATCGAGAATCTCGATTTCTTCTACGGCCAGTCCCAGGCGCTGAAGACCATCAACCTCGATTTTCCCGAGCGCCAGGTGACCGGCATGATCGGGCCGTCCGGCTGCGGCAAGTCCACCCTGCTGCGCGTGCTGAACCGGATGTACGATCTCTATCCCGGCCAGCGCGCCACCGGCTCGGTGATGCTCGATGGCGAGAACATCATCGACCCGTCGACCGACGCCAACCGCCTGCGCTCTCGCGTCGGCATGGTGTTCCAGAAGCCGACCCCGTTTCCGATGTCGATCGCCGACAACATCGCTTTCGGCGTCAAGCTGCATGAGCGCCTGAGCCGCGCCGACATGAACGACCGCATCGAGGACGCGCTGCGGCGCGTGGCGCTGTGGGACGAGGTCAAGGACCGGCTGAAATCCTCCGCCGTCGCCCTGTCCGGCGGCCAGCAGCAGCGCCTGTGCATCGCCCGCACCATCGCCACGCGCCCCGAGGTGATTCTGCTGGACGAGCCGACCTCCGCGCTGGATCCGATCTCGACCGCGCGAGTCGAGGAACTGCTCGACGAACTCAAGCGCGACTTCACCATCGCCATCGTCACCCATAACCTGCAGCAGGCCGCCCGCTGCGCCGATCAGGTCGCCTTCTTCTTCATGGGCGAACTAGTGGAAGTCGGCAGCGCCGGCGCGATGTTCACCACGCCGCGGCAGAAGCGTACGCAGGACTACATCACCGGCCGGTTCGGCTGAGACCCGATTCAGGGAACACCATCATGCCAGACGCACCCAGGCACATCGTTTCCTCCTACGAGCAGGAGCTGAACCAGCTCCGCGCGCTGATGGCGCGCATGGGCGGGCTGGTGGAGAACCAGACCGCGCTCGCGATCCAGGCGATCATCGATCACAACGCTGAAAGCGCCCAGGCGGCCATGGAGCAGGACCCCGAGGTCGACGCTCTGGAACGCGAAGTGGAGAGCCGCGCGATCAAGCTGCTGGCTCTTCGCGCGCCGATGGCCCAGGACCTGCGCGAGATCGTGTCCGCGCTCAAGGTCACCAGCGATCTGGAGCGGATCGGCGACTACGCCGCCAACGTCGCCAAGCGCTCGCTCCGTCTCGGCCCGACCGGCAACGACATCTCGCTGGGCGGCCTGCGCTCCATGGGCCGGCTCGTGCAGGAAGGCCTGCGCCTCGCCATCGATGCCCTCGGCCAGAACGATGCTGAAAAGGCGCTCGATGTCTGGCGCTCGGACAAGGCGGTGGACGAGATCTACACCGCCATGTTCCGCGAGCTGGTCACCTACATGATGGAAGACCCGCGCAATATCGGCGCCTGCACGCACCTGCTGTTCATCGCCAAGAACCTGGAGCGGATCGGCGACCACGCCACCAACATCGCCGAACGGGTACACTACTCCGTCACCGGCGCCATGCTGCCTGCCTCGCGTCCGCGCGGTTCGGCCAGTCCGGAGACCCCGACCCCATGAGCCAGTCCCTTTCCTTAGCCGCCGCTCCGGCCTCCGCCGCCCCCCGTCGGTCGGGCGGACGCGACGAGACCCGCCAGCGCGTGCTCGTGGTCGAGGACGACCCTTCGCTCGCCGTGATGCTGCGCTACAACCTGGAAAAGCTCGGCTATCAGGTGGACGAGGCCGCGGACGGCCAGGAAGCCCTGCTGAAGATCGCCGAACAGGCGCCCGATCTGGTGCTGCTGGACTGGATGCTGCCCTCTCTGTCGGGCATTGAGGTGTGCCGCCAGATCCGCCGGCGCACCCAGACGCGCGACCTGCCGGTGATCATGCTGACGGCGCGCGTCGAGGAACAGGATTCGATCCGCGGCCTCAACACCGGCGCCGACGACTACATCACCAAGCCGTTCTCCATGGAGGCGCTCGTGGCCCGCGTACGCGCCCTCCTGCGGCGCACCCAGCCGGTCGCATCGGGCCGCACGCTGCGCTTCCACGACATCGTGCTCGACGGCACCGAGCATCGCGTGCAGCGCAACGACCGGCCGGTGCGTCTGGGCCCGACGGAATATCGCCTGCTGGAGTTCCTGATGCAGCATCCGCGCCGCGTCTTCTCGCGCGAGGACCTGCTGAACGCGGTCTGGGGCGCCGACATCCACGTCGAGGCGCGCACGGTGGACGTGCATATCCGCCGTCTCCGCAAGGCGCTGAACGGCCCCGACGAACAGGACGTGGTGCGCACGGTGCGCACCGCCGGCTACGCGCTGGACCTGGAGGCGGCCTGAACCCTTCTCGCGGGCGAACCGGATGACGATGCCGCCTCTTTCCTCGTCCGGGTCCCGCCGATCGTGAGCCTGTGGCGCAAGCGGCCGCCGGTCAGCGCTCCTCTGGGCAGCACTCCTCTGGGCAGCGCTTCGTCGGAAAGCAGCCTCCGGGAAAGTGCCGCGCTTGGTGAGCCGGTGGCGGTGCCAGGCACTTCGGGCCATCGCCCGTCGCTGGGCGCCCTGCTGGACCTGGTGCCGCACCCGCTGCTCGCGCTGGACCGGGACGGCACGTTGCGTCATGCCAACGAGACGGCGCAGGCGCAGATCGGCGATGCCCTCCCGGCCCTGCTCCGCAATCCGGCGCTGGGCCAGGCCCTGCGGACCCTGCTGCCCGGCGGCACCGGGCAGGTCGACGTGCAGATGGACGTGCCGGTGCGCCGCACGCTCCGGGTGTCGATCCGCTGTGAAGGGGCCGCCGGCGGCGCGCACGGCGGTTCGAGGCGCGGATTGCTGCTGCTGTCCGTGCAGGACCGCTCCGAGCTGGAGGCGGTGGAGCGGATGCGCAGCGATTTCATCGCCAATGCGAGCCACGAACTGCGCACGCCGCTGGCCAGCCTGATCGGCTTCATCGAGACGCTGCAGGGGCCCGCCGCCGACGATGCGCCGGCACGAATCCGGTTCCTGTCCATCATGGCCGGCCAGGCCACGCGCATGCGCCGGCTGATCGACAACCTGCTCAGCCTGTCGCGCATCCAGATGCACGAGCACGAACGTCCGTCGAGCCTCGTCTCCGTGGCGGCCGTCGCGCGTCGCGTCGCCGATGCGCACGAGCCGCTGCTCGCCGCATCGGGTCACAGCCTGAGCATCGATATCGCCGCTGGCCTGCCGCCGGTCGCGGCCGATGCGGATCAGCTTTCCCAGGTGCTGACCAACTTCCTCGACAATGCGGTGAAATATGCCGGGCGTCCGGATCGCCCGGCGACGATCGTGCTCTCGGTCGAACCGGCCCGCGCGGGAATCGACCCCCAGGCGGACGGGGTGGTGCTGGCGGTGACCGATGACGGTCCGGGCATCGCTCCGCAACATGTGCCGCGTCTGACCGAACGCTTCTACCGCATCGAGGACGGTCCGGGCGGCAAGGTCGGCAGCGGCCTCGGCCTTGCCATCGTCAAGCATATCGTCGGCCGCCATGGCGGACGGCTGACCATCACCAGCACCGAAGGGCAGGGGGCGCGGTTCGCCGTCTGGCTGCCGCGCGCGCCGGTGCCCGCCACGGCGGCGATCGGCGCCACGCGGCAGCGCTGACAGCCCTCGGCGTTGCAGTCATGCAACGACATAATTCTGCAATAAATCCTTCGCTGAACCGACACTTCGTCCCGAAACCCTTTTGGCTATTCGTTCCGCGTCCGCAAGGCAGGCCGTTTCCTGCACGCACGAAAGTTGGGTTTCATGACAAGACGATTTCCGAAATCAGCCCTGATGGCTGCCACGGCGCTGTGCGGCGCGGTGTCTGCCGGCCCGGCCATGGCGGATACGACGTCGGCTCAGATTTCCGCCATCGAGAAGCAGATCCACGCGCTCGAGGGTCAGCTGAACCACATGAAGCGCGACCTGTCCGCGCGTAACGAGGAAGTCGCCGCCGCCCGTCGCGAAGCCTCCGTCGCCGCCCGCCAGGCGCGAGAAGCGCAGGAGCGCATGGGGCCGGTGCGCTATGATACCAGCGGCCGCCCGATTCCGCCGATGCCGTTGTCGGCGCCCCCGGGCTACGCCGCCTATGCCGGGTCGAGCGGCTCGCCCTACATGAACGTCGCCGGCTATCCGAGCTACGTGCCGAGCGGGCCGAAGCTGAAGCAGGGCCAGTTCCAGCTCGGCGGCGTCCGCGTGACGCTGGGCGGCTTCCTGGAAGCGGCCGGCATCTACCGTTCGCGCAACGAGGCGGCCGATATTTCGTCGAGCTTCAACACCGGCATCCCTTATCCGCAGAGCCCCAACTACCACCAGGGCGAGTTCCGCGGCACCGCGCGCCAGAGCCGAATCTCGCTGCTGGCCGAGGGCAATCCGAACAGCGTGACCACGCTGACGGGCTATTACGAAACCGATTTCAACAGCGCGGGCGTCTCCTCCAACTCCGGCGAAAGCAACAGCTACACGCTGCGCGAACGTCAGCTTTTCGCCCAGTATTACCGCTCGGATCTCGATTTCTACCTGCTCGGCGGCCAGGCCTGGAGCTTGCTGACCATGAGCAAGGCCGGCATGGCCGGACGCAGCGAGGATCTGCCGTCGGTGATCGACGCCCAGTACGTGCCGGGCTTCGTCTGGACGCGCAATGTCGGCCTGCGCATCGTCAAAGGCTTCGACCACGACAAGTATGATATCGGCCTGTCTGTCGAAAGCCCGGAAAGCAGCTACTCGCAGACCGCGACCTCGCTGGCTGGCGCGACCATCAACACCACCAACGCGGGCTTGAACGGCAACGGTTCGACCCTCAACAACACCGCGAACTACTCCACCGAGTATGCGCCGGACGTGATCGCCAAGTTCACGGCCGATCCGGGCTGGGGCCATTACGAGGTGTTCGGCGTCGCGCGCTTCCTGCACGACCGCGTCGAGTATCCGGGTGCGGGCACCAACCATACCGTCGTGGCGGGCGGCGGCGGCGTGGGCTTCACTCTGCCGATCGTGCCGAAGCGCCTCGAACTGCGCGCCTCCGTGCTCGCCGGCGAGGGCATCGGCCGCTACGGCTCCGCCCAGCTCGCCGACGCGACGATCGCCCGCGACGGTTCGCCCAAGCCACTGCCCGAGGTGCTCGCCCTGGCTGGCCTGACCTTCCATGCCACCAAGAAGCTCGACTTCTATTCCTATATCGGCACCGAGCAGATCACCCATGCCGAGGACTACCGGGTCGGCAAGACGGGCTACGGCTACGGCAGCCCGCTCTATTCCAACGCCGGTTGCGAAACCGAGCTGAGCACCCTGTCCTGCACCGCCAACACCAAGGGCATCGTGCAGTTCACCGGTGGCACCTGGTGGAAGTTCCTGAAGGGCGATTACGGCACCATGCAGACCGGCCTTCAGTATTCCTACACCAAGCGCTCGATCTTCCCGGGCGTCGGCGGCAATCCCAGCACCGACGAGAACATCCTGATGTTCTCGTTCCGCTACTACCCGTTCCAGTAGTCATCCTTTCTTGATCATACGGCGCGGCCGGCCCCAGCAGGGCCGGCCGTTCTGATGTCGTATCGTCATTGTGCACCGCACTTGCGCACCGCCTCCGGCCCCGCTATATGGGCGACGTGGGTGCACTGCGCAGCGCCTGTTGTCTGCTGAACATCAGCTGGATCGGCGCAGAGGCCCGGCTCGTTTCGGATACGACACCCACCATCACCACCCTGCGATCGCCCGGCCGACCGGTTCCATCGAACCGTCCGTCAGCCATTTCTTTATTGTTTCATGCGATAGCCATGCTGTTGCCCCGACGGGCGATGCAGGCTCCGGGCGCCAGGGAGGCGCCACCAAACCCATGACCAGTTTCGCCGATCTCAAACTCTCCGAACCCCTCCTCCGCGCGCTTGGCGAGGAAGGATACACCACGCCCACCCCGATCCAGGCCGGCGCCATCCCGCATCTGCTGGAAGGCCGCGACATTCTGGGCCTCGCCCAGACCGGCACCGGCAAGACCGCGGCCTTCGCCCTGCCGATCCTGCATCGCCTGGCGCAGCATCGCGTGCCGCACACCCCCAAGGGGCCACGCGTGCTGGTGCTGGCGCCGACCCGTGAGCTCGCGCTGCAGATCGACGAGAGCTTCGCCTCCTATGCCCGCCACATGCGCTTCTCGCATGCGGTGATCTTCGGCGGCGTCGGCCAGGGCCGACAGGTGGAGGCCATGCGCCGCGGCGTCGACGTGCTCACCGCCGCGCCGGGCCGCCTGCTCGATCTCGTGAACCAGGGCCATATCGATCTGGGGAGCGTCGAGGTTCTGGTGCTCGACGAGGCCGACCGCATGCTCGACATGGGCTTCGTGCGCGACATCCGCCGCATCGTCGCCCTGCTGCCGCAGGACCGACAGACCCTGCTGTTCTCGGCCACCATGCCGCGCACCATCTCCGATCTCGCCGCCAGCCTGCTGCGCGACCCGGCCACGGTGGAAGTCACGCCGCCTTCGACCACGGTGGAGAAGATCCGCCAGGCGGTGATGTTCGTCGATGACGAGAACAAGAAGCAGGCCCTGCTGACCCTGGTGCAGTCGCCCAAGGTCGTGCGCGCCATCGTCTTCACGCTGATGAAGCACGAGGCCAACAAGGTGGCCGAGTTCCTGTGCAAGCAGGGCATCGCCGCCGAGGCCATCCATGGCAACAAGAGCCAGGGCGCGCGCGAGCGGGCAATGGCAGGCTTCCGCTCCGGCGCAGTCAAGGTGCTGGTGGCGACCGACATCGCCGCGCGCGGCATCGACGTGGACGAGGTGAGCCACGTCTTCAACTACGACCTGCCCAACGTGCCGGAAAGCTACGTGCACCGCATCGGCCGCACAGCGCGCGCCGGCCGCGACGGCTGGGCCGTATCGCTGTGCAATGCCGAGCAGCGCGCCTGGCTGCGCGATATCGAGAAGGATATCGGCAAGCCGCTGCCGGTGTTCATGGACCACCCGTTCCATTCCGAAGCGGCGTCCGCCTCCACCATGCGTCCGCCCGTGCTGGGCGGCGGCGGCCGTGGTCGTGGGGGCCAGCAGAATGGCGGTCATCGCGGCGGCCAGAATGCCGGCGGGCATCACCGTGGCGGCGGCCGTCCGGCCGGCGGTCATCACGACGCGCATCGCGGCGCCCACCGCTCCGGCCAGGGCCAGCAGCGCCGGTCCAGCGGCGCCCGCTCGAGCTGAGCAGGGTGAAGACCACGGCGCTGCGCGGGCGGATCGTCGGTTTTCGCGACGATCCCTTCCTGCAGCCGCCGTCATCCTGCCTGCAATACGAGCCCGACGGGCTGGTATTGATCCGCGACGGCCTGATCGCTTCGGTCGGTCCGTTCGCGGAGTTGGCCCCGACCCTGCCGCAGGGCACGCCGATCCACGATTACGGCGACGCCATCATCTCCGCGGGCTTCGTGGATGCGCATGTGCATTTCCCGCAGTTCGGCGTGATCGCCGCGCCCGGCGAGCAGCTGCTGGAATGGCTCGAACGCTACGTGTTCCCGGCCGAAGCCCGTTTCGCCGACGAAACCCATGCGGAGCGGGTCGCGGGGCTGTTTCTGCGCGAGCTGCTCCGCAACGGCACCACCACCGCCTGCGTCTATTGCAGCGTCCATCCGCAATCGGTGGATGCGTTCTTTCGCGAGTCCGAGCGGTTCAACACCCGCATGATCGCCGGCAAGGTGCTGATGGACCGCAACGCCCCACCAGCGCTGCGCGACACGGCCCGGACCGGCCACGATGACAGCCTCGCCTTGATCCGGCGCTGGCATGGTCGCGGCCGTCAGAGCTACGCCGTCACCCCGCGCTTTGCCGCCTCGTGTACGCCGGAACAACTCGAAGCGGCCGGCGACCTGCTGCAGCGCGCGGACGGATTGTTCGTGCAGACCCATCTTTCGGAAAACCTGGCCGAGATCGAATGGGTGAAGCAGCTCTTCCCGGATAGCGCGTCCTATCTCGACGTGTACGACCGCTATGGGCTGGTGGGCGAACGCACCGTGCTCGGACACGGCATCCATCTGGCGGAACAGGATTTCTGCTGCTGCCATCGCAAAGGGGCCGCGTTGGCGCATTGCCCGACCTCGAACCGGTTTCTTGGCTCGGGCGCGTTCCGGCTGTTCGATGCGCGGGACGGACGCCGCCCGGTGCATGTGGCACTCGGCACGGATGTCGGCGCCGGCACCAGCCTGTCGCAGCTCGCCACGCTGGGCGAGGCCTACAAGACCGCGCAGGCAGTCGGACGCGGCACGCTGGGCGCGATCCAGGGTTTCTGGCTGGCAACGCTCGGCGGCGCGCGCGCCTTGCAACTCGACGACCGCATCGGACGCGTCGCTCCCGGCTTCGAAGCCGATCTCGTGGTGCTCGATCCTGGCGCCACCGATCTGCTGCGATTCCGCACCGAGCAGGGCGGCGATATCGAGGACACGCTGTTCGCCCTGATGACAATCGGCGACGACCGCGCCGTGCGCGCCACATGGGTTGCGGGCGAGTGCGTTTATGATCGTGACCGCGCCGAGCCGTTCGCGCCGGTAACCGATTAACGGCATTCAGTTCTTCTTTTTCTGAAGAAAAAGAAGCAAAAAGATTTCTGTCCGTTTGAACTCGAACCTGGCCGGTTCTCGGCTCCAAAACGGATAGGCGTTTTTTGGTTCTTTTTTGCAAAAAGAACAAGAACCGGCGCTAACCCACCATCGCCGTGGCCGCGGCCAGATCCACCGACAGCACACGGCTCACGCCGCGCTCCTGCATCGTCACGCCGTAGAGGCGATCCATATGCGCCATGGTGAGCTGGTGATGCGTCACCACCAGGAAGCGCGTGCCGGCCTCGCGCACCATGTCGCCGAGCAGCGAACAGAATCGCTCCACATTGGCGTCGTCGAGCGGCGCGTCCACCTCGTCCAGAACGCAGATCGGCGCCGGGTTGCAGCGGAACACGGCGAACACCAGCGATAGCGCGGTCAGCGCCTGCTCGCCGCCGGACAGGAGCGACAGCGTGGCCAGCTTCTTGCCCGGCGGCTGCGCGTAGATCTCCAGCCCGGCCTCGAGCGGATCGTCCGACCCCACCATGCCGAGATGCGCGCGGCCGCCGTTGAACATGCGCGCGAACAGGGACTGGAAATACCGGTCCACCTGCTCGAACACCGCCAGCAGCCGTTCGCGGCCCTCGCGGTTCAGCTGGCCGATCTGGCCGCGCAGGCGGCCGATCGCGGTCTCGATCTCCTCCCGCTCGCGGACGATCGATTCCATGCGCGCCGTGGCCTCGTTCAGTTCCAGGTCCGCGCGCAGATTCACCGGCCCCATCGCGTCCCGCTCGCGCACAAGGGCTGCGATGCGACGGCGCAGCGCGGTCTCGGCATTCTCGGTCAGATCGGCCGGCACCTCCGTCGGCGGTTCCGGCGTGTCGGCCAGAAGCCGCGCCAGAATTTCGGCCGCCTGCTCCGCCCGCCCTTCCGCACGCAGCAACGCTTCCCGCGCGGCTGCGAAGGCGGTGTCCGCGTCCCGTCGCCGTGTCGCGGCTTCCGTCGCCGCCGCTTCAGCCGCCTGGAGCCGCGCGATGGCGTCGGCATGCTGCTGCGCCGCGCCCGACAGGGCGGCCTCGATCGCCGCGCGGCGCGCGGTTTCGCCGTCCGGGTCGAGCCTGCGCGCCTGCGCCTCCTCGCGCGCCGCCAGAAGCCGGGCCCCGGCCTCCTCCGCCTCGGTCCGCGCGGCCGCCAGGCGGCGAGTCCAGTCCGCGACTGCCGCGCGTAAGGGCGCTTCGCGCGCCTCCAGGGATATCGCCTCGCTCTGGAGCGCGCCGAGCGCGTCCGCCGCCGTCCGGTCCGCCACGCGCGCCTCCGAAAGCGCCGCATCCGACCGCGCCGTCGCTTCCGCAGCCGCCTCCAGGTCGGGGAGCGCTTTGGCTGCCTCCTCCAGGGCTGCGACCGCGTCGTTCGCCTCCGCCCGCTCCAGATCCGCCGCCGCACGGCGCGCCGACAGGGCCGCGATCCGGGCCTCGGTGTCCCGTTGCAGCGCCGCGATGCGATCGCGCTCCGCCGTCCGGGCGGCGAGGGCGGCACGGGCGGCATCGCGCGCGGTCCTGGCGGCCAGCTCCGCCTGCGACGCGGCGTTCGCCCGCGCGTCGGCATCGATGGCGATGGTCCGCGCCTCGTCCGGCGCCATCGCCGACAGCGCGTCGCGCGCCGCGATCAGCGCCGTTTCCGCCGCCGCCATCTCGTCGCGCAGACGGTCCAGCGCCGGCAGCAGGGAACCGCGCGCGGTTTCATGGGCGCTGTGCTGCGCCGCCAGCGACGCGGCCTTGGCGCGTGCCTCCTGCAAGGCCGTGTCCGCGGCAACACGCGCCCGCCGCGCCCGGGCCTCCGTCTCCTGGGCGGCCGCATCCGCACGCGCCGCTCCCGAGGCCGCCGCCGCCAGATCCTGCTTCGAGGGCAGGGTGTCCAGCGCCTCCATGGCGGCGGTCCGGGCCGCTTCCGCCTCGGCGAGGGCGGCTTCCGCGCGGCTGCGGCGCGGCTCCGTCGCCTGGAGCCGGGCGCGGTTCTGCGCCTCCTGCGACGACAGGCGGTTTTCGGTCTGCCGCGCCGCGTCGAGTGCCTGTTCCGCCGCCCCACGGTCCTGGCGCAGCGTTTGCAGCCTTTCGATCAGCGCCGCGCGCTTTCGCGCGATCTCTCCCAGCCCTTCGGCCGCCGGACTCAGAGCCGAATCGACCTCGGCCAGAGCTGCCAGCGTGTCGCGATGGCGCGCGCGCTGCTGCAAACGGATCGAGGCCGCGCTCGGCTGGCCGGCATCGATGCTGAACCCGTCCCAGCGCCACAGCGCGCCGGCGCGCGTCACCAGGCATTCGCCCGGCTTCAGCGCCGCCTGCAGGGCCTGTCCGTCCGCATCGTCGGGCAGCAATCCGGCATGGTCCAACGCGCGGGACAGCGGTTCCGGCGCGGCGAGCAGCGTGGACAAGGGTTGCGCCGACCCCGGCAGGGCGGGAGCGGGCAGGGAGGCGAGCATCCGCCAGCGCTGCGGCGCCTCCGGCACGCACCCCGCATCGAGACCGTCTGCCAGAACCGCCGCCACAGCCCGTTCCAGCCCCGCCGGCACCTCCAGCGACTCGGCCAGGGTGGCCCAGGCACGCGATCCGGCTTCGGCGCCGGATGCGAGCGCCTGGGCCAGACCGTCCGCTTCCGCGGCCAGACGGGCGGAGCGTTCGCGCAGCGCCGCCAGAGCCTCGCTCTGGGCGTCGTGCTCCGATTGCGCCGCACTGTAGGCGCCCTCGGCCGTTTCCAGCGATGTCTTCACCGCGTCCAGCGCGGTCTCGGCCTTCTCCCGCTTGTCCACAGCACTGCTCAGCACGCCTTCCGCCAGCGCGGCTGCCAGCGCGGCGTCGTGGTCGCGCCGGGCCTGGGCGTGTTCGTTTCGCGCCCTGTCGAGCGCCGCCGCGCAGCGGTTCCGCTCCGCCTCCGCCTGGGCGCGGGTGCGCGCGCCGTCCCGGCTGCGTCCTTCCGCTTCCATGCGCGCCGCCGCCGCCGCCCCGCGCGCCTGTTCCGCGTCTTCCAGCGCGCGCCTGGCGTCGGCCAGAACCGTTTCCGCCCTCTTCACCGCCGCGTCGGCGGCGGCGCGAAGCTCCGCCGGCACCAGCCGGTTTTCGGCATCCGCCAGACGGGTCTCCAGCGTGGCGCACTCGCGTCCGAGCCGCTCCACCCGCATCGCTGCGTCCTGTTCCGCGTCCAGTGCCGCCTGGTGACGACGCGCGGCGTCTTCCGCCGCCAGACGCGCCGCCTCGGCCAGCCGGGCCGTCTCGCCGCGCGCGCCGATCGCCGTGTCCAGCGCGGTTTCCGTGTCGCCGAGCGCCCGTTGCGCCGCCGCAAGGGCCTGTTCCAGTGATGCCAGGGCGGTCGCGGCCGGCGCGTCGTTCCGCACGCGGTCGAGCTCGGCGTCGATCTCGGCCAGGGTCGTTTCCGTGCGGACGAGACGGGACGACGCCGCATCCGCGTCGCGCTTGTGTTCGGCCGCGCGCGTTCTCGCTGCCGCCCATCGCTCTTCGTCGTGCCTGTACGCCGCCTCGGCCGCCTCGAGCGCCGCTCGCGCTTCGGCGCCGCGCCGTTCCGCCTCCGCCAGACGCGCCGGCACCGTATCCCGCGACGCAGACAGGGCCGCCTGCTCGGCTCCAAGCCGCTCCACCTCGCGCTCGGCGTCGGCCAGACGCGCCTCGGCGGCTTCGCAATTCTCGCGCGCCTGCGCCATGCGGCGGTCCGCCGCTTCCGATTCCTGCAAGGCGCGCTCGCCGTCGCGCGCGGCGCCTTCCGCCTCGATCCTGCGCCGTTCGAGCAGGGTGCGGGCCAGGGCTTCCTCTTCGCGTGGCTGCGCCAGCGACGCGGCGGCGTGCTGTTCGGTGGCGGCCGCTTCCGCCAGCGCCCGTTCCGCGGCAATGCGATTGCGTTCGGCGTCGATCCGGGCGGCGCCGGTGAGCTCCACGGCGCGGCGCGCGCGCGCATGCAGGACCGCCAGCAGCGACGCTTCCCTGACGCGCAGCTCTTCCGCCACCGTGCGATAGCGCGCCGCCTGTTCCGCCTGACCGGACAGGGATTTGGTCTGCGCCTCGAGCTGGAGACGCAGATCCTCGGCACGGGCGAGATTCGCCTCGGTGGCGCGCAGCTTCAACTCGGCTTCATGCCGTCTGGCGTGCAGGCCGGTGATGCCGGCGGCCTCTTCCAGCACCGAGCGGCGTTCCTCCGGACGCGCGCCCACGATCGCCGCCACGCGTCCCTGGCTGACCATGGCGGAGGAGCGTGCCCCGCTGGCCAGGTCGGCGAACAAGGTCTGCACGTCTCTCGCGCGCGCCTCGCGTCCGTTGATGCGATAGGCGCTGCCCGCGCCGCGCTCGATACGTCGCCCGATCTGCAGTTCCGCCTGGTCGTGCAGGGGCGGCGGGGCGAGGCCGGCCGCGTCTTCCAGCGTGAGCACGACCTCGGCCAGGTTGCGGGCCGGCCGGCCCGCCGTGCCGGCGAAGATCAGGTCGTCCATCTCGCCGCCGCGCAGCGACCGGGCCGAGCTTTCGCCCATGCACCAGCGCAGCGCCTCCACCACGTTGGACTTGCCGCAGCCGTTCGGCCCGACGATCCCCGTCAGGCCCGGCAGGATCTCCACGGAGACCGGTTCGGCGAAGCTCTTGAAGCCGGCGATTCGCAGCCGGGCGAACGTGACGGGCATGGAACGCGCGATTCGGAGGCGGGCGGCGGGATCAGCCCCCGGCGGCGGCGACCTTCTGGGCGAAGGTCGCGTAGTCCATCTCGCCGGAGAACAGGGTGGAGCCGAACAGGAAGGACGGGGTGGAATCGATGCCGTACTTCTTCGAGGCCGCATCCTGCTTGGCGATGATCGCCTTGCTCAGCGCCTCGTCGTTGATGGTGTGCTGGAAGGTCTCGCTCGACATGCCGGCCAGCGCAGCCATCTTCTGCAGCTCCGCCTTCGGATCGACGCCCTGGGCGAAGGCCCAGCGATCCTGACTCGCCAGCAGCGACTCCACGAACGGCACGTAGCGCTCCGTCGGCAGGGCGCGCGCCACCATGCAGGCCATCAGCGCCACCTGGTCGAGCGGGTAGTCCTGGAACACGTAGCGGATGCGGCCGGTGTCGATCAGCTTCGCCTTCACCTCGGGAAACACGACCTGCGAGAAGCGGGCGCAATGGGTGCAGGTCATCGAATACCATTCCTGCACCACCAGCTTGGCATTCGGATTGCCGATCGCGCGCTCGCCCATCAGCGGATCGGCTTGCGTGTCGGCAAACGCGGCGCGGGAGACCAGGGCCAGGCCGGGAGCGGCGATCAGCAGGGCGCGGCGGGAAAGGCTCATCGGCGGACTGGCTCCGGCAGGCAGGGGTTCGGGGGAGGAAGACCGTCAAACCCCTTTTGCGTCAAGCAGGGACACGAAAGAACTTCCGTCCGTTTGGCTCAGTACCGAGCCGTACGCTCCCACCAAACGGATGGAAGTCTTTTTGCTTCTTTTTGTTCAGAAAAAGAAGAATCTCACGCCCCGCCCGACCGCCCTCTGGCGGCGATCCGTCCGCCGAGCCGGGCCAGCGCTTCCCCCAACGCACCTTCGACGCCCGGAACCGGCACCGGCGCCGGGATCGGCGCCGGGGGCGCGTCCGGGGCGCCCGGCGCCGGCAGCCCGTCCTGGGTGAAGCGCAGCCGCTCCACCACCTGGCGGCCGAGGCCGATATTGATTCGCGCGATCAGCTGCGCCGCCTGATGCTGCAGTTCGAGCGCGGTCGGGCCGGAGGCGCTCAGGAACAGGGTGCCGCCGCTGAGCCGTTTGGGGTGGATGCGCGCGGCCAGGGACGGTCCGACCAGGGAGGGCCAGTCCGTCATCAGCTGCGTGGCGGCGGGCGAGCGCGTCTTGAACGCCGGACGGGTGATCGCCGGCAGAAGGGCGCCCAGCATGCGCGGGCCGTACGGGCTGCGTGCGGGCGCCGGCTGCGCGTCCGGCCGCGCCGTCCGCTTGCCGCCGCTTCCATCCTTGCCCATAGACCCCGCCATGCCGCCCGAACCCCCTGTTGCAGCGCCCGAAGCCGCCGATCTGCTGCGATGGTACGACCGGCACCGCCGGCAGCTGCCGTGGCGCGCCGAGACCGGCGTGCTGCCCGATCCCTACCATGTCTGGCTCAGCGAGATCATGCTGCAACAGACCACCGTGGCGGCGGTGGGCCCGTATTTCCGGCGTTTTCTCGACCTGTTTCCCACCGTCGAGGCGCTGGCCGAGGCGCCGTCCGAGCAGGTGATGAGCGCCTGGGCCGGGCTCGGCTATTACGCACGCGCCCGCAACCTGCACGCCTGCGCCAAGGCGGTGTCGGCGCTGGGCGGCTTTCCGCGCACGATCGAGGGCTTGCGCGCCCTGCCCGGGATCGGCGCCTATACCGCGCCGGCCATCGCCGCCATCGCCTTCGGCGTGCCGGCCGTGCCGGTGGACGGCAATGTGGAGCGCGTCTGCGCGCGGCTGTTCGCGATCGACACGCCGCTGCCCGCCGCCCGGCCGCTTCTGGCCCGCGCCGCGGCCGCGCTCGGCGCCGACCCGCAGGCACGGGCGCGCCCGTCCGATTTCGCCCAGGCCCTGTTCGATCTCGGCGCCACCATCTGCACGCCGCGCAATCCCGCCTGCGCGCTCTGCCCCTGGCGCGAGCCGTGTCTCGGTCGCCAGGGCGGCGCGCCCGAGCGCCTGCCGGTCAAGGTGGCCAGGAAGGACCGGCCGGAGCGTTACGGGATCAGCTTCCGCCTGGAGGACGGGCAAGGCCGCTTGCTGCTGCAGACCCGTCCGCCGCGCGGCCTGCTCGGCGGCATGTCCGAACTGCCCGGCACGCCCTGGCGCACCGAACCCTGGTCCGAGGCGGACGCGCTGCCCCATGCGCCGATCTCCGCCGACTGGCGCGCCACCGGCAGCGTGCGCCATATCTTCACCCATTTCGGGCTCACTTTGGCGGTCTGGTCCGCGCGTCGCGACCGCATCCCGGCCGAAGCACTGGAGAACCGCTTCCTCCGCGCGCCCGACGCGCTCGGCAAGGAACCGCTGCCCACGCTGATGCGCAAGGCGATCGCGGCCGGCGGCGGAGGCTGAATCCCCGGAAACCGTGTCGGGAGCGCGATATCCCGGTTTCGCCCACATGGAAGCCCCCGACTCGATCCACGGATTCTGTGGATAAGAGTCGGAGAACAAGCGGCGGAGCGGGCGCGAAACGTTTCGCTTTGCGAGCGGCGGCGCGCGCCGCTAGCCTGGCCGGCGCCGCGAGCGAGCCGGGCAACGGGTCCGGGTATGGTTCGGTCAGGAGAAAGCGATGCACGTCTCGACCAGCCTGCCGGCATTCGCGGCCATCTGTCTCGGAATGGCCCTGACGCCCGGCCCCAACATGGTCTACCTTATCTCGCGCTCGATCACGCAGGGCAGGATGGCCGGCCTGATCTCTCTGTGCGGCGTCGCCCTGGGTTTCGTCTTCTATATGCTGTGCGCGGCCTTCGGCGTTACCGCCTTGGTGATGGCGGTGCCCTACGCCTACGACACCGTCCGCTTCGTCGGCGCACTTTATCTGCTGTGGCTCGCCTGGCAGGCGGTCCGCCCCGGCGGACGCTCGCCGTTCGAGCTCAGGACCCTGGCCGTGGACGGTCCGCGCAAGCTCTTCCTGATGGGCTTCGTGACCAACCTGCTGAACCCCAAGATCGCCGTCCTCTATCTCTCCCTGCTGCCGCAATTCATCGATCCGGCACATGGCCCGGTGCTCGGTCAGGCGCTCCTCCTCGGGACCTGCCAGATCGTCGTCAGCGTTTTGGTGAACGCCATGATCGCCCTGTCGGCAGCGTCGATCGCCGCGTTCATGGTCTGTCGTCCGAGCTTCGCCCGCGTGCAGCGCTGGGTCATGGGAGCCGTCCTGGCCGGTCTCGCCACCAGGATGGCCATCGAAAGCCGCCGCTGACCGATCACCCGACTGTGTTGGCTGCCGCCATGTAAGTTCAGAAATCTAACTGCGCGCGCCAGTGCGGCCACTTGCATGACATCCATCGGCGAGTCGTTGCCGTCTTCAATGGAGAAGGCGGCGGAGAGTCCAGCTGAGCTGCGCCTCACCCGTCCCACCAGCGCATCAGCCTTCCGCCGCGGCGTTCCGCATCCAGAAGAGCGATCTTCAGCATGGCCGGACTGCCATTCGCCGTGACGGGGAGCAAATGGGAAGTCGGGGTCACGATAGGGTCGCCGTCGGGGAGCAGGGCCCATTCCGTCAGGTCAGGGAGCGTTCGAACGTGCTCCTCCAGCAACGATGCAAGACGACCGTGAAACTCTTCCGGTGTCGAGCTCGGCAGAGATCATCGATCGCTCGCAATCCCGGGTACTCCGTCCGATGTGGGTCTGCCATCGCCTTATGGAGTGTCGCCCCTTTCGTCCCCGTCCGTTGGCGGTAGGGTGACGCATGCGTTTCCTGCACACATCCGACTGGCAGATCGGCAAGGGCTTCCGTTTCGCCGATGACGAGACGCTGGGCGTCCTGCAGGAGCAGAGGCTGGAAGCGATCCGGCGCATCGGCCGTCTCGCGCGCGAGCAGAGCGTGCCGCTGGTGCTGGTCGCCGGCGACGTCTGGGACATGGCCCAGCCCGCCGAACGCACCCTGCGCCAGCCGATCGAGTGCATGCGCCAGTTCGGCGAGATCGACTGGCACCTGATCCCCGGCAACCACGATCCGCATCTGCCTGGCGGCCTTTGGGACCGGCAGCGCCGGCATGGCCTGCCGCCCAACATCCACCTCCACACCACGGCGGCACCCGTGTCGCTCGGCGCCGATCCGTCCGGGCGCGAGGCGTGGCTGCTGCCCGCCGTGCTCGACCGACGGCATGCGCTGGGCGATCCCACCGCGGCCCTCGACTCGATGCCGACCCCGGACGGCGCGCTCCGCATCGGCCTCGCCCATGGCTCCGCGCGGGGCTTCGGCACCGATCCGGACGAGGGCGCCAACCGCATCGCCGCCGACCGCGCCCAACGCAGCGGGCTCGACTACCTGGCGCTGGGCGACTGGCATGGCGCGACGCCGGCCGGCCCGCGCAGCTGGTATAGCGGCACGCCGGAAACCGACGGGTTCGATCGCGGCGGCGATGGCGGCGGGTCGGTGCTGCTGGTGCGGGCGCGGAGCGGCGCGGACCCCGTCGTCGCCTCGCATCGCGTCGGCCGCTTCCGCTGGCATCGCGACGCCGCCACTCTGTTTTCCGCCGACGAGATCGACGCGCTGGATCATCGTCTGCGCGACCTGGCCGGCGAGGATCTGGGCGACGCGCTGATCTGGCTGCGCGTTGCCGGCGCCCTGTCGGCCGACGATCGGCTCCGGTTCGAACAGCGCATCCGCGACGGCGTCGGCAGCGCCCTGCGGGCGCTCCGGATCGACGACAGCGCCCTGGAGGCCAGTCTCGGCGATGCGGATCTGGGCGTGCTGGGCTCGGGGGCGCTGCGCGACGCCGCCGAGGCGCTGCAGATTCGTGCCGCCGCCGCCGACCGGATCGCCGCCGCCGCCCTGCAACGCCTGCTGCTTCTGGCGCGCCAGGAGAGCGGCGCATGAAGCTGCGATCGCTTTCCGTCGATCAGTTCCGGCGCTTCGACCGGCCCGTGCGCCTGGACGGCATCGGCGACGGGCTGAACGTGCTGTGCGCGCCGAACGAGTTCGGCAAATCCACCCTGCTGGCGGCGATCCGCGCCGTGCTGTTCGAGCGGCACAATTCCCGCACCGAATCCATCCGCTCCTACCAGCCGCGCCTCGGCAGCACCGCGCCCGCCGTGTCTTTGGCGTTCGACCATGACGGGGCGTCGCACAGCATCGAGAAGCGGTTCCTGCTGCGTCCGCACGCGCGTCTGGTATCGAACGGCGTCGTGTTCGAGGCGGATGCGGCGGAAGAAAATCTGGCCGGTCTCCTGGGCGTGTCCGCGGCCAGGAGTGGCGCCCGCAACGCGGCGCGACAGACGGCGTCGATCTGGGACGCGCTTCTGGTGGATCAGGGGCAGAGCTTCGCCCAGGCCGAACTCGGCGACGGCGCGCGCGCCACCCTGTCCGCCTGCCTCGACGCCGAACTGGGCGCGGTCAGCGGCGGCGTGGCGATCGCGCGTCTGTTGAAGCCGGTCCTGGCGCAAATGGCCGAACGGCTGGACGGGCACGGCCGGCCGCGCGACCGCTACAAGGCCGCCCTCGCCGAGGTGGAGGATGCGGCCCGCGAGGGCGCCGCCCTGCAAGCGCGCAGGCACGCGCTGGAAGACGATCTGTCGGAACTGGAGGCCGCGCGCTGCGCCCTGGCCCAGGCGAGCGATCCGCGCGCGGAGGCGGAGGGCCGTGCCGCTCTGGCGGAGGCGAGGCGGCATCGCGATGCGCTTCTGGGCCAGCGCGACCGGGTCAGGCAGGCCAATGCGGCCGTCGAACTCGCGGCGGAACAGCGCAGGCAGGTGCGGGCGGAAATCGAGCGGCGCGCTGCGCTGCGCGGCGATCGCGACGCGAACGAACGCGCTTTGTCGGTGCTGCGGGAGGCGGAAGGGGAGGCGCTGCGGCGTCTGGCCGAAGCCGGCGCTGCATTCGAGGCCGGGCGCAGCGCGCATGCCGATGCCCAGCAGCGCGCCGACGCGGCCGCGCGCGCCATGGAGCGCCTTCGCGCCCAGCGCGACGAGACGGCGAAGCATGCGCGGCACAGGCTGCTGCGCGACCGGCTTCGCGCCGCCGAGGCCGAGACCGCCCGTATCGCCGATCTGTCCGCACGAATCGCGTCGACCAGGCCGGACGAGACGGCGATCGGCGTCCTGCGCCAGCTTTCCCTGGCCGATCGCGCCGACCGCGCCGCTCTGTTGGCGCAGGCGACGATCATGTCGATCGGGCTGGAGGTTCCGGCCAGGCTGGAGCGGCCGGGCGTGTCGGACATCGCGCTCGCTCCGGGCGCGCAGCGTGTCGAACTGAACGGCCCGGCGCGGCTGGTGATCGCGGGTGTGGGTGCGATCGAGATCGTGCCCGCCGCGGGCGATCGCGACCGGCTGATCGAACAGGCGCGGACCAGCGCACGCGCCCTGCGCCAGGCCCTGGATGCGGCCGGTTGCGCCGATCTCGCGGAGGCCGAGTTGCGGGCTGCGGAGCGTGCCCGCCTGGTTTCCGAACTGGGAGACGCCAGACGCGCGCTCGCGCACGCTCTCGGCCCGGACGGGCTCGACGCCCTGCGCGCTGCCGAAGCGGCCGCGCGTCCGGCAGGAGGCGAGAAGCCGCCGCCCGACGACGCCGCGCTGCTCGAGGCGTTGGCGCGCGCGCAGGGCGAGGCCGAGGCGGCGTCGTTGGCCGAACGCGACCTGCGTGACGCGCTGCGTGCGCCGGAAGCCGCGCGCGATAGCGCGCGCGCCGCGCTGGCGGAAGCGGAACTCGGCGTTCGCACCGCCGAGCACGAACGCTTACGCCTCGCCGCCGCCCTGGACGGCGCCGAACGCGCGCTACCGGACGCGGCGCTGGCCGCCCGCGCCGAAACCGTCGATCATGCGCATACCGACGCCGCCACCGCCTTGACCGCTCTGCTCGCGGCAGCGCCGGAGGGCACGGTGGAACTGGCCGATGCGCGAATCCTGCGGCTGGAACAGGCCGAACGCAATCGTGCGGATGCCCGGACGCGCGAGCGCGAGCGCATCGCCCGGCTGGAGGCACGCATCGCCGCGGAAGAGGGCGCGGGCCTGGACGAGCAGATCGAGCAGGCGGCGCGTCGCGGCGAGACGGCCGCGCGCATCGTCTCGGACAACGAGCGCGAGATCGCGGTTCTGACGCTTCTGCGCGACACGCTGCGCGAGGCCGACCGCGCCGCGCGCGAACGCTTCCTGGCGCCGCTGATCGGGCGCATCTCGCCCTATCTGCGTGCGCTGTTTCCCGGCGCCGACCTGGCGCTCGACGATCGTTTCGCCGTCTCCGGCCTGGTTCGGCCCCAGGGCGGCGCGGAGGCGGAAGCGTTCGGCACCCTGTCGCACGGCACGCGCGAACAGGTGGCGATCCTGGCTCGTCTGGCCTTCGCCGACATGCTCGCCGCGGGCCATCATCCGTCCTTCCTGGTGCTGGATGACGCGCTCGCTTTCGCCGATGCCGATCGCATGGACCGGATGTTCGACATTCTGCATGAAGCCAGCCGCCGTCTGCAGATTTTGGTTCTGACCTGCCGCCCGGATGTCGCCGCGCGTCTTGGCGGCCACGCCCTGACGCTGGAGCCTGCGCCATGATGCGCCGTCCGCCGCTTCTGCCGATCTTTCTCGATCTGGACGGGCGGATCGCGTTTCTGCTCGGCGACGGCGAGGCGGCGGATCGCCGTGCCGCCACGCTCGCCAACTGTGGCGCGACGCTGCGGCGCGAGGCGTCGCGTTTCGAGCCCGCCATGCTGGACGGATGTGCCATCGCCGTCGGCGCGGAAGCGCCGGACGAGGCTCTGCTGGCGATGACGCGAGAAGCGCGTGCGCGCGGCATCCCGTTCAACGTGGTGGACCGTCCGGCGCTGTGCGGGTTCTCCACTCCCGCCGTGGTGTCGCGGCCGCCTTTGCAGGTTGCGATCGCATCCGGTGGTGCGGCGCCGGTTCTGGCGCGCCTGCTGCGCGCGCGGATCGAGACGCTGGTACCGCCCGGGTTCGGCCGCCTGGCCGAACTGGCCGACCGCATGCAGGCGGAAACCAGGCGGCGATTGCCGGACGTGCTGCGACGCCGCCGCATGCTGGAGCAGGCTTTGTCCGGCCGGCCGGCCTCGCTGATGCTGGACGGGCGCGAGGCGGAGGCGGAAGCGGCCTATCGCGACGCGCTGGACGCCGCGGAAGCCGGCAGCGTTCTGCCCGAACGCGGCGTGGTGCATCTGATCGAGACCGGCGACGGCGTGCCCGACCTGCTGTCGCTGCGCGCGCTTCGCCTGCTGGGCGAGGCGGATGTGATCCTGCACGGGCCGGACGAGTCGGCCGCCATCCTGGAGCTCTGCCGTCGCGACGCCGCCCGGCGCGTGGTGGGGGAGGATGCGGTCCCGGCGATGCGCGAACTGGCATCGCGCGGCGTCAAGCTGGTGCGCTTGTCTCCCGTGCCCGGTGAGGAAGCGTCGCTGCAAGGCGATTTCGATGTGCGGCGCGTTCCTTGCACGCGAATGGCGGCTCCTGGCGATTGACGCCGCCGGGCCGGGCGGCTGAACTCGTTGCCGATCGCTGACGCCGTTCCCCAACACCGTTCGAGGTGCACTGACCATGAGCCTGCGCGCCGAGCTCACGGAGAAGATCGTTCGCCTGAAGATCGAGCGCGAGCTGAGCTGGTCCGGGCTTGCCGCCCTGGCGGCCGGCCTCAGCAAGGAATTCGTCACCGCCGGTTTGCTGGGCCAGATGGCCCTGCCGAAAGCGGCGGCCGAGGCGATCGGCGCCGCGCTCGGTCTGGAGCCGTTCGAGATCAGGCTGTTGCAGGAACCGCCCTATCGCGGATCGCTGCCCACCGCCGTGCCGACCGATCCGCTGATCTATCGCTTCTACGAGCTGGTGTCGGTCTACGGCACCACCTTCAAGGCGCTGATCCATGAGGAATTCGGCGACGGCATCATGAGCGCGATCGATTTCCGCATGGATCTGCAACGCGAGCCGGACCCGAACGGCGACCGCGTGGCGATCACCATGAGCGGCAAGTTCCTGCCCTACCGTTCATACTGAAAGAAGGTTCAAACGATGTCCTCCTCCCGTTCCAACGCGTTTCGCGCCGGCGCCGCCGCGCTTCTGGCCGCCGGGCTCGCCGTGCCGGCCCTGACGCCCGCCATGGCGCAGACCGCGTCCGGCAGCTACACGCTCACCAAGATCACCTTCCAGGGCAACAGCCAGGTTCCGACCGACGAGCTGATGTCCGCCCTGCCGTACAAGGTGGGCGACAAGGTCGATCACGCGGCCCTGCAGGAGGACGCCAACGCGGTCGGTGCCGTCTACCAGAAGCACAATGTCGGCGCCGGCATCACCCAGAAGATGACCTCGCTGCACAACAAGGCGCAGCTCACCTACGTCATCGACGAGAAGCCGCCGGTCGCGCCGACCGTGGTGCATGTGGGCATCACCGCCGACACGGTGAACGTGACCGGCAACAAGAAGATCTCCACCGCGCAGATCCTCGCCGCCTCGGGCATCAAGCCGGGCGATACCGTCACCAACGAGAAGATCCAGGCCGCGCAGACCGCGATCCAGGGCCTCTACAAAAAGGCCAATATCGGCGCGAGCATCAGCACCGACTGGACCAACGCCGCCCAGCCGCAGCACATCAATCTCGTGTTCAAGATCACCGAGAAGGACGACGACAACTAAACGCCGCTTCGTTTTTCCGCCGCCCGGCCATAGCGTCGGGCGGCGCCTGGCGACGTCGCCTCAGCCCCCATCCCAGCCGTAACCGTTCAGCAGCGCCCGCGCCATGTCGCGCGCATGGCCCGCCAGGGCCGCATCCGCCAGATCGCCGGCGGTCCAGAACGACAATACGCCGCGAAACCCGAATGCCAGCAGCGGCGGCAAGTCGCGCACCGCCCGCTCCGGCGCGCCGAGCCCGTCCGCATCCGCCACGGCCAGCCGCCAGAACGCGGCCGAACGCGTCCAGACGCCGCCCGGCCCCGGCGCGCCCAGCCAGCCCATCACCGCCCGGTTCACCGCCGGCTCTTCCAGCATCACCGCGGCCGCGATCTCCGTGGCGGCCAGCACCCGAGACGCGGCGTCGCCGGGAGGCGGCGCAGCCCGCAAGCGCGCCTCCATGGTGTCGATCCGCCGGTCCGACAAGGCGCGCATGATCGCCGCCTTGCTGCCGAACTGGTTGAACGGCGTTGCGAAGCTCACCCTCGCCTCCGTGGCGAGATCGCGCATGGAGAATTCGGCCCGCTCCTGCCGCAGCAGCCGTTCCGCCGCCTCCACCACGGCCTGACGCAGAGCATCGCCTCTTGGCCGGGGGGCGGACACGGTCTTGTTGCTGCTCATGGCATATCTATATCATGATATAGTTCTGACGATGGGAGCGATGGTGCCATGAGCAACGAAACCGCGAAAACCTTCCTGATCACCGGCGTCAGCTCCGGTCTGGGGCGCGCCTTCGCCGATGCCGCTCTCGCCGCCGGGCATCGCGTGGTGGGCACCGTGCGGCATCGGGAGGATGCGGACGCCTTTGCTGGTCGTTCCGGCCAGGCCCGGGCCGTGCGGCTGGACGTGACCGATTACGACGCCGTCCCGGCCGCAATCGCCGAGGCGGAGCGCCTGGCCGGGCCGATCGACGTTCTGGTGAACAATGCCGGCTACGGGCACGAGGGCGTGCTGGAGGAATCCTCGCTGGACGATCTGCAGAAGCAGTTCGCCGCCAACCTGTTCGGTCCCGTCGCGGTGATGAAGGCGGTGCTGCCCGGCATGCGCGCGCGGCGGCGCGGCCATATCGTCAACGTCACCTCCATGGGCGGCTTCATCACCATGCCCGGGATCGCGTTCTATTGCGGCAGCAAGTTCGCGCTGGAAGGCGTATCGGAGGCGCTGGGCAAGGAGGTCGCCGGCTTCGGCATCCGGGTGACGACGCTGGCGCCCGGCCAGTTCCGCACCGACTGGGCCGGGCGCTCCATGCGGCGCACCGAACGCTCGATCGCCGATTACGACGCGGTGATGGATCCGGTGCGCGCGGCGCGGCAGGCCAAAAGCGGATATCAGCCGGGCGATCCGGCGCGGGCGGCGCAGGCGCTGCTCGCGCTGGTCGGTTCGGACGATCCGCCCGCGCGTCTGCTGCTGGGCGAGGATGCGCTGGCGCTCGTGACCGGAAAGCTGGACGCGATGCGGCGCGAAATCGACGCCTGGGCGCCGCTGTCCCGCTCCACCGCGTTTTCCGACTGAAAGGAAGACGGGGTTCGGCTCGCGACCGGCCCCGGTTCGCTCAGCCCACACGCGTGCGCGACGATGGCTGCGCGACGCGCTGCGTGGGCCGCCGGGGGAGGGCGGTGCGGAAGCCGGCCGGATCCGCACCTCGTCTTCCTCCGCGCCCGCGAGGGGCTCAAGTCTTTCGGTAAAAAACGTCGATGAAGCGGCCCGGATAGCCGCCGACTTGGCCGCACTCTTCGTTCAACTGGCCGTATCCGCCTCCGGCCAGACAACCGAACAGATCTATGGCGAAATTGGCGGCGTCGGCTGGCCGTGATTTGAATTCACGCCCGCCGGACTTGGCATGTCGAGACATCCGGTCGATACCGCCGCAGGAAGCGATCGATCGGTGTTAAAACTGAAACGAATCCGATCAAGCGCGCGTGATCGCCATCGGCCGTCGCAGTGGCATCCGCAGTATTTGCGCGGTCTTCAAGCGCCCACCTGCGACAATGACCGCCGATGCTGCTTGCCTAGCAACAGTTTGACGCCTAGCGTTGCGATGTCGACAGCAATGGTCGTGTCTGGGGGTCTACACCATCCAATCCCTGACGAAGCGCGCCAAGGTGCTTCATAGCCGGAAAAGACGACAGGTCCGTATTCTTCGCCGCGTGATGAACGACGCGCCGATGCCAAGAATTCGGAAGACTGTTGCTGGCGGCTCAATAAAAAGGAAACGTCCAATATGTATCGCAATCATGGCGGCGAAGACGCTGCGCGCCTCGATGGCGTATTGAGACCAGAAAGAAACGGTCGCACTGACTGGAGAAAACGAGCGTTCCGTTGGTCCGGCGTCGCCCTGCCGGCCCTGCTCGTCGGTTTGGTCCCGCTCCATGCGGCCATGGCCGGTCCAATCGGCAATCCTGCCGCCTGTCCCTGGCTCAATCCGGGATTGTCGGTCGGCGCGCGCGTCGACATGCTGCTCGCGCACATGACCGTCGCCGACGAGATCGCGCTCGTCCAGGGCAATGGCAGCAACGAGCCCTATGTGTTCTACACTGCCCCCAACCCGAAACTATGCCTGCCCGGCATCGGCTACGAGGATGGTCCCGCCGGCGCCGCAGACGGGCTGACGAACGTAACGCAGTTTCCCGCCGGTATCGCGCTCGCCGCGACATTTTCCAAAACCGATGCGCTGATCTACGGCATCACGCTCGGCGCGGAACAGTCCGCCAAGGGGTCTGGCGCGGATCTCGGTCCAACCGTCAATATTGATCGGGACCCGCGCTGGGGCCGCACCTTCGAAAGCCTGTCGGAGGATCCGGCCCTGACTGCCGGGATCGGCGCCGCCGAGATCGAGGGCATCCAGAGCCAGCGCGTCATGGCGCAGGTCAAGCATTTCGATGCCTACAACCAGGAAACCAATCGCAACACGCAGGCGGAAGACGATATCGTTTCCGAACGCACCCTGCACGAGATCTACCAGCTTGCCTTCCGGGCGGCGATCAACGATGCCGGCGCGGGATCGCTGATGTGCGCATACTCCTCGGTGAACGGCTTCTATTCCTGCGAGAGCCGCTCGTTGCTGACAGGCGTTTTGCGAAACGAGCTCAATTTCAAAGGGCTCGTGATGTCGGATTATGGCGCGGTGCACGATCTCAGCGCCGCGACGGCCGGCACTGATTCCGAACAGCCGGAGAACACCTATTTCGGCGCTCCGCTCCAGGCCGCTGTGGAGAACGGCCCGATCTCCCGGGCCGTGTTGAATGCGCAAGTCGAGCCGATCCTCTATGAGATGTTCCGCTTCAATTTCTTCAACGACCCGCCGCAGGGCACGACATCGGCCATCGCCACGACGCCCGATCATGTCGCCACCAGCAACGCGCTGGCGGAGGCGGGCAGCGTGCTGCTGAAGAATCGCAACGCCTTGCTGCCCCTCAAGCCAGGCGCGGACATCGTCGTCATCGGGCCTGCCGCCTCGGCGCAGGTCACCAGCAGCGGCGGCGGCAGCGCCCATGTTCTGCCCGGTCCCGTCGTCTCGCCCCTCCAGGGCATCCAGGCCGCATCCACGGGCAGCATCGCCTATCAGCAGGGACTGCCGACGGATGCGCAGCTGACGCCGATCCCGTCCGCCGATCTGTCCACGCCGTACGCCCCCACCAATTACGGCGGCTCCTACAGCGCGACCCTGACCCCGACGGAAAGCGGCCTCTACATCATCGGCTTCAACAATCCCGGCAGCTACAACGTCGCCTCGCTGACCATCAACGGCACGACCATCATCAACAATCCCGGCACGCCGCCAGTCTCTACCTACTCCGCCGCGATCCAGCTCGTCGCAGGCCGGAAATACAGCCTGACGCTCGGCGGCGCCGGCCCGACCAGCAGCCTCGTATGGGCGACGCCGTCGACGCTGCAGAGCTATGTCGCCCCCGCCGTGGCGGCCGCGCGCGCCGCGAAAACGGCCGTCGTCGTGGTTGCCGACGACACCGAGTCGGAAGCAGCCGACCGCCCGAACCTGTCGCTGCCCTCGGCGCAGGATGCGCTGATCCAGGCCGTGGAGGCGGTCAATCCGCGCACCGTCGTCGTGGTCCAGGCCGGGGCGCCGATTACCATGCCCTGGCTGGACGGCGTCGGCGCCGTGCTCGACACCTGGTATCCCGGCCAAACCGGCGGCACCGCGCTGGCCGATCTTCTGTATGGCAAGACCAATCCGGGCGGACACCTGCCGATCACCTTCCCGACCAGCCTGAGCGCGATCCCGACCGCGTCGCCAGCCCAGTTCCCCGGGCAGAACAACACGGTGGAGTATTCCGAAGGGCTGCTGGTGGGCTATCGCTGGTACGACCAGAACAAGGTCAAGCCGCTGTTCCCGTTCGGCTACGGCCTGTCCTACACCTCGTTCAAGTATAGCGACCTGAGGGTCGAGTCCGGAACGGTGGACGGTGTCACGCCGGTACATGTCAGCGCGACCGTGACGAATACCGGCAAGGTCGCCGGCAGCGACGCGGCCCAGCTCTATCTCGGGTATCCCTCCGCCGCCGGCGAACCGCCGCGCAAGCTGGTCGATTTCCAGCGCGTGACCCTGGCGCCGGGCGAGTCGAAGCGCCTGAGCTTCACCATCCGTCCCAGCGACGAGTGGTGGTGGAACGGCAATGGCTGGGATGAGACCACAGGCACCTACAAGGTATGGGTGGGCGACAGCTCCGCTCTCGCCGATCTCCCCCTGACGGGAAGCTACGCGATGGATCGCGGGATCGGCCATCGCCGGGTCAGCGTGTCCGCGCCGCGCACCTTTACCGCCGGGGCCTCCGACACCGCGGTGGTCACCCTCAGCGCCGACGGCGACCAGACGCTGGCCGGCGTCGATCTCTCGCTGGCCGCCCCGGATGGATGGCGGGTGCAGCCGACCACGGCCACACACTTCACCAACGTGCCGGCAGGACAGAGGCTGAGCGTCGCGTTTCGGCTGACCCCGCCGGCAGGGGCGGTCACGCGCGACGTCACGCTGTTCGGCACCGCCGATTTCGCCTCGAATGGCTGCTACAGGGTCATCGACGCGCAGACGACCGGCCCGGCGCAACTGGCCAGGGACGCGGCACTCGGCCGGGAGGGCTGCAAGCCGGCGGCCCGACATGGTGGCGTGCAGGCCCGCCTGCTCAAATAGCGGCTGGGCGACGGCGCGGATCGTGCGGTGGGCTTGGGCTCGCCGCACGATCTCGTCATGGCGGCGCCACGCGCCACGCCGTTGGCATCATTCGCGATCAGTTTGCCTGGCCGGACGCAATTCCGGTCCTGCGGCGCAACCCGATTCGATATCGGCGACAGAAGCACCCTGGGCGCTACCGACGGTCTCCACCGAAGCAACGAGCGTGTTCCCGCCGCACTTCGCAGCAGCGCCGGCATCGGACGAGCACGCGGGAATGGTGCTGGACCCGCCTTGATGGCACGGCGCTCGGCCCCTGCGTATTCCTGACAACGTGTCGCTGGTGCCGTTGCCGCCTCACGCGCGGGAGCTAAGCCCCGTCGAGCGCGTGCGGCTGTTCTTGTACGAGCGATTCCTGTCGCATCACTCAATGGTATAAGCGAAGAAAGAAGCCGAGAGGCTCGGATCCGTTTGAAACATGCGTGGCCGGCACGTCGTCAAACGGATGGAAGCGCTTTTTCTTCCGTCGAGAAAGAACGCTTTCTCTGTCTATCAGCCTGCGCGCTTGCGCGACGACGGGCTGCGCGACGCGCTGCGTGGACGATCGCCGCCGGGCGGCCCACGGCGCACCGGCGCGCCGGCGCTGTCGCGGCGATGCGTGCCGCCGGAGGAGGGCGGCGCGGAAGCCGGCTGAATTCGCACCTCGTCATCCTCCGCGCCCGATATGCAGCTTGCGAAACGCTCGGCCATCTCCGGTGCGATCTCGAATCGCGTCTCGCTGTCCATGATCCGGATCAGGCCGATATCGCGCTTGGTCACGCCGCCCAGGCGGCAGATCAGCGGCACCAGCCATTTCGGATCGGCCTTGTCCTTGCGTCCCACGGGCATGCCGAACCACACGCCTTCGCCGCCGCCTTGCGCCACACGCGGGTGGCGCTCGCGATGGGCTTCGCGCTGCTCGTAGCGGTTCTGCGGCGCTGGCTCGCGTGTGCTCTGGCGCGGCGCCGGGCCAGGCTGGACGGTGCGGATTTCTTCCGGATCGGGCAGGCGGGCGCGATACAGGCGCACCAGGGCGGCGGCGATCTCCTCGGGCGTGCGGCCGGCGAGAAGCGACTGCGCCAGGGTCTGATCTTCCGGCGTCGGCTCCTCGATCAGGATCGGGTCGGCCAGCAGTCGCTCGCCGTCGCGGGCACGGATCTCGTCGGCGGTCGGCGCCGAGCTCCAATGCGCCTGCACGCGCGCGCCCATCAGCAGCTGTTCGGCCTTGCGCCGGCGGATCTGCGGCACCACCAGGACGCAGGTGCCCTTGTTGCCGGCGCGTCCGGTGCGGCCCGAACGATGCAGCAGCGTGGCGGAATCGGTCGGCAGGGCGGCATGGATCACCAGCTCCAGCCCGGGCAGGTCGATGCCGCGCGCCGCCACGTCGGTGGCCACGCAGACGCGCGCGCCCCCCGAGCGCAGCAGCTCCAGCGCGCGCGACCGCTCGGTCTGGCTCAGCTCGCCCGACAGGGCGACGGAGGTGAAGCCGCGCTCCATCAAGCTGGACTGGAGGTGGCGCACCATCTCGCGCGTGGAGCAGAACACCATGGCGGTGGGGCTCTCGAACCAGCGCAGCACGTTCACCACCGCCTGCTCGGCCTCGTGCGGCGCGGCCAGAACGGCGCGATATTCGATGTCGGCGTGCTGCTTGGCGCCGGATACGGTGTCGATGCGCAGCGCGTCGCGCTGATACTTGCGGGCGAGATTGGCGATCTCGCGGGCGATGGTGGCCGAGAACAGCAGCGTGCGGCGCTCGGCAGGCATGGCGGCGAGAAGCTGATCCAGCTCGTCCTTGAAGCCGAGATCGAGCATCTCGTCGGCTTCGTCCAGGACCACCACGCGCAGCGCGGACAGGTCGAGCCGGCCGCGCGACAGATGGTCGCAGAGGCGGCCGGGCGTGCCGACCACGATATGGCAGCCGCCTTCGAGTGCGCGGGCTTCGCGCCGCACGTCCATGCCGCCGATGCACGGCACGATGCGCGCGCCGGCATCGGCATAGAGCCAGCCCAGCTCCTTGTGCACCTGCACCGCCAGTTCGCGCGTGGGCGCGATCACCAGCGCCAAAGGCCGCTGCGCCCGTCCGAACCGGGCCTCCTCGCCCAGCAGGGTCGGCGCGGCCGCCAGCCCGTAGGCGACGGTCTTGCCCGAGCCGGTCTGCGCGGAGACGAGCAGGTCGCGCCCCTCGGTTTCACCCTGCAGAACCGCCTGCTGGACCGGCGTGGGTTCCTCGTAGCCGCGAGCGGCAAGGGCGCTGGCCAGGGAAGGATGGGTGGCGGGGAAGGGCATGCAGCAGCTATTCCATCAGAACGAACAGGCCCGGAACCGCCTTGCCGCGAGGGCGGCAAACGGTTCGGGCGGGCGGTCGAGATCGTGTCGAGCCACGGCACATAGAGAGCCCTGCCGTAAAAGGCCAGGAAAACCGCGCGCGATTCTCCCCCGCGAAGGACGCGTTACTGGCCGCCGATCCAGCGGTCGATCGCCGCCTGCGCCGTATGCACGGCGACCTTGAACGAACCGCGCAGCCCTTCGCCGCGTGCGATTCCGCGCTCCGCGCCCTCATCCGGCCCGTTCTCGGGATAGATGGTCCATTCCCGGCCACGGTCGTTTTCCGCGCCGATCACGTAGCGGCACTCGCGGTAGAACAGGATTTGATTCATTCCGCCGGTCCGATCCGTCTGGATGCAATGACACAGAACGCGACAATCGTTGGTTTGTTCGCGATTTGGTTCGGGTCGTTAACCAAATAATCGTTTCTCCGGGCCAGTTTTGCCGCAACGCAACAGTTGTCCGGAGCCCAACCCGATGCGTTCGCTTCTCCTCGCTGCCACGGTTTTTGGTTGTCTCGCCGGCATCGCGGGCGCCCGCGCGTCCGAGATCACGGTCAGCCAGGCCAACCACGTGTTCAGCTGTCAGCGGCGAGTCCGGCCGCCTACGCGCCGAGATGGGGTCTTTCCTCCAGCAGGTCCGTCGCGACGCTGCCTGAGGCGGCTTGCCGATCAGAATCCGGGCAGCGGCCGGTCCCAGTGGGCCGGCAAGGCGATGTCATGCGGGAAGGTCGGGCCCGCAAGGGCGGGACGCATGGCTTCGAAGGCGTGTCCGAGCTGAAGAAGCAGAGTCTCGGACCAGCGCGGCCCAATGAACGACAGCCCGACCGGCAGATCCGACACCATGCCCATCGGCACGGTCAGGTGCGGCGCGCCAGCGACCGCCGGCAGGGTGCTGGCCGATCCGGTATCGATGTCGCCATCCACCGGATCGATCAACCCGGCCGGCCCGGCGGTGGGCGCCACCAGGGCATCGAGCCGGAAGCGGGCGACCGGTCCCTCGATCGCGGCGCGGGCCAGGCGCAGGCTCTCCGCGCGCGCGGCGACATAAGCCGGGTCCTGCAGTCCCTTCGTCGCTTCGGCCTGCTCGAAGAGTTGCTGTCCGAAGATCTCGAGCTCGCGCGCCGCATGGGCGCGGTTGAAGCGGATCAACTCCGCCAGGGTTTGCGGCTGATCGCGGATCGGGCTGTCGGCCAGGTAGGCCCCGAGGCCGGTCTTCAGCTCGGACAGCAGCACCAGCAACTCGCCCTGGTTGATCCGGTCCATGCCATCGACCGAATCGATGTCCACCAATTCGGCGCCCGCGTCGGAAAGTCGTTTCAGCGTAGCGTCGAACAGCGCATCCGTGCCGGGATGCCGTCCGGCGAGGAAGCGCAGCACGCCGAGACGCTTGCCGGAGAACGTCACGCCCTCCGCCAGCGCCGCCGCGTAATCCGTGCGGCGGCGATCCGCCTCGGCCGTGGCGGGATCGTGCGGATCGGAGCCCGCCATCGCATCCAGCATCCGTGCCGCATCCGTCACGCTGCGCGCGATCGGTCCCGGGGTGTCCTGGCTCGCCGAGATCGGCACGATCCGGCTGCGCGAGAGCAGACCGACCGTCGGCTTCAGCCCGACCAGGCCGCAGACGGAGGCGGGCATGGTGATGGAGCCGTCGGTCTCGGTGCCGATCGCGAGCGGCGCCAGCAGGGCCGCCACCGAAGCGGCGCTTCCGGACGACGAACCGGATGGAGACCGATCCAGCGCATAGGGATTGCGCGTCTGCCCGCCGAGTGCGCTCCAGCCGCTGACGGAGCGCTCGCCGCGCATATTGGCCCACTCGGACAGGTTGGTCTTGCCCAGGATCACCGCGCCGGCCGCGCGCAGACGGGCGACGATCGGCGCGTCGCGGTTCGTCCGGTTGTTCAGCAGGGCCAGCGAGCCGGCGGTGGTCGGCAGCGTGCCCGCCACCTCGATATTGTCTTTCACCAGCACCGGCACGCCCTCAAGCGGGCGGGGCGGGTGGCTCGCGCGATACCGGTCGCTTCCGCGCGCCTGCTCGACCGCGTCCGGCGCAACGGCCAGGACCGAGCGGATTTTGGGGTCGATCTCCCCGATCCGCGCCAGCAGATGCGTGACCACTCTTTCCGCGGTCAATCGGCCTGCGCCGATCCCGTCCAGCAAGGCGCCGGCGGACAGTGTTTCGATCGGAGCGGTTTCGGCAGCCATGGCGGAGCGTCCGGCAAGAGGAAGCAGGCCGAGGCATGCCCCGGCCAACAGGTGCCGGCGCGTCGGGCCGCGATGGCAGATCACGATGCGGCGCCCGTCGCCGACGGGCCTCAGTGCGTGGCCATGGTCTGGCCGCCCATTGCCGCACCCGCCATAGGCTTGTCGGCCGGGTGTTTGGCCAGCCAGGCCTTCATGAAGGCGATCTCGCGATCCTGCGCGGCGACGATGCCGCGCGCCAGCTTCAGCAGGGCCGGATCCTGGCCGTGTGCGAGCTCGACCTTCGCCATGTCCACGGCGCCAATATGGTGCGGCAGCATCATCACCACGAAATCATGGTCCGGATCGCCGGTCATGACAGCGCCCTGCATGTCCTGCTGCATGTGCTGCATGCCCTCGCGCATCTGCTCGTCCGCGGAACCCGGCACCATGTTGCCCATCCCGTTCATGCCCGGATTGGCCATCGCCGTTCCGGCCATGCCCAGCAGCAGAACCAGGGAAGCGCCCGGACGGAAGGGGAAGCGAGGCATGACGTATCCTTGAACGAGGGGAGGGGCGCATCCTTGGCCGGCGATCGGCGGCTGGCAAGCGTGCGTCGCGCCCGCGCGGCCGGAGCCGCCGCCAGGGTCCGGCGGCAGCCGACGCGTTCGCCGGCCGCAACGCCGTCCCGCGCGGCATTCGTTTGTTCCGGCCCGTCCGGCTCCGCTATAGGGACGCCCATGCAGCTCGATTTTCACAAGATGCACGGTGCGGGGAACGACTTCGTCGTGCTCGACGCGCGCGACCAGGCGATCGCGCTCCGGCCCGGAACCGTGGCGGCGCTGGCCTGTCGCCGCACCGGCATCGGCTTCGATCAGCTGGTGCTGGTCGCGCGGGATGACGCGCCGGACGCCGTTTTCGTGCGCTTCTTCAACGCCGACGGTTCCGAGTCCGGGGCCTGCGGGAATGCGTCGCGCTGCATCGGCTGGCTGGTCGGCGAGGGTGCGCCCGGGGCCGGCTGCACCATCCGCACCGTCGCCGGCCTGCTGCCCGCGCAGATCCTGTCCGCTGATGCGGATGGAAACGGCGGTCAGGTCACGGTGCGGTTCGAGCCCCCCCGTTTCGATTGGCGCGACGTGCCGCTGTCTCGCGCGGCGGACACGCTCCATCTGCCGCTGCCTGGCGATCCGGCCGGCTGCTCGATGGGCAATCCGCACGCGACCTTCTTCGACCCCGCGCTCGACCCGTCCGTGGAAGGCCCACGCTTCGAGCGCGACGCGCTCTTCCCCGAAGGCGCCAATATCGGCTTCGCCACCGTCCTCGCCCCGGACCGCATGCGGCTGCGCGTGTTCGAGCGCGGCGCGGGCCTGACGCTGGCCTGCGGATCGGGCGCCTGTGCCGCCGTGGTGAACGCCGCCCGTCGCGGCCTGTGCGGGCGCGACGTCACCGTCCTGGCCGATGGTGGCACATTGCGCGTGCGCTGGGACGAGGACGGCGTGCACCTGTCCGGCCCAACGCGCCTGAGCTTCACCGGCACGGTCGATCTCGACGCGTTCGAAGCGCGGGCGCTCGGTCCCGGGGCGTTCGCAGCGTGAGCGCGCCGGACATCCTGACCTTCGGCTGCCGTTTGAACACCTACGAGAGCGAGGTGATGCGCGGCCATGCCGCCGGGCTCGCCGATGTGGTGATCGTCAATACCTGCGCCGTCACCGCCGAAGCCGAGCGCCAGGCGCGCCAGGCGATCCGGCGCGCGCATCGCGACCGGCCGGAGGCGCGCATCGTCGTCACCGGCTGCGCGGCGCAGCTCGATCCGGCGCGCTGGGGCCAGCTTCCCGGCGTGGTGCGCGTGCTCGGCAACGAGGACAAGCTGCGGCCCGAAAGCTGGAGCGAGGCGGCTCTGTCCTCCGGCGACGCGGTGTCGGACATCATGGCCGCGCGTGAAACCGCGGCGCATCTGGTCACCGAATTCGCCGGCCGTTCCCGGGCCTTTGTGCAGGTGCAGCAGGGCTGCGACCATCGCTGCACCTTCTGCATCATCCCGTTCGGCCGCGGCCCGTCGCGCTCCGTGCCGATCGGCGCGGTGGTGGAACAGGTCCGTGCCCTGGTGCGAAGCGGCTATCGCGAGGTGGTGCTCACCGGGGTGGACATCACCTCCTACGGCTCCGACCTGCCCGGACAACCGGCCCTGGGCCAGCTCTGCCGCCGCCTGCTGGCGTTGGTGCCGGAGCTGGAACGGCTGCGTTTGTCCTCGCTCGATCCGGTGGAAATCGACGACGATCTCTGGCGTCTGGTGGAGAGCGAGCCGCGCCTGATGCCGCATCTGCACCTGTCCCTGCAGGCCGGGTCCGACATGGTGCTGAAGCGCATGAAGCGACGCCATCTGACGGAGGACGCCGCCCGCGTGGTCGAGCGCGCGCGCCGCCTGCGGCCCGGCATCGGCTTCGGCGCCGATCTGATCGCAGGCTTCCCGACCGAGGACGAGGCGCTGTTCGCGGAGACGCTCGATTTCGTCCGCGCCCACGCGCTGCCCTATCTGCACGTCTTTCCCTATAGCGAGCGCCCCGGGACGCCGGCCGCGCGGATGCCCGCCGTGCCGGTGGCCGTGCGGCGCGAGCGCGCCGCCCGCCTGCGCGACGCCGGCGCCGCAAGCGCCGCCCGCTTCCACGAGGCCCTGATCGGCCAGACGCTGCACGTGCTGCTGGAAACCCCGACCGGCGGCCATTCGGAGCAGTTCGCGCCGGTCCGGTTCGACGCCGAGGCCGGGCAGCCCGGCCAGCTCGTGCGCGCCCGCGCCCTGTCCGCCGATGCGTCCGGCGTCTCCGCCGTCCTGCTCGACGCCGTCGCCCCCGTGGCCATTCCGCCCGTTTCCGCTTGAGGTTCTGATCGCGCATGGCACTCGGCTTTTTCAATCGCCTCAAGGAAGGCCTGTCCCGCTCCACCCAGAAGCTGGGCACCAATCTCGCCGCCGCCTTCACCCATCGCCGCCTCGACGATGCCGCGCTGGAGGAACTCGAGGAGCTGCTGATCGGCGCCGATCTCGGTCCGGCGGTGGCGGAGCGTGTGATCGAGAGCTTCCGCCGCACGCGCTTCGGCAACGAGGTCACCGATCGCGACGTGCGCGAGGCGCTCTCGGCCGAGATCGCCCGCGTGCTGGAGCCGGTGGCGATCCCGTTCGTGCCCGATCCCGCGCTGAAGCCGCATGTGGTGCTGGTGGTCGGCGTGAACGGCACCGGCAAGACCACCACCATCGGCAAGATGGCGTTGCAGTATGGCCGGGAGGGGCTGAAACCGATCCTGGTCGCCGGTGATACGTTCCGTGCCGCGGCGGTAGAGCAGCTTCAGGTCTGGGGCGAGCGCACCGGGGTTCCGGTGATCTCCGGGCCGCCCAATGCCGACGCCGCCGGCCTCGCCTTCAACGCGTTCCGCAAGGCGCGGTCGGAGAATGCCGACCTGCTGCTGATCGACACCGCCGGCCGCCTGCACAACAAGGGCGCGCTGATGGAGGAGCTGGCCAAGATCATCCGCGTCCTGCGCAAGTTCGACGAAACCGCGCCGCATTCGGTGATCCTGGTGCTCGATGCCACCACCGGCCAGAACGCCGTGGAGCAGGTGCGGGTGTTCAAGGAGCTGGTGGATGTCACCGGGCTCGTGGTGACCAAGCTGGACGGCTCCGCGCGTGGCGGCATCGTCGTGTCGCTGGCCGAGACCTTCAAGCTGCCGCTGCATGCGGTGGGCGTCGGCGAGAAGGCCGAGGATCTCCGCCCGTTCTCCGCCAGCGAGTTCGCCCGTGGCCTGGTCGGCGACACGGTGCGTCTGGCGGGATCGCTCCAGCCGGAGGAATAATTTGCGGCCGCGTAGGATTCAGCTCGGCAAAAAGATCAGAGAATTCTGCCGGTTTGACTCTGTGCCAAACACACGCTCCGCACCAAACAGCCAAAGTCTTTTTGCTTCTTTTTCTTTAGAAAAAGAAGCTCTTCGACGACTGCTCTCCGAATCCTACTGGCGGCCCCGCTCTACGGAGCCGTCGCCTCGAGCCGATACCCAATTCCAGGCTCGGTGGTGATCAGGCGCGGCCCGTCCGGTCCCAGTTTCTGCCGCAGCTGACCGATATAGACGCGCAGATATTGCGTGTCCTCGGCATGGGCGGGGCCCCAGAGCGCCACCAAAATCTGCCGGTGCGTCATCACCCGCCCCGCATGGCGGGCCAGCAGCGCGAGCAGGGCGAATTCGCGCGGGCTCAGTCCGGCCGGCATCCCGTCCACCATCACCCGATGGGCCGCGACGTCGATCTCCACCGCCCCCACGCGGAGCAGCGGTGGCGGCGCGGTGTCCTGCGCATCGCCGCTGCGTCGCAGCGCGGCGCGTATGCGGGCCAGAAGTTCCGAGACGCTGAACGGCTTTTCCACGAAATCATCGGCACCTTCGTCCAGCGCACGGACTTTCTCCTCGTCGCGATCGCGCGCGGAGAGCACGATCACCGGCACCGGCGAGAACCCGCGCAGACGGCGCAGCACCTCCTGCCCGTCCAGATCCGGCAGGCCCAGATCGAGCAGCACCAGGGCGGGCGCGTGCGCCGCTGCCAGACGCAGCCCCTCGGCCCCGCTCGCGGCATGCTCCGTGGTGTAGCCGGCCGCATCCAGCGCCGGGCCCAGAAAGCGGTGGATCTGTTTTTCGTCGTCCACCAGAAGGATGCGAGACACCAAGATCGATCACTCCCCAGCCGGAAGGCTGATGCTGACAAGCGTGCCCGGCGCCGCGTCGCGCGGCACGTCCGGGCGTGGACTCTGTGCGGTAATGCGTCCGCCCATGGCTTCCACCAGGCCGCGCGCGATGGCCAGGCCGAGCCCGGTGCCAGGCGCCACACGGTCGCCGCGCGTCGAGCGGAAGAAGCTGTCGAACAGATGCGGCAGTTCGGCCGGGGGAACGCCCACGCCCTCGTCCGCGATTTCCACGAGCAGTTCGCCGGGCAACGGCGCGGTGATGCGTACGGCGATATGCGACCATTGCGGCGAATATTTCGCGGCATTGTCGAGCACGTTCACCAGCACCTGCTCCAGCAGCGCCGGATCGGCCAGGGCCCGGCGTCCATCCGCCTCGCCGGAGACCGACACCGTGGCCTGCGCCGCGCCGGGCACGCGTGCGATCGCCGCCTCCACCACCGCGGGCAGCGACACCGCTTCCGTCCGTGGCCGGATCTGGCCGGATTCCAGCCGGGTCAGCTCGGTGATGTTGGCGAGAAACCGCGTCATCCGCACCACGTCCTCGTCGATCGCCGAGAGCAGATCGTTCCGCGTCTCCGTGTCGAGATGGTCCCAGGCGCCGCGCAGTGTTTCTGCGGCGCCCCTGATTCCGGTCAGCGGGGTGCGGAGATCGTGGCCCAGAGAGCCGAGCAGGGCGGTGCGCAGCTTCTGCGTATCCTCCATCGCGCTGGCCTGCGCGGCCAGAACGAACAGGCGCATCCGGTCCAGCGCCAGGGTCGCCTGGTCGGCCAGAACGTCGAGCGCCTGATGCTCGGGCGTGTCGGCGCCGGTGGCGGCCGGATCGGCGCTGCGCACGCCCAGCACCATGGCGGCGCCATGCCCCGGCTCCAGCAGGCGGAACCGCCAGGCGGCGGAAGGCAGGGTGGCGGTGCCGCGTCCCGTCTCCACCTTGTTGGTGGCGCAGAACCGGGCGGCGGCCTGCGAGCGCTCATCCAGCGCGGCGCCGGGCGGTACGGCGGCGGCGGGAAGCAGGTCCGGCGTGTCGGCGGCCGTCAGCAGAACCACCGCCTCGCCGGCGATCTGCGCCGCCTGACTGGCGATCTCGTGCGCCAGCCCGGCTTCGTCCACGGGTCCGGCCAGAGCGCGGCCGAACGCCCCGACGCGGCGCAGGCTGTCGATCCGTGCCTGAGCCGCGTGCGCTTCTGCGCGCACCCGGCCGCCCAGCGTGCCGGTCACGCCGGCCACGGCGGCGAACACCAGCAGTCCCACAGCATCGTGCGTGTTGCCGATGGTGATGCTGTGCACGGGCGGAATGAAAAAGAAGTCCCAGCTCAGGAACGCCAGCGTGGCCGCGAACAGGCTGAGCCCGAGCCCGCCCAGCAGCGCCGCCACCACCACGGCGACCAGGAACAGCATGCCGACCGTGTCTTCCCGCAGGAGCGGCTCGGTCAGCAGCCCGGCTTCCGTCACCAGCGCCACCAGCACCGTGACCCAGAACAGGGGCTGCCCCTTGCGCAGGCGCGTGCCCGCGATGCGTGGCCTCGGGCGGGGGGCGGCGGTCGGCACCGCATGCAGCGGCAGATCGGGCAGGGTGCGTATCAGGGAGGCGGCCAGATTGCGCCGTCCGCGCAACAAAGCGCGCCACCGCCGCCAGCCTTGCATGGCGGTGGCGCGGCCGACCACGAGCTGGGTCGCATTGCGCTGCGATGCGGCTTCACGCGCCACCGCCACCAGATCGCGTCCGCCGCGCGTTTCCACGGTGGCGCCCAGCTCGCGCGCCAGCGCCAGCGACCGGCGGCGCATCGGCGGCTGATGCGGGCGCTCCACGTGCAGCACGCTCCATTCCGCATGCAGCGCGTCGGCCAGGCGCTTGGCGTAGCGCACCACCGCCTCGCCGGCCTCGTCCGGTCCGATCAGCGCCAGGACGTGTTCGGCCGCCGGCCAGGGCCCCGCCACGCGCTGCGCCTGCATCCAGTCGCGCACGTCGCGATCCACACGGTTCGCGGTGCGGCGCAGGGCGATCTCGCGCAAGGCGGCCAGATTGCCCTCGCGGAAATAATTCTCCAGCGCCCGCGTCGCCACGTCGGGGCGGTAGATGCGGCCTTCGCGCAGACGGTCCCGCAGCGCCTGTGGCGACAGGTCGATGAGCTCGATCTCGGCCGCCTCGTCCAGGATGTGGTCCGGCACGGTTTCCTGCACGCGCACGCCGGTGATGCGCGCCACGTCGTCGTTCAGGCTTTCGACGTGCTGGATGTTCAGCGTGGTCCAGACATCGATGCCGGCCGCCAGCAGCGCGCGCACATCCTCCCAGCGCTTGGCATGGTGCGCGCCCGGCGCATTGTGATGCGCCAGCTCGTCCATCAGCAGCAAAGCGGGACGGCGTTTCAGTGCGCCGAACAGATCGAATTCCGCGAGCGTCCGGCCGCGATCCTCCAGCATCAGCGGCGGAAGGGACGGCAGGCCAATGGTCTGCTCCTCGGTGCCGGCGCGGCCATGCGTCTCGATAACGCCGGCCAGAACATCCGTGCCGGCATCCAGCAGCGCGCGCGCCCGGGCCAGCATGGCCCAGGTCTTGCCGACCCCGGGCGCCGCGCCGAGAAAGATCTTCAGCCGCCCCTCATGCTCGCGCATCGCAGTGGCCAGCAGACGGTCGGGATCGGGGCGTGACGGGTCCATCGCGGCATGACCGTAGCAGGTGCGGAAGGCTGCCGCCTCCCGCTGCGCTCCGGCTTCAGCGCGGCATGTTGAGCAGAGCCAGATTCAGTGCCAGCACGTTCACGCGCGCGCCGCCGAGGAAGCCCAGCAGCGGCAGCTGCGTGTGCGACGCGATCAGCGCGCGCACCTGGTCCGTCGCCAGATGGCGCGCGGCGGCGACGCGATCGGCCTGCATCAGGGCGTTCTCGGGAGAGATGTCCGGGTCGAGGCCGGAGCCGGACGTGGTGACCGCATCCGCCGGCACGCTCGTCGCGTGCAGCGCCGCCACGTCGCCGCGCACCCGGTCGATCAGCGCCTTGGAGGTGGGGGCGAGATTGGAGGCTGCGGAATTATCCGCCGCGTAGGGCGTCGGGATCGTCTTGGAACTGTCCTTCGGATCGGGTTCCACGGTGGCGGACGGGCGCGGATGGAAGAAGCCGGCGCCGGTGAAGTTCTGCCCGATCAGCAGGGACCCGACCGGCTGGCCGTCGCGGATCACCAGACTGCCATCGGCCTTCTCCGGCGCGAGGATCTGGGCGCCGCCGACGATGGCGAGCGGGAGAGCCGCCCCCGTGAGCGCGGTGAAGGCCAGCATGGTGACGAAGGCGGGACGAAGGGAGGACAGCATGGTGTTCACGCCAGATGCAGGAAGGACAGAACGAGATCGATCAGTTTGATGCCGATGAACGGGGCGATGAGGCCGCCCACGCCGTAGATCAGCAGATTGCGTCGCAGCAGGGCGGCCGCGCCGAGCGGACGGAACCGCACGCCGCGCAGAGCCAGCGGCACCAGGATCACGATGATCAGCGCGTTGAAGATCACCGCGCTCATGATCGCGCTCTGCGGCGAATGCAGACGCATGATGTTCAGCGCCTCCAGCCCGGGATAGCCGGCCACGAAGATCGCAGGCAGGATCGCGAAGTATTTTGACACGTCGTTGGCGATCGAGAAGGTGGTGAGCGAGCCGCGCGTGATCAGCAGCTGCTTGCCGATCTCCACCACCTCGATCAGCTTGGTGGGATCGCTGTCCAGATCGACCATGTTGCCGGCTTCGCGCGCGGCCTGGGTGCCGGTCTGCATCGCCACGCCCACATCCGCCTGCGCCAGGGCTGGCGCGTCGTTGGTGCCGTCGCCGCACATCGCGACCAGGCGCCCGTCGGACTGCACGCGGCGGATATAGTCGAGCTTGTCCTGCGGCGTGGCCTGGGCGAGGAAATCGTCCACGCCGGCCTCGGCGGCGATGGCGGCGGCGGTCACCTTGTTGTCGCCGGTGATCATCACCGTGCGGATGCCCATCCGGCGCAGGGCGGCGAAACGCTCCCGAATGCCGGGCTTCACCACGTCGGACAGGGCGATCACGCCGAGCAGATGCCCGTCCTCGGACACCGCCAGCGGCGTTCCGCCGGCCCTGGCGATGCGATCCACGCTTTCGGCGAAACCGGCGGGAGCAACGCCGCCGATCGTCGCCAGCAGGCTGTCGACCGCGCCCTTGCGCCAGGAGCGTCCGGCGCCATCGAGGCCGCTCAGGCGGGTATTGGCCGAGAACGGCACGGTGACGGCATCGGCCGGCGCCTCGACGACGATGCCGTAGCGGTCGCGCGCCAGGGCCAGGATGGAGCGGCCCTCCGGCGTGTCGTCGCCGATCGATGCGGACGCCGCCGCCTGCGCCAGAGCGCGCGCATCGGCGCCGGAGATCGGCTCGAACGCGGTCGCCATGCGGTTGCCGAAGGTGATGGTGCCGGTCTTGTCGAGCAGCAGCATGTCCACGTCGCCGGCCGCTTCCACGGCGCGACCCGACGTTGCCACCACGTTGAAGCGAACCAGCCGATCCATGCCGGCGATGCCGATCGCCGACAGGAGGCCGCCGATGGTGGTCGGGATCAGCGTCACCAGAAGGGCGGCCAGCACGGGCACGCCGAGAACCAGTCCGGAGTAATGCGCGAAGCCGACCAGCGTGGCGACCGCGATCAGGAAGATGATGGTCAGGCCGGCCAGGAGAATGTCGAGCGCGATCTCGTTCGGCGTCTTGCGGCGCTTGGCGCCTTCCACTAGCGCGATCATGCGATCGATGAAGGTGGAGCCTGGTGCTGCGGTGATGCGCACGACCATCCAGTCGGAGAGGAGACGCGTGCCGCCGGTGACGGCGGAGCGGTCGCCGCCGGCCTCGCGGATCACCGGCGCGCTTTCGCCGGTGACGGCGCTCTCGTCCACGGAGCCGATGCCCTCGACGATCTCGCCGTCGGCCGGCACCAGGTCGCCCGCTTCCACCAGCACGAAGGCGCCGACGGAAAGCTGGGTCGCCGGCACGGGGCGATACAGGGCGCGGTCGTCCGGGCGCACCAGCAGCTTGGCCGACAGGTCGGCGCGGGCGCGTCGCAGCGTTTCCGCACGTGCCCGTCCGCGTCCTTCCGCCACCGCCTCGGCGAAGGTGGCGAACAGGACGGTGAGCCAGAGCCAGGCGGCGATGGCGGCGGCGAACCCGGCCGGCTGGCCGAGGATCGCGTTGCGCGCCGCCAGGAACGTCACCAGCGCGGCCACGATCTCGGTGACGAAGATCACCGGATTGCGGATGAGCTGGGCCGGATTGAGCTTGCGCAGCGCATCCAGCACGGCGCGCCGCAGGATGGCGCCGTCCAGCAGCCGGATGGGCGAGGCGGCATGGTGCGGGTTGGGGGCCGCGTCGGGGGTGATGGCGTTCATCGGTTCGGGATCCGGATCGGAAATCAGTAGCTGTGGCCGGCAAGCATGGAGACATGCTCTGCCAGTGGCCCCAGGGACAAAGCGGGCAGGAACTGCAGGCCGCCCAGGATCAGGATCACGCCGGCGAGCAGACCCACGAACAGGGCGCCGTCGGTCGGGAACGTGCCCTGGCCGGGCGGCACGGAGGGCTTGGCCGCCAGAGAGCCGGCGATCGCCAGGACCGGCACCAGGAAGGCGAACCGGCCCAGCAGCATGGCGATGGCCAGGCCATAATCGAGCAGCGGCGTATCCGCGGACAGGCCGGCGAACGCGCTGCCGTTATTGGCCGTGGCAGAGGTCCAGGCATACAGCATCTCGCTCAGGCCGTGCGGCCCGGCATTGGCGAGCGAGCCGAGACCGGAAGCGGTGCAGAGCGAGTAGGCGGCGCCGCCCAGGATGCAGAGCGGCAGGATCAGCACCGCCAGCATGGCCAGCTTGACCTCGCGCGCGCCGATCTTCTTGCCGAGATATTCCGGCGTGCGGCCGACCATCAGGCCGGCCACGAACACCGCCATGATCGCGAACACCACGATGCCGTAGAGACCCGATCCGACGCCGCCCGGCACGACCTCGCCCAGCTGCATCAGGAACAAGGCGACCAGGCCGCCCAGCGGCATCAGGCTGTCATGCGCCGCGATCACCGCACCGGTGGAGGTGCCGGTGGTGGCGGCCGCGAACACGGAAGACAGCGCCACGCCGAAGCGCACTTCCTTGCCTTCCATGTTGCCGCCCACGACACCCAGCGCATGCAGCAGCGGATTGCCGGCGGCTTCGGCGGCGTAGAGCAGCACCGCGAACAGGCCGAGCAGCACGACCATGGTGACGAGCAGCGCGATGCCGTCGCGCACCCGTTCCGCGATCACGCCGAACGCGACCGGCATGGCGAACGGGATCAGCAGAAGGGTCCAGTTCTCGATGAGATCCGACAGCACACCGGGATTCTCGAACGGATGCGCGGCGTTGGCGTTGAAGAAGCCGCCGCCATTGGTGCCGAGATTCTTGATCGCTTCCTGGAAAGCCACCGGCCCCAGCGCGATCACCTGCTTCACGCCTTCGAGCGTCGTCACCGTGGTGCTGGCCGACAGCGTATCCGGAACGCCCAGCGCGATCAGTATGGCCGTCAACACGATCGAAATCGGGATCAGCAGGTGCAGCGTGATTCGCGTGATATCGACCCAGGCATTGCCGAGACCGTTCGCGCCCGAACCCTTGCGGAAGGCGCGCGAGACGGCGAACGCGGCGGCAATGCCTGCGGCAGCACTCAGGAAGTTGTGCGATGTCAGGCCCAGCATTTGCGAGAACGGGCTGAGCGTGGTTTCACCCGCATAGGCCTGCCAGTTGGTGTTGGTCAGGAACGAGATCGCCGTGTTGAAGGCGAGCCTTGGCGACATGCCGGGAAAATGCAGGGGATTCATCGGCAGGTAGTACTGCCCGCGCAAGACCGCGTAGAGCAGGATGAAATGCATGACGCTGAACACCATCAGTGCCGAGACGTAGCCGCGCCAGCCCATGGAGGCGCCGGCACGAATACCGCAGGCGGCGAACAGGCCGCGCTCCACCGGCGCCAGGATCGGCGACAGCAGCGTGCGCTCGCCATTCGCGATGCGGGCGATGAAGCGGCCGAGCGGCAGGGCCAGCAGCGCCGGCACCAGCAGCACGACCAGGATCTGCGCAAAACCGGAGACGGTCATGATCCCGCCCCCGTCACAGATCTTCCGGACGCAGCAGCGCCCAGAGCAGATAAACGAACAAGGCCGACGACACGATGCCGCCCAGGATGAGATCGAGCATGGCCAGGCTCAGATCCGATCGCAGAAGGCGGCATAGGCCACCATCAGCAGCAGGCCGGCCGAGCCAGCGACGAGAACAAGAAGATCGACCATGAAACGGTGCACCGGTGTTCAGCTGGAAAAGATGAACACCGGACTAGGGCGGAACCGCGTAAAGGCGCGATGCGTGTTCCGCGGCGTGGGCATAAAGGTGATATAAAGGCGGGGAGGCGTCAGGCGATGGGAGACGAGAAGTCTTCTTTTTCTGAAGAAAAAGAAGCAAAAAGACTTCTGTCCGTTTGGTGAGGAGTGTGCGGCTGAGCGCCAAGCCAAACGGACAGAAGTTCTTTGGTTCTTTCTTTCAAGAAAGAACCCTTCTTTCAAAGATGTTCTACGTCCCGATCTTGCGGAACTTCAGCACGAAGTTGTCCGCCTCGCCGATCGCTTCGTATTTGGCGTGGTCGGTGGCGCCCAGGGCGTAGGTCGGCGGCAGCGTCCAGACGCCTTTCGGATGGTCCGCATCGTCGCGCGGGTTGGCGTCGATCTCCGACGAGCCGACCAGTTTGAAGCCGGCCTTCTCGATTAGCGCGATCGCGTAATCCTGGCGTACATAGCCGTTCTCCGCCTTCGGGTCCTGCGGCGTCTTCGTGTTGGCGCGATGGTCCTCCACGCCGAGAATCCCGCCAGGCTTCAGCACCGCCCTGATGCCGGCCAGGATCGCGGCAGTGTCGCCGGCTTCCATCCAGTTGTGCAGGTTGCGGAAGGTGAGAACGATGTCGGCGCTGTCCGGCGGTCCGAGATCGGTGTCGTGCGCGCCAAGCCTGGTCGTATGGAGGCGGTCGTAATCGGCCGGATGCGCGGCCAGCATTGCCTGGAAGTCCGGCGACAGGGCGAAATGCCGCTCCGTGCGATCGCCGTCCTGCGGGCCCATGGCGATGGTGTAGCGACCATGGTCGTGCAGCAGCGGCGCCAGGATCTGGGTCCAGTAGCCGCCGCCCGGCCAGATCTCGATCACCGACGAGGACGGCGTCACGCCGAAGAAGCTCAGTTCCTCGGCCGGGTGGCGCGCCGGATCGCGCGCCACCATGTTCGGCGTCCGGTCAGGCGACGCGATCGCCCGCAGCAGAGCCGGATCGGGCGCTGCCTGCGCGGCCGATACGCCCGCCGTGACGCACAGGGCGCCGAGAAAGGGAACGAGAATACGCATGCAACGACCTTCCAGGCAGCGAAGTGGGGAGATGCCAGCCGGAACCATCCGCACCGCCGCCGGATAGGCGCGTCATCGCTCCGGCCAGCCGGCTTGCGGCGGCGGAAACACCAGGCGCGCGCCGGGCGTCACGATCGGGTTCATCTGCTGCACCTGGGCGAAGGGCGGCGCTTCGGTGCCGGCATAGACCCGCTGGTAGAGCGCGGACAAACTGTCCCCGGGCTCGGCCCTCATCAGCAGGTTGGCGTGTTTCGACCGCTCGTTCACCGTCTGGCCGGGCTGGAACTCCGTCGGCGGCGACCGCTGCGTGTGCGGATGCGGACCGAACCACAGCAGCGCGCCGGCCGCGATCACCAGCAGCGCTAGCAGGATCAGCAGAAGCGTCAGCAGAGAACGACGGCGTGCCGGGCGCTCCACCATGGGAACCAGGGCGCGGGACTCGCCGTCCGGCGGTATCGTGAGGTCGGTGCGTGCGGTAATGACGGGCTCGGCCGCATTCACCACGGTTCCCATCATGCGGTGGAGGTGCGACAGGCCCGCCTCGCTCAAGAGCGGCGACAAGGGACGGTTGCTGCTCAGGAGCAGGGCCAACCCGCCATAATGTTCGGCCGCTTCCGCCGCCTGTTCCAGTTCGCGCAGCATATCCGCGGACAGCAGCCCGGCATCCGGCACCGCCAGGACAAGCGGCCTGGAGCGATCGGGCGGGTTGGGAAACGCGCGCGCGACTTCGTCGCGCAGGCTATCCGGCGTGGCGGTTGCGGCGGTGATCGTGAGCAGCGGCACCTGGCTCGACGCTGCGAGTTCGGCCACGCGGGCGAGAACGCGATCGGTGTCCGGTCTGGGGCCGACCAGATTGACGCCCGTGCCGGGCTCCGCGCGCAGAAAAAGCTCGATCAGCCGCTCCGCTGCCGGCAAGGGCGGTGGGGGGCTTCCGGAGGGCAACTGGGTCGGGTCCGTCATCGCCGGCCGATCGTAGCAACGGATCGGCGCAGGCGGAACCTCAGGGCATGGGGATCGACAGGCTCATGCCACCACCCGGGCGGCGGCGATTGTTCTTGTCGCTTTCCAGATTGGACCCGGGGGCGAAACCGTCGCCGGAGAAATGGTCCTTGTTGCTGTAGAAGCTTGGGTTCAGGCTAGCCTGCTGCTGTGACGCGAGAGTCTGCGCGTCCGGGCCCGGCGCGTCCACATCCTCGTCCGGCAGCGGTGCCGGACGCATCGCCGTCGCCCGGGCCTGCATCACCGGCATATGCGGGGAATTGCCAGCCTTGTCGCCAAGCGTGGTGGCCAGGCTCGCCGTGTCGATGGTCTGAAGCTGCAGGCGGCTGACATGCCGGGCCGGCTTGGGCGTCGTGACCGATGGCAGGCTGGCCGGAAGCGCCGCGCTGTCGGTCGCGTTCGGCAGATCGGCGGAGGGTATCGGGGTCGCCGCCATGGCGGTGCCGGCCAACAGGATGGTCGCAGCGGCAACAACAGGCAGGATGCGCGAAACAGGCCTCGAACGCATGGTCAGGATCCGGGTGAAGAGAACCGCATCGGTCATGACGACAATGTGAGCGATGGCGCAACGCGCCGCAACGAGAAAACAGCCTTTGTTACAGGGCGATTCGGAACGTGATCACGCCCAACGATCCAGAAGGCTGCCCCGAGTGCCCGGAGCAGCCTGCGCGCGTGGCGTATCCGGCGGGTTCCGCGTCGTGTCGGCGCCTGCCTGGCGTGTCGCGGCGGCCGCCAGCGGGCCCGCGGCGCCGGCGGGAGATGCCGCGCCGGGACGCGCCGTGCGGTCGGGGACCGAAAAGGACTGAAGGGAGCTGTTGGCGATCATGCCGGCTCAGCATAGAGCGCCAACGGTTGCCAAACCGTTAACGGCTCGCCGGGCCGCGACAATCGGGCGGCATCCCAAAAGAGAAGCCGCCCGATCCCGGTTCAGCTCGGCAGGGCGATGCCGCGCAGGGCGGTGAGGGCCTGAATGCCCGGCAGCGTCTTGCCTTCCAGCCATTCCAGGAAGGCGCCGCCGGCCGTGCTGACATAGGAGAACTGCTCGGCCACGCCGGCATGGCGCAGTGCCGACACCGTATCGCCGCCGCCCGCCACCGAGCGCAGCGTGCCGGCCTTGGTCAGCTCCGCCACGGCGCGTGCCAGCGTGTTGGTGCCGACATCGAACGGCGCGATCTCGAACGCGCCCAGCGGGCCGTTCCAGACCAGGGTGCGCAGCCTAGCCACTTCCTCGGCCAGCTTCGCCACCGTGAGCGGGCCGGCATCCAGGATCATGGTGTCGGCCGGCACGGCGTCGACGCCGACCGTCTCGTTGGCCGCACCGGCCTTGAACTCGCGCGCCACCACCGCGTCCACGGGCAGCAGGATGCGGCAGCCGCGCGCTTCCGCCTGCGCCAGGATCGCCCGCGCCGTGTCGTGCATGTCGGCTTCCTGCAGCGACTTGCCGACATCGACGCCCTGGGCCGCCAGGAAGGTGTTGGCCATGGCGCCGCCGATGATCAGCAGATCGACCTTCGCCAGGATGTTGCCGATCAGGTCGAGCTTGGTGGAGATCTTGGCGCCGCCGATCACCGCGCCGACCGGGCGCTCGGGGTTCTCGAGAGCCAGGGTCAGCGCGTCGAGCTCGGCCTGCATCAGTCGGCCGGCATGGGCCGGGAGATGGCGCGCCACGCCTTCGGTGGACGCATGCGCGCGATGCGCGGCGGAAAAGGCGTCATTGACATAGAGATCGGCCAGCGACGCCAGGGCACGGGACAGCTCCGGGTCGTTGGCTTCCTCGCCGGCGTGGTAGCGGGTGTTTTCCAGCACCAGCACCTCGCCGTCGCGCAGCGCCGCGACCGCCGTCTCGGCCTCCGGGCCGACGCAGTCGGCGGCGAAGTGCACCGGATGGCCCAGCACGGTGGACATCGCCTCGCGCACCGGGGCCAGCGACATTTCCGGCACGCGCTTGCCCTTGGGACGGTCGAAATGGCTGACGACGATCACCCGCGCGCCCTTGTCGGCCAGCTCGCGGATGGTGGGGGCAAGACGCTCGATGCGGGTGAGGTCGGTGATCCGACCCTCCCGCACCGGCACGTTCAGATCGGCCCGCAGCAGCACGCGCTTGCCGGCACAGTCGAGATTGTCGATCGTCCGGAAGGACGCCGGCGAAGCGGGGGCGGCTGCGGCCACGATCAGAGCGCTCCGAACGCGGCGGCCGTGTCGGCCATGCGGTTGGAGAAGCCCCACTCGTTGTCGTACCAGCCGCACACGCGCACCAGCTTGCCGCCGTCGATCAGCGCCGTCTGGGTCGCGTCGAACGAGCAGGACGCCTTCTGGTGGTTGAAGTCGGTCGAAACGCAGGGGTCGGTCGAGTAGACCAGGATGCCCTTCATCGCGCCGCCGGCGGCATCGCGGAACAGCGCGTTCACTTCGTCCACCGAGCCCGGGATCTTGCCGGGCACGAAATCCAGCGAGACCAGCGACACGTTGGGCGTCGGGACGCGGATCGCGGTGCCGTCCAGCTTGCCCTTGAGCTGCGGCAGCACCAGGCCCACGGCGCGGGCGGCGCCGGTGGAGGTCGGAATCATGTTCAGGGCCGCGGCGCGGGCGCGATGCGGGTCCTTGTGCAGCGTGTCCACCGTGCGCTGGTCGCCGGTGTAGGAGTGGATCGTCACCATGTAGCCGCGCTCGATACCGAACGCGTCGTCCAGCACCTTGGCCATCGGCGCGAGGCAGTTGGTGGTGCAGGACGCGTTGGAGATGACGGTCATCTCCTTGGTGATGGTGTGCTGGTTGACGCCGAACACGATGGTCGCATCGACGCCGTCGGCCGGAGCCGACACCAGCACCTTGCGCGCGCCGGCGGTGATGAGCTGGCTCGCGGCTTCCTTCTTGGTGAACAGGCCGGTGCATTCCATCGCCACGTCCACGCCCTGATAGGGCACCTTGGACGGGTCGCGCTCGGCCGAGACGGTGATCGGCGCGTAGCTGCGGCCGTTCGCGGTGATATGGATGGTGTTGCCGTCCACCGCGATCTCGCCGGGGAAGCGGCCATGCACGCTGTCGTAGCGCAGCAGATGGGCGTTGTCGGACACGGAGCCGAGGTCGTTGATGGCGATCACCTCGACGTCGGTGCGGCCGCTTTCGATGATGCCGCGCAGAACCAGACGGCCGATCCGTCCGAAGCCGTTGATGGCGAGCTTGACAGCCATAGACACTATTCCCTGTTCAGGTTGTCGGCGTCCCGCATGCCCAGAAGGCCGAGGACGCGCGTGGAAATGCAGTCCGACGTGATGCCGGATGAAACACCGGCCTCGGCCGGTTCGTCCGGCCGGTCGCCCCGCCGCGGCCCGAACGATCCGGGCCCCGCGGCGGCATGAACTCCTCGATGCTCCCCAGCGTGATCCCGGCCGCCGCGATGGCGGGGGCCGAAACCATCCATGCCGATGAAAACCCCGCCCGGACCCAGCCAGCGCTCCCAGCCGAATCCCGAGGCAGCCTCGATGCCGATCCGCGGCGCGGAGCCAAGCACGTGGGCATGATACGCCGCCGGCTTGTCCGCGAAAAGCTCCCAGCACGGCAGGGACACCACGGCGGTATCCACACCCAGCCGTGCCAGCCGCGTCCGGGCGGCCAGCGCTGCCGCCACCTCCGGCCCGGTGGCGATCAGGGTCGCGTCCCGGCGCGTGGCGGCCTCGGCCAGCACATAGCCGCCCTGCGCGCAGCCCTCATGCCGCCAGGACGGCTCGGACGCATTCGCCTGGCCGCCGGTAAAGCGCGCCCGCTCCGACACGGCCAGCAGGCTCGGCCCGTCCTCACGCGCCAGGGCCAGACGCCAGCACGCCGCCAGTTCCACCGGATCGGCCGGGCGGAACAGGAACACGTGCGGCATGGCCCGCAGGCTGGCGAACTGCTCCACCGGCGCCCAGCCGGAGCCGTCCGGCGCCCGGTCCGCCAGCAGATACACGACCGGCTGTTCCATCAGCGCCGCCAGACGCAGGGCCGGGCGCATCCTGTCGATGGAGAGCACGGACGCGCTGACCAACGGGCGCAGACCGCCATGCAGCGACAAGCCGTTGCTGATCGCCGCCATGCCGTGTTCCTGCACCCCGCAGAACAGATGGCGCGAACCGGGCAGAGGCGCACCCGGCGACCGGCTCGCCACGGGCATGACCAGGCCGGAGCCGGCCGGCATCGCATCGGCGCGCGGCTCGGCCGGGCCGTCATTGGCTCGCGACGCCGCGATGCCGGAGGCGGATTGCAGCGAGACGGCTTCCGGCAGGGCGCCGAACAAGGCGGACAGGTCGCCGCGCGCCGCTTCCATCGCGTCGGACGGCACCGAGTCGACGATGCCGGCCGTCATCGCGCCCGGCCAGTGCGGCGGCAGGCGATTGCGAAGCTGGCGCTCGAATTCGCCGGCCATGCGGTGCCGCGCCAGGCGTTTCAGCCAGCCGCGACGCGCTGCCGCACCACGCTGGCCGGAGGCGAGCCAGGACGGCGTATCGGCGAGCGGGTCCGGCAGGGGAAGCGGCGCCGCGCCCGGCAGACAGGCGATCAGGGTGGGACGGCGGTTGCGCTGCGTCCGGGCGATCGCGGCGGCCACGGCGTCCGGATCGCTGGCGTCCACCTGCCGGACGGCCCAGCCGGCGGCGGCGAAGCGCGTGGCGGCGTCGGGACCATCCTGGCGCCCCTCCTGCCGCCCGTCGGTGGCCGGCTCATAGAGCACGGCCAGCTTTTCGAGCTCCATCCGCCCGGCCAGCTCGGCCGCTTCCAGGGACACGCCCGCAGCGAGATCGGTTTCGCAGGCCAGAACCCAGGTGCGATGATCCACCAGCGTGCGGCCGAACCGCGCCGCCAGCACGCGCTCGCCCATCGCCTGCCCCACGGCGCAGGCGAAGCCCTGGCCCGGCGGCCCCGCCTCCATCTCGCGGGCCGGATGCCGGCCGAACGGGGCGTCGCCCTCCGGTTCGGTGCCGGCCTGCGCCAGGAGCCAATCGAGCAGAGCCGAAAACCGGCCGGACGACAGGATGAAGCGGTCGCGATCCGCCCAGCCGGGATCGGCCGGATCGAAGCGCAGGAAACGCTGCCACAGAGTGGCCGCAGCCACGGCGATGGCCGGAACCAGGGCGGGCGCGGGAGAGCGGATCGGCTGGGGACGCTGCTGCATCGGCCGCCGTGATACGAGCCGGGCAGGGGACGGTGCAAGCCGAGCGGGACGAACGCTGAGGTCCCGACATGGTGCGGCACCGGGATGGCACCGGGGTGGCGGTCTTGCTGCCGCACCGCGTTCCTGCGACGGTTCGCCGCCATGCAGATCACAGCGCTCCCTCCCGCCTTTCGCCCGGCCGTCCGCGCCATCGCCGTGACGCTGCTGGCCGGGGCGGTGATGAGCGCCGCGGGCTGCAAGCTCATCGACCAGCGCACCTTCGATCCGGACGTGAATCGCAAGCCGGTGCCGGTGATGCCGCCCGCTCCTCCTGCGCCCAAACCGGTCCCTCCCCTGGCCAGGGTGCAGTTCGCGGCGCCGCCCGAAAGCTGGAAGCCCGGCCTGACCGCCATCGTGCGGGAAGCGCTGGCCCGCAAACCGGACGCGTTGTTCACGGTGCAGACGGTGGTGCCCGCCGTCGGCACGACGGAGCAGCAGGCTGCGGCGATGGAAAAAGCCGTTCACGATGGCGGTCAGGCTGTGGCGCAGACCATCCAGGACGCCGGCGCGACCACGGCGCAGATCAACATGGCCGCCACCACTGACGCGGTGACGGCGCCGGAAGTCCGCGTCACCGTTCGCTGAGCGGGGCGCCGCCGGATGCGGCGTCTCGTCTGCATGCGGCATCCGTGATGTCGGAACGTTCGGATCGTCGGCCCGATCGAAACTTTCCGATATAGACAGCGAGATTATCGAGCGCGTTCCGTCGTGCGCATCGGCGTCGCGGCGCCACGATCGCGCGAACGCCCTCCGTTCGGCGCGACAATGTTGCAACAAAACGCCGCAAATGACGTGGGGCGGGCCGAAGAAGATGGCGGCTCATCGCCTGATTACGTTAATGCGTCGTCGGATTGAGGGCAGATGTCGCGGTGGTCCGAACCGGTGCGGCGCGGGGGAGAAAACATGACGGGTTCAATCACGCCGCGCCGATGCGCCCTGCTGTCGTTGCCCGTTCTCCTCGGGTTTGCCGGAACCGCCGCGGCGCAGACCTCGCTGAATCCCAGCCTGCGCGTCGCCACGCCGCTCGGCCAGCTCCCGCCGACATCGAACGTGCCGCCTTTGCCGCAGCCAGAAGCGCTGCTGCCGGATCTGCTGGGTGCAGGGCCCTATCTTCGCGATCACGGAATCGCGATCCTGCTCGACAATACCAACGAGTTCGCCGGAATCATGTCCGGACCCGCCAAGGGCTCCAGCGATGCGGGGCAGTATTCGCTCGAGAACGATATCGATTGGCAGAAGCTTGCCGGCGTCACCGGCTTCTCCACACATGCGGTGGTGGTCGGACGCTACGGTATTCCCGCCAGCCGCATGTTCGGCGACAACCTGAACCCGTCGCAGGAAATCTATGGCTCCGGCGGCAACGTCGTGGTGCATCTTGTCTATGCCTATGGCGAGGAAACGCTGGCGCGCGGCCGGGTCGATCTGACCGCCGGACGGATTCCCTTCCTGAACGATTTCTCCTCGTCGCCGCTCTACTGCAATTTCATGAACAACTCGTTCTGCGGAAACCCGAAGGCGTCGTCGGACAATCTCACTCATTCCTCCTATCCGGACGCTGGATGGGCCACGCGCCTGCGCGTCCGGCCGACGGAAAGCACCTATATCCAGACGGGGATCTTCTTCGCCGAAGCCAATATCTATAATGCGACGAACGGATATCGCTCCGGATTCCGCTTTTCCTCGCAGCAGATCAACGGCCAGCTTTTCCCGGTCGAGCTTGGCTGGGAGCCGCAATTCGGCCCGGATAAGCTGCCTGGCCATTACAAGATCGGCTTCGGCTACGACAACCAGAACCACAACGACAACACCCTGGACGTCAACCGCGACTTGATCGGCGTGACCGGCGGAAAGCCCCTCCAGCGCAAGGGGGCGACGGCGGAATGGGCGCTGTTCGACCAGATGCTGATCCGCCGCGGCAAGGGCGTTGCGGACGGGCTGATCCTGCTCGGCGGCTTCTATCACAACAGCGACCGCAGCTCGACGCGCAATCGCCAGTACGAGATCGCTTTGCTGGACAGGGGATTCTGGAAGGCGCGGCCGCAGGACGGCATTGGCCTTGCCTTCAACTACCTCTCCGTGCCGCATGCGCTGACGCGCACGGAAGAATTGCAGCAGGAGGCGGGGCTGCCCATCACGGGCACTGGCGGCCAGTTCTATAACGCCAGCACGCCCGGCGTGCAGTCCAGCACCATGGACGTTGAAGCCGAATACCAGATCCACGTGATGCGCGGCGTCACCTTCGCGCCGGACTTCCAGTATTTCATTCGTCCCAACGCGCAGACCAACCTGCACGATGCGGCCTTGATCGGCTTCAAGAGCCACATCGAACTGTTCTGACAGTGTCCTTTTTCACGAAAGAGCCTCTGTCCGTCTGGCTCCGCGCCAAACGGATAAAAGTCTTTTTGCTTCTTTTTCTTCAGAAAAAGAAGGCTGCTTCCATCTCTATCCTTTCGGACCGCCGAACGCGATTCCGGCCGAATCGGACACGCGGCTGATCATCGGAAAGATGCTGGCGAACGCGAAGCCGTGCATCTCGTCCGAAAGCCCGGCGCAGCAATCCTCGACGAGAACCACAGCGTAGTTGTGTTCGTGCGCGGCGCGGGCGGTGGATTCGACGCCCATATTGGTGGCGATTCCGCCGATCACCACCGTGGTGATGCCGCGCCGCCGCAGTTGCAGGTCGAGCCCCGTGTCATGGAATGCGCCCCATTGGCGTTTGGTGATGCGCAGATCGCCGGGTTGTGCCACGCCCTCCACAAGCTCTGACCAGTCTGCCGGGAATTGCGCGCCCGGCGGGATGGTCGAACGGTCGACGGGCGCGCGCAGCAGATCCTTGCCATCCGCGGCGAAATCGACGTTCACGGCGACGATCGTCGCCCCGGCCGCGCGAAAGCGGCCTGCCAGCGCCGTCGCGGTCCGGACCACATCCGCTCCGCTTCTCGGCGCAAGCGGACGCGATACGATGCCCTTCTGCAGATCGATCAGGATCAGGGCGGTGGTCGCCGCATTCAGCTCGATCATGGTAGAAACCTCCGATGGCACGGCCTGAGCTGCCAGGCCCACCCGAATGAGTTGAGGAGGCCCTCAACTTAGGAAAAGATGAGGATGGAATCAACTTCCAGACGCGCCACGCGTCTGCCGACGCGGCAGGACGGCCATCAACGCGTCGCGTCCCTGCTGGATGCCGCCGCCGCCGTGATCGGCGAACGCGGTTTCGCCGCCGCGACGATGTCCGAGATCGCCGCCCGCGCCGATGCCCGGATCGGCTCGCTGTATCGCTTCTTCCCTGACAAGAACGCGATCGCGGACGCGCTGGTGGAGCACTACCTTGCGCTGATTCTGGACGGGTTCGCGCTTCTGCATGAACGTATCGCCAGCCTGTCCACGGCCGCCCTGGCCGACGCGCTGCTGGACCAGTTCGTGGTCCTCCGCCCGCGCGGCGCGGCTGTCGCCGCCCTGCTCGAGGAGCGCCCGGACGGCGACAGCATCCGCACCGCCTTCCGCGCCAGGATGCTGGATGCGATCGGCGCGCTCCTGCTCGCGCATGCGCCGTTTCTCCGCCCTGAAAAGGTGCCGGACATCGCTGCCCTGCTGCTGAACGCCATGAAGCTCATGGCCCGGCTGCAAACGGGCGAGGCGCCGGGCGGTCCTGGTACGCGCGACGAGCTGCGCCTGATGGTGCGGCTTTATCTGGAAACCCGCCTGCGCCGGCCGGAGACCTGATCCTGCGCCGGCGGCCGTCGGTCAGCCGTCCTTGCGCGCCGCCGCCACCATCGCTTTCAGATCGCCATAATCGGCCGCGCCCGGAATCACCTCGGTTCCCGCGACGAAGGTCGGCGTGCCGGTGAGGTGCAGCGTCTTGGCCAGCGCCACGTTGCGCTCCAGCACCTTGGTCACGGCGTCCGAATTCATGTCGCGCATGAGTTGTGGCACGTCGAGGCCCACGCGCGCGGCGATGGTCTTCACCCGATCCAGGCCAGGCGCGCCGCTATCGGTCATCAGCGCACGCTGCAGAACGGCGTAGCGGCCCTGGAGGGCGGCGGCCTGGATCGCGCGCGCGTCGATCTCGCTGTTCGGACCCAGGATCGGAATCAGCTTCTCCACCAGCCGGATCTTGCGATCGGATTGCAGGAGCTTCTCCACGTCCGGCAGCACCTTGCGGCAATACGGGCAGCGCGGGTCGTAGAACTCCACCAGCGTCACGTCGCCGGCCGGATTGCCTTCGATCGCGTCGCCAGGCTGGCCGTTCAGCGCCGCCTGGTTCGCTTTCACAGCCTGGTCGGAGGCCTCCTGCTCCTTCGCCTCGGAGGAGGCACGCAAGGCGGTGATGGCATCGCTCAGGATGGTCGGATCGGTCTTCAGCGCGTTGCGCACGATGGCCACGATCTCGGCCCGCTGGGCCGGTGTGAAGGCGTCTGTCGCATCGGCATGAGCGGGGACCGCGACGAGAGTCGCCGCCAGCAGCACAGCCAGGCCCGGCGCCGCCAGGGGGGCGGCGGCAGCCCCGGCGATGCGGTCGCCGATGCGGCGGACGATGCGTCGCGTGAAATCGATCATGCGCGAAAACTCTCCGAACGGTCTCGCCGCAGCATGTAGCAGCCCATGGCCCGGATCGCGAGCGCCGGGGCCATGGGCGGGGCCATGGGCGGGGGCAGGGGGAGCCCGGAGAAGGCGCGTCCGCGCGGTCCTCGACCTGCGCCGGACGTTGCCGACCCGGCTCAAGCCGTTTATGGGCTGCGAGGTCCAAGGGAGAGCATTGGCGTGCCGAAACCTGTCGCGGCTTCTTCGCCCGTTTGTTCCGCGACCCGTCGCGCGATCCGCACCCCGTTCGCCCGGCTTCTGCTGAGCGGCGCCGTGGCCCTGCCTTTGGCGCTGAGCGGCTGCGGCAGCGTGCAGTCGGTGCGCAATCTCGTCGCGGGTCCGCCTTCGCCCTATCTGTCCGGCTATATCGGCAGCGTGGTCGCCGACGAGCCGGTGGCCGCGCTGGCCGGGCGCGACGTGCTGGCCCGCGGCGGCAACGCCGCCGATGCCGCCGCCGCCACCGGACTGGCTCTGGCCGTCACCCTGCCGTCCCGCGCGTCGCTCGGCGGCGGGGGCGCCTGTCTCGCCTATCGCGCCGGCGACAAGGCGCCGCAGGCCTTCCTGTTCACACCCGTCGCCGGCACGGACCCGACCGGCCCCGGCGGCCGTCCGGCCTCGGTGCCGATGACCGCGCGCGGCCTGTTCCTGATGCAGGCGCGGTACGGTTCCGTGTCCTTCGACGATCTCGTGAAGCCGGCCGCGCGCCTGGCCCGGTCCGGCATCACCGTGTCGCGCGCGCTCGCCAACGATCTCGAGGCGGTGCGCGGCCCGCTCTTCGCCGATCAGCAGGTGGCGGCGATCTTCGCCCGTCCGGACGGTTCGCCGGTGCAGGCCGGCGACCAGCTCACCCAGGCCGATCTCGCCGCGACGCTGGACCGCCTCGCCATCGCCGGCGTCGGCGATCTCTATACCGGCCTGCTCTGGCGCGCTTATGCCGATGGCGTCGCCCAGGCGCGCGGCGGCGTGTCCGCCAGCGACATCCACAATGCCATTCCGGGCGGCGGCGCGCCGCTGGTGGTGAACGCCGGCAACGACCGCGTTGCCTTCCTGCCGCCGCCGGCCGATGGCGGTCTCGGCGCCGCTGCCGCATTCGGCGCGCTGCAGAATGGCGGCTCGGCCGCGGGCGTGGCCGGCGCCACCGTCGCGGCATGGCGCGCGTCGCATCCGTCCGGCAGCGGCAACGCCGATCTCGCCGAAGAGGCCCAATCCTTCCTGTCCGGCACCACGGCTGGCGGCGCGGCGCTCGGCCGTCTGCCCGCCTCCACCTCGTTCACGGTGGTGGACCGCAAGGGCGGCGCGGTGGCCTGCGCGCTGACCATGGACAATCTGTTCGGCACCGGACGCGTCGCCGGCACGACCGGCATCATCCTGGGCGCTTCGCCCGCGCGCCTGCCGCCGCCGCTTCTCGCCGCGTCGATCGCCTGGAATCCGTCCGCCGGCACGTTGCGCGCCGCCGTGGCCGGCTCGGGCCAGAACCAGGCCGCGGAGGCGGTGGCGGAGGCCACCAACAACGTGCTGCACGATCAGCCGCCAGCACCGGTCACCGAAACCGGCCGCGTCAACGCCATCGCCTGTCCGCGCGGCGCCGAGCATTGCACCGCCACCACGGACCCGCGCGGCGACGGACTCGCCACCCGCTCCAACTGATCCGGTGGCCGCTCCCCGCCTGAAGCAGGGCAGCGGCGCCGCTCTGCCGCCATTCCTGGCGATGGAGGTGGTGAAGCGCGCGAATGCGCGCGACGCCGCGCGCACCCCTGGCGACCCGAGGGTGATCCGGCTCGAGGTCGGGCAGCCGGCCACGGGCGCGCCCGCCACCGCCGTGCGCGCCGCTGCCGCCGCGCTCTCGGCCGCTGCCCCCATGGGCTATACCGAGGCGTTCGGCCTCGTTTCCCTGCGGCGACGCATCGGCCGGCATTATCGCGACACCTATGCCGTCACCGTCGAGGCCGAGCGCATCGCCGTGTCCACCGGCGCCTCCGGCGGTTTCCTGCTCGCGTTTCTCGCCGCGTTCGATCCGGGCGACAGGGTGGCGATGGCCAGCCCGTATTATCCGCCCTATGCGAACATCCTGCACGCACTCGGCATGCGACCGGTGGTGCTGCCCTGCGGGCCGGAAACCCGGTTCCAGCCCACCGTCGCGATGCTGGAAGCCCTGGCGGAAACGCCGGACGGCCTGCCCGACGGTCTGATCGTCGCCAGCCCCTGCAATCCGGCCGGCACCACATTATCCGCTGGCGAACTCGCCGCCCTGGCCCGGTTCTGCCACGACAACGGCGTCCGCCTCATCAGCGACGAGATCTATCACGGGCTGAACTGGAGCGAGAAGCCGGCCACCGCCGCGGCTTTCTCGCCCAGTGCCGTGGTCATCAACAGCTTCTCCAAATACTGGAGCATGACCGGCTGGCGCATCGGCTGGCTGGTTCTGCCGGACGATCTGCGCGCGCCGGTCTCGCGGCTAAAGCAGAACCTGTTCATCTCGGCGCCGCATGTCTCGCAGGTCGCCGCCGAGGCCGCGTTCGAGGCCGGCGACGAGATTGCCCGGACGCTCGCGATCTATCGCCGCAACCGCGCCCATCTGCTCGATGCGCTGTCCGCGGCGGGGCTCGACGATGTGGCTCCCGCGCAGGGCGCGTTCTATCTCTACGCGCGCACCCCGGACGACAGCACGCGCTTCTGCGATCGGCTGCTGAACGACCTCTCCATCGCCGCGACGCCCGGAATCGATTTCGACCCCGAGCGCGGCCATCGCTACGTGCGTTTCTCGTTCTGCGGCCCGGAGGCCGACATGATCGAGGCCGCGCACCGCTTGCGGGCAGGGACCATGCGCGGTGCCTGATCGGCCACGCGTGGTGGTGGTCGGCGCCGGCCCGGCCGGGCTGATGGCTGCCGAACGCATCGCGCCGCACGCCCGGGTGATCGTTCTGGAGCAGATGCCGAGCCCGGCGCGCAAGCTGCTGATGGCCGGGCGCGGCGGGCTCAACCTGTCGCATTCCGAACCGATCGAGCCGTTTCTGGAGCGCTACGGCGCCGCCCGCTCCTGGCTCGAGCCGGTGATCCGCGCCTTTCCGCCGGATGCGCTGATCGAATGGGCGGCAGACCTCGGACAGCCCTGCTTCGTCGGCAGTTCCGGGCGCTGGTTCCCGCGCGCGATGAAGGCCTCGCCGCTGCTGCGGGCCTGGTTGCGCCGCCTGGAGGATCAGGGCGTCCAGCTCCGCACGCGCACGCGGTTCCTGGGGTTCGCGGAGGGCGGCGTGCGCATTGCCGACGGGTCGGGCGAAAGCGTGCTCCGGGCGGAAGCGGTGGTGCTGGCGATGGGGGGCGCGTCCTGGCCCAGGCTTGGCTCCGACGGCACATGGGCGCCAGTGCTGGCCGAGGCGGACGTTCCGGTGGCGCCGTTCCAGCCCGCCAATTGCGGCTTTTCCTGCGGCTGGAGCGCGGTCTTCGCAGACCGTTTCGCCGGGGAGCCGCTGAAAAACGTCCGCCTGTCGTTCGGTGCGCTCTCATCGCGCGGCGATGCGATCCTGAGCCGGAACGGCATCGAGGGCGGTGCGGTCTACGGCTTATCGGCTCCCTTACGCGATGCCGTCGCCTCCGGCGTCCCCGCTTCTCTGCGTCTCGATCTGCGCCCCGATCAGACCGAGGCGGATCTCGCGGCCCGACTTGCCCGGGTGCGCGGCCGTGAAAGCCTTTCCAACATGCTGCGCAAGGCTCTCTCCCTGTCGCCCGCCGCGATCGGCCTGCTGCGCGAATGCGGCGAGCCTCCGGAGCGCGCGCCCGCAACTCTTGCCGCGCGGATCAAGTCGGTGCCGGTGCCGATCCTGGCCGCATGCGGACTGGATCGCGCCATTTCCAGCGCCGGCGGCATCGAGGCCGGCGCGATCGACGCGACCATGATGCTGCGCGCGCGTCCCGGCGTGTTCGCCTGCGGGGAAATGCTGGACTGGGAAGCGCCAACCGGCGGCTATCTGCTGCAGGCGTCGTTCGCCACCGGTCATGCGGCGGGCCTGGGTGCGCTCAGGTGGTTGCGGTCTCGGAGCGCGTGAAGAGTCTTCTTTTTCTACAGAAAAAGCGAAAACACTTCTATCCGGAGCGTGCGATCCGATCCGTATGGATCGGACGCCGTTCTAGCGGCTGCCTGCCCTCAGCACAGGCGATGCCGGGCCGCAGCCACCGAGGGACAGCAGCTGATGCGGCGGCCTTGGGATCGTCGAAATAGGCGTCGGGCCAGGGCGATGTGCGCAGTGTCCCTCCTGTTTCCGACAGCAGCGCTTGGCCGGAGCGCCTGATCAACGCGACGATGATCGCGTCGCTCTGCCGCTGGGCGAGGACGTTGGCGCTCGGGGCACCGGGCGGCGGCACGGGAATGCCGCGCGGCGTTTCCGGCAACGCCGGAGCACTATCGGAGATGGTGCTCACCTCGATGAAGGCGACGCCGTGCATCGACGCCACGAGGGCGGAATCCCAATCGCCATCTTCGTCGATAACGTGAAACACATCGTCGATCTTCCGTATGAACGGTTGGTTCGCCAGCCACATCGTCGACGTTCCCTGACGGCCGAAATAGAAGATATCAGGTCTGTCCGGCGTCAGTCTCGGCGCGTGCGGATTCAGCCAGGATGGCCGCTCCGTTTGTGCGGCGACGGCATGCGCGGCGCAGGCGAGGTGGGCCAGCGGCATCGGTGCCATCCACAACGTTCCAGGATGAGTCTGGCCTGTCTTCTCGTGCCCGAACTCGTTGCCGACGATGTCGCCATCTCGCGAGAAGAAGAAATTGCCGAAATCGACATTCGCCGCACCCAGCACGATGTCGCCGATCCGCATCCGGTCCGGCCCGAGATGCGCGCCGGATGTGCCTGGATAGAGCAGGGCGCGGATGGTGTAGTGCTGCAGCATGTCCTGCGCCGACAGCGCACGCGTCACCGGGCCGTCCATCGGCGCTACGTTGGCGACCACCGGGACGCCCGCGATGCGCCCGACATGGTAGGTGAAGGGGCCGTGGCGCTCCACATGGTCGTTCTCGATCGCACTCAGGATCGGTTCGTACTCCGGGGGCCCCAGGGGAATTAGGATTCCCAGCGCGGCTTCGGTCGGCGCGGCGGTTGCCGCCGACGCGGCGAAGGGGGCAGCCGACGTCAGAACGAGAGCGAACAGCCAGGCTCTAGGGGTCAACATGTCGGTTCCTGTCGATGGTTCGCATGGCTGAGGAGCGGCCGGATCGTTTCCCGCCGATGCGATTGCGACAGCGGACTGAAATTGTTCACCAGCGGACGTGTTTGTCTATCGCAGCGTCGGCCATGGCGGGAAGATGCGCTGCAATGACATCATTTGGCTGAGGGCTCGGCGTCAGGCCTGTGCCCACATCCCTATCAGCCCCTCGGCGTCTTGTCGTCGAATGCCTGCCAGCAGAAGAAACGCCGTCCACCGGCTCAGGCAGCCTCCTCATCGAGAACCGCATCCTCCTCGCGATCCAGATCTTCCTGCTGCCCGGCGAACAGGCCGAACCGCGCCGCCACATCCGGCGCGTAGCGCAGCAGATCGGATCTCAGCCGGATGAGCGCCAGATCCTTGACCTTGCTTTCCAGCATCACGTCAAAGATGAGACCGTCCGCCACGCGCATGAAGGTCGCGAACTCGAACGGCGAGCAGAAATCCGCATGTCCGGTCCAGACCGGCGCGACGGACATGGTCCTGGCCTTGCCGGTCTTGCGATCCTTGCGCACCAGCTCCCGCATGCCGTTGTTCGGCGTCGAGAAATGCAGTTTCGGACGCTGCCCGTCCGGCCATGTGGCGAGAATGCGCTCCACGGCGTCCCGCATCTCCATGCGTTCCGGATTCAGGCACCAGAAATGCTGATGATCGAAGATCAGCCGCACGCCGGTCCGTTCGTGAATCCAGAGCACATCGGCTGCGGAGAAACGCAGATCGTCGTGCTCCAGAACCAGGCGCCGACGCACGGGCTCCGGCAGGCTCGGCCAGGTGCGGACCCAGCGCTCCCGCGCCGCCTCCCGATCGTCATAGACGCCGCCGACATGGATCACCATCACGGCTTCCTCGTCCAGCTCCATCCGGTCCAGCATCTCGGCCTGGCTGGCCAGATCCCACGCGCTCTTGCGCACCAGCTCCGGATCCGGGCTGTTCAGCACCACGAATTGCGACGGATGGAACGACAGGCGAATGCCGAGGCGCTTCGCCTTGGCGCCGAATGCGGCCAGTTCGGACGCACTGTCCGCAACCATGGAGTGGAACTGCGGAAGATCCGGATGCGTCGCATAAGGCGCGATATCGGACGACATCCGGTACATCCGGATATCGTGCCGATCGAGATGATCCAGCACCGCATCCAGCATCTCCAGACTGACCTTGAGATGCGGCGCACTCTGCCATCGTCTGGCGTCGCTGCTCTTCAGATCGGGCCGCGCCATCACCTTCACCGGAAAGCCGAGCCGGAGCGGCAATCCTGCCTGTGTCGTCATGCCGCTGCCTTCATGTCGTTCACGATCAACGCCGGACCGAAGCCCAAATCCCGGATGAAGCGGTTCCAGACCGGGATCGGCAACGCGCCGCCACTCGCCTGCTTGTGGCCGTTGCCATAGTGCTCGTCCGCGCCTTCAGGCGCGTGCGCGCGAAAAAAGGCGACCAGATCGATATCCATCTGCGTCCGCGCCGCGAAATGCACCCATCCAGGGCGAAATCCCGTGTTCGCGGCCATCACGATGCGGTCTTTCAGGCGCCCACGCCAGGATTGCGCGACCAGGGGATGAATCTGGCAGGCCGAATGCAGCCGGATCACCGCCAGTTCCGCCCCGACGACCGGCGGCAGTTTGCGGGCGGCCTCCATCGCCTCCGCGACCTCGCGCTTGGCGGCGAGAAGGCTTTCCGTTTCTGCATGCGCTCCCGACAACACCGCCTTCGGCCCGTCGGCCTTTTCCAGCAAGGCCAAGGCTGGGCCTCCGTCGCCGTTCGCCGACCGTCTCGGCGCGTTCAGCAAGGAAACCGCCTTGCGAAGCGCCGTGATGCCGTAAGCCTTCTTCGCCGCCTGGAACTCCGGAAAGACGCTGCCGCCGTCGCCCAGATCGCCGATCAGTCCGATCGCCGCCAGCCACAGCAGATCGTCCGCGGCATCGATCATCCCGGCGTCTGCCAGGCCACGCGCGCACCAGAGGGCCAACAGGCTGGAGGTCGGCACGTCGGCCATGCCATATCCTGTCAGGCCCAGGACAGCTTCCGCGACTGTACCGCAGCCGAGATCGGTGACGTGATGGTCGATCACCACGGTGGGCGTTCCGGCACACAGGACCTGTGCCCGCAGTCCCAGATCCGACACGATCAGCGATGCCGGCGCGTCCTGTTCCAGCTCCTGGCGCATCGCCTCCGACCAGGCATTCTCGCCGCGCCCGACCAGACGCGACCGCACCGTCCGGCCGCTGCGTCGCAGCGCCCGCGCCAGGATCGCTCCGGAAGACAACCCATCCGCATCGTCATGCGACAGGATCAGCGTTTCCCCGGGCGGAAACGCAGCCACTGAGGCCGCAAACGCGCGTCCGATTTCGGTCTCGTTCATCCACGCTTAACCGCCCGGAGCGAGCGGCGTTGCGCCACGACCGGCCAGCGCCGGGGCGGGATGGCGAACACGACATCGCGAGCGCGCGTTCGTCCAATCCGGCAGGACGCCCGTCACCCGATCGCGGATCGGCAAGAACCGCCCGGCCGCCCGGTCATTTTCATGCGGGTGCGGACCCCGATCCTTTCGGTACCTTGCAGTTGATCGCCGAACCGATCGTCCGGGCCGACGAACAACGCGCTTCCGGCCGAACGACGCCTTGTCGGCCCGTCTTGCAGGCGGCGCCGGGCGGGAGGAACGTGCCGGAAAACAGGGAACCGACATGACCATCTACACCGGCCCCGTCTTCGACATGGCCCGCACCCAGTTCGGCATCATCGCCGACCATCTCGACATCCCGCTCGATCAGCGCGACCGGCTGCTTTACCCCAAGCGTGCCATTGCCGTGTCGATCCCGGTGCACATGGATGACGGATCGCTGAAGGTGTTCCAGGGCTATCGCGTCCAGCACCATCTCACTCTGGGCCCGACCAAGGGCGGTACCCGCTTTTCCGCTCATCTTGACGTGGGCGAGGTCGCCGCTCTGGCGGTGTGGATGAGCTGGAAATGCGCGCTCGCCGGCCTGCCTTACGGCGGCGCCAAGGGCGGGGTCGCCTGCGATCCGCCGATGCTGTCGCGACGCGAGCTGGAAGCGGTCTCACGCCGATACATGCAGGAGATGATCCCGTTCGTGTCGCCGCAGACAGACGTGATGGCGCCGGACATGGGCACGGACGAGCAGGTGATGGCCTGGTTCATGGACACCTATTCCATGCATCAGGGCCATGCCGTCAGCGAGATCGTCACCGGCAAGCCGGTGGCGCTGGGCGGCACGGAAGGCCGGCGCGAGGCCACGGGGCGCGGCGTCGCGCATCTGGTGCGGCGCGCTTGCGACGCAATCGGGCTCGATCCGGCGCGCAGCACCGCGATCGTGCAGGGTTTCGGCAATGTCGGCAGCGTGTCCGCCTACACGCTCGCCCGCCGCTACGGCGTGCGCATCACCGGCCTGTCGGACCATACCGCCGCCCTGTTCGATCCCGACGGTCTGCCGCTGGACGCGATCGAGCGCCACGTCGCCCGCGAAGGCGTGTTGCGCGGCTTCTCGCGTGAATCGGCGATCGACGGCGCGGCGCTGCTGGAACAGCGCTGCGACATTCTCGTGCCAGCCGCGCTGGAACGCGTCATCACCGCGGAGAATGCCGGCCGCCTGCGCTGCCGCATCCTGGCCGAAGGCGCCAACGGCCCGACCACGCCGGATGCCGACCTGCTGCTCGACCAGCGCCGCGACGAGATCTTCGTGATCCCCGACATTCTGTGCAATTCGGGCGGCGTGATCGTGTCCTATTTCGAATGGGTGCAGGATCTGCAACGCCTGTTCTGGACCGAGACCGAAGTGAACAACCGTCTCGAACAGCTGCTCGACAGCGCCTTCGAGCAGGTGCAGCAGCGCGCGAGCGACCGCGGTGTGTCCAACCGCACCGCCGCCATGGCGATCGGCGTGGAACGTGTCCGCGCCGGCAAGCGCCTTCGCGGCCTGTTCCCGTAAGCGAAATCCCGGATCAACCCTTCGCGCACATGGCGAAGGGCCGCGATCACGCTTTTGTTTGCGATGCCGTGAAGCGTCCGGGTTCGGCGCGACCATCGCCCTGGCGTATGGTCGGCTTCGCCGGTGTCACGGGAGCGATCGGTTGAAGACCAGGATCATCATGAGCTTCGCGATGGCGCAGAACGGATGGGCGTTCTCGCACTGGCTCTGGCTGAGGCTGAAGCGCCAGTACGGGCTGCATGAGGTCGGCGACGTCTACAACGACTATCTCGACAACGTCGATCTTCCTCTGCCGCCCGGCGGAGCGATCCTCGAGCAGGTCGATTATCGCGAAAGCACGGGGCTGCGTCCGCAAGCCGATGTCTCCGTGCCGCTGCTGGCGGAGAAGCATCCCGGAACGGCGGAGATGCTGGCCTGGCTGTGGGACCGCCGCGGCGAAAGGGACTGGAGCACGGTGCCGGCCCGTCCGATCGGCCGGCGTCGCGAAGACTGGGAGCAACTGTTCACGCTCGCGCTCCAGCAGGCGCAGGTCGCTCTCGTCATTCTCACACAGCAATACGCCCAGAGCTCATACTGCACGGGAGAATGCACGCTGTTCGCGGCGGAAATCGACAGGCGCGCACGCGATGGCGCGGCACCGCTGAGAGTTGTCGTTCTGTATCTCGTGCCGGACGATACCGAGCACGTGCTCGCCCGGTTGCCGAGCGCCCGGATCGTCTACGGACACCGGCATTTCGCGTTCGACAAGACCCGTTCCGACACGCATCCAGAACGCTTCGAGCCGCTGCTGACCGACGCGGAGCACTGGAAGATCGAGGACGACGTCTACGCGCGCCTCCTCGATGCCATCGGTCCGCTCTCCTGAACCGCAGTCATGGCTCACATCGACCGGCCAAGACGCTGCCGTCGGGCTCGGTTGCCGGAACATCCAGCCGGTTGATGTCTTTCCGGATGCGGAAACACGAAAATCAGTGCCGCGACTGCCGCCTGAACATCGCCCGCGCCTCGTCGCGCAATTGCTGCGTGCTCTCGGCGTGACAACCGTGCAGATCACGGACCCCATCATGCGTCGCGAAGAAATGGAAATCCGACGTATCGGTCTCGCGCAGAACGACACCGACGAACACCCCTGCCACCTCGACGACCTCTGAGTTCCGCATCTTTCACCCACCATGCTGCGGCGTCGACCGCTGCCCCATCCAGGAGAGTCGATCCTTCGACATAAACGAACACAAATCGTTATTCAATTAAACTACACGCTTGTGTGCGGCATTGCCAAGTGCCAACTGCATTTAGGCAACCGCGCCGTCCCGGCGCGTTGGCGTTCCCATGGCTCCATCCGCCCTCACCGTCGGCGTCATTTCCGATACGCACGGCTTGCTGCGGCCGGCGGCGCTCCATGCGCTGCGTGGCGCGGACGCGATCATCCATGCCGGCGATATCGGCCATCCCGGGATCCTGGAAACCCTGGCCGCGCTGGCCCCGCTCACCGTGGTCAAGGGCAATATCGACACTCAGCCCTGGTGCGCAGCGCTTCCCGACACCGCCGAGTTCGTCCATGCCGACGTCCGGCTGCTGGTTGTCCACGATCTTTCGACGCTGGCGCTGGACCCCGTTGCTGCCGGCTACGCCGCCGTCGTGTCCGGCCATTCCCACAAGCCTGGCCTGTCGCATCGTGGCACCGTGCTGTTGCTCAATCCAGGCAGCGCCGGGCCACGCCGCTTCCGGCTGCCGATCTCCATTGCCCGCCTTCGGATCGACGCCGGAGGCGTCTCGGCCGAGCTGATCGCGCTCGACCCGTGAGCCGGCGGGGCGGGCGATTGCCGAGGCGGCCCTCCGCCCTGTAATTCCCCCGGCCATGACCGTTTCGATCGAGATCGGCGCCCGCGCCGAGTCCGGAGGCTTGTCCGGCAACCAGCCCGCGCTGCTCGATCTCGAGGAGCTGCTGTCCACGCGCCTGCTGGTCCAGGGCAATTCCGGTTCCGGCAAGTCCCATCTGCTGCGCCGGCTGATGGAGCAGAGCGCGCCCTGGGTGCAGCAGGCGGTGATCGACCCGGAGGGCGATTTCGTCGGGTTCGGCGACCGGTTCGGCCATCTGGTGATCGAGGCCGCGGACCATACCGAGGCCGAGCTGGTGGCCGCCGGCGAACGCATGCGCGCGCATCGGATCTCCGTGGTGCTCAATCTCGAAGGGCTCGATGCCGAACACCAGATGCGCCGCACCGCCGCCTTCCTGGGCGGCATGTTCGAGGCGCCGCGCGAGCACTGGTATCCGGTGCTGGTGGTGGTGGACGAGGCCCAGCTTTTCGCTCCCGCCGCCTCCTCGGAAGTGCCGGAGGAGGCCCGCCGCACCTCGCTCGCCGCCATGACCAACCTGATGTGCCGCGGCCGCAAGCGCGGTCTGGCCGGGGTGGTGGCGACGCAGCGCCTGGCCAAGCTGGCCAAGAATGTCGCCGCGGAGGCAACCAACTTCCTGATGGGCCGCACCTTTCTCGATATCGACATGGCCCGCGCCGCCGATCTGCTCGGCATGGAGCGCCGTCAGGCGGAGGCGTTCCGCGACCTGGCGCGCGGGCAGTTCATCGCCCTCGGCCCGGCTCTGTCGCGCAGGCCGCTGCCGGTCCGCATCGGCGCGGTCGAGACCGCCAGCCGCTCGGCGGGCCCGTCTCTGCTGCCGCTGCCGGCGGCGGCGCCGGAAGCGATGCGCGATCTGGTGCTCACGCCGCTCCCGGATGCGCCCGTCCGTGCCCGGCGCGCGCCTGCGCCGCCCCCGCCCGATCTGCTGGCCCAGCTCGCCGCCCATGGCGACCGCCAGCGCGAGGCCGCGCGCGCGGAGGAGGCCGAAACCGTCCCCGCGCAGCGCACGCTGGAGGACGCCGCCGATCACGCGCGCAAGGTGCGTGCCGTTCTCGCCGCGATCCTCACCGACCCGGACGCCGCCTTCCGGCCGGTCGGCGTGCTGTATCAGGACTTCCTGGTGCGGTGCCGGATCGAGGGCATGGGGCGCGAAGCGCTCGACATGCCGCGCTTCCGGCGCGCGCTCGCCACGGCGCGGTCCGGCATCGATCCGCAGGCAGCGGAGACGCCGGACTGGCGCGAAGCCGAGCGCCTGGCCTCCGCCTTGCCCGAGGATGTGCAGCCCGTGTTCCTGCTCGTGGCGCGCGCGGCGATCGAACGGGCCCCTTGTCCAAGCGACGCCGATATCGCCCGCGCCTTCGGCACCCATTCCGCCGGCCGTGCCCGCCGCCAGCTCGCCTATCTGGAGGAACGCAACGTTTTGGTGCTGCGCGAGGACGGCGCCGGACGCCGCTCCGCCGCCGTGATCGGCCCGGGCTGGGAAACGCTGCCGGCGCCGGCAGCCTGAGCGCATCGGCGCCCGCTCGTTCCACGGAACGGAGCGCCTCCTGCCGATTTATTGCCAATCGGACCGGCAGCGTCTTTCCTGGCCCGGTCCGCTAGGGGAGTGACCTGATGATCCGCAGCCGTGCTGTTTCTCGCATCCTTCCGGCCGGAATGCTGCTGGCCGCCTGTCTCGGGAGCATGCCGAACGCTGCGAATGCCGCCACCAAGGCCGGCGTCACGGTGCCCGACACGATGCAGGTTGAGGGCGCCACGCTGGTGCTGAACGGGATCGGCGTCCGCTCCTTCACCATCCTGCACATACGCGGCTATGTCGGCGCGCTGTATCTCCTCAAAAAGAGCACCGACGTCGACACGGTCCTCGACGAGCCCAACCCGAAGGTGCTCGTCATCCATTATGTCCATTCCGGCACCCAGGCGCAGCTCAACAGGCTCTATATGGATTCGAGCCGCACCTATTGCGCCAAGCATGCCTGCACCGAGGCCAACAAGATCGCCTTCGAGCAGATGCTGGCGACAATCCGGCCGGTGAAGCCGGGCGATTATTCCTCGTTCGTGCTCACGGATCACGGGGTGGAGGTCTATCTCGACGGACAGAAGATCGCCGTGGTGCCGGATGCCAGCTTCGGACGGGTAATTCTGGATTCCGATCTCGGCACCACGGCCCCGTCCGCTGAGCTGCGCGATGGGCTGCTCGGCCTGCCGGCGGATTAGCAGGAAATAGAAGAATTTCTGTCCGCTTGGCTCCGTGCCCAGCCGCACGTCCTGAAACAAACGGACAGAAGTCTTTTGCTTCTTTTTTCAGAAAAAGAAGACTCTTCCCCCGCCCTCACGGCGTCAGCACGATCTCCCCCTGCGCATCCTGGCTGATATCCGCGTCGGTCCGGCTGGCCATCGGCGCCACAGGCGCGGCCGCCATCATCCGCATCATCGGCATCGGACGCACACGTCCCGCTTCCGGCAGGGTGACCGACCGGATGCTCTGCACTTTCAGCCCCAGCGCCTTGGCCGCCTCGTCGGCGCGCACGCGCAGCAGCTTCAGGGCTTCCACCGTCGCCCGCGCCTCCGCCGCCTGCTGGTGCGCCGGCGACAGCACCCATTCCAGCGAATCCACCGTGAGCCCCGCCGCCTGCAGCTTGCCCACCAGCCCCAGCAGCGCCTCGGAATCGGTGGATTCCAGATGCAGCGTCTGATGCGCGGTCCAGATCGTGCGGGTTTTCGCATCCGGCGCGGTCTGGTCCACCCCGTAGCCCGCCACGCGCCATTCCACGCCTTTCGCCGCCTCCGCCGTATTCGTGGCGCTCTTCATGCGTGCGTCGAGCTGGCGCTGCGCCGAAGCGGGATCGGCTGCCGACACGGAGCCGCCCAGATCCACGGACAGCAGATCGGGCGTCTCGTGCACGGTGCCCTCGACGCCGAGATGCAGGATGGTGACCGGACCGCCGGGCGTACCGTTGGCGGCGTCGGTGGCCTGCGCGGCGCCGGTCCCCAGGCCGAACAGGACGATGGTAGGCAGAACCAGCTGTTTCATGGAGGGGTGTTCCCGTCTGTGGCCGCGTCCGCCGGCTCTTCCGGGCGATGGAGCGCGAGAAGGGCGCGCCGCAAACGGTTGATTCCGCTCCTGACCTGGCCGTTGGCGCACATTCTCTGCCCCTGATCGCGCAGGCTGGCGACGGGTTGCGGCAGCGGATCGCCATGTTCGTCGATCTGCCGCGACAGGATCGCGCAATAGGCGTCGGTGTCGCTGGTCACCACCATGGGCGCCTCGGCGCCGGGCGAGGCCGGTTGATCGGGCTGGGCTTTCGCGGCGGAGGCGGGCGCCAGCAGGGCGGTGCACAAAAGGGCGGTGCGAATCATGGGGGCGAGTGTAACGGCGGGACGGTTTCGTCCGGATGAGGAACAGATGACGGCGCTTCCATCCGGTCCGCGATGCGCGCCGGCGGACGCTCCGCCTTCAGCACCAGGGTCGCCACCAGGCCCGGCGCGCCTTCGCCGCGGTTCTCCAGCAGGAACTGGCCGCCATGCAGTTGCGCCACCGCCTGCACCAGAGACAGGCCGAGACCGGAGCCCGGCGTGCTGCGTGCGCTTTCCGCCCGGAAGAAGCGTTCGGACGCGCGGGACAATTCCGCCGGCGCCATGCCGATGCCGCCATCGGCGACCGTGATCCGTGCCCAGCCACCGTCACGCACGGCGCCCAGGAACACCGTGCCGCCCGGGCGGGAGAATTTCAGCGCATTGTCGAGCAGATTCGCCACTGCCTGCTGGAGCAGCGGGCGATCGCCGAAGATCGGGATCGGCTCGGACGGCGTCAGCTCCAGGGTCAGGCCGCGCTCTTCCGCGACCGCGCCGTAGAGCTCGGCCAGGTCGTCCAGAAGCGCGGACAGCTCCAGCTCGGCGAAGGCGGAGCGCCGCGCGCCGGCCTCGATCTCGGCGATCCGCAGCAGCGCCTCGAACACGGCGGTCACGCCGTCCAGATCCGCCACGGCCCGCTCGATCGCCGCCTGCATCTCCTCGGTGGAGGTGGCATGCAGGGCGGCATCCTCCAGACGGGTCCGGGCGCGGGTGATGGGCGTGCGCAGATCATGGGCGATCGCGTTGGAGACCTGCCGGACGCCGTCCATCAGCCGCGCGATCCGGTCCAGCATGTGGTTGATGGTTTCCGCGACCCGGTCGAATTCGTCGCCGCTGCCGGACAAGGGCACGCGCTGGGTCAGGTCGCCCGACGCGATCGCCCGCGTGGTCTGGGCCACGTTGCGCACCATGCGCCGGAACAGGGACCGCACGATCAGGGCGCCGGAGAGGCCCAGACCGCCCACCATCAGCATCGCCCAGAGCAGGGTGTCGGTCAGCAGGCGTTTCAGGATGACGCGCGCATGCACGTCGCGCCCGACCAGCAGCTTGAAGCCCCCGGGCAGGGCGAAGGCTTCCACCTCGGCCAGGCTGCGCAGACCGTCGCGCGAGATGCGGAGCTGGTAGGTCACGTCGGAACGGGTGACGCCGTCAGGCCAGGCGGCCAGATTGCCGGCGATGGTCGCTCCGCCCGGCGCGACCATCAGATAAAGCGCGTCGTCGTCCACGTTGCTGGCCACGCGCTGGCGGATGCTGTCGGCCAGGGCCGGCAGGCCGCCATCCGCCCAGCGCTCGCTGAGCGCGCGCGCATCGGCCACGATCGCCGCATCCACCTCGCGCTCGAGCAGACCCACCGTGGCCCACCAGATGAAGGACATGAACACGATCGCGCTCAGCATGAACAGCACGGCATAGACCAGCGCCAGGCGCAGGCTGGCCGAGCGGATCAGGTCGTTGCGCCTGGAACGCGCGCCAGGGCTCGCCGGGCCGGCAGCGGCCGAGCTCAAATGCGGATGCGCGGCAAGCGTCTGCCCGGAGATGGCCTGGCTTCCTGCTCCCAGATTCCCGCCTTTGCGCCCCCCGGACCCGAACAGGGCGGGAAGCGCCATCTCATTCGTCTCGCAGCATGTAGCCGGCGTTGCGGATCGTATGGATCAGCGCGACGGGAAACGGCTTGTCGATCTTCTGGCGTAGGCGCGACACATGCACGTCGATCACGTTGGTCTGCGGGTCGAAATGATAGTCCCAGACGCCTTCCAGCAGCATGGTGCGCGTCACCACCTGGCCGGCATGGCGCATCAGGTATTCCAGCAGCCGGAACTCGCGCGGCTGCAGGTCGATCTTCTGCCCGCCGCGCTTCACCTGCCGCGACAGCAGGTCCATCTCCAGATCCGCCACCACAAGACGCGTGGCAGGCCCGGTCTCGCCCTTGCCGCGGCGGCCCAGCGCCTCGATCCGCGCCAGAAGCTCGGAGAAGGCGAACGGCTTGGTGAGATAGTCGTCGCCGCCGGCCTTGAGACCCGCCACCCGGTCGTCCACCTGGCTCAGCGCGCTCAGCACCAGGACGGGGGTGCGGTTGTTCTGGGCGCGGATCGTTTCCAGCAGATGCAGCCCGTCGATGCCGCCCGGCAACATGCGATCCAGGATGATCGTGTCGAAACTCTCGCTGACGGCCAGGAACAGACCGTCCTTGCCGTTATCGGCCTGGTCCACCACGTGGCCGGCTTCCTTCAAACCCTTGGCGACGAAGCCGCGAACGGTCTGGTCGTCCTCGACCAGCAGGATACGCATGGGGGTGGATGTCTCCCTGAAACAGGATTGCAAACCTGCGCCGGCCGGCGCGTCCTGTCCATGTGCGGAGGAATGAACCATGAATGAAGCCGCCGAAAGATTTCCCACCCGGTTCGTGGCGGCGAACGGGCAGCGTTTCGAGGTGATCGAGGCAGGGGAGGGCGACAGGCTGGCCCTTCTGCTGCACGGCTTCCCGGAAAACGCGCTGAGCTGGCACCACCAGATCGCGCCTCTGGCCGAGCAAGGCTTCCGTGTCTGGGCGGTGAACCAGCGCGGATACGGCGGCTCGTCGAAACCGTCGGAGGTGGCTGACTACGCGCTGCCCAAACTCGTCGCGGACGTTGCGGCGCTGATCGACGCCTCCGGCGCGCGCGAGGTGGTGCTGATCGCCCATGACTGGGGCGCGGTGGTCGCGTGGTGCTTCGCAGCCCTGAGGGTCCGTCCGCTGCAGCGCCTCGTGATCCTGAACGTGCCGCACCCGCTCTGCTTCGCGCGCGCCGTGAAGCGCTGGAGGCAGGCGCGCAAATCCTGGTACATCGCCTTCTTCCAGATCCCGCGCCTGCCGGAATGGATGCTCGGCCGTCGCAGAGGCGCTGCCGTGTGCGGCATGTTCCGCGGTGTTCCCGTCGACCCCTCGGTGATGCGCACTCTGCGCGCCCAGCTCGCAGACCGGCGTTCCGCCACGGCGATGCTGAACTGGTATCGCGCCCTTCGCCGCTTCGGCTTCGGCGACCTGCGCGGCCTGCGTCAACCGATCGAGACGCCGACCCTGGTGATCTGGGGCGAGAACGACATCGCCCTCGACCCGATCTGCCTGGAGGGCACCGATCGCTACGTGTCGGATCTCCGCATCGAGCGGCTGCCCGGCATCTCGCACTGGGTTCAGCAACACGCGCCGGAGCGGGTGAATGCGCTGCTGCGGTCGTTCCTCGGCGCGGGCGGCAAGATGAGTTAGCGAGGTTGGCACGCGGAACGACGATGCCGTGACCCATAGCTCAGCGACCTCGCCGGGATGGCCACTATCTGGCTTCGTCTTGGGCTGGGCGCGCTACGCGTAAAGGTGGAACGGCATCGGACCTACCGGCCGGAATGGATCGCGAACGGGGCAAAGCGTGGACGAATTACGATTTCCGGTTCAGTTGGCGGCGAAACGGACGATCTCGGGCCCCGTCCGCCACGCATCATTGTCTGGATAGTCGTCATCAGCCTCACGGCTATGGTACTATATTGGTTCTTTGCCGCCACGGGCGGTTCTTCTACCGCAAATGATGCAACGGAACAAATATTCGACGTCAAACAGGGACGCCATCCTGCCAATTGCGGGGCCTATGTCACGTGGCGACAACTGGGAACGATCGTCATCCTGGGCCTGCCTGCCCTGATCCGTAACAACCATTGTAACGGATGCGGATGTGATGAAGATCGCGGTTCAAGCCACGCTTATCGCGACCACTCCGACCGACGATCTTGAGGAGAATCTTAAAACTTCCACCCATCCCCCGCGTCTCCAATGAACCCGCCTGCCCCCCGCACGCTCTCCCCTCGACGCTTCCGCTTCGAGGTTCTTTTCCCATGCCCGATCAACACACCGATCCCGTCGCCCTGCTCAACCATGTCGGCGAGGGCGGGGAAACGCAGCTTCCGGCCGGCGGCGATCATCCGCCCATGACCACCAACCAGGGCGTGGTCATCTCCGACGACGAGAACTCCCTCAAGGCCAACCGCCGCGGCCCGGTGCTGATGGAAGATTTCGTGCTGATGGAGAAGATCAGCCATTTCAACCATGAGCGCATTCCCGAGCGTGTGGTCCATGCCCGTGGCGCCGCCGCGCACGGCTTCTTCGAGCTGACCGAATCCCTTGCCGAGTTCACCCGCGCCGAGGTGCTCACCAAGGTCGGCCAGCGCACGCCGGTCTTCACGCGCTTCTCGACCGTTGCCGGCAACCAGGGCTCGGCAGACACGGCGCGCGACGTGCGCGGCTTCGCGGTGAAGTTCTACACCCAGCAAGGCAACTGGGATCTGGTCGGCAACAACATCCCGGTGTTCTTCATCCAGGACTCCATCAAGTTCCCCGACCTGATCCACGCCGCCAAGCAGGAGCCGGATCGCGGCTTTCCGCAGGCGCAGACTGCGCACGACACGTTCTGGGATTTCGCGTCGCTGACGCCCGAGAGCACCCACATGCTGATGTGGATCATGTCCGACCGCGCCATCCCGCGCTCCTATGCGATGATGGAAGGATTCGGCGTCCACACCTTTCGCATGCTGAACGAGGACGGAAAGAGCACCTACGTGAAGTTCCACTGGCGTCCGAAGCTCGGCTCGCAATCGGTGGTCTGGGACGAGGCGCTCAAGATCAGCGGCGGCGATCCGGACTTTCACAGGCGTGATCTGTGGGATTCGATCGAGGCCGGAAACTTCCCGGAATGGGAGCTGGGTGTTCAGCTCTTCGACGAGGCGTTTGCCGAAAAATTCGAGTTCGACGTTCTTGATGCCACCAAGCTGATTCCCGAGGAACAGATCCCGCTGCGCATCATCGGCCGCATGGTGCTGGACCGGAACCCGGACAACTACTTCGCCGAGACCGAGCAGGTTGCGTTCTGCACCTCGCATGTCGTGCCGGGCATCGACTTCACCAACGACCCGCTGCTGCAGGGCCGCAACCAGTCCTATCTCGACACGCAGCTTTCGCGTCTGGGCGGACCGAATTTCGCGCAATTGCCGATCAACCGCCCGCAATGCCCGATGCGCAACTTCCAGCGGGACGGCCATATGGCGATGAACATTCCCAAGGGCCGTGTGTCCTACGGCCCGAGCTCTTTGGAGCCGACCACGGAACGCGCCGATCCGCAGGCCGGCTTCCGCTCCCATCCGGCCCGGGAGGAGGGCGACAAGCTGCGTGCCCGCTCCAAGACGTTCGCCGATCATTACAGTCAGGCGCTGCAATTCTTCCAAAGCCAGACCAAGCCGGAGCAGGACCATATCGTGTCCGCCTTCGTGTTCGAGCTAAGCAAGGTGGACACCGATGCGGTGCGCGCCCGCGTGCTGGCGCAGCTCGCCAATGTCGATCCGGCTATCGCCCAGCGCGTCGCGGCCGGGCTCGGCCATGATGGCGCGATCCCGAAAGCGCCGGCCTCCAACCCGGTCCGCACCGATCTTAAGCCGTCGAAGGCGCTCAGCATCCTCGCGAAGTTCGAGCCCACGCTGAAAGGTCGCAAGATCGGCTGTCTGGTGGCGGACGGCACCGATCCGGCCCTGGTGCTGGAGCTGGAAAAGGCGGCAGAGACGCTCGGCGCTTTCTTCAAGGTGATCGCCCCCAAGGTCGGTGGCGCCAAGGGCAGCGACGGCGGCACCATCCGCGCCGACTTTCAGCTCGCCGGCGGCCCGTCGGTGCTGTTCGACACGGTGGTACTGGCGGTATCCGCGGAAGGGGCGAAAACCTTGGCGAAGGAAGCCGCCGCCGTGGCGTTCGTCCACGATGCGTTCGCCCATTTGAAGGTGATCGGCCATACCGCGGACGCGCAACCTCTGCTCGACAAGGCCGGAGTCGAGCCGGATGACGGCGTTGTCGCCTTGTCCGACAGCAAGGGCACCGCGCGCTATCTCAAGCAGGCCAGCGAGGGCCGCATCTGGGATCGCGAGCCAAAACTCCGCGCGGTGTTCTGATGCGGAGCCGGCCGGACGTCCCATCGTCCGGCCGGTCGGCTGAAGAGATGTTCTTTCTTGAAAGAAAGAACCAAAGAACTTCTGTCCGTTTGGGTATGGGCTTGCCGCACACTCAGAATCAAACGGACAGAAGTCTTTTTGCTTCTTTTTCTTCAGAAAAAGAAGAATCGCTGCGCATACACCCTACTGGCGCGTGATGAGCGGATGCCGGTTCCACCAGCGCGGCCGGCGGATACGCTCACGCTCGAAGGTGAACAGCCCGGCGCCGATGATGATGGCGGAGCCCAGGATCATCCAGCCATCGATGCCGATGCCGAACAGCAGCTCATCGAACCCGATCGCCCACAGCATCTGCGAATATTGCGGCGGCGCCACCAGGCTGGCCGGTGCGCGCTCGGAGGCCAGCATCATCAGTACGTTCGCGATCGCTGCCAGCAGACCGTATCCCAGCACCCAGAGCCACTCGGTCGGCGTCGGCACCACCAGATGCGGCGCGCACAGGGCGAAACTCGCCACGATCGGCCCGGTCAGGCCGGCCCCGTAGAGCGAGATCCGCTTCTCGCTGGGTCCGAGAGCGCGCAGCAGCACGATGGTGACCGCGCTCGCGAACGCGCCCAGGATCGCCGCGACCTGGCCGAACCGGAACGGCTCCAGCCCCGGGCGCAGCACCACCAGCACGCCGACGAAGCCGAGAGCCACCGCGCTCCAGCGGCGCCAGCCCACCGGTTCCTTCAGGAAGATCACCGACAGGATGGTGACGAAAGCCGGCAGGAGGAACAGCAGCGACATGGCTTCCGCCATGGACAATCTGGTGAAGGCGATCACCGAGAACACTGATCCCGCCACGGCGGCGACGGCCCGCAGCACCCAGGCCTTCCAGGACCGGAAGCGGAACAGGTCGCCCCAGCGCTCGCCCGGCTTGCGCACGAACGGCAGCACCAGAACGCCCAGCAGCGCGCCCAGGAACACCACCTCGAACGGCGGCAGGCTGCCGTTCAGCAGCTTCACCGACGCGTCGCTGACCGAGTAGAAAACATAGGACAGGAAGGCCAGCAACACGCCGGCGCGCGTGCGGGACGGGCTCTGCGCGCCCGCTTCTGTGATGCTGAATTCCATGACCGGCCCTGCTGCAAAGCGGAAAAACAGCGATAGCCGGTTGCGGCCGCCCTGCGAAGGGCGCGCGCCGGTAAATCGCCCGGCTGCGCGCGTGCCTCGCTCGATTTGCAGCGCCGGACCTGGTGCGAAGCCAAGGCCGAAGCACGTGGCGATGGGTGCCGGCGGCGACTGGGTGACAGCGGCAGCCGGCCCAGCACGCCACGGGCGGGAAAAGCGTCAGCGCGGCCGGGATTGCCGCGCACGTTCGCGGGCGATGGCCGCTGGAGGAATCATCGTGCCCGGCGGCATGCCGGCCGGACCGAAGCCGGGTTGGATGGGCTGAATCGGCTGAATCGGTGAGGCGGGCGGAGCGGCGATCGCGTTCGGGCCCGGCGCGCCGATCGCGGGCGGAGGCGTGATGGAAGCAGGTGCGCTGAGACCGGTTCCGGCCCCGGAAATGTTCGGGGCGTTCGGCGAAGCGGGCGCCAGCCCGGCGCTGTTGGCGAACTGCGCCCGCGCCGGCGCGGCGGCGAACGGCGGAAACGCGCCCAGAGCCAGGGCGAGAGCCAGGGCGGAGCCGGTTTTCATGTGATGACGTCCTTGCCGTTGGGTCCCGACATGGCGATCCGGCCCTGATCGCGCAAGCAGGACGCGGCAGAACGAATCGCGACTCTTGCCGTTAGCGTCGGGCAAGACAAGGAACGCCGGCGATGCGATCGAACAAGGTGGTGGTGATCACGGGCGGCACGATGGGCATCGGCCGGGCCACGGCGGTCGCATTCGCTCGTGCCGGGTGGGACGTGGCTGTGCTGGCGCGCGGCGAGACACGCCTGCGCAGCACGGCGCGCGAGTTGGAAGAAGTCGGCGCGCGCGTCCTGGCGATCGGCTGCGACGTGGCCGACGACGCGGCGGTGGAGGCGGCGGCGGAGCGGATCGAGCGCGAGCTGGGCCCGATCGAGGCCTGGATCAACAACGCGATGGCGACACTCCTGTCTCCCGCCCTGTCGGTCGAGCCGAGGGACTGGCGCCGCATCACCGAGGTCACCTATCTGGGCCAGGTGTTCGGTACGCTCGCCGCGCTGAAACGGATGCGCGCGCGCGATCGCGGTGTGGTGGTGCAGGTCTCATCCGCCCTGGCCCTGCGGGCGGCGCCTCTGCAGGCCGCCTATTGCGGCGCCAAGGCGGCGGTCGGCGGTTTCACAGACAGCCTGCGGGCCGAACTGATCCATGATGGCAGCGGCGTCCAGCTCGTGACGGTGTATCTGCCGGCGGTGAACACGCCGCAGTTCCGCCGCGCCCGCAACTATACCGGCGCCGGCCAGAACGCTCCCGATCCGGTATTCGATCCGCGTACCTGCGCCGAGGCGATCCTGCGCGGCGTCGAACGGCCGGAGCGCGAGATCTGGGTCGGCCGCTCCACCTGGGCGATGCAGGCGATCCAGGCTGTGGCGCCGGGGCTTGGCGACAGGAAGGCGGCGCAGATGTGGGACGCGCAGCTCGACCCCACTGTGCCTCCGGCGTCACCCGGCAATCTCTACGACGTGGACGAGGAGGATCCCGGCATAGACGGCCCGTTCGGCGACCGGACTAGGCCGCCTGGCGCCGAATACGTCACCAGCCGCACGCGCGACGCCGCTTCCATGCTGATGGGCGTCGCCGCCCTGGCCGGGGCCGGGGCGCTCCTCGCGCCGCTGGCGGTCGCGGCGGGTCTGAGTGCGTTGCGTCGGCGCTGAGGTGGTGCCGACTTCTCTTCCGAAGAACGCTTTACCCGTTCGGAACGGATGGCGCGGCGCGGAGCCGAACGGGTAGGAGATCTCTGATCCCTTCGCGCATCCACAACGTCTTTTTCCGAATGACGTCGCCGGAGGGTGCTACTCAGTTGAGAGCACCCTCCAGGGTCGGATCGCCACTCCTTGCTACTCAGGCGGCGTCCACCAGCACCAGCTCGGCATCCTCGAGCGCGGTGATGCGCAGGCCGGTTTCACCGGTGATCGCGGCGCCATCACGGGTTTCCAGACGTACGCCATTCACCTCGACGCTGCCCGCGGCCGGAACCAGATAGGCGTGCCGCTCGGCGGAGATCGGGTATTCCACCGTGGTGCCGGCGGCGAGGGTGGCGCCGACGATCCGGGCATCGGTGCGGATCGGCAGTGCGTCCTCGTCGCCGGGAATGCCGCTGGCGAGCGTCACGAAGCGGCCGGCCCGGTCGCCGCGCGGAAACGGCCTGGCGCCCCAGGCTGGCGCGTCGCCGCGTGCGCCCGGCTCGATCCAGATCTGGAAGATGCGCGTGGTCTCGCTTTCCGCGTTCCATTCGGAATGGCGCACGCCGGTGCCCGCGCTCATCACCTGCACGTCGCCCGCCTCGGTGCGGCCGTGGTTGCCCAGGCTGTCCTGATGGGTGATGGCGCCTTCGCGCACATAGGTGATGATCTCCATGTCGCGATGCGGGTGCGGCGGGAAGCCCGTGCCGGCGGCGATGGCGTCGTCGTTCCAGACGCGCAGCGCGCCCCAGCCCATGCGGGCCGGATCGTGATAGCCGGCGAAGGAGAAATGATGCTTGGCGTCGAGCCAGCCATGGTTGGCGCCGCCAAGGGTCTTGAAGGGTCGGCGATCGATCATCTCGAACACTCCTGTTTGAGCCGAAGCGGCCCGTGGGCAGAAGATGGGCCGGCCCTTGCATTGACGAAACAGAAACGTTGGCATCACATCGTTTCCCGGAATGACAAGACAGCTCCCCGATCTCGAGGCCTGGGCGATCTTCGCCACGGTGGCCGAATACGGCTCGTTCTCCCGCGCGGCGGCGGAGTTGGGTCTGTCCAACCCGACCGTGTCGAAGGCGATCGGCCGTCTGGAAGCCCGGCTCGGCTTCGCCTTGCTGTCGCGCACCTCGCGTCGCCTGTCGCTGACCGGGGCCGGCCAGGCGGCGCTGGAGCGCGCGTCGCGCATCCTGTCCGAGGGCGAGGCCGTGGAGCAGGAAGCGGCCGAACAGGCGCGGGCGCCGCGGGGCAGGGTGCGTCTGAGCGCGCCCCTGTCGTTCGGCATCGCCCATCTGGCGCCAGTGCTGCCGGGATTGCTGCGTGCCTATCCGGAGATCGAACTCGATCTGGCCCTGAGCGACCGCAAGGTGGATCTGGTGGCGGAAGGCTACGACCTCGCCCTGCGGATCGGCAGCCTGGTGGATTCCTCGCTTTTGTCGCGTCGCCTGTGCTCGGTCCGGCTGCTTCTGGTTGGCGCGCCCGGCTATTTCGAGCTGCATGGGACGCCGAAGCGCCCATCCGATCTGCTGCGGCACAGGGTGATCGGCTACACAGGCGGTGGCGGCCGCAACGCCTGGCGCTTCACCCATCCGGAGGAGGGCGAGGAAACCGTGCAGCCGCCGGCCCGGCTTTGGACGGATAATGCCGATGTCGTCATGCCGGTTCTCCTGGCCGGACAGGCGCTGGCCGTGCTGCCCGAATTCGCGGTGTGGCAGGAGTTGCGGGACGGGAGCCTGCTGGCGGCGCTGCCGGACTGGCCGATCGCCGCGCTCGGTCTGCATCTGCTGATGCCGCCGAATCCGCTGCGGCCCGCGCGTGTTCAGGCGGTGATCGATCTGCTGTCGCGGGAGCTGGTGCGGGCGCCCTGGGCGAGCGAGGGAATCAAGATCGCGCCGGAGGAGAAAACGGTCTTTTCCTGAAGACCGTCTGCTTCAGTCTCCGCGCGTCGCTGTCTGCTCCGAGCCAGACAGACCGAAGTCTTTTCACTTCTTTTTGCTCAGAAAAAGAAGGTCCTTCCCTTACCGCCAATCCTCCGGCAGCGCCGGCCCGGGCGACTGCAAAGGCCCGTTATAGAGCCCGGCCTTGCGGCGCTGCGCGGCGACGGCGGCGGGGTCCAGGCCCGCGAACAACGTATGGGCGCCGGACGCGTATTCGGCGCGCTCCTTCGCCACCAGGGCCAGCCAGGCCGGCTCGGTCATGCCGTCCGGCCGCGCGGGGTTCAACGGCAGATGCGCTTCATAGGACAGGGCGCGCTCGACGATGCGCTTCCAGGCGGCCGGGTCGCTCGCCACCCAACCGTTGATGACCTGCCCGAGCTGGTCGTTCAGCGACGCCCGCAACGCCGCGGCGCCGTCACCTTCGCCGTCATGGTCCGCCTGCGCCCAGGGCCGGGTGCGCGCCTGCATGACGTAGAACCAGAACGTCGCCTGCTCCCGGCGTCCCTGGCCCCAGAGCCAGGTGATGAGCTGGGCGTAGGCGAACGGTTCGACGCTGTCAGGATGGGCGAGGATCGCCTCCGGCGTGGCCGCGTTCGCCGTCTCGTCCGCGGCCGCCGGCTCCGCCGCCTGGGCGGCGCGGCCCAGGCCGAGACAGAAGACAGGCGACAGCAAGGCTGCCAACAGGGTCATTCGCGCCATCATGGTGTTCCTTCCCCCTTCTGCCCAGTCGCGAGTCGCTGAGGTGGCTCGCCTGGAACGGTCATCGGAGACAATTCACGGCGCGTCGCCTTCATCGCCCAAACGAGCGAAGGTCTTCTCGTTTCTCTCCTCCGGCAGAAGACCCTTCCAGTCGCCAGTACTGTCTAGCTCGGCCCCTCGGTCCGCCGTCCGACCACCACCAGCACGTCGACCGGCTTGCCCTTGCGTTGCAGGGCGAGGCGGATCGTGCTGCCGGGGGCCGCGGCGGCGACGGTGCGGATCAGGCCGCGATTGCTGTCCACGTGCTCGCCGTTCACGGAGGTGACCAGGTCGCCGGCGTGAAGTCCGGCGCGCTGGCCGGGGCCGCCTTTGTCCACAGACACGATCGACACGCCGCCCGGCGCGTTTTCCAGAGTGACGCCGAGCCAGCCGCGATCGATATGCCCCTTGGTGCGGAGCTGATCGACGATCGGCGCCACCAGCTCGCTGGGGATGCCGAAGCCGATGCCGACAGAGCCCCCGGTGGGCGAGACGATGGCGGTGTTGAGCGCCACCACCTGGCCGCGCATGTCGAAGGACGGGCCGCCGGAATTGCCGGGATTGATCGGTGCATCGAGCTGAAGGAAGTCGTCGAACGGGCCGGCGCCGATATCGCGTCCGCGCGCGGAGACGATGCCGGCCGTGACCGACGAGCCCAGCCCGAACGGATTGCCCGCCGCCAGGATCCAGTCGCCGATCTGCACGTCCTGCGAGCGCCCCCAGGTGACGAAGGGCAGGGGATGATCGGTCTTCACCTGGATCACGGCGATATCGGTCAAATCGTCCGAGCCCAACAGCTTGGCCGGCAGTTCGGTGCCGTCCGAGAACGACACCGTGATCTTGTCCGCCTGGCCGACCACGTGATTGTTGGTGACGATGATGCCGGACGGGTCGATCACGAAGCCGGACCCAGCACCCAGCATCTGTTCCTTGCGCGAGCGCATGCGTTCGCGGAACTGCTTCTCGAACGGTGTGCCGCGGAGCGCCGGAGGCACCTTCACCCGCGTGTCGTCGTCTTCCACGTCCTGCGTCACGGCGATGTTCACCACCGCCGGCACCACCTTCTTCACCAGAGGCGCGAAGGTGAGCGGGCCGGATTGCACCAGGAACGGCATGTCTGCGCGCGCCGGCACGGCCGCGACCGGCGCCGCCAGCGCGGCCAGCAGAATCATCGCCGCCACAGGCCGACCGGCTTGGCCGAAGATTCGCACGGAGCTGGATGGGCGGCGGGTTAAGCTCATCGGGCGGACCTCGAACGCGTTCTGCGATCATCCTAGACGCAGAACGATGCCGAGATCACCCACCTGTTGCACGACCCTGTGGCGGAACGGCAACAGAAGGGTCTTCCGGCCAGTCATGGCGCGGATAGCGGCCGCGCAGGTCGCGTCGCGCATCGCTCCAGCCGCCGCGCCAGAACCCGGCCAGATCGCCGGTGATCGCCGCCGGGCGGCCCGCAGGGGATAGCAGCGCGACCTGGAGGCGGAGACGGTCATCCGCCAGCACGGGCAGGGCGGTGGTGCCGTAGAAATCCTGCGCGCGCGACGAGGCGGTGGGGACCGGACCGGTATAGTCGATCGGGATCTTCCGCTGCTTCAGCGCCAGATGGGTCGGCAGGGCACTGTCGAGACGCGCCTGCTGGACATAATCGAGCCTGCGCCGGAGCAGGGCGAGCAGGTCGATTCCGGCCAGATCGCCGAGGCGGGTGATGCCGAGGATGGCGGGTTCCAGCCAGTCGGACACGCTGGCGGCCAGGGTCTCGTCGTCCAGCGCCGGCAGGTCCGAGCCTTCGCCCTCCAGGCCGCGCAGCAGCGCGACGCGGGCCTGGAACTGGCGGGCGGCGTCGGTCCAGTCCAGCGCGGTCGCGATCCGACCCGCCGCGGCACGGGCGAGCAGGGCGGCGGTTTCGGCGGGATCGGCCGGAACGGTCCGGTCGCTCAGGATCAGTTGGCCCAGACGCCGCCGCCTGCGGCTCAGAACCGCGCCGCTGGCGGGATCGAGCACGCTCTCAACCTGTTCCGTGGTGCGCCGGAGCAGAGCCTCCGGCAAACGCTCCGGGTCCAGCGGCGCGGCCAGGGTGATGCGGGCGGCATCGCGCACATGCAGCGCCGCCACGGCGAGGAGCTTGCGATCGGCAAGGCGGTCGCCACGCGGCAGCTTGGCACTGCCGCCGCCGGACAGGCGGAACGCGCCGATCTCGCCGCGCGCCTGGGCGATGCGATCCGGAAAGCCGGCGGCGACCAGCGCCGCCAGATCGCCACCGGCTTCCGCCCGGACGCCGAGCCTGCGCCGGTAGGTACCGGCGGCCTGACGGATGCGGGCCACGGCGCCCCGGTCGATTTCGGCGTCGCCGCGCCCGGCCAGGCAGTCGATGCGAAGCGCCAGATCGGAGGGCGGATCGGCCGGCCGTCCGCCGGTGGCGCGCGGGCGCAGCGGGTCGCGCTCTTCTAGAAGGGCGGCCAGATCGGCGGCCAGAGCGGCCTCCTCCGGTCCGGACGCCGCCAGCATCATCGCCGCCAGCCTGGGATGGGCGCCAAGCTGCGCCATCTCCTTGCCCTCTTGGGTGATGAAGCCGCTCTCATCCAGCGCGCCCAGCGCCCGCAGCAGCGCACCGGCCGCTTCGAATGCGCCGTTCGGCAGCGGGTCCGGCAAGGGCAGGGCTTCGGGCCTCGTGTCCATGCTGTCGGCCCAGGCGGCGGCCTGGAGGCGGAAGCCGGACAGATCGGCGTCCAGCATCTCCGGCCGGTCGTGGAGGGCAAGGCTGCGTCCGGTGGTCTCGCTCCATAGCCGATAGGCCACGCCCGGCGCTTCGCGTCCCGCGCGTCCGGCCCTCTGCGTGGCGGCGGCGCGGCTGACGCGCACGGTTTCCAGACGCGACAGGCCGCTGCCCGGATCGAGACGCGGCACCCGGCGCCAGCCCGCATCGACGACGATGCGCACGCCCGGGACGGTGAGCGAGGTTTCGGCGATGGAGGTGGCCAGCACCACATGCCGCCGTCTCTGCTCCGGCGGCGCCGGGCGGAGAACACGGTCCTGTTCCGCCGGCGGCAGCTCGCCGTGCAGCGGCAACAGCTCGGCCGCCACCCCCGCATCGCGCAGCATCTGCTCGACGCGGCGGATCTCGCCGACGCCCGGCAGGAACACGAGCACGTCGCCTTCGGGCTGTTCGGCGAGCGCGGTGCGGACCAGGCGCGCGGCGCCGTCGGCCAGATCGCGCAGGGCGGGGATGTCGCGGCCGTGGCGCAGCTCCACCGGGAACATGCGCCCCTCGCTTTCCACCGCGGGCGCGTCGAGACGGGCGCAGAGCGTGCGCGTGTCGGCGGTGGCGGACATGGCCAGGATGCGCAGCTCGGGCCGGAGCTGTCGTTGCAGGTCGAGGCAGAAGGCCAGCACCGTGTCGGCATCCAGCGAGCGCTCATGCACCTCGTCCACGATCACGCAGCCGATCCCGTCCAGGGTGGGATCGGCCAGCAGGCGGCGCAGCAGGATGCCTTCCGTCACCACCTCGATCCGGGTTTCGGCGGAGACCGCGCTGTCGATGCGGGTGCGGAAGCCGACCCTCTCGCCGGCCTGTTCGCCGATCAGCGCGGCCATGCGCTGCGCCGCCGCGCGCGCCGCGAGCCGACGTGGCTCCAGCATGACGATGCGGCCGGCTCCCAGCCAGGGTGCCGGTCCGGGCGCGCCCAGAAAGCCGGCGATCGCCAGAGGCACCAGCGTGGTCTTGCCCGCGCCGGGGGGCGCCACCAGCACGGCGTTCGGCCGGTCCCGCAGGGCGTCCAGCAGGGCCGGCAGCGCATCGGCGACCGGCAGAACGGGGATGGACGTGGATCGGTCGGGCATCTGGCCTGTATGAGGACCGGATCGATCGTGTCAAAATCGCGGCCGCGCCCCGCGGGAGAACAAACTTGATCCAACGCCTGCTTGCCGGCCTGTCGCTGCTGCTCCTGTGCGGCGCCGCCGCGCATGCCGCCGAGAGCCAGCCCGCGACCACGCCGCACGGGGTGGCGACGCTGGTGACCGACCGCGACGGATGGTCCGCGGGGCAGAAGCTCGGAATCGGACTGCGCGTGAAGCTGCAGCCGGGCTGGCACACCTACTGGATCAATCCGGGCGATGCCGGCGAGGCGCCGAGCGTGACGGTGACGGCGAGCGGCGGCGCCACCGGAAAGACCGATGCGATCACCTGGCCGACCCCGGAGGCGCTGCCCGAAGGGCCGCTGATGAGCTACGGCTATACTGGCGACGTGCTGCTGCCGATGACGCTGACTCCGGTGGAAGCCAGGGCGGGCGAACCGATGACGCTGAAGGCGTCGGCGGAATGGTTGTCCTGTTCTTCCGTCTGCGTGCCGGATCATGCCGATTTCACCCTGACCCTGCCGGCCGCGAGCGGCGATGCGGCGCCCTCGGCCGAAGCGCCGTTGTTCGCGCGCGCCCGCGCCGACACGCCGGTCACCTCGCCCTTCGCGGCGCGGATCTCGCCCAAGGGCGTCTTCACCCTGGCCGGCGATGGCCTGTCGGCCACCTCGGTCGCCAGCGCCTACGTGTTTCCGCTCGAAACCGGCGTGATCGATCAGGTGGCGCCGCAGAAGGCGGAGATCCGGCCCGGTTTGGTGAGCGTTCCGTTGAAGCCGACCAGCAGCTTCGATCCGAGGAAGCCGTTCGGCGCGGTGGTGGTGCTGCGCGATCCGAAGGGCACGCAAAGCGCGCTGTCGGTCGAGGCGGCCCCCGGCGGCCCGGGCCTTGCCTCGGTGGATGCGCTGCCCGGCGCGCCGAAAACGGCCGAACCCGGCCCCGTTTTGGCACGGACCGGCCTGGTGACGACGCTGCTCTACGCGCTTCTGGGCGGGCTGGTGTTGAACCTGATGCCCTGCGTGTTTCCGGTCCTGGCGATGAAGGCAATGTCGCTCGCCCGCCTGTCCGGCATGGCGCGTCGCGAGCAGCGCCTGTCGGCCGTGTTCTATACCGCGGGCATCCTGCTCGCCTTCGCCGCGCTCGGCGGCGGCATGATGGCGGTGCGCGCGGCCGGCAACGCGATCCCCTGGGGGTTCCAGTTCCAGTCCCTAGCGGTGATCGCCGGCACCGGCTGGCTGCTGTTTCTCGTCGGGCTCAACCTCCTGGGCGCGTTCGAGGTCGGCGGCCGTCTGATGGGCGCTGGCCAGGGACTGGCGGCCAAGGGCGGCCATTTCGGCGATTTCGCCACCGGGCTGCTGGCGGTGCTGGTGGCGACGCCCTGCACCGCGCCGTTCATGGCCGTGGCGCTGGCCGGCGCTTTTTCCTCGCCGCCCGTGGTCGGGATCGTGGTGTTCCTGGTGCTCGGGCTAGGGCTGGCGCTGCCCTATCTCCTGATCGCGATGATTCCGCGTCTGGCCGGTCTGCTGCCGCGTCCCGGACTATGGATGGAAGTCCTGAAGCAGGCCCTGGCCTTTCCCATGTTCGCCGCCGTGGCGTGGCTGGTGTGGGTGGCGAGCCAGAATGGCGGCTCGATCGGCGTGCTGGCGATGGTGGCCGGCCTGGTCCTGCTCGGCGCGGCAGCCTGGCTGTTCGGTCTCGGCCAGCGCCTGGCCGCGCAGGGCGAGCCCGGGCGGCGCGGCCCGCGTTTCGCCGGCTTCCTGGCGGTCGCATTCCTGCTCGCGGCCCTGGCGCTGCTGCCGGGGCTGGCGCGCCTGCAGCCCGGCGCGCAGCAGAGCAGCAACGAACCGGGCTGGGAGACCTTCTCCGAAAGCCGGCTGGACGCGCTGCGCGCGAGCGGCCGCCCGGTTCTGGTGGATATGAGTGCGGCGTGGTGCGTGAGCTGTCTGGTGAATGAGCGTCTGGCGTTCCATTCCAGTGCCGTGACCAAGGCATTCGCCCAGCATGACGTGGCGCTGCTGCGCGGCGACTGGACCCGCTACGATGCCGGCATCACCCGCTTCCTGCGCGCGCATGGCCGCGACGGGGTGCCGTTCTATATCTACTATCCGCCGCACAAGCCCGGAATCATCTGGCCGCAGATCCTGACCCCGGCCCTCGTGGTGGACAGCATCGACGGGAAATAAGGCGATCGGGCCAGCGATCCTTGTCGTGGTCGCCGGCCGAGCGCCGGTTGTCGCCTCGAACTGACAGGGCCGCTTCGGCGCGCCGCCCTTTTCCGGATCTGAGCAAGCCCCGGGCGCGCTCACCTGCGTCCGCCCCGAATGCGAACGGCGCCCGGATGTCCGGACGCCGTTCGGTTTCTGCGTTTCGCGCTGCTACGGCGTGCCGCCGCTGGGTGCGAGATAGCCGTTCGGCAGGCGCAGGAAGCCGGGCGGTGGCGAGGTGCCGGGGACTGTCGCCGCGGCCGGCGGGGTGTTCTGGGGCGCCGGTTGGGGCGCCAGTTGTGGCGGCGGAGCCAGCTGGGTCGGGCCGGCAGCGTTCAGGTCCGGAGTAGCCTGGGTCGGCATGGGAGCGACCGGCGTGGCGGGCGTGGGCAGCGTGCTCGTCGGGGCAAGCTGCACCGGCGCGCCGACGGAGCTGGAGGACGGCATCAGAGCGGGCGCCGTGGCGGCCGGGGCAGCCGAGGGACCGGAACCGCTGCCGGGCGGTGCCAGATTCTGCTGTTCCACCGTGGCGCCGATCGGGGCGCCGGACGCGTCCAGCAGCCAGTCGCCCAGGGTGCGACGCAGCTGGTATTCCAGCTCGACGTTCATGTCGCTCATCATCTGGTTGGTCAGATTGTAGAGCTCGGTCTTCAGGCCGTCATTGTCCGTGTTCGTGCCCGGCACGAACTGGCGCAGCACATGCGCTTCGGCATAGCCGTTATGGCCGCCGCTGGGGCCGATGATGTCCAGATGCGCCGCCAGGGTTCCGTTCAACGTTCCGCCGGGCTGGCCGGTGATCGCGGCCTGATCGATGGTGAACACGGCAGTCCCGCTGTTTCCGGCGGCGACCAGGCGCTGCTGCGCCATGATGCGCATGGCGTCGACAGGCTGGACCGGCGACTGCGCCGACAGATCGGACGGGCCGGGCGGCGGGATCTGGTCGACGATCTGCACCTGTCCGACATTGAGGCGGAGCTTGGTCAGGTAGTCGTAGGTCGGTGCCTTGAAGGTCGGTGCAGGGGTGTCGCTGCCGCCGCAGCCGGCCAGAAGCAGGAGGGCTGCGAAGCCGGCCGGGAGCGCGGCATGACGAAAAGCGGCGCGCATCAGCTGTTGCCGAGCCCGAGCAGGCGCTGCCACCAGTTCTGCTTCGGCGGCGCGGGCGGCGGTCCAGCCGGTGATCCAGGCGGCGACATGGTCTGGGCCGCGCGGGGAGCGTCCGTCACCGTCTCGGATGGTTCATAAGCAGGCGCGTCCTCGGTCCAAGCGGTATGGGACCCAACCGCGTCGTGCCCATGCGCGGCGTGCGCCGGTTCAATCTCCGAAAGCGGCGCCTCGAACACGGTGCGGGGCGGGTCGTACGGCTCCCCGGTCTCGTGCAATGGCGGCTCGTCCAGGCCGTGCTGCGGCGGTGCCATCATCTCCGGCGCCAGCAGATCGACTTCAGGCAGGCTTACGACGCGATCGGTGTTGCTGGCGTAATAGACGATCAGATCGAGCAGCGGCTGATGCGCGCCGTGGCCGCGCGTGAACAGCACGTTGGCGCTCGGCACGAACAAGGCGGCGTCCCCCGGCGCGTCCGTACGCAGCAGATAGAACACGATGCCGGTCGCGGCATCGAGATGCCGGAAGCACGTCTGTCCCGGCAGAGGGAATCGCTCCTGCGCATCCGCGTCCGCACTGGCGAAAGCACGCGCGATCCAGTCGCGTGACAGGCGCGCCTCGCCGTTGCCATAGCCGGCCTGAAGCTCCTCGAGCCGTTCCAGGACCACGCGTTCCGGTGCCGGCAGGATGCGGTTCACAGCGTCGAACAGCAGCGACCTGACCGTCCCCGGCAGCATGCCGTCGAACTGGTGCGCCGCGGCGGGGATCGACGCATGCGGCGCCAGCACGCACTCGGTATGGATGGTGCGGATCACCGGCTCTACGCCGGTCATCAAACGATCGAAATCGCTCTCGGGCAGGGTCGCGACCGAATTGGCCTTGAAATCCAGCGTTTCGTCATGCAGCCAGATCGCGCTGCCTTCGCTGGCATGCTCCAGTTCCAGCACGTGCAGCGGCGGAAGGCCGGTCTGCAATCCGCGCGGCTGCCAGCCCGCATTGAACTCCCGGACCGGCTGGCCGTGCATGGTGAGGGGGTAGAGCGCGCCATCGGCGTCCGCGACCTGATAGATGCCGTCGGTGTGAGAAACCTTCCAGATCGGCACGCTGAACCTCCAGGACCACGAAACGCGGTGAAAGCTACAAAGGGAGCGGGCCGCCCACAAGGGATGGCCGTGCTTTCGCTGCGGATGCCTTCTAACGCGCGAGGCCGCCCACGGTGTCGCGTGGGAAGCGGAAATCCAGGGCGCAGAACTCGCAGGTCATGACGATGTCGCCATCCACCTGCATCTCGTCCAGATCGTCGGGCGGAAACCCTTCCAGGATGCCGGCCAGCTTGGCGCGCGAACAGCGGCAGCCATAGGCGAGAGCACGGGGCCGGTCGGTGGCGACGCCTTCCTCGTGGAACAGGCGGAACAGCAGTTCCTCAGGCAGAAGCGTGTCGTCGAGCAACTCGGTCTCGCTCAGCGTGGCGGCGAGCGCCTTGGCGGTGAGCCAGCTTTCCTCGTCGGTCTCCGAACGCGCCAGACGGTTCTGGTCCAGCACGGCGTTGTCGAGTTCGCGACCGGGATCGATGCCGCCCTCGGCCGCGATTCGCTCCAGCACCAGCGCGCCGGCGCGCCAGCCGGATTCGGTCTGGCGGCAGAACAGACGGATGAAACAGGCATGCTGTTCACTGGTCTCGAAATAATGCCCGGCCATGGCCGACAGCGTGTCGCCCTCGATGGAGACGATGCCCTGGTGGCGCTCCATGTGCTCGCCCTGGTCGACCGTGAACGCCATGTATCCGGTGCCGAGCAGGGTGCGCGCCAGGGGGGCCGGATCGGCGCCCAGCAGCGCGGCCATGCGTTCCGTATCGACGCGGGCATGGAAGCGCAGCGCACCGGAATCGGTGCAATCGGCCAGCAGCATGGTCACGGGCCCGTCGCCCTTGGCCTGCAGGCTGAACGAGCCCTGAAACTTCAGTGCCGAAGCGAGACCCGCTACGAGGGCCAGCGCCTCGCCCGCCAGGCGGCTGACCACGGCCGGGTTGTCGTGCCGCCCCAGCAGCGCCTCCGCGAGCGGGCCCAGCCGCACCAGGCGCCCGCGCACCGGGCGGCCGGGCAGGAAGAACGGCACCACGCCGCGTGGCACCACGATGTCGGGCACGTCCGGGCGACTGCTATCGAGAAAAGCGGGAGTTTCGACCATGCGGCACAGATAATGCGCCGGCGTGCGGTTCGCCAGCACTGCCGGCAGGGGGGAGGACCGGAAACGGGAAGGGTCTTCTTTTTCTGTAGAAAAAGAAGCAAAAAGACTTCTGTCCGTTCGGCTCGGAATGTGTGCCGCGCTGCGGAGCTAAACGGACAGAAGGTCTTTGGTTCTTTCTTCCAAGAAAGAACGCTTTCTTCTTTCTAGATACGCTCGGAGATCTCGTCTTCCAGCGCTTCCAGTTTCTGCTCCAGCGCGCGCCGCGTGTCCGCATCGGTGCCGAGCCTCTCTTCGAGACCGGAGAGAAAGGCGCTGCGGCAGCGATCGTGGGCCGTGTCCAGATCCTGCTCCGGCGAGCGCACCGCGGCCACGCAATCGAGATAGGCGTTGCGGAGACCGGTCAGCGCCGGCTCCGACGGTAGGGCGGACAGGATCTCGTCCAGTCGCGATTCCACCCATCCCGGCGCGGACGGAACGTCCTCGGTGGCGCTGGGCCCGTGCGTCTCGTCCTGCATCATCGGGTCTCCCGGTCCAGCACCGGTCCGTCCCAGCTCTCGCCGCCGAGCGCCCAGGCCAGGAGGCCCTTCTGCGCGTGCAGCCGGTTCTCGGCCTCGTCGAATACGGCGGACCATTTGCCCTCGATCACCCCGTCCGTCACCTCCTCGCCGCGATGCGCCGGCAGGCAATGCATGAACAGGGCGTTCTCGGCCGCCAGCGCCATCAGCGCCTCGTCGACCCGGAACGCTTCCAGGCGGGAGGCGCGGTCCTCCGCCGGGTCGTCGGCCATGCTGGTCCAGGTGTCGGTGATCACGCAGTCCGCGCCGCGCACCGCCGCCTGCGGATCGGACAGAAGCGCGATCCGTCCCGCGGACCCTGCCGCCTGCTCGCGCGCCGCCCAGTCCAGCACCTCCTGGCGCGGCGCCATGTCCGGCGGGGTGGCGAGCCGCAGCGTGAAGCCGAACCGCATCGCCGCCTCGATCCAGCTCGCCGCGACGTTGTTGCCGTCGCCGCACCACGCCAGGGTGCGTCCGGCGATCGGGCCGCGCAGCTCCTCGAAGGTCATGATATCGGCCAGGAGCTGCACCGGATGCGAGCGCTCGGTCAGACCGTTGATCACCGGAATGCTGGCATGGGCGGCCAGCTCCGCCAGCTTGGCGTGATTGTCCGTGCGCAGGACGATCGCGTCGAGAAAGCGCGACAGCACGCGCGCCGTGTCCGGCAGGGTCTCGCCGCGCCCGAGCTGCATGTCGCGCGGGCTCAGCACCACCACCTCGCCGCCGAGCTGGCGCATCGCCACTTCGAACGAGACGCGCGTTCGGGTGGAGGGCTTTTCCAGCATCAGCCCGAGCGTCAGCCCGGCCAGCGGCTTCGGCGCGTAACGGTCGCGCGGCACCGTCTTCAGCCGGTGCGCGGCGGCCAGGATGCGGCGCAGCAGCGCCGTGTCCAGATCGCGCAGCTCCAGGAAATGACGCGTCGGCGCGGCGTCCAGACCGGCGGGCCGCTTCAGCGCCGCGCTCACGATGCGGCCGCCAGGGAATTTGCCAGGGTGGCTGCCGGGGCAGCATCCGCGCCCTGCGGACGCACGCGCTCCGCCGCACGGGCCAGGCGCGCCGCCGCCTCGCGGCAATCGGCGTCGGTCACCACGAGAGGCGGGATGATGCGCAGAACGTCGTCGCCGGCGCCCACCACCAGCAGCCCCTCGGCCAGGGATGCCGCCTGCATCTCGGCGACCGGCACGCGGCAGCGCAGACCCTGCATCAGGCCCGGGGCGGTCTCGTGCGCGCGGACGGACTCGAACACGTCCGGACGCGCCCGCACCAGGGCGTCCAGCTCGCGCTTCAGCAGCGCGCCGCGTGTCTGGACGCCCTCAAGGAATCCGTCCGACAGCAGTACGTCGAGCACCGCGTTGCCGGCGGCGCAAGCCAGCGGATTGCCGCCGAAGGTGGTGCCGTGCGAACCGGCGGTGAGGTGCTGGGCCACCGCTTCCGTGGCCAGGATCGCGCCCAGGGGGAACCCGCCGCCGATGCCCTTGGCCGTGCTGACCACGTCCGGACGCACATCCGCCCATTGATGCGCGAACAGCTTGCCGGTGCGGCCCATGCCGCTCTGCACCTCGTCGAAGCCGAGCAGCAGCCCGAACTCGTCGCAGGCGGCGCGCAGTTCGCGCAGGAAGCGGATCGTCGCCGCGTTCACGCCGCTCTCGCCCTGGATCGGCTCGATCATGATGCCGGCCGTCCGCGGGCCGATCGCGTCGCGCACCGCGTTCAGGTTGTTCAGCGGCACGTGCCGGAAGCCGGAAACGGGCTCGCCGAAGCCGGACAGGTATTTCACGTTGCCGGTGGCCGACAGCATGGCCAGGGTCCGGCCATGGAAGGCGCCGTCGAAGCAGATGATCTCGGTGCGCTCGCCGTGTCCGGTGGACGCTTGCGCGCGGCGGATCATCTTCACCATGCCTTCGTTGGCTTCGGCGCCCGAATTGCAGAAGAACACGCTGTCGGCGAAGCTGTTCTCCACCAGGCGCGCGGCCAGACGCTCGGCCTGCGGCACCCGATACAGGTTGGAGACGTGCATCACCCGCGCCGCCTGCTCGGCGATCGCCGCCACGAGATGCGGATGGCCGTGCCCGAGCGAAGAGGTCGCGATGCCGGCGCCGAAATCCAGGAATCGTCGCCCGTCCGCCGTGTACAGCCAGGCGCCTTCGCCCCGCTCGAAAGCGAGGTCGGCACGGTTGTAGGTCGGCATCAGCGGAGCGATCATCTCGACTACTTTCTCCTCGCGCGGTTCGCCGCCGCGAGGCTCCGGGGTGTTGAGGGTTGAAGCAAACGACGAGAGTGCCGGTGGCCGTCGCCGCAAGTCAAACCGCGAATGCGAGGCCCAGCCCCGCATTCGGCCCGGTTCCGCTTGTTCGGGGCGGGTCGCGATGAGCGGACCGGTTCGGCGAGAGCCCGGCCGGGCCGGGGAGGGGACCGCACGCAGGCCGGGCGCACGCGCCGCCGGGGAACATTCCGACCGGGAAAGCGGCTGGGACGCGACGGGTGCCGCGCCGCTTCCTGTTTCGCCGATCGCGCCGAATTCTGAGTCCGATGACGCAGCCGCCGCGAAACGGGCCCCCGGCCGGGCGCGGCCACGCAGCGGCGAACCGGTCGATCCCGGCCCGGTGCCGACGGCCGGGCGTCTGCGCGAGGCGGCCCTGGCGCATCTGGCCCGGTTCGCCGCGACCGAGGCCGGCCTGGTGCGGGTTCTGGACCGGAAGATCGCCCGCTGGAGCCGCCAGGCCGGGGACGCGGGGCGTCCCTCCGACGAGATCGCCGCCGCCGTGCGCGAAGCGAGGGAGGCGGTTCGGGCCGTTGCCGCGTCTCTGGCCGGCGCCAGGGTGGTGGACGATGCTGCCTTCGCCGAATCCCGGGCCCGTTCGCTCAGCCGCGGCGGGCGCTCCCGGCGCGCGATCGGCGCGCATCTGGCCGGGCGCGGCGTGGCGCCGGAGCTGATCGAGACCGCACTGGAGGAAGCGGCCGGCAGCGATCTGCGCTCGGCCGTGCTGCAGGCCAGACGGCGGCGTATCGGTCCGTTCGGCGATCCGGCCGCGCTGGACGATCCCGCCGCGTGGAACAAGGCTCTCGCCGCCCTGGCCCGCGCCGGCTTCGACCGCGACACCGCCGAGCGCGCCTTGCGCATGGATCCGCAGGAGGCCGAAGCTTTCGCGCTGGCGCGGCACGCCCTGTAGCGGTTTCACCTGTTCCCGCCGCTTCGGCGAAGGCGTTGAAGAGCACGCGGTTTGCAGCGCGGACCCCGGCGAGGCTTGCAAGCCGGCGCGGACGGTTCCATGTCGTCAGCCGAGATGCGTCCGGCGATGGCCGGTGCACCAAACGGAACGAGGGCGTCATGGGTAGCTTGAGCATCTGGCACTGGTTGATCGTCCTGGCGGTCGTCCTCGTGCTGTTCGGCGGCGGCTCCAAGATCAGCGGGCTGATGGGCGACTTCGCCAAGGGCATCAAGTCGTTCAAGCGCAACATGGCCGATGACGAATCCATGGAGCACGGCCAGCCGAACCAGCCGCCCGCGCCGCCCCCGCTTGTCGGTCAGCATCAGGCCGCGCAGCCCGGCGCCTACCAGCCCCCGCCGCAGAACTATGCCGCGCCCGGCGCCGCCTATCCGCAGCAGCCGCCGGCCAACCCGCATCCCTGAAGACTGGGCCCGCGGGGGCCGTGTCGCAGCGTTCCGGCGTCTGGCGTATCCCGGTGGCGTGCCGGGATGCCTTTTCCTTTTTCGACCCGTACCGTTCCCGCCGCGAAAGGAGCGATCATGAGCCTTCTCACCGTCTATAACGACGATGCCCCGGGCGTCGCCGTGATCAGCACCGAGGACGGCGCGGACATCGCCCGCATCCTGGCCGGGATCGGCGTGCGGTTCGAGCGCTGGAACTCGCCGGTGGTTCTCGCCGACGATGCCGATTCCGAGACCGTCCTGGCCGCCTACCGCCCGTTTCTCGACAAGCTCATGGGCGAGAGCGGTGCCGGCAGCGCGGACGTGATCCGCATCGGCGCGCAGACGCCGAACAAGGAAGCGCTGCGGGCCAAGTTCCTGAGCGAACACACCCATAGCGAGGACGAGGTGCGCTTCTTCGTGCGTGGCGCCGGCTCGTTCATCCTGCATGTCGACGGCAAGATCTACGACGCGCATTGCGTGCAGGGCGACCTGATCTCCGTGCCCACCGGCATCCGGCACTGGTTCGATGCCGGCGAGGCCCCCGAGGTCACGGCGCTGCGCGTCTTCACCGACACCACGGGCTGGATCGCCAACTACACGGGCGACGATGTGGCCGAGCGTTTCCCGGCCCGGTTCGCCGCCAGATGAGCGCGATCCGCGCCGTTCTGACCGATATCGAGGGCACCACCACGCCGATCGCCTTCGTGCATCGCGTCCTGTTTCCTTATGCCCGCCAGGCTCTGCCCTCCCTGGTCGGACGGCGCGCCGACGAGAAGCCGGTGGCCGACGCGCTGGCCGAAGTGCGTCGGCTGGCGCCGGATGCCGATCCGCTCACCCGACTGCTGGGGTGGATGGACGAGGACGCCAAGATCGGTCCGCTGAAGACGCTGCAGGGGCTCGTCTGGCGCGATGGCTACGAGGCGGGTCTGCTCAAGGCGGAGATCTATCCCGACGTGTCGCCGGCGCTGCGCTCCTGGACGGAAGCCGGCCTGCGCATCGCGGTCTATTCGTCCGGCTCGGTGGAAGCGCAGCACCTGATCTTCCGCAACGGCCCGGACGGGGATCTCACCGCGCTGTTCGACGGCTTCTTCGATACCGGGGTCGGCGCCAAGCGCGATACCAACTCCTACCGCACCATCGCCGGGCGGCTCGGCCTGCCGCCGGACGAGATCCTGTTCCTGTCCGATGTCGAGGCCGAACTCGATGCGGCGGCGGAGGCGGGTCTGCGATGCTGCCAGCTCGTCCGGCCCGAGGACGGCACCGTGGCCTCGTCGCGCCATCCGGTCGCGCCGGATTTCGCGGCCGTCGCCGCGCGTTTCGGTCTGCCCGCCGCGTCTTCCGTCACCCCCGCCGCCGTCCCGTCCGCCGCCCCGACCGCCGCATGACCATGCTGCACCGGAACTGGCGCGACGTGCCGCAGGAGGCGCGCGGCGCGATCCTGGCCCTCGGCAATTTCGACGGCGTCCATCTGGGCCATGTTCATCTGCTGCGTGCCCTGCATGCGGCGCGCCCGGACCGGCCGCTCGGCGTGCTCACCTTCGAGCCGCACCCGCGCGAGCTGTTCCGTCCCGAGGATCCGCCCTTCCGGCTCAGCCTCTCCGCCGAACGCTTCGACGCGCTGCGCCGTCATGGCGTCGCGCATGTGTTCGAGGTGCCGTTCGATCGCGACTTTTCGCTGCTCTCGCCGGAGCAGTTCGTGGAAGAGGTGCTGCATCGCGGCCTCGGCGCGGTGCATCTCGCCTGCGGTGCCGATTTCGCCTACGGCCATCGTCGCGGCGGCAATGTGGCCACCCTGGCCGTCCAGGCCGAGCGCCTGGGCATCGGCCTGACCGTGGTGCCGGCTCTGGCCGATGCGGGCGGCCCGTTCTCGTCGTCGCGTATCCGGCGCGCGCTTCTGGACGGCTATCCCGAACGCGCGACCGAGGAGCTGGGCCGCCCCTGGGCGGTGCGCGGCGTCGTCGCGCATGGCGACAAGCGCGGCCGTCTGCTCGGCTTCCCCACCGCCAATCTGGCGCTGGGGCGTCATCTGGAGCCGGCGCGGGGCGTCTATGCCGCCACCGTCCGGCTGCCGGACGGCACCGCCCGGCACGGCGTCGCCAATATCGGCCGGCGTCCCACCGTGGCCGACACGCCGGAAAGCCGGCTCGAGGTCAATCTGTTCGATTTCGACGGCGATCTCTATGGCCAGGAACTCTGCGTCTCCCTGCATACGCTGCTGCGGGCGGAGAAGCGGTTCGACGGGCTCGACGCGCTGAAGGCGCAGATCGCCGCCGACGCCGCCTGGGCGCGGGACTACCTCCAGCGGCACAAGCCGCTCTGACCGTGCCGGCCGGATGGCGCCTCGACGCGCGCTTTCTCGAGGCCGCCCTGGCCGCCGGGCGGGACGCCGATCTGGTCACCATCGACGTGTTCGACACCGCGCTCACCCGGTCGCTGGACAGCCCGGCCGATCTGTTCGCCGAGGTCGAGCGCCGTCTGCGCGGGGAGATCGGCGCCGTCGCGGACGGTTTCGCGCCGGAGCGGGAGGCTGCGGAACGCGCGGCGCGGCTGAGCGCGCAGGCGCTGCACGGCGCGGAGGAGATCGACTACGAGGCCATTCTCGACCGTCTGCCCGGCCGGCTGTCGCCCTGGCGCGGCCTGATCCGCCGGCTGGAGCTGGAAAGCGAGGCCGACGCGCTTCTGCCGGTGCCGGATCTGCTGGAGCTGACGCGCGCTCTGGCCGAAGCGGGCACGCGCTTCGCCTTCGTGTCCGACATGTATCTGCCGCGCCCCTTCATCGAGGCGCGGCTCGAAGCCGCCGGGTTTGGGCTCGGCGCGGGGGTGTTCGTCTCGTCCGAGACGGGGGCCACCAAGGCCACCGGCCGGATCTGGCCCGTGCTGGCGCAGCGTTTTGCTGGCGCGCGCATCCTGCATATCGGCGACGACGCGCATGCCGATATCGACCGGCCGCGCGATTTCGGGATCGCGACGCTGCCCTATCTCCGCGCCCGCTCCTCGCGCCGCACCGCCCTGCCGCTCTCGCCCGCCTCCCTGCCGTTTTCCCGTGCCCGGCGCGCGCAGGTGCTGCTGTCGCGCGCCGATCCCGACCACGATCCGTCGGACGCGGCGTTCTGGCGCGAGCTCGGCGCGGTCTGGGGCGGGATCGTGCTGACCGGCTTCGTGCGCTGGCTCGAGCAACAGGTGGCGCGGCACCGGATCGAGCAGCTGCTGTTCTGCGCCCGCGACGGCTGGCTGATCCTCCAGGCCTGGCGGGACTCCGGCGCCGCCGCGCGCACCGGGATCGACGGGGTGTATTTCGAGGTGGCACGCCGGCCGCTCAATCTCGCCTGCGGCTATGTGCGTGGGGCGCCGGGGCGGCTCGACCAGGCCCTGCTCGGCTTTCTGGCCAGCAGCGACGGCACGCTGACGGTGCGGACCGCCTTGCGCCGCGCCGGTCTGGACGCGATCCCGGCCTTGGTCGCCGACGCGAACGCGCAGTTCGGCGATCTGGACACGCGTCTGGTCTGGCCGGACGGGACCGGCCGGTTCGAGCATCTGCTCCAGGCCCATTCGAGCGAGGTGCACGCCGCGCTCGAACCGCATCATGCGGCGCTGATCGGCTATCTGCGTCAGTCCGGCGTTCTGGAGGGCGGGCGGTTCGGTCTGGTCGATCTGGGCTGGCACGCCACCATGCAGCGGTCGCTGCGCACCCTGCTGGACAGTGCCGGCGCGCGCTCCGAGCTGCACGGCTTCTATTACGGGCTCTGGCCCGCGGCCATCAACAACCGGGCCGGCGCCGGCCCCGCCGACAGCGCCTTCGCCTCGGATTTCGAGCCGCCGGAGGAGCGCCCGGAGCTGACCGACGCGGTGGAAGTCCTGGAAGAGCTGCACACGGCGCCGCATGGCACCGTGACCGGCTACGCGCAGGACGGCGACGGGCGCTGGCAGGCGGTGACGGCGGAGGATCCGGAGGGAAGCGCGCAGTTCGAGCGCGCCGCGAAGCCGTTCCAGGACGGCTGTCTCGCCACCGTGCGGACGCTGTTCGAGACCGGGCGGTGCGGCGCGCTGGCGCTGGAGGAGATCACCCCCGAGGTGGTGCGCGCCACCCTTGCGGCCGTCACGTTGTCGCCGGATGCGCGGGAGCTGCGCCTGCTGGGCGGGCTCGGCCATCATGCCACCTTCGACCATGACGGCTACAAGACCCTGGTGCCGAACGGGGTGCCGAGCGGCGCCGAGGCCCGCACCGCGGCGCTCCGGAGCTGCGGCTGGCGCATGGGCACGGTGCTGAGCTGGCTCGCGCGCGTGCCGCCGGAGGAGGCGCCCGAGCTGAAAGCCTGGGTGCGACACATGATGGGACATTACGGCAAGCGCGTTCTCGGCCGGTTCGAATAGCGTCTGGCCGGCCGGAACGCCTCGAGGATCGCATGGCAGAGTCTTTTCCGAACCAGGCTTCCGCGCCGACGGATGGCGACGGGCGTTCCGTCGCGATCCTGATGCGCACGCGCGACCGGCCGATCCTGCTGGCGCGCGCCTTCGCCAGCGTCCTGTCGCAGCGCTGGGACGACTGGCACCTGTTCGTGGTCAACGATGGCGGCGACCCCGCTCCGGTGGACGGCCTGGCGGCACGGCATGCGACCGGGTTTCTCGGCCGGATCACCATCCTGCACCATGCTGCGCCGCTGGGGCGGCAGGCGGCGGCGAATGCGGCGCTGGCCCAGCTCCAGGTCCAGGCGCTGGGGACGGCGGAGCGGAGCGGCGGTTTCGCCCACGTCGCCCTGCATGACGACGACGATACCTGGCATCCGGATTTCCTGCGGTCGATGACGGAATGGCTGTCGCGGCCGGAGCACCATGCGTTCGCCGGTGTCCTCAGCCACTGGACGGTGGTGCGCGAGCAGCTCGATCGCGCCGAGGTGCGGGAGATCGGCCGTGCCCCTGCGGTCTTCGACATGAAGGTCCTGGCGCTCGACGCCATGCTTGGCCGGAACCGGGTGCCGAGCATCGCCTTCCTGTTCCGGAGCGAGGCGGTGCGTCGCGCGGGCCGGTTCGATCTGGCCCTGCCGGTGCTGGAGGACTGGGATTTCCTGCTCCGGCTGCTGGCGCTCGGCGATATCGGCGTGCTGCCGCGCCGGCTCGGCTTCTATCATCTGCGCGAGCCCGGCACGCTGGCGGCTTATGTGAACAGCGCCGACGACGACGCGTCCCCGCATGACGCGCAGTATGTGCGGTATCGCAACAACCAGCTCCGGGCGCTGCGGGACGCCGATCCGGGCGCGCTGGCGGTGATCGGCACGCTCGGCAGCCGGGCCGAGGCCTATCACGAGCAGGCCGAGCTGCAGCATGGCAGGATCCTGGCCAATCTCGACCGTAACGGGCTGTGGGGCCATGCGCGGCACGAGGATCTCCAGCACCGCCTGGTCCGCGTCGAAGAAACGCTGGGGCGTCTGGAGGCCGCTCTGTCGGCGCTGGCGTCGCGGCCGCCGGAGCGGTCGCTGTTCGAGCGCGCTCTCCGGCGGGTGCTGGCGCGATGGCGACGCATCCGCGCCCGAGGCTGAGCGCGGACGCGTCGGGTCACCGGCTCTGGATAGGGTCGATTGACCGCACGCGTCGCCGTTCCGCATAAGAACCGGCTTCAATTCCTTTTTGTCCGGGTTGCGGCGGCGTCACGGCCGCCCGGGACCCGCTTCGGCTCAGAGACCAGAATGACCGAGATCGACTATCGCGACAGCGTGTTCCTGCCCCGCACGGCGTTTCCGATGCGCGGCGACCTGCCGAAGCGCGAGCCGATCATTCTGGAGCGCTGGGCGCGCATGGGGCTCGACGCGCGGCTGGATGCGGCTAATGCGGGCGCGACGCCCTTCACCCTGCATGACGGCCCGCCCTACGCCAACGGCCATCTGCATAACGGCCACGCGCTCAACAAGATCCTGAAGGACGTGATCAACCGCGCCCATCGCATGAGCGGTTTCGCGGTGCGCTACGTGCCGGGCTGGGACTGCCACGGCCTGCCGATCGAGTGGCGGATCGAGGAGGAGTACCGCAAGGCGAAGCGCGACAAGGACGGCGTGCCGATCCTGCAGTTCCGCGCCGAATGCCGCGCCTATGCGCAGAAATGGCTCGACATCCAGGCCGAGGAGTTCCGCCGCCTGGGCGTGCAGGCCGATTGGGCGAGTCGCTACGCCACGATGGATTTCGGCTCCGAGGCCGCGATCGCCGCCGAGATCGGCCGCTTCCTAGAGAACGGCACGCTGTATCGCGGCCTGCGTCCGGTGATGTGGAGCCCGGTGGAGAAGACCGCGCTGGCCGAGGCCGAGATCGAGTATCACGACCACACCTCCACTACGATCTGGGTTGCGTTCCCCATCGTGCGCGATCCGACCCCGGCCGCGGCGCTCGACGGCGTGTCCGCGGTGATCTGGACCACCACGCCCTGGACCATGCCGGCCAACCGCGCCATCGCCTTCGGTCCCGAGATCACCTACGCGGTGCTGCGCGTGGATACGGTGACGGACGACTCCTTCGCCCATCCGGGACAGAAGCTGCTGGTGGCCGAGGCGCTGATCGAGCGTTTCTGCCAGAGCGCCGGGATCTCCGGTCATCACGTGCTCTACACCCTGCCGGGCGAGGCGCTGGAAGGCGGCATCTGCGCGCATCCGTTGCGCGGCATCGAGGCGTTCGATGGCGGTTACGATCATGACGTGCCGCTGCTGGCCGGCGATTTCGTCACCACCGAGGCCGGCACCGGCCTCGTGCACATGGCGCCGGCCCATGGCGAGGACGATTTCGCCCTTTCCGTCGCCAACGGCATTGCCGTGCCGGAAACGGTGGAAGGCGACGGCCGCTATGCGCCCTGGGTGCCGGGCTTCGCCGGCATCCATGTGTTCCAGGCCGCCGATCCGGTCTGCGCGGCGCTGTCCGGGGCGATGGCGGCCAGCGTCGAGCGCGGCGAGGCGGCCGCCGGTCTGCTGGCGCGCGGCACCCTGGTGCATTCCTATCCGCATAGCTGGCGGTCGCGCGCGCCGGTGATCTATCGCGCCACCCCGCAATGGTTCATCCGCATGGACGATGCGGACGGCGACGGCATCCGCGCCCGTGCGCTCCGGGCGCTGGACGATGTGCGTTTCGTGCCGGCGCAGGCGCGCAACCGGCTGACCTCGATGGTGGCCGGACGGCCGGACTGGTGCATCTCGCGCCAGCGCGCCTGGGGTGTGCCGATCGCCGTCTTCGTGGAGAAGCGCACCGGCGAAGTGCTGCGCGATCCTTTGGTGATGGCGCGCGTGGTGGAAGCGTTCCGCGCCGAGGGCGCCGATGCCTGGTATGCCTCGTCGCCTTCGCGCTTCCTGGGCGAGGGGCGCGACCCGGCCGATTACGAGCAGGTGTTCGACATCGTCGATGTCTGGTTCGAAAGCGGCTCCACCCATGCCTTCGTGCTGGGCGAGGAAGGCGGACGCGGCCTGCCGCGCCCGGCCGACCTCTATCTGGAAGGCTCGGACCAGCATCGCGGCTGGTTCCAGTCCTCCCTGCTGGAAAGCGTCGGCTCGCGCGGCGTGGCGCCGTTCAAGGCGCTTGTCACCAATGGCTTCGTGCTCGACGAGCAGGGCCGCAAGATGAGCAAGTCGCTCGGCAACGTGATCGCGCCCAAGGCCACCTGCGACACGCTCGGCGCCGACATCCTGCGCCTGTGGGTGATGAACGCCGACACCAACGAGGATCTGCGCATCGGGCCGGAGATCCTGAAGCAGCAGGGCGAGCTCTATCGCCGGCTGCGCAACACGCTGCGCTGGCTGCTCGGCGCGCTGGACGGGTTCGAGGAGAGCGAGCGCGTCCCCCTGGCGGAGATGCCGGAACTCGAGCGCTGGGTGCTGCACCGGCTGAGCGAGCTGGGCGCGCAGATCGCCGGCGCGGTGGAAAGCCATCAATGGGTCGGCGTGTATCCGGCGCTGCACGCTTTCTGCGCGTCGGACCTGTCGGCGTTCTATTTCGATGTGCGCAAGGACGCGCTGTATTGCGACGCGCCGTCGAGCCTGCGTCGCCGCGCCTGCCGCACCGTGCTCGATCACCTGCATCGCGCGCTCTGCTGCTGGCTGGCGCCGGTGCTGGTGTTCACCGCCGAGGATGCCTGGACCGCCCGCTTCGGCGAGGAGAGCAGCGTGCATCTGCAGGATTTCCCGGCCCTGCCGGCGGACTGGAGCGATCCGGCGCTGGGCGAGCGCTGGGTTCGCCTGCGTGCCGTGCGCCGTCTGGTCACCACCGCCATCGAGTCGGCGCGTCGCGACGGCCTGGTCGCCTCCTCGCTCCAGGCCGAACTGACCCTGACCTTGTCCGAGACGGAAGCCGCCGAGTTCGGTCAGGTGGACTGGGACGAGCTGGCGATCGTGTCGCGCGCGGATGTCGCGATCGACCCCGGCGCCGCCTCCGTGTTCTCGGATGCGCCGGGGGAGGGCAGCGGGCCGCATCTGCTGCCGTCAGTCGGCGTGGCGCCCGGTCATAAATGCTCCCGCTGCTGGCGCGTGCTGGAAGAGGTCGGCACGGTGCCGGCCCATCCGGCCCTGTGCCTGCGCTGCGCCGACGTGGTGGGCTGAGCATGGACGCCGCCGCGATCGCCCCGCGCGCGGGGCTCGGACGCCGCGTGGCGCCCGGGCTCCTGCTGGGGTTGCTGGTGCTGTTGGCCGATCAGGCCAGCAAGAACTGGATCCTCTATGGTCTCGACCTGCCGCAGCGTCGCTTCGTGCGGGTGCTGCCGGTGCTGGATTTCGAGATGGTGTGGAACCATGCGGTCACTTTCGGTCTGGCCGGCGGCGTCGGTGCTGCGGGTCCGATCCTGTTCAGCCTGGTGTCCGTGGCCGTCACCGCCGGCCTGCTCTGGTGGATGAGCCGCACGCCGAAGCCGGTGGTGCGGCTGGCGCTGGGCGCGATCTCCGGAGGCGCGATCGGCAACGTGATCGACCGCGCGCGCTTCGGGGCGGTGGTGGATTTCATTCACGCCCATATCGGCTCGCTGTCCTGGAACTACATCTTCAACGTGGCCGATGCGGCCATCGTCTGCGGCGTGATCGTGCTGCTCCTGGACGGGCTGTTCGACCGCAAGGGGCCGGGCTCCGAACCGGTCTGATGCCGTTCGGCGCCTGATGGCGGCGCAACGAAGCCGGCCGGGGCGGGTTAGAGGCGCAGTTGTCCGCCAAGGAGCCCACCATGCCCAACGTTCCCACCATCGCCCTGAACGGGGGCGGCGCGATCCCGCAGCTCGGTTACGGTGTCTTCAAGGTCAAGCCGGAAGAAGCCGAGCGCGCCGTCGGCATCGCCATCCAGGAGGGCTACCGCTCCATCGACACCGCCGCGATCTATCGCAACGAGGAAGGTGTCGGCCGCGCCATCGCCGCAGCCGAGGTGCCGCGGGCCGAGTTGTTCGTCACCACGAAGCTGTGGAACACGGACCAGGGCACCGACACCGCCCTGCGTGCCTTCGAGACCAGCCTCGGCAAGCTCGGGCTTGATTATGTGGACCTTTATCTGATCCACTGGCCGCGTCCGCAGGACGACAAGTATGTCGAAAGCTGGCGCGTGCTGGAGCGCATCGCCGCCGAAGGCCGCGCCCGGGCGATCGGCGTGTCCAACTTCACCGTCGCGCATCTGCGCCGCCTGATCGACGAGACCGGCACGGTGCCTGCGGTGAACCAGATCGAGCTGCATCCCGGCCTGCAGCAGAACGAGCTGCACGAGTTTCATCGCAGCCACGGTATCGTCACCGAGGCCTGGTCGCCTCTGGCGCAGGGCGAGTTGGAGAACCCGGTGATCGGGGCGCTGGCCGAGAAACATGGTCGCACGCCGGCCCAGGTGGTTCTGCGCTGGCACATGCAGCGCGGCGTAGTGGCGATCCCGAAATCGGTCACCCCATCGCGGATCCGGGAGAACATCGACGTATTCGGCTTCGCGCTGGACGAGGCGGACATGCGCCAGATGGCCGGGCTGGATGCAGGGAAGCGCCTTGGTCCCGATCCCGAAACCTTCTGAGCGGGTTTTGATACGCAACCGGACACGAGCTTGCCGCGCGTCCGGTTCCATCCTAGAGAAGCGGGCATGTCGACGCTTCCTCATCGCCTGCTTCTCGTGGCCGCGTTGTCGGCATCCGCTCTGTCGCTTGCCGCCTGTTCCGGCGAACAGATCGAGCGTGATTTCGGCCTCGCCCGCACCTCGCCGGACGAGTTCACCGTCACCACGCGTGCGCCCCTGGCCATGCCGAACGGCACCGACCTCGCCAAGCCGACCCCCGGGCTGGAGCGCCCGCAGGATCAGAGCGCGCAGATGCAGGCGCTGGAAACCGTGGCCCCCGATGTGGCGCTGCACGGCGCCGCCGGCAGCGACAGTGCCGGGCAGGACGCGCTGGTCGCCGACGCTGCGCGGTCCAGCACCCAGGCGCCGACGGGCGGCGCGCTCGACCATCCCAGCCAGGGCTTCGTGAACGAGCTGATGTTCTGGCAGGGCGGCAAGGCCGGCGAGATCGTCGACGCGCCGGCGGAGCGTCAGCGCCTGCAGGAGAATGCCGCACTCGGCCGCAGCCCCACGGTGGGCGCGACCCCGACGCTGAAGGACAGCAAGCCGGGCTTCTTCTCCCGCCTCTTCTGATCCGCGCCGCCGCGCCTGGTCCGGCAGGCGCTTCGTTCATCCATCGCTGAGCGGGGAGGCGGCGCCATGCCGACGATTCGCAGGCTATCCGAGCACGTGGTCAATCGCATCGCCGCCGGCGAGGTGATCGAGCGTCCGGCCGCGGCGGTGAAGGAGCTGGTCGAGAACAGCATCGATGCCGGTGCACGCCGCATCCAGGTGTCGCTCGCGGCGGGCGGTGTCGCGCGCATCGACGTGTCGGATGACGGGGTCGGCATGTCGCCCGATGAGCTGGCTCTGGCCGTACAGCGCCACTGCACCTCCAAGCTCACCGACGAGACCCTGGTCCAGGTCGCCACGCTCGGCTTTCGGGGCGAGGCACTCCCCTCCATCGGCGCCGCGGCCCGTCTCTGCATCTCCTCGCGCCCCAAAGGCGGCGAAGCCTGGCGGTTGCGGGTGGAAGGAGGGTTGGTGCGGCAAGCGGAGCCCTGCTCCGGGCCGTACGGCACGCAGGTTCTGGTGGAGGACCTGTTTTTCGCCACGCCGGCGCGGCGCAAATTCCTCAAGAGCGCCCGGGTCGAGGCGGGGCATGCCGAGCTGGCGGTGCGCCGCCTGGCGCTGTCGGCACCGGAGATCGCGTTCCGTCTGGAGATCGACGATCGCCTGGTGCTCGATCTGCCGCGGCAGGATCGCGCTACCCGTGTCTCCGCGCTTCTGGCGGACGAGGCCGGCGGCGCGGCGCCGAACGGGTTGCTGCCCGTCGAGGGGCTGCGGGACGGCATCGGCCTGAGCGGTTTCGCCTGCGGCCCGGCGGTGCATCGGGCCACGGTCGGCGGGCAGTTCCTGGTGGTGAACAACCGCCCGGTGGCCGACCCGGTGCTGCGAACGGCGGTACGCGTCGCCTATCGCCAGGTGCTGGAGCAGGGGCGGCACGCTGTGGTGGCGCTGTTTCTTGACGTCCCGCCAGACCGCCTGGACGTGAATGTCCATCCGGCCAAGACGGAACTACGTTTCGCCGATCCCGCCGCGGTGCGAGCCCTGGTGATCGGCACCCTGGGCCGCGGGCTGGCCGGCGGTGCCGGGCCGGTCGGCGCGAGCCCGGCGCTTCTGTCGCAACGCCGCTCCGCCGCGTCCATCTGGTATCCGCCGGAACCGGCTCCGATGCTTGCCCGTCCGGCGGGCGAGGTTCTGGCGATGGAAACGCGCGGTTTCGCGGAGCCGGTGGCGCCGCCGCCGGTCGAGCTCGCTCTGGGCGACGCGCCCTCGGCACGGGTGCCGGAAAGGGCGCCCGTATCCCGGATCGACGAACACCAGCACCCGCTCGGCGCGGCGGTGGCGCAGGTTCTGGACACCTATGTGATCGCCGTGGCGGGCGACGGCAGCCTGGTTCTGGTGGACCAGCACGCGGCGCATGAGCGTCTGACCCACGAACATCTGCGCGCCCAGTTCCTGGACGGCACCATCCGGGCGCAGCGCCTGCTGATCCCCGAAGTGGTGGATTTGCCGGTCCGGGACGCCGCCCGTCTGGCCGAGCACGCCGACAGCCTGTCCGCGTTCGGGATCGAGATCGAGCCGTTCGGCGGGCGATCGGTGCTGCTGCGCGCCGTGCCGGCCCTGCTTGGCAATCCTGACCCGGCCGCTCTGCTGCGCGATCTGGCCGAGGAGCTGGCGGAAGACGAGCTGGCCGGTCCGGATCAGGTGAACGGGCTGCACACGCGTCTCGACGCGGTGATCGCGCGCATGGCCTGCCATGGCAGCATCCGCGCCGGGCGAAAGCTCACGGGCGCCGAGATGGATGCCCTGCTGCGCGACATGGAGCGCACGCCGCGCGCCGCCACCTGCTCGCATGGCCGCCCCACCTTCCTGAAACTGAGCCGGGCCGAGATCGAGCGCATGTTCGGACGGCGCTGATCGGCGCCGATCCGGCGCGGATGGCAATCCTGTGCGCGCATCGCGCCCTGGACCTGCCGGATGGCTGGATCGGCGCTGGCTTCGTGCGCAACGCGGTGTGGGACAGCAGCAATGCGGCATCCAAAGGACGGCAGCCCACTAAGACCTATCCATCTCCGCGATCATGGCTCGCAGGCTGCCGAGGATCGGCGGCACGGCCAGGGTGCTGCTCCAGGGCGTCACCCAGGCGGCCAGACTAATCGGAGGCAGCACGTTGCAACCTAGAAACGACAGCAGACCGGCCAGCCGCCCGAATCGCCAACCGGGAGCTACGGTGCCCCCGAGGCTGATCGACAGTCGTAAGGATATCAAGAAGCAGATGAGGTCCGGGACCAGAAATGGGTCGACGGGAATTAGGTGAACAAAGAGGCTAGCAAGGGCCGGATAGGCAGGTAGATACCAATGTACCGCCGGGGAAAGGTCGCCATGGGCAAAACCGAGTGCGGATAGAAAATAGTGGTGTTGGTCGTAGTGGCTCCACCATCCTGCCTCAGGCTGGACGTGAGAGGACGATACGGATCGTGCTGCCAGGCGAGCAGAAAGGCGATGGTCGCGACGACGTAGCTGAGGAGAACGGCAACTCTTTCGAAAATCGACGAGCCGTTTGTGGCCGGTTGAGGCGTATCGAGATGGGCCATGCGGGCTTGGTTGGCGATTTTCGGATGCCTAGTCGGTGGGCGTCCGAGCATCTATCGCCGTTCCGGCTACCAATCCTCAAGGACGTTCCGCCGCCGCATCGGCCAACGAACTCTGGGCAGTGGCTGGCAAAGATGGCAGAAGGCCCCGGCGTAGCGTGAAGCGACAGGACGTTTGATGGGCAAGAAAGATCGGCCGGACGAATCGGCCGAGGCGCAATCGGTGCGGGCGCAAGATCGTCATCTCGCCATTTTCACGGTATGTTCCAATAACTACATGCCGTTCGCCCGGGTCCTCATGGAGTCGGTTCGGCGGTGGCATCCTGAAGCCTCGTTGTTCGTCTGCCTAAGCGACGAGATCGTCGAATGGGATGGGCTCTATGACGGGCCTTTCACCGTGGTCGAAGCGCGCACACTGTCGATCCCTCAGTTCCGGCGAATGTCGTTCCAGTACGACGTGATGGAATTCAACACCGCAGTGAAGCCGTTCATGATCGACCGTCTGCTGGAAGACGGGTTTGGAACGGTCCTCTATCTGGATCCGGACATCTCTGTATACGCGTATCTTGGCGCTGTCCTGCAACCACTGCGTGATGGCGCGTCTCTGGTACTGACGCCCCATCTGCACGAGCCTGCCGAGCTTGATAGCGATCCCAGCGACATCACCATCATGCGATCGGGCATTTACAATCTAGGGTTCCTGGGCGTTTCCAACTGCGCGGAAACCCGTTTTATCATCCGTTGGTGGATGCGTCGGCTGCGGCACCATTGCGTCAATCAGCAGGTGGACGGTCTGTTCGTCGACCAGAAATTCATGGATCTGGTGCCGGGCTTCGCGCCGGCCGCACGCATCCTCCATGACCGCACCGTAAATCTTGCCTACTGGAACCTGAACCAGTCGCATTTCGGCGGCAGTCCCGGGCATTGGACGGTGGATGGCGCGCCGCTTAGCTTCTTCCATTTCAGCGGCTTCGATCCGAAGACCCCTGACCGCCTGAGTCGTCACAGCAAGGACTTCCAGCCGCCGCAGAAGTCGGCGCTCGCCTCCCTGCTCGCCGATTACGCCGACCGGCTCATGCGTGCAGGTTACGGAACGATCCCCTCGGCGCTCTACGCTTATGGCCGATTTGCTTCCGGGACGGTCATTCCTGACCATGTCCGGCGTATGTTCCGCCAGACCACGCCAGACTGGTCAGACGATCCGTTCGAGACTTATGAGGCCTATCTTCATCAGGCCGCGCCTTGCGGAAATCGTGACAACGCGCGTCTCGTGATGACCAATTTCATGCATTATCTGTGGAGCTTCTTTAACAACCAGCGTTACGGGCTCGATCCCGAGCGGGCCGATCACCTCAGCTATTTGTCTGACTGGTACGTTAATCTCGCCCGGACCGAGCAGGGTTTCGATCATCGCCTGATCGCGCCTGTCGCCGAAAGGCTTGGCCAACGTCCGTTCACGGATAGCAGTAAGGCGCGTGATCATGGTGCGCACAGGGCGGATCTCTCGGTGATCGGCTATCTGCGTACTACCAGCGGCGTCGGCGCCATGGCGCGCTCCATGCTGACCGGTTTGCGCCACTCCAGCCTGACGGTGGAGGGGGTGGACGTCTCGTTCGGCGTCGTATCCGACCGGTCCGACCGCAGCAATGAGCGTTGGCTGCACGAGAACGCGACCGGTCGCGTGCAGCTTTTCGCCAACATCAATGCAGACCAGTTGCCGGCGGTCCTAGACCATATGGCGCCGCGTCTCACGGAACCCGCCTACCGGATCGGCATGCCGGCCTGGGAGCTCGAAGAATTTCCCCGCGCCTGGCTGGGGGCGTTCGACGGGGTCGACGAGATCTGGGCGCAGACCGGTTGGATACAGCGCATGCTGGCGGCGCGGATCGACAAGCCCGTGATCCGGATGCCGGTGATGCTGACGGTGAAGCCGCCTCCGCCACTGCCGCGCCGCTATTTCGGGGTGCCCGAATGCCGGTTCCTGTTCTTCTTCGCGTTCGATTTCCTGTCTTTCATAGAGCGCAAGAATCCGGAAGCCGCGATCGCGGCGTTCCGCACGATGATGCGGTCGGCCCATCACGCGGAGCGGGCTGGTCTGGTGATCAAGATCATGAATGGCCACCACGCGCCGGAAAAGCATGCCGCTTTCCTCGCTGCCGTGGCGGACGACCCGGATATCGTCGTCATCGACAAGGTCCTGAGTCGGGACGAGACCCTCGCCCTGGTCGTGGCGATGGACTGCGTGCTCTCGCTGCACCGTTGCGAGGGGCTAGGGCTGGTGGTCGCGGAAGCGATGGCGCTCGGCGTTCCAGTGATCGCCACAGACTATGCCGCCACCACGGAGCTTTTGTCCGAACGGACCGGCTATCCGGTTGGTTTCAAGCTGATCCCGGTGAAGCCGGGAGAGTATCCCTTCGGCGAAGGACAGAGATGGGCCGACGCCGATATTGATCATGCCGCATGGCTGATGGAGCGGGTAATCCGCGATCCGGAAGACGCGCAGCGCAGGAGTGCCGCCGCGAAACGCTTCATCGAGACCCATCACGGGCGCGACGCGGTATTGCGACGGCAACTCGCCCGACTGGCTGAGCTGGGCGTTCATTGAGCATCAAAACCTTCATCCGGAGCGTTCGAACGATGACGGGTCGCCCAGAGCCTTTCGTGTCCTTTAGCGCCAACCATGAAGATGTGCTGCTGCACCGAATCTTTGGTGGCACTGCGGAGGGCGTTTTCGTGGATGTCGGCGCCGCCGATCCGCGCATGGAGAACGATTGCAAAGCGCTGTACGATCGAGGCTGGAGCGGGATCAACATCGAGCCTAACCCGTCACTGCTGCAGCGTTTGCTGGACGAACGGCCACGTGATCAGTCATTCGGCTGCGCCCTGTCGGACAGCGACGGCCAGCAAACCTATTTCGAGGTCCAGGGCACCGGCTTGTCAACACTGGATGCTGTGGAAGCACAGCGCTGCCGGGACAATGGTTGGACGGTGGTGGAGCACATGACCGCGGTGCGTACTCTGCGCGTGGTGCTTGAGGAGGCCGGAATCGTCCGGGTGGATTTCCTCAAAGTCGACGTCGAAGGTTGGGAAGAGCGGGTACTGCGCGGCAACGATTGGTCGCGTATTCGTCCCTCCGTGGTGATGGTGGAGGCGACGCTACCCGAGCGTCCCGAGCGTCGGGAAACGGGGATCGAAGCCTTTCTGGCCGCACAGGGTTACAGGCGCGCCCATTTCGACGGGCTCAACGATTTCTACGTGCGTGAGGATTTCCGCGGAGCGGACAACGCCTTCAACTTGCCGCCCAACGTGTTCGACAATTACACGTCCTATCGTCTGCGCGAGCTGGAAGAGCATGCGCGCCTGCTTGCAGAGAGCCTCGAGGAAGCGAAACGCTACAGCCGGTCGGACCATGCGGCGCTTCAACAGAAGCAGCGCGATCTAGAGGACGCCCAAAAGCTCCTTTTTGACGAGCAAGAGGCCAATAAGACGTCGCGCGCAGACGCGGAGGAGCAAATTGCGCTTTTGCGGCATCGGCTGCTCGATAGCGAGAGTGACTGCGAGCGGCTTCGAAATTCGGTCCTGCTGCTGGAGCGGCGGAATGCTGCGTTCAGCGAACGTATTGCGGCGACGCATCAGGAGCGTGAGGAGCTGAGGCTCCTGCAAGAGCACGTGGAGTCGCTGCGTCGGGCGAATCATGCGCTGGAGTGCAGGCTCGCCGATATCGGGATGCTGGCGGAGCATCGCCGTCTGCAGGAGGCGGAACTGGCGAACTGGATCGCCGCCATCCGGCGATCTACCTCTTGGCGCATCTCCCTGCCGATGCGCGTCGGGGGCAGGGCCGTGCACCGCATCGTACGTCGTATCGCCACCAGGAACTGAGCTGTTCTGCCTCAGGCCGCGCTCAGAACAGAACGACGATGCCGCCAGGGGTCTGTGACAGGCTGACATGGGACACGCCGTTCAGCATCACCCTGCTGTCCTCGAACTGGATCAGGGCGCCGGCCGCCTGGTGTTGCACCGACAGGAGAGACGGATCGGCGACGTTCTGGAGCAGAAGGCTGTCCCGCCCGGCGCTGAAACCGGTCACGGTCGTGCTGGTATGGTTCGTCATGTCGGCCTGGATGCTGACGGCGCCGGTACCGGTCAGGAACGCGTCGAGGATGCCGCCCAGATTCGACAGGGTCGCGGCCTCCACGCCACCCCAATAGGAGGACGCGCCGCCCTGGATCACGGCATCGATCCGTCCCGCGCTGTCGTCCGGCTGGATCGACGAGACGATGGTGTCGTCGGCCTGGCCGGTCCAGATGACCTGCGCCGTCTTGCCGCCGAACACGACGTTCGACACGCCGGTCCGGTTGTCGTCGACCAGCGTCTGATGGCCGGCCGAGTCATGGCTGCCCATCGCCACCACCGCGCCTCCGCCGCCGAAGATCACCTGGTCGCCGCTGCCGGCGGCGATCTGCAAGCGGCCTGTGTCGACGCTGGCGACCATGGTCTCCGCGCCGCCTTGCACTGTGGCCTGCCCTTGATCGACGGAAAGCTGCACCTGGCCTGATAGCGTCCCCCCGGTCAGCGTCAGCGCGCCGCCCTCGACCGCAATCGTGGCGTTCTCTCCGCCCAGGCCGATCTGCGTTTGCGAGCCTGCTTGGACAACGACCTGCATCGTGCCTGTGCCGGATGCGTCGATCTGCGCGTCGCTGTTGCCGGTCCAGACCGTTTGCGTGCCGGCGCCGCCGTGCAGGATGAACTGCCCGCCGGATTCCGGGCGGCCGACCACGATCTGGTTGCCGGTTCCGCTTTGCGTCAGGATCGCCTGGTGGCCGTTCAGGAACGCGATCTGCCGGCCGCCGCCGTTCTGGTCGATCCGCCCGCCATCCGCGGACAAGGATACGGTGCCGTCGCCCGCGGCGAAGGAAATATTGATGCCGGACAAGGTCGCGTCGGCGTAGCCGTCGATCGACACCGCATCGCCGGCGCCGCCCAGGGACAAGGTGGCGGCCGAGACCGTCGCGTCGATGGATACGGGCGCGCCGCTCTGCACCGTCAGCGCGGCGAAGGAGCCCGACACGGATAGGGGGGCGGTCCCATCCACGGACACCGTGCCCGATCGCGTGGCGCTGCCCGTCACGGACAGGGCACTGCCGAGACCGTGCAGCGTCGCGTCGATCCCGTCGCCGATCAACACGCTGTTGTCGCCGCGGCCGGTGAATGTCTGCGCACCGAGCGCGTTGGTCAGCCGGACCGTGTTGCGCGCGCCGGCCAGCGTCTCGATCCGGGTGGCGTCCTCGCTCTCGGCGTAGTCGCCGTCGTCGATGGTTTGGACGACGCCAGGCTGCAGGCTGTCCGACGAGACCGGCGCGCTGTCGTCCCGCGTGACCGAGACATGGGCGATGTCCATGCTGAGCGTCGCCGCGCCATCGCCATCGCCGCCGCCGGTTTCCACGCCGGAATAGACGCTGCCCAGCGACCAGCGCGACATGTCCATGTAGGCCGACGCCAGGGCCGGGTTCTGCGCCGCCATGACCTCGATCATCCGCAGCAGGGCCTGGTTCAGGTCGATCTGCACGGTGTGGAGCGCCCCGCCATCGGCCTGGAACGCGAGATAGTCGGCGCTCTCGTCCGCGACCGGCGTGCCGTCCGGCGCCTGGGTCCAGGACGAGAGATTGTAGATCTGCTGATAGGTCTGGCCTGGCGTCAGGGTGGTGAATGCCCCCGGCTCGCCGCGGAAATCGGTCAGCGGAACCTGCAGGAACATCTCGGTCTGGGGCAGGGACGCCGAATAGGTGGGATTGTCCGACGCGTTGAAGAATACGGTGAAGCCGTTGAAGGCGATCGCCGTGCCGGTTCCGGCATTGGCGGTGACGATCCGTTCCTGCGCCTGGAAAAGGATCTGTCGGTCGAAACTCTCGCTTCCGGAGGCGTAGCCGGTGCTTTGCAGGAAAGTGTCCTTGTTGGAACCGCCGGTGACGCCGAGACGGAAAATGGCCGCGTCGGGTGTACCGTAGATGGCGAGCGCGCTCCCGCCCTGCGCCGTTCCGGTATGCCAGGAGGCCAGGGCCGCGCCGAGAAGCGGATCGGCATCCTCCGGATCACCGCGGACGATGCGGGCGGGATCGAAGATCTGGTCGGTCGGCGTGGCCCATTGGGTGATGTTCCAGCCGGTATCGGGCTGCCCTGCGATATCGGGGACGGTGGAGAAGAATTGCTCCTCGCCATCCACGACCTGACCGGTCGAAAACAGAACGTCCGGACCGGCGACGCTGGGATCGACGAAGATATCTGACGTCATGGCCGCCTTGTTCACGTTTGGTTCGATAGATTAGCCGACCCTACCGCTCCTTGATTGAAAAAGGGTGAACGCTCCTCAAGCCGCCGGAAGGTCAGCCGCCGTCTGCCCGTGCGATCATCTTTCCGCTCCTGCTCTGGCGTCCGCGTGCGTCGCAGCATAGGATCGCGCGCCGTTGCCGGATCGATCCGCCCCGCCGGGTCGACTCTCGACGGCCTTTGTTCGACCGGGATGGGCTGATCCGTGCATTTTCCCTTGCTGACCGTGCTGATCTTCCTGCCGCTGCTGGGCGCGTTGCTGCTTTTGCTGCTTCCAGGAAAGAGCGAGGCCGCCGCTTCCTCCGCCCGCGTCGTCGGTCTGGCCGTATCCGGTGTCAGCTTCCTGCTGGCCGTGGGGATGTGGTTCGGCTTCCAGCCGAGTCTCGCCGGCTTCCAGTTCCAGGACCGCGCCGATTGGGTGCCGGGCTTCGGCATCTCCTACCACGTGGGCCTGGACGGGATCAGCCTGCTGTTCGTGGTGCTCACCACCCTGGTGACGCCGCTCGCCCTGCTGGCGGCCACGCGGGCCATCACCACACGGGTGCGCGATTACGTGATCGCCGTTCTCGCCCTGGAAACCACGCTGCTCGGCCTGTTCTCCTCGCTCGATTTCGTTCTGTTCTATGTGTTCTATGAGGCGACCCTGATCCCGGGCTCGCTGATGGTCGGCATCTGGGGCGGCCCGAAGCGCGTGCACGCCTCGATCAAGTTCTTCCTGTTCACCTTCGGCGGCTCGCTGTTCATGCTGCTGGCGCTGCTCGCCATGTGGCATGTCGCCGGCACCACCGACATTCCCACTCTCTTGCACACGCGCTTCGCGCCGGCGCTGCAAAGCTGGATGTTCCTGGGCCTCGTGCTGGCGTTCGGCGTGAAGCTGCCGATCTTTCCGCTGCACGCCTGGCTGCCGGATGCCTATACCGAGGCGCCGTCCTCGGCGACCGCCATGCTGTCCGGCGTGCTGAGCAAGGCCGGCGCCTACGGCCTGCTGCGTTTCGCCATCGGCATTCTGCCTGATGCCGCGCATCGCTATGCGCCGGTCATGATCGCGCTCGGCATCGTCGCCGTGATCTATGCCGCCATTATCGCCCTGTCGCAGACCGACATGAAGCGCCTGGTGGCCTATTCTTCCTTCTCCCACATGGGGTTGGTGCTGGTCGGGCTGTTCACCCTGAACGCCACCGGCATCGACGGCGCGCTGTTCGTCATGCTGTCGCACGGCATCATCATCGCCGCCCTGTTCTCTGCCCTGTCCATGCTGTCCGACCGCGCCGGCACGCGCGAGATCGCGGGGTTCGGCGGGGCTGCGTCGCGCATGCCGGCCTTCGCCAGCCTGCTGATGCTGTTCACCATGGCCAATATCGGCCTGCCCGGCACCGGCTCCTTCGTGGGCGAATTGCTGGTGATGATCGGCGCGATCAAGGTCGGCTTCTGGGTGGCGCTGCTGTCCGGAATGGCGATGATCCTGGGCGCCGTCTACATGCTGGTGCTGTATCGCCATGTCGCGTTCGAGGCCGCCTCCGGCCTGGTCGCCGCGATGCGCGATCTGGATGTGCGCGAGCGCCTGGTGCTGGTGCCGCTGGCGGTGATCACGCTGTGGATGGGCGTCTATCCGTCCTCGTTCACCCGCGTGTTCGATCCGGTGATCGGTCAGCTCGCGCACAGCTTCGATCTGTCTGCCCAATCTGCGGCGGCGGTCTCTGCCGGTTCCAGAACGCTATCCTGAGACTCTCTCCAAGCCCGTCCCGGAGCCGCCATGGCCCTTCTGGAGATCGTGACTGAGGACGATCGGATCCTGGTCAGGCAGCGCGACGGGCGCCTGGTCGTGCTCCATAACCAGGGAGAGCCGGCGCTCCCGCTCATGGATGGGTGGAGCAGCGACGGCGTGCTGGATTGCTTCGCGCCGATCTATCTCGTGGTTCTCAGGCATGTGCGCGGGGCTCGCGCCTACTGGCTGCTCGATGAGAGCATGGGCCGGGTCTCCATCGACCTGTATCTTACGAAGGATCCGTTTCTCGACACGTTGCGGCGGCAAGCCATCGCCGTTTTCGGCCGGTTGCATGACGCGGTCGTCGCGCCGGCACTCCCGGAAGTCGGGGAGGCGTTCGACGGGCTGGACCGGCTCGACGACGAGGCCCTCCGTTGGCTGGCCGAGCTGGGGGTGGACGGCCTGCTGCCGGGAATCACGGAAATCGCGGTTTCGGACGGCGAGGAGTGCGTGGCGGGGTTCCGCCTGGCCGACCTGAAGCGGACGCTGGCGAACGATTTGCGCGCGCAGTATCGTCAGGTCATCGTCGGTGGAGAGATGGTCTGCGCCGCGCCCGATGGCGGCGATCCCTGCGCCGCCGAACTCGGCATGGTCATGGCCGACCGGACCACCGTCTACCGGTTCTCGAATGCCGCATGCGGTGCGTTCTACCTGACGACCAAGGACTACTACGACCGCACCTTCTCGCTCTACATCCCAGGCGCCCGCCTCTACGCGAGCAACCCGCATGCGCTCCCGCTCCGCCTGGTCCTGGTGCGGCTTCTGGCGCATGCGGCGTCGCAATTCCGTCGCCTGCGCGCCGTTCTGTCGCCGCCGCGCAAGCCGATGCGGGCCGCCAATTTCGTCGCCGATTATCCCAACGTCCATATCGGTCACGTCCTGTGGAACGATCTCACCGGGCTCGATGAGCTTTCCAGAACCATTCCGGCGGGACTTCTGCCCGAGGTGGTGGTCCTAAACGCCGAGCAGGAAAGCGAGGCGTTCGGCCGGATCGAGCGTCTGTTTCCCGAATTCGAAGGCCGAGTCAGCCGGCCGCCGATCGAATGGTCGGACGCCGCCGCCCATATCTACGACAACAATCTGTTCTTCATGCGCTACATGGGGATGCATATCTCCGGCGATCTGCGCAGACGCGTTCTCTCTCTGGCGGCGGAGGACGGGCGGCTGGACGCGGACCGGAAGATCGCCGCCCGCCTCTCGGCCGAGGGGCGCCCATGCGTTCTGCTCGGGCTGCGCTTCGGCAACCGGACGCTGGAGGACCAGCTCGGCTTTCTGTGTCACGTCATCGAGCATCTGAGCGCCCGATATGGCAGCCTGGCCGTGGTCCTGGACGGGATGAACTCCCGGATCGGATCGGACCCATCCACGCAGTACGGCGTCTTCGGTCCGCGTACCTCCGAGCCGCTTCTGTTCTCCGAGCTGAGAATCGTCCTGGCGCTGCGCGCACGGTTCGAAAGCAAAGCGGTGACGATCATCAGTACGGTTGGATCGCCGCTCAGTTGCAGCCTGTTCTGGGGACAGCAATGCCGTTTCTTCGTGGCCCCCTGGGGCGCCGCCCTGGCCAAGTATCGCTGGCTCTGCAACCTGCCAGGCTTCGTCGTCTCCAACACCAATAATCTCGCCGCGCCGCTGAGCGACATGCGCATCTACCATGATCCGGAGTTCATGGAAGGGCCGACCGACCTTGTGTTCATTGCCCTGGAACACGTGGTCGACGCGCCCGGCGAAGCTGGTTTCTACGCCAATTTCTCCGTCGATCAGGCCGCGGTCAGCAACGGGATCGACCGGTTGATCGAGGCCACCGGCGGAGCCGGCTGACCGCAAGACCCGGAGCGGGTTGGCGAAACCGTGCGACGCGTCCCATGTGTAGGACATGCCGCCAGCGACCCATCCGGATCCGTCTTATCTTCCGCGCCCGCCCCTCCCGACCAGGCTGCGGACACAGCCTGAATCCTTCCTGGTGCTCAGGCGCAATCCGCTGGAACTCTGGGGCGCTCCCGCCTATCGCGACCTGATCCTGCCCGGCCGCTTCCTTGGCCGGCAACAGGTTCTGCTCAACGATCCGGTCGCGATCCGGCATGTTCTGCTCGGCAACCAAGAGAATTATCGCCGCAACGCGCCCGCCAAGCGCGTGCTCGGACCTGTCCTCGGCGACGGGCTGTTCCTGGCCGAAGGCGAGGCGTGGCGGCATCAGCGCCGGGTGATCGCGCCCGCCCTGGCGCCGCGGGTCATGCCGGTGCTGGCGCGTCATGTCGTCTCCGTCAGCGAGCGCTTCGAGCGCGAGATCGAGAGCGCTGCCGGACGTCCGATCGTGCTGATCGAGTGGCTGCAGCGACTGGCGCTCGACGTGGCCGGACAAAGCATGTTCTCGCTGGAAATGGGCGCCTTCGGTGCGGAATTGCGCGGCCTGCTGATCCGCTACGCTCGCGATTTCGCCAAGGTGGGTCTGCTCGACATGGTCCTGCCAGCCGACTGGACCACGCCGCTGGATCGCGGCCGCGCCCGGTTTCGCGCCGACTGGCTGGCCTTGATGGACCGGATCATCGACGCGCGCAGCCTCCTGCCGGCGCCCGGACCCGAGCAGCCGCGCGACCTGTTCGACCTGTTGCGCGATGCGCGCGATCCCGAGACAGGGCAGGGCTTCGACCATGCCCTGCTGCGGGATGAGGTCTCGACCCTGATCCTGGCCGGGCACGAGACCACGGCGGTGACCCTGTTCTGGGCCTGTTACGCCGCAGCCTCCCTCCCTGAAATGCAGGAGCGGATCGCCGCCGAAGCCGCCGTCGTCGATCTCGACGGCGAGGGGGCAGGCAAGGCCGCCTCGTCGCTGCCCTATACCCGCGCCTTCATCGACGAGGCGCTCCGGCTCTATCCGCCGGCCTATCTGCTCGTGCGCGAGGCGAAGGCGGCCGACCGCCTCGGCGATCTTGCGATCGAGCCCGGCACCATTGTCAGCATCTCGCCTTGGGTGCTGCACCGGCACGAAGCGCATTGGGGCGATCCGGACCGGTTCGATCCCGCACGCTTCCTGCCCGGCGCGGCGCCGCCCGACCGCATGGTCTATATCCCGTTCGGCGCCGGCCCGCGCATCTGCGTCGGCGCGCAGTTCGCCCTGACCGAGGCGGTGCTGGTGCTCGCCCGGCTGGTTCGGCGCTTCCGGCTCAGCCTTCCGGAAGGTGGCACCGTGCTGCCGCGCGCTTTGGTCACCACGCAGCCGGACCGGCCCGTGCGCTTCCGTCTCGCACCGCGCCGGCACTGAGTCCGACGAAAAAACCCCGGGACCTGTGCCCCGGGGTTTCCATCTTCCGTTTCCGGTCCGAGCGTCCGCCCGGTCAGACCGTCCCTGCGGTGGCGGAGAGGGTCATCCAGGCGGCTCCGCGCGGAGCCTTCGTCAGGCGATGAGACACTGGATCACCTCCTTTCAGTTGGTTGCGAGACGATTCTGCACTCCATCCCGAGCGGCGTGCAAGCGATTTCAGCTTCCCGGGGAAGCCCGGCATACATCCTCCGACGCGTTCCCTTCCGGCAAAGCGGTTCGGAATGTCATGGCGATCGCCTCGCTGGGCGAACAGAAGACGCGGCGCGTGGTCTGCACGCCGATCTGATCGAAGGAGGCGCCGTCGCCGTCGGTCTGCAGGCGCAGCGTGCGGATCACCATGCGCTTCGGCTCGCCCCGGGCGCCCGTGTCGGCGCCGTCCGGCCCGGCCACGAACAGCAAGGTCGCGGGCATGCCGCCCACCTTGGCGCGGGCCAGCACCAGGGCCCGGCCACGCCCCTCCAGGCTCGATACCCGCGCCCCGGCGTCGTTCTCGAGGCCGACCACGTCCCAGCCTCGCGCGCCGCTCGCGCGCGGCAGCATCGCCATCAGCACGGGCGCGTGCCAGACCGGATCGCGCGCTTCCACCACCAGGCCCTGGCGTCCGTCCGGGGCCAGATGCTGCACGGTGGTGGCGCCTTCGCCAAGATCGAGCGGCACGACGCTGCTGATCCTGTCGGAACCGCGGGCCATGCAGCCCGAGAGCGGAACGGAGAGAAGCAGCAGCAGCAGCGGCAGGGATCGGGTCATCCGCCCGACCCTAGATCAAGGATGTCCGTCAGAACAACGCAGCGGCACCCGGACCCTACAGGTCGATATCCGCCCGCTGCGCGTTGGCCTGGATGAACTGGAACCGCAGCTCCGGCCGGCGTCCCATCAGATCCTCCACCCGCCGTTCGGTTTCCTCCGCGTGTTCCGGCAACGCCACCACGCGCAGCAGGGTGCGGTGCTTCGGGTCCATGGTGGTGCGCTTCAGATCGGCGGGCGGCATCTCGCCCAGACCCTTGAAGCGGCTCACCTCGATCTTGGCGCCGGTCTTGAACGCGGTCTTGATCTTCCGCTCACGGTCGCGGTCGTCCATCGCATAGACGGTCCTGGCGCCCTGGGTGAGGCGGTAGAGCGGCGGCTGGGCCAGGAACAGATGGCCGCCGCGGATCAGTTCCGGCAGTTCGCGATAGAAGAAGGTCATCAGCAGGGACGCGATATGCGCGCCGTCCACATCCGCGTCCGTCATGATGATGACGCGGCCGTAGCGTAGCCGAGTGCCGTCGTAATGCTTGCCCTGGCCGCAGCCGAGCGCTTCCACCAGGTCGCGCAGTTCTTGGTTGCCGCGCAGCTTCTCGGTCGAGGCGCTGGCGACGTTCAGGATCTTGCCGCGCAGCGGCAGCACCGCCTGGGTCTCGCGATCGCGCGCCTGCTTGGCGGAGCCGCCGGCGCTGTCGCCCTCCACCAGGAAGATCTCTGTCTCGGCCGCGTTCTCGCGCGTGCAGTCGGTCAGCTTGCCGGGCAGACGCAGGCGTCGGGTCGCGCTCTTGCGCGGCGTGTCCTTGCTTTCCTTGCGGCGCAGACGCTCCTCGGCCCGCTCCACGATCGCCGCCAGCAGGGCGTCGGCCTGGGCCGGATGGCCGGCCAGCCAGTGGTCGAACCGATCGCGGAGCGCCGTTTCCACCAAACGGGTGGCTTCGGTGCTGGTCAGCTTTTCCTTGGTCTGTCCCTGGAACTGCGGATCGCGGATGAAGGCGGACAGCTTGGCGGCCACAGCACCCAGCAGGTCTTCCGCCGTGACCTGGGCGGCGCGCTTGTTGTTGCGGGTCTCGCCCCAGGCGCGCAGGCCCTTCAGCAGCGCGTTGCGAAACCCGGTCTCGTGGGTGCCGCCCTGCGGCGTCGGAATGGTGTTGCAGTACGAGGACAGCGCGCTCTGCCCGGAATCGAGCCACGCCACCGCCCATTCCACACGGCCGGTATTCCCGCCATCGGAAGCGGCCGGCAGATCGGCCTCGCCCGACCACAGCTCGCACAACAGGGGCGGCGTCTCGCCCAGCTCGTCGCGCAGGCTGTCGGCCAGGCCGCCGGGGAAATGCAGCACCGCCCGGTCCGGCACGTCGTCGCGCCCCGCCACCAGGGAGGGGTCGCACTCCCAGCGTATGGTGACGCCGCGGAACAGATAGGCCTTGGACCGGCACAGGCGGAACAGGCGCAGCGGCTGGAACGCCAGGCCGCCGAAAATCTCCGTATCGGGAATAAAGGAGATCCGGGTACCGCGCCTGTTCTGGGTCGGGCCGATCTTTTCCACCGGCCCTTGCGGAATGCCGCGCGCGTAGTCCTGGCGCCACACGGCGCGGTCGCGCGCCACCTCCACCTCCAGTACCGAAGAGAGCGCGTTCACCACCGAGGAGCCGACGCCGTGCAGGCCGCCGGAGGTGGCGTAGGCCTTGCCGGAAAACTTGCCGCCGGAATGCAGCGTGGTGAGGATCACCTCCAGCGCGGAGCGGTCGGTGAATTTCGGGTGCGGGTCGACGGGGATGCCGCGTCCGTTATCGGTCACGGTCAGCCGGTTGCCGGGCGACAGCTTGAGGTCGATCGTGTTGGCGTGTCCGGCCACCGCCTCGTCCATGGCGTTGTCCAGGATCTCCGCGGCAAGGTGGTGCAGAGCGGTCTCGTCCGTGCCGCCGATATACATGCCCGGCCGGCGCCGGACCGGCTCCAGCCCCTCCAGCACCTCGATGTCGCTGGCCGAATAGCTCGCTTCCGCCGCCGCGCGCGCCGGCTTCGGCCCGGATGCGCGCGACGGAGCCTGGGCTGGAGCCGGGGCCGGACTCGGCTCGGGCTTGCGCGCAGGTGTACCGGGTCCGTCGGAGAACAAGTCGTTCATGATTGGTTCTTGCTCCCGTCGGCCGCCGCGTCAAGGGTATAGGCGAGGCCGTGGTGGGGAAGAAGGCTGCGGCGATCCAATCGTGTATCGCCGCCCTGTCGTTACGAATATCTGACTTGCGGCTCATGATGGGCGTCGCAACATAGGGACGCGAGGCCAGGCGGCCCCTGGGTCGGAGGTCGCATGGGTCTGGTGAAGTTCGCCCTGAAGTTCCGCGTCACCTTCTACGTGATCGCGGTGCTGATCATGCTCGCCGGTGGTGGTGCTGCGTTCGTGATGCCGCGCGACGTGCTGCCGGAGGTGAACATTCCGGTCGTCACCGTGCTCTGGACCTATACCGGCCTGGCCGCCCCGGCGATGCAGAATCAGGTCACGGCCTATAGCGAGCTGGCGCTCGGCAACAACGTGGTCGGCATCCGCGAGATGAACAGCACCACGCTGCAGGGCATCACCATCACCAAGATCTATTTCCAGCCCGGCACCGACATCTCGCTGGCGCTGACCCAGGTGACGGCGGCCACCAACGCGATCCGCGGCCTGCTGCCGCCGGGAATCCAGCCCCCGATCATCCTGCGCTTTTCGGCTTCTTCCGTGCCGGTGATCCAGATCGCCGCCACCTCGGCCGTGGAAAGCCAGGCTTCGGTCTACAACTACGTCCGCTTCCAGCTTCGTACCACGCTGCAGACCACGCCCGGCACCACCATGCCGCCGCCCTACGGGGGCGTGCCGGAACAGGTGATGATCGACCTCGATCCGCACAAGCTGCAGGCGTACGGGCTCACCCCGCAGGCGGTCGAGACGCAGGTCAACGATCAGATCCTCACCTTGCCGTCGGGCCTCGCCAAGCTCGGCCAGACCCAGTTCATCTTCCGGCTCAATACCCTGCCGGCGCTGCTCGACACGCTGAACCAGATCCCGATCAAGGTGGTGAACGGCTCGCCGATCCTGCTGCGCGATATCGGCTGGGCGCGGGCCGGGGGGCCGCCACAGCAGAACATGGTGCATGTCGACGGCCATCTCGGGCTGCTGCTGCCGGTGCTCAAGAATGGCGGCACCTCGACCACGGCGATCACCGAGAACGTCAAGTCGATGCTGCCCGGCATCCGCGCCGCGGCGCCCAAGGACATCAAGATCGTGTCCTTGTTCGACCAGTCGGTGTTCGTGTCCGACGCCATTTTCGAGGTGGCGGAAGAAGGCGTGATCGCCGCCGGCCTGACCGGGCTGATGATCCTGCTGTTCCTGGGCTCCTGGCGCCCGACCCTGGTCGTGCTGATCTCGATTCCGCTTGCCGTGCTCACGTCTCTCGCCATTTTGGCGGCGCTGGGCGAGAGCATGAACGTCATGACCCTGGGCGGTCTCGCGCTCGCGGTCGGCATCCTGGTCGATGACGCCACGGTGGCGATCGAGAACACCTATCGCGTGCTCGAGGACGGGACGGAGTTTCGGCAAGCGGTGGTGGAGGGCGCCGCCAGCATCGCCAAGGCGACGCTGATCTCCACCCTGTCGATCTGCTCGGCCTTCGTCTCTGTCCTGTTCCTGAGCGGCGCGCCGAAATACATCTTTACCCCGCAGGCCCTGGCCGTGGTGTTCGCCATGCTCGCCTCCTACGGCCTGTCGCGCACGCTGGTGCCGATCCTGATCGATGTGCTGGTGGGGCCCGAGCAGCGACGCGAGAAGAAACCGCGATCGGGAAAGCCGGGCTTCTTCGCCCGCTTCCATGCCGGGTTCGAGCGCCGCTTCAAGCGCTTCCACGACGGCTATCTCGGCTTGCTGCATGTGGTGCTGGAGCGCCGGCTGGCCACCGGCGCCGTGGTCGGCTCGGTGCTGCTCGTCGCCGTTTGTTTGTTCCCGTTCCTCGGCCGCGATTATTTCCCGACCATCCAGAGCGGCCAGATCACCCTGCATGTGCGCGCCAAATCGGGCCTGCGCATCGAGGAGACCGCCAAGCTGTTCCAGAAGGTCGAGGACCTGATCCGCGAGCAGGCCGGCCCCGGCGGCGTGACCACGATCGTCGACAATATCGGCCTGCCCTCGATCACCTATAACCTTGCTTTCAACGACGGCACCTTCATCGGCTACAATGACGGGCAGATCCTCGCCACGCTCAAATCCGGCATTTCCAGCACGGCGCTGACGAAGAAGCTGCGCGTGGCGCTGCGGCAGCGTTTCCCCGACGCCGTGTTCTATTTCCAGCCCGCCGACATGATCACCCAGATCCTCGATTTCGGCGTGCCGTCGCAGATCGACGTGCAGGTGACCGGCCGGCACAAGGAGGTCGATCTCAAGACCGCCCGCGCGCTCGAGGACCGGATCCGGCGGATGAAGGGGCTGGTGGACGTCCATCTGCAACAGGTGACCGACGCGCCCGAATTCTTCACCGAGATCGACCGCCAGCGCGCCGCGGAGCTCGGACTGACCGAGCAGCAGATCGCCAACCAGGTCAACATCTCCCTGTCCGGCTCGTTCCAGGTCGCACCCAATTTCTGGACCGATCCCAAGACCGGCATTCCCTGGCAGGTCACAGCGCAGACGCCCGAATACCGGGTAGACAATTTCGGCGCCGTCGCCAACACGCCCATCTATGCCGAGAACAACGGCACGCAGAGCGCCCAGCCCATCACCCTGCTGCGCAACGTCGCCACCTTCCATCGCGGGGTGGAGGACAGCGTGCTCAACCACGTCAACGCCGCGCCGACCTATGACGTCTATGCCGCCGTGCAGGACAGCGATCTCGGCTCCGCGGAACGGCAGATCGACCGGGCCGTGGCGGAGGCGCGCAAATCGTTGCCGCCCGGCGACAAGATCGTGGTGCGCGGCCAGATCGAGAGCATGAACAGCGCGTTCCTGCATATCGAGATCGGGCTCGCCGTCGCCGTGATCGCGGTCTACCTGCTGATGGTGCTGAACTACCAGGACTGGGGCGACCCGTTCGTGGTGCTGTGCGCCTTGCCGCTGGTGTTCTGCGGCATCGTATTCTCCTTGTTCATCACCCACACCACCTTCTCGATCGCCTCGCTGATGGGCGCGATCATGAGCGTGGGCGTGGCCTCGGCGAACTCGATCCTGCTGGTGACCTTCGCCCGCGAGCATCGCATCGAGACCGGCTGCTCGGCGCTGGAAGGGGCCATCGCCGCCGGCGAGGCGCGTCTGCGGCCGGTGCTGATGACCGCCGGCGCCATGGTGGTGGGCCTGCTGCCCATGGCGCTCGACCTGGGCCAGGGCGGCGAACAGAACGCGGCCCTGGCGCGTGCCGTGATCGGCGGCATTCTGGTCGGGACCTGCTCGACGCTTCTTTTCGTGCCGTTCCTCTACACCTTGCTGCGCAGCGGCCCCGTGCGGCCGCCGGAGGACTACGTATGACCGAGCGTGACCGCGACGCGGACGGGGAAGGGCAGGATCGGCCGAAGCCGCCGCCGCGCCGGCTGGCGCTGTTCCTGGTGGTGCCGCTCGCCATGCTGATCCTGTTCGGCTGCTTCACGCGCTGGCGGGAAAGCCAGGCCGCGGAGGAGACCAGGAAGCGGCTGCGCGACGAGCCGGTCGCCGTCCAGGTCGCGGAGGCGAAGAAAACGTCCGATCTCACCGCCACCGTTCTGCCCGGCCAGACCCTCGCCTTCACCTCGGCCGATCTTTATGCCCGTGCCACCGGCTATATCGCCGAGCGGCGGGTCGATATCGGATCGCGGGTGAAGAAGGGCGATCTGCTGATCCGGATCGCCGCCCCCGATCTCGACCAGCAACTGGCGCAGGCGCGCGCGCAGCTTGGGCAGATGGAAGCCCAGCTCGCCTCAGCCCATGCAGCCCTGGATCAGGCGATCGCCACACAGAACAACAACAGGATCAACAGCCAGCGCTCGCACATCCTGGCCAGCGAGGGGTGGGACACGGCGCAGAATCGCGACAATACCGCCACCAATTACCAGGTCAGCGTCAAAGGGGTCAGCAGCGCGCAGGCCGGGATCGGCGTCGCCGTGGCCAATGTGCGGGCGCAGCAGGCGACGGTGGACCGGCTGGTCGCGCTGACCGGGTTCGAGCGCGTGCTGGCACCGTTCGACGGGGTGATCACCGCGCGCGACGTGGATGTCGGCGCGCTGGTGCAGAGCGACAGCGTGTCCGGCACGCCGCTGCTGCATCTCGACCAGACGGACGTGCTGCGCTGCCAGGTCTATGTGCCGCAGAGCCAGTTCGCCGGCATACGAGACGGGCTGCCGGCCAGGATCACGGTGCCGGAACTGCCGGGCAAGGTGTTCGCCGCCGCCGTATCGCGCTCCTCCGCGGCCCTCGCGCAGAACTCGCGCTCGATGCTGGTGGAGGTGGATATCGACAACAAGGACGGCACGCTGAAGCCCGGCCTGTTCGTCAATGTCGGCTTCGACATTGCCCGTCCGGCGCCGCTGATCGTGGTGCCGGATGCCGCGCTGATCTTCGACCAGAACGGGCTGCATGTCGCCGTGGTGCGGGACGGCAAGGCGCATATGCAGCCGGTGTCGATCGAGCGCGACACCGGGACCGAAGCCGATCTCAGCAACGGCCTTCAGGGCGGCGAACAGGTGATCGTCAATCCGCCGACCGATCTGACCGACAACCAGCCCGTGCGCGTGTCGCCGCCGCCCAAGGCCGGCAGCTGAGCCGGCCTGGCGCATGAAAAAGGCCGCCGAAGCTGGGCTCCGGCGGCCTCGAGACCGGTTCGATGGGGCGGTTTCAGCCCTTGTGGCTCCTGCCCACCGCCTTGATCCGACGGACCCGGGCGGAACGGCCCATCGCCGATGGCGCGGCGCAGGTCTCGTAGGAGGCCGGCTGCACGATATCCTTCGCCTCGGCATAACCGCCGAGGTCGCTCGCGTCGCGCAGGACGGAGACTTCGTCGAACATGGAGACGCGCTGCTGGCAGAAGGCGGTGCCGGCCTTCAGGCCGCGCTCGGACTGCACGTTGGCGAGCTGGGTGATGTAGTCGTCATGCGCCGTCTGCGCGCCGCGGCCGTAGGTATTGCGGAAATAGGCGTTGAGCGCGGCTTCCTGGGCGGTCAGGTCCGGGCGGAATTTCTCCACGAACGCGTTGTAGCGGTCCTGGGCGTTGCAGGAGAGCGCGGTGACCATCAGCTCGCTCTTCAGGCCCTGCACGTCGAAGGCCTGCCGCGCCGAGGAGAAGCCGCACTGGCCGGCGGCGAAGGCCTGGCCGGAAAGCAGCGTGGCGACCGCCACCCCCGCTGCGACGCGCCTCTTGAGGAAGGACATGGTGTTCTCCGAAACCAGATTTCGTGACAGCGAACGCGTGTGCGAGCGGGGCAACGGGTGCCGGGCGCTCATCTTGAGCATGAGGTTGCAGCGCTAACATGCAGTTCTGCAACCGTTTTGATGCCCCTCCTGTTCGACGTTCCGCATCTGTTGCCGAAAGGCATCGGTCGGTGACGAACTGTCCGGACGGGGTTGCTTAATCCCCCGTGTGAAGACGGGCAAGCCGGGGGCGCGCGTGCTCGCGGCGTCGCGTCCGTCCCGCCCGCGCGGTGTCGAGGCCAGTCTGCCGACAGCGCGGGTTCCGGATGCCGGGCCGGGTCGCCGCGTCGCGCGGCGCCGGGCAAGCGCTTTGCGCACGCGGAGCCTTTCCCCTGGCTTTCTTTTGTCTTATGGCACTCACCCCCGCATCCGTCGCGGGCTGCCTGTGTGTCGGAGCTGTCGAGTGCGCGTGCGAGTTGCTGCAACCCTTCTCACGACCGGCCTCGTCATGGCCGGCTGCGCCCCCAAAATGGCCCCTGCGCCGCAGGTGGCGATCGCGCCGGACCCGTACGGCTATCTGAAGCAATCGGCCGTCTGCACGCTGGGCCCCGTGAAGACCGATCCCGCCGGCAACCGCGTCGTGCAGATGAGCGTCCGCTCGGATGATGGACGCTGCGCGGTGGCCGTGGCCCAGCCGGACCGCACCGCCTACGCGTCGTTCGTGCTGCTCACCCTGCCGGCGCACGGCAAGGCGATGATCCACAACTACAACAACCAGACGCTGGTGGATTACACCCCCACCACCGCCTATGCTGGTCCGGACAGCTTCACCGTGAGCCTGATCCCCAGCGCCACCGGCCCCCGCACCACGCTGCGCGTGGATGCGACCGTGGATGCCACCGGCGTCGTTGTGCCGCCGCCGCCGGTCGTGGCCGCTCCGCCGCCGAGCACCACCGGCAAGAGCAGCCATACCACCCATCATCACGCGCGCCACAAGAGCAGTTAAGGCTCGGCTTCTCCCCCAACGGCGATCTCGCTCGCCGACAACGACGTCCCGGACCGACCCTCGATCACTTGTCGAGGGTCGTTTTCGTTTCTGGGGATCGACGATGACAGGGCTGGTCCTTCGGCTCTGCCCGGAATCGAACGAACTGAAGGTCCTGGTGCTCTTTCTGTCGAGAAAGACCCGTCATTTGTTCGCTCACACGGTGAAGGTTCCAGAATCGTCGTGCTGCAACGCCCGGAACGCCGCAAAACCATACGCGTTCCGATACGAAATCGTATCGGTTCCACGCCGATTAAAATAAATTGTTTCATTAACTTCGTTTTAATTATAACAAGCGTGAATCGCCTCAGAAATGAGGAGATGACGACATGCTTGCAAAACTGCGTATCTTACCCCGCCTGCTGGTCGGCTTCGGGGTCCTGGTGCTCTTGATCACTCTGCTCAGCGGCTTGAGCATCTATTCCGGTCACGCATCGAAAATGGCGTTCCAGGAGATGGATCGCTTCCAGAGCGCCGAGACAGTCGATCTTGAGGCCGAGGTCGATCTGTTCAGGATCCGTATGACCATCTGGCAGGCCCTGGCGATGAACGACCAGGCCGCCTGGACGAAAGCGTCCTCGCTGTTCCGGCAGATACAGGAGCGCATCGATCTGCTGCGCAGCCGGACGAGCGACCCGGATCGATTGGCGAGAGTCCGCGAGCTCTCCGGGGCGCTGACGATCTATGAGGATGCGTCGGCACGTTTGCGGTCCTTCCAGGGAGGGAACCAGGCTCTGACCACGGGTGATGGCCCTGCGGCTGTGGCCGCCGCCATGCAGGCCGGCGCCGCCGTGGCTCAGATCGCCGAACCTCTCGCCCAGGCCTATAACGATGCCAGCAACCAGGCGACCCAGCGCGGCGAGCAGTTGATCGACGGCCTGCTGGTCGTCTCGGCGACCGTCGGCGTGATCAGCATCATCAGCGGCGTGGTCCTGTCGCTGCTGATCGGCCGCAGCATCGTGAACCCGATCCAGGGTCTGACGCGCCTGATGGGGCGTCTGGCCAACAAGGAGATGTCGGTCACGATCGACCAGATCCATCGCCGGGACGAGGTCGGCGACATGGCTGCGGCCGTGCAGGTGTTCAAGGACAACATGATCCGGGCCGACCAACTCGCGCTGGAGCAGGAGGCCGAGCGCGCGGCGAAGGAGAAACGGGCGCAGGTGGTGGAGAAGCTGGTCAACGGCTTCGAGGCGCAGATCGCCGGCATGGTCGAGATTCTCGCCGCCGCCTCCACCGAG
>JAMSKV010000006.1 GCA_024515975.1 Endosaccharibacter trunci
TTCGGAGGAGGGAAATACCGTTTGCGTCGTTCCCAGAGGACGCGCGCAACAGGAAAGTCTCGCATCATGAGGATCGTCGCCAACGGCATCACCCTGCACGCCAACGAGACAGGAAGCGGCGGAACGTCGCTCGTCTTCCTGCATTACTGGGGCGGCACAGCCGATACATGGGCCCCGGTGATCGACGCTCTGCCATCGAAGCCGCGCGCGATCGCGCTGGATGCCCGCGGCTGGGGCGGGTCCGACCGCCCGGCGGAGGGCTACAGCATCGCGACCATGGCCGACGATGTGGCGGCGTTCCTCTCAGCGCTCCGTCTCGAGCGCTACGTGCTGGTCGGGCACTCGATGGGTGGCAAGGTCGCGCAGCTGTTCGCGTCGCGTCGTCCGGACGGGCTCGTCGGCCTGGTCCTGGTGGCGCCGTCCCCCGCCTGCGGGAAAGCGCTGGCAGCGCCCGAACGAGAGGCGATGAAGGGCGCCTATGCGACGCCCGAGGCCGCCGCCTGGACGGTCGACAACGTGCTGGCCGAACGCTCCCTGCCGCCAGATCTGCGCGAGCAGGTCATTGCCGGGAGCGTGGCCGGCGCGACGGCGGCCAAGGAAGCCTGGCCCCTGTCGGCCATCTCGGAGGATGTGAGCGCGGACCTCGGGCGGATCGACGTGCCGGTTCTGGTGATCGGCGGCGAGAAGGACAAGGTCGACAGCGTGGAGCTTCTGAAGACTGCGGTGCTGCCCGCCCTGCCAGGCGCCGCCCTGACGGTCATTCCCGGCGTCGGCCATCTTCTGCCCCTGGAAGCCCCTCGCGACGTCGCCGAAGCGATCATCGGCTTTCTGCGCCGGCTTGCGGGCGAAACGGCGTCTGCCATCGCCCGGCCGGAAAGCCTGCCGGCAGTCTTCGATGCCGCCCTGAACCGGGGGGATGTCGACGGGGTCATGGCGCTGTTTCATCCCGAGGCGGTGATGCGCCTGACCGATGGCACGCTCGCCGATAGGGCCTCCGGCTCCTTGCGTCGCGCGTTCGAGGGCCTGATCGCCTTGCGCGCCATCCTGAAGAACACCGTCCGCCGCGTGCTTGTCAGCGGTGACATCGCCCTCCTGCTGCTCGATTGGGAGATGCGGATCCCGGGGCCGGATGGGGAGGACGCGGCGGAGCGCGGCGTGGCGACGCAGATCGCCGAACGCCGGCCGGATGGCGGCTGGACATTGCGGATCTCCAACCCGCTCGGCATCGCCTAAGGGAAATGCCATCCGTCGCTTCCCGCCACTTCCACCCGATAATCTTGAGGACGTGCCCTGCGATCGCAGCCATCATACTGTTAGCTATCTATCAAAGGCCGAAAGGACACGTGCGTGATCAGGAATAGCGCGCTTGCGCCACAAACGACGCTTGTTGTTGGTATCCTGGCCCCGCATGGGGCACAGGCCCTCGACATCGTTGGTCCGATGGATGCTTTCATCCAGGCAAATGGGCAGGAGGCGGACGGGCACCCGGCTGGCCAACCGCGCTATCGCGTGGAGATCATTGGGCGAACCAGAGCGCCCATCATCGCGGCCTCCGGATTACGTCTTTTGCCCGACCGCACGATCGACGACCCGAACCCACACTTCGATACGCTCCTCGTTGCGGGGAGCCCCGATGTTTCGCCGCAGAACAGAGACAACGACGTCATCCGCTGGCTTTCAGCGCAAGGACGGTCTGTGCGTCGCTTGGGGGCGGTCTGCAACGGTTGCTTTGTGGTTGCAGCTTCGGGGCTTCTGACGGGACGTCGTGCGACCACTCACTGGCGGACTGCGTCGCGCTTGGCTGAAGAGTTTCCAGACATACGCGTTGAGCCTGACAGGCTCTTCATCCGCGATGGTATGTTCTATACTTCCGCCGGAGTGACTGCAGGCATTGATCTCTCGCTCAGCCTCATCGAGCAGGATTACGGGCACGAGGTTTCGCTCGCCGTGGCGCGTGAACTTGTTGTGTTCCTGCGTCGCCCCGGCGGACAGTCCCAGTTTAGTACCCATCTTCAAGCTCAGTCCGTCGGAAATTCACGCATCCAGCCGGTCTTGCGCTGGATCATAGAACATCTTGGCGAAGATCTCTCGGTCGACGACCTGGCGGCTCAGGCAGCGATGAGCAGGCGAAGCTTCACCCGAGCCTGCCGCTCCGAACTCAACATGAGCGTCTCGCGGTTCCTTGAGAAGGTGCGTGTCGAACGCGCCCGGATCATGCTCGAAACCAGTCCGGAGAACCTGCAACGCGTGGCGCATCGTTGCGGCTTCGGGAGCCTGGACGTCATGCGGCGAGCCTTTCTGCGTCAGGTTGGAGTGACGCCTATGGCTTATCGGGCGCGTTTCGCGAATACCGTGGACGGCGGAGGCAAGGACGACGGTGACCTCCCTTTTTCGGAGTTATAATGTTCTCGTCCTGGTCGCTCCGAGGAAGTCAGGGGCGCCTCCGCCTCCAGCCTGCCATTGTGGCCCGTGCGAACGTCGATTTGGCCCGGAAAGTCGCCGCGCCAGAGTTGACCCCGCGCGCACGCCCGTCTTCCCTTGTAGTAAGAAACGCGACGTTCGGGATCGGAAGCGGAAGCATTTCTCGCCCTGGCCTTTTGCCCGTCGGCTGTCCTGCCGACGCTCGCTTGCCGTGCATCACCAGATAGTTCATTTGCTGATGGAGGCAGGGTGGTTCTCGACGATCGTGCAATTTGGCTTGAGAAACGTTTCCACGCTGATGATGTGCAACTGCTAACAGGCATCACGGCGTCCTCACGTGCTCCGCTGTATGTGGCTCGGATCGCGAGCGTAAGAGCCATGCCGGAACCAACCCTGGCCGTTCCCACAGAGCCGGCCTATTCGATTCATGTTCACCACCGCCTCTGTAGAAGTAGCGACTTCTGGCAAGGTGGACGTCCTGCTCGCCGTGTGGTTCTTCGTCAAAGCTCCATCATCATGTTTGATCTGGCGCAAACACCATTCGGTCACGCACACGACTCGTTTGATTTTACGCGTTTTCACGTCTCGCGACAGACGCTAACGGCACTTGCCTACGAGCAAAGTATTCCGTTCTGCGGCGACCTGGTCGCGCCCGACCCTGGCCATCCTGACCCAGTTATCGAGTATCTCGCCGGAGCATTGGCGAGCCGGGCCAATCTGCTGGAGAGGGAAACGGACACCTTGTTCTCGGATTGGATCGCACTGGCGTTCCATACACATATTCTGACTACCTACTGCGACAGCAAGAGCCGGATCGGCCGCAAGAGCAATTCCTTGCCTCCCAGAAGATTGGAGCAGATCTGCAAATGGATAGACGAACGGCTAGGCGATTCCCTCTCCCTCGCGGCGATCGCTGGAGAGGCGGGAATGAGCAGCACCAGCTTCGCGCGTGCCTTTCGCAACGCGACGGGCGAAACGCCGCACCAGTGGCTGATGAAGGCCAGGATCCGTCGTGCGCAGGACCTTCTTCTGGCTACCGAGTTGTCAATCCTCGCCATTTCGCTGGCGTGCGGGTTCGTCGACCAGAGCCATTTGACGCGAGCCTTCGCGCGAGTCGTGGGCATCACGCCAGGGCAGTGGCGCCGGATCCGCCGGGAGTAGCGCCGGCCTGCGGAGCGCACGACTGCCAGCAGGCATTGTTCCGCGATGCGGAAAAAAAATGCAGCTTTATACTAAATACGTCGTTTTCATACTAAACCACCGCGCAGTTCGTCCGGCACAGTCTCTCGGGCCGACCCCGGTCTCGCATTTGGCCACTCGGCTTCTCGCGATCGGCTGCAGTCTCTGAGATGTAGGGAAACCAAACAATGGCTGAAAGCAAAGGACGCTTCACGACCGCGGCAGGAGCACCAGTCGCCGATAACACCAACATTCTGACAGCGGGGCCGCGCGGCCCTGCCTTGCTGCAGGACGTGTGGCTTATCGAAAAGCTCGCCCATTTTGATCGCGAAGTTATCCCAGAACGGCGCATGCATGCCAAAGGCTGGGGAGCATTCGGCACGTTTACGACGACGCACGACATTACTCGGTTCACGCGGGCTAGGCTGTTTTCTGAAATCGGCAAAAAGACTGACGTCTTCATGCGATTCTCTTCCGTCGCGGGCGAACGCGGTGCGGCTGATGCAGAACGCGATATTCGTGGCTTTGCGATCAAGTTTTACACGGAGGAGGGGAACTGGGATCTCGTCGGAAACAATACACCGGTCTTTTTCTTCCGCGATCCTCTTCGCTTCCCGGATCTCAACCACGCCATCAAGCGCGATCCACGTACCGGGTTACGTTCGGCAGACAATAACTGGGATTTCTGGAGCCTGTTGCCCGAAGCGCTCCACCAGGTGACGATTGTCATGTCTGACCGTGGGTTACCGCGAACGTTCCGGCATATGCACGGTTTCGGAAGCCACACGTTCTCGTTAATCAATGCGGCAAAAGAACGAGTCTGGGTAAAGTTCCACTTCCGCACCAAGCAGGGCATCGAAAACCTCACCGATGCCGAGGCGTCGGCGATCGTCGCCAATGATCGAGAAAGCCATGGCCGCGATCTGTTCAATGCCATCGAACGCGGTGATTTTCCGAAATGGAGCCTCTTCATCCAGGTCATGACGGAGGATGAGGCGCGCCAGCACAAGCACAACCCGTTTGATCTCACAAAGGTCTGGCCCAAGGCTGACTATCCGCTCATCGAGGTCGGCGAGCTTGAGTTGAACCGGAACCAGGACAATTTCTTCGCCGAGGTCGAACAATCGGCGTTCACGCCCGCGGCCGTCGTACCCGGTATCGGCTTCTCGCCGGACAAGATGCTGCAGGCCAGGCTTTTCTCCTATGGCGACGCCGCGCGCTACCGCCTCGGGGTCAATCATCACGATATTCCCGTGAACGCGCCGCGCTGTCCCTACCGAAGCTACCACCGCGACGGTGCGATGCGGGTGGACGGCAATCTTGGCAGCACCAAGACCTACCATCCCAACAGCGATGGTCTCTGGGCCAACCAGCCGGATTTCGCCGAACCGCCCATGCCGGTCGACGGCGAAGGCGCCCATTGGGATCACCGGGTCGATGACGACCACTGGGAGCAGCCGGGTAACCTCTTTCGGGCGATGACGCCGGCACAGAAGCAGGCCCTCTTCGATAACACAGCGCGTGCGATGGGAGACGCTGCCACGCACATCAAGCTGCGTCACGTCGAGAACTGCACACGCGCCGACCCCGCCTACGGCAGCGGCGTCGCAGCGGCACTCGGCCTGCAGCCGACCGATCAAGCCGCAGAGTAGTTCGGGCACGACAGTCCCTGACAGGAGTACCGACGTGACCGACACCCCTTCCCTGGCCACGAGCATTTTCGGTATCTCGATCCCGGACAGCCGGCTGGCGCATGCGATCACGGAGTTCGTCCGGGGCACGGAAAACGATCTCCTCTTCAACCACTCCAGCCGGGTGTTCTTCTTCGGCGCCATTGCCGGCCAGCAGCGCGGCCTGACGTTCGACCACGAACTGCTCTATGCCGCTGCGATGTTCCACGATATCGGTTTGGTACTAGGCGTACAGCAGCAGCAAGGATCTTCGTTTCGAGGGTGACGGCGCTAATGCTGCGCGCGAATTCCTCAAAAGCTATGATGTTGATGCGGCCGCCATCGAACGGGTATGGACCGGTATCGCCTTGCATACGACCCCTGGAATCCCGGAGTTCATGCATCCGGTTATCGCGCTGACGACCGCAGGCGTTGAGATGGACGTTCTCGGTCTAACATACGACCAGTATCCGGACGTCGTGCGTGACGCGGTGGTCGCGGTATCTCACACCGCTGCGCCTGAAAGGGCTGATCGCACGCAGCGATCATCTGCTGACCCAGCGCAAGCACAACGCCGTGCATGCTATGGGTTGTGGCGTACCCTTCACCGGCATCCATCCGGCCGCGGACGACAACCTGGCCCGCATTCTTTAATCGCTCCGCGACCGTGTGGCGCCGGGCTCGTCTCTCCTGTCGCTGAATTAGCTGATTCAGCGGACTGTTTCTGCACCCCGTCGCAGTCAGGCATCCGGTGTTTCGGGTGCAGCGTATGGGAGGGGCCGAACATGGACCCATCCCTCCGCGACGTGCTGGGCATCGCTGAGATAGCGGGAGTCGTCGCTCCATCCGCCGGGCAGGCGCACGAACACCTGGGACGCTCCGGAGCGGACGAACACGTGACGCGATGACAGGAGGTAGTTCATTCGAGCTGCATAGCAGGTTGCGGCAGAACGGCGTGTCTCGCATCGTTTGCGGTCGCTGCCGGCACTGCTAGCGCGCGACGGTGCCTGCTGGCAGGCGCATCGTCGGCGGCACCGGCATCGCCGCCTCGCCCGCAGCGATGCGCAGGCTGTCGAGTGCGTCGTCCAGCAGACGGGCGGCGCGGTCGTGCGGGATCGCGTTCGGCGCCGGACTCTCCACGCCCGGCGCGACGCCGTAATGCAGGCGTGCCACCGCGTAACAGCGGCCGCCCACCACGGCGCGCAGTTCGGTGGCGTCGATCGTCTGACTCATGCCGGCGCCGTTGTTGCCCCGCACGAGATAGCGGACGCCGTTGATGGTGCGCGACGGCTCCGGCTTGCCGGTGAAGGACGCGCCCAGGCAGTCCCGCACCACGCGCGCATCGTCGCTGACGCCGACCTGCAGCAGTTCGGTGCCGGCGCCCCCGGTCGGCTTGTCCGGACGGGTGGGCAGGGTGAGGCGCACGACGATGCGGCCGGCCCCGGGTGGCTGGCCGTTCCAGGACAGGCGCCAGCCTTCGCTCATCAACGCGCCGATTGGCGCGTCGAAGGTGGTGGACAGCGCCTGCAGCGGGCGTAGCAGCGAAACATGGCCATCCGGTGAGCGCCACGGCTGCAATGGTGCCGCGAAGCGCGGCGCAGGCTGCGCCGCGGCCGCGAGTGGCAGCGCCGTAACGAGGAGGCCGACCAGGAAGGGACGCTGGACCAGCATCTGCACAGCATGGGCGTTCCCAGGGGAACAGGAAAGCGTTGCCCGGCGTGACGCAGTCGGCCTTAGCTTCTCCGGATCACGCCGTTTGCACCGCAGCTGATCCGTTCGTGGCCTCCTGTCGTCGCCGCCGTATCCGGCCTCGGTGCACCTCGTCACTCTGATCGGGCGCGGTTCTGGAGAGGGGAGGCAACGTCGAGCCGTGGAATCTCGCGGCCAATCCGGACTTCTATCCAGTCATGATCGCTATCCTCGCCCGTGCCGACGACCTTTGGAACGTGGGATCGACGCCCAGGCCGGGGAATGCTTCCGCTTTGGCCGCAGGCTCACTTCCCAAGGCGCCTTCTCCATTCTGAGGATGAAGACGCGTGGTACCGCCATGGCGGACGAACCTGCCCCGTGATCAAGATAGACGGCGGAGATCGGGACCTTCACAGAAGGCGAACGAAATCATAGCCACTGCCAGCGGAAACTGACCGTTTTTATGTGTCGTAACCGACAAGGTTATGAGTCGTTCTGACAGACTTATGTGTCGCGTGACAAAAAAGCCCCGCCGGAGCGAGGCTTTTTGCGATCAGGTATTCATCGCGTCGAAGAAATCCTGATTGGTCTTGCTGTATTTCAGCTTGTCCAACAGGAAGTCCATCGCATCCATCGTACCCATCGGGCTCAGGATGCGCCGCAGCACCCACATCTTCGACAGGGCGCTCTTCTCCACCAGCAGCTCTTCCTTGCGTGTGCCGCTCTTGGTGACATCGATCGCCGGGAAGGTGCGCTTGTCGGAAAGCTTGCGGTCCAGGACCAGCTCCGAGTTGCCGGTGCCCTTGAACTCCTCGAAGATCACCTCGTCCATGCGCGAGCCGGTGTCGATCAGGGCCGTGGCGATGATGGTCAGCGAGCCGCCTTCCTCGATGTTGCGCGCCGCGCCGAAGAAGCGCTTCGGCCGCTGCAGCGCGTTGGCGTCCACGCCGCCGGTCAGCACCTTGCCCGACGACGGCACGACGGTGTTGTAGGCGCGCGCCAGACGGGTGATGGAATCCAACAGGATCACCACGTCGCGCTTGTGCTCGACAAGGCGCTTGGCCTTTTCCAGAACCATCTCCGTCACCTGCACGTGGCGCGTCGCCGGCTCGTCGAAGGTGGACGACACCACTTCGCCGCGCACAGTGCGGGCCATGTCGGTCACTTCTTCCGGGCGCTCGTCGATCAGCAGCACGATCAGGAACACGTCGGGATGGTTGCGCGCGATGGCCGTGGCGATGCTCTGCAGCATCACCGTCTTGCCGGTGCGCGGCGGCGCCACGATCAGGGCGCGCTGGCCCATGCCGATCGGCGACACCAGATCGATCACCCGTGGCGTCATGTCGCGGCTCTGGCCCTTCGCCAGCACCGGCGGATTCTCATCCTCCATGCGCAGGCGGCGATCGGGATAGAGCGGGGTCAGGTTGTCGAAATTGATGCGGTGGCGGACGGCCTCGGGCGGCTCGAAATTGATCGAGTTCAGCTTCAACAGCGCGAAATAGCGCTCGCCGTCGCGCGGCGCCCGGATCTGGCCCTCCACCGTGTCGCCGGTGCGCAGCCCGTAGCGGCGCACCTGGCTCGGCGAGACGTAGATGTCGTCGGGGCCGGGCAGGAAATTGGCTTCAGGCGAACGGAGATAGCCGAACCCGTCCGACAGGATCTCCAGAGTGCCTTCGCCATGGATCGCCTGGTCGTTCTCGGCCAGGGTTTTCAGGATGGCGAACATCATGTCCTGCTTGCGCAGCGAGGACGCGTTCTCGATCTGCAGCGACTCCGCGTAGGAGAGCAGGTCCGAGGGTGATTTTGCCTTGAGATCGGCGAGGTGCATGGGGGACGCCTCGTGTGCGGTCACGCAGAAGGGGGAGGAACGCAGGACGGTGAAGGTCGCCCGGCGAGAGCCGCCGGAAGGTCGCGACCGGAAAGGACCGATGGCCTTTCAGAACCGACATTGTTCCGTGTGGAAGCGTCCCGCAGGCACGGAATGCCACGAGACGAGCGTTGATAGGCGCGAAACCCGCGCATCGTCAAGCAGATCGGCTGGCGCCGACCGGCGCGGCGTCTAAAGAGCCGGTCGCATCGTCCCGGCTGGAGTGCTGGCCGGGTCGAACGACGCCTCCGTCAGCCAGAACCGTCCGGTTGCGTCGTTTTCGCCCCACCAATGGATCAGCCGGCCCAGCAGCTCCGGGCGTGGCGGCGCCGAGCGCATCTCGCCCGCCAGCGTCGTTCCGGTGCACATGCCCACCATCAGCACCGTCCCAGCCGGTCGCAGCATCGGCGACGGCGCGCCGCCCGGCAGCGCCACGCCGTCCACGGTCAGTTTCAGCCCGCACGAGCGTGCCGACGGCGTTTCCGACGGGCGGATCACGCCGTCGATCGTGCCTTCGGCGATCATTCGGCGCGCATCGTCGAACAGGATCGCGCGGCCACGGACGGCGCCGTCCGGCGCGGGCGCGTCCAGTCCCATCGCGATATGCACTGGGCGTCCGCCGACTTCCGGCAGGTCCAGCAATCCGCCCTCCAGGTCGCCGCCATAGCGCAGCGGTTCGGCGGCGATCGCCCGCATCAGCCCGGCCGGATCCGGCTGCGCCGTTTGCGCCTGGGCTGCGCCGGCCATCGCCGCGAGCCCTGCCGCCAGTCCCAGAATCGTACCGCGCATCGACCGCACTCCTTCTCGAACCTTCTATCGGCTGCCGAGCCAGCCTTTGCGCCAGAACCAGATCAGCGGCAGCACGATGGTCAGCGCCATCAGGCTGAGCGCGTACCAGTAGCCGAAGCTCCAGTTCAACTCCGGTATATCCTTGAAGTTCATGCCGTAGATGCTGGCGATCAAGGTCGGCGGAATACCGATCAGGCTCACCACCGTCAGGAGCTTGATGCCGTTGTTCTGCTCGATGTTGATGAAGCCCAGCGTCGCGTCGAGCAGGAACTGGGTCTTGTTGTTGAGCTGCGCATCGTAATCGTTCAGCGACGAGATGTCCTTCGACAGCAGCGTCAGGCGTGCCGCGAACCGCTCCGAACACGGCCTGTCGCCATTCTCGCGCACGAAGGTGGCGATGCGTTGCAGGCCGAGAAGGCTGTCCCGCACCGACGACACCAGATCGGTCAGCGTGCCCAGCCTGGACAGAAGCGCGCGCAGCCTGCGGTCGGTATCCCCCCTGTGCGGCTGCTGGGCGCCGAACACGCGCTTGGAGAGCGAATCGAGATCGTGCCCGGCCAGCTCCAGCACGTCCGCCAGCCGGTCCACCATCGCTTCCAGCAGGAGCTGCATGATGGTCTCCGCATCCGGCGGCGTGCCGGGCTTCATCTCGCTCATGGCCGGAATCGCGGCCTTCTGATCCGGCGGGGCCGCCAGTTGTCGGCCCACCGTCTCGAACACCGTGTAGTCGGTATAGCGGATGGTCACGAGCCGGTCCGGCGACAGAACGAAGCCGACCGGAGAGCTGAACGAGGTGTCATCGAACCGTCGCACCAGCGGCGTGGACAGATACAGAACCTTTCCCCTCGTATAGACGCGCGACGAACTCTCGATCTCCTCCACCTCCTGCCGGGTCGGGATGCGCAGACCTGTCAGTCGCTCGGCCAAGGCGTGCTCCTCGTCGGTCGGGTTCAACAGGTCGAACCAGGCGGCGATCGAGGGGTCCGTGCGCTCCGAAACCGGAGCGGCCTCGGTGCCGAGCGGATGGGCAAGGAACATCGTCTCTCCGGGAAGCGAAGGCGGATCGGGCAAGGGCGGCGCTGCGCGCTTGTTTCGTATCATAGCATGACCGACATGCCGGGACGTGACCTGTCGCGGGGCGTTTGATAGGACACGCGATCCAGGAGGGTTTCCGTTGAACACGCACGCACGTTCCATGCCGGCCGACGCCGCCGGCGCGACCGTCTCCCCGCAGACCGTGTCGGCGCAACTCGGCGCGCTCGCGGCCGAACACCGCGCCAACACGCTGCGCGGCGGCCCGGACGAGCGCGGCCGGTTCGGCATCTTCGGCGGCCGCTTCGTCGCCGAAACGCTGATGCCGCTGATCCTGGAGCTCGATCAGGCTTACGAAGCCGCCAAGAAGGACCACGCCTTCCGCGCCGAGCTGGATTTCTACCTCAAGGACTATGTGGGCCGCCCCAGCCCGCTCTGGCACGCCAAGCGCCTGTCGGCCGAACTCGGCGGCGCCAAGGTCTACTTCAAGCGCGAGGAGCTGAACCACACCGGGTCGCACAAGCTCAACAACGTCATGGGCCAGATCCTGCTGGCCCGGCGCATGGGCCGCACCCGCATCATCGCGGAGACCGGCGCCGGCCAGCACGGCGTTGCCACCGCCACCGTGTGCGCCCTGCTCGGCCTCAAATGCGTGGTCTATATGGGCGCCACCGATGTCGCCCGGCAAAGCCCGAACGTGTTCCGCATGCGCCTGCTGGGCGCCGAGGTGCACGCGGTGGAAACCGGGGCCGGCACGCTCAAGGACGCCATGAACGAGGCGATGCGCGACTGGGTCGCCAATGTCGCCGACACCTATTACCTGATCGGCACCGTCGCGGGGCCGCACCCCTACCCGGCCATGGTGCGCGACTTCCAGTGCGTGATCGGCGAGGAAGCCCGCGCGCAGCTCCAGGACGCAGAGGGCCGCCTGCCGGATGCCGTGGTCGCGGCCGTGGGCGGCGGCTCCAACGCCATGGGCATCTTCCACCCGTTCCTGGACGAGCCCGACGTGGCGCTGATCGGCGTGGAAGCGGCCGGGCGCGGGCTCGATTCGGGCGAGCAGGCCGCCAGCATCTCGCGTGGCCGCCCCGGCGTGCTGCATGGCAATCGCACCTATCTGCTCCAGGACGACGAGGGCCAGATCCAGGAGGCGCATTCCATCAGTGCCGGCCTCGACTATCCCGGCATCGGCCCGGAACATTCCTGGCTGCACGATATCGGCCGCGCGCAATATGTCGGCATCACCGACGACGAGGCGCTGGACGCGTTCCAGCTTTGCACGCGCACGGAGGGCATCATCCCGGCGCTGGAATGCGCGCACGCCCTGGCCTACGTCGCCAAGATCGCCCCGGCCATGGACCCGGAGCGCATCATCCTGATGAATCTGTCCGGGCGCGGCGACAAGGACATCTTCACCGTGGCCGAGCGCCTGGGAGTGAAGCTGTGAGCCGCATCGCCGCACGCTTCGCCGCCCTGGAGCGGGAGGGTCGCGGTGCGCTGATCCCCTATCTCGAGGCCGGCGATCCGGACATGGAGACCGCCGCGGCCATCCTGGACGGCATGCCCGAAGCCGGCGCGGACCTGATCGAGATCGGGGTGCCGTTCACCGATCCGATGGCGGACGGGCCGATCATCCAGGCCGCCGCGCGCCGCGGCCTCAAGGGCGGCGCCACGCTCGGCCGGACTCTGGAGATGGTGGCCCGCTTCCGCGAACGCGACGATCACACGCCGATCGTGCTGATGGGCTATCTCAACCCGATCGACAGCTACGGCCCGGAGCGGTTCTGCGCCGATGCGGCACGTGCCGGGGTGGATGGGCTCATCATCGTCGATCTGCCGTCGGAGGAAGCCGACCTGATCGAGGCGCACAGCGCCGCCAACGCGATCGACATCATCCGTCTCGTCGCGCCGACCACGGCCGACGACCGTCTGCCGCTGGTGCTGCGCAACGCGTCGGGCTTCATCTATTACGTCAGCATCACCGGCGTGACCGGCACGCGCACGGCGAGCGAGTCCGACCTCGCCGCCGCCCTGCCGCGCCTGCGGGCCAGGACCGACCTGCCGGTGGCGATCGGGTTTGGCATCCGCACGCCGGACCAGGCCGCCTCGGCCGTCCGCATCGCCGACGGCGCCGTGGTCGCCTCGGCGCTCATCGAAACCCTGGCCGGCACGCTCGATGCCGATGGCCGCGCCGGTCCCGACACGGTCCGGCGCGTGCTGGATCAGGTCAGAACCATCGCAAACGGCGTTCGTTCGGCGCGCACGCGCACCGAAACCCCGGCAGAAGCAACGGAGTCCCCGGCATGAGCTGGCTCACCACCTATGTGCGGCCGAAGATCCGCAACCTGCTCGGCAAGCGGGACGTGCCGGACAATCTCTGGACCCAGTGCGAATCCTGCTCGCAGATGATCTTCGCGGCCGACCTGCACAAGAACCTGAACGTGTGCCCGCATTGCGGCCATCACATGCGCGCTCTGGTGACGGACCGTCTGGACTGGACCTTCGACGCCGGCTCCTACACCCGCATCGAGCTGCCCAAGGCGCCCGTCGATCCGCTCGGGTTCCGCGACCAGAAGCGCTACACCGACCGCCTCAAGGACCAGCGCGCCAAGACCCATCTGGACGAGAGCCTGGTGGTCGCGCACGGCACCATCACCGGCCACAAGGCCGTGGTCGCCGTGATGGCCTACGAGTTCCTGGCCGGCACCATGGGCGCGGCCCTGGGCGAGGGCATCGTCGCCGCGGCCCGGCTGGCGGTGCTGCAGCATGCGCCGCTGGTGGTGTTCACAGCGTCGGGCGGCGCGCGCATGCAGGAGGGCATGATCAGCCTGATGCAGATGCCGCGCACCACCATCGCCGTGCAGATGGTCCGAGATGCAGGGCTCCCCTACGTCGTGGTCATGACCAACCCGACCACGGGCGGCGTCACCGCCTCCTTCGCCATGCTGGGCGACATCCAGATCGCCGAGCCGAACGCGCTGATCGGTTTCGCCGGGCCGCGCGTGATCGAGCAGACGGTGCGCGAGACCCTGCCGGACGGGTTCCAGCGCTCGGAGTTCCTGCAGGAGCACGGGATGCTGGACATGGTGGTGGCGCGCAAGGACATGCGCGAGACGCTGGGGCGGATCATCGGGTTGCTCGGGCGGCAGCCGGTGGCGGATGCGGCCTGAGACCAGGGGCTCTGCCCCTGGACCCCGCCAAAGGCTCGCCTTTGGAATCCAAAAATTAGGGTCCAGGGACGACTGTCCCTGGCGGGTCCAGGGCGGAGCCCTGGGAGAATGACTCCCGAATTCACCGGCCGCCCCGGCGCCATCCTCCAGCGATTGCAACGCCTCTACCCGTCCCTGATCGATCTCAGCCTCGGCCGGCTCGAATCGCTGCTGGCGAAGCTGGGCCATCCCGAACGCCGCCTGCCGCCTGTGATCCATGTCGCTGGCACCAACGGCAAGGGCTCCACCTGCGCCAATGCCCGCGCGATCGCCGAGCAGGCGGGATGGCGCGTGCACGCGACCACTTCGCCGCATCTGGTGGACGTGACCGAGCGGTTCCGCGTGGCCGGACGCCTCGTGTCCGAACCGGTGCTCAGCGAGACCTTGGAGCACATCGAGCGGATCAATGACGGCGCGCCGATCACCGTATTCGAGGTGCTCACCGCCTGCGCCTTTCTCCTGTTCGCGGAGCATCCGGCCGATCTGGCGGTGATCGAGGTCGGTCTCGGCGGCCGGTTCGACGCCACCAACGTGCTGCAGAACCCCGCCGCCTGCGCCATCACCGCCCTGTCGATGGATCACGAAGCCTTTCTCGGCGACACGCTGGAGAAGATCGCCAGGGAGAAGGCCGGGATCATCAAGCCGGGCCGTCCGGTGGTCACCGGCCGCCAGCCGGCCAAGGCGCTGGCGGTGATCGAGGCGGAAGCCGCGCGTCTCGGGGCGCCGCTCTGGCTGCGCGACCGGGACTGGTTCGTTGGGCAGGCGCCGGACGGCATGCTGCAGTACCGCGACCGGCTCGGCACGCTGCCTTTACCTGCGCCATCCCTGCCCGGCCCGCACCAGATCGACAATGCCGGCCTCGCCGTCGCTACCCTGCGCGCCTCCGGCCTCGCTCTGCCCGACGGCGCCTTCGCCGGCATCGCCCACACGCGCTGGCCGGCCCGCCTGCAACGCCTCGACGGTGCGCTGGCCGAACGCCTCGGTCCCGGCTGGGAACTCTGGCTCGATGGCGGTCATAATCCCGGCGCCGGCGCGGTCCTGGCCGAAAGTGTCGCAGCCTGGCGCGACCGTCCGCTCCATATCCTGGTCGGCATGAAGCAGACCAAGGACCCGGCCGGGTTCCTGCGCCCGCTGCTGCCGCTCGCCACCACGCTGCACGCCATCGCCGAGCCCGATCAGCACATGGCGATGCCTGTGGAGCAGATCGTCGCGGCTTCGGGTGGCCAGGCGCTGCCCGGCCTGACGCTCCTCGACACGCTCGACCGCCTACGCGCCGAGCCGCCCGGCCGCGTGCTGATTTGCGGCAGCCTTTATCTCGCCGGCGTGGTGCTCAGGCAGGATGGCTGGGTGCCGACCTGAACAGTCAGCCGGTCTGATCGTCGAAGCTGTTTCGCTTGTAACGCTCCGTCTCGCCCAGCGCATCGATCAGGGCGCGATACAGCGTTCCATAATGGCGAAGCGTCGCCTCGTAATCCGCCACCGACTGTCCACCCCGCCCGAAGGCGATGCCGGCCCCGCTGATCAGGCGGCTTGTTTCCTTGTAGAGATCGTCCGGGGCCTGCGGGACGGGTTCCTTGAACGCGCCCGTGCAGCGCAGGAAGGTGTTGCGCTCGATCTCCTCGGCGATCGGCGCCGGCAGGCGGCGCAGCATCGCCGCGAAGGCGCGCTGTAAAACCTGCATGTCCGGCGGTCATGTTCGCTTCTCCGGACACGTTTCCGCGTGCAGGTTTCGACTCGACACCGGCGCGGTTCCCCCTGTCAAACTGTGACGATAGGCTCGCCAGAACGGCTGGCCCGATGCGTTCGATAAGGAAACGACCATGCGCAAGGTGATCTTCGATACCGATCCCGGCGTGGACGACGCCATGGCGCTGGCCTTCCTGTGCCGGCGGCCGGAGCTGGAGCTGATCGGCGTCACCACCGTGCATGGCAACGCCGATATCGACACCGTGACGCGCAACGCCCTGTTCCTGAAGGACCGGCTCGGCTTCTCCGCCCCCGTTGCGCAGGGCTCGGGCGTCACCTTCCTGAACCGTCGCGGCAACACCGCCACCCATGTGCACGGCGAGAACGCGCTGGGCAACATCGCCATCGACACGCCGCGCGCCACGCTGGACGGCCGCCGCGGCCATCGCATGATCATCGATCTGGTGCGCGCCCACCCGAACGAGGTGACCATCATCGCCGTCGGCCCGCTCACCAATCTGGCCCGCGCGCTGGACAAGGATCCCGAGATCGCCCGCCTGGTGCAGGGCGTGGTGGTGATGGGCGGCGCGTTCGGCTCCAATGGCAACACGGGCAACGTGTCGCCCGTGGCCGAAGCCAACATCCACAACGACCCGGAAGCCGCCGACGCCGTGTTCACCGCTCCCTGGCCGGTGACGATCATCGGCCTCGACGTCACCCAGCAGGTGGTGATGGATGCCGCCTTCCTGCGCGCGCTGGGCGAGTGCGGCGAGACCGGCCGCCTGCTGCACGACGTGTCGCGGTTCTACCACGGCTTCCATCAGCGCTCTCGCCGGCTGGATGGCATCTTCGCCCATGACAGCCTGGCGGTGCTGTATGCGGTGCGGCCGGATCTCTTCACATTGCGCCACGGGCCCGTGCGCGTGGTGTGCGGCGGCATCGCCTCGGGCCAGACCATCCAGAAACCGGAAGAGTCGCCGTTTCCGATCGGCGCCTGGGACCCGCATCCGAACCAGTCCGTCGCCATCGACGTGCATGTGCAGGCCGCTTTGAAGGTCTACGCCGACAGCTTCGACTGACGCTCGGAAGGCATGTTCTTCCTTGAAAGAACCACAGGACATCTGTCCGTTTGGCTCCGCGCTCAGCGGCACACTCCCAGCCGAACGGATGGAAGTCTTTTTGCTTCTTTTTCTTCAGAAAAAGAAGACTCTCTTCTCACTCACCCTCCGCCATGAGCAGAAACGACGCCGGCTCCGGCCCGGGACGAAGAAACCCTTCCACCGCGATCCGCCTGAGCCGAAGCACGGCGATCCCGGCGGGGCTGACATCCGGGTCTTCCGCCAGGGCGGCAAGGCGCGGCAGCACGGCCGGGCGGTCGGACAGCAGGATCGTCTCGCCGGGCTCGATCGGCAGGCCGTCGCGCAGAGCGTGCTGGGCGGTTTCTCGCTCCGTCAGCCAGTAGAGCCAGGCATCCGGGCGCTCGTTGGGGCGGAAGGAGCGCGGGTCGACTCGCTGCAAGGGAATCTCTCCCGGCTGCAGTGCGGCGCGGAGGGGTTCCGGTGGCGGAGGTTCCGGAACCGGCGCCTCGATTGCCGATGGGTCGTCAGCGTCCCCTTCGGAAGGCTGGGCCGGGTCCGGCGCAGTGCGTTCGAGCGCCTGCCGCTTTCGGCCGCTGGTGCGGCGCACCCTGATCGGTTTGGCGGCAATCTCCGTTTCGGCCGTCTGCGCCGAACCTGACGCAGCGGCGTCCGCGGATGCCCCGAACAGGTCGACCTCCTGTATGGCCGGATCGCGACCCCGTCCAGCGGGGCGTTTGGCGGGGCGGCGTCCGGAGGGGTGTTCCGCACGCGGCATCAGCAGCGGCAGGGTCGGCTCGCGCACCGTTGAGGCGGAACCGGGCGTCGGGGGCGGATCGCGGTCCGGCAAGATCGGCTCAGCCGGGTTCCCGGGCTTGTTCCGCCCGGTCCGCCTCGGCCACGCAGTCGGCGCACAGCCCTTCCAGTTCGATGGTGGAGCGCCGCGGCACGAAGCCGTGGCGCGCAGCCGCGGCTTCCAGCGCGTCGGCGATCCGCGGCTCGTCGATCTCCACAGTGCGCTGGCAGACCGAACAGATCAGGAACTGCACTTTGTGATCGTGATGGGCGTGGTCGTGGCCGCGATCGTCCTGTACGCAGCCGACAAAGGCGCTCAGGCGCTCCACCTTGTGGATCAGCCCTTGTTCCTGGAGGAAATCCAGCGCGCGGTAGACCGTCGGCGGGGCCGCGCCCTTGTGCGACTGGCGCAGGCGGTCGAGCAGATCGTAGGCGCCGACAGGGCGGTCGCTGTCCAGCACCAGGCCCAGGACGTGCCGGCGTATGTCGGTCAGCCGGGAGCCGTTGCGGTCGCAGGTGCGCGCGGCCCGATCGAGCAGCTTTCCTGTCTCGGCGCCGAACATTGCTCCCATCATGGCACCGGTTCCGGCCATCACCACCACCTTTCGAGTATCGACGTTATAGTATAACAGCTCGGCGGAGCGGAGGGCACTTTCATGCGCGAACCTATCACGACAATCCCGGCCGGGTTGCTTCTGGTTTGCGCATGGCTGAATCCGGCCGCCGCCTCCCCCCGGAATGACACGCCCCAGGCCGCTGCTCCGGCCGCGCCCATTCGCATCGTCGCCGCCGAGAACATGTGGGGCGCGCTCGCCGAGCGTCTGGGCGGGGAGCATGTGAGGGTTCGCAGCATTCTGAGCAACCCCGACCAGGACCCGCATCTGTTCGAGGTCAGCCCCGGTGTCGCCCGCGCGGTTGCCGGGGCGGATATCGTGATCCGCAACGGCATCGGCTACGACCCGTGGATGAAGGGGCTGCTGGCCGCGCGCGGCAAGCCGCCTGCCGAGGAGCTGTGCGTGGCCGACCTGGCGGGCCGCCATGACGGGGACAACCCGCATCTCTGGTACGATCCGGCCGTGATGCCGATGGTGGCGCGGGCCTTGTCCGCCCGGCTCGCCAAGGAGGACCCTGCCGATTCCGACTTCTATGCCGAGCGTCTGCAGCAGGTTCTTGCGGCGATCGCGCCCGTTTCCGAACGCGTCGCCGCCATGCGGGCCCGGTTCGCCGGCACCCCCGTGACCGCCACCGAGCCGGTGTTCGGTCTGATGGCGGAGGCGATCGGGCTCGACATGCGCAATCGCCGTTTCCAGCTCGCGGTGATGAACGACACCGAGCCCGCAGCCTCCGACGTGGCGGCGATGGAGACCGATCTGCGCCAGCATCGCGTGCGCCTGCTGATCTTCAACAGCCAGGCCAGCGACAGCGCCGCCGACCGGCTGAAGCGGATCGCGCTTCAGAGCGGCGTTCCCGTGGTGGGCGTTTCCGAGACCGAGCCGGCCGGGGAAAGCTACGAGAGCTGGATGCTGCGTCAGCTCGATGCCGTGGCGTCGGCGCTGCAATCCGGTCAGAGCGGCCGGGCGGAGCCGGCCGGCCGGTGACGGATGCGGTTCTCTTCGACGGGGTTCGCCTGGAGCATCCCGGCGGCCGCGTGGTCCTGTCCGGGGTCGATCTGCGGATTCCCGCCGGCGCCTTCGTCGGCCTGCTGGGCGCCAACGGCGCCGGCAAGACCACGCTGATGCGCGCCATTCTGGGTCTGTTGCCGCCGCGCGCCGGCAGCATCGCCCTGTTCGGACGACGCGCTGCGCGCGGCAGCAACCTGGTCGGCTACATGCCGCAGATGCGCGCCGCGCTGAGCGTCAGCCTGTCCGGGCGGGCGCTGGTATCCGCCGCCGTGAACGGGCGTCGCTGGGGCACGGCTCTGCCCGTGGCGTCGCGCAGGCGCGAGGTGGACCGCGTGCTGGAGCTGGTGGGGGCGGAGGCGCTGGCGTCGCGTCCGCTCGACGAACTCTCCGGCGGCGAGCGGCAGCGTCTGCTGCTGGCGCAATGCCTGATCGGCGATCCGCGGCTGCTGCTGCTGGACGAGCCCTTGAACAGTCTCGATCCGTCGCGTCAGGCGGAGCTCGTGGCGTTGGTGCGTCGCCTGCAGCGCGAGCACGGCATCACAGTGCTGTTCAGCGCCCATGAGCTGAATCCGCTCCTGGGGGCGCTGGATCAGGTGCTGTACCTGGCCGGGGGCCATGCGGCCCTAGGCAGCGTCGATTCCGTGGTCACCAGCGAGACCCTGTCACGCCTCTATGGCGCGCCTATCGAGGTGATCCGGTCCGGCGGGCGCATCTTCGTTCTGCCGGGCGCGCCCGGCCTGGAGCGCGCCGCCTGATGCTGTCCGGCCTGTTCTCCTTCGGCTTCATGATCAACGCCTTTCTGGCGACGACCGCCGTGGCGCTGGTGGCCGGGCCGGTGGGCTATGTCCTGGTCCTGCGTCAGCAGAGTTTCGCCGGCCACGCCCTGTCGCATGTGGGATTCACCGGGGCCACAGGAGCGGTCCTGCTGGGGCTGCCGCCGCTCTGGGGGCTGGTCGGCATGACGCTGCTGGCCGGGCTGGCGATGGGGCTGCTCGGCGAGCGCCTGGCCGGGCGCGACGTGGCGATCGGGCTCGTGCTGGCGCTCTCGCTGGGTCTCGGCCTGCTGTTCCTGCATTTCTTCACCGCCTACGCATCGCAGGCGACGGCGCTCCTGTTCGGCAACGTGTTCGGCGTCGACCGGCCCACGCTGCTGACCCTGGCGGGGCTCGGCCTCGTCACCCTGGCCGGCCTGGCGGCGATCGCCCGGCCGCTGCTGTTCGCGAGCCTGCAGCCGGAGCTGGCCGAGGCGCGCGGCGTGCCGGTGCGCCTGGTGTCGGTGCTGTTTCTGGGTCTGGTGGCGCTGGCAACGGCGGGCTGCGCGCAGATCATCGGCGTTCTGCTGGTGTTCACGCTGATGGTGGCGCCCGCCGCGACCGCCCAGCGCCTGAGCGGACGGCTGGGGATCGGCGTGGGCATGGCGCTGTCCGCCGCCCTGGCCTTGCTCCAGGGCTGGGGCGGACTCGTTCTCGCCTACGAGACCGATTGGCCGGCCTCGTTCTGGATCACCGCGCTCAGCGGCGCGTGCTACGGGCTGGCTTTGCTGCGGCGGCCGTTTCGGTCGCGGCGGCGGGGGCCAGATCCTCTTCCAGCACGATGATGTTGATCGAGAAGGAGGTTTCGCCCTCGTCCTCGTCGCGATGCACCGTGCCGATCACCTCGGAGCCGACCGCCAGCTCCACCGTGGCGCCCTTGCGCGGCGGGGCGACCACATTGATCTTCTGGTTGTCGAGCAGCTGACGCAGATAGGCCTGCACGCGTGCGATATCGTTTCCGGTCATTCTGGTTTCCGATCTGTCGGGAAAGCGTTGGCGGGGTGGATAGGCCGGAAACGCGCCGGAAGGAACCCGGGATGCGAGGCGGCAATGGTGCGGCAGGCGCCGTCCTGCCGGGAGCCGGCCCTGGCAACGACGCTCCAACCCTGGACGCATCGACGCGTTTCCTCACGCAGGCCCGAACAGGAGCGGAGGCCGCGCCGGGCGACCGAGGGCAGGGGAGACACCAGTGATCGATCTGAATACGGCGACGGCGGCGGAGCTGGATATCGTGCCGGCCCTGAAAGGCCACAGCTTCGAGATCGTGCGCTATCGCGAGGAACGCGGCCGGTTCACCAGCCTGCGGCAGCTGGACGAAGTACCGGGCCTGTGCGGCAAGACGGAGGGCGTCGCGGATATGGTCACCGTCACGAAAACCTGACCCGCGACCCTCCCTCTGCCGACGTCAGCTGCCGGACAGCGACTCGGCAGCGGTGAGGTTGGATTCCAGCACCGGCACGCCCTGCGCCGCGTATGTCTTCAAAGCCGGGTTGGCGCCGCTGGCGGCTTCGGTCTGGTAGGCCTGCAGCAGCGCCTTCTGGCGGGTGATCTCGGCAGCGATGTAGCCCTTGTCGAACGCCGCGCCGCTTTGCTGCGACAGGGTGTTGATCGCGGCGAGCTGGTCCGGGCTGGCGGAGCTGGGCACGGTGATGCCGGCCTTGGTCGCCGCTGCGCGCAGGCCGGCGTTCATGTTGTCGAAATCGGACAGCATGCGCGTCGCGAAGCTCTTGGTGGCCGGCGCCATCGCCTTGGAGGTGGCGTAACCCGCAGCCAGCTCTTCCGCCATGCCGCCCTGGAACGCGGTCTGCACGAAGCCGGCGTCGCCCGTCGCGGTGGGGCCGCTTTCCGTTCCGGCGGGGCCGGCGCAGGCGGCCACAGTCAGGAGGGGGAGAAGCAGAAGCGCGTGCTTGCGTCGAATCATGCCGATGCATCCAACTCTGGAGGAATGGCGGAGCGCGACGGGATCGCCGTGTCCCGGTTCCGTTCGTAACAATTTCCGCCACGGTATGTTGCGATAACAGCAAGGATGTCCCGGATTTAACCTCGTCGCAGTGTCTGCGCGAGGCAGCCGGAGCCTTTCGGCTCAGGCATCCGGCGGATCGAGCAGGGCCCGCAGAACGCTGTCCGACAGGGCCTGCTGCGAGAAGCATCGCGCGGCCAGCGCCTGCTGCGCGCCGGAGCGTTCCCGCCAGAGCCGGTCGTCGGTCAGCAGAGCGGCCAGTGCGTCGGCGATCCGGTCGGGGTCGTCGGAAACCGAGGCGACGCTTTCCAGCTCCGCGATACCCTCGGCGCCGATCGGCGTGGTGACGAGCGGCAGCCCATGGGCCAGGGCCTCCACCACCTTGCCCTTGACGCCGGCCCCGGCGCGCAACGGCACCACCGCGGCACGTGCTTCGCGATACTGTGCCCGGAGCGCGTCCTCGCTGAGCGCGCCCGTCACCGTGATGCCGTCGCCGGCCAGCGCCTGGACCGCCCGCGTGGGATGCGAGCCCGCCAGGACCAGGCTCGCATCCGGCACGATGCGCCGCAGCCGCGGCAGGATGTCGGCTGCAAGCCAGCACGCGGCGTCGATATTGGGGGGGTGGGCGAAGCCGGCGACGAACAGCACGGTCCGGCCAGGCGGCGGGGCGGGGCGTGCCGGCGCGCGGTCGAACGCGAACGGCACGATGGCGCGGGCCCTGGCCTGCGGCACCGCGGCGCGCACCCGTTCGGCCTCCACCGCCGAGGGATAGATCACGGTGTCGAACAGCGCCCAGAGCGCATGTTCGCGCCGTTCCATTGCGTCCGCCTCCCGGGACAGCGCCGCATCGTCGGTGAGCGCGGCCTGACGGCGCATGCGCAGATGGTGGATGTCATGGCCGTAGAAGGACAGGCGGGCCGTGGTGCGTGTCATCAGCCCGGACAGGAATTCCGGCGCCACGGCAGGGCGCATGACAAGGGCGTGGTCGAACTGGTGGCCCTCACGGCCGATCCATTCGTCGAAACCGAGCGGCAGGCGATGATCGAGCACGACGATGCCCATCGTCTCAAGGATCGGCGTGTACTCGTTGCGCTGCCGGTTGGCGGGCCAGAACCGCACCACCCAGCCCGCGTCGCGCAAGGCGCGCAGGATGGCGAGCGTGGAGCGCGACCCGGCGTCGCGGTCCGGCTCCGGCACGTAATGGTCGATCACCAGGATGGTGAAAGCATGCCGGGCGTGTTCGGCGGCGCGCATCGGCTGCTGGCCGCTGGGGAAGTGTTCGGAGGCCAGCAGCTTGGGCCAGCGCGACAGGAAGCGGTGCCGGTTCACCTCCTGGTTCTGCTTGATCCCGGCCGTGATGTCGGTGCCGTGCGAGACGCCCTCGTGGTGGATCACCAGGCTGGATGGCTGTACCAGCACGCGCAGGCCACGGGCGCGGATGCGGAAGGCGAGGTCGGTATCCTCGTAATAGGCCGGGGCGAACACCGGATCGAACCCGTCCAGCGCCTCGAACAGGTCGCGCCGGAGCAGCATGGCGGCGCCGGACACGTAATCGGTATCGCGCAGCGTGGCGTATTCCGGGCGGTTGGCGTCGTCGTTGCGGCCGTAATTCCAGCCGGTTCCGTCCTGCCAGATGATGCCGCCGGCTTCCTGCAGACGCCCATCCGGGAACAGGAGCTTGGCGCCGACCAGGCCCGCGCGCGGGACCGCCTCGATCGCCCGGACCAGGGCGTCGAGAAAGCCGGGCATCGGTTCCGTATCGTTGTTGAGAAACAGCAGATACCGGCCGCGCGCGCTGAGGGCGGCCTCGTTGCAGTTGTGCAGAAACCCCAGATTGCGCGCGTTCCGGAGCAGCCGCAGGCCGCCCACCTGGGCGAGCAGGTCGATCGCGGGGTCGCCGGAGGCGTCTTCCGCGACGATCACCTCGAACGGGGTGAGGGTTTCCGCGGCGGCGATGGCGCGCAGGCAGCGCAGCGTGACCGGAACCTGTCCGAAACAAGGGACGATGACCGAGACCGAGGGCGTGTCGCTGGTGGGCAGGTCGAGCGGCGGGTCGAGACGGGCAGGCGCCGGCAGGGCGGGTGCTCGAACCGCCGGTCCGCCCGGCGGCAGGAGCGGGCCGGCCGCGGGCGCCGCGCTGCCCTGGGCCGCCTGGAGCGCGTGCCAGTCCCTGCGCGCCGCGAGGCGTTTCTTCCACTGGCCGGTCAGCGTCCACCAGCCGGCTTTGGCGGCACGCCGGCCCATGCGGGCGAGGCGCGGGTGCCGGTCCAGCATGCGGCGCAGCGGCCAGCTCGCGCGCCAGACGACACTGTTCTCGATGGCGCCGAGCTGGGCTCGCAGCCCATCGAGCGCCGCGTCGCGCGCCTCCACGGCTGCCTGCAGGACGGCCACACGGTCGAGGGCGTCGGGCGGCGCCGCGCACCGGGCTTCGGCGTCGATCCGAAGGACGCGCTCGTGATTCTCGGATTGGCGGATGGTCAGCAGGCGGCTTTCCGCCAGCAGCAGGGCCTGGCGCAGCGCGGCGATCTCGGCCTGCGCTTCATCCAGTTCGGGGACGGGTGGTTCGGGCGCGAGATCGCTCATGCGATCGGTTTAGATCAGGCCGCGGGCGGGAGGAAATCGCCCGAAGGATTAATCGGGACGGCGTTCAGCCCAGGTTGCGCCTGCTCGCGACCAGTTCGAGTTCGATGCCTGTGTCGGGCGTGTCGAGCTGCGCGACCATGCGGAGCGTCGCGGCGGGGCGGGCATCGCCGAACACATCGCGCAGAACGGGAAAGCAGGTGGAGAAGGCGGCGGAATCGCGCACCAGATAGACGACGTGGGTGACGTCCTCGATCGACAGGCCTTCGGCCCGCAGCAGGTCGGCGCCGTTGGCGAAGGCCTGACGGCACTGGTCCGACACGCTGGCGCCGACCATGTCGCGGCCAGGCGTCGCGCCGGTCACGCGGCAGACGTGCTGGCGGCGTCGCGGGTAGGAAATGCTCGAGGGACAAGACATCGTTCCGGCTCCCCAATCCTAATGTCACAGATGCGTCATGAAATGACGCACTGCAACAGGGAAAAGCCGATGGTTGATGAGGTTTCATTCCGCGTGGCCGGTTCGACGCTGCATGCGAGCTGCGTAGCGCGCGGTGGAAAGGCCGTGCTGATCCTCGGGCCGAGCGGATCGGGGAAGTCGGATCTGGCGCTGAGGCTGATGGATCGCGGCTTTGCTCTGGTGGCGGACGATCGCGTGCGCCTGCGCGGCGGGATGGCGGAGCCGCCCGAGACGCTGCGGGGGCTGATCGAGGTCAGGGGGGTGGGCATCGTCCGCGTTCCGCCCGTGTTTCCCCTGCCGGTGGCGCTGGTGGTCCGTTTGTCGGACGCAGTGCCGCGCCTGCCGGAACCGGTGTCCTGCCCAGTGCTGGGTGCAGCGCTGGACCTCCCCGCGATCGCGCTTTCCGCATGGGAGACGTCGGCGGTTCTCAAGGTGGAGATCGCGCTCGATTGCGTGCTGGGGAACAGGACGCTGGAGACGGGATTTACAGTGCAAAGCATGTGATTTCAGCATGGCGGAACTGTGACGGATACATGACAGGTGGGTCAGAATCCTGTCGCAAGCCCTTCATCCGTCCCATATTGGGGGAAACCATCTCGCTTCCGTGCGAACCGGCGCCGCATGTTTCCGTTTCGATATGCCTGGACAGAGCCGGTTTGGTGCTGCGATGGCTCCGATTGACGGAAACAGGGAGCCTCGCCGCTTCGGCGACTGGATTGTCTTTGTAATGGTTCTCGAACGATGATCGGCCTCGTTCTCATCACCCATGGCGAAATCGGCGCGGCCCTGGCAGCGGCGGCAGAGCATGTGGTCGGACCGCAGCACCAGCTCCACTGTCTGTCGATCGGCGCCGATGACGACATCCAGGAGCGGCGCCGCGACCTGCAGCAGGCCGTTTCCGCCGTGGACCATGGTGACGGCGTGGTGGTCCTGACCGACATGTTCGGCTCTACGCCCTCCAACCTCGCCGTGGCGATGCTGGACCGGAGCGCGGGCATCGAGGTCATCGCCGGCGTGAACCTTCCGATGCTGGTGAAGCTCTGCAAGGTCCGCTCGGACCGCACGCTGGCCGAGTGCGTGGCCGTCGCCGAGCTGGCCGGGCGGAAATATATCGCGGCCGCCTCGTCCCTGCCGGCGGATTGCCTGGGCGGGGCAGCGTGCTGCCAGATGAATGCGGAGCCGATCCTGCGTCCCGTCACCGCCGAGCGCGCGCCCGCTCTCGCCAGCTGAGCCGGGACAGCATGGCCGCGCCGGCCGACCGGCTTCGACGCAGCGTGACCATCGTCAATCTACGCGGGCTGCATGCTCGCGCCGCCGCCCGCTTCGTCGTGGCGGCCGAACGCTTCGCCACGCCTGTGGACGTGTCCAAAGGTGGCGAGACGGTTTCCGCCCGATCCATCATGGGGTTGATGATGCTGGGCGCCGGTCGTGGCGCCACCATCACGCTGGAAGCGGATGCGGATGGCTGGGATGCGCAACAGGCGCTGGATGCGCTGGCGCTTCTGGTCGAATCCGGGTTCGATGAGGGAGAATAGGTCCCGGCCTGGAGCGCGTGCCTCCGGAGCGTGAGGCCTGGAGCATGAGCCGCCCGTGACCAGCAGACCAAGGCGCACCGGCCCGAAGGACACGAAGACACCCCCCAGGACGCCAGCGTCGCGTGGCGCATCCCCGAAGCGGGGCCGGCAGGACACAGCCCCGCCCGAAGAAGCGCATTTCAGCGGCGTCGGGGTATATGCCGGCATCGCCGTCGGGCCGGTGGCGTTCGCGGACGAGGCGCCGACCACGGTGGACCAGCGCCGTCTGGAGGCGGATGCGGTCGAGCCGGAGCTGAAGCGCCTGGACGACGCGGTGGAGCGGTCGCAGCGCCAGCTCGAAAAGCTCAAGAACCGCCTGGCGCTGTTGTCGGAAGACAGCCAGGCGGAGATCGCGCCGCTGCTGGACGCCTACCGCCAGATGCTGGGGCCGTCCCGCCTGTTGCGCCAGGTGCGGCGGCGGATCGAGGAGGATCGTCTGAACGCCGCGGCGGCGGTTCTGTCGGAATCGGAAACGCTGGCGACGCGCCTGGCGGACGTGACCCTGGCCGGCAGCGTGGATGCCGAGGAGGCCACCAACGCGCTGCGCCGCGCGGAAGAAGTGCGCGAGATCGGCCGGCGGCTGGTGCGCAACCTGATGCGCGCCCCGTTCCGCTCCTTCGCTTCCGTTCCGGCGGGGGCGATCCTGGTGGCGGAACAATTGCGGCCGGCGGATGCGGCGCTGATCGATCCGGCCCGCACCGCCGGCGTGGTGATGGACGAGGGCGGCACGGCCGACCATACCGCGATCATGCTGCGCGCACTGGGCATTCCGGCCGTTCTCGGCGTGAGCGGCTTCACGGCCCGGGCGCGAAGCGGCGCCAGGGTGGTGGTGGACGGATCTACCGGCAGCGTGATTCTGGACCCGGCGCCCGAGACCCTGGAAATGGCCGAGCGCGCGGTGGTGGATTACGCCCGCGAGCGGCAGAAGCTGGGGCGTCTGCGCCGCCTGCCGGCGCGTCTCTCGGGCGGCGAAGGCGTGGAGCTGCAGGCCAATCTCGAGCTGCCGGCCGAGTTGCCGTTGATTCCCCAGGCGGGGGCGGCGGGCATCGGGCTGCTGCGCACCGAGTTCCTGTTCATCAATGCGGCGCAGATGCCGAGCGAGGGCGAGCAGGAGGCGATCTATCGCGCCGTGATCGCCGCCATGGGCGGCGATTGCACCACCATCCGCGTGCTGGACTGGGGCGGCGAGAAGCACAGCGACGCCCTGAGCGGGATCGGCGTGCTGGGGGCGGACATCAACCCGGCCCTGGGCGAGCGTGGCCTGCGCCTGCTGCTGCGTCATCCGGAGCTGTTCGAGACCCAGCTCGCGGCCATCCTGCGCGCGTCGGTGGAAGGCCCGGTCCGGGTGTTGCTGCCGATGGTGACGACGGTCGACGAGATGAAGGAAGCCCGGCAGATCTACGAGCGCGTGGCGCGCCGCGTGCGCCGCCGCGGCGTGAAGCTGGGCGACACGCTGCCGCCTCTGGGCATCATGGTGGAAACGCCCGCGGCCGCTCTGGGCGCGGAGGTGCTGGCGCTGGAGGCCGAGTTCATGGCGATCGGCACCAACGACCTGACCATGTACACCCTGGCGGTGGATCGCGCCGCCGCAGGCGTGTCGAAGCTGTATGATCCGCTGCATCCGGCGGTGCTGAAGATGATCGGCCAGGTGACGGATGCGGCGTTGCGTCTGCGCCGGCCCGTGTCGCTCTGCGGCGAGATCGCCGGCGATCCGCTGGTGGTGCCGCTGCTGATCGGCATGGGTCTGCGGTCGTTCAGCATGAACGCCCAGGCGGTGCCGCGGGTGAAGCAGGTGGTGCGCCATGCCACGCTGGACGAATGCCGCCGCCTGGCGCGCCGGGTGATGGAAGAGAGCGACCCGAAGCGGATCGCCGAGCTTCTCAGGGCATTCGCGGGACGCTAAGACCCCCCGCACGATCGGATTCTCAAGGCCTCGCCTTGAGCGGGTCCAGGGCGGCGCCCTGGCTCTGTCTTCTTTCTTGCCCAAGGCCCGTCCATGCCCAGCGACATCCTCCCCATCCGCCGTGCCCTGCTGTCCGTGTCGGACAAGACCGGGCTGATCGCGCTGGCCCGGGCTTTGGCCGCGCAGGGGGCCGAGCTTCTGTCCACCGGCGGTTCGGCCAAGGCGCTGCGGGATGCGGGTCTGCCGGTCACGGAAGTGTCGGACCACACGGGCTTCCCGGAGATCCTGGACGGGCGCGTGAAGACGCTGGTGCCGCAGATCCATGGCGGCATCCTGGGCCGTCGCGATCTGCCGGAGCATCTGGCGCAGATGGAGCAGCACAAGATCGCGCCGATCGATCTGGTCTGCGTGAATCTCTATCCGTTCGAGGCCACCGTGGCGTCCGGCGCGGACGCCGAGGATTGCATCGAGAACATCGATATCGGCGGTCCGGCGCTGATCCGGGCAGCGGCCAAGAACCACCAGCACGTGGCGATCCTGACCGACCCGTCGCAATACGAGGCGGTGATCGACAGCCTGAAGGCGCTGAAGGGCACCACCATCGCCGATCGCCGCGCCTGGGCCGGCGCCGCCTATGCCCGCACCGCCGCCTATGATGCCGCGATCGCCGCCTGGTTCGCGCGCGAGCGCGGCGATGCGCTGCCGGCGCGTCTGGCCATGGTCGGCACGCGCGCGGAAGCGCTGCGCTATGGCGAGAATCCGCACCAGTCGGCGGCCTTCTATACCGACGGCACCAATCGCCCCGGCATTGCCACCGCACGGCAGATCCAGGGCAAGTCGCTCAGCTACAACAACCTGAACGATACCGATGCCGCGTTCGAGGCAGTGGCCGAGTTCACGCGTCCGGCCGTGGTGATCGTCAAGCACGCCAATCCGTGCGGAGTGGCCGAGGCGGACGATCTGGCGACCGCCTGGGATCTGGCGCTGCGCTGCGATCCGGTCTCGGCCTTCGGCGGCATCGTGGCGGTGAACCGCATCCTGGACGAGGCGGCGGCGATCCGCATCGCCCGTATCTTCACCGAGGTGATCGTGGCGCCGGACGCGACCGAGGAAGCGAAGGCGGTTCTGTCGGCGAAGAAGAATCTGCGCCTGCTGCTCACCGGAGGTCTGCCCGACCCGGCGCAGCCGGGCGTGGTGGTGAAAAGCGTGGCCGGCGGGTTCCTGGCGCAGACGCGCGACGACGGGCGCGCGACCTCGTTCAAGGTCGTGACCAGGCGCGCGCCGACAGAGAAGGAGCTGGCCGACCTCCAGCTCGCCTTCCGCGTGGCGAAGCACGTGAAGTCGAACGCCATCGTCTACGTGAAGGACGGGGCGACGGTGGGGATCGGCGCAGGGCAGATGAGCCGGGTCGATTCCGCGCGCATCGCCGCCAGCAAGAGCGCCGAAGCCGCGCAGGCGGCGGGGATCGACCAGCCTTTGACCACTAACAGCGTGGTCGCCTCGGACGCCTTCTTTCCGTTCGCGGACGGTCTGGAAGTGGCGATCGCGGCCGGGGCCACCGCCGTGATCCAGCCGGGCGGCTCCATTCGCGACAACGAGGTGATCGCGGCGGCCGACAAGGCGGGCGTGGCGATGGTGTTCACCGGGATGCGCCACTTCCGGCATTGAGGGCAGGAAGAGTCTTCTTTTTCTGAAGAAAAAGAAGCAAAAAGACTTCTGTCTGCTTGGTGATGAGCGTGTAGCTTGGCGCGGAGCCAAACGGACAGAAGTTCTTTGGTTCTTTCTTTCAAGAAAGAACATCTGTTTCCTCAAATGCGATTGAGGCCCGAACAGGGAGAGATGATCATCGGCGCCGGGCTGCAAGGCTGTATTTGCGACTCAGTCTCGGATGCAATGTGATTGAGAATGATTGTCGTCGTGCTGTCATGGGAATGATCAATACTTGCTGAGTGCTTTGATGGTCTGGCGGAATATGCCATCATGCCTTCATGCGCAGATTCGATGACCTTTCCGAGAACGAGCTTCTGGCCCTGGCGATCGCCGCTGAGGAAGAGGACGGCCGCATCTACGCCGATTTCGCGCACCATCTGCGCCGCGACTTTCCCGATAGCGCCGCCATTTTCACCGACATGGCCGAAGAAGAGAACGCGCATCGCCGGGCTCTGATCGACCTGTTCACGGAGCGGTTCGGCAGCCACATTCCGCTGGTGCGGCGCCAGGACGTTGCCGGCTTCGTACCGCGCAAGCCAGCCTGGCAGGTGCAGCGCAGCGGCATCGAGGCGATGCGCCAACATGCCAGCCAGATGGAGCGCGACGCCGCGCGCTTCTACCGGCAGGCGGCGATGCGCAGCACCGATACCTCCATCCGCAAATTGCTCGGCGATCTGGCGGCCGCCGAGGACGCGCACGAGCAGGAGGCCGGGCGCATTGCCCTGCGGCGCCTGCCGGCCTCGCGCCGCGAGATCGAGGACGAGGATGCGCGCCGGCGCTTCGTGCTGCAGGTGGTGCAGCCGGGTCTGGTCGGGCTGATGGACGGGTCCGTGTCCACGCTGGCTCCGGTGTTCGCGGCAGCTTTCGCCACGCACACGCCGCACAGCGCGTTCCTGGTCGGTCTGGCGGCGTCCGTGGGCGCCGGCGTGTCGATGGGGTTTGCCGAAGCCTTGTCGGATGACGGCAAACTGTCCGGCCGCGGTGCGCCCTGGCTGCGCGGCCTCGTGTGCGGCCTGATGACCATGGCGGGCGGCATCTTCCATACCGTGCCATTCCTGATCCCGAACTTCGTGCAGGCGACCACGGTCGCGCTGGTGGTGGTGGTTCTGGAACTGGTGCTGATTTCCTGGATACGCTGGCGCTGGCAGGATACGCCCTTCCTGTCGGCTGCGGTGCAGATCCTGTTCGGCGGCGGTCTCGTGTTCGCGGCTGGTGTTCTGATCGGATCGTCCTGACCGGAATAATGCCCGCGCCGAACCGTATGCGGCTATTGGACCGGCGACCGGAACGCGCGGGCTGCAGCGCTGTTTGGGTGGATAGTCCAGACTCTCCACCCGATTCCGTTCGATCGGATGATGCTCTAGGCTCACCCCATCATGCGCCAAATCCGTTCCCGCTGCTTCCTGTCCGCCGCCGCCATCCTCGCTCTTGGAGCCTGGCTGCCGGCCGTCGCACGCGCCCAGGTGCTGGCTCCGGCCTCTTCCGGTAGCGGCGCGCAGGCGGCGGCGATCAGCCCGGCCGATCAGGGCTGGGTGGCGCGCATCCAGGACACGCTGAACGGCATCACGGCGCTGAAGGGCCGCTTCCAGCAGATCGCGCCCGATGGGAAGCGCAGCACGGGCACCGTCTGGCTGCATCGCCCCGGCCGGATGCGGTTCGAATACGACAAGCCGAGCCCGCTTCTGCTGGTGGCCGGCAACGGCAAGCTGGTGTTCACTGACAAGTCCGTTGGTCAGACCACGGATATCCCGCTGGAGCGCACGCCGCTCGGCCTGCTGCTGCAACCGCATCTGAGCCTGTCCGGCGACGTGACGGTGACAGGGTTCTCTCACGCCAACGGTCTGGTGCAGGTGACGCTGGTGAAGACGGCGAGCCCGTCCGACGGCAGCCTGACCGTGATCATGAACGAGCAGCCTTTGTCGCTTCGCGGCTGGCGCGTGGTGGATGCGCAAGGGCGGGAAACCCAGGTGGATCTGTTCGACGTCGCGACCGGCGTGTCGATGCCGGACAGTCTGTTCGACACCAGCGATTCGGCGAACTGAACGGCGCGGCCTGTCCGGGGGGCGGGGGGCGCTTACACGCGCTTTATCGTCGGCGGCCGCCTTCCGCATCGCCCGTTTACGCGCTTCGGTTCCAGCATGGCCGAACCGCGCCGAGGACGGATAACCGGCGCGCCGATGCCGGAGTGTTCCATGTCGATAACCCTTCTGCCCCGTTCGGTGAGTCTCGCGGATGCGATGCCGGAGGAAGGCCGCGCCTACGATGCCGTCGGCGGCCGGTATCTGGCCTATGCCGACGGCGATCCGGAGCGCGTCTTTGATTTCTCCGGCCGCTATGGCTTCGCGGACGGGCGCATCTGGAGCGCGATCGACGCGGTTCTGGTGTCGATGGTGACGGCCGGGCGGCGCTCGCTCAACGTTCTCGACGTGGGCTGCGGCCCCGGCACATGGATCAGGCGGGTGGTGCTGCGCGCGAGCGAGCTGGGGTTTTCTCGAATCCGCGTGCGGGGATTCGATCTGTCGCAGGCCATGGTCGGCCGCGCCGCGGCAACGGCGGAGGAGCTGCGTCGCGCCTTGCCGCGCGGCGCCGCCTTCGTCTCGATCCAGCATGGCGACGCCGCCCAGCCTTTCCCCGAGGAGACCGGTTCGGTCGATCTGTGCTTGTGCCTCTATGGGGTTTTGAACCATCTCCCCAAGGACGCGCTGCCAGGCACGGCGGCGGAGCTGGCGCGGGTAACGGCCGGGCATCTTCTGGTCACGGTCAGGGCCGCAGGTAGTCTGCCGACGATCTATGTGGACGGGATCGAGCAGGCAGCGCGATTCCACCAGGACAACCAGCAGGACAGGATGGAGGTCGATCTCGCGGATGGGCGGCATCTGAGCTTCCGCTCGCACCTGTTCCGGGCCGCCGAGATGGGTGCCTTGTTCGCGCCGCATCTGGGGCGCTTCTCGCTGCACGGGCTGGACCTGTTCCATTCCCGCTTCGCCGCCGACCCGCGCTGGAACCCGGCTTCGCTGGCCACGGATGCGGCGTTCAAGGACCGGCTGGAGAAGCTGGAACTGTCCTGCGCCGACGATCCGGCGTTTCTGGATCGCGCCGCGCATATCCTTCTGGATGGATCACGCGCTCGGCATTGACCATTCCGCGTTCAGACGGGAACCGCTTTCCACAAAGCCCGTTTGCTCGGCACGGGACATCTGGTCCCCAAAAGGAGATTGAGCGATGGACAAGAATCGACTCGACGGCGTTGCCCATCAGGTGAAGGGCACTCTGAAGGACGTGGCCGGCAAGATCACCGGCAACGAGCGTCTTCAGGCCGAGGGCAAGGCGGAGAAGGCGGCGGGCAACGTCCAGGAAGGCTACGGCAAGGGCAAGGATGCCCTTCGGGACATCGCGAAATAACCGTCTCGATCCGTTCGAGATCTCGTCGCAGCCGGCCCGCTCGCAAGAGCGGGCCGGTTTTGCATCATCGGGTACGAATTAGACTGGCTGGCCGGACCTGCTAGACTCGGTCGGATGTTCCAGAAAGCATTGATCGGTGCGCCGATCTTCACCGGCGACGAGCTGCTGATCGACCACGCCCTGCTCCTGGCGGATGATCGCGTGGTCGGCATGGCGCCGCTTTCTTCTCTGCCGCGCGACACGCGGATGCAGGAGGTGGACGGGCTGCTCGCCCCCGGGTTCGTGGACATTCAGGTCAATGGCGGCGGTGGCGTGCTGTTCAACGACAGCACCGACGCCGAAGGGGCCGCCGCGATCGCGCGCGCTCATCTGCGGCATGGCTGCACGGCGATCCTGCCCACCTTAATCACCGGGCCGGACACGGGGATCGCCGCCGCGATCACGGCCGTTCGCTCTGCGATCGCACGCGGCTTGCCGGGCGTCGCCGGGCTGCATCTGGAAGGGCCGTTCATCGCAACGGCACGCAAGGGCGTGCACGATCCGGCCTTCATGCGTCCGATGGTGGAGCGGGATCTGCTGATGCTGCTCGACAGCGGCATCGAGCATCTGCTGCTGACCGTGGCGCCGGAGATGGTGTCGCCGGAGCAGATACGGCATCTGGTGCGAAACGGCATTATCGTGAGCCTGGGGCATAGCGATGCGGATCACGAAACCGTGTCGGCCGCGATCGATGCGGGCGCGACCGGGGTCACGCATCTGTTCAATGCCATGTCGCAGATGTCCGGCCGTGCGCCGGGCGTGGTGGGCACGGCGCTCGATCGTGGCGAGGTGTGGGCCGGACTGATCGCCGATCTGCACCATGTCGATCCGGTGATGATGCGGATCGCGCTGGCGGCGAAGCGCGGTCCGGGGCGCCTGATGCTGGTGAGCGACGCGATGCCGCCGAGCGCTGGCGGCCCGGACGTTTTCGAGCTGGGCGGACGCACCGTGTATCGGCGAGACGGGCGGCTCGAACTGGCGGACGGCACGCTGGCTGGGGCCGATCTCGGTCTCGATCAGGCCGTGGCGTGCATGGTGGCGTCCCAGGGGGTCCGCTTCGAGGAGGCGCTGCGGATGGCGTCCCTGTATCCGGCGCGGTTCATGAACATGGACGACACGCACGGGCGAATCGAGGCCGGGCGCAAGGCGGATCTGGTGTTGCTGGACGACGCGCTGTCCTGCGTTCGCACCTGGCAGGGCGGCGTGGAAACGGTGCATGCCGCGCCGATCCTGGTCGATGCGCGGTCGGGCACAGGCAGAGGAGGCGTTCTTTCTTAAGAGAAAGAACCAGAAAACGCCTGTCCGTTTGAAGTGTCGCAGGCCGGTTTCCCCCGGCCCAAACGGATAGAAGTCTTTTTGCTTCTTTTTCTTCAGAAAAAGAAGGTCCTTTTACCCCTCTCCCTCGCCGCCCCGCGCCAGCTCCATCGCGCGGGAATAGACCACGCGGCGGGGGAGCTTCATCGCGCCCGCGACCAGCGTGGCCGCATCCTTGACCGAGAGCGTCGCCAGGGCTTCGCGCAGGCGGGCATCGAGGCCGTCGGCATCCGTGCCGTCCTGCTCGTCCGGTGGCGGCCCGACCAGGACGGTGATCTCGCCGCGCGCCGCAGTCTCGGCATAGAAGCGGGCCAGTTCGGGCAGGCTGCCGCGGCGGACCTCCTCGAAGCGCTTGGTGAGTTCGCGGGCGACGGAGGCGTCGCGCTCGCCGAACACGGAATGGAGATCGGCGAGCATCTCGGCAAGGCGATGTGGCGCTTCGTGCCAGATCAGGGTGGCGGACAGGCCGGCGCGTTCGGCTGCGCGCAGTGTGCCGAACGCCTCCAGGCGCGCGGCGGAGCGCGGCGGCGGAAAACCCACGAACAGGAACGGGTGCGGCGGCAATCCGGACAAGGTCAGGGCGGTGACGGCGGCGTTGGCGCCGGGTGCGGTGCGGACGGGGATGTCGTTCTCGAGACAGGCGCGCACCAGACGGAAGCCCGGATCGGACAGAAGTGGCGTGCCGGCGTCGGACACCAGGGCGATGCGGCGTCCGGCTTGCAGCATGCCGAGAAGCGACGGAATGCGTTGTCGTTCGTTATGATCGTGCAGCGGCTCGGTGCGTGCGGCGATGCTCTTGGCGAACAGAAGGCGTGCGGTGACGCGCGTATCCTCGCACAGGACCAGGTCCGCTTGCCTGAGGCAGTCCACGGCGCGCTCGGTCATGTCGCCGAGATTGCCGATGGGCGTGGCGACGAGGGTGAGTCCAGGCAGTCCGTGTTGTGCTACGGACTCGCCATCTGAGGTGGAGGAGGCGGACGGTGCGTCGGACGACGGAACTTCTGGCATCGAGCGAAAGGGCGCGTCGAATGGCGTCACGTCAATCATTGTCACGCCGCGGTGCGATTTTGCCGGCGCTGACGGCGGGTGTCCTGCTGCTGGGAGGCTGTTCGCAACTGCCCTGGGGCAGCGAATCGGGATCCGGCGCCCAGCCCGCCCCCGTGGTGACGGGCGATGCGGCGACGGTCGCGCCGCCGATCGGCCAGCCGGTGCTGCCGCCGCCTCCGGTCGTGCCGCCGGGCCCGAAGGTGGGTGTGCTTCTGCCGCTGAGCGGGCCCAATGGCGGGCTCGGTTCGAGCATGCTGCGTGCGGCGCGCCTGGCCGTGGCGGCGCCGGGTTCGCCGGTGCTGGATGCGCATGATACCGCCGCGATGGGCGGCGACGCGGCGGCGCGCGCGGCGGTGCAGTCCGGCGACAAGATGATCCTGGGACCGCTGACCTCCGGCGAGACCGCTTCTGTCGGACCGATCGCGCGCAGCGCCGGCATTCCCGTGCTGGCCTTCACCAGCGACGTGAACCAGGCCGGCCCGGGCGTCTGGGTGATGGGCGAAACGCCGGAGCAGCAGGTGCGGCGCCTGGTTCTGGCGGCCAAGGCCGACAACAGGACGCGGATCGCGGCGCTGTTGCCGGGCAACGGGTTCGGCGATGCGCTGGCGGCCGCCCTGACCAAGGCCTGTGCCGATGCCGGGCTGCCCGCGCCGACCATTCTGACCCATGCGGCGGACAAGGACAGCATCGACTCCACCATGAAGCAGCTGACCGACTATGCCGCGCGCCGCGCTGCGGCCGACCAGTCGGCGGCGGCGAGCGGCGGGACGGACAAGGCGCCCGCCCCGATGCTGCCGACGCTGGCGCCGATCATGAAGGCGCCGAAGCCGGTGGTGGCCGCCGCCCCGCCGATGGCGCCGCCGCCCTTCGACGCGCTGCTGCTGGGCGATACCGGATTGCAGCTTCAATACGTGATCTCCGCCCTGAACGAGACCGGCGTCGACTCGGCGCATGTACGGATCATGGGGCCGGGGCTGTGGGGCGCGTTCGCATCCAAGCTGCGTGCCCTGGCCGGAGCCTGGTTCGCGGCGCCCGATCCGCAGGTCCGCGTCGGGTTCGTTCAGGAATACCGGGCTGCCTACGGGCAGTCGCCCAAGCCTCTGGCCGATCTCGCTTACGACGCTGCGGCCCTGGCGCGCAGCCTGGCGGCGAGCGGCTACGATACGGCGTCTCTGACGCGCAGGGACGGGTTCGCGGGTGTGGACGGGGTGTTCGCCCTGCAGCAGGACGGGCATGTGCGCCGGTCCCTGGCGATCTTCCAGATCGGACCGAATGGCGGCGCGTCGATGGTGCAGCCGCCGATGGGCTCGACCTTCACGTCGGGAAGCTGAGAAGCGGGTCCGGCGCCTCGGAAGGGGCGCCGCGATACCGGGATCAGGCGGCGACGATTTCCTGCGCCCCCAGGACCGGACGGATGCAGGACAAGGCGGCCTCGAACGAGGCGAACGAGCCCAGCCGGTGGTCGCGCAGATGGTCGATCACCAGCCAGCGCATGCCGTCGGGACGGATGACGTAGGCCGGGTCGGCGTTCTCGCGCACCCAGACCGTAACGTGTTCGAGGATCACGGGAGAATCTACCGGCGTGCGCGGCGAGACGTCGACATCGCACAGGCCCATGCTGATGCCGGCTTCGAGCCAGCGCATGAGATATTCGCGGTGACGGGGCAGGAAGCGGAGCCGCAGCGGCACCACGTTGGAGTTGGCCGGAAGGTCGGTAAGCGAGGCAAGCGTCGGCATTCAGGGACCCTCAGACGTCTGATCTCGATTTCGTGATCAAGGTTAACGGGCCCGATATCGGCGGGGCAAACGGAATCTGAGCGACTTTTCCTCCGGGAGGCTTCGTTACGATTCCTCTCAACGCTGTGTGGCAAAAAAGCAATGTACCGTTACGTTGACGCTCGGTTGGGCAGGAGATCCTTCGGCCAACGGCGGTGCAGCCAGAGCCAGCTCTCCGGTTTCTCGCGTATCCAGCGCTCGATCACGTCGTTGACATTCTGAGTCAGCCTGGCCTGGTCGGCCAGACGGTCGCCGCTATCCGGCAGGGGAATCGGCGGTTCCACGACCAGTCTGAGACGCGCAGGCCCGATCCGTTCCACATGGCCCGGGATCACGGGACAGCGCAGGCGCAGCGCCATGGCGGCCAGCGCGGGGGCGGTCATGGCGGGGTGGCCGAACAGCCTGGCTTCGATGCCGTCGTTCATCTTCTGGTCGACCAGCATGCCGAGCGAGCCGCCACGCAGGAGATAGGCGAGTGCGGCGCGTGCGCCACGCTGGCCCTTGGCGAACATCGGCACCTCGACGCCGATCGCGTCGCGCCGCAACGCGCCGATCATGGCGTCCACGAGGGGATTGCCGGCGGCGCGATAGAACGAGGCGAAGGGCAGGCCAAAGCTGGCGACAGCGGCGGGCAGCATTTCCCAGTTGCCGATATGGGCGGAGCAGAACAGCACGGGGCCGCCTTCGGCCGCCTGTCGTTCCAGGATCTCGCCGCCGCGCACCTCCCACCCTGGCCCGGACGGGGTGTCGCGCCGAAGGCGCCCGAGATGAGGGAACTCGCCGACGGTGCGGCCGAGATTCTCCCAGACGCCGGCGACGATGCGTTTGCGTTCGGTGGCGTCCAGCGCGGGGAGCGCAAGACGCAGGTTCCTGTCCGCGACGCGGGATACGGGAAGGCGGGTGCCGATGATGCGCGCCAGTGTGCCGCCCAGCGTGGAGGCGGCGGCCGGAGGCAGGGCGCGGAACAGGGCGAGCACGCTTCTGGCCGCCAGGGCTTCCAGCCGGTGATGCAGCTTGATCCTCGGGACTGCGGCGCTGCTCATGCGGCGACGATCCTGTCCAGCAGGCGGCCCAACGCGTCCTCGTCCGACCAGCGGAGGGACACGCCTGCGACGGCGATCCCCGCGCGCTCCTCCGGGGAAAGGCGCACGGCATCCTTGGGCGTCGTGACGAGGGTGGCCCCCAGGGCGGCGGCCTCCTCGCGCAGACGGCGTAGGGCATCGGGCCTGAACGGGCGGTGGTCGGCGAAGCCGCGCGTGCCGACGAGGTCGAGGGTCTCGGCCCGGAGCGAGTCGAAGAATTTCTCCGGCCGGGCGATGCCGGCGAAAGCGAACACAGGCCGCCCGGCCAGGGCCCGTACAGACGGGTCCATCGCCAGGGTCGCGCGCAGCACGGGCAGTCCGGCGGGCAGCAGATCGGCGACCGGCGCCCGTTCCTCGCCGATAACTACGGCGCATCGCGCACGGGCGGCGGCGGTGCGGACCGGTTCGCGCAACGGCCCTGCGGGAAGCAGGCGTCGGTTGCCAAACCCGACCGCGCCGTCGATCACCAGGATCGGCATGTCCTGTTTCAGCCCGGGATTCTGCAGGCCGTCATCCATCACCAGAAGCTCCGCGCCCGCTTCCGTGGCGGCCCGGGCGGAGGCTGCGCGGTCCGCGCCGACCCAGCAAGGGGCGATGGCCGCCAGGAGCAGCGCCTCGTCGCCGACCGCGGCGGCGTCGTGCTTCAGCGGATCGACCAGGAGCGGCGTGGCGCTGCCGCGTCCGCCATAGCCGCGCGTCAGGCAATGCACGCGGAGCCCGCGTCCGGTCAGGCGCGAGGCCAGATCGAGCGCCAGCGTGGTCTTGCCCGCGCCGCCGACGCCGGCATTGCCGCAGCACACCACCGGCACGGGGGCTGCCCATCCCTCCCGGCGCAGACGGCGCGCCGTAAGGGCGGCGGTGATCGGTTCCAGCGGCGACAGAACGACACCGGCGAGGCGTGCCCGGGGCGTGTCCGCGAACCAGAAGGCGGGAGCTTTCACCGTTCGGGTTCCGGGATCAGGACGAGCAGGTGCCGGGCAAGACGACGGGGCAGGTCGGCATCGCTTTGGGACAGGCGCCGGGATGCGTCGGATGCCGCCTGCCGCCGATCCGGGTCAGACAGCATCCGGTCGAGCCAGTCGAGCATGGCCGCGCGATCGGGCAGGATCCGCAGCACGCCAGCCTCCGACAGGGTCCGCACGTCCTCTGCGAAATTCTGCATGTGCGGCCCGGCCCCGAGCGCGCAGCCGAGCCTGGCCGGCTCCAGCGGATTATGGCCGCCGCCGCGTCCGGCGACCGCGGCGAAACTGTTGCCGAGCACCACCACGGGGCAGAGGCGGTAGAGCAGGCCGAGCTCTCCCAGCGTATCGCAGAGCCAAACCGCATCGTCCGGTCGTGGCACCGCGCCCTCGGAGCGTCGCGGCAGTCCTGGCGACAGGGCGGCGATCTCGTCGCCGCGTTGCGGATGGCGCGGCGCGATCACCAGCAGCGCATCGGGATGGCGTTCGCGCAGCGCCGCGTGCAGGGCGAGCGCTTCCTGTTCCTCGTTCGGATGGGTGCTGGCGGCGAGCCAGAGCGGGCGGTGGCCGATCGCGTCGCGCAGACGGGCCAGCTCGGCGGCGTCGCACGGCAGGGGAGCGGCGGCGCGCTTCAGGTCGCCATGCTCGGCGATCCTGGCTTCGGTCAGCGCCCCCAGGCGGGCCGCGTCCTCCGGCGAGCGGGCTGAAATCAGGGCGAAGGCGCCGAACAGGGCGCGGCCGATCGCGCCGCTGCGCGCCCATCGCTTGAAGGAGCGGTCCGACAGGCGGCCGTTCACCAGAGCGAGGGGAATGGCGCGGGCGCGGCAGCGCGCGATCAGGGTGGGCCAGATCTCGCTCTCCACCAGGATCAGGAGATCGGGGCGCCAGTGGTCGAGAAAGCGGTTCACCCAGGACGGCACGTCGAGCGGCGCGAAGCGTACCACGACCGGGCTGTCGGCGAGTCGCTCCTCGGCCAAGGCCTGCGACGTGGCCGTTCCCGTCGTGAGCAACAGGGCGAGGGCTGGATCGCGCTCCCGAAGCGCCTCGATCAGCGGCAGCAGCGACAGGGTTTCGCCGACGGAGGCGGCGTGCAGCCAGACCAGCCGCCCCGGTGGCCGCGGCGTGTCGTCGCGTCCGGTGCGTTCGCCCAGGCGCTCGGCGATCTCCTTTCCGGCGCGCACCCGTCTGCGCAGTGCGAAGCGAATCAGCGGAATGCCAAGCGTGCCCAGCAAGCCCCACAAGGCGAAGGCGGCGCGCGCTTCCGTGCGGGGCCGGGTCACGCGCCGATCCCTTGCACCACCTGTCGCATGGCGTCGGCGAGGATCGCGTCGGCGTCGTTCCTGCCGGCCAGCCCGAGCTCGATCGGTGCTGAACAGCGGATCACGCCGCGTCCGAACGGTAGCGGCAGCACCATGCGATCCCAGGAGCCAAGGCGCCGATGTGCGCTGGTGATGCCGGCGCAGGCGATGACGGGAACGCCGGACAGGGTGGCCAGACGCGCCGTGCCGGGTTGCAGCGCGCGCCTGGGGCCGCGCGGACCATCCGGCGTGATGGCGACGAGGCTGCCGTCGCGCAGGGTGTCGAGCAGCACCCGCACCGCGGCCATGCCGCCTTTGTCGCGTCCGCCGGATTTCTTGGCGCTGGATCCTGCCACGGCGCCCATGCCCCAGCGTCCGATGATGTCGGTGATCATGCGCCCGTCCCTGTGCCGGCTGATGAGCACGGATACGCGCAGCGCCGGATTCACGATGCGCGCGCGCATCCAGAGCGCGGGTGCCAGCGGCAGGAACTCGTGCCAGAAGGCGAGGATCACCGTGCGCCCTTCCGCGCCGGACAGGAACGGCCAGGATTCGGCCGGCACATCGAATCGCCAGCGCGTGGTGCGCAGAGCAAAGCCCAGATAGAGGCCGATCGCGCGCCCGAGCAGTCGATACGTCGCGTCGCCGCGCAGGGTCCGGCCGATCATCGCGTGCGCGTTTGTTTCACGTGGAACACGAACGCGGTCAGCGTCCCGTCTGGCCGCGATGACGGAGCATATGGTCGGCCAGCGTGCAGGCCAGCATGGCTTCGCCCACCGGCACGGCGCGAATGCCGACACAGGGATCGTGGCGGCCCTTGGTCGATACCATCACCGTCTCGCCGATGGAGGACACGGACGGGACCGGAGTGAGGATCGAGCTGGTGGGCTTCACCGCGAAGCGGGCGATGATGGGCTGGCCGGTGGAGATGCCGCCCAGGATGCCGCCGGCGCGATTGCCGTCGAACGCCACGGCGCCGTTCTCCATGCGCATCGGGTCGGCGTTCTCCTCGCCGGTCAGCAGCGCGGCCTCGAAGCCGGCGCCGATTTCCACCGCCTTGACCGCGTTGATGCCCATCAGGGCGGAGGCGAGATCGGCATCGAGCTTGCCGTAGAGCGGCGCGCCCCAGCCGGGGGGCACGCCGGTGGCTTCGAGCGCGATCACGGCGCCGACGGACGAGCCGTTCTTGCGCACGGAATCGAGATAGTCTTCCCAGACCGGCACGGTCTCGGCGTCGGGGCAGAAAAACGGGTTCCGATCGACCTCGTCCCAGTTCCAGCGCGCGGGGTCGATGGCGTGCTGACCGATTCGCACCAGCGCGCCGCGAATGCGCACCTGATCGCCCAGAATCCGCTGCGCGATGGCGCCGGCGGCAACGCGCATCGCGGTTTCCCGGGCGGAAGAGCGGCCGCCGCCGCGCGGGTCGCGCAGCCCGTATTTCGCGTCGTAGGCCATGTCGGCGTGGCCGGGACGGTAGCGGTCGGCGATGGCGCCGTAGTCGCGCGAGCGCTGGTCGGTGTTCTCGATCTGCAGCGCGACCGGCGTGCCGGTGGTGCGGCCCTCATAGGTGCCGGACAGGATGCGGACCTGATCGGGCTCGCGACGCTGGGTGGTGAAGCGCGACTGGCCAGGCCGGCGCCGGTCCAGGAAGGGCTGGATCCAGCTTTCGTCCAGAGGCAGTCCGGGCGGGCACCCGTCCACGACGCAGCCGATCGCCGGCCCGTGGCTTTCGCCCCAGGTGGTGACGCGGAACAGATGGCCGAAGCTGTTATGCGACATGGGACAACGGGTTCGGATCAGTCCTTGATGGCGGCGATATCGGGCGCGGCCGGGTTCTTCATGCCGACGATATGATAGCCGCTATCCACATGGTGCACCTCGCCGGTGACGCCCGAGGACAGGTCGGACAGCAGATAGAGCCCGGCCCCGCCGACCTCGTCGGTCGAGACGTTGCGTTCCAGCGGAGCGTTCAGCTGGTTCCATTTCAGGATATAAGAGAAATCGCCGATGCCGCTGGCAGCCAGGGTCTTGATCGGACCGGCGGAGATCGCGTTGACGCGGATTCCGGCGCCGCCGAGATCGGCCGCCATGTAGCGCACGGAGGCTTCCAGCGCCGCCTTGGCCACGCCCATCATATTGTAGTGCGGCATCACCCGCTCCGCGCCGAGATAGCTCAGCGTCAGCAGCGAACCGCCCGGCTGCATCAGCGCGCTGGCGCGGCGCGACACGGCGGTGAAGGAGAAGCAGGAGATATCCATCGCCTGCAGGAAGGCATCGCGCGGCGTGTCGAGGTAGCGGCCGCGCAGATACTGCTTGTCGGCCCAGCCGATCGCGTGGACCAGGAAGTCGAGCTTGCCCCATTTCGCCTCGATCTGGGCGAAGGTCTCGTCGATGGCGGCATCATCGCCGACGTCGCAGGGCAGGACGATGTCGGATCCGATGCTCTCGGCGAGCGGGCGCACGCGCTTTTCCAGCGCCTCGCCCTGGAAGGTGAAGGCCAGTTCCGCACCCTGAAGCGCACAGGCCTGGGCGATCGCCCAGGCGATGGACCGGTTGTTGGCCACGCCCATCACGAGGCCGCGTTTGCCCTGCATCAGAGTGCCTCGGGCGGGAAGTGCGCTGGTGTTGCCCTCTGACATCGCGATCTGGTTCCAGGATCAAGGGGGGTGGGTGCTGGGCTCGTGGTCGCACACCACTCCAACCCCGACAAGAGCCGGTGCCGTCACGACCCGTTGGCGGGGGCCCCGGTTCCAGGGGCCGCCGGCATGGTGCCGGGCTCTTGGCGCTCGGCGCGCGGCGGCGCACAGTCGCGCCGGACCCTTCACGGATGGATGCCGTATGCCCGACGTGGCCCTCGATCCTGCCCGCGACCCCTTCGAGCTGTTCGAGGAATGGCTCGCAGAGGCGCGGCACAGCGAACCGAACGATTCGAACGCCATGGCGCTGGCCACGGCGGCGCCGGACGGCATCCCGTCCGTGCGCATGGTTCTCCTGAAGGGGGCCGACCGGCGCGGCTTCGTGTTCTACACCAACAAGCAGAGCCGAAAGGCAGCGCAGCTTTCCGCCCGTCCCGTCGCGGGGCTTCTGTTCCACTGGAAGTCGCTGCGCCGTCAGGTGCGGATCGAGGGCGCGATCGAGGACGTCACCGACGCCGAGGCCGACGCCTATTTCAATAGTCGCGCCCGCATCTCGCGTCTTGGCGCGCTCGCCTCCGACCAGTCCCGTCCGTTGCCGGACCGTGCCGAGCTGGAGCGCCGCCTGGCCGAATACGACGCGCGCTATCCCGGCGATACGGTGCCGCGCCCGCCGCACTGGTCCGGCTATCGCGTGATCCCGGAGATGATCGAATTCTGGCAGGACATGCCGTATCGTCTGCACGACCGCGTGGTTTATCGCCGTGACGGCGAAAGCTGGTCCAGCGAGAGGCTTTATCCATGACCGGCGACGCATCGACCATTGCCTCGATCCTCCTGCCCCTGAACGGGGTTCCGAGCGAAAGCGAGGCGCTGGCGTTCGGGCTGACCCTGGCGCGGCGTTTTGGCGCCCGGCTGGAGGTCCTGCACGTGGCGACGGACGGGCGCGATGTGGCGCCCCTGGCCGGAGAGGGTTTGTCCGGCGCCATGGTCGAGGAGATGATGACCGCGGCCGAGCGCGAGTCGAACAGCCGGACCGTCTCCGCGCGGAGTTTGCTGCAGCGTGCCCTGGACGCGGACCAGGCCGCCTTCGGCAGCGCCTTGCCGGTTCAGACCGAGACGACGCCGCCGATGCCGGGGGCACCCGGCGTGATGTTCCGCTGCGTGAAGGGGCGCGAACATGACGTGGTCGCCTATGCGGCCCGGCTGTCCGACCTGATCGTGGTGCCGCATCCGGATACGGTGGAAGAGGCGCTTTCGTCCGCCGAGGCGCTGCATGCGGTCCTGTTCGATAGCGGCCGGCCCGCGATCATCGCGCCCAAGACGGCGCCGGCCAGCGTCGGGCGCCGAATCTGCGTCGCCTGGAACGGCACGGCGGAGGGTGCGTCCGCCGTGTTCTGCGTGCTCGGCTGGCTGAAGCAGGCAGACAGCGTGCATGTGCTGCATTCGCCGGAATATCAGCGCCGCGGCCCCGTGGCGTCCGAGCTCGTGTCCTATCTGGCGCTGCACGGCATCGCGGCGACCTCCTCCGAGTTCACCCCCAAGGGCGGCGAGGTCGGCGCGGCGCTTCTCGCCGCCGCGGAAGCGCAGGGAGCGGACATGCTGGCGATGGGCGCCTATTCCCATTCCCGTCTGCGCCAGCTTCTTCTGGGTGGCGTGACGCGCCACGTGATCGCCAAGGCGACCTTGCCGGTGCTGATGGCACGCTGAACCGTCGCCGTCCGCCGGCGGCCGGTTCAGCGCCCTCGCGTCAGGCGTCAGGCGTCAGGCGCCGGGCAGCTCGTTGATGGTCACCACCCGCCAGGAGGCCGGATGGCGTTCCAGGATGGTGAGCGACAGGTTCTGCACCGACAGGCGCAGCGCCGTGCTGGCGCTGATGTCGAGCGCGTGCGCGCAGGCCATGCGGATCGTGCCGCCATGGCTCACCGACACGATGTCGCGCCGGTTGTGCCGGTCGGCCAGACGCTCCATCGCGTCGCCGACGCGCCGCTTCATCTGATCCATGCTCTCGCCGCCGGGCGGAACCTCCTCGGCCGCCATCGGCCAGAACGGGTGGGGCGTCATGCCGAGCCGCTCGGGCAGGTGATGATGTTCCAGCCCGTGATACTCGCCCATGGACTGCTCGATCAGATCGGGCTCCACGCCGAATTCCGTGTGCGGGTAGCCGGCCTTCAGGATGTGCTCCGCCGTGATGCGTGTCCGGGACAGGGGCGTCGTGATCCAGACCGCGTCGCGCGGCAGCCTGGCGGCCAGCGACCGATACATCGGCGCCTGCGACACGAGGCTTTCCGGACAAAGCGGCACGTCGGTCGAACCGTAGAGCCGGGCGCGGGCGTTCTCTTCCACCAGAGCGTGCCGGATCATCCAGAAGCGCGTGACGCCCGGGGCCAGGGCCGGCGTGTCGAGAAAGGCACCGTATTGCTGCGTCATGGGAGTCCGATCAGAAAGGCGAAGGCTTTGCGCCGTCTGCCATCAGAACATGACCACAGCGTGGCGGTTCGACGGCGAGGCAGGTTTGCAACTCAGATATCCAGCCCCGCGTCGGCCGGGCGGCGTCTGGAGGCGTCCGGCGCATAGCGGGGCACCGGGTCGTGCTGAAGCAGGGCCGGCCAGCAACGCAGCAGCAGGCCGATCTTGCCCAGGATGCGCGTCACGTCGCCGATCTCGCGTTCCATCCGTTTCTCGCCGCCGAGCCCCGCATGGGAGGGTTCTCCTGACAGAAGCCGGGCCCCCACTGAGATCCGGAGCGCTCCGGCCATGCCGGGCGCGTCCGTGCCGGCGAGCCTGTCGCAGCCCACGGGGGCGGGCTGTCCGATATGCACCAGAAGGCGGGCCAGGGCGCGGTCTTCCAGCGTGGCGGTCGGGGGCAGGGCGCGAGTCACGTCCGCGTTCAGCCAGCGATACACCAGACGCGCCTGCGCGACATCGAGCGGCAGGCGCTCCGCGCCGTCCCGTGGCGGTTCCAGCACCAGGAAGGAGCGGATGGTCTGCACCTGATCCCAGCACGGACCCTCCCCTGTGTCGGGCCGTTCCGGCGCGGGCACCTCCACCGCGACCACGTCCGGGCTGCAGGCGATCGCCGCGTCCACCCCGGCCACGAACCGGTCCACGAGTTGGCGTGCCGTTTCCTGCGGCACCGATCGGAACGCTTCCATCTCCATCAGCGCCGCCTGCCAGCGCAGCACCATGCCGGCATTGGCGCCGGGTGGGCAGGGCACGGCCCGGGCGCCGGGCGGCCAGTCGGACGCGCCGCCGTAATCGGCCAGCCCGCGTGGCAGGCTATGCGGGCCGTCGAGCCGTGCGGCGATCGCGGGCGGAAGGAGCAGCGCGCCGCAGAACGGCGGTCCGGTGAAGAACTTGGAGCCGGTGACCATCACCATCCAGCCGCGATCGAGGCTGTCCCGGATGCGGGATGCGTCGAGACGGGCCTGGCATGCGTCCACCACCAGCTCCAGCCGGTCGCCCAGCCGCGCCTGCATCCGCTCGATGCAGCCCATGCCCGGCGCCAGCAGGCCGGTCTTGGACAGATCGAGCCTGTGCAGCAGAACGGTCCGGCCTTCCGCGGCCTCCGCCTCCACGATGCGCGTGCAGTCGGCGTCCACGGCCTCCCGGGGCAACAGTCGTCCGTCCGCGTCGCGGATCGCCACGGACAGCACGCGAGTATCGTCCGGGAAGCCCTCGACCAGCGCGTTCTTGGTCACGACGCGGCCCAGCGCGGTGTCGTTGGCGAAATGCCGGCCCGAGGCGGCCATCGGCACGCCGGTTCCGGTTTCCTCGGGCGCCAGCAGCACGTTGCTCACCGGCCGCGCTACGATTTCGCCCTCGCGCGGCAGGCTGCACAGGGCCAGGGCGGCCATTTCCAGGTCCGTGCCGGAGGCCGCGAGCACCACGGCGCATCCGGGCGGCAAGCCGTAATGCGCGGCGATTCCCGCGCGCACCGCCTCGCATTCCGCCGCCAGCGCGGCTTGCGCGATTCCATCCAACGCAGCCAGGGCCATGCGTCTGCGGGAGGCTTCCGCGCCGCCGAAACCGCGTTCGGATAGGGACGAGGCAGTGGAGGAAGCGAAGGTCACCGCCCAGGGGCGCGGCCTGTGCGAGCAGCCGTAATGGTTGAGGCCGGTCGCGGGATCCACCGCCAGGCGGGCGTCTCCGCCCTCGGCCATCAGTGTTTCCGCCGGTCCCAGCAGGGGCCATGCGGCTTCGAGGGCCTCGAGAACGGCGTCTGTCACCGCCGCATCGGCGGCGAGCGGCCCGTGCGCGCCCTGCAAGGCGGCGATCCGGCTCCAGACCAGAGCGATATCGTCGCGCTTCGGCATGGCGCGTGACGACATCGTCGCCAGCCAGGATACGGGATCGGGCTGCGGCGGCGCTCCGGGCGGGGCGGCATCCAGCAGAAAGAACCGTGCCGCGACGCGGGCGGCGGACAGGCCGGCCAGAACGGCGCGACGGTCGGCATCTCCCGGATCCGACCCTGAAGCTGCATCCAGCAGCGTGGACAGTTCCAGCGCGTGGCGGAGATGAAACGCGGAGATCCTGTCCTCGCCGGTGACGGCGCCGCCCAGGATCACGCATCGTCCGCGATCGACGCGGAACGGGGTGTCGAGGGTGGGGTCGAAGCGGATCACGCTGTCGCCCGCCACGATCCGCAGATCGGGCCGGTCCAGCGCGCTCAGCAACCGGATGTTCAGATCCTCAGCAAACACAGGCTGCCTCCCGCGCTTCCGCATCGCGTGGCGATGATTCTAGAACATCATCCCGCCGAACGGTATCGCCCGGCAGGATGCGCGTTACATTCCGGAACGCGAGGCGGCGCGACTGGTCGGGCGTTCGAAACGCAAATTCTTCAAGAAGATTGTGCGCTGCGAAGGGGCAACGGTTGCCTGCCGCTTCCCGCACTGCCATCGTGGGCACGGTTACATCTTCGTCCCAACGGCGCTTGTCACGGAAACTCACGGAATGCGGATACTTCTGACCGGCGGTTGCGGCTTCATCGGATCGGCCGTGGTCCGGCACCTGATCCGCTCCACCGGCCATTCGGTGGTGAACGTCGACAAGATGACGTATGCGGCCTCCGAGGACGTGCTGGAAGAAGCGCTGACCGATCCCCGCCACACCCACATCAAGGCTGATATCGCCGATCTCGCGGCCATGACCGCGATTTTCGCCGAGCACAAGCCTGATGCGGTGATGCATCTGGCGGCGGAAAGCCATGTGGACCGTTCGATCGACGGCCCGGCCGTGTTCATCCAGACCAACGTGGTCGGCACCTTCTCCATGCTGGAAGCGGCGCGCACCTACTGGTCCGGCCTCGATGTGGAGGCCAAGAAGCGCTTCCGCTTCCACCACATCTCCACCGATGAGGTGTTCGGCGCTTTGGACGCCGATGATCCGCCGTTCGTGGAAACCACGCCGTACGATCCGCGCAGCCCGTACTCCGCGTCCAAGGCCGCGTCCGACCATCTGGTCCGCGCCTGGTACCACACCTATGGGCTGCCCGCCTTCGTCACCAACACCACCAACAATTACGGCTTCTGGCATTTCCCCGAGAAGCTGATCCCGCTCGTGACCATCAACGCCATCGAGGGTCGCGAACTGCCGGTCTATGGCGACGGCTCCAACGTGCGCGACTGGCTGTTCGTGGAGGACCACGCCAAGGCGCTGGTGCTCGCGGTCGAGAAGGGCGTTCCGGGCGAGACCTACGCCATCGGCGCGCGCCAGCCGCGGTCCAACCTCCAGGTGGTGCAGGCGATCTGCCGCACCCTTGACGAACTGCGTCCCGATCCGGCCGGCCCGCGCGAGCGCCTGATCCGCTACGTCACCGACCGTCCCGGTCATGACTGGCGCTACGAGATCGACGCGACCCATGCCGAGACGTCCCTGGACTGGAAGGCGGACCACGATTTCGAAACCGGCATCAGACGCACCGTGCAGTGGTATCTCGACCATCAGGAATGGTGGGAAAAGATCCGCGCCGGCCGCTACACCGGTCAACGTCTTGGAACAAAGGCTTAAACGATGCGTCCGACCGAAAGCCCTACCGGAATGAAGGGCATCCTGCTCGCAGGCGGCTCCGGCACCAGACTGCATCCTGTCACGCTGGCGGCCAGCAAGCAGCTGCTGCCTGTCTATGACAAGCCGATGATCTATTATCCGCTCAGCACGCTGATGCTGGCGGGCATTCGCGACATCATGATCATCTCCACCCCGGCCGACCTGCCGCAGTTCGAGCGTCTGCTCGGCGACGGTTCGCGCTTCGGCGTGCGGTTCGAATACCGCGTGCAGCCGAGCCCGGACGGCATCGTCCAGGCCTTCCTGATCGCCGATGACTGGCTGGGCAACAGCCCCTGCGCGCTGGCGCTGGGCGACAACCTGATCTTCGCCGACCATCTGGGCGTTCTGCTGCGCGCCGCCTCCGCCCGTCCGGAAGGCGCCACCGTGTTCGCCTACCAGGTGCGCGATCCGGAGCGCTACGGAGTGGTGTCGTTCGACGAGAGCGGACGCGCGCTCGAGGTGGTCGAGAAGCCGGCCAATCCGTCCAGCAACTGGGCGATCACCGGCCTCTATTTCTACGACAACCGGGTGCTGGAGCTGGCGAAGAAGATCAAGCCCAGCCCGCGCGGCGAGCTGGAGATCACCGATCTCAACCGTCTCTATCTCGAGGAAGGCACGCTGCACGTCGATCGTCTCGGCCGCGGCTGCGCCTGGCTCGATGCCGGCATGCCGGACAGCCTGATGCAGGCAGGCACCTTCGTGCAGACCATCCAGTCCCGCCAGGGCATGCTGGTCGGCTGCCCGGAGGAGGTCGCGTTCCGCATGGGCTTCATCGACGCGGCCCAGCTTCGCGATCAGGCCAAGAAGCTCAGCAAGACCGAGCTCGGACGCCTGCTGCTCGAGCTCGCCGACGGCGTGCACGCCTGAACCGCAGGGAAAGAAACGACGCATGAAGGTCGAACGGCTCGCCATCCCAGAGGTGGTTCTGATCACCCCGCCGAAATTCGGTGACGCGCGTGGTTTCTTTTCGGAGACCTACAACTACCCCCGCCTGAAGGAGGAGGCCGGCATCGACCTCGCCTTCGTGCAGGACAACCATTCCTTCTCCCGGCAGCGCGGCGTGGTGCGCGGCCTGCACTGCCAGCTCGACCCGCATGCGCAGGGCAAGCTGCTGCGCTGCTCCAAGGGCGCCATCTACGACGTCGCCGTGGACGCCCGCACCGGCTCGCCGACCTACGGCAAATGGGTCGGCGCCGAGCTGACAGGCGACAACTGGGCCCAGCTCTGGATTCCGCCCGGATTCCTGCACGGGTTCTGCACCCTGACGGACGATGTCGAGGTGCTCTACAAGTGCACCGATGTCTGGAACAAGGCGAGCGAGCGCGCCGTGATCTGGAACTGCCCGGAGATCGGCATCGACTGGCCGATCAAGCCGGAGGAGGCGATCCTCTCGGAGAAGGACGCGGCCGCGCCGCATTTCTCCGAAGCTACCGGCTGGTTCCAGTACTGATGGCCGTGCTTCCGGACGGCGGTCCGATCCTGGTCACGGGCGGCAACGGCCAGCTCGCGACGTCCCTGGCGCGGTTCGGCGGTGCGCGTATCCATCGTGTCGGCCGCCCGGATTTCGACTTCGATCGCCCCGAGACGATCGAGACGACGTTCCGCGCCGTCAAACCGGCCGCGGTCATCAACGCCGCCGCCTGGACCGCCGTGGATCTGGCGGAAACCGAGCAGGACGGCGCCGCGCGCGCCAACACCGACGGTCCGCGTCGCCTGGCCGAGCTGTGCGCCGAGGCCGGTATTCCGCTGATCCATGTGTCCACAGACTACGTGTTCGACGGCGACAAGCGCGCGCCGTACGTGGAGACGGATCCGACCTGTCCCACAGGCGTCTACGGACGCACCAAGGCGGAAGGCGAGCAGGCCGTTCTCGCAGCCAATCCACAGACCGTGGTGCTGCGCACCGCCTGGGTCTATTCCGCCTCGGGCAAGAATTTCGTGCGCACCATGCTCGGCGCCGGCGCCAAGAACCCGACCCTGAAGGTGGTCGGCGACCAGATTGGCTCCCCCACATCCTCCGACGATCTGGCCGAGGCGATCCTGTCCATCCTGTCCACGATCGAGACCGGCGGCTGGAAGCCGGATTATGCCGGGCTGTATCACGCGACGGGTTCGGGAGAGACATCCTGGCACGGCCTTGCCGTGGCCGCGCTGGAGCGTGCCGCCGAGCATGGGCAGGCCATGCCGGAGGTGCTGGCGATCCGAACGGAGGATTGGCCGACCCCGGCCAGGCGTCCGGCTGATTCCCGTCTGGATTGCGGCAAGCTGCATCGGGTGTTCGGCGTGCGCCTTCCGGACTGGCGCGCCAGTGTGTCGCGTACCGTGGACGAGCTGATGGGACGCTCGGCCCGATGATTCACGATCGCTGATCGCTTGGGGACTGCCGGGCAGGTTTCCATCCTGCTCTCGACCTTCAATGGCGCCGCGTATCTCCCGGCGCAGCTGGCCTCCTTCGGCACCCAGAGCTGGCGCGACTGGATGCTCCATTGGCGCGATGACGGGTCCAGCGACGGAACGTCGGCCATCCTGCGCTCCTTCGCGGAAGGCGAGGGGAAAGGCCGCTGCGTCGAGGTGAGCGGCGCGGCCGGACATCTCGGCATCGCGGGCTCCTTCCTGTCTCTGCTCCGCGCGGTGCCTCCCGCTGCCATCGTCGCTTTCGCCGATCAGGATGATGTCTGGCTTCCGGACAAGATCGAGCGCGGCGTGTCGGCCCTGGGCGCGCTGCCGGAGACGCGTCCCGCGCTGTATTGCAGCCGTCAGACTCTGGTGGACGAAAACCTGCGCCCGCTGGGCCTGTCTCCGCATCGCGCCGCCACGCCGGTGTTCCCGGCCGGCCTGACCCAGAACGTCGCCACCGGTTGCACCGTGATGATGAACAGCGCCGCCGCCGCGCTGGTGCGCGCCTCGGAGGCGCCGGACGGAACCCTGCACGATTGGTGGTCCTATCTGGTGGTCGGCGCCGCCGGCGGTGTCGTGATCAACGATCCGGTCCCAACCGTGCTGTATCGCCAGCACATCGCCAATGCCGTCGGCGCGCCGCATTCAGCGCTCAGCCGAGGGATCGCCGCGCTGCGTCGTGGCCCTGACGCATTCATGGGGCTGTTCCGCCGGCATGTGACGGCCCTGCTGCGCAGGCCGGATCAGCTCTCGCCGCAAGCCTTGCGCGATCTGCGCCTGCTGGAGCAGGCTCTCCACGGCGGTCCGATGGCGCGTGCCCTGGCGATGGGACGCGTCCGCCATCTGGTGCGGCAGACACGGCTGGAGACCGCCTTGTTCCGCCTCTGGTTCCTGCTCGGCTGAGGGAGAGCGCGATGCGACGCGACCCGATCGCACTCGTCTGGTTGGCCGGGCTCGGCCTCGCGGTTCTGTTGACGGTCTATGGTCCCTCCGTGCTGGGTTTCGATCCCGGGCCGATTCTGGACCGGATCGGCCTTGCGCTGCATGGGCTCAGCGAACCGGCGCTGAGGATGATCCGCGGTTTCGCCATCGCCGCCTTCGCGGTGTTCGTTGTCCTCTGCGTCCTGGCCCGTCGGCGCGGTCGTCCAGCGATGGCGATGGCGATCGTGGTGTCGCTCCTGTTCGTGATCCTGGCCGGCGGCCCGGACGGCTGGAGCACGAACCTGCACGCGGCGCACTGGCCGGCGGCTCTGCTGGTGTCGCTGGTCGGCGCCCTGTTGATGACTGGGCGCCTGCGCCGCTGACGCGTCAATCGGTGCGGGGATCGACGCTTTTGAAGCCGTAGGTTTCGTAGCGCGTGGTCAGCCGGTTGTTCGCCACCTCCACCACGGTGAAGCCCTCCGGCGTGCCCAGATGGGTGCCGTGCCACCAATTGCCGCTGACCGCGCCGCCGGTGATGAACGGAATGCCGCGCCAGAGAACGGTTTCGTTGACGTGCGTGTGGCCCTGCAGGACGCCCAGCACGTTGCGTCCGTAGAGCAAGGCCAGCACCTCGGCCGCGTTGATCACGCTGGTCTTGTGCCGGGCTCCGGCGGGGGCCGGCGGCAGATAACGCTCATAGGCGGTGACCAGCGGGATGTGGCTGGCGACGATGATCGGCTGGCCCGGCGGCAGACGATCCAGCTCAGACGCCAGCCAGGCGATCTGCGCCGAATCGATGCGGCCTTCATAGTCGCGGTCGTCGGTCAGTCCGATCGAATCCAGCACGAAGAACTGCACGCCGCGATGGCGGAAGCCGTAATGCAGCGCGCCCCAGTGATCTGTGAAGTATTTCTTGCCGTAGAGCGGATCGGTCGGCAGCGCGCCGCTCTTCGTGTACACGCCGAAGCAGTCGTGGTTGCCGATCATGTTGCGGACCGGGAGCGCCAGATCCTGCTCCGTGCGCTCGTAGAGATCGGCCAGCATGTCTGCCCGGCCGCGTGCGACGCCGAGCGCGTCGAACACATGGTCGCCGCCCTGGAGCACGAAATCCCCGCCGACCGCCCGCGCGCGCCGGAACGCCTCGGCGCAGCCTGCTGTGGCGTTCAGTTCGGGCTGAAGATGCGTATCGGTGACGAAGAGGAACGAGAAGCTCTCGTGCGCTGGCGCTTTTTCGGCACGTGCGGTTGCGCCGATCAGCGAGAGGGAGGCGATGCCGCCGCCAAGAAGTGCGCGCCGTCCGAGGTCCGTGCTCATTCCGCCGTTCCTGTCGTTTCCGGCGTTCAATGCGCGCGGTGAAGCGCCGGGTAAAATGACGGTTTAGCGTCAGGACGGAGGGGGACGGGTCTTTCGGGCAGTGACGGCGCGGTGTTCAGGGCCGGACAGGTGTGTCCTTTGCTCCAGGGCCGGGGCATTTGCGCGAGGCCAGCCGTACGAGAATCGCCCATCGCCATGGATGGCGGCGGGGGGTGGCGCATTCGGTGAACCCGGCCGCGTGATGCGTCGCGGCCGGGGCTTCGGCAAACCGTGATCCGGCTTTCGTTTCGGTTGAGCGTGCCTGGTGTCCGGGGGCGTTGAGTCCGGGATCGATGACTGCGCTGCCAGTACGAGGAAGAAGGATCTCCGATCCGGACGGATCAGTTTCGGTTCAAAGGCGAACGACCGGTTTGAGCTGGGCCGGATCGTGCGTGGCTTCGAGTGCTTCCTTCGTGTGCTCCAGATCGAAAGTGCTGGTGATCATGCCGTCGAGGTCCACGGCGCCGCTGGCGGCCAGATGCACGGCGGCCGGCCAGGTATCGGCGTAGCGGAAGGTGCCGGTGAGAGTGATTTCCCGCACCTGGATGACCGTGACGGGCAAAGGGATCTCGTCGGCGCCCATGCCGACCAGCACGGCATGGCCGCCGCCGCGGACTGCCCTGATACCGGACCGAACCGCAGGCGCGGCGCCGGAGCAATCGATGAACGCGTCCACGCCCAGGGTCTCGACGCTGTCTCGCGACGGGTCGATCGCCAGGGTGGCGCCGAAACGGAGCGCGGTGTCGCGTCTGGCCGGCATCAGGTCGGTGATGATCACCTCGGCGGCGCCGAAAGCGCGGGCGCATTGCGCCGTCATCACGCCGATCGGGCCGGCGCCGGCGATCAAGACCCGCGCTCCGGGGGCGATCGCCGCCTTTCGGCACGACCAGATGCCCACGGAGAGCGGCTCAAACAAAGCGGCCGCATCGTTCGATACGGTGTCGGGAACGGCATGGGCGAACATGTCCTGGATCGCCACATAGTCCTGAAATGCGCCGTCGATCGGCGGCGTGGCGTAGAATTCCATCTTCGGGCAGAGATTGTAGCGGCCGCTGAGGCACTGAGCGCAGCGACGGCAGGGACGCTGCGGCTCGATGGAAACGCGCTGGCCGAGCCTGGACGGCGATACATCGGCGCCCACGGCAACGATGCGGCCGGAGACCTCGTGTCCGAGGACCAGGGGCTGTTCCACCACGAAATCGCCGATGCGGCCCTCACGATAATAATGCACGTCGGAGCCGCACACGCCCACCGATGCGACCTTGACCAGCACCTCGTCCGCCGCCGGCGTCGGAACCGGACGGTCTTCCATCCGGACGACGCCTTTTTCCATCAGGACCGCGGCGCGCATGCGGTTCGGGATGTTCGTCTCTGCCGTGATCATGGATTGTTTTCCTCCCTTGATCCTCGTTGTGCGACCATGACGCGCGGCTTGGAATGGGCCATGCGCATTTTTCAGGCCATAGGTCGCAGTTTGACGAAGTCGGGAAGAATGGAGTGCCGCATGGCGGCCCAGGCAAGTCTGGGCCGAACCCGCCGGTCGCGTCGGCCACGCGCTTCCGTGTGGTGTCGTTCAGGCCAGTGCGTGCGCCGGCTTGGCGGCCCCGCCGGACATGGCCGGGAACGACACGGCCGAGTCTGGTTGTTCGGGGCGCTCCAGCCCGTCGGCCACATCCGTATTCACCTGCACAAGCGGGGCGAGCGGCAGGTCGTTCAGCACGGCCTTGGTGGAATAGTTCAATGAAAAGACAGCCAGACGCAGCAGATCGTTGCGCAAGACCTCCGGCAGGGCACAGATCGGACTGGTGACCTCTCGATAAACGCCGGACCAGACACGGTGATTGATGTTGAGCGCGTTGTTGCGATCGGCCTTGCTGGACGCCTCCTTCAGGGTGCGCGCGGTCAGGCGGAATGCCATCGCCTCCTCCTCTCTGGGCGACGGGGCCAGGGAGCGGGCGGAATAGGCGGAATAGCCCTTCATGGCTTCGATTCCTCAAATCGGTTCGAGGAAACCGCCCGCCCCGGCTGGGGCGGGCGGCCGATCCTATCAGCGGAACAGCGACATCAGCGACGACGACTGCGAGTTCGCGATCGACAGCGACTGGATCGCGAGCTGCTGCTTGGTCTGCAGCGAGGTCAGCTTGGCGCTCTCCGCCGACAGGTCGGCATCGGTCAGCGCGCCTTCGCCGGTGGTGAGCGCATCGCTCAGCGACGACACGGTGCTCTGCAGGCCGGTCAGCTGGTTGGTGGACGAGCCCAGCGCGGAGCTGATCTTGTTCATCGACGTGATGGCGGCGTTCACCGCCAGCAGCGCATAGGTCGAGCCGGAGGTGTTGGTTGCAGTGGCGTTGGCGTCGGACGCGACCGTGACGGCCGCGCCGTTGGCAGAGTCGAGGTTGCCGCCGGCGATCTGCAGGTCGCCCGTGGTGGAATCCTTGGACACGCCGAAGCCCTGGTTCTGCACCGCGGCCATCAGCTTGTTGGCCGTCGTGCTGGCCGAGTCCGTGGATTTGGTCGCCACTTCGACGAAGGTGCTCTTGGCGGTGATGTTGCCGTTCTGGTCGGCGCCGGTGGAAACGCTGACACTCATGTTGCCGTTCGCGTCCTGACCGTAGCTCAGGGTCTGGGCGGCGCCGGTGGTGTTGTTGGTGATGACCATGTTGGTCATGCCGTTGCTGTCCACGCTCGACGTGGCGGTGAAGCCGGCGCCGATCGTGACTGTGGGCTTGCCGCCCATGGTGGTGCCGTTGAAGGCGAAGGTGAACGCCTTCGTGGCCGAACCGCCGGAACCCTGCGTGTTCGCCTTCGCGTTGATGGCCGTGGTCAGCGCGGTTTCGCCGGCATCGCCGGGGGCGGACGCCACTTCGAAGGTGAGCGAGTTCGCCTGGTTGGTCGCGGAACCGGTATTCGTGGCGACCGAGCTGGTCTGCAGCTTGAGGCTGTCGCCGGTGGCGAGGCCGGCCGTGCCGATCGAGACGTCGAGGCCAGTCTGGTTCACGTTCAGGCCGCTCAGGCCGAGGCCGGCGGAGGTGGCGTTGTAGCCGGTCTGGGTGAACAGCGTGCCGTTCACGTCCTGGGCGGCGGTGGCCTCGGTGGAGGTGACGCCGTTGCCGACGGCGCCGGCCAGCAGGTTGGCGCCCTTGAAGGTGGCGCCGTTGGCAGCCGCGTCGATCTGGCTCAGCGTCTTGTTGATGGTGTCGTTCATGGTCGCGGCGTCGAGATTGCCGGTCTGGCCTTCGGTCAGCGACTGCGACAGGGTGGACAGCAGGTTGGAGATGGTGGCGCCCTGTGTGGAGGCCATGCTCACGACCTGGGACGCGGTCTGCAGGCCGGTGGAGACGCCGGCCAGGGCGGAGATCTGCGAGTTCATGGTCTGCGAGATGGCGTAGATCGCCGGGTCGTCGGACGCGCCGTTGACCTTCTTGCCGGTGGAGATCTGGTTTTCGGTGGTGGTCAGCATCGCGTTGGTGCTGCGCAGGCTGGCGAGCGCCGCCATGGACGCCGTATTGGTATTGATGGAAAAGGCCATGATCGTTTTCCTTCGAGATTACTTCGGCACGATCGTGGGCCTTCGGGGTTAAGCGCAGGTTAACGGCCGCGAAGAGTCTTGTTCTCTTCGAAATGAATCTGCCCTGAATGGGGCCAATGCGAGCGAGGCGCCGGCTTTCCCGCTTCGCATCCTGGAGGACACGTCGCCGATGAGCCCGCCCGTCATTTTGCAGCTTTCCCCCATGCTGCCCGCCATCGAGGATGCGCTTCGTGCGCGCTACACCGTACTGCGTATGCCCTCTCGCCACGCATCCGAGGCCGAGCGGACGCGCTGGCTCGAGACCGAGGGGCCGTCCGTGCGCGTGGTGTTGACCGGAGGCCACCTGGGTATCGACACCGAACTGGCGCGGCGCTTGCCCAACCTTGGCCTGGTGGCGGTGAACGGAGCCGGCTACGACCGGATCGATCTCGACGCCATGCGCGCGTTGGGCGTCGTCGTTTCCAATACGCCCGACGTGCTGACCGATGACGTCGCCGATCTGGCGATCGCGCTAATGCTGAACGTCCTGCGCGCCTTGCCGGCCGCGGAGGCGCTGGTGCGTCGCGGCGACTGGCCCCAACAGCATCCGCCACTTGGCCGCCGGGCGTCCGGCCTGAATTACGGCGTCGTCGGGCTCGGCCGGATCGGCCAGGCCATCGCCCGTCGCCTTGCCGGTTTCGGGGGCCGGATCGCATATACCGGGCCCAATCGGAAGGCGAGCGAGCACCGGTTCCACGAGCGGCTGATCGATCTGGCGCGCGAATCCGATGTTCTGTTTATCGCCAACGCGGCCACGGCGGCGACACGCGGCATGGTGGATCGCCCCATCCTCGACGCGCTCGGCCCGCGCGGCGTGCTGATCAATGTGGGGCGCGGTTCGGTGGTGGACGAGCCGGCGATGATCGCGGCGCTGGCCGACGGACGTCTCGGCGGCGCGGGCCTGGACGTGTTCGCGAACGAGCCCAACGTGCCGGAGCGGCTGCGCACGCTGCCCAACGTGGCTCTGTCGCCGCATATCGGCAGCGCCACGGTGGAGACGCGCGCCGCCATGGGGCAGCTGATGCTCGACAACGTGGATGCTTTCCTGACCGGCCGACCGTTGCCGAGCCGGATCAACTGAGCTTGCCGGGATCAGGTGCCCCCGGTAGATCGGCGATCATCGGCACCTCCCGCTCCCCTCGGGCCGTGCCGGCGAGGTGAACCGTGGCCGACCCAGACGATTCCGTTCCGCACCCCCGTCTGATCGGTGAGTCAATCCCTGCCGGCGAGGATCCGGAACTGGTTCGGCTGCGCCGGCGCGAGCGGGCGTTGGAGACAGCGAACACCGCGCTCCGCGTGCTTCTGGCGAGCCAGCCCCCGGGCCGCGCGAGCATGGCGCCGGGCGACGACTACGCGTTTCTGTCAGCGACGGTGGAAAAGGCGCGTTCGGCCATGGTGGTGACCGATCCCACCTTGCCGGACAATCCAATCGTGTTCGCCAATAAGGCGTTCCGTACCCTGACCGGGTATTCCGCCGAGGAAGTGATCGGCCGCAACTGCCGTTTCATGCAGGGCGCCGGCACCGATCCCGCCGGCATCGCCGCTCTTTCGGAGGCGATCCGCAACCGTCACGATGCGACCGTCGATCTGCTGAACTACCGCAAGGATGGTTCGAGCTTCATCAACGAGTTGTTCATCAGCCCGGTCTTCGGTCCGGACGGCGATCTGCGTTACTTCTTCGGTTGCCAGACCGATGTCACGCAGTTGCGCAAGGCCTCCGACCGGCTGGTGGGGGCAGAGCATCGCTGGCGCCAGCGTTTCGAGCGCCTGCAGGAGGGGTTTCTGGTCGGCGAGATGCTGTGGGATGCCAACGGTGAGCCGCAGGATTTCCGCTATCTCGAGATCAACGACGCCTGGGGCCGCCTGACCGGCTTGTCGGTCGAAAGCGCGCTGGGGCGGCCCAACGCCGAGGTACTGGCCGATCTCGAGCCGGAATGGCTGGACGATTTCGCCGCCGTGGCCCTGTCGGGCGAGCCTCGGACGACGACGCGCCCGGTGCGTGCGCTGGGCCGGGTCTACGAGGCCCGCATCTTCCGGCCCGAACCGGGTCAGTTCGCAGTTCTGTTCCAGGATGTGAGCCAGCGTCTGCGCGAGGAGGCCAGGCGCGATTTCCTGCTGCGGCTGAGCGATATCCTGCGCGATGAAAACCATCCGGACGAGCTGGCGCATCGCGCCGCCGCGCTGTTGGGAGCGTCGCTGGGAGTCAGCCGCGCCGGCTACGGCACCATCGATCCCCTGGCGGAAACCATTCTGATCGCGCCGGACTGGCGCTCGCCCGGCACCAGCTCCATCGCAGGCGTGCTGCGCTTCCGCGATTACGGTTCCTACATCGACGATCTGAAGCAGGGGACCACCGTCGTCATCGACGATACCCGCCTGGACCCGCGCACTGCGGCGAACAGCGCCGATCTGGAAGCGATCAACGCCCGCTCCTTCATCAACATGCCGGTGACGGAGGAGGGCGGGTTCGTCGCCCTGTTGTTCTTGACCAACAATCTCCCGCGCGCCTGGACGGCGGACGAGATTTCCCTCATGCGCGAGGTGGCTGAGCGGACCCGGGTGGCGGTGGCGAGGCGACGCGCCGAACGCGATCTGCGCCGGCTGACGGCATCGCTCGAGTCGGAGGTCGAGGCACGCACGCAAGCGTTGCTGGCGGCGGAGGAACAGCTCCGGCAGAGCCAGAAGATGGAGGCGGTGGGCCAGCTGACGGGCGGCATCGCCCATGATTTCAACAACCTGCTGACGGGTATCTCCGGCAGCCTCGAGCTGCTGACCGTCCGGCTGGAACAAGGACGACTGAGCGAGCTCGGCCGCTATGTCGCGTCGGCGCAGGCCGCCGCTCAGCGCGCGGCCGCGCTGACGCACCGCCTGCTGGCCTTCTCGCGCAGGCAGACGCTCGATCCCAAGCCCACCGCCGTCAACGAGCTGGTCGTCGGGATGGAGGAGATGATCCGCCGTACGGTGGGCCCGGCGATCGAGATCGCGGTGCGGTGCTCGGCGGAGTTGTGGCCGGCGATCGTGGACCCGAACCAGCTCGAGAACGCGTTGCTGAACCTGTGCCTGAACGCGCGCGATGCAATGCCGGATGGTGGTTGCGTCACCATCGAGACCGGCAACTTGGCACTGGATGACGCCGCCGCCCGCGAGCGCGACCTTCCGCCGGGCGATTACGTGTCGCTCTGCGTCGCCGATACCGGCACCGGCATGACGCCGGATGTGATCGCCCGCGCCTTCGATCCGTTCTTCACTACCAAGCCGTTGGGGCAGGGGACCGGGCTCGGCTTGAGCATGATCTACGGCTTCGTGCGCCAGTCCGGGGGGCAGGTGCGGATTTCGTCCGAGCTGGGCCATGGCACCAGCATGCGCCTGTTCCTGCCGCGTCATCACGGTCGTCTGGAGGGAGATGGCGATAGCCGCGCCGCCGCCGCACCGCCCCGGGCCGAACAGGGCGAAACCGTGCTGGTGGTGGACGACGAATCCGGGGTGCGCATACTGATCACGGAGGTGCTGGAAGAGCTGGGCTATGTGGCGATCGAGGCGGCGGACGGCGCGGCGGGTCTGAAGGTCCTGCAGTCGGACGCGCGTGTGGACCTGCTGGTGACCGATGTCGGACTGCCGGGCGGCATGAACGGCCGCCAGGTGGCGGATGCGGCACGTCTTCTGCGCCCGGAGCTGAAGATTCTATTCGTCACCGGCTATGCCGAGAACGCCGTGGCACGGAGCGGCTATCTGGAGCCCGGCATGCACGTGCTGACCAAACCGTTCACGATCGACGTGCTGGCGGACCGCATCAGGACGTTGATCGAACCGTCGTGAGGCCTGCTACACCGCCATCTGGCGCGTCTGTTCGGCCGCCGGGTCCGGCGGATCGGTCGGCGGGGTGTCCTCGTAGAGGCGGAACCCGTTGCGGCCGGCATCCTTCGCGGCGTAAAGCGCTCTGTCCGCCCGGCGGATCACCTCGTCGACGCTGTCGCAACGGTCCAGCGTCGCGACGCCGATGCTGACGGATAAATGGGCCGTTCTCTCCTCCAGCTGATACGGCGAGCGGGCCGTTTCCAGGATCGTGCACAGCACATGATGGAGCGCTGCCTCGTTCGGCATGCGAGGCAGCAGCATCGCGAACTCGTCGCCGCCGAAACGGGCCGCCCGGCCGCCCCGCTCTCGCGCGCAGCGCTCCATCCGTTGGCTGAACAGGCAGAGAGTGCTGTCACCAGCCTGATGGCCCAGCCTGTCGTTCACCTGCTTGAAGTAGTCGAGATCGATGAAAAGCAGCGTTCCGCCAACGCCCGAGCGCAAGCGCGATGCCAGTTCGAGCCTGAAGGGCTGCCGCGTCATCAGTCCGGTCAGCGGATCGTGGGTCGCCGCGTGTTCCAGATGCGCGCGCAGCAGGCTCAGGCGCCGGGCGGAGCGCATCTTCTCGCCCACCATCATGTTGGCCGGCAGCGCGGACAGGAACAGCGTCCAAAGAAAGGGCTGCAGCAGCTTCTGGCTCATCAACGGCCCATCCGGCGACATCAGTGCGATCGGCCCCAGATTGTGCGCGGTGAACATGGAAACGAGAATGGAAACGAACAGCACGGTGCTGAGCGCCCAGATCGGGGGCGTGCGGAACGCCAGAGTCACCAGGGCAGGATAGAGAAAGAAGAAGAGAAACGAGCGCGGCGACAGGAAGCTGACCACCGTCAGCAGCAGAATGCCCGTCATCAGCGCCATCGGCTCCATGGTGGCGCCCCGTTTGATACGGCGCTCGGGCAGCCAGTTCATCATCAGCAACACCGCCGGCGTGGCCAGCATCAGGCCCAGCGCGTCGCACATCACCCATTGCGCCCAATCGCCGATGACGTTGTCCGGATCGCCCAGGAAACATCGTTCCACAAAGACGCCGATCGCGGCCTCGATCGCGGTGGCAGCGAACACGATCAGGCCGAACCGGCCCTGTCGCCGCAGACGCGTCAGGTCGGTGCGGGCGCCGCAGAAGCGGCGAACCGGCGGGGCGGTCAGCAGGACCTGCAGCAGGTTCATCGCGCAGGCCAGCAAAGCCTCGTCCGGCGACAGGCCGCTGATCTGATTGAGGCCGACATTGATACCGAAGCAGGCCAACAGGACCGGAATCGAGAAGCGAGGTCGCAGCCTGAGCAGGGCGACCAGCATGGCTGCGTTGGCCGGCCAGAACGACGAGTAGCCGCTCGCATCGGCGCAAAAGAGCCGTGTCATCAGGCCCATCAAAGCGAACAAGAGGATCAGAACCGCCGCGGACCCGATCCCCGCAGGGGGTTCGGCCTCCCGGCAGGGGCTCCACCGCTTGTTCATCATGCTCCGTCTTCTCGGTCAGTCTGTGTTCACGCTTAGCCGAGAAAGATGAACAAAAAGCGAAGCGTTCCGCCAGTCCAATCATTTCAGAAATGTTAGCCAACCCATGCTGAGTCAGCGCGCCGGACGGCCGGTTCCCGGTTGCCAGCGCCCGAGCAAGAGCGCGTTGCACACCACAAGCACGCTGGAGCAGGCCATCGCCGCTCCGGCCACGACCGGGCTCAGCAGGCCGGCGATCGCCAGGGGAATGCCCAGTACGTTGTAGGCGAAGGCCCAGAACAGGCCGGAGCGGATGCGGCGCATGGTGCGTCCGGCGATGTCCAAGGCCGCCGGCACCAGCATCGGATCGCCGCGCATCAGCGTGATCCCGGCCGCTTCCATCGCCACGTCGGTGCCGGTGGCCATGGCCAGGCCGAGATCGGCGGCCGCCAGGGCCGGGGCGTCGTTCACCCCGTCGCCCACCATCGCCACCTTTCCTTCGGCCCGGAGCGCCGCCACGCGCTCCGCCTTTCCCTCAGGCGTCACCCGGGCCTGGATGTCGTCGAGCGCCAGAGCACGCCCGGCCGCCTCGGCGGCGCCCTGGTTGTCTCCGGTCAGCAGCGCCACGCGCAGCCCTCGCCGGCGCAGCGCGGCCACCGCCCCGGCGGCCCCGGCGCGCAGCGGGTCGGCGAAGCCGAACACGCCCAGAACCGCCTCTCCCGAAGCGAGGAACGAGACCGTGCGCCCCTCGGCTTCGAGCGCCGCGGCCTCGGCGGCAAGCGGCGCGACGGCGATCCCCGCCTCCGCCATCATCGCCGCGTTGCCCATCCGCAGTGTCCGCTCGTCGACGCGGCCGATGGTGCCGCGTCCGGGCAGGCTGCGGACGGACTCCGCCGCTGCGCCGCTCGCATCCGGCGCGGCGGCGCGGACCGCCCGCGCCAGCGGATGCTCGCTGTTGCGCTGCAGTTGCTCGGCCAGATGGAGGACGTCGTCCACCGCCCGTCCCGGGACGGCATGCAGCCCGACCAGTTCAGGACGGCCTTCCGTCAGCGTGCCGGTCTTGTCGAAGGCCACGGTGCGGATGCGCTCGGCCTGTTCCAGCGCGGCGGCATCGCGGATCAGGATGCCGTTCCGTGCTGCGGCGCCGATCCCCGCCAGCATGGCGGCCGGCGTGGCCAGTCCGAGGGCGCAGGGGCAGGCGATCACCAGCACCGACACCGCCCGCACGATCGCCAGTTCCATCCCGCGCCCGGCCAGCCACCAGCCGAGCAGGGTCAGCGCCGCCACGCCCACGACCGCCGGCACGAAGACGTTGCTGACGCGATCGACCAGCTTCTGCACGGGAGGCTTGGCGGCCTGGGCGTCCTCGATCAGACGCACCATGCGGCCGAGGCGGCTCTCCCCGCCGATGGCGGTCACTTCCGCCAGCAGCACCGCATCGCCGTTCAGCGCGCCGCCAACCAGCGTGTCGCCGGGCGCCTTGTCCACCGGCATGGACTCGCCGGTCAGCAGGCTTTCGTCGCAACTGCCGACGCCTTCGCGCAGCACCGCGTCGGCGGCGATGCGCTCGCCCGGACGCACCAGCAGCAGATCGCCTGGCCGAAGCGTTCCGGCCGGCACGCTGCGTTCGCTTCCGTCGCGGTCGCGGATGGTGGCGCGCTCGGGGGTGAGCCGATCGAGCGCCCGGATCGCACTGCCGGCACCGCGTCGCGCCTTGCCCTCGAGCCATTTGCCGACCCGCACCAGGGCGATCACGGCGGCGGAGGCTTCGAAATAGAGCGGCGCATCCGGGGCCGCGACCATCGCATAGAGGCTGAGGCCGAAGGCAGCGCTGGAACCGAGTGCCACCAGCGTGTCCATGTTGCCGCCGCCGTTGCGGAGCGCCACGAAGGCGCCGCGATAGAAGCGGGCGCCGAACCCGAACTGGACGATGGCGGCGAGGGCCAGCTGGGCCAGGGCAGGCAGGGTGGCATGGACGCCAAACGGCATCAGCAGCATGGGCAGAAGGAGGGGTGCCGCCACCAGGACCGCCCCGAGCGCGATCCAGCCATCCCGGTCACGGTGCCTGGCCGGCGCGGCGCCCTCGTTCGCCTCCGGCAGAACCGCGCCGTAGCCGGCCGCTTCCACCGCGCGCCTGAGCATCTCCGGCGTCACCAGCCCGGTAGCGACCATTGCCCGGGCCCGTCCCGTGGCGAGATTGACCGTGGCCTCGCGCACGCCGGATACGCGCTTCAGCGCCCGTTCCACGCGGCCGACGCAGGCGGCGCAGCTCAGGCCGGTGACGTCGAGATCCACCGGCTCGAACGAAGCCGGGTAGCCGGCCTTGTCCAGTGCGGCCAGCGCGGTGCCGAGTTCGAAATCGCTGCCGGTATCCATCGAGGCGCGCGCGGTGGCCAGGTTCACGGATACCGAGACGACACCGGGAAGGGCGCCCAGAACCCGCTCCACCCGCTTGACGCAGGCGGCGCAGGACAGCTCGGTCAGGCCGACATCGCGCCTGATCGTGGTGGCTCCGTCCATGGTCCGATCCTCTCCGCGCCGGGTTCCCCCGATCAGGGTATCCGCGATCCCGCGATCAACCACCAATCCCCGCGGAACGGTCATGCTGAAACGGCGATGCTCTCACGAATGGCCGGAGCCTGGGAAACGTTGCGTCCGGGCAGTTGGCCGGGGCGGGGAGCCGCACCATGTGGCAGGGGTGGGACCGCTCGCCCCGGCCGGTCCCGGACCCCGAAGAAAGGCGCTCGATCATGACCACCCTCATGACCACCCTGGCAGTTTCCGGAATGACCTGCGGCCATTGCGTGCGCGCCGTGACGGAGGCGATCCATGGGATCGACGCGTCGGCGACGGTGGACGTGGATCTGAAGGCGGGGACGGTATCCACCGACAGCGCCTTGCCGGCGGACAGGCTGGCCCAGGCGATCGCGGCCGAGGGCTACGAGGTGAAGAACGCCGCCTGAACCGTGACGCTGGCGGCGTCCAGCCCGCCGGCTATTGCGGCGAACGCACGGTGAGCGACCACAGGGCTCCGCCCCGCTCCACCGGCGCGCTGCGGCCACGCGGCAAGCCGAGCGCGGAATGGGCGCCGACGTCGCGGTCGAAGATCTCCTCCGCGTTGCCGACCTGTTCCAGGGCCCTGGTGAAGCCTGAATCGGAAATGCCCAGCGAGCGTCCGATCCAGGGCTGATGGCCCAGCAGGCGCTGCACCACCGGATCGGCGCTGTTGCCCAGCTTCGGCATGGTCGCATGGTCGATGCCGTGGATTTCCGCCTGCAGCGGCACCCAGACCGTCCAGTCCACCAGGGCCGCCCATTGCGTGTCGCCGAGGCGATAGGCGGGCGAGAACGGATCGACGGAGAGAGTGGCGTCCAGAACGTGGAACCGTGAGGCGCGCTTGTCGAAGCTGCCGCGGACATTGGCCATCAGCGAGACGTCGCCCGCCGTGGCGTCGCAATGCCCGTCTTCCAGCGCCACGTTCATCTCGCCGCGCTCCGAATAGGGGAAGCGCTTTTCCGGCGTCTTCAGCACGGGATCCAGCAGGTCGTCGATCTCGCGTTCCGGCGCCGAGGCGTTGATGAAGCACAGACGCTTGCCGGACAGATCGGCGATGGTTCTGATGCCACTCTCGTTGGAAACGAGGAAGCCGAACCCGTCCAGCATCATCGGCGGCCCGAACGCTACGTGATACGCCAGTCCCATCACCGGGCTCGGCGTGGCGCCGAACAAAACGTCGATCTTCCCATCGCGCAGCTTGGCCAGCGCGGTGGGCTCGTCGGGCTGGGTCAGGAAGCGGGCCCGGTTCTGGTCGCCGAAGATCTCCGCCGCCAAAGCGCGGCAGTAATCGGCGCCAAGCGCGGTCAGGTTCCCGTGTGTATCGGACTCGGAATAATCGTTCTCGTCGGCCACGAGGCCGCAGGCGACGATGCCGGCCTTGCGCACATGCGCGAGGGTGGCACCGGGACGGGTATCGGCCGCAACGGTTGCGGCCGTCGCGTGAACCGGGACGCTGGCCGCGAGAACGCAGGCGGCCGCGAGGGATCTGAAACAGAGAGGCACGTCGGCGGCTCCGGAAGCGAGAAGGGGAGCCGGCCGGAACCGGCTCCCGCAGCGGGCGAGGGATCAGGGCGTCCAGGTGCCCGAGGTCGGAATGCCGGGGGTGGTGGAGGGGCGGGGATTGAAGTCCGCCGGCGCCGGATCGATCAGCCTGCCGTTCCGGTAGTCGGTCGGAACGATGTTCAGCATGTAGCAGCCGCCCGACGGATAATGCGGCAGCGATGGCTTGGCGTCGGGCTCGATCTCCGCATAGGAGGCGGGTAGCGGCGGGGCCTGGCCAGTCAGGCGCGCATTGTCGAACGCGGCCAGCATGTCACCGACGCCCGGCGTGTTGTCGTCGGCCGGTCCCATGAAATCCTGTCCTTCCTGGCGCTTGCCGAGACGGCGGCCGCGCACCTCGTCCGGCAGATCGGCCAGCGGGATCAGGTCGAACAGGCGGTCCACGAACTTGATGATCGAGCTGTGTTCGGAGCGCTCGCGGACGATCGCGTGCGCCTTGGCGTAGGGCGAGATCACGATGGCCGGAATACGCGAGGACGGTTCGAGCGCGTTGCCCTCGGGATCCTTCACCCGCGTGTGCACGGCATCGTGGTCGTAGAGGCCGTCGGTCTCGTCATAGGTGATGATGATCGCGCTGTCCTTCCAGTACGGGCTCTGCGCGATCGCGTTCACCTCGTCCGCCAGCTGCTGTTCGCTGATCTGCAGATCGGAATAGCCCGGATGGTCGTCGCCGCCGAGGAAGGCCTGCTGCACGGCCGGGTTCGGATCGACCGCCTTCAGCCCGTCATTGTTGTCGTATCCGCCGCGCACATAGGCGACGCCGCCATCGGAGGGCAACATGCGGTATTTGATCGCCAGGAAGAAGTCGTTCAGCCCGTACAGATGCTTCTGCGTCAGCTGCGGGTTGTCGCCGACATAGCCGAAATATTGCGGCGCGTTGTGATGGGTGATGTAGGAGCTGTGCTCGGGGTACGCGGCGGTGTCGGTGGGCTCGGCGTCGTAGCCCTCCTGGAACCAGCCCCAGTTGGTCGGCTTCCTGCCGGTGCCGGCGATGGTGTCCATATCGTGCTGCACGTCGGCCAGGTCCAGCGCCGGATTCTGGTCGGTGCTGGTGTCCTTCCTGACCGCGCGGCCCATGAAGCTCAGCGGCAGGCTGGCATAGGTCTGGTTCAGGGTGGGCGTGGCCGGGCTTTCGTCGTTCGGGCCGTAAGGCGGCTTGATCGGCGAGGTGTCGAGGTTGGACCCGGCGAACGGACCCAGATCCGTGACCATCGGCACGCCGCCGCTCTTGGCGACAACCGGGCTCGCGACGTTGCTGCTGGCCTCGTCCGGGTGCAGCGCCCACTGGGTCAGGCCGGTCTGGCCGGCGATCATCGCGATCGCGTTCGGGGTGGAGGCCGACGTGATGGTCATGTGGAAATCGTCGAACATCGCGAAGCGGTCGGCGAACTGCCACATATAGGGCGCGGTGTCGCAATCCACGTGGCCCATCACCAGTTCGCCCATCTGCTTCTGCTCGAGCGTCGGGTTCGCGCTGGCCGGAAGGCCGGTGGTCCGGCTGACGATCTGGCCGCTGGCGTTGGTGGTGAGCCCTTCCTCGTTCAGCGCGAAGCGGTCGTTCAACGACACGTCGTTGACGAAATGCTGGCTGTTGACGATCCCGGTGTGGGAATGGTCGGTGGAGGCGGTGTCTGCCGGATAGATCTGCACCGTCTTGCCGTTGACGTCCGTCACCGTCTGCGGGATCAGGAACGGGCTCACCGTTCCGACCGTGCCGTCGGTGTTGACGATCTTCTGGGTGAAGCCGGGCGTGCGGTCGGCGCTCTGCGAGAACAGGCCGCGGGCGCCGGGGAAGGTGCCGAAATAGAAGTCGAACGAGCGGTTCTCCTGGAACAGCACGAAGACGTATTTCACCTTCTTGCGCAGCAGCGCCACCTTCTGGGCGGTGGAAAGGTAGGGTTGGCGGGAGAGGTCGGTGGTGAAGGATCCCACCAGCGCGCTGCTGCGCGGGCCGATCGTCACCGCGCCCGGGGCTTCCTGGGCGTTGGCCATCACCGGCTGCGCCATGATGGAAAGCGTGAGGATGGTGGCGCAGCTCGATCTGCACCGGGTCCTGAACGTCATGTCTGCCTCGTCCGCACGAAAGGGCCGCGTTCATCGCTGCCCGGCGGACCGCTTTTGAAACGTTCTGTCATGGAATTGACAGAGATAATTCTATGACAGTCGCGCCTCGCTCACAGCGCGACGATCAGCACCGGCAGGATCGTCCCTCCTGCCAGCAGGATCCAGCCAAGCCGGCGGCGCTTCACATGGGTCAGGCCCATCCAGAGCCCGAGCAGGGTGGAGGCCGTCAGTGCCAGCGTGGCGAACAGGAAAAGCCAGCGGAGCAGAACCGTCCGGAATGCCGGCGCCGGGCGGGGTCGCTCCTCCTTCCCGGGTCCGGGCGGAGCGGGGCGACGCGCCTGCGGCACGGCGAAGCGCTGCTTCTTGTGCAGCATGGCGATCTGCTGGACCAGCACCGGCGGGCGATAGCCGTCGCGCGGCGTGTGCCAGTCGAACAACTGCAGCGCGCCACTGAGACAGAAGAACAGGATGATCGGCGCGCAGGCGATCGACAGATAAGCGTGCAGGCGTCGAAGCATCATCGAGCGGCGATTCCAGCCAGGCGGCGAGGGCGGGCGGGCGTTGGGGCGTTCCCGACGCCTACCGGCGGCGATGCTTCTGCCATCCTGCGGCGCACCGGGTCGAGGAGGGCGCGCGACGGTTCGGTATCGATCTGCAACAATGCCGCCTCCATCGCCGACAGGATGTCGGGAGTCGCGTCCGGCAGGGCGCGGTGCCACCACGCCACTGCGTCGTCGATCCGCCCCATCTCGGCCAGAAGCGTCGCCAAGTTGTGGCAGCCGCGATAATCGCCGGCCTCGGCCGAGCGCCGATACCATCGCGCCGCGGCGATGCGGTCGCATGGCCGGTCCCAGCCTTCCTCCAGGAAACGCGCCACCAGGTTCATCGACTTGGCGTGGCCGTTCCCGGCCGCTTCGCGAAACAGCACCCAGGCGCCCGGCCGGTCCTGCGGCACGCCGCGACCGCGCAGCTTCATGTTGGCGAGGTTGTAGCGCGCCCAGTCGTCGCCGAGGCTCACCGCGCGTTCGTACCAGAGGGCGGCCCCGGCCGGATCGGCCGGAGCGCCCCAGCCCTTTTCGAGGCAGCGCCCGACCATATTGCAGGCCGGTGCGAAGCCGGCCTCGGCGGCGATACGCCACCACGACAGCGCGCCGGCAGGGTCGGGCGAGCCGCCGGTTCCGTTCATGAGCGCCTGGGCGAACACGGTCTGGGCGGCGACATGCCCGCTCTCGGCATCGCGGCGCAGGCGACGCAGCCGTTGCGCTTCTTCACCTGTTGACATAAACACCCGCCCGGAGTTTGGAATGCGAACCATTCTCATTATCCATGATCAAGGGCGGGCACAATGGCAGACAGCTACAGGCGGGCATCCTCGATCGGTTTGACCGCCACCGTGGGCGCCGCGATGGTCGGCGCGCTGCTGGCGCCGGACGAGGGCTGGGCGCAGGCGGCGCCGGATGCGGGCGCGCAGGCCGATGCGAACGAGGCTCTTACCGTGGTCGGGCAGCGGGCCGACTTCCAGCAGACCAAGCCGCATCTGAGCCGGATCACCACGTCGCTCAAGGATACGCCGCAAAGCATCGCCGAAATTCCACAGAAGCTGCTGCGCGACCAGAACGACACCAACCTGCTCGACGCGCTGCGCTCGGTGCCCGGCATCAGCATCGCCGCCGGCGAGGGCGCGCAGCAGGGCGACAACCTGTCCATTCGCGGCTTCAATGCCCAGAACGATTTCTATCGCGACGGCATGCTCGATTTCGGCTCCTATTACCGCGACCCGTTCGATATCGACACGATCGAAGTGCTGAAGGGCCCGTCCGCCACCTTGTTCGGCCGCGGCTCGACCGGCGGCGTGATCAACGAGGTCACCAAGCGCGCGCAGATGGCGCCCGTCACCGCCGGTACGCTCAGCTTCGGCACCGATGCCACCAAGCGCCTGACCATCGACGAGGACGTGTCGTCCCATTCGCTGGGCGGATCGGCTATCCGGCTGAACGCGATGGTGCACGATGCCGGCCTGGCCGGGATCGACGACGCGCATATGCGGCGCTACGGCGTGGCGCCGTCCTTCGCGATGGGTCTCGACACCAGCACGCGTCTTCGGATCGATTATTTACGGCAACAATCCTACGACACGCAGTATTACGGCATCCCCTGGCTGAACGGCCGCCCCGCGCCTGTCCGGCGTTCCAACTTCTACGGCTATGCCGACAGCGATTATCTGCGTTCGATCGTCGATAGCGGCACGGCCAGGCTGGAGCACGATTTCTCCGACTCGGTGGAGCTGCACGATCAGATCCGCTATTCCTCTTTCCATATCGGCCAGCGCGCCGTGGAGCCGCTGCTGCTGAATTACGGGCCGGCGACCGATATCGTCACCGGCAATCCTCCGCTCTCCTCGCTGAACGTGATGCGCAACGTGCTGGCCCTGTCCGGCCCGTCCACCCTGCTCGACAATCAGCTCGAAGGCACGGCGCGGTTCCGCACCGGGCCGCTGCGCCACGCGCTGGTGTTCGGTTTCGAGGTGCAGCACCAGACTGCCGACATCACCCGCTACACCTATCCCCGGATCGCCACGTCGCTGCTCGATCCGATGCAGGACGCGCCGTTCCCCTACAGCTACACGCTCCGTTCGGTGAGCAGCAGCACCAGCAACGATACCGCACCGTATCTGAACGACACGATCGATTTCGGTAAGCGCTGGTCGGTGATCGGCGGCTGGCGCTTCGACCACTACACCACCGAATACAACCAGATCGTGGCACCGGCCGTGCACGTCTCGCGCAGCGACGACAAGCCGTCCTGGCGCGGCGCGTTGGTGTTCAAGCCGGCCGAGAACGGCAGCGTGTATTTCTCCTATGGCGATTCCTTCGATCCGTCCGGCGAGAACATCTCGCTCACCGCGGCGACCGCCGCGGTGGCGCCGGAAACCTCCGATACCTACGAGGTCGGCACCAAATGGGATATCGGCCGGCTGTCCCTGACCGGGGCGCTGTATCAGATCGAAATGCACAACGTGCGCGAAACCGATCCGTCGGATGCGACGCGCACCATCCTGGCGGGCGATTACAGGTCGCGCGGTTTCGAGCTGACGGCGGCGGGGCATATCACGCCGGTCTGGGAAGTCTTCGGCGGCTACAGCTACAACGATGTGGTGGTCGTATCGTCGCCCAACCCTCTGGAGATCGGCAACAGCCCGCCGAACGCGCCCAAGCATACGGTGGCACTCTGGACGGAATATAGCTTCCCGGCGTACCGCCTCACCTTCGGCGCGGGCGTGAACTACACGTCGAGCCGCACGGCGTCGTCTCTGCCGCAGGCGGGCACCACCATCATCGAGCGCGCGCCGGGCTACACGACGTTGCAGCTCATGGCCAAATATCACATCAATTCGCACCTGACCGCGCAGGTGAACGTGCAGAACGCGACCGATACGCGCTACTACGCGGCGCTGCATCCGTCGCATATCGTGATGGGCCCCGCTCGCTCGGCCCTGTTCTCGCTCGCGGCGTCGTACTGAGATGCTGAACGTCATCCGGGTGCTGTCGGAGGAAGAGGCCGCTTCCCTGCGTGCGCGGCTTTTGCCGTGCGACTGGATCGACGGACGCGCCACGGCCGGGCATCAATCGGCGCGCGCCAAGCAGAATCTGCAACTGAGCGAAGACGATCCGGTCGCCCATGCCGAAGGCGAGGCGCTGCTGCGCCGGCTGGGCTCGGTGCCGCTGTTCGTGTCCGCCGCCTTGCCCAAGCGGGTGTTTCCGCCTGTTTTCGCGCGCTATCGTCCTGGCGATCGCTTCGGCACCCATGTCGATAACGCGATCCGCTACGGCGCGCGCGGCACGATCCGCACCGATCTGAGCGCCACGCTGTTCCTGTCGCCGCTCGACGAATACGAGGGCGGCGCCCTGGTGATCGAGGATACGTTCGGCCCGCGCGAGGTCAGGCTGCGTCCCGGGGAGATGGTGCTCTACCCGTCCTCCTCGCTGCATCGCGTGACGCCGGTCGAACGCGGCGAGCGCGTCTGCGCGATCGCCTGGATGCAGAGCCTGGTCCGCGACGAAGGCGAGCGGCGCCTTCTGTTCGAACTCGATCAGCAGATCCAGGCTCTGGCGGCCGATGCGCCGGACGATGCGCGTGTGACGGCGTTGACCGGCATCTACCACAACCTCGTGCGGCGCTGGGCTGAGCCATAGGAGAAGGGATCGTGTACCGGTCCGGATCGATCGTGGCGATCCTGCGTCTGCCGTTGAAAGACAGCCCTCGCTTAGGGCTGGAACAGATCCTCCTGGCGGCGATCGCCGCCACGTTCGGTGTTCCGGGCCGCAGGCGACCGGTCGAGCATCCAGACGTGTCGAGGTCTTGAACGGTGCCAGCGATATCGCCGGGCTGGAACTGGTTGTCTGATGCGTGTCATCGAAGCGTATCGAGAGCATTCGGGACAAAATGTTATTACAAACACCGATACCCTGTCTGGCTTGTCTCAATAAAGAGCGCTCCCGTTACCGATCCGCGTAATGCCGCGCGACGATTTTGACGGGTGATTACGGATATCGTATGATTTTTAACTGCTCAATGAATCTCGGTTGGTTTCCAATCCATCGTGACGAATTCGGCTCAATGTTGATTTGTCGGGACCGGAACCATGCGTAAGGCTGTTTTTCTCGGCGTCGATCCCCTCCTTTCAGCGGAGGATCATGCAGACGCCGCGACCCTGTTCGCCAGGACCGGGGGCAATACCGGAAACCTTGCCTTTCTGAACGCCGTTCGCTCCCATCTCGGGGGAGAGGTGAGCGTGTTGCCGCTCGGCGCGCCGGGACGCGATGTCCGGGCGGCCGGCAACATCATCGTCGTCCCGTTGGCCAATCAGCTCGGCGCGCACACCGATCTCGGGGACTGGGCCGACTGGTTCACCGAGTACAACCTGCCCGTGATCGGCATCGGCCTGGGCGCGCAGGCCCGCAAACAGGGCGATCCGATCAAGCTGTCGGACGGCACCGCGCGCTGGCTCGCGACCATGGCCAGGTTGTCGCCGGGCAACGGTCCTTCTCTCGGGCTGCGCGGGGCGTTCACCGCCGATCAGATCGTGCGAGCGGGCTATCCGAACGTCGCCACTGTCACCGGTTGCCCGTCCAACTTCACCAGCGTTGACAATCCAGCGGACAGGCTTGCCGAAGGCTACAAGCGGCGCCCGGAACGGATTGCGGTGAATGCCGGCATCCCGTTCCTGCCGGCGATGGCCAGGATCGAACGCATGCTGGTCCCTCTGGTGACGGGAGAGCGTGACTACATCGTTCAGCACGGGCTGGAGATGATCCGAATCGCGTACGGCGAGTTCGATCTGATCTCTCCGGCCGAGCTCGACCTCACCCACCAGTACATCATGCCCGGCCAGGATCTCGACACCTTCAAGGACTGGTGTCGCGTCCACGCCGTGGCGCTGAACAGCGTCCAGGGCTGGATGCAGCACGTGCGGCAATTCGATTTCGTCGTCGGCACGCGTTTCCATGGCGCGATGCTGGCAATCCAGGCCGGGGTTCCGGCAGGCTGCATCACCATCGACAGCCGGACGGAAGAGATGTGCCAGACCATGGGCATCCCTTACTGCAACTACCGCAAGATCGACGGGCTCACGCACGACAACGTGCTCGATTTTTTCCCGTTCGATCCGGAGAGCTACCGCGAAACCCGCCGGACGCTGCTGGATCGCTATCTGAAGATCTATGCCGACGCCGATATCGAGATCAGCGATCACCTTCGCGCGGTCTCGCGCGCGACCTGAACCGCCGCGCGCGAGACCGGCCCGGCCTCAGGCCGCTTGAAGCTTGATCTCTCGCAGGCGCTCCATCAGGTAGTCGTGCGCGGTGATCGGCTCGGGGAAGTGGTCGCCTTCGGCGCCGATGCAGCCGGGGAGGCTGCGGATCACGTATTCCATGTTCGGGGCCAGGAAGAACGGCATCGAATAGCGCGAGCGGCCCGCGCCGGCGCCGGCCGGATTGTTCACCCGATGCGTTGTGGACGGATACACGCGGTTGGTGAGGCGCTGCAGCATGTCGCCCACATTCACCACCAGCGTTCCCGGCTCCGCCTCGATCGGCAGCCAGGCGCCGTCGCGCGTCAGGATCTCCAGCCCGGATTCGGTGGCGCCGACCAGGAGGGTGATGAGGGAGATGTCCTCATGCGCCTCGGCGCGGACGGCGGGCAGATCCCTGGGATCGATCGGCGGGTAATGCAGCGCGCGCAGGATGGAATCGCCATGGTCCACCACGTCGCGGAAGAAATCGGGCCGGAGGCCGAGATCGGACGCGATCGCCGACAGGACGACGCCGCCGGCCCGCTCCATGGACGCGAACAGGGCCTCCGCATGGGCGCGGAATTCCGGCAGGCCGGGCGGCCAGAGATTGGGACGCAGCACGGGATCGCCGGCCGGTCCCGGCTCGCGGCCGATATGGAAGAACTCCTTCAGGTCGGGAATCGTGCTGGTGCGCGCGGTCTCGACCTTGAAGCCGACATAGCCGCGCCCGCCGCCGCCGGCGGTGGTGACGGCGCAGCGACGCTTCTCTTCCTCGCTCTGTGCGAAGAAGCGCGCGAAGGCGGCGTAGGCGTCGGCGATCACCGCATCGTCGATGCCGTGATGGCTGAAGCAGCAGAAGCCGAAGCGGCGATAGGCCGCCCCCAGCTCGGCGACGAACGCCTGGCGATCGGTCTCGAAGCGGCGAAGATCCAGGGTCGGAACGCGATCCATCACAGCAATCCCTTCAAACGCAGCAGGCCGATGGCGGCGATCGTCGTCATGCAGACGATGTCGCCGTCGCGTATCATCCGCTCTACCTCGGCCAGAGGAAAGAGGCGCGAGACCATGTCCTGTTCGGTCTGCTCGCGATCGGCGTCCACCTCGCGCAGATCGGTGGCCAGGAAGAGATGCCCCTTCTGCGAGCAGAAGCCCGGCCCTTGGTAGAGAATGCCGACATGCCGCATGTCCGCCGCGGCGAGGCCGGTTTCCTCCTGCAGCTCGCCATTGGCGATCTGCGCGGGCGTGGCGTCGGGCCGCTCTTCCCACATGCCCATGGGCAGTTCCCAGAGCCGTTGGCCGATCGGATAGCGGAACTGCTCCACCAGGGTCAGCGTCGGCGCGCCGTCGGGGCCCACGCCGACCGGCGCCACCACCACGAAATCCTCGCGCTCCACCACGCCGTAGAGCCCGTCCGACCCGTCCGGACGACGGATGATGTCTTCGCGCAGGCGCAGCCAGCGGTTCTGGTAGGCGATCCTGCTCGATAATGTGACGTAGCCGCCGCTTGTTCGCATGGGCCCGGTGCTCCACAGCTTGTGTTGCATTGCAGCGTGACAGGGTAGAACACCCCGGATCGATTCAGAACCGGGCGCCGTCATCCGGCCGTCGCCATGTCCTGTCCGTCCACGATGCCTGCCGGGAGAGCTCGAAGCGTGCCCGAAACTGTCTCGCGCCATCGCGACGCCGCCCGGATCGCGGGCACCGTATTCTTCACCCTGCTCGCTTATATCTCCATCGGCCTGCCTCTGGCGGTGATCCCCACCTTCACGCATCTCGGCATCGGCTTCGACGTGGTGATCGCCGGTCTCGCCGTCAGCCTGCAATATCTGGCCACCTTCGCGTCGCGCGGTCTGGCCGGCTATATCGTCGATACCAGGGGTGCGCGGCGTTCTGTGCTGCTGGGGCTGATCCTGCTGGTGCTGGCCGGTATTCTCACCGCTGCGGCGGGCGCGCTGGCGACGGCGCCTTGGCTGGCGCTGGCGGCGTTGCTTCTGTCGCGCCTGGTGCTGGGCACGTCGGAAAGCTGTACCGGCACGGGTTGCATCACCTGGGCGATCGGTCTGGTGGGACCGGCACGCACGGCGCAGGTGATCTCGTTCAACGGCATCGCCTCCTATGGCGGTATCGCGCTGGGGGCGCCTCTGGGGCTTGCCCTGGCCGGCGGCCATCTGGCGCGCGGGCTGGAATCGGTCGGTGTGCTGACCGCGGTGCTGGGGGTGTTCGGCTTTCTGCTGGCCAGGACGCGCCCGGCTGTGCCGCCTTCCGGCGGCGGCGCTTCGGTGCGGTTCTGGCGCATCCTCCGCACGGTTTCCCCCTTCGGTGCGGCTCTGGCGCTCGCTTCCGTGGGATTCGGCGTCATCGCCACCTTCATCACCCTGTTCTACGATCAGCAGGGTTGGCACCGGCCCGGCGTGGCGCAATCCGGCCCCTTCGGCGCCGGAACGGCACTTTCCGTGTTCGGCATCGCCTTCATCCTGGCGCGCGTGTTCTTCGTGAACCAGATCGGTCGTCGCGGCGGCGTGACGGTGACGATAGCCTCCCTGTGGGTGGAGATCGCGGGGTTGCTGCTGATCTGGGTATCGCCAGCCCCGTTTGTGGCGGTTCTGGGCTGCGGGTTGACCGGGGCGGGGTTCGCGCTGGTGTTTCCGGCCATGGGGGTGCTGGCGGTCGATCGCGTGGGTCCCGGCAGCCGCGGCTCGGCGATCGGCGCCTATAGCGTGTTCCTCGACGTCTCGCTGGGGCTCAGCGGCCCGGTGCTTGGGGTGATCTCCAAGGGTTTCGGCTATGCCTCGTTGTTCCTGTGCGCGGCGCTGTCCAATGCCCTGGCATTGGGCCTTTGCCTGTGGCTGCGTCGCGGCCTGCCGCAACGGGGATAAGCCGAACAGAAAGTCTTCTTTTTCTGAAGAAAAAGAAGCAAAAAGACTTTTGTTCGTTTGGTGATGAGCAATCGGCCCACCACGGAATCAAACAACCGGAAGTTCTTTGGTTGTTTCTTTCAAGGAAGAACGTTCCTTCTTCTCTTCCATGGCTGGAAAGGCCCACTGCATCCGGCACGGACCGGACAATTCCGTTCGCTTTGATGATGCTCTAGGGTAGCCGGCGTCCCGTCACCGTGCAGGAGGTTTTCCGCGATGCCGACCCGCTTTGCCTCTGTCGCCGTGTTCCTGGGGTCCCGTTTCGGCAGCAACCGCGCCTTCCGCGACGCGGCCGAGCATTGCGGACGCGCCCTGGCCGAGGCCGGCATCCGGCTGATCTATGGCGGCGGCGATGTGGGCCTGATGGGCGCCGTGGCGGATGCCGCCCTGGCTGCCGGCGGTGCCGTGTCCGGGGTGATTCCGCATTTCCTGAAGACGCGCGAGGTGATGCACCGTGGCGTGACCGATCTCACGGTCACGGAGTCGATGCACACGCGCAAGCAGAAGATGTTCGCCGATGCGGACGCGTTCTTCATCCTGCCCGGCGGTCTCGGGACGTTCGACGAGTTCTTCGAGATCCTGACCTGGAAGCAGCTTCGCCTGCACAATAAGCCGATCCTGATCGTGGATGTGGCCGGCTGGGGCGAGGCGCTGGTGGCCACGATCGACCGCGCCATCGCCGACGGTTTCGCCGACCCGTCGGCGCGCGCCTTGTTCGAGCATGTGGACGGCGTGGACGCGGCGCTGGCGCGTCTGGCCGAGTTGTCGCGCACGAGCGAACCGGCTCAGACGGCCGACCCGGCCATGCTCTGAACGCCAGGCAGCCGGGCATGCCGGCGCTCCGTCACGCGGTCTTGCGTTCGGCCGGATGCCCCTGTATGAACCCGCCGCAGCCGGAGTGTAGCTCAGCCTGGTAGAGCACTGTGTTCGGGACGCAGGGGCCGGAGGTTCGAATCCTCTCACTCCGACCATTCGGGTCGATCCCGCCGAAAAGCCCCCTCTTGCGAGGGGGCTTTTTCGTTTCCGGCTCCCGGTGAGTCGGCGTCTCGGGATTGAGGAGCTCGGCGCTATCGCCAGCCGGCCAGTTCGCGCCTGACCAGACGCTCCAGCAGCGCGATCGCGTCGGCGCTGTCGTTCAGGCAGGGGATGGTCGCGAAATGCTCGCCGCCGGCATGTTCGAACGCCTCGCGCAGCTCGTTGCCGATCTCGTCCAGCGTCTCGATGCAGTCCGCCATGAAGCCGGGCGTGATCACGGCGATGCGCTTCACGCCATGGGCGGCCAGTTTCAGCACCTTGGGCTCGGTGTAGGGGCCGAGCCAGCGCGTCGGACCGAAGCGGGACTGGAAGGTGAGGGGGAGTTCCTGCGGCGTCATCCGCAGCTCCTCGCGCAGCGCGTTCATCGTGCGCGCGCATTCGGTCACGTAGGGGTCGCCACGCTGGACGTATTCCACCGGCAGGCCGTGGAAGGAAGCGATCAGCACCTCCGGAATCCAGTCCAGCTCGCTCAGGCGTTTGCGGACGCTGGCGGCGAGGGCCTGGATGTAGTCCGGATCGTCCGGGAAGGACGGGACGGTGCGGATGGCGGGCTGCCGGCGCAGACGCATCAGGGCGCGAAACGCCTGATCATTGGCGGTCGCCGTGGTGGTGGCCGAATATTGCGGATAGAGCGGCAGCAGCACGATGCGGTCGCAGCCGCGTGCGATCAGCCTGTCGATGGCGCTGGCGGTGCTGGGCGAGCCGTAGCGCATGCCCCATTCCACCGGAATGGCGTCGCCGGCGAGACGCGCTTCCAGCAACTCGGCCTGGGCGCGGGTATAGGTGCGGAGCGGGCTTTCGTTCCGCTCCGTGTTCCAGATGCGCTTGTAGTTGGCGGCGCTCTTGCGCGGGCGCGTCACCAGGACGATGCCGCGCAGAATCGGTTGCCAGATCAGCGGGTTGGCTTCGATGACGCGGCGGTCGGACAGGAATTCGGTCAGATAGCGCCGTACGGAAGCGGTGTCGGTGCCATCCGGGGTGCCGAGATTGACCAGCAGGACGCCGGCCGTGCCGGGACGCACGGTCTCGGCCGCCGTGCCGCGGTTGCCGGTGCGGATGTTCCGGGCGTCGATGAAGCTCATGATCTCCTCAACTACCCCAATAACCTCGGGTTGCGGAACAACCGATGACCGGGTTTCCGAAGGAAAGGGGCTCGGGGTGGAGCCCCGAACCCCTTCCGCGTCATTCCGCCGCCTGCAAGGGCGACGACTCCTGGCCCGCGTCCGCTTTCATCCGCGCCAGCGAATCCCGTACCCCTGCTTCCCAGGCCGGATCGGCCAGGCGGAAATGCGTCATCTGCCGCTCGATGATCGCCTCCGGCACGCCCTGCATGGCGCCGGCGATGTTGTCGAAGAAGCGCTGCCTCTGCGCCGCGTCGAACATGCGGAACAGCTTGCGCGGCTGTGTGTAGTCGTCGTTGCCGGCGCGGTGGTCGTAGTAGTCCGCGTCGCCGTCGATCCGCAGCGGCGGTTCCTTGGCCGACGGCGCTTCCACCGGGCCGCCGAACGAGTTCGGCTCGTAATAGGCGTCCGTGCCGCGCGGCGCATCGAAGCGCATCGGCCCGTCGGCATGGTAGCTCTGCACGGCGACGCGCGGACGGTTCACCGGCAACGCCTCGTAATGTGTCCCGACCCGATAGCGATGCGCGTCCGCATAGGCGAACAGGCGCCCCTGCAGCACCTTGTCGGGCGAGAAACCGATGCCGGGCACGATGTTGGACGGCGAGAAGGACGACTGCTCGATCTCGGCGAAATAATGCTCCGGATTGCGGTTCAGCTCCATCACGCCGACCTCGATCAGTGGATAGTCCGCGTGCGGCCAGACCTTGGTGAGGTCGAACGGGTTGTAGGGCGTCTTCAGAGCGTCCTCTTCCGGCATGATCTGCACGCAGACGCGCCAGCGCGGAAACGCGCCGCGCTCGATCGCCTCGTAGAGATCGCGCTGCGCGCTTTCGCGGTCTTCCGCGATCACCGCATTGGCTTCCGCGTTGGTCCAGTGCCTGTGGCCCTGCATCGACTTGAAGTGGAACTTGACCCAGAAGCGCTCGCCGGCGTCGTTCCAGAACGAGAACGTATGGCTTCCGTAGCCGTTCATGAACCGATAACCCTGCGGCAGGCCGCGGTCGCTCATCAGGATCGCCACCTGGTGCAGGCTTTCCGGCGACAGCGACCAGTAATCCCACATCGCGGTCGGCGAACGCATGTTGGTGCGCGGGTGGCGCTTCTGGGTGCGGATGAAGTCCGGGAACTTCATCGGGTCGCGAATGAAGAAGACCGGGGTGTTGTTGCCGACCAGATCCCAGTTGCCGTCGTCGGTATAGAACTTCACCGAAAAGCCGCGCACGTCGCGCTCGGCATCGGCCGCGCCCCGCTCTCCGGCCACCGTGGAGAACCGCGCCAGAAGATCGGTCGTCTTGCCGACGGCGCCGAACAGGCTGGCCTTGGTATAGCGGCTGATATCGTTGGTGACCGTGAAGGTGCCGTAGGCGCCGGAGCCCTTGGCGTGCACGACGCGCTCGGGAATGCGTTCACGGTTCTGGTGCGCGAGCTTTTCCAGCAACTGGTAGTTCTGCAGCAGCAGCGGGCCGCGCGGACCGGCGCTCAGGCTGTTCTGGTTGTCCGGAACGGGCGCGCCGGCGGTGGTGGTCAGCGTAGGGCGGACGATGTCGCTCATCACGAAAACTCCTCGATTGGGCGTCGGACCCGGAGGCCGGCGCGCGATGACCGTTTCATGCCGGTTCGAGCGCGATAAGTTAAATTGATCGTTCTTAACGGCGTGATAGGTAGGCTCTATATGTCGTCGGAACCGGTCTCTCGAAGGAGCTTTTCCGCATGGCGCCTCTCCACCTTGCCGGCCTGTCCTTGCGCGACCTGGAATATGCGCTGGCCGTGGCGGAGCTCAATCATTTCGGCCGCGCGGCGGAGCGCTGCGGCGTCAGTCAGCCTGGCCTGAGCGAGCAGATCCGCAAGCTGGAAGCACTGCTCGGCACGCCGCTGTTCGAGCGCGGACGCGGCGGCGTGAACCCGACAGCGTCCGGACAGCTTCTGTTGAAGCAGATCGCCGTGGTGGTGCGTGATGCGCGAGCCCTGCTGGAGATGGCGCATAGCCAGACCGGCGCGCTGAACGGGCGCGTCGATCTGGGTGTGATCCCCACGCTGGGGCCGTACTACGTGCCGTTGGTCCTGCGCGAATTGCGGCGGCATTTCCCCGAGCTGGTGCTGCGTCTGCAGGAGAACCAGACCACGCAACTCCTGGAGTCGCTGTCCCGCTTCACGCTCGACGCCGCTCTGGTGGCGCTGCCGGTGGAGGCGGAAGGGGTGATCGCGGAGCCCTTGTTCTTCGAGCCGTTCCGGGTGCTCCTGCCGCAGGATCACGCTTTGGCGGCGCGCGAGCGGATCGCCGTCCGCGATCTGGATGGCGGCGATCTGTTGCTTCTGGAGGAGGGCCACTGCCTGCGCGACCAGGCGGTCTCCCTGTGCCACCTCTCCGGCAAGGCGGAAAGGCCGGCACCGCCGCGTTTCGCCACCAGCCTGGAGATGCTGCGCCACATGGTGGCGGCGGGCGAGGGATTCTCGCTGATGCCGGCGTTGGCGACGCGCGACGAGGCCGAGCTGAACGGGCTGGTGCATCAGCGCCCGCTGACCGATCCCGCGGCAGGCCGCACCATCGGGCTGGTCTGGCGCGCGACCGATCCGCGCGAGTCGGATTTCCGGCGTTTCGCGGCGCTTCTGCGCGAGAACGCGCCGCGCGGTACGGCGGCGATCGGGGCGGGATGAGGGGGAAAGAGTCTCCTTTTTTCTATCACTACGGTTACCATTTCTGTTCAAGATGTGATTATCGTGCTGCGGCCTGACGGGCTTTTCGGCAGTGCGACAGGCGAGGACGCGGGCGATCGGGATACGGCGCTGGGCCAGTTGCAGGGCGAGGCGTCGGGTTTTCTGGATCGACCAGCGGATGAGTTTGACGACCCCGAGGGCTTTGTTTTTTTGGGCGTCATGGTGGCCTGGCGCCTTCCTGCATAGGCGTGTCGATCAACGTGCCTTTGGGGACCAGGTGGCGAAGGAGGCGAGGTCGCCGTCGCCGATGGGGCGACGGATCAGCAGGCCGCGGGTCCAGAGCCCAGCAACGGGTGCATCGTATTCGGCGGTATCGAGGTCGGCCAGCGGCAGATAAGCCCAATCGATGTCGCCCACGCCATGGACGCTGGCTGCCGCCACCCCGTCGAGCGGAATGCCGGCGGCGATCGTGCGCCGGATCATCACCGCAGCCAGGGCGGGCTTGGTCGCGAACCCGAGGTTGTCTGGCACGTGCGCGGAGGTCAGACGCGCCGGATCGCCTAGGGCAAACAACTGATCGCCCGGGCAATCAGCGACCGGGGGCCCTGGGTTAGGTGCGGAGCCGTTCGCCGAGCTGCCGGGCGATCTCCTCTGTGGCGTGGAGGCAAGCGCGCGAATGCCTGGTCATCTGGACGATGCCATGCGGCAGGTCGGGATAGTGCAGATAGAGAATGTCGTTGCCGGAGGCGGCGAGCTTGCGAGCATAGGCGTGACCCACGTCGCGCAGCATGTCGAAACCGCAAGTCACCAGCAGAGCCGGCGGCAGGTCCGCATGGCTTGGAGCGTTCAACGGCGTGACATAGGGCTGGGTGTAGTTGGTGCCCGGCGGGAGCAGATTCCACAGGAACAGCAACACGCCAGCGGTATCAACATAGCCGCCGGAGATGTTCTCGACGCCGGCAGCGGTTTCGAAAGGCATGGCGGTCTCGGGATAAAGGGGCATCTGAAGCTTCAGGCGCGGGCCGCCTTCCTCACGAAGCTTCAGCGAGATCGTGCAGGTCAGATTGCCACCAGCAGAATCGCCACCCAGCGCAATGCGATCAGGGTCGACGCCGCGTTCGGCAGCGTGCTCGTGCAGCCACCGCACGACAAACTCGCCTTCCTCGATCTGAGTGGGCCACTGGTACTCGGGGGCCAGCTTGTAGTCCACGGCGCAGATCTGCGCGCGGCTGCCCTCGCAGAGGCGGCGCATGGCGGTCTCGAACTGATCCAGGGAGCCCACGACGAAGCCGCCGCCACGCAGGTAGATCAATGCGGGAGCGGCGCCGTGCCGCGGATCGGTGGGAGAGTAGACCCGGACCGGGATCGTGCCATGCGGTCCCTTCAATCCCAGGAACTCAATCGCACCGACCGGTGGTGGTTCGGGATCGATAAAGGCGTCATGTTCGCGGCGTTGGACATGGATCGGTTTGTGGGCACCGAGCACGGGTCCAGTCTTCAGCCATTCGGCGATCTCGGGATCCTTCATGCCACTATCGATTTTCGGCGGAATATTATCGCGATTGTAGACGGCATCGCTTTTCGTCTCTTTGACGCAAATGCCGGCGAGCCGTGCAGGCTGAGGCCGACCCGGCCTGAACGCAAGAAGCAGGGATCACCCATGACGCCATGGTGACTCAAGATCAGGCTCATCCTCACTTGGACGTGAGGCTGTCGAGCATCAGTCTCGTCAGAAGAGTTTCGTCCTAACGGTCTGGGCATCGGTGAATTCCCGCAATCCGAAATGCGAGAGCTCGCGCTCGTAACCGCTCTTCGTGACGCCGCCCATGGGAATGCACGCGTTCGAGGCGCACGAGACGGCAGACCGCCTCGAGGCGTCTCACTCGGAGAGAGGAAGATCTGAGTGTCCTTTGTCGGTCAGCCCTGCAGTCCCTTTTTCAAAATGGGAACGACGATCTTCGTCCCGGCATTGATTGCGTCGACAATGTGGCTGTTCACCTCGTCCTCGGCCTTCCTGGCGATCGCCTTGAGCAGAAGATCGTAATTGTGCTGCCCTTGCCCTCCGGGATCGCGACTGGGAAACAGGTGATGCAGTGTCGGCCCGATCTGCAGCCAGAGATGCTCGATCAAGCCGAGGAGCGTGGGCATCTGCGCGTGCTCGTAGAGCGTGAAGCGGAAGATGTGGTTGAGCGCAAGAGCGCGTGATGCGTCCGGCTCTTCGCGCGCTTTCTGATAGTCGGTATTGAGTATTTCCAACTTGCGGAGATCGCTCTTGCCGATGTTGGCCATGGCCCTCCGCGCCGCCAACGACTCGACGGTTTTGCGGATTTCGGCAAGCTCCTCATATTTCGAAGCGGCAAGAACCGGAACGATGAAGGCCTGCGCAGGGGTGGTCTCGAGAACACTGAGCGCCGAAAGCCTCACGAGGGCCTCCCGAACCGGGGTCAGGCTCATGTTCATCTGCGCCGCAAGATCACGGGTCACAAGGCGCTCGCCGGGACGCAGCCGGCCTTCGAGCAGCTCGCGCTTCAATGACCGTTCCGCAAAGCTGGTAAGGCTTTCACGGTGCGCCTGTTCGAGCTGAAGAGCCATTTCGACCTGTTCCTGCCCCATGACCGCGCGGCAGGCGCGGCATATTATCGAGTTGGGAGAAAATAGCATATATCCTTTCGGGACGACAGGCTGCTGCTTCGAGAACCGCGCGGAGGCGTCGACATGAACACTGTCATGAGCGTGTCATCATTGGCCGGTCGGATCGGCCAGCCCGGAACACAGATCCTCGACGCAAGCTGGTTCGTTCCGAACTCGCCGCGCGACGCGGAACGCGAGTTCGAGGGTTGCCGTATCCCCGGAGCGATCCGCTTCGACATCGACCAGGTTGCCGATCCGCGGCCCGGGCCGCCTCACCGGATGCTGCCTGGAACTGAGGATTTCGCGCGGCTGGTTGGTGCGGCAGGAGTCGATCCGGACGCGGACATCGTCGTCTATGACAGTGTCGGACTCTACGCGTCCGCCCGCGTCTGGTGGATGTTCCAGGCCTACGGGCATGACAGGATCTGGGCGCTGGATGGCGGCCTCCCGGCCTGGCTGGCGTCCGGCCTTCCCACCGCGACGGGCGCGGCGCAACGACCATCACCGACCGTATGGCCTGTCCGGGCGCGACGTCTGCAGGTCCGCGATGCACAGGCGATCCTCGCCAACATCGCCACTGCCGACGAGCAACTCGTGGACGTTCGCCCCCGGGAGTATTTCGACGGCACCGCGGGCGGCATCTATGCCGGCGTCCGCGCCGGTCACATCCCGGGCGCCCGCCATCTGTCCCAGCGCAGCCTGCTGACCGAGGATGCAAGGCTGCGCCCGAAACAGGAAATCCTGGACATCACGTCCGCTCACGGAATCGATCCGGCGCAGCCGATGATCGCGACGTGCGGTTCCGGCGTGACGGCGTGCGTTTTCGCGCTTGCCATGGCGCATGCGGATGCGACCGCGCCGGCGATCTATGACGGCTCATGGGAGGAATGGGGCGCGCGCCCGGATCTGCCGGTCGAGCGCTGACGTCGCGCCGCGGCCACGATCAGGGTCGCCGCACGAAAGGCGGCGCCGCGTAAGAGACGGGTTGCGGCACCATATCTTCGACGCGGCGGATCTCTACCAGGCAGGTCTGCGCGGCACAGCCCTGCGACAGCGAGGACGCGCCGCGATCGAGTGTCAGCACGTTTGGATTGCCGTTGTTTTCCAGCGTGCCCCGCATGTCCAACCAGGCCCCGGTTGCCATACGGATGACGCCCTGCATGACCGCCGCATCGACCACCGCCGACGAAAGACAGCGGCCGCGGTCGTTGAAGAGTTCCACGAGATCGCCATCGGAGATCCCGCGTTTCGCCGCGTCCTGCGGACTGATGTGGCATGGCTCGCGTCCAGCGGCCTTCGCTGCCTGACTATGCGGCGCATGATCGAGCTGACTGTGCAGGCGGGTCGCCGGCTGATCGGAGATCAGATGAAGCGGGTAGCGCTCCGCCGCATCGGCGCCCAGCCACTCGAAGGGCGGACGCCAGACGGCGTGGCCCGGACAATCCTGCAGCCCGAATGAGGCGATGCGTTCGGAATACAACTCGATTCGCCCGCTGGGCGTCTGCAAAGGATGGCGGTCGGGGTCCGCACGGAACGCGGCGAACGCCACATGAGGTGCGTCATAGGGCGAGAGATCGATCAGCCCGTCGTCCCAGAACTGCTCGAAAGGAGGCATGGCGATGCCGGCCAGTCCCGCCTTGTCCCGGCTCTCGTCGTAGAGACGACGGAGCCAGCCCATCTCGTCGAGGTTTTCGGTGAACGCCGCCTCGAACCCCAGCCGCCGCGCGACCGCGGCCAGGATGCTGTGGTCGTCGCGGCTTTCGCCGACGGGTGGCGTGGCCTGGCGCATCGCGATCACCAGACCTTCCCGGGTCGAGAAGCCGACATCGTTGCGTTCGAGCGTTGTCGTCACCGGCAGGACGATGTCGGCCATGCGCGCGGTCGCCGTCCAGAACTGCTCCTGGACCACCAGCGTGTCGGGGCGCCGGAACGCCGCCGCCAGACGGTTCAGGTCCTGGTGGTGATGAAACGGATTGCCGCCGGCCCACCAGGCCATCCGGATGTCGGGATAGGTGTGGGTCTTGCCGTTATAGGTGAAGCTGTCGCCCGGCCGCAGAAGCATATCGGCGACACGCGCCACTGGAATGAACGCATCCACCGGGTTGCGGCCCTGGTTCAGCGTGGGGCCGCCGAAGCGAGGATGCGCGCTGCCCATGAGATTCATCGGCCCGTAGCCGACCGCGAAACCGCCGCCCGGAAGTCCGATCTGCCCGGCCACGGCCGCCAGGGCGACAAGAGCCCAGAATGGCTGCTCCCCGTGGGCCGCGCGCTGCAAGGCCCAGGCGGCATTCAGCATCGTGCGATTTTCAAGGATCTCGTCCGCCAAAGCGGATATGCGCGCCGCGGGAACCCCGGTGATGTCCGACGCCCAAAGCGGGGTTTTCGCCTGTCCGTCGCTCTCGCCGGTCACGTAGGCGCGGAACTGCGCGAAACCGACGCAGTACCGTCCCACGAACTTTGCGTCGAAGTCCGGCCGGCTGATCATGGCGTAGGCGAGCGCCAGCATCATCGCCGTGTCCGTATTGGGCCGGATGGGAATCCATTCCACCGGGCCACCGGTATCGATGTTGTCCCGCACGGGGGAAATGTTGACGAAGCGCACGCCGGCCTGCGCCGCCGCACGCAGGCCGGACGGGACACGATGCCGGCCCGCGCCGCCGGACGACACCTGCGCGTTCTTGGCCGGAACCCCGCCGAAGGTCACGAACAGACGGCTGTGCCGCATGATGACGTCCCAACTGGTGACTGTGGCGTTCAGCTCCAGCATCGGCGCCACGATGTGCGGCATCAGAACGTTGGCTGCCCCGAGGCTATAACTGTCGACGCTGCGGACATAACCGCCCGCCATGTTCAGGAAGCGGTGGAGCTGGCTTTGCGCGTGGTGGAAGCGGCCGGCGCTCGACCAGCCATAGGACCCGCCGAAGATCGCCGCGTTGCCATGCTCCGTGCGGACGCGATCGAGTTCTTCCGCGAGCCTGTCGAGGCATTCGTCCCAGCCGATCTCGACAAACGGTTCCTGGCCGCGGCCGCCACCGCCGGCCCGCGGTCCGTGCTCGAGCCAGCCGCGCCGCACCGAGGGCTTGCGCACCCGCAGACGCTGCACGCTTTCATCCAGCTGATCCAGCCCGATCGGCGACGGCGACGGATCGTCGCGGAGCGGATGGAGCACCGGCGCCCCGTTGTGCTGCTCCACCTCGTACACGCCCCAATGCGCCGCGCTATAGACCCGTTTCCTGCTCATGCGGCGCTTCCTTCTAGTCGGGCAAGCTTGAGAATGCGGGTGGCGAGCGCGACGTCGAACAGGTTCAGGCCGAAAGACGAGAAATACAGCGCCGAGTCCGAGGGCGGCTGCCAGCGATCGAGAGCGATGGCAGCAAGGTCGGCACAAACGCGCCGCGGCCTGATGCGGCCGGCACGATACATCTTGAACAGGCTTTTCGCGCTGGTCTCGCTGAAAGGTCCCCACAGATCGACGGCGATGTGGGCGAACGTGTCGATGGCGTCGAACGAGACCTCATGATAGCCGATCTGCAGAACCGAGAGATCGGGCCGCATGTGTCGCGCCTGCAAAATCGGTTGCGGCGCGGCGGTGCAGCACAACACCGCGGCGGCCCCGTCGAGGGCGCTTTCGATGCTGCCGCTCCAGGCCGCATGGTCGTCCTCGCACAGCCGACGGCCGATCTCCGCGGTGCGGTTCCACAAGCGCACCGGATGCCCGGGAAAAACGGCCGCGAGCATTCGCAGATGGGCATGCGCCTGCGCACCGGCGCCCAGCACGGCGATCGGGCGGCTGCCGTCCAGCCGGAGCGCCTGCAAAGCCAGGGCCGAGACCGCCGCGGTGCGGGTAACGGTCAGGAGATCGCTCTCGACCATACCCAGCATGTCGCCGGTGTGGCGGTCGTTGACCAGCGTCACCGAGACGGCGGCGGGTGCGCCCGCGGGACGAAGCTGCCGATGGGCTGTCCATTTCATGCCGACCACGTCGAAGGGATCCCCCAGCCAAGCCGGCAGCGCGTAGGCCCGCGCCTGGCCGCCCGCCTGCTCCGACAGCGGCACCGAGATTTCGGCCGGCATGCCGGCTTCGCGCCGGCGCAGCAGCTGGAGACAGGCGCGCACGTCCCGCATCGCCGCAATTACGTCGCCGCCGCCCAGCCGTGCCGCATCGGCGGCGGTGACCAGCCTGCTCACGCGGCTTGCGCGACAACGGAGCGCGCGGTCGCCGGCAGCCAGGCCAGCAGCGAGCTGAGGAAGCGCGACAGGCCATGGAGCGTCACGAACTCGTCCGGACCATGGGCATTGCCACCATGGCCGAGGCCCCCGATGAGAAAGCTGTCCGCCACACGGCTGAAGGCATGGCAGGGCATCGCGCCGATCGTCCAGGGCCAAAGCTGGGGCGTGATCCCGTGGGCGACATAGACGTCGTGCAGGGCCTGCACACCGTGCGCGTGACGCCCGAAGCGATGGCCCGGATAGGCCTCCTCGATCGACAGGTCCACGCCCGGATGGGGGCGCAGGGCTCCGGCGAGCCGGTCGATCATGGTCGCCGGCTCCATCCCCGGCGGCAGGCGCAGCTCAAACGTCGCCTCCGCCGATGCGGGGATCGTGCCGGACCCTGCCCCCGCCTCCGCGGCGAGGCTGGTCACGTTCAGATTGGCCGACGCCAGGACATGGGTCAGCAGGAATTCCTCGTCCTGACACATTCCGTCCGGCGCGATGTCGGCGAAGCGCGCGGTGCTGCGAAAGGCGAGCTCGGCCTGGGGATCGAACACGGCCGCAAGGGCCTTCACCAGCTGCTTCGCTTCGTCGTCCAGCGCGATGGCGCCCCAGTGGCCCGTCCGGTCCGTTGCCAGCGCCGAGAGGGCGTGGGTCAGGGCCCAGGCGGGGTTGTCGATCCAGGGCGAGTTCGAGGAGTGGATCGGGCGGCGCGGACCGCCCCAGGCGCCCCCGGCGCAGGCGATCTTGCCCCGGACGATAGCCTTGCTGCCCAGATACAGCCGCGGCGCGCCGCCGCCATATTCGCAGAAGGACGGAAACAGGCCGGCATCGGCGCGACGCACCGGGCAGTCGGGCGCGGCCAGGAAGCGGCGCAGCGCCGTGCTGCCGGTCTCCTCCTGCCCGTCGAGCACGATCTCGATGTTGGCGTCGAGGCCGTCATGCCGCAGCAGGTGGCGCAGCGCGACAAGCATGCCCGCCAGCGGCCCCTTGTTGTTCTCCGCACCGCGCCCGACGAAGCAGCGTCCGAACGGCGCGAGATCGACGACGGCGCCCGCGAAAGGATCGACCGACCACCCCGGCTCGTCCGCCGGCATCACGTCGTACATGTTGTAGAGCAGCAGCGTCGCGGGCGCGCCGCGATCGATCCGCGCATGGATGACCGGGGCGTCGCCGGCCGCTGCCGGCAGGCAATCGGCGCCGATCTCGTCCGTCAGGAACAAGCGGACCGCTTCCCCCATGTCGCGCAGTCCCCGCACGTTGCCCGCGACGGAGCGGTGCCGCGTCCAGTCCGACAACAGCGCCAGGGTTTCGGTGACGAGCGCGTCGAGCGGTTCGGATGTCATGCGAGCCTGACCCTCGGGTTGAGCCATCGATAGGCGACGTCCACCAGCAGGTTGACTGTGGTGAAGCAGAGTGCCGAGAGAATGACGATGGCCTGCACCAGCGGGAAATCCCGGTTGTGGATCGCCTGGATCGCCAGGCGTCCGATGCCCGGCCAGGAGAAGATCGTCTCGGTGACCACCGCGCCGCCGAGCAGGCTGGCGAATTCCAGCGCCTGGAAGGTGAGCACCGGAATGAGCGCGTTGCGCAGCGCGTGCCGCACCACGACGTAGGGCTCCGGCATGCCCTTGGCCCGCGCCGTGCGGACATAGTCCTTGCCGAGCGCCTCGATCAGGCTGGAGCGCGTCAGGCGCATCGCCGTGCTCATGGCATAGGCGCCCAGGGTGAGCGCGGGGAGAACGAGGTGCCGGAGGCCGCCATAGCCGCCCACCGGCAGCAGGCGCAGCCGGATCGAAAACAGCAAGATCAGCAAAAGGCCGAGCCAGAAGACCGGGATCGCCTGCCCGCTCAGCCCGACCAGACGCAGGGCGGTGTCCGCCGGCCGGTCGCGCCGCACCGCCGCGAGAATGCCGAGACCCACCCCAAGCAGCGTGCTCCAGCCCATGGCGGTGACCGCGAGCAGAACCGTTGCCGGCAGATGCCGGAGCACCAGCGCGAGCGCGGGCGCGTGGAAGCGCAGCGACGTGCCGAAATCGCCGTGCAGCAGCTTGCCGAGATAATGCAGATATTGCGTCAGCAGCGGCGCATCGAATCCCATGCGATGCCGGAATGCGGCGATCTCGGCCGCCGTTGCGTCGGGCGGCAGCATCAGGGTCGCCGGGTCGCCCGCGATGAACAGCGCGAAGAACACGAGCGTGGAGACGCCGAAGATCACCAGCAGCATCTGCCCGAAGCGGCGTGCCAGGAAGCCGGCCATGCCTCAGGCTCCGAAACGCCGGGCGATCCAGTCGCCGGTCATGTTGAAACCGATTACCAACATGCAAACCGCAAGACCCGGAAACACGATCATCCAGGGAGCGTAGAGGATCGCCGTCTGCCCGTCGGCCAGCAGATTGCCCAGGGTGGGCTCCGGCGGCTGTATCCCCATGCCCAGAAAGCCGATCGACGCTTCCGCGACAACAAGGCGTGGCAGGTCGAGCGACATCAGCACCACCTGAGTGGGCACCAGGTTCGGGAGGAGGTGGACGCGAAGGATCCGTCCCGGCGACGCGCCGATCGCGCGGGCGGCCTGCAGGAAGTCCAGCTCGCGCAGCTCCAGCACACGGGCCCGCGCGGCGCGGGCATAGGTCGCCCAGCCCGACAGTCCCAGCACCAGAACGAGATTCTGCATGCCGGGGCCGAGGATCGCGATCACCAGAAGGATCGACAGGATCAGCGGGATCGCCAGCTGGATGTCGGCGAGCCGCATGATCGCGGCATCCACCAGCCCGCCAAAATAGCCGGAGATCGTGCCCAGCAGACTGCCGACGCTCGCGGCGAGGACACCCGAGAGAAGCACGATCGCCACCGAGATGCGGCCGCCGAGCAGCAAGCGCGCCAGCATGTCGCGCCCGAGCTGGTCGGTCCCGAACGGGTGCCATTGGCCGAAGGCCGTGCCCGGTTCATGGTAGATGGCCAGCAGCGTGGTCGCGTACGGGCTCTTGGGCCATAGGGCCGGCCCGACGGCGAAGCAGAGCGCCAGGCCCAGCAACAGAACGGGACCCAGAGCGATGTCCGCGCGCAGGCGCCGCCGCGTCGAGGGGCGGCCCCGGAACGGAGCGCCCGTCCGCGCGCTCATGGCGCCCACGCCATGTCGAACACGTCGATCCGTCCGTCCGGACGCGGCTGGAAGATGAGCTTGCGCGTGGCGGCAAACACCTGGTCCTCCCTGTAGAGCGTCAGCAGCGGCACCTGCTCGGTCACCATGGTCTGGATGCGGGCGTAGAGCGCACGGCGAATCTCCGTGTCCATCGTGGTCCTGGCCGCATCCAGCAACGTGTCGAGCTGGGGCAGGTCGACCTGCGAGTAGGGTTCGCCGGAATGCAGGATGGGGTAGAGCGCCGCATCTGCATCGAGCGTCTGGGTGGAGCCCCAGGCCAGCATGTAGATGGGCGCCTGCCGCCCGGCGGGAACGTCCTGCGTATAGACCGACCAGTCGGGGATCTGCAGCGTGGCGGCGACGCCGATGGCGGCGAATTCCTGGGCGATGAACTGGCCGATCTCGGCGCTCTTCACGTAGCGGCGCGGCACCTGCATCCGGATGGAGAAGCCGTGCGGGTAGCCCGCCTGCGCCAGCAGACGGCGCGCCTCGGCCGGATCGTAGGCCGGCGCCGGAACGTCCTGGTAGCCGAAATCATACGGGCCGACCTGCGTGCCCGTCGGCGTCGCGTAGCCCTTGAGGATGTAGCGGACGATGCTCGAACGATCGATCGCAAGCGACAGGGCGCGCCGCACACGCACGTCGTTCAGCGGTGGCTGACGGGTGCGCAGGCCCAGATAGAGCGTCAGCCCGCTGCCGGGCAGCCCGTCGATGGCCAGGTCGCGCTGGCGCCGGATCAGGCCGATGGCGTCGACGGGCACGGAGTCGATCAGGTCCGCCTCGCCGGTCAGCAACGCGCCGATCCGCGCCGTCGGTTGCGGCACCACGCGCCAGGACACGCGGCGGATGCGTGGCGTCGCGCGCCAATAGGCATTGTTGGCGATCATGTCGACATGATCGTCCGGCGCATAGTCGGTGACCGCGTAGGGTCCGCTGCCGACCGGCTGCCGACCGAACAGCGCGTTGCCGACCCGGCGCAGGTAGGCAGGCGGAACGATATAGGCCGGGTATCGGCTCATGCGGGCGGGAAGCAGCGGATCCGGCGCCGACGTGCGGATCCGCACCGTCAGCGGGCCCGGCGCGGAGACCTCTGCGACCGTGCGGATATAGGAGAGGTTGGGCGAGCCCAGAGCCGGATCGAGAATACGATTCAGGGAAAAGGCGACCGCCGCGGCATCGAGCGGTTCGCCGTTCTGGAAGCGCAGACCGGGCCGGAGATGGAAGGTCCAGACAAGGGGCGTCGTTTGCTCCCAGTCGAGAGCAACGGATGCGACGAGCCGTCCCGTGTCGTCACGGCCGACAAGCGTGTCGAAAATGTTGTCGAGCAGTGCTGCATCACTGCGGATGAAGCAGGGATCGAGGGTCGCCGGGCCTGCTTCCTCGGCGATGACCAGCGTCCGGTCGGCCTGACCGGCCGCGACCGCCGGGCAGGCGCCAGCCAAAGCTGCCGCCAGAAGCGCCATCCGGGCGGACAGCGAGGCCGCCCGGGAAAAACGTCTCGTATCGAACACGCGCCGGCTCATCCCTGTTGTGATATAGGATATATCGTGTATTGGATAGGGAAGATTGCTGTCGGGACAGCCCCGCGGCGCGAGGCATGAGAGGGTCCGGCATGGCGCATCTGCTCGGCTGCGATGTGGGCGGCACGTTCACCGATCTATGCCTCGTGGATGAGGCGAGCGGTCAGGCGGTGTTCGTGAAGACGCCGACCACGGTGGGACGACAGGCGATCGCCGTTCTGGAAGCGACGCGCACCGCGATGCGGCAGGCGGAGATCGCGCCGACCGCCCTGCGCCGCTACGCCCATGGAACCACGGTCGCCACGAACGCCATCCTTGAGCGCAAGGGCGGCCGGATCGCGCTGCTGGTCACGCGCGGCTTCCGGGACCTCCTGCTGATCGGCCGCCAGACCCGGCCGTCGCTGTACGACCCGAAGGCGCGTCGTCCGCAGCCGCTGGTGCCGCGCGACCTGGTGTTCGAGATCGACGAGCGCGTCGACGCCATCGGGTCTGTGGTGTCTCCGCTCGATCGGGACAGCGTCGCACGCGCCGCGAAGGCGCTGAGCACGCAAGGCATCGAGGCTGTCGCCATCGTGTTCCTGCATAGCTATGCGAACCGCGCGCATGAACACGCGGCCGCCCGCCTGCTGGCGGAGCTCTGCCCGGAGCTGGTGATCTCCTGTTCCGCCGATGTGCTGGCCGAGATCGGCGAATACGGGCGCGCCTCGACCACGGTGATGAACGCCTACCTGGCGCCGCCGCTGTCGCGCTACCTGACCGCGCTGGAGGACGGCCTGGCCGAGGAGGGCATCGCGGCACCGCTGGTGATCATGCAGTCCGGCGGCGGGGTGATGCCGTCGGCCACGGCCCGCGGGCTGAAATCGGTCCATACCTGCCTTTCCGGTCCGGCAGCCGGCATGATGGGCGCCTTCCACATCGCCGCCCAGGGCGGGCTGCGCGACGTGGTGACGATCGACATGGGCGGCACCAGCTTCGATGTCGGATTGATCAAGGACGGCGAGATCCTGACACGCCACGCCAGCGAGCTGGAAGGTTTCCCACTGCAGGTTCCGATGTTCGACATCATCACCCTCGGCGCGGGCGGCGGCAGCATCGCGGCGGTGGATGCGGGCGGCCTGCTCCATGTCGGTCCGGAAAGCGCCGGAGCGCGACCGGGTCCGGCGGCCTATGGCCATGGCGGGACGCGGCCGACGGTGACGGATGCCAACGTGGCGCTCGGCCGGCTGCGGCCCGGGCGCCGCATCGCCGGCGAGATCACCATCGACCGCGCCCGCGCGGCCGAGGCGATCAGAACCCATGTCGCCGAACCGCTCGGCCTTTCGGTGGAGGCGGCTGCGGAAGGCATCCTGGCCGTCGTGAACGCGGCCATGATCCGCGGCATCCGCTGCATGACGGTCGAGCGCGGACTGGACCCGGCGGGCTTCGCCGTCATGGCCTTCGGCGGCGCGGGGCCGTTGCACGCCGTCGATCTGTGCGCGGCGCTGGGTATCCCGACGCTGCTGGTCCCGCCCTCGCCTGGCCTGCTCTGCGCCATCGGCCTGCTGCTGGCGCCCTGGCGCCATGTCGAGACCGAAATGCTGCACGGCGATCTCGCCGGCGCGGCCGCGCGCATCGGGACCGCGCTGGCGGCGGCGCGGGAGCGGATCATGCATCGGGCCAGTGCCGACGTGATTGATCCGGATGGCGTGTCCGTGCATGCCGAGATCGAGCTGCGCTATCGGGGCCAGGGCCACCAGCTCGCCGTTCCTTACGACCCGGGCGCGCCGCTTGCGGCGATCGCTGCCGCCTTCCACGTCGTGCATCGCGAGAATTTCGGCTACGACCGCCAGGACCAGCCCGTCGAGGCGGTGGCGCTGCGGCTGACGGGTAGTGCGGCGGCGCCGAACGCGACCTTGCCGTTGCCTGCGGGGCTCGGCGAGACGGGCGAGATGCGGGTTGGGACATCCCCCTGCTGGATCGATGGCGGCTGGCAGGATGTTCCGGTCATTGACCGTGCGCGCATGCCACGGGGCTTCGAGGGGCGCGGCCCGATGCTCGTCGAGCAGACGGACACGACGCTGTTCGTCGGCAACCAGCCCGTCAGAGTCGATGACGCCTTCAACCTGATCATCGGAACCGCGCCATGAGCGACAGCGCCGTCCCGCCGGTTTCCGGCGCCATCGCGATCTTCGCCGAGGTCCTGCGGCACGGCCTGCAGGCGGTCGCCGAGGAAATGGGCGCCGCGTTGATCCGCACCGCCTATTCCATCAACATCCGGGACCGGCGCGACTTCTCCTGCGCCGTGTTCGACGCGGCCGGCCGGCTGATCGCCCAGGCAGAACATATCCCGGTGCATCTCGGCCTGATGGGTGGCCTGATCGCGCGCTGTCGCGCCGCCACCGGCGGCGATCTGCCGCCGGGCGGCATGTGGGTTGTCAACGATCCCTGGATCTCCGGCTCGCACCTGCCGGACATCGTGCTGATCGCCGCGGCGGACATCGAGGATGGCCGGATCGGCTACGTCGCGAACATGGCGCACCATGTCGATGTCGGCGGCCTCGCGCCAGGAAGCCTCGCCCTCGGTGTCACCGAGATCACGCAGGAGGGCCTGCGGCTGCCGCCGACCGTGCTGGTCCGGAACGGCGATGTCGATCCAAACATCCTGCGGATCATCGCCGCCGCGAGCCGGCTGCCCGAGATGGTGATCGGCGACCTGATGGCGCAGGTCGCGGCGAACAAGACCGGCCTGCGCCGCCTGGGTGAGCTTGCCGGGCGCGCGGGACGCGCGCGCTTCGACAACGCGGTCGGGTTCCTGCTGGCCGCCACGGCGCGACGTGTCGAGGATCGGTTGCGCATGCTCGAAGGACGTGCGGCGGCATTCGAGGATACGCTGGAATGGCAGGACGGAGAGCGGCCCGACGATCTCGTGATCCGGGTGGCGCTGTCGGTTGCCGATGGCCGCCTGCGGGCCGATTTCAACGGAAGCGCGCCCCAGGTGGCCGGTCCTGTGAACGCCACGCCGCTCGTCACGGCGAGCTGTCTGCTTTACGCGGTGAAAAGCTACCTCGACCCCCATATCGGATCCAATGACGGGCTTTTCGAAAGGCTCGATCTGGTTCTTCCGGAAGCGAGCCTCGTCGCCGCCGCGCCGCCGATGCCGGTTGCCTTGTGCACCTCGATCGCGAGCCAGCGGATCTGCGACGTGCTGATCGGCGCTTTCAACCGCCTGATGCCGGACCAGGCGATGGCGGCGTCGAGCGGCAGCATGAACGCGCTGATCATCGGCGGAGACGACGTCCGCACCGGGCGGCGCTTCTCGTACGTCGAAACCTATGCCGGCGGGCAGGGCGCGACGTCCGGACTGGACGGCGCGGATGCGGTGCATACGCACATGACCAACACTGCGAATTCGCCTGTCGAGATGATGGAGCGGGATTATCCGTTCGACGTCCTCGGCTATGGCCTGGCGGAAGGCACCGGGGGTGCCGGCCAGTATCGCGGCGGCCATGGCGTCGTGCGGACGCTACGCCTGCTGAGCGATGCGACGGTGACGACGCATCTGGACCGCACCCGCACCGATCCCTGGGGCATCCAGGCAGGCGGCGCCGGTGGTCGTTCGGTCGTCACCGTCGAAAGAAACGGCGAACGGCGGTCGCTCGCGGGCAAGAGCACGCAGCATCTCCGCGCCGGCGACATCCTGGAGATCCGCACCGCAGGCGGGGGCGGCTGCGGCGATGCTGCGCGACGGGATGCACGCGCCGCCGAACGTGATACCGCCTGCGGTCTCGGGTTCAGGACGGCCTGACCGATGGAGCGTGACGGTCCTTCCTTGCCGGCACGGGTGGATGTGGTTGTCATCGGCGGCGGCATCGTCGGCGCCTGCACCGCGCTGGAACTCGCGAAACGGGGCCGCAGCGTCGCGCTCATCGAGAAGGGCGACATCGGAGCGGAGCAATCCGGCCGCAACTGGGGCTGGTGCCGGACGATGGGTCGCGATCCGGCCGAGGTTCCGCTGAGCCTTCTGGCGACGCAGCGCTGGCGCGAATTGCAGGCCGAAATCGGAACCGATCTGGGCTACCGGCAGGCTGGAACACTCTATCTCGCCGCTACTCCGCAGGCGCAGCGCGCGCATGTGCTGTGGCTCGACTCCGTCCGCGGGCAGCCGGTCGACACGCGGCTTCTGGACGGGGACGAGGTGGCGGCGCTGCTGCCGGGCCTGTCCGGACGCTGGGCCGGTGGGTTGCATACCCCGAGCGACGGCCGCGCCGAGCCCGGCCTGGCGGCCGGGGCGATCGCGGCAGCCGCCGGACGTGCCGGCGTCCGTGTGCTGAGCGGGTGCGCGGCACGTGGGCTGGAGGTTTCGTCCGGTCGTCTCAGCGCAGTGGTGACCGAGAGGGGCGCCATCGCCTGCGGCTCGGTCGTAGTAGCCGGCGGCGCCTTTTCCCGTTTGTTCTGCAGGACCTTCGGGCTCTCCTTGCCGCAGCTGCGTGTCAACAGCGCCGCCGCGCGAACAGAACCGGTTCATGAGGGGCCGCTTGCCGACGGACCCGAGATTGCCGTCGGCGGCCCGGACTTCGCTTTTCGTCGGCGGCTGGATGGTGGCTACACCTTCGCGCGGCGCGGACTCGCCACGCACGAGATCGTACCCGACAGCTTCGCCCTGCTGCGGCGATTCCTGCCGACACTGCGCAGCAGCAAGGACACGATCCGCCTTCGGCTCGGGCGCGGCTTCGCAACAGCCTGGCAGGACGGGCGGCGGCCGCGCCGGACCGGCGTCTCGGTTTTCGAGCGCCAGCGTCTGCTCGATCCGGGGCCAAACCCGGGCGAGATCGATTCCGCGTGGTCGAACCTGATCCGCGCCTATCCGGATTTCTCGGGCACGCGCATCGCGGAATCCTGGAGCGGAGTCATCGACGTCACGCCCGACGCGCTGCCGATCATTTCCACGATCGCCGAATTGGAGGGGGTGGTCATCGCTACCGGCTTCTCCGGCCACGGTTTCGGCGTGGCGCCCGGCACCGCGATGTTGGTCGCGGACCTGGTGACCGGCGCGACGCCGGTGGTCGACCCCTCGCCGTTCGCGCTCGCCCGGTTCGGCGCGACGCTCAGATCACCGTCTCGAGCCGACAATTGACGAGCAGCTCTGCCACAACCGCTGTCTGCGGCAAAAGCAACACGGTCTCGATCAGCACTGCCAGATCCTCGGGCTGCGTCATCTTCTCCGGCGGCACCGTGCGCACATGAGAGGTCATGTCGGTCGCGACGAAGCCGGGGCACACCACGGTGGCGCGCACGCCACTGTCCCATCCGTCGCGCCGGGCCGCATGGGTCAGCGCGGTGACTGCGAACTTGCTCATCGCGTAGCCGACATCGTCGTTCGCGACACGCTTTCCGGACAAGGACGAGACATTCACGATCCGTCCGTCGCCGCACGCCTTCAGATGGGGCATGGCGGCGCGGATCAGGCGCAACGGCGCCTTGACATTGATCTCGAGGGCGCGGTCGAGCTGCGTTTCGTCCGCATCGTGCAACGTGTAGTTCGGGAGCATTCCGGCGACGTTCACGAGCGCCTCGACGCGACCGAAACGGGTCATGGTAGTCTCTACCCAATCCTCCGCCGCACCCTGCACGGTCGCGTCGTATCGCGTCGCGAAGAGACCGGCGCGGTCGGCGAGCGCCGAAGGGTTGCGCACGCCGGCGGAGACCAGAAAACCCGAGGCCAGGAGACGGTCGCATACCGCGGCGCCGATCCCGCGCGAGGCACCGGACAACATGACGACGCGAGACTTCGGATCAAGCATGACAACAGGCTCCCGGCTGCTTGTGCCTCGATATTCCCGATCGGCAGCGTAACGGCAAGTTTGGATCTACGCTGATGAAGACTTTGCTCGATGTGCGCGACCTCACGATCGGCGTGTCCACGGCCTCCACCACAGCGCGTATCGTCAACGGTGTGAGCTACACGCTTCGTGATGGCGAAAGCCTCGGCATCATCGGGGAAAGCGGCAGCGGCAAGAGCGCGCATATCCTGGCCATGCTCGGCTTGCTGCGCAGGCCGCCGCTTTTTGTCGAGAGCGGCGAGGTGCTGTTCGAGGGACAGGACCTGCTGGCGCTTCCGGCGCGGGAACGGCGCAGGCTCTGCGGATCGCGGATCGGGATGATCTTCCAGGACCCGATGAGTGCGCTCAATCCTGCCCTGACCATCGGCACCCAACTCCGTGAACCGCTCGCCCGCCATCTGGGCCTGCGCGGGAGCAGGGCGACCCGGCGCGCCTCGGAACTGCTCGATCTGGTCGGGATAGAGGAACCGCATCTGCGCCTGCGCGCCTATCCGCACCAACTCTCCGGCGGCATGCGGCAGCGGGTGATGATCGCGATCGCCATATCCTGCCAGCCGGTGCTGCTGATCGGCGACGAGGCCACGACCGCGCTCGATGCGAGCGTGCAGGGCGAGATTCTCGATCTCATCCTGCGTCTGAAAGCCGAGTTCGGCATGGCCGTGCTCTGGGTGACGCATGACCTGCGTCATCTGGAGGGCTTCGTTGACACCGTGCAGGTGATGTATGCCGGTCGCATTCTCGAGCGCGGTCCGTTGGCCGCGGTGTTCGATGCGCCGCGCAACGCCTACACCCACGGATTGCTGCGCTCGCTTCCGGAGCGTGTTCTCGCCGAAGGCGGGCGGCTGACGCCGATCCCCGGCGAACCGGTCGATCCGCTGCATCCACCGCCCGGCGACCCGTTCGCGCCGCGGAACCGCTTCGCCACGGCGCGATGCCATCGGGACATGCCGCCCCTCGCTCCGGTGGCCGGCGGCCATCCTGAGCACCTGGCGGCGGCCTGGTATGACCTGCCCGCCGCCCTTGCTGCCGGAGACGATGCATGACGCCGCTTCTGGCGGCGACGGGACTGTTCAAGAGCTTCGGGGTGCCGGGCCGGTTGGGCCGCCGCACGCGCATGATGGCGGTGAATGGCGCCTCGCTGACGATCGGTGCCGGAGAAACGGTCGGCCTGGTCGGCGAAAGCGGCTCAGGCAAAAGCACGCTGGGACGCCTGCTTCTGCGCCTGCTTGATCCGGATGACGGGCGGATCGTGTACGACGGTCAGGACATCACGCATCTTTCCGACCGAGCGATGCGCCCGTTGCGACGCGACCTGCAGGCGATCTTCCAGGACCCCGGCTCCGCGCTCAATCCGCGCCTGACCGCCGGCGCGCAGGTGGCGGAACCGCTGCTGATCCATGAGCCGAACGAGACGCGCGGCCGTCGCCATGAACGGGTCGCGGAGCTGTTCCGTCAGGTCGGGCTCGATCCGTCCATGATGCTCCGCCACCCGGATGGTTTCTCCGGTGGCCAACGCCAGCGCCTGTGCATCGCCAGGGCGCTGGCGACCAGGCCGAGACTGCTGATCGCGGACGAGCCGATCACGGCGCTGGATCTGTCGATTCAGGCGCAGGTTCTCAGTCTGCTGGAATCGGCGCGCGCGGCGTCCGGCCTGACCATGCTGTTCATCAGTCACGACCTGGCTGTGGTCCGCTATCTCTGTCAGCGCGTCGTGGTGATGTTCCGTGGTCAGGTGATCGAACACGGGCCGACCGAGGCGGTATTCACCACGCCATCGCACCCCTACACACAGCGCCTCGTGGCATCGGTGTTCGGAGAAAACGGGGAGGCCAGGCGAGACCCGTTCCTGGCCTCCCCGCGCCAGGAAGGCTGCACGGAGTATCAGGTCGGAGCGGATCATTTCGTTCTGGCGAACTTTTAGCTGGCGCGCCTCAGCCCGAACGGATAATAAGACGATATATCCTATATCATACGGCGTGGTGCCGTTTGATGGTGGTCGTGCCGGACCCTTGAGTGTCGATGGATCCTGTCCGGTCCGGTGCTTTTCTCGCTGCTTGCCATGACTGGAGTTGGCTATGGTCGTTCGCCTCTACTCCTTCAAGCCGAACCACCTCGCCCTGTGGACCAGCGTGGCGATGGCGGCGTGGACGCCGCTCGCGTTCGCCCAGGCGCCTGCCGTGACACCGGCTCATGCCGCTTCCAAACATCCACGCAAGGCCAAGCCGACATCAGCGACATCGCGCAAGCCGAAGGTCGAAGTGATCACGGTGGCGGCACGCGGGCTCCACGACAGGACCGGACCGAACGATGCCGCGAAGCCGATGGACCTGGGAACGTCGCCGCTCAACGACATCGCCGAGGTCTCGCATCTCGACAACACGCAGATCCGCAACACGGCGACGCATACGAGCGCCGACCTGTTGCGTTCGATTCCCGGTTTCGCGATCGACGATTTCCAGAACGGAGGGATCGCGCAGGGGATCGGTGCGCGCGGCTGGCCGACGGAGTCGGACGGCAACTATGTCGCGACCTATGTCGATGGCTATATCCGCAATCTGTATTCGGGCCCATCAACCAACGGCTACGACGACCTGAACCCGTTGATTCCGGAGCTGATCGGCGGCCTGACCGTTGTGCATGGGCCGTTCGACGTCCGCTATGGCGGCAACTTCTCCAGCGCCGGCGACGTCGTCTTCACGACGCGCGACTTCACGCCCACCGGCTTCTCGCTCAGTGGCGGATCATTCGGGCATGTCCGTGGCCTCGCCACCATCGGACTGCAGCGCGGCAATCTGGATTTCTACACCGCGCTCGAGGGGATGCACGAAGACGGCTACCGCCAGAACAACAAGAACGAACGGCTGAACAGCTTCTCCAAGGCGGTCGTGCATCTCGATAACGGCGACACGATTCGCGTGACCGCACAGGGCTACTGGACGGATTATGGACAGGCCGGCTCGATACGGCAGTCGCTGCTCGAAAGCGGCGCCGTTCCGCTGACGATCGCAGTGAACGACCACGATCGCGGCGCGAAGAACCAGTACACCCTCACCGGACAGTATGTGCATACCCAGGGCAACATGACGCTGGATGCGAACGTCTATGCCGACAAGGCGCTCCTCATTCGCCAGATCACGCGTGGCGATCCGGGCGTGTTCAAGCCACAGAACGATTATCGCGACGACCGCTATACCCTGGGCGGCGGCGTCGAACCGTACTGGCTCTTCAAGTTGCAGAACGGCGGCAGCGCCGATCTCCGTACGGGCGTGACGACGCATGTCGATTTCGCCCGCGTATATCGCCAGCCCGGCGTCGATGGCGTCCCCGTCGAACAGCCCTCTGTCTACAGCGCCATCACCGGCGTCTTCTCGCTATCACGGTTCACGGAGATCAACCCGGCTGCCTATATCTCCAGTTCGATCAAACCCTGGGAGTGGGTGAAAGCCACCGGCGGCGTGCGCTACGACGAGTTCACCTACGACCTCTACAGCACGACCTATGTGAAACAGTCGAACAGCCTCCGTCGGCAGCACATCGTGACCCATACCGGAACGCCGACCATCAAGTTCGGTCTCGCGCTCAACCCCATCAAGCCCGTGACCGTGTTCGCCAATTATGGCCAAAGCATTACGTCTCCGAATGCGAACACGGACCTGCCGTCGAACCCGCATCTGCAATCCTCGCGTCTGGGAAGCGAAGAGATCGGCGTGCGCTACGATTATCGCCCTCTCGATGCTCATATCCAGGTCAGCAGCTACTACACCGTCAACTCGAACGAGATCGGAACCGATCAGGCGACCCTGACCCAGACCAATCTCGGCAAGTCGCACCGAAGCGGCTACGACGTCGATGGGAGCATCGCGCTCTTCCGCGGCCAACGTGTGCAGCTGAACGTGCACGGCAGCTACAATTACGTGCGCGCGCGTCTGGTTTCCGCCGCCACGTCGTTCATTCCGAACGTGGCGGACTGGCTGGCTGATTACGGCTTCGATGCCTACATGCCGCTTCCCAACGGCAACGGGAAGAATCTCGATCTGACCGTCGATCATCAGTTCGTCGGACCGCAGCCGCTCGATTCGTCGCGCATTTTCGTTGCGAAACAGTATCAGCGCATCGCCACGAAACTCACCTACAACGACCCCCGCCAGCACAACATGCGGGTGTGGGTTTCCGCCATCATATTTCCAGAGAACAGGCTGTCGGAGGACGCGTTCGTTTCGTCGGGTGCGGTCTATACCGCACCGCAGCCTTTCCTGACCATGGAAGGCGGCGTCTCGTTCGGTTTCTAGAAACCGTCAGCCGATTCGCGCCATGACCCTGCAATAGGATCACCGATGCATTTGGACGATTTCCCGCGCGTGCCGCTGGGCTTCCTGCCGACTCCGATCGAGGACATGCCGCGTCTGGGCGCGGAGATCGGCGTCGCGCTGTCCTGCAAACGCGACGATTTCACCGGGTTCGGCGTGGGCGGAAACAAGATCCGCAAGATCGAATACCTGATGGCCGAAGCGATGGCCGAGGGCGCAAATGTGCTCATCACGACGGGCGGGCATCAATCGAATCATGCCCGGGTCGTGGCGGCGGCGGCTGCCCGTTTCGGGATGCGATCGGTTCTGGTCCTGCGCGGAAACGCACCATCCAGCTTCCAGGGCAACCTACTGCTGGATCGGCTGTTCGGAGCGGAGGTCGAGTTTCTCGATCCCGATGCCTATTTCGACCTGATCGCCGGCCGGATGCAGGCGCATGCCGACGCTGCATCCGCGAAGGGCGAAGTGCCGTTCATTATTCCACTTGGAGGCGCCACGGCCGTAGGCGCGCTGGGTTATGTCCGTGCCGTGCAGGAGATGGCCGAGCAGCACCGGCAACAGAAGCGCTCGCCACCGGATGCGATCGTGGTGCCGGCGGGATCCGGCGGAACCTTGGCCGGTCTCGTCGTCGGCTGCCATCTTCACTGGCCGAAGACGAGGGTGATCGGCATCAGCGTGTCGCGCGACGCCAGGTGGTTCCAGGAGAGGGTGGCGGAAATGGCAAGCGGTTGCCTGGCGCTCCTCGGTGGCGGTCGAAGCTGGTCCCCCGAGGAGATTCTTGTCAGCGACGAGTATGTCGGAACCCGCTATGGAGTCCCGAGCCCGGACGGAAACGAAGCCGTTCGGCAGGCGGCCAGACTCGAGGGCCTTCTCCTTGACCCGATCTATACCGGCAAGGCGATGGCGGGACTGACCGGTCTTGTTCGAAGCGGCGTTCTCGCGCGAGGAAGCGCGGTTCTTTTCGTCCATTGCGGCGGCTCTCCCGCGATCTACCCCTTTTCAGAAAGCGTGTTGGGGTCGGACTCGTCTGCCTGACGTGAGAGGAGCCGGATCAGCGCAGCATCGATCGAAGCTTTCTTCCCTGGTCGGTTCGGGAGCTCAGGTCGTAGACCCGTGCCGCAAAGAGTCCTGAGCCAAGGCTAGAGAGCACGCGACGGTGATGCCGATGAAGTCGCGCATGCTCTCGAACACGGAGCTTATGCTGGCGCAGACAACACCGTCTATGCCACGCAGCTCATCGCGATGATGAAAAGCACGACTTCTGCAAATGCGATAAGGCTGGACGGCTCAAGTACGGCTACTTCTCGGAACTTTGCCTAATATGAGCCACATTACCGCCAGAAAGCCTCTCGGTAGGGCTATCATCATAGCAGCGCTCGCTTCGACGCTTGGGGGGGCGTGCCCCCCGCGATGGGGCAGACAATTTTTCCCGATAGCGATCAGGCTACGACCGCACGTGCCCCGGAAACCGATCCGTACAAGGTCGTCATTACGGACATCGCGGCTTGGCAACATTCCACGAGGGCCGTTTTCGCGAAGGGGGCTGGCATAGGTAAGCGCAGAGGGGTCTGGAATGCGTCATGAAAGTCCGTCGCCGAAGCCGCTTGCCTGCGACCATACGGAACGGGCTTCTGGAACACCTCGTCGCGGGCACGCCGGCCCGCACGGCGGCCGATCGGGTCGGTGTCGATCGCACCACCGCGCCCTGTTCCATCGCAAGCTGCGCGAGATCAGCGCTGAAGAAGCCGCCGACAACACCGTCGTGGTCGGCGAGATCGAAGTCGACGAGATCTATCTCGGCGGTCCCCGCAAGGGCAGGCGAGGACGCGGCGGGGAAGGTCGCGGTCTTCGGCCGGCTCAAACGCCAAGGCCGCGTCCACGCCATCATGATCCCCGACGCCGGATCATCGACACTCCTGCCGATCATACGCGAGAGAGTTCAAACGCAATCGATCGTCTACGGCGACTCCTGGCAAGCCTATAACAAACTCGACATCTCGAAACTCCACCACCGGCGCATCAATCACACCGAGCGCTTCGTAGAAGCGCGCAACCCCATCAACGGCATCGAGAACTTCCGGAGCCAGGCCAGACGACACCTGCGTCAATACAATGGCATCCCGCGCCAGCACTTCCCGCTCTTTCTCGCCGAATGCGTCTGGCGCCTCAACGAACGATCGCCCGCTTACCTTTGCCAGACCCAAAGATCTCTATCCGTTCTGGGGACCAATGTGCAGCTCGCACCAAACCAAACTGGCAAAAGTTCTTTGGTTCTTTCTCCCAAGAAAGAACTCTTCTCGTTGTTCTACATGCGTGTATTCGGCGTGAACGGGCCGGGTGACCGCTGATGGCCGTTGCAGGCGGCAGGATCGTAGCCGGCGATCAATGCGCCGATCCGGGCACGCAGCGCATCGCGATCGGCCAGGATCGCGGCGGTTTCCGTTCGCTGTTCCGCTTGCGGCAGGGCGGCGATCGCGGCCAGGCGCTGCGCGGCCGAGGCCGCAGGCACTTCCGACAGCGCGACGAAGCTCAGCGGCAGCGTGATTTCCTGGCCCTGCGTGCGCGCGCCATTGCCGCTGATGGAGGCGGAGAGCGGGCTCGGGCCGACGGTGAAGCCGCCGCCGGCGGTGAACGAGCCGGTGAGGGTGATGTCCAGTTCGTGCGCCAGCAGCGGCACTTCGGGATCGGCCTGTCCCGAGGCGCATTGCGCCTGCCTCACGACGGTGGCGAAGCGCGCGGGGTCGGTGCCGACCGCGCTGACCGTTCCGGCCTGGGCGAGCTGGCGCTGCACCTCGTTCAGCGCCTGAGCGATGGTGATGGGCGCGCTCGCGCGTGTGCAGGCGCCGAGCAGCACCAGCCCGATGAGGAGGGGAACGCGGATCATACGGCGGTTCCGCGCAGATGCCGTTCCACGCGCCGGTCCGGCACCAGCCACAAGGCGGCGACGATCGCGTAGCAGAGATCGGCGACGGGCGTTGCCAGGAAGCTGGCGGCGATGCCGGCGAGATAGAGCGCGAAGGAGAGCTTGCCTTTCCAGTCCCGGCCAAGCGCGCGTTTCAGCGGCGAGTTCGGGCCCTGCGCGCGGATCGCCATGCGTTGCAGCAGCAGCCAGGACAGGGCGCAGCCCATCAGCACCAAGCCGTAGAGTGCGGTCGGCACAGACGCGCTCTCATGGTCGCCGACCCAGGCGGTGGTGAAGGGGACCAGGGAAAGCCAGAACAGGAGATGAAGATTGGCCCACAGGATTCCGCCGGTGACGTGCGGCATCAGCCGGGCGAAATGGTGATGATTGGTCCAGTAGATGCCGACATAGATGAAGCTGAGCACGTAGGCGAGCAGGACCGGCCAGAGGTGCAGCACGTCGGCCAGAGCGGCGCCTGCGGGGGCTTTCAGTTCCAGCACCATGATGGTGATGATGACGGCGATCACCCCGTCGCTGAAGGCGACCAGACGCTCGGAATCGATCCGGCTTTCAGCGGTCATCAGGGGCCTCCCAGGCGTCCGCCGCCGGTATGGGCAGGCGGTCCCAGCGTGGGGCTGGGCGCCTCGCCCGGCTCCGGTGCGCTGGACAGGTCGAGCGGTCCCCGTGCCGCGGGGGCGGGCGGCGGCGCGCAGGCGGCGAGCAGCAGAAGCGGAAGCAGCAGGAGAAGGAAGGCGCGCATGCAGGAACGCTATCCTTACGCCTGGCATTTGTCTCGGCCGATCGCAGCCGAAGGTGCCGGGTGCTCGAATCGGCTGTTGCAGGGCGTGCCGCCTGGTTCCATCACGGGGCATACGGCTCCGAAGGACGGGAGTGTGGAGGCGACATGAGCAGCACGAGCGATGGAACGGACGCCGCCGGGCGACTGCGGCATATTTTCGTTCAGATACGCTGCGATATCGGCCAGACCTACAAGCGGGCAGCCGAGATCGGGGACACAATGGAGGATTGCGGCGCGCTGTTCTCGGCCCGGCGATGACGACCTGATCGGGCGGTTCTATGTCGCGCATGGCGATCCGGGCCTGTTCGTGACGAACCAGGTGCACCGGATCAAGGGCATCACGGCGACCAAGACGATCATCGCCTTCGACGCCTTCACGCCGCGCTGACGGCTCTTGTCGGATCCGGCAGGGTCTGGATCATGGCGGCGCGAGGCGCCCGAAGGTTCAGGAGCAAGGCGACCCTTCTGCGTTGATTCACGGCCTTTCTGTCGCCGTATGCCGGTCGATTGACGGCCAAGCCGACGATCGGTTCCCGCGCGCAGTGGGTCTCTGGTGAGGATTGTCTTCAAAAGTTGCAGGTAAAATCTGGAAGACTGACGAAGAGTCCGCTTCGCATCCCCGACCAATGACTCCTCCCATCCTTCCCCTGGCTTCGCCCACCCCAGAGTCACAGCGATCAAATTGACAGGCTCCCGGCCATGATCGATGCGGCCGATCAATCCCGGCGAGGATCGCAACAGATACGCTGCGTGTTCGACCGGCTCTGGCCTCGATACCGGAGCAGGCTCTGCTCGATGATCCAGCAGGCACGGCAGCATCAAATCGCGATGATATTGGAAAAGGTTATTGAACAGAAAAGTGCTTTTGCCGATCCGCTCACCGATTCGCACGGTGAAACATCACCGACAAGGCGTTCGGGCGGCAGTCCACGGAGATGCTGCGTGCGACGTACAAGGCAACCTGATAATGGCGCGTCTGCGGTCTCGTGGTCACCGTCGTCCTGAGCATCGCCACGTCCATGTTTCTGACTCGGCATATCGGCAGCGCGATCGCCGACGCTCCGCCTTGGTTGGCCATACGGAATATAAGCGTCGCCATTCCGGGCCGAGCACGCGAGGAGCAGATCGATGAGATGGGCTGCCCCCGTGCAGGTGCTCGACACGCTCTGCGAGGCATGCGTTGTTTCCGGTGCGGGGCACGCATCCCGGCGTCCGAATGACTGTATAGATGCAATATGTTATTACAGACTTTGCGGTAGGACTTCTCATTCTGCTATTGCTGGATGCCGAGACGGTGGTTGCAAGGGTTCAAACCCGGCAAATCCGCCCGCGAGGTGGCAGATCCAAAATATCGAGAAACTATTCCAGCGCCGCGCGTTCTCACGGGGCTCGTCCGCATTCGCAATGAAATAACAAGTCGCAGGGGGAAACCGGCGTGAGTGCTTCGATCGCCTGGTTGCATGTCGGTGACCTTCACCTCGAGGCGGGGGACGGCTGGGAGAGCCTCCGTCGTCTCGAGACGATCGTCGCGGAGGCGAACCAGATCGGCTCCGGGATCGACTTCGTGTTTCTGCCCGGCGACAACGCCAACAATGCGCGGGCCGACGAGTACGCGCGGATGCTGCGAGCGCTGGAACCGCTGACGCTGCCCTGGCGCACCATTCCCGGCGACCATGATTTCGAAGGCCGGTCGATCTCGAATTACGAGGCGGCGATCGCGGCGGAGAATCGTCCGAAGCAGGAGGTCTTCGCCGGGCATCGCTGCGTTTTCCTCGATATCGTGTCCGAGGGCGCAGGCGGTCCTGATTTTCGTTTGCCGATGGGAGAACGTCTGCGCCTGGCCGAGGAGCTGATGACGGCGAAGGCGACCGGGCAGACGGCGCTCGTGTTCATGCACGCCTATCCGTGCGATCTGGCCGCCGACGGGGCGGAGATCGCGTCCGTGCTGGCGGAGGGCGACGTGCGCTTCGTCGATACCGGCCACACCCATTACAACGAGCTGCTGAACGATGGTCGCGTGGTCTACGGCGCCACACGCTCCACGGGGCAGATCGAGGAAGCGAACGGACAGCCGGGATACACGCTGGTCTGCGTGCATGACGGTGTGCCGAGCTGGCGCTTCCGCCCTCTGGGCACGTCCTGGCCCGCGCTGCAGATCGTGTCACCGGCAGATCTGCGCATGGTCACGAGGCCGGCCGAGCCGAGCCAGGTGCCGCGTCCCGGATCGGTGACAGTGACGGTGCGCGGCTTCGGTCCCATGGAGCATGCGCCGCTGCTTTCGCTGGATGGCGGGAAAGGCGTCCCGATGCGGTGCGGGGAGGACGGGCTCTGGCGCGCTTCCGTGCCGATCGAGGCGCCCGGGCTGCATCGCCTGACCGCCCGCAGCGGTGGTGCCGAAGACAGCATCGACGTGCTGGTGCGCCCGCTCGAAAGATTGCCGAAGCGGCGATTGCCGGTGTCCCTGGGGGAGACGTGCCACGCCATCGGCGCCTGGCCGGAAGCCGGCCTTTTCGGTACGCGGCTCGGACCCAACAGCAACGGACGGGATTGGTGACCACAGGAACAACCGCCATCTGGGCGATTTCCGGCCTGGCGACGGCCGGCGTGATCGGCCGTCCGATGCGCTGGCCGGAATGGATCTGGGCCGTGTCCGGCGCCGCGCTTCTGGTGCTGCTCGGGCTGGTCAGCCTCGGCAGCGCCGGCCATGCGGTTCTGAAGGGTTCGGATGTCTATCTGTTCCTGACCGGCATGATGCTGCTGAGCGAGACGGCGCGCGCCAACGGCGTGTTCGACTGGGTCGCGGCCACCGCCGTGAACGGTGCGCGCGGTTCGACCACGCGCCTGTTTCTTCTGGTCTACGGCGTCGGCGTCGTGGTGACGACGTTTCTGTCCAACGATGCCACCGCCGTGGTGCTGACCCCGGCCGTGTTCGCCGTGGCGCGCAAGGCCGAGGCCGAACCGCTGCCGCTCCTGCTCGCCTGCGCGCTGATCGCCAACGCCGCCTCCTTCGTTCTGCCGATCTCGAATCCTGCCAACCTCGTGCTGTACGGGGGCCACATGCCGCCGCTCGGCCAATGGCTGGCGTCGTTCGGCCTGCCCGCGATCGCCTCGATCGGCACGACCTTGCTGTTCCTGTGGCTGATGGAGCGTCGCCGGCTGGGCGGAGACTGCACTCGAAGCATCGAGAGCCAGTCCCTAAGCCGGGGCGGCATGCTGGCGCTGGGCGGGATCGTTCTGACCGCCGTGCTGCTGATCGTGATGTCGGCGCTGGACCTGCCGCTGGGTCTGCCGACCGCGCTGGCCGGCATCGCCACCGCGCTGGGCGTGTCGCTGTTCGCCCGGCAATCGCCGCTCAAGCTGGTGCGCGACGTGTCCTGGGGCGTGCTGCCCCTGGTGGCGGGGTTGTTCGTTCTGGTCCAGGCACTGGAACAGACCGGTGTGATCGGCCAGCTCGCCGCGCTCCTGAAGAGCATGACCGACCCGCGTGAGGCAGCAGGCGTCAGCGGAACCGTTCTCGCCTTCGGCTCCAACCTCGTGAACAACCTGCCGGCCGGTCTGGTGGCGTCCGAGGTGGTGAAACAGGCCCATCCGCCCGGCCTGGTGGTGGATGGTCTGCTGATCGGCGTCGATCTCGGTCCGAACCTGTCCGTCACCGGGTCGCTCGCGACCATCCTCTGGCTGCAGGCGATCCGGCGCGAGGGCGAGGATGTCGGCTTCTGGCGTTTCCTTCTGGTGGGCATCGTGGTGATGCCGACCGCCCTGGCCGCGGCGCTCGGCGTCCGGCTGCTTCTCGGTTGATAGGACGGCCTCCATGAACGCAGCCTGGGCGTTTCCCTTCATTTTCATCGCCGGGATGTTGCAGGCGGTGGGCGCGGTGATGAACGGCGTGCTGAACAAGTCGCTGGTGAATCCGTATCTGGCCACTGCGATCTCGTTTCTGCTGGTGCTGTTCGTGGCGATCGCCCTGTTCGCCTGCATGCCGCGACCGCTGCCGACCGTGGCCGACGCGGCGAACATGCCGTGGTGGGCGCCGCTGGGCGGCATCGTCGGCGCGGTGGCCGTGTTCGCCGGCCTGATCCTGATCCAGAAGCTGGGCGCCGGGCCGGTGAACGGCGTCACCATCACCGCCAACTTGCTGTGTTCGCTGGTGATCGACCATTTCGGCCTGTTCCACATGACCCAGCATTCGTTCAACGGCTGGCGCGCGCTGGGCGCCGTTCTCATGATTGCCGGCGTCACCCTGATCGCCCGCTTCTGATCATGGCGACCGGCCGGCGCTATCACCCCGCCTCCCTGGATGCGCTGAACTTCACCCTGGCCGACGTGCGCGGCGCGCTGGGGCCGTTCCTGATCGTCTATCTCACCAGCTTCCATGGCTGGACCCAGCGCGAGGTCGGCGTGATGGGGGCGATCACCGGCATCGCCGGAGTGATCCTGCAAACGCCGGCCGGTGCCCTGATCGACCGCACCACCGCGCGCCGCGGCGTGATCGTCGGCGCCGTATCGGTCCTGATCGCGGGATCTCTGGTGATGTGGTGGACCGCGTCCTTCTGGCCCGTGGTGATCAGCAACGGTCTGGTCAGCGTGGTGAGCGACGTGTTCGCCCCCGCCGTCACCGCCCTCACCCTGGGCCTCACCGCGCGGCGCGTCCTGGCCCGGCGTATCGGACGCAACAACGCCTTCGACCATGCCGGCAACATCGTCATCGCGCTGACCGTCGGCGCGGTCGGCACGATGATCTCCGAGCGTGCCGTCTTTCTCCTGGTACCGATCGTTGGGCTGCTGGCGATCCTCGCCACGCTGTCGATCCCGGCCGAGGCGGTCGACCAGCGCCGCGCGCGCGGCATGGATCGCGACGAGGGGCAAGGAGGGGGCGAGTCCGGCGACGGCGATGCCGCGACCGGCATTCTCAAGCTGCTGCGCTGCCGGCCGCTGCTGGTGTTGTGCGCCAGTGCGTTCATGTTCCATCTGGCCAACGCGGCGATGCTGCCTCTGGTCGGGCAGGAGCTGGCGGAAACGCACAAGAAGCTGGCCGACGGCATGATGTCGATCTGCATCATCGCCGCCCAGGGCGTGATGCTGCCCTTGGCCATCCTGTGCGGACGCAAGGCGGATGACTGGGGCAGGCGGCGCATCTTCCTGGCCGGGTTCGCGATCCTGCCGATCCGCGGCGTGCTCTACACCTTCAGCCACGCCGCGCCATGGCTGATCGGCGTGCAGATCCTGGACGGGGTCGGCGCCGGGATCTACGGCGCGATCGTTCCGCTGATGATCGCCGACCTGACGCGCGGCACCGGCCGTTTCAACCTGGCCCAGGGGCTGGTCGCCACCACCATGGGCGTCGGCGCCTCGCTCAGCCCGCTTCTGGCCGGGCTGGTGCATGACGGGTTCCGGTCCTACGAGGCGGCCTGGTTCGCGCTGGCGATCGCCGCGGCGCTCGGCTTCTGCCTGTTCCTGACGATGATGCCCGAGACCATGCGCGCGGACGGCGAAAGCAAGCCGGACGGCGAGACCGTGGCGGCCTGACCGGAGGAGCGGCAGGCCGAATGGCCGTAACGCGGGCCGATCGTGTCTGAAACGTTCATTCCATCTTGCCGCAGCGGCGCGCTCGTGACTTCCTGACAATCAGCAAAGTCGAAGCGCCCGGTTCGCGCGCTATCGAACGTGTTCGGGACTGGAACGAATTCATGGATCGCGTTGTGGCCGAAAGCGAGACGGAAACGGCGGCCGGGTCCGTCGGGGGTGATATTCCGCGCGATTTCCAGAGTCTGCGCACCCTGATCGCCGCTCGCCGGCCCAGGCTGCCGAAGCGCCTGGTGCAGGCGGCCGATTTCATCGTCGAGAACCCGCAGGCGATCGCGTTCGGACGCGTGGCCGAACTCGCCACCCAGGCCGGGGTGCAGCCCTCCACCCTGGTGCGGTTCTCGCAGGCGCTGGGCTATTCCGGTTTCTCCGATCTCCAGGCCGTGTTCCGTGCCCACGCACGCCAGCGCTGGCCGGATTATCGCGAGCGCCTGGAGGAGCTGGACGATGCGGAGGACGCGCGGGACGGCGCGCATGCGCGCCTGAACGCCTTCATCCATGCAGGGCAGGTCTCGCTCGATCACCTCGGCCAGACCGTGGATCCCGCGGTCCTGGATGCGATGCTCGACCGCCTGGCCAACGCGCGTTCGGTGAGCATTGTCGGGATGCGCCGGGTTTATCCCGTGGCGCTCTATCTCTGCTACGGGCTGCGAAAGCTCGGCCTGCGCTGCGACATGATCGACAATGCCGGCGGTCTCGGCCACCGGCAGGTGGAGCTGCTCGGCGGCGGCGACGTGGTGCTGGCGATCAGCTTTACCCCCTATGCCGGTGAAACCCTGGAACTGTGCGAAACCGCCGTGCGCGGCGGTGCGGCGGTGCTGGCGCTGACCGACAGCGCGTTCTCGCCCCTGGCGCAGTTGGCGTCGCTCTGGCTCGAGGTGGTGGAAACCGATCATGGCGGTTTCCGCTCGCTCACCGCCAGCATGACGCTGGCGATCACCATCATGGTGGCTCTGGCGGAGCGGCGCCGGGTGCCGAACGCCGGCTGACGGGTCGTCTCGTCCCACAGCTTATGGAAAGAGGGTTCCATCTTTCGGGATGGAATGGAATGTTTTAGACTTCGCCCAAAATAAAACGGGGGTGAAGCGATGGTTGAGCCGCAGATGCGTCAGCGCTCGGGGCCGGGCGTCGGACTGATCGGCAGCGGGTTCATGGGGCGGGCCCATGCCTTCGCCTTCGGGGCGGTGGCACAGGCCTTCGGGCTTGAGAGGCGGCCGGTGCTGGAGATGCTGGCGGACGGCTCGGAGACGTCGGCGCAGCGCGCCGCCTCCGCGCTCGGGTTTCGCCGCGCCACGGCCGACTGGGAGGCGCTGGTGGCCGACCCGGCGGTCGATGTGGTGTCGATCACCACGCCGAACCGTCTGCACGCGCCGATGGCGCTCGCCGCGATCCGGCACGGCAAGCATGTCTGGTGCGAGAAACCCCTTTCGGCGACTCTGGACGGAGCGATCGCCATGACGCGCGCGGCCGAGGCTGCAGGCGTTTCGACCATGGTGGGCTTCAACTATCTGAAGAACCCGATGGTGGAAGTCGCGCGAGAGATCGTCCGCTCCGGCGAGATCGGCGAGATCACAGGCTATCGCGGCATCCATGCGGAGGATTTCATGGCCGATCCGGACGCGCCGTTCTCCTGGCGCTGCCGCCCGGAAGAGGCCGGCGGCGCGCTGGCCGATATTGGCAGCCATGCCATCGCCATGGCGCGCTTCCTGCTGGGCGAGGTGGACCGCGTGTTTGCCAGCCTGGATACGATCCATACCACCCGTCCGCTGCCCGAGGGCGGCTCCGCGCCCGTGCGCGTGGATGATCAGGCCGCGATGCTGCTGCGCTTCCGCGACAGGCCGTTCACCGCCATCGTATCCAACAGCTGGCTGGCCAGTGGGCGCGACATGCAGCTCGCCTTCGAAATCAGCGGCACCAAGGGTGCGCTCGTCTTCACGCAGGAGCGGTTCAACGAGCTTCGCTATTACCGTCTCGGCGCCGATGGCGCGCGCAAGGGCTTCACGACCATCAACGCCGGCCCTGTGCACGGCGAGTATGGCGCGTTCTGCCCCGCCGGCGGTCACCAGATCGGCTTCAACGATCTAAAGACCATCGAGGCGAAAAAGCTGCTCGACGCGATGGATGCGGGACGGGATGCCGAGACCGGGTTCCGCGATGCGCTGTCCGTGTTGCGGGTGACGGAAGCGGCCCGCCTGGCTTCAGCGGAAGAGCGCTGGGTGCGGATGGAGGAGATTGCGGACGCTTGAAGAAGGGTTTTTCTTTTTCTGAAGAAAAAGAAGCAAAAAGACTTCTATCCGTATGACTCCGAATGTGCGGCTCGGCGCGTACCTAACGGACAGAAGTTCTTTGGTGCTTTCTTTCAAGAAAGAACACGTCTCCCGACTATCGCTCCCGGGTCCCGCCCGGGATCCGCGTCCGGTTCTGCAGCCAGATCACGCCCATCATGTCGCGTATCCCGACAATGGCACGGTTCAGATTGGTGTATTTCGACGCGCCATGCAGCCGGGCGCGGTGGTGCACCGGCTTGCAGATCAATTCGCTGCCGTAGTGCTGGAACAGCGCGGGCAGGAAGCGGTGCACGCCTTCGAATTGCGGCAGGCGCAGGAAATCCTCCCGCCGGAACAGCTTCATCGGCGCGCCCGTATCCGGGCAGCCGTCGCGCAGCAGGCGGCGGCGCAGCCCGTTGGCGAAGCGCGTGGCGAAGCGGCGGGAGATATTGTCGTTGCGCTTCAGGCGAACGCCGACCACCAGAGGGCCCGGCGTGTGGTTGCCGGCCTCGAGCGCCAGCGCCAGCATCGGCGGGATCTCGCGTGGATCGTCCTGACCGTCGCCGTCGATGGTGGCGATCCAGGTCCCGCGCGCGGCCTCGATTCCGGTCCGCAAAGCGGCGGATTTGCCGCAACGCCGGTCGTGGCTCACCACGCGCAGGTTGGGCAGAACGTCGCGCGCCGCGAGGAGCGCCTCCACCGTACCGTCGGTGCTGCCGTCATCGACGAACACCACTTCCCAGCTCTGGAGGGCGGCAAGGGCAGTTGCCATTTCCTCACAGACCGGGCGGATGTTCTCCGCCTCGTTCAGGACCGCGGCAACGACGCTGAGGGTCGGGCTCATCGCGTCCGGACCTCGCGTCGCCTCAGGCGGCGACGCGCTTGGCGAAGGACGCGGGCAGGTTGCCGATGGCGCGGTCGATCAGGCCGGCATCGGTCTGGGCACCGAGCGACTCCGCCACGACGGCGCGAGCGGCTTCCGCGGCGATCTCGGCCGCAGCGGCCCGGACCTCGTTCACCGCCGCACGTTCGGAGGCGGCGATGCGGTCTTTCGCCATGCGCTCGCGACGCTGGGCGGTCTGCTCGGCTTCGCGGCGGGCCGCCTCGGCGATACGAACCGATTCAGCGCGGGCATTCTCGATCATCGCCCTGGCGTCGGCCAGGGCGGCTTCGCGCTCGGCACGCGCCTCTTCCAGCATCTGCTCGGCTTCCCGACGCAGGCGCGCGGCGCCTTCCAGTTCGGCACGAATATGGGCCGCGCGGCGATCCAGCATTGCCGCGAGCGGACGCCAGATGCGTCGGCCGAACAGCACGAAGAACAGCACGAAGGAGACGGTGTACCAGAACAGCGGCTCGTGCAGGAGGGTCTGGAAATCCATGTTCGCGTTCCCTCAGGCAGCCGGACGGGCGGCGAGCGCCGCGTCTACCTTGGCGCCGACCAGGCCGGCATCGGCAGCCTGGCCGGTCAGGCGCTCGACCAGGGTCTGCGCCGTGCCGGCGGCCACCTCGCGCAGCGATCCCATCGCGGTGGCCCGGGCGGCGGCGACGGACTCCTCGGCGCGGGCCACGTCGGCTTCCAGCCGCGCGTTCATTTCGGCGGTGCGCGCGGCGGCTTCGGCGCGCGCCTCGTTCACCACCTTGTCCACCATCGCCGCAGCCTCGGCCGCGGCGTCGCGCCGGGCGCGGCGCAGCTCGATCATCGCGCGGTCGGCTTCGTTCCGGGCGGCCTTGGCGGCATCCAGGTCGGAGTCGATCCGGCGGCGGCGCTCCTCCAGCACAGAACCGACGCGCGGCAGCGCGGAGCGGCTCAGGACCAGATACAGCAGCAGAAAGATCACCGCGCCCCAGAAGAGCTGGGCCACGGTGAGCGGATTGTTGAACTTCAGCTGCGGCATGCCCTCGGCGAAGGCAGGCCCGCTGGACAGCAGGAAGGCGGCCGGCGTCGCCGCAAACGACAGGATGGCGATCCTGAGGGCGCGCGACATGGCCGCCGTCCTTCTCAGACGAACAGGATGATGAAGGCGATCACCAGCGCATAGAGCGCGACCGCCTCGGTGAGCGCGAAGCCCAGGATGCCCAGGCCGAACACGTGCGGGCGGGCCGCCGGGTTGCGCCCGATGGAGGAAACCAGGGCGGCGAAGATGTTGCCGATGCCGACGCCGACGCCGGCGAGGGCGATCACGGCGAGACCGGCACCGATATACCGAGCGGCGGCGAGATCCATGGGGTCTGTCCTTGTTCTGAAGAAAGAGAGAAAGAAGTTGTCGCCGCGTCAGTGCGCGACGGCCTCACGCAGATAGATGCAGGTGAGGATGGCGAACACGTAAGCCTGCAGCCCGCCCACCAGCAGCTCCAGCGCCATCAGGGCGATGTTGATGGCGATGGGGGCGATGCCGAGCACCGGGCCGATCAGGTGGATGCCGCCCAGCATGATGGCGAAGGCGGCGAACATCTCGAACATCACGTGCCCGGCCATCATGTTGGCGAACAAACGGACGCTCAGGCTGATCGGGCGCGACAGGTAGGACAGGATCTCGATCGGCACCAGAAGCGGCGCCAGCGCGACGGGGGCGCCCTCCGGCATGAAATGGGCGAAGAACCCGAACCCCTGCGACCGCAGCGCCACCAGCAACCCGACCACGAAGACCAGCAGGGCGAGGCCCGCGGTCACGACGATGTGCGAGGTGAAGGTGAAGGAGCCGGGGACTAGGCCGAGATAGTTGCCGAACAGGATGAAGGAGAACAGGGTGAACACGAACGGAAAGAAGCGCTTGCCTTCCGGCCCGATCTGATCGACCGCCATGTTGTGTACGAATTCGTACATCACCTCGGCCGTGGCCTGCAGGCGGCCGGGCACGATCGCGCGGGGGCGCATGCCGACATACAGCAGCAGCAGGATCAGCGCCGACGCGATCACCATCAGCAGCGCGGACTGGCTGAAACGCAGGCTCTCGCCCAGCGAACCCAGAACCGGGTGCAGTTCGAACTGACCGAGTGCGTCGATGGTATGCCCGCCCGCCACGTCCGTTTCCCCTTCCTCGACCCTAGCTCTTGCGGCCAGGGTTCGGTGCCGGCGCGACGATGCGCCAGACATTGACCATCCCGGCGATCCCGCCGAGCACCACGAACAGAATCAGGAGAAACGGCCTGGTGTGGAGCAGCCGGTCCAGCCCGTATCCGATCAACAACCCCACCAGCACGGCCGAGACCAGCTCGATGCCGACCCGGAAGAACACGGTGAAGGCGGACATGTCCGTCGGCACCGCGTTCGGCTGATCCGCAGGCCGGTCGAGGCCCCGCTTGGCGCGGGCTTCGGCCAGTCTCGAATCGAAGGAGTTGGTCTCGGTCGTTCCGGTCCCGGTCTTATCCTCGTCCATGAAACGCACCTCCTGACAGGCGCACCGGCTCACTACCGGCGGTGCAACGACCTGTCAAGGAACCGGCAAACCTTTCAGTAGGCTGCACTTTTCTTGGACAAGTTCGTGGCCGGGGCGGCACGCAAGGCCACCCCTTCGAACAGGGATTGCCCGATATAGCCGCCTGGACCCCCGGTGCCGGGCGGAATCAGGAACAGCCCGCCGCCCACATGGGTTGCGTACTGGTTCAGCAGATCGAGCTTCGACATGCCGTCATAGATCCGCACGAAGCCCGAACGCGGGTCGCGCTGGTAGCAGATGAAGAACAGCCCGGCATCGTATTCCAGCCCCTGGTGCCAGGGCGGCCAGCGTTCGGCGACGAAGTTCAGCCCGTCATTATAGGAGTAGGCCCGCCGCAGGATCTCGGCGCCGCCGGTGGTCGCGGCGGAGCCCAGGCGCACATGGCTGTTCTCGCCGATGATCGGGTTGCCGTCCTTGTCGGTCGCGTCCAGGTCGAGCGGATCGAACTCGCTCTTGCCGGTCAGCGGCGCCCCGCTCACCTTCCTGCGGCCGAACACCTCCTCCTGGAACGACACCGCGGTGCGGTCCCAATGCTCCAGGAAGATGCGGATCCGGCGCGCGACCATGTAGGAGCCGTTGCGCATCCAGCCCTGGTCGTCGCCATCGGCCCAGACCACCTTCTCCGGCGAACCGGAATAGAACTTCTTGCCGCCGCAGATCGCGTGCACGTCGCCCGGACGGCTCGAGATCGGGTTCTGCGTGCCGTCCTTGAAGCCCATCAGGTTGCGCGGCGTGTCCTTGGCCGCGAACTGGGCGTTGTAGCCGTTCTGGATCCAGCGGAGCTGCGCCACCCCGTCCGCGATGCGGGCAAGCTGGCGCACGGCATGGAACGCGACCTGCGGATCGTCGGCGCAGGCCTGGATCGACAGGTCGCCGCCGGTATTGCCCGGCACGAGCTGGTCGCCGTTGAAGCGCGGCAGATCGATCAGCGCCGCCGGCCGGCGCGATTTCAGCCCGTAGCGATCCACGCCGTTCTTCTCGAACAGCCCGGCGCCGAAGCCGAAGGTGATCGTGAGCCGCGCCGGCCCCAGCCCCAGGGCGTCGCCGCTATCGGCTGGCGGCTTGTCCGGATCGCCGTCCAGCGGCGCCACGGTCTGGCCGCGGCACAAGCGGCGCGCCGCCTCGGTCCAGCGCTGCATCAGCGCTTTCACCGCCGGCCCGTCCTCGGTTTCCAGATCCAGCGCGACGAAACAGGTGTGGTTCTGCAACGGCGTCAGGATGCCGGCCTGGAACGGGCCGTCGAACGGAACGCTCTCGCTCCGGGACGGGCCGCGCGCTTCGGGCGTGATCCCCTTCGCCGCCGCCCCGGGCATTGCGGTCCCGGCAGCGGCGCTTGCGCCGGAAAACGGGCAAACGGCGCCGGCGGCGGCGAGGCCGCCAGCACCCTTCAGGAAGCTCCGCCGCGAAGCGGACTCGTTGCTGGACAACGAACCGGTATCCTTCAATGGGCGAGGACGAGCGTGTTCACGTCGTCCTCGACATAATAGAAGCCCTTCTTGTCGGGCGTCAGGGCGAGGCCGAACAGGTCGCCGCTGCCGGGCGGCTGCTGCGCCTTGTCCACGTCGATCCATTGCGCCGCCACCTGCTTGTGCGCGGCGGGATCGATCTCCACGGCGCGGCCGTCGAGACCGTTGGTGGTCAGAAGCGTGTCGCCCGGCCCGTTGATCAGCGCCAGGGGCCGATTCAGGAACCCGTCCCTGGTGATCTCCACGCCGGTGCCGGCGCTCTCCGTGCGGGTCAGGGCGTCGGGGATCTGCACGACGCGGTTGCCGAGCGCGTCGGAGACGTAGATCGACCCGTTCGGACCCAGCGCGATCCCGGTCGGGCCGATGATGAACACGCTCTTGTCGGCCTGTTCGCCGAACCCGTCCGCCACCACGACCGGCGCGCCATGCACCGGCTTGCCGCCGGCCGGGATCGTCACCGGAACCCGCACCACGGTCGCCTTGGTCACGACCGGCGCCGCCCCGTTCTTCGGCGGCGCGCCCACGCCGAAGCCCGCGTTGCTGATGAAGAGGGTCGCGCTGTCGCCCTTGTCGATCACCGCCATGTTGCCCCAGGGCCCGTCGATCTTCGGGTCGGTCCAGACATCGGCCAGATTGCCGTCATGGTCGAATACCAGCAGGCAGCCCTGGCCCTTGGTCGCCGTGGTGCCGTCCCGGGAGGGGAGGCTGCCGACGATCACCCAGCCGCTGCGCAGAACCGCCATGGCGGTGGTCAGCCCCACGCCGCCGGGGCAGCGTTCCAGCGTGCGCGGCACGGAGGCGAACAGAGACAGCGACTTCGTGGCCGGGTTGATCGACACCAGCGTGCCGCCGGCGCCCTGGAGGTTGCCGTCATTGTTGAAATTGCTCACCAGCACGTCGCCTTGCACCAGCTTGCCGCTGGTTATGGGCGAGACCGCCACCGCATACGGATTCTGGTCGCCATTGGCCGGCACGGTGGTGCTCACCGTGCTGCGACGCTTCAGGCCGGCCAGGAACGAGGCGTCGCCGGCGAAGGCGGCGCCGGAAAGGCCGGCCAGCGCCAGCAGCGACACGGCGGCGGAGAGCAGATGTCTGGTGGTCATCATGCGTCCTAGAAGGAAACGTTGAAACGGAGCCCGGCGACGAACTCGTTGGAGATGCGACGGTCCGGCCGGCTCGAATTGGCGATGCCGCCGCCCGGGGTGAAGACGTATTGCAGGTCCGGCTGCAGCAGCAGCCATGCGACGGGGAAATACTGGTAGGCCAGTTCGAGATAGCTTTCCGACGTGCGGATCGGCGAATACACGCCCGGGCCGGCGAAGTCCTGGGCGCTGCGGGACGCCTCGGTGGCGTTGCGCGCCAGTTTGGTGAAACCGCCGCCGAAGACGAGCGAGTCCGCAGACCGTCCTTCGAGCGGCTCATGCAGCGCCAGGCCCAGATTGCCGGCGAAATCCACCAGGTTCCGGTCGCCCGGCGCGCCCATCAGGCGGGTGAAGACGCTGATGCTGCGCGCCTTGTTCGGGTTCGGCCGCCAGATCATCTGGTCGACCACGCCGTAGACGGCGAAATTATGCCGCCGCATCAGCGGGTTGCCGTCGCTGTCGGGCGACGAGAACGGACGATGGCGGTCGTCGTAGCGAAGATCGGGAAAATTCGCGCTGTCGAACCAGGCGCCCAGCTTGTAGAGGCCGGGCAGGCCGGGCGAGGCGTCGTCGCTGGCCATCTCCCCCGAGACGGGCGAATTCAGCGCGTAGTCGATCTCGGCGATCATCAGGGCGCCGGTCTTCAGGTTGAAGATCTCGCTGCCGCCATTGGCCGGCTGCGGATCGTTCTCGAACGGTCCGCCGCCCGGATTGTCGTCGAACACCCCGCCCAGGACGGTGAAGCGGCCGAGATTGGCGCGTCCGCGCACGCCGAGCGACGATAACGGATAGGCCGGACCGCCCGCATACATGTCATAGGACGGCAAAGCCGGCCAGCCGAACATGGTGTTGGCGAACAGGCCGGCGCTGGGGCTGGTGATGAATTCCTGGTCCAGGCTCTGCAGGCCGATCTTGGTGTCGAACTGCCCGTCGGCGAACTGCTGGTCGTACCACAACTCCCAGAGACGCGTGGCACGGCTCGCCTCGATGCCGCTGATGGTGTTGATGTTGTCCAGATTGTCCTGGCTCAGGCTGCGTCCGTGGATCTGGAACGCGCTGACATTGAAGATGCCGCCCTGAAGACCGAACGCCCGCGCCAGGTCGACCCCGACGCTGGCTTCGGTCAGGCCGTCATAGGTGGCGCCGCGATGGAGGCCGCCGGTCGCATTGCCGAACACCTCGCCCGTTTCGCTCAGGCCGAACGTCACCCCGTACTGGTTCAGCCACGGACGCACGCCCCAGGCCGGCCCGAGCAGGTTGCCGCCGCTGGGCTGCGCCCGCGCCGTCACCGGCAGAGCGAACAGCAGCATGGCCAGCAAAGCCACCCTGTTGAACACGGCGCGCGGATCGATCCGACGAGCCAAGCGAACCCCTCTCGACAAAGAATGACAATCAGTCGCAACAACGAGCCTGCTTTTAGGCAGGAGCCCCCGCATCGTCAATCGCAATGGTTTGTCGCAACCGGGACGACCGGAAGGCGCCCGGCTTGCCATGCAGTCGGGCGTGACGGACAAGCTTGCCGCCATGACGGACACGTCGACCCCGCCGAGCTGGCGCGCGCATATGGCGATCCTGCACGAGCTGGACAGGAAACAGCTGTTCTTCGTGGACGGGCAGCCGCGTTCCGGCACCACCTGGCTGCAGCAGCTGTTGAACGCACATCCGGAGATCTCGTGCCAGGGCGAGGCGCAGTTCCGCGACCATCTGGCGGTGCCGATCGATACGGCGATGCGCCAGCGTCATGCCGCCTTGCACGAGCGCAACACCTCCATCTTCGCGCATACCGGAGGTTATCCGCTGCCGGTGGCCGACGACACGCAGTTCCTGCTGGGCACGGCGATGCTGCAGGCCTTCGCGCGGCAGGTGGCGGGACGTGCGGTCAAGGCCGTGGGCGAGAAGACGCCAGGCAATCTGTTCTTCTTTCCGCAGCTCTCGTCGCTGTTCCCGGAGGCGAAGCTGATCTCGATCGCACGCGATCCGCGCGACGTGATATCGTCCGCCTGGCACCGGTTCCAGAAGCGTCCCGGCAGCACGGAAGCCGATCTGGCCAGTTTCGTGCACCGCGTGCTGCCGATGGCGGATCGCTGGACCCGGGCGATGCTGGACGCGCCGGCTCTGCATGGCGACCGGTTCGTGCTGATCACCTTTGAGGCGTTGCTGCGCGATCCCGTGTCGGTGCTGTGCGGTCTGTTCCGGTTTCTCGGCGTGTCGGGGGACGAGGCGTTGGCGGAGGCTGCGCTGGCGGCAGCCGACTTCCGCAGCCAGACCGGGCGCGCGCCGGGCGAGGCGCTGGACGGCGCGTTCCACCGTCGCGGCATCGCCGGAGACTGGCGGGACACGCTGCCTCCGGCTCTGAACGAGCTCGTCCTGGACCGCCTCGGCTGGAGCTTCCCCCGCTTCGGCTGGAGGCCCTGACGAACCGGGATGAAAGGGGCCGGCGCCCCTTCCTGGAATACGGCAGAGCCCCGCCGTCTACTCCGCGGCTTCGGCGTAGTTCTCCATCGGCGGGCAGGAGCACACCAGGTTCCGGTCGCCATAGGAGTTGTCCAGACGACCCACCGGCGGGAAATACTTGTCCTGTGCCGCGACCCCGGCCGGCAGGCACCCCGCCTCCCGGCTATAGGGACGATCCCACCCGCTCGACACCAGATCGGCCAGCGTGTGCGGCGCGTGGCGCAGCGGGCTGTTCTCCACCGCCAGCTCGCCTTTTTCCACCGCGGCGATCTCGGCGCGTATGGCCAGCATGGCGTCGCAGAACCGGTCCAGCTCGACACGGCTTTCCGATTCCGTCGGCTCGATCATGAAGGTGCCGGCCACCGGGAAGCTCACGGTGGGGGCATGGAAGCCATGGTCGATCAGGCGCTTGGCGATGTCGTCCACGGTGATGCCGTGCCGGTCCTTGAACGGGCGCAGATCGACGATGCACTCATGCGCCACGCGGCCCTGCGCGCCGCGATACAGCACCGGATAGGCGCCCTCGAGCCGCTTCACGATGTAGTTCGAGTTCAGGATCGCCACCTGGGTCGCGCGACGCAGCCCGTCCGCCCCCATCAGCAGCATATAGGCGTAGGAGATCGGCAGGATCGAGGCGGAACCCCAGTTCGCCGCCGACACCGCATGCGCGCCGCCCTGCTCCGGACGACCGGGCAGGAACGGCGCCAGATGCGCCCGCACGCCGATCGGCCCCATGCCGGGGCCGCCGCCGCCATGCGGAATGCAGAAAGTCTTGTGCAGGTTGAAATGGCTCACATCGGCGCCAAACGCGCCCGGACGCGACAGGCCGACCTGGGCGTTCAGGTTGGCGCCGTCGAGATAGACCTGCCCGCCGGCCTCATGCACCAGATCGCAGATCTCGCGCACCGATTCCTCGAACACGCCGTGCGTGGACGGGTAGGTGATCATGATCGCGGCGAGCTGGGCCCGGTGCTGCTCGATCTTGGCGCGCAGATCGGTCACGTCCACGTTGCCCTCGCGGTCGCAGCCCACCACCACCACCCGCATGCCGACCATGTGCGCCGAGGCCGGGTTGGTGCCGTGCGCGGAGGCCGGGATCAGGCAGATATCGCGATGCGCCTCGCCGCGGGCGTGATGATAGCCGCGGATCGCCAGCAGGCCGGCATACTCGCCCTGCGCGCCGGAATTCGGCTGCAGGGACACGGCGTCGTAGCCGCTCACCGCGCAGAGTTTGGCCTGGAGATCGGCGAACAGCTCCGCATAGCCTTCGGCCTGATCGGCCGGCGCGAACGGATGGATGTCGCAGAAGCCCGGCCAGGTGATCGGCACCATCTCCACCGTGGCGTTCAGCTTCATGGTGCAGGAGCCGAGCGGGATCATGGTCCGGTCCAGCGCCAGATCCCGGTCCGACAGACGGCGCAGGAAGCGCAGCATCTCGGTCTCGGAATGGTGGGTGCGGAACACCTCGTGCTCCAGCAACGCCCCGGTCCGGCGCAGCTCGGCCGGGATCGCGTCCGGCGCCTGCAGGGAGGCCTCGTCCGGCTGGCCGCCGAAGGCTGTCCAAACGGCGCGGATGATGTCCGGCGTGGTGGTCTCGTCCAGGCTGATGCCAAGGCGGCTGTCGTCGATGCGACGCAGGTTGATGCCGGCCTCAAGCGCGCGCGCCAGGATGGCGTCGGTTTCCGTGCCGGTCCGCACCGTCACCGTGTCGAAGAACCTGTCATTCTCCACCGAGCGACCCAGCGCGCGCAGCCCTGCCGCCAGAACCTGGGCCCGGCGCGCCACGTGCCCGGCAATGGCGCGCAGCCCCTCCGGACCGTGATGCACGGCATACATGGCGGCGATCACTGCCAGCAGCACCTGGGCGGTGCAGATGTTGGAGGTCGCCTTCTCCCGGCGGATATGCTGCTCGCGCGTCTGCAGCGCCAGGCGATAGGCCGGGCGGCCGGCGGCGTCGATCGACACACCCACCAGTCGCCCCGGCATGGAGCGCTTGAACGCGTCGCGCACCGCCATGTAGGCGGCATGCGGACCGCCATAGCCCATCGGCACGCCGAAACGCTGCATGGAGCCGATGGCGATGTCCGCGCCCAGCGAGCCGGGCGACGCCAGCAGCACCAGCGCCAGCGGGTCGGCCGCCACCGCAGCGAGCGCGCCGGCCTCGTGCAGACGCGCGATCAGCGCGCGCGGATCGCGGATGCGGCCATAGGTGTCGGGATATTGCAGCAGCGCGCCGAACACGGCACGCGCATCGGCCGCGTCCGGATCGCCCACCACGAGGTCGATTCCCATCGGCTCGGCCCGCGTGCGCAGCACCGCCAGGATCTGCGGATGCACGCCTTCATCGACGAAGAAGCTGTTGCTCTTCGACTTGGCCATGCGCTTGGCCAGAGTCATCGCTTCCGCCGCCGCCGTGGCCTCGTCCAGAAGCGATGCGTTGGCGACGTCGAGTCCCGTCAGGTCGCAGACCAGGGTCTGGAACGCCAGCAGCGCCTCCAGCCGGCCCTGGCTGATCTCGGGCTGGTACGGGGTGTAGGCGGTGTACCAGGCCGGGTTCTCCAGGATGTTGCGCTGGATCACGCCGGGCAGGATGGTGCCGTGATAGCCCTGGCCGATCAGCGAGGTCAGCACCCGGTTGCGGCCGGCGATGCCGCGCAGCTTCTCCAGAACGGCGGTCTCGGTCATGCCTTCGGCCAGACCCGCCGCGGCCCAGGCGTCGCTCCAGCCTTCCGGCGCCATGCGGATGGAGGACGGCACGGTTTCCGCCGTCAGGGTTTCCAGATCGGCGGCGCCGATCACGCGCAGCATGGCGGCGACCTCGGCCGCATCGGGGCCGATATGCCGCTTGGCAAACGAGTCGCCCGACGCGTTCGTGCCGGCCCAGAGTGTGTGCTCGGTCATCGGAATTCGATTCTTACCGCTTGTAGGTGGGGGGAACGAACGGGGTCGGGCTCACGGTCACGGAAACCGGCCTTCCCCGCAGCTCCGAGAGAAGCACCGTGCCTGGCTGGGCCAGGGCGGTCTCGACGTAGCCCATCGCCACCGGCGCCTGCAGCGTCGGCCCGAACGCGCCGGAGGTCACATGCCCGACCGGCGTGGCCGGATCGTCCGGCAGGAACAAGGGCGCGCCGGCCCGGAGCGGCGCCCGTCCGTCCGGGCGCAGCCCGACCCGGCGGCGCGCGGCCCCGTTCTCCAGCTCGGTCAGGATGCGCTGGGCGCCGATGAACCCGTCGCCACGCGCCCCGCCGAAGCGGCGGCTCTTCTGGATCGCCCATTCCAGCGCCGCTTCGACCGGGCTGGTGCCGGTGTCGAGATCGGAGCCGTAGAGGCACAGCCCGGCCTCGAGACGCAGGCTGTCGCGCGCGCCGAGCCCGATCGGCAGGACGCCGGGCTGCGCCAGCAGGCGGCGCGCGATCGACTCGGCGGCGGCACTCGGCAGGCCGATCTCGAACCCGTCCTCGCCGGTATAGCCGGAGCGCGACACGGTGCAGTCCTGCCCGTCGATCGAGACGCGGCGGAAATCCATGAACCGCATCGCCGCCACCTCGGGCGCCAGAGCGGCGAGGGCCGCCTCCGCGCCCGGACCCTGCAGCGCCAGCAGTGCCCGGTCGGCCAGGAGGGCGATCTCGCACTCGGCACCCAGATGCTGTTGCAGATGCGCCAGATCGGCGAGCTTCGGCCCGGCATTCACCACCAGGAACAGTTGATCGGCCTCGGCCGCCACCATCAGGTCGTCCGAGATGCCGCCGTCCGGCGTGGTGAAGAGCGCGTAACGCTGCCGGCCCGGCTTCAGGGCGACGATGTCGGCCGGCACCAGCCGTTCCAGCGCCAGCGCCGCGTCATGCAGCGAGCCCGAACGATGGCGCAGGCTGATCTGGCCCATATGCGACACGTCGAATAGGCCGCAGGCGGAGCGCACATGGGTGTGCTCCGTCATGATCCCGGCCGGATACTGGACGGGCATCTCGTAGCCGGCGAACGGCACCATCCGGCCGCCCAGTTCGAGATGCAGCGCATGCAGCGGCGTGCGGGACAAGGGCTCCGGCGTCACCGGCGGCGTGGCGGCGTGCTGGTCCATCAGGCGGCCTTCGCGCCGGCATCGGCGGTGCCGGCGCCATAGAGCGGGAAGCGCTTGCACAAGGCCTTGACCGCCTCGTGCGCGGCAGTCTCCGCGGCCGAATTGTCGTCCGGGTTCTGCTTCAGCCCGTCCAGAACGTCGGCGATCAGGTTCGCCACCTGGCGGAACTCCGCCTCGCCGAACCCGCGCGTGGTGGCGGCGGGCGAACCCAGGCGGATGCCGCTGGTCTGCGCCGGCGGCAGCGGATCGTAGGGGATGCCGTTCTTGTTGCAGGTCAGTCCGGCCCGCTCCAGGGAAGCTTCCGCCGCCTTGCCGGTCACGCCGGCGCGGCGCAGATCCAGCAGAACCAGATGCGTGTCGGTGCCGCCGGTCACCAGCTCATGCCCGCGCGCCACCAGCTGCTCGCCCAGCACACGCGCGTTGGTCACCACCTGGGCGGCGTAGTCGCGGAAATCGGGACGCAGCGCCTCGCCGAACGCCACCGCCTTGGCGGCGATCACATGCATCAGCGGGCCGCCCTGCTGGCCGGGGAACACCGCCGAATTGATCTTCTTGGCCAGCGCCTCGTCGTTGCACAGGATCATGCCGCCGCGCGGGCCGCGCAGCGTCTTGTGCGTGGTGGTGGTCGCCACATGCGCATGCGGGAACGGGCTCGGATGCGCGCCGCCCGCGACCAGGCCGGCGAAATGCGCCATGTCCACCATCAGCAGCGCGCCCACCCCGTCGGCGATGGCGCGGAATCGGGCGAAATCGATCTGGCGGGGAATGGCCGAACCGCCGGCGATGATCAGCTTCGGCTTGTGCTCCTGCGCCAGGCTCTCGACCTGATCGTAGTCCAGCAGGCCGTCCTGGCGACGCACGCCGTACTGCACCGCGTTGAACCACTTGCCGCTGACCGTCGGTTTCGCGCCATGGGTGAGATGGCCGCCGGCATCGATCGCCATGCCCAGGAAGGTGTCGCCGGGCCTGAGCAGCGCCATCATCACAGCGCCGTTGGCCTGCGCGCCCGAATGCGGCTGCACGTTGGCATAGGCGCAGCCGAACAGCGCCGTCGCGCGTTCGATCGCCGCCGTTTCCACCACATCCGCCTCGGCGCAGCCGCCGTAATAGCGGCGGCCCGGATAACCCTCGGCGTATTTGTTGGTCAGCACCGAACCCTGCGCCGCCAGGACCGCGGGCGAGACGATGTTCTCGCTGGCGATCAGCTCGATGCCCTCGTCCTGCCGCACCAGCTCGGCCGACAACGCGCGGGCGATCAGCGGATCGTCGCGGAGCGAGCGGGAAAAGAAGTCCGACATGGCGCTATCCTTCAGCATTCGACGTGGTTGACCGCGAGGTTGACCGGGAGGCTGCAGGTCACGGCGAGCCCGCCCAGGCTGGTTTCCTTGTATTTCGAACGCATGTCGTCGCCGGTCTGGCGCATGGTCTCGATCACCGCGTCCAGGGATACGATGTGCTGCCCGTCGCCGCGAAGGGCAAGGTAGGCGGCATTGATCGCCTTCACCGCTCCCATCGTGTTGCGCTCGATGCAGGGCACCTGCACCAGCCCACCGATCGGGTCGCAGGTAAGGCCCAGATTATGCTCCATGCCGATCTCGGCCGCATTCTCGATCTGCGCGTCGGTGCCGCCCAGAACCGCGCACAAGGCGGCGGCGGCCATGGAACACGCCACCCCCACCTCGCCCTGGCAGCCCATCTCCGCCGCGGAGATCGACGCGCGCTTCTTGTAGAGAAAGCCGATCGCCGCCGCCGTCAGCAGGAAACGGCGCGCGCCCGCGTCATCCGCGCCGGGCGTGAAGCGCTGATAATAGCGCAGAACCGCCGGCAGAACGCCCGCGGCTCCGTTGGTCGGCGCCGTCACCACGCGGCCGCCGGCCGCGTTCTCCTCGTTCACCGCCAGAGCCCACAGGCTCACCCATTCGAACACGTCCTGCGGACCCGGCGCGCGCTCGGTGGCCTCCAGCGCGGCCTTGATCACCCCTGCGCGCCGGCGCACGCCGAGGCCGCCCGGCAAGATGCCCGATGCGACGCAGCCGCGATCAATGCAGCCGGACATCGCCGACGCAACGGCGTCCAGGAAGGCATCGGTCTCCGCCTCCGACCGCCAGACGGTCTCGTTGGCCGCGACGATCCCGGCGATGCCGAGCCCCGATCCGGACGCCTGTTCCAGAAGTTCAGCGCCGGAGGTGAAGGGAAAGGGCTGGCGTACGTTGGCGGCAACCGGCGGCACGCCCGCTTCCAGCACCACGCCGCCGCCGATGGAATGGAACACGCGCTCCAGCGTGCTCCCGTCGGCGAAGACGCAGCCGAACAGGAGCGTGTTGGGATGGCCGGGATGGAAGGTGTCGCGGTCGAACACCAGGTCGCGGCCCTGCGCGAACGGGACCGGCGCACGGTCGCCCAGCATCAGCATCCCGCTCTCCGCGATCGCGCCCAGCAGGGCCGGCACGCGGTCCGGGTCGATCCCGTCCGGCGCCCAGCCGGCCAGGCCGAGGATCACGGCGGTGTCGGTCGCGTGGCCGTGCCCGGTCAGCGCCAGGGAGCCGAACAGGCGGCAGCGCACCGAGACCGGCGCGGTCCGCCGCTCTTCCGCCGTCTCCAGGGCCGCCTGCGCGAACAGCCGCCCGGCCCGCATCGGGCCCACGGTATGCGAGCTCGAGGGGCCGATGCCGATCGTGTAGAGATCGAACACGCTGATGGCGCGGGCCAGCATGTCGCCGTTCGGGCGGTGCGCGGTGCGAAGATCGTCGGCGTCGGTCATGGCGCGGCGCTCCCGGGTTCGGACCCTGGGGAACGGACGAAACGGTCCGTCAACGCGCCCCTTCTGTTTGCTTTGCCTGAGATCGTTATCCCGTCGGCGGACGCTCCCGCGGGGAACGCCTCTTTCCAGAAGTTCTCACCGATGCGGTCCTTCTGCCTGAGAGTTTCCGGGGCGGTTGCTCCTTCGGCGCCGGCCGGACCGAAGCCCCACCGATCTCTCCCACATCGACGCCGGCTTCATCGCAGGCGGGAGGGGGCAGTGTCAACGCGCTTGTGCCAGGCGAACGGCATGAAAGCCCGTCCGTCCGTGCGGGCGCGCAGCCGGCGTACGCTCCGGACGGGCCTGGCGATGCGCCGGGCCCTGGGGAGCATCGTTCGGAGGAGCCGCGGTGTCGGATCAGGCCTTCCAGCGCGAACCCCGGATGACCGAGCAGAAATTGCCGCGATGGAAATGCGGCTCCTTGTCGGCGATGACGTCGGCCTTCACGTTGCCGAAGGTGGTGTCGGGCTTGTGCCTGATGCCGTCGTAGAAGGCCTGGATGATGTCTTCCTTGAAGTTGGCCGAGCGCGGGAACGCCTTGACCACCGCCTCGCGCACCTCATCCTCGTACTGGTCGTAGGTGAGGCCGAGCACGTCCATTTCGACGCCTGCGGTGGTCAGCGCGATCACCGGGTGCATGAACTCCGGCACGCCGGGGGTGGTGTGGAGCGCGATCCCGGTCCAGACACGCTCGATGTCCGAAGGATCGACACCGTGGCCGGCCAGGAAGTCGCGCGCGGCATTGGCCCCGTCGACCTCGAAGCGCAGGTGTTCGCTGCTGTGCGACGGCATCAGCCCGATGTCGTGGAACATCGCGGCGGCGTAGAGCAGTTCGGGATTGAAGCTCAGGCCGCGCTGCCGTCCGGCGATCGCGCCGAAAAAGAACACCCGGCTCGAATGGTTGAAGAGCAGCTCGTTCTCGGTGTCGCGGATGAACTCGGTGATCGCACGGCCAAGCCGGCTGTCCGGCACCTTGATGCCATGAATATTGGCGGTCGAGAGAAGCGCGTCGGTCATGTCGTCACCTTGGCGAGGAGAGTGGAGGCTTCGGTTTCCGCCTGAGTTTCGGAGGACCGTTGCCGGTGACCGACACATCACATCTCTCCGGCATGGCGGCAATCAACGCCCACAGTGGATTTCTGCCAAGCATGCGCGATAAACTGCCTGGAGCGCCGGAATGGCTGCCGCGCAGCCGATCGGAGCTGCGGTGACCGGGAAGCGGTTCGATGGCCCATCGCGATGTTGCCGTCGTCATCCACGAGGGTGTCCAGGCGCTCGATGTCGCAGGCCCGCTGGACGTGTTCGCCGCGGCCAACGATTTCCTCATGCCCGCGGACCACTATCGATGCTTCGTCGTCGGGAAGGACGGCGCGCCGGTTCGCAGTTCGAACGGCATGAGGATCGTGGCCGACCTGGGTTTCGACGACGCCTGCCGCCCGTTCCATACGGTGCTGGTGGCAGGCGGCCCGAGCATGCCCGATCGCGGTCCGGACCCGCTCCTGTCCGAATGGCTGCGCGAATGGGGCAGCCGTGCCGAGCGATACGGCTCGATCTGCAACGGCACCTTCGCGCTCGGCCATGCAGGCCTGCTCGATGGCAGGACCGTCACCACGCATTGGCTCGCCTCGGCCAGGCTCGCGGCCGGATTTCCCAGGGCGCGGGTCGAGCCGGATCGCATCCACGTCAGGGACGATCGGCTGGTCAGCTCGGCCGGGGTGACGGCGGGGATCGACCTCGCGCTCGCGCTGGTGGCGGAGGACCATGGCGCAGCGACGTCGCTCGCGTGCGCCAAGGCGCTGGTCGTCATGGCGCAGCGTCAGGGCGGCCAGTCGCAGTTCAGCCCGCTCCTTCTCCGCGTCGCTGACGGCGCCTCCCCGCTTGGCAGGGTGCAGGCCTATGTGATGGAGCACCTTTCCGAAGCGTTTCCGGTGGAGCGGCTTGCGCAGATCGCAGGAGTGAGTCTCCGGAGCGTCGCGCGCTTGTTCGCCCAGGGGCTGGGAACCACCCCCCACGACTTCATCGAAAGCATCCGCATCGACCAGGCGCGCAACTTGCTGGAGGCTTCGGATACGGCGATCAAGGTCGTGGCCTTCGAATGCGGCTTCGGCAATCCCGATCTGATGAGAAGCGCCTTCCAGCGACGGCTCGGCGTGACGCCCGTTCAATATCGGGAACGGTTCCGGGCGTCGTGATCCTCCCCTGAACCGATCGCTTCCTGACCCGCTTGCCAACAAGGATCGGCCCCTGAGGCGTGGATGATCGCGGAACGACATCTTACGGCGATCGCAACCGGGACCTCACCGTTCCGTTACGGCGGGTCAGGCTCAGGAGTCCGGCTCGTGTCCCACCCGATCGAAGATCACGGCGTCATCGGCGATCTGCGCACCACCGCCCTGGTGGCGCTCGACGGGACGATCGATTTCCTGTGCTGGCCACGCTTCGACAGCCCCAGCATCTTCGCCGCGCTGCTGGGCGGAGAGGAGGACGGTTCGTTCTCGCTCCGCCCGGCGCTGAACGGCGCGCGGCACAAGCAGCTCTACGTGCCCGACACCAACGTTCTGCTGACCCGCTTCCTGTCCGCCGAGGGCGTGGCGGAAGTCTCGGATTTCATGCTGGTGGCCGACACCGCCGAATGCCAGCGCCTGGTGCGCCGCGTGAAGGCCGTACGGCATGCCTGCCGCTTCCGCATGCGCTGCGCGCCGCGTTTCGATTATGGCCGCGCCGCGCATACGGTGGCGCTGGACGGCAAGTCGGCCGTGTTCACGCCGGAAAGCGGCGGGCCGCGCCTGCGCCTGCTTTCCACCCAGCCGCTTTCGATCGAGGACGGGGCGGTGGTGTGCGATTTCTCGCTGGAGGAGAAAGAGACGGCGGCATTTGTGATCGAGGATGCCGACCGCGCCGGCCCTGCCGGCTCGGACACGTTCGACGACCACAGCGTCTCGCGCGATTTCAAGCGGACCTGCGATGTCTGGCGCGGCTGGGTGGGCCGCGCGACCTACCAGGGGCGCTGGCACGACCAGGTGACGCGTTCATCGCTCGCCTTGAAACTGCTCTGTTCGGCGGAACACGGCTCCATGGTCGCGGCCGCCACGTTCGGCCTGCCGGAAGAGATCGGCGGGGTGCGGAACTGGGACTACCGCTACACCTGGCTGCGGGATTCCGCCTTCTCCGTCTACGCCTTCCTGCGGATCGGCCATACGGAAGAGGCGAGCCGCTTCATCAGTTGGCTGGGCGACCGGGCGCGCGATATTCCCGAGGGCGGCCCGCTCAGCATCATGTATTCGGTGGACGGTTCGCCGGCGCCGGACGAGGAGGAGCTGCCGCATCTCGCGGGCTACGGCAACAGCCAGCCGGTGCGGGTCGGCAACGGCGCCAACGACCAGCTCCAGCTCGATATCTACGGCGAGCTGATGGATGCGCTGTACCTTTGCGACGCCGCCGGCGAGCTGGTGAGCTACGAGCGCTGGAACGGCGTCGTGCGGATGCTGGACTACCTGTCGCACCACTGGAACGAGCCCGACGAGGGCATCTGGGAGGTGCGCGGCGGACGGCAGCACTTCCTGCATTCGCGTCTGATGAGCTGGGTCGCGTTCGACCGCGCGATCCGTCTGGCACGCAAGCGCGGCCTGCCGGCCCACAAGAAGCTCTGGGCCGGTTGCCGGGACGCGATCTATCGCGAGATCCATGAGGAGTTCTGGAACGAGGAGCTGGGCTATTTCGTGCAGTACAAGGGCGGCACCGCCCTGGATGCGTCCTGCCTGCTGATGCCGCTGGTGCGCTTCATCAGCGCCACCGATCCACGCTTCCGCTCGACCCTGGACGCGGTGGGACGGCTGCTGGCCGCCGACAGCCTCGTCTACCGCTACGACACCGTCACCGCAGATGGCGGCCCCGGGCATGACGGTCTGCATGGCGAAGAGGGCACCTTCACCATGTGCTCGTTCTGGTATGTGGAGTGCCTGGCGCGAGCCGGCGATCTGGCGCAGGCGCGGTTCCTGTTCGAGAAGATGCTCGGCTACGCCAACCATCTCGGCCTGTTCGCCGAGGAGCTGGGGCCGGCGGGGGAGCATCTGGGCAATTTCCCGCAGGCCTTCACCCATCTCGCGCTGATCTCGGCGGCGTATTATCTGGATCGGGCGTTAAGCCGGGCCTGAGAGAAGACAGGAAGGGGCTTCTTTTTCTGAAGAAAAAGAAGCAAAAAGACTTTTGTTCATTTGTCTCGGAGTGTGCGGTTCGCCACGGAGTTAAATGGACGGAAGTTCTTTGGTTCTTTCTTTCAGGAAAGAACACCTCTCCCCTCCCATCGAGGCCGCGATGCGCAGGCCGTTTGCGCCCGACGCGGCGCCTGCCCTAAGAACGGTCCGGTTTCAGCAGGGGAGCGCTTCCGATGTCGACCAGTCCCGGATCGCCCGATCCGCAGGATCGCGGCACGCTTCTGATCGGCACGCGACGCTATTCCTCCTGGTCGATGCGCGGCTGGCTGCTGGTGCGTCTGGCCGGGCTCGATCCGACGGTGAAGCTGATTCCGCTCGGCCAGTCGCCGAGCGCCGTGGGCGATGCCAGCCCGAGCGGGCTGGTGCCGTTCCTGTTCCATGGCGGGTCGCAGGTCTGGGAAAGCCTCGCCATCGCCGAATATTGCGCCGAGCTGGAGCCGGCCTTGTGGCCGGAGACGCTGGCGGCGCGGACCCATGCGCGGGTCCTGTCCGCGGAGATGCACGCGGGCTTCCGGCCGCTGCGTCTCGCCATGCCGATGAACCTCGGTCGCGACCGTCCGCTCGCCGACGGCATCGCGTTGGACGTGCAGCACGACATCGACCGGATCGAGCAGCTCTGGTCGGACGCGCTGCGTCGCTTCGGCGGGGGCGGCCCGTTCCTGTTCGGAGAGCGTTTCGGCGCCGTGGATGCCATGTTCGCCCCCGTGGTCGCGCGCCTGGACAGCTATCAGGTGCAGACCGGCGAGTCCGCCGCCGCCTATCGCGCCGCCGTGCGCGCCCATCCGCTGGTGCGCGAATGGTATGACGAGGCGGCCGCCGAACCTGCCTCCTGGCAACTCGACCGCTACGAGGACGTCGCCTGATCGCCCCGCTTCCGCCGCCTTCTGGCCGAGCGGCGCCGGACGCCTCGCTGCGGCCCCGTATCGCCATCGTCCTGCCGCCCCGGGAAGGGTTTTCCCCGGAGGCGGTCGGCGCGGTGGGGCTGATGGTGCGTCGTCTGGCCGGGACCGAGGATCTGGTTCTGGGTCGTGCCGCAGCCGGCGCGCCGTTCGACGGCATCCGGTTCCGGGCCGTGACGCCGCCGCGCTGGTCGCCGCTGCGCGCGGCGCTGCGCTACGCGGCCGGGGTTGCGGCCATCCTGCGTGAGGCCCGGGTGGACGCGATCGAGGTGCATAACCGCCCGGACGTGGCCCGGCTTCTGGCGCGCCGCTTCCCTCGCTGCCGCATAACGCTGTTTCTGCACAACGACCCGCAAGGGATGCGTGGTGCGCAAAGTGCTGCCGCGCGACGGGGTCTTTTGAAGCGGATGCGCGTCGTGGCGGTGTCGGACTGGGTGGCGGAGCGGTTCCGCGCGCGCCTCCCGGCGGATGCGGACGTCGCGATTCTGCCGAACTGTCTCGACCTGTCCGCCCTGCCGCCGCGCGCCCCGCGCCGCGACCGGTTGATCCTGTTCGCCGGACGCACCGTGGCCGACAAGGGGGCGGATTGCTTCGTGCGGGCGATGGAAACGCTGCTGCCCGACCTGCCGAACTGGCGCGCGGAGATGATCGGCGCCGACCGGTTCCGGGCCGATGCGCCGCGCACCCCGTTCGAGGATGCGGTTCTGCCGCGCGCGGAAGCGGCCGGGATCGTGCTGCACGGGCACAAGCCGCATGCTGCCGTGCTGGAGGCCATGGCGCGGGCGGCGATCGTCGTGGTGCCGAGCCGGTGGCCGGAGCCGTTCGGCCTCGTGGCGCTGGAAGCCATGGCCAGCGGCGCCGCTCTGGTCTGTTCCGGGCGTGGCGGGCTCGGTGCGCTCGTGGGCTCCGCGGCCCTTCTGGCGGATCCGGAACCGGCCGGCCCCCTGGAAGAGGCGATCCGGACTCTCGCCGGCGATTCGCGTTTGCGGAATCGTCTGGGCAAGGCTGGGCTGAAGCGAGCCTCCGCGTTCGATCTGCCGCAAGCGCGGGCCCGGCTGGCGCGCCTTCGGGGAGAGGCGCGTTGAGCGGCGGGATCGGCGATGAGCGTGCGGTCGCGTTCGGGGCCGGCCCGGCCGTGCCGCCGCGCCGGGCGGCGATCGTTCGGACGTTCGACCGCATCTGCGTCGGCGCGGCCTTGCTGTGTCCCCTCTTCCTGACCCATGGGCGCGGCCTGGCCGAAGCCTGCATCGACGTCGCGTCGATCCTGTTCCTGCTGCGCTCCGTGCTCTGCTGCGGCTGGTCCTGGCTCGGCACCCCCTGGGTCGGCGCGGCCGCTTTGTGGTGGGGCTGGCTGTGCGTCTGCTCGCTGCCGTTCGGGCCGTTCGGCGCCGGCGGCTGGCCTGGTCTGTTCCAGGCGTTGATGACGGTGCGGTTCCTGTTGTTCGCCGCCTGTCTTCAGCACGTGGCGCTGCGCGACGACCGCATGCGCCGGGCGATGCGCTGGATCCTGGTGGCGTGCTGCCTCTACATCGCGGCGCAGATGCTGATCCAGGCGGTCTTCGGGTTCAACCTGTTCGGCGATCCGCGTTTCCATGACGGCACGCTGACCGGCCCCTACGACAAGCCGCGCGCCGCGGCGCCGCTGTCGCGTCTGCTTCTGCCGGTGATGCTGGCCGGGAGCGTGTGGCTGGCGGCCCGTGCGAGGGTGCCGGGCGGCCGTGCCGCGCGCGGTATTCTGGCGGCGTTGCCGCTTCTGGCTGGGATCGCGGTGATGGTGCTGGCCGGGCAGCGCATGCCGCTGCTTCTGCTGCTGCTCGGTCTGTTGGTGTCGGGCTTGTTCCTGCGCGCTTTGCGCCCGATCCTGCTGGGGGTCCTGGTGCTGGCGCCGGTTCTGGTCGCGGCGTCCGCCGTGGCGTCGCCGGAGAGTTTCGCCCATCTGGTGCTGCTGTTCGAGCGGCAGATGGAGCATTTCGGTCGCAGCCCGTACGGGCTGATCTTCAACCGGGCCGCCAGCATCGCCTATTCCAACCCGTTGACCGGGCTCGGTTTCGATGGGTTCCGCAATGGTTGCGACGATCCGGCCTATTTCCGGGCCTGGCCGCCCTGGGGCGATCGGCCGGGCGATGGCGGGGGTGCCGATATCTGCGTGCAGCACGCCCACAACCATGCGCTGCAGGCGCTGACCGATTCCGGCGTTCCGGGCCTGCTGCTGTTTGCCGCCATGGTGGTGTTCTGGCTGGTCGCGCTGGGGCAAGGGCTGTTGCGGCCGCGCCAAAGCGGGGGCCAGGGCGGGAGCCGGGGCGGGGACGGGACGTTCTTCGCCTGGCGCGTCGGCCTGTTCGCGGCCGTGTTCATCCAGGAATGGCCGATCGCCTCGGCCAGCGCCTTCACCAACATGCCGCTCGGCGGATGGTTCTTCGTGATCCTGGGCGTAGGGCTGGCCGACGCCTATATCGAGCGCCGACGACCTTTCCCCCGGAGCGATCCCCATGTCTGACGCCCCCTCCAACACGCTGGTGCCGGTGACGGTGCTGACCGGCTATCTCGGCGCCGGCAAGACCACGTTGCTGAACCACATCCTGACCGCCAACCATGGCCGGAAATATGCGGTGGTGATCAACGAGTTCGGTGAGCTCGGCGTGGACAACGACCTCGTGGTGGATGCCGACGAGGAGGTGTTCGAGATGAACAACGGCTGCATTTGCTGCACCGTGCGCGGCGACCTGATCCGCATCCTGGGCGCGCTGATGAAGCGTCGTCAGAAGCTGGACGGGATCATCGTCGAGACCACCGGTCTGGCCGACCCGGCGCCGGTGGCGCAAACCTTCTTCGTGGACGATGCGGTGCGCGAGAAGTGCCGTCTCGATGCCGTGGTGACGGTGGTGGATGCGCTGAACCTGCCCGCGCGGCTATCGGACAGCGCGGAAGCGCGCACCCAGGTGGCGTTCGCCGACGTGGTGATCCTGAACAAGTGCGATCTGGTGGACGAGGCCGGCCTGGCGGCGCTGGAGGAGCGCATCCGCTCGATCAACCGGCCCGTGCGCATCCATCGCGCGATACGCGGCGACGTGTCGCTGGCCGACGTGCTGGACCAGGGCGGGTTCGACCTGCAGCGCGCGCTCGAGATCGCGCCGGACTTCCTGGAGGATGAGAGCCACAGCCACGACGAGGACGTGTCTTCGCTCTCCTTCGAGGTGCGCGAGCCGCTCGATCCGCGGAAGTTCCAGGCCTGGATCGGGCAGGTCCTGCAGGAGCAGGGCGGTAACATCCTGCGGTCCAAGGGCATCCTGTCCTATGCCGGCGAGCCGCGCCGCTTCGCCTTCCAGGCCGTGCACATGATGGCGGACGGCGATTTCGTGGCGCCCTGGAAGGACGGCGAGGCGCGCACGTCGCGCATCGTGTTCATCGGCCGCGATCTCAACCGCCCGCGCCTGCGTCGCGGCTTCGAGGGTTGCCGCGCATGAGCGGCGCCGCTGCCGCCGCCGGTTCTCCTGCCCTGGCCGAGCACGACCATCTCCTGCGCACCCGCGGCGTGGAGCATGCGCTGGACGGGTTCGTGTCCGGCTGTGCCTTTTCGCGAGACGGCCGCACGGTCTGCTTCGCCACGGCGGAGGGGCGCATCGCCCTGGCTGCGTCGGACGGCGGCGCATGGCGCGAGATCGAGGCGCATGACGGATCGATCCTCTCTTTGGCGCCGGATGCGGGACCGTCCGGCTTCGTCTCCGGCGGCGACGACACTGTCCTGAACCGGATCGACGCAGAGGGCGGGGTCGCGCCGATCGCCAAGGGGCGTCGCTGGATCGAGCACGTCGCGAGCTTCCCGGGAAAGCCCGGTTCCGGCGCTGGCGGGCTGATCGCCTCGGCGGCCGGAAAGCAGGTGGAACTGCGCGACGCCGCCGGCACCCTGGTCAAGACGCTCGAGCATCCGAGCACGGTGTCGGGGCTGTGTTTCGATGCCAAGGGGAAGCGGATCGCCGTGTCGCATTATGGCGGCGCATCGCTGTGGTTCACCGCCTCGAAATCCGACACGCCGCGCCGTCTGGAATGGAAGGGCTCGCATATCGGTGTGGTGCTGCATCCGGAGGGCGAGGCGCTGGTGACGGCGATGCAGGAGAACGAGCTGCATGGCTGGCGCCTGTCGGACGGGCACAACATGCGCATGTCCGGCTATCCGTCGAAGTGCCAGTCGATGGCGTTCTCCCGCAACGGGCGCTGGCTCGCGACGGGCGGGGCAGAGGCGATCGTTTTGTGGCCGTTCTTCGGTGGCGGCCCGATGGGCAAGGCGCCGACCGAGCTGGCCGGGGTGCCCGATGCGGTGGCGGTGCGGGTGGCGTTCCATCCGCAGCACGACATCGTGGCGGCGGGATTCTCCGACGGCACCGTGCTGATGTCGGATGTGGGAACCAAGCGTGTCCTGCCGGTGTGCGGTGCCGGAAGGGGCGCGGTATCCGCTCTGAGTTTCGACGCCAGCGGCACACGCCTGGCGTTCGGCACGGAAAGCGGTGCGGTGGCGGTGGTGGATCTGTCGGCGAAGAGCTGATCCGGACGGACCGGCGGCGCCCGGAGCGCGGCGCCGTTAACCGTTCCTTCTTTCTTGTGTCGTACCATGGCGTTTCTCGAAAGACAGAAGCGACCAGGAACAGTCATGCTTGAGCGTGTCCACCCGCAGCATCGCCAACGGCTGGAAACATTTTCCATCCAGCCCTCCGACCTGGAATGCCTGGCCACGTTCGAGCCGTTCACGCGCGAGCGTCTCCCGAAGCTTCTGGGTGGGACGCAGCACGAGTTCTCCGCCTGGCCCGAGATATCGCGCGCCCTCCAGCATCCGGAGGTCTATCAGGCTCGTCTGGAGCATTGGCAGCGCGTGGTGCTCGGTCGTTTCGACGGCGAATTCCTTCCCTCCGCACGGCGTCTCGCCGACGTGTTCCTGAGCCATCATGTGCCCGCCTACGCCGTCGTGCTGTGCCATGCCACGGTCAGCAAGATGATCCTGCGCGAGATGGAGCTCGATATCCCCTGCAAGCGCCGCATGGGCTTCAAGGACTCGATCCGGAAGCACAATCAAACCAATGCGCTGCAGAAAGCGGTATGGCTCGATGTCGAGCTGCTGCTGGAAACCTATGCGGAACGCGAGACGGAAGCGCGCCGGCTGCTGGTGTCGGGTTTCGCGGAGGCTTTCCGGGCCCGGATCGGGGGCGTGGTGGAGGAGTTCGATCGTTCCGCGGCCGATCTCGGCAGCGTGTCGCGCGGCATTGCGAACACCGCCGAGAACTCGGGCGATTCCGTGGATGCGGCCGTGGCGGCGATGGCGGAAGCGAGCGCTGGCGTACAGACCGTGGCCGCCGCGGCGGAGGAGTTGTCCGTATCCGTCTCGGAGATCAGACGCCAGGTGGACGAATCGGCCGGTGTTGCCGGACAGGCGGTGGAGGATGCGCGCCGCACCGATGGCGTGGTGCATGCGCTTGCCGACGGGGCGGCGCGGATCGGCGAGGTGGTGCGCATGATCGAGGCGGTCGCGGGCCAGACCAATCTTCTGGCGCTCAACGCGACCATCGAAGCCGCGCGAGCCGGCGAGGCCGGCAAGGGCTTTGCCGTCGTCGCCAACGAGGTGAAGGGGCTGGCGCAGCAGACCGCCAAGGCCACCGCGGATATCGCGAGCCAGATCGCCCAGATGCAGGCGGCGACAGCCGAAGCGGTGCAGGCCATCGCGGGGATCGCCCGGACCATCGCCCGCATGAACGCCATTAGCGGCGGCATCGCCGAATCGGTGATGGAGCAGGGGGCGGCCACGGCCGAGATCGCCCGCAGCGCATCCCAGGCGGCGATCAACAACCGCGAAGTGGACCAGTTGATGGCGGCCATCCAGACGGATACGCGCCGGACCACGGGAGCGACCCGCGATCTGGACCGCTCCGTCCAGACGATGACGGACCGCTCCGGGCGACTGACCGAAGCCGTGCGCGATTTCCTGACCGAGGTGAAAAGCGCGGCGTGAGCGTTGGCGCGGTCGTCGAAGCCAGCGCGTCGGCTCGTTTCCGACATGCGCGACCTCGGGCAGCGAGTCCGGCTCCGTCTTGCCAACAATCCGGATCAGCTTATTGTATGAGTAATGGTCCGCAGCCCTTCCGCCGATATCAGCCCGTTCGGCACCCTTCCCGATGGCGCTGCCGTCACGAGCGTCATCCTGCGCAATGGAAGCGGTCTGGAAGCGCGGGTGCTGAGTTTCGGCGCTACGTTGCAGGCGCTGCATGTGCCGGACCGGACCGGTCGGTCGGCGGATATCGTGCTGGGCTACGCGACGGCATCCGACTACCAGACCAAGCCGCAATATTTCGGCGCGACCATTGGCCGGTTCGGCAACAGGATCGGCGGGGGGCGTTTTTCGCTCGACGGGCGCGCGTATCGCATCCCGGCGACGGATGGGGCGGAGGCGTTGCATGGCGGCGAGCGTGGTTTCGATGTGCGCCTCTGGGAGATCGACAGTGTTTCCGAGCCCGGCGAGCCGGCCTCGGTCACGCTGCGTCGCGTCAGCCCCGACGGCGAGGAGGGTTTCCCCGGCACGCTGGAGGTGCGCGCCACCTACAGCCTTGGCGAGGACGGGCTGGAGCTGAGCTACGAGGCCAGCACCGACGCGCCGACCGTGATCAACCTGACCAACCACAGCTTCTTCAATCTGTCCGGCGAGGCGAGCGGACGCAGTGCGCTGGAGCATCGTCTGACCTTGCAGGCGGATCGGATCACCGCGGTCGGCCCGACCATGATCCCGACGGGCGTCCTGATGCCGGTCGACGGCACCGCGCTTGATTTTCGCGCGCCGAGACGGATCGCCGATCGCGTGCGCGACGCCTCGGAACAGCAGATCGCGCTCGGACGCGGCTACGACCACAACTACGTTCTGCGCGATGCGCCGGCGGAGTCGCCGCTTCCCGCCGCGCGTCTGGAAGATCCCGTGTCCGGCCGCGTGCTGGAGGTTCTGACCACCGAGCCGGGCGTGCAGTTCTATTCCGGCAATTTCCTGGACGGCACGATCGCCGGCAAATCCGGACTGCTGTATCGCCAGGACGACGGGCTTTGTCTGGAAACCCAGCATTTTCCCGACAGCCCCAACCACCCGCACTTCCCCAGTACCCGGCTCGATCCCGGTCGGGTCTTTCGGTCACGGACGGTTTGGCGCTTCTCCACCATGCCCGCCTGACAGGACCCTTCGATGATCAAGCCCACCGATTCAGCCCTGTCGCCGGAACACAAGATCGAACGGGACAGCAAGCCGCACGATCGCGGCCGCACCCGCTTGCGCTCGCGCGCCTGGTTCGACGATCCGACCAACCCGGACATGACCGCGCTCTATCTGGAGCGTTACCTGAATTACGGCCTCTCGCAGCGCGAGCTGCAGTCCGACCGCCCGATCATCGGTATCGCCCAGACCGGCTCCGACCTCTCGCCCTGCAATCGTCACCATCTGGTTCTGGCGGAGCGTCTGCGCGAAGGCATACGCGAGGCGGGCGGCATCGCCATCGAGTTTCCGGTCCATCCGATCCAGGAAACCGGCAAGCGCCCCACGGCCGGGCTCGATCGCAACCTGGCCTATATGGGGCTGGTGGAGGTTCTGTACGGCTATCCGATCGACGGCACCGTGCTGACCATCGGCTGCGACAAGACCACGCCGGCCTGTCTGATGGCCGCGGCCACAGTGAACATTCCAGCGATCGCCCTGTCCGTGGGCCCGATGCTGAATGGGTGGTTCCGCGGGCAGCGCACCGGATCCGGCACCATCATCTGGCGTGCGCGCGAGCTGCTGGCCACCGGCGAGATCGACTACGAGGGCTTCATCAAGCTGGTGGCGTCGTCCGCGCCGTCCACCGGCTACTGCAATACCATGGGCACGGCCACGACCATGAACTCGCTGGCCGAGGCGCTGGGGATGCAATTGCCGGGCGCCGCCGCGATTCCCGCGCCGTATCGCGACCGCCAGGAATGCGCGTACGAGACCGGCAGGCGCATCGTCGAGATGGTCCGCGAGGACCTGAAGCCGTCCGACATCATGACCAAGGCGTCGTTCGAGAACGCCATCCGGGTGAACGCGGCGATCGGCGGCTCCACCAACGCGCCGATCCATCTTGCCGCCATCGCCCGCCATCTGGGCATCGACCTGCCGCTCGAAAGCTGGCAGCGGCTCGGGCTCGACATCCCGCTTCTGGTGAACCTGCAGCCGGCCGGAGAATATCTGGGCGAGGACTTCTATCGCGCCGGCGGCGTTCCGGCGGTGGTCGGCCAGCTGATCGGCCAGGGGCTGATCGCGGAGAACGCCATCACCGCCAACGGCCGCACCATCGGCGAGAATTGCCGCGATGCGCGCATCGAGGACGAGGCGGTGATCCGTCCCTATGCGCGGCCGCTGAAGGAGCGGGCGGGATTCATGGTCCTGACCGGCAATCTGTTCGACAGCGCGATCATGAAGACCAGCGTGATCTCGGAGGAGTTCCGGCAGCGCTATCTCAGCGATCCGGCCGATCCCGACGCGTTCGAAGGCCGTGCCGTGGTGTTCGACGGGCCGGAGGACTACCACGCGCGGATCGACGATCCGGAGCTGGCGATCGGCGATCGCGACATTCTGGTGATGCGTGGCGCCGGGCCGATCGGTTATCCCGGCGCGGCCGAGGTGGTGAACATGCGTCCGCCTGCCGCCCTGATCGAGCGCGGGGTGCATGCGCTGCCCTGCATCGGCGACGGCCGCCAGTCCGGGACCTCCGGCTCTCCGTCGATCCTGAACGCGTCGCCGGAGGCGGCGGCGGGCGGCAATCTGGCGCTCCTGCGCACCGATGACCGGATCCGCGTCGATCTGAAGACCGGGCGCGTGGACATGATGCTCACCGAGGCGGAGATCGCCGCGCGCCGGCAGGCGTTCGACCAGGCCGGCGGTTATCGCTACCCGGCGCACCAGACGCCCTGGCAGCAGCTTCAGCGCGCCGTGGTCGGACAGCTCGAGACCGGTGCGGTGCTCGAACCCGCGGTGGCGTTCCAGCGGATCAGCCAGACCAAGGGGCTGCCGCGTGACAGCCATTAAATCAGCTTGATTGCGAAGACGGGCTATTTGTCCGACAAGTTTTTCGCGCTAGAACGGTGCCAACGCGGCGACAAACAGCCGCTACCGGGAGGACCACCATGATCACCAGCAGACGCCGCCTTCTGCAGATTTCCTCGCTTGGCGCAGCCGGCGCCCTGGCCGGCGGGTTCATCGGCCGAGGGGCCGCGGCCGCAGCCCCGGTCAAGATCGGCTTCATCGTGAAGATGCCCGAGCAGGCCTGGTTCATCAACGAACAGAAGGCCGCCACCGAAGCCGGGCAGAAGGACAATTTCATTGTCGTGAATCTCGCCGGCACCGACGGCTCGGCGGTGATGAGCGCGATCGACAACCTGAACGCCCAGGGCGCCAAGGGCTTCGTGATCTGTCCGCCGGACGTGCGTCTCGGCACCGCGATCTACAACCGCGCCAAGGCCGACAACATGAAGGTCGTGACCGTGGACGACCAGTTCGTCGGCCCGGACGGCAAGCCGATGACGGAGGTGCCGCATCTGGGCATGTCCGGCTACAAGATCGGCCAGCAGGTGGGCGAGGCCATCGCCGCCGAGATGAAGAAGCGCGGCTGGAAGCCGGAAGAGGTCGCCGCCTGCCGCATCACCGACGAGGAGCTGCCGACCGCCCGCGAGCGCGTTGCCGGCGCCACCGATGCGCTGCTGAAGGCGGGCTTCATCAAGGCCAACATCTTCGACGCACCGCAGCGGACTACCGACACGGAAGGCGCCAACATCGCCGCGAGCCCGGTCTTCGCCCGCCACAGCAACTTCAAGAAGTGGGTGATCTACGCGCTGAACGAGGAAAGCGTTCTGGGCGGCGTGCGTGCGGCCGAGCAGTTCCATCTGGGCGCGAACGACGTGATCGGCGTCGGCATCAACGGCACGGGCGCCGCCTTCGCCGAGTTCAGCAAGCCGCAACCAACCGGCTTCTTCGGCACCATCGCCGTGAGCTCGGCGCTGCATGGCCGGCAGAGCGCCGAGAACCTCGTGAACTGGATCCGCACCGGCACGCGTCCGCCGGCCGACACCCAGACCACCGGCGTGCTGATGACGCGCGACAACTGGCAGCAGGTGAAGGCCCAGCTCGGCTCATGAGCGAGGCAGCGGCGGCCCGTTTCGACTCTCCGGAGAGCCCGCCGCTGCTGGCCCTTTCCGGGATTGTCGTCGAGTTTCCGGGCGTGAAGGCCTTGCGCGGCGTTGATCTCGACGTCCGGGCCGGCTCCGTGCATGGGTTGATGGGCGAGAACGGCGCCGGAAAGAGCACCCTGCTCAAGGTGATGAGCGGCGTGAACATCCCCCGTTCCGGCACCATCCGCGTGGATGGGCAGGAGCTGTCCTTCCGCGGCGCGGCCGATGCGCTGGAAGCCGGGATCGCCATCATCTACCAGGAACTGCATCTGGTTCCGGGACTGAGCGCCGCCGAGAACCTGATGCTAGGCCAGCTGCCCAGCCGCATGGGGCTGATCGACCGCAAGGCCCTGCGCGCGCGGGCGGAGGCGGTCCTGCGCGATCTGGGCGAGGATATCGACCCGTCCACCCCCGTGGGCCGTTTGTCGATCGGCCAGCGACAGATGGTGGAGATCGGCAAGGCGCTGCTGCGCGAAGCCCGCATCATCGCATTCGACGAGCCGACCTCGTCCTTGTCGGCGCGCGAGGTCGAGAACCTGAAGCGCATCGTCCGCCGCCTGCGGGACGAGGGCCGGGCGATCGTCTACGTGACCCATCGCATGGCCGAGCTGTTCGAGCTGTGCGACGCCGTCACCGTGTTTCGCGACGGCGCCCGGGTGGCGCATCATCCGACCATGGAGACGGTGACGCAGGACCGTCTCGTGACCGAGATGGTCGGCCGTGCGATCGAGGACATCTATGGCTGGTCGCCGCGCCCCGTGGGCGAGGTGGTGGCGGCGATCGACGGCCTGACCGGCCCCGGCCTGCGCGCGCCGGTCTCGTTCAACGTGCGGGCCGGAGAGATCGTCGGCTTCTTCGGTCTCGTGGGCGCCGGGCGCACCGAGCTGATGCGTCTGCTCTGCGGCACCGAGCGGGCAACCGGCGGCAGCGTGACGCTGCGGGGCAAGGCGCTGCGCATGGGCTCGCCGCGCCGGGCGATCGAGGCCGGCATCGCCATGTGTCCGGAGGATCGCAAGCGCGAGGGGATCTTCCCGATCGCTTCGGTGAACGACAACATCAACATCAGCGTTCGACGGCGCTATGCTCGCGCCGGTCTGGTGGATTTCGCGCGCGAGAAGCAGAACGCGATCCGCGCCATACGCGACCTGGACGTGCGCACCGCCAGTGGCGAAACCCAGATCCGCACCCTGTCGGGCGGCAACCAGCAGAAGGCGATCCTGGGTCGCTGGCTGTCGGAGAAGATCGAGCTGTTCGTTCTGGACGAGCCGACGCGCGGCATCGATGTCGGCGCGCGGGCGCAGATCTACAAGATTCTCTACGACCTGGCCGAGAAAGGCATCGGCGTGATCGTGGTGTCGAGCGATCTGCCCGAAGTCAGCTCGATCTGCGACCGCGTCCTGGTGATGGCGGATGGGCGTCTCACCGCCGACGTGCCGCGCGACGAGATCACCCCCGAGCGTCTGCTCGGCCACGCCCTGCCGCAATAGCGGCGCCCGGGCCGAGCCGTCCCTCGAGGGCGGCATAGCTTTCGCGCCGGCTGTTCGGCCGGCGCACCGAACCGAAACGGCCTTAGGGCCGGCTGATCGAACCGAGACCGGCCTCGCGCCGGCACATCGAACCGAGTGACGCCATGCAAGCCAGCCTTTCCGAGGCCCCCGCCGCTCCCCGAACCGGCTCCACCGCCCGCACCGTTCGCCGGCTGGTGCAGCAATCGGGCATCGTGATCGTGTTCCTGATCATGCTCGTGGTGCTGGCGGCGCTGGTGCCGGACTTCACCTCGAGCGGCAACATCACCGGCCTTCTGCTCAGCGTGACGCTGACCGGCACCATCGCCGCCAGTATGATGATGGTGCTGGCGCTGGGCGAGGTGGACCTCTCCATCGGCTCCATCGTCGCCTTTTCCGGCGTGGTCGGATCGGTCGCGGCCAATGCGCTCGGGGCGCCGCTCGGCATTCTGTGCGGCGTTCTGGCCGGCGGTGCGATCGGCTTGTTCAACGGTCTCGTGGTGGCGGGCTTCGGCATCAACTCGCTGATCGCCACGCTGGCGACCATGGAGGCGGTGCGCGGCCTGGCCTACATCTCCTCCGGCGGCGATGCGGTGGCGATCCTGGCGCCGTCCTTCTTCGGCCTGTCCGGGGCGAGCTTTCTCGGCATGACCACCCCGGTCTGGGTGATGTTCGCGAGCTTCGTGGTGCTGGGCTTCGTTCTCAACCGCACGGTGTTCGGCCGCGACGTGCTGGCGATCGGCGGCAATGTCGAGGCGGCGCGCCTGGCGGGCATTCCCGTCACCCGGATCCGGGTCGCGGTGTTCGTTCTGCAGGGGCTTCTGGCAGGGCTGGCGGGCGTCCTGCTCACTTCGCGCATGGGGCTGGGCGATCCGAAGACCTCGATCGGCTTGGAACTGGCCGTGATCTCCGCCTGCGTACTGGGCGGCGTGTCGCTCTCCGGCGGCATCGCCACCATCTCCGGCGTAGTGGTGGGCGTCCTGATCATGGGCTGCGTGCAGGATGCGATGGGCCTGCTGAACGTGCCGGCCTTCTACCAGTATCTGGTGCGCGGCGGCATCCTGCTGCTGGCGGTGATGTTCGATCGGTGGAAGACGGGCCGCAAGGCCTCGGTGCTTCGTTGACGGGGGCTGTCGGGTAGAACCAGCGACATCGTAGCGGTGCCTGCGGCGTCTTTCTATGTCAGACTGGACCATCGGTTGACCGGTCAGAGGTAAGATGTCTCGGATTTTGACGCAGTACGAAGATCCGGGCGCCGTGCTGGAAATCCGCACCCTCGCGGAGCGTGTGCATGATCTGGTGCGCGATCGAATCCTCTCTGGCGGCATCGCCGCCGGAGAGCCGATCCGGCAGGACACGCTGGCAGCCGAGTTCGGAATCAGCAAGATCCCGCTGCGCGAGGCGCTGGTGCGGCTGGAGCAGGGCGGACTGGTGCGCTCGCAGGCGCATCGCGGCTACGTGGTGGCGGCCCTGTCGATGACCGAAGCGGAGGAGGTGTTCGCGCTTCGCCTCCAGCTCGAGCCCGCGGCCATCGCGCGCGGCAGCCGGATCGCCGATGCCGCCGCCCATCGCGCCGCGCGCACCATGCTGATGTCGCTGGACGACAGCATCCATGCCGGTTCAGAGGATCAGGGCCGGCTGAACCGCCTGTTCCACATGCTCCTGATGCAGCCGGGCGCCGGACCGCTCACAAGGAGCTTCCTGGAACAGCTCCACACCCTCTCGGAGCGCTACACCCGGCTGCATCTCCTCCAGACCGGTCGCGAGAGCCGCGCCTGCGAGGAGCATCGCGAGATGCTTGATCTGTGGATCGCGGGCGAGGCGGACGCGCTGGAAGCGCTGACCCGGAAGCATATTCTCGACACGCTGGCCGATCTGCGCTCGGAACTGTCGGAGGCCGGCAATCCGGACTGATGCGGGACCGGAGTCGTGCCGCGAAAGCGTGAAGCCGTCCGGATCGGTGATCCGGACGGGACGGGATGGTGGATCAGAATCGGGCGGTCAGGTCCATGAACACGAACCGGCCGATCATCTCCGAGGCGTAGAGACTGTTTTCGGTGTTGATGCCGGTGCCCGGCACGAAGGGCGGCCGCTTGTCGAGCAGATTGTTGACGCCGGCCTGGAGGTTCCAGCGGCCGAAGCGGTAAGCCGCGGTGACGTCGTGCGAGAAGATGCCCGGCACGCTGCAGAAGGAGTATTGCTTGCAGGAAAGATCGTTGGTGCCGTCGTTGAGCGTCATGCCCGCGGTGTAGTTCAGCATGTAGGTCAGGGCGAAGTTGCGATGCGTCCAGGTGGCGGAGGCGTAGTCGCGCAGGCGAGGGTTGCCGTATCCGCTCTGGTAGATCGCGCGGCCGATATAGTTGACCCACGGACCGCCGGGATAGTTCTGCTCGGTGTAGCCGATCAACTGTTGCAGGTTATTGTCGAGCAGCAGCGTGTCATGCGCGCCGAGGCGGACGCGATAGTGAAGGTCGATATCGAGGCCGCTGGTGCGCAGTCCGCCCAGGTTCATGTTGGTGGTATTGACCTGGGTGAGCTGTCCGGAGGTGGAGCGTGCGGCGATATCGCTGCAATAGGCCAGGTTCTGGCCGGTATAGCACTGGTCGAGGATATACTGGCCGGGCAGCGTGCCGATCAGGTTCGAAATCTTATAGTGCCAGTATTCGATGTCGAGTTCGAGCCCTGGCGTCCAGCGCGGGGTGAGCACGGTGCCGATCGTGTAGGTGCGGCCGATCTCGGGCTGAAGGCTCGGGTTGCCGCCGACGAGCTGGGGAATGGTGCCGGTGTTGGCATTGGTGAAGGTGGCGGTGTTGATGCCTTGCGCGGCACAGCGTGCCTGCACGTTGCCGGCGTACTGGCCATAGGAACTGACCGCCTCGCAGGGATCGGTGCCGCCGTAATAGCCGATGCCCCGGCCGGCATAGAGTTCCGAGATGGCGGGCGCGCGGAACGACGTGCCGAGCGTGCCGCGGAAGCGGATGTCGCGGGTTACCGCCCAGTTGATCGAACCTTTCCAGTTATAGGCATTGCCGAAGGTATTGTAGTTCGACCAGCGGCCTTGTCCGTCCACGGTCAGGTCGCGTGCGAACGGCACGTCATGCAGAAGTTGCAGCCTGCCTTCGATATAGGCTTCCGTCGTATCGTAGCCGCCGCCGGTATAGGAGGCGCCGCCGCCGAGCTCACCGACTTCCGCGACCGGGTCGGGTGAATAGTTCGCCTGTTCGCTCCTGTGCTCGAGGCCCATGGCGAGGCCGAACGCACCACCATGCGCCCAGGGTAGATGGGCGACTTCGCTGTTGTCGACGCGCAGATTGAAATCGCGCATCTGATACGAGTCGTGGTCCACCTGGTTATAGCGCTGATAGGCCGCATCCTGCAGGTTGAGGGGCGCGAACGGGTTGGTCAGGTTGCAGCCCACGGATTGCTGGCAGACTGCAGGATTGTAGACCACGGCGCTGCCGGGGTTGGTGGGATCGACCTGCTGCACCCCAAGTTGGCGCAGAGCGTTGCCGTAATCGACCATGTTGTCGGTTGTGAACTCGCCCCGGCTCAGGCCGTAGGTGTAGGATGCATCGTAGTTCCAGTGACCGACGATGCGGCCCCTCACGCCGCCGAGAATTTGGGTGGTATCGAAACTTTCCTTGTATTCGCGAGGTCCGACCTCGACCGCACGCTTGTAGAGATCGACGTCCTCGCCCCAGATATTGTAGGGGTTTCCGGCCGGCAGCACGTAGGCTGACGGCAGGGTGGATGGAGTGGACGAGCCTTCCACGCCGAGCGGCGCCAGCTGGTTCGCGGCGGTCTGGTGCGTGTAGCGCACGTCGCCGTAGATCTGCGCGTGGTCGTTCACATCGAAATGGCCATCGGCGCTCAGATTGGATTCCTGAAGTTCATTGGTCAGGCTTTGATAGTTGTAGTAAGGGAAGTTGTCGGACGGTCCTTTATCGTGAAAGCCGTTTGGGCCGCCGCCGGTGCCGTTGCTGACCAGATCGAAATTGCCGTTTGGATCGATCACGCGCGTGTTGCCGGTCAGTCCGCTGCCGAAACTGGGCTGCTGGCCGATCAATGTGTTGGACAGCCAGGGGCGCGCCGCCCAGGGGCGATCCTTCTGCATGATCCCGTCCGTGACCTGGTATTGTCCGAACAGGGTGATGTTGCCGCGACCCTGCGCGAAATCCATGCCCTTGTAGGCCGAGAGCTTGCCGGTCTTGCCATCCCAAACATCCGTGGTGCCGCCGCGTAGATCAATGCCGGCGCCGTTGATGTCGTGCTTCAGCTTGATGTTGATTACGCCGGAAACGGCATCCGCACCGTAGAGCTCGGAGCCGCCATCCTTGAGAATCTCGATGGACGCCACCTGATCGATCGGAATCGCGTTCAGATTGACGCATGAGCCGCCATTGCCGAAGGTCTGCACCTGGCGCTTGCCGTCGATCAGGACCAGCACGCGGTTGATGCCGAGATTGCGGATGTCGGTGCAGGCGATGCCATCGCCGCCGTTCGGTACCGTGTTCTGCTGTGCTTGCGAGCCCACCGACGGCAGGCGTTGCAGATAGTCGCCGATGGTAACGGCCGAGGTCTGCTGGATCTGTTTCGCGGTGATGATCTGTACGGGATTGGCGTTCTGGTTTGCCGCCTGACTGAGCGCGGAACCGACCACCGTTACGGTTTCGGCATTGCTCGCCTTGCTTTTCGATGTGCCGAGCAGTTTCGCCGTCTTGGCATTGCCGGTGTCGCCCGCGACAGAGCTGGGGGCGGACGTCGTCGTGGTCTGCGGAACGGTTTGCGCTTCTGCCAGGACCGGACAGGCCAGAGCCGAAACGACCGCAGCCTGTGCGAGGTGTAGCCGAGTCTTTTTGGCCATCGCGCGTACAACTCCGAGAATGATGCGATCCGACGACGTGCCGTAGCTCGCGTTGAAACAGTTTCGTCATCGTCTCGAAGAGGGATCAAGCTTATAATAGATATCGTATACCATCTGCGGCGTTCTGTTGCTTCTGTGCAACAGAAATCGGCCGATGCCAGGCGGATGGCCGCTCTTCGATCGCGCGATCGGCTTGCTCGCTGAAGCGACGCAGGCTGCTCCGCGCCAGGAGACTGGCGCGTTTCCTTCCATTCAGATCGGCAGGGCGGCAGCCGCGTCTAGGGTGCGCACGGTGAAGAACGGCCCGGCGGTGCGGGTGCCGCTTCCCTCCAGACGGACCGTCATCTGGGTCTTTCCGTTTGTCAGAGCGGCGGGAATGGGCAGATCGACGTCGCTGGTCCGCGACTGGCCGCTATTGTCGGCTGGCTGCACGGACAGGACGTGGCCCTCGACGCGCACGGTGAAGCCGTCGTCGTGACCGGCCGACCATCCGGAGATCCGCAACAGCATCGGTCCCGGGCGGATCTTCAGCCGGAAGCTGATGAAACCGCCCGCGCGCAGATCCCGCCCGTTCCGGCCTCGATAAACCAGGGGATAGGACTTTTCCGCCGACACGGCGTGATCGTGTTCCGCCTGCATCTCGCCCAGGTGAAGGATGTCGACGGAGCGCGCCGCGAGTTCCTTGCGCTGGCGCTGCTCAGCCAGGAAACGGGTTTGTTCCGCCGCCCATTCTGTCTCCGAAAAACAGCGCAGATACACGGCGCTTCGCCGCTCGGCCTGGCCGTGGAACGGTGTGAAGCGCAGCATGCCTGGGCGTCCGGCGGCGGCGGTGATGAAGCTGAGCGGATCGTCCGGGGCCGGGTGCAGATCGGCGATCGGGTCGGCGGCGACCAGGGCCGGATCGACGCCATCATAGGGTTTGCCGTCGCCGGCGGGACCGAGATCGGCGCACAAGACGGCCGGGCCGCGCAGGACCGTGATCAGATGCGGGTCATCGGGAGTCCTTTCGATCCGCAACGACATCGGCAGGATCAGCGAGATCCGGTCGCCGGCGTTCCAGACCCGGCGCAGGACAAGAAAGCCGTTCTTGCGCCGCGGTTCGGCCGGGACGCCATTCACAGCGAGGGTGAAGCGGTTCTCCGCCCAGCCGGGCAGGCGGAAACCGACGGCAAAGCGGCGCGGCGCGGGAAGATCGGCGAGCTGGAGGGAGACCGCGCCGTCATCGGGATAGCGCGTCTGCAGGCTCAGGCGCGCCTTCATTCGCGTCCAGCGCGCCTCGGCGGGAATGAAGAGGTTCACCAGCAGCGTATCGCCGCTTTCCCAGAAGATCGAATCGCCGTGCTTGGCATGGCTTTCCATGCCCGTGCCAACGCAGCACCAGAAATCGTTCTCCGGCGTGGACCATTCGCGCACGGCGCCGGACAGGAGCGGCGTCATGTAGGTGAACATGCCCGTGCGCGGGTTGTGCGCGGCCAGGACATGGTTGAGATGGGCACGCTCATAGAAATCGAACAGCGCCGCATCCGGCCGGTTCGCGAAAAGCTGCCGCGTCAGCTTGAGCATGTTGTAGCTGTTGCAATGCTCGCAGGTCTGTTCGGTGATGTGCTGCGAGGGCGTATCCGCGGTGAAGAAATACTCGCGATCCGCGTTGCCGCCGATCACGAAGGAATGGTGTCTCGTCACCCTCTCCCAGAAGAAGCGCGGCGCGATGCGGCGCGCCGGATCGTCGCTGAGCTCGGCGATGCGTTGCAGGCCGATCAGCTTGGGGATCTGCGTGTTGGCGTGGATGTTGGCGAGATCGTCCTGTTTCTCCGCCAACGGATCGAGCACCTTGCGGTCGTAGATGCGCGCGGCGAAGACGAGCCAGCTCCGGTCGCCGGTGCGGGCGGCGATCTCGGCCAGGCTCTCGTTCAGCCCACCATATTCGCAGGACAGAACGCGTTGAACCTGCGCATCGTCGAGCCTGTCGAACACGCCCCGCAGGAAGCCGGCCATGCCGACGGCGATCCCGAGCGCCTTCTGGTTGCCGCACAAGGCCTGTGCGTCCAGGAGCCCGGCCAGCGTCTTGTGGACGTTGTAGAGCGGCGACCAGGCGCCGTTGAGGTCGAAGCCGGTGGAGCGGATGTCGCCGGACGCGATCTCGCGAAAGATGACCTTGCCGTTCTCGATCGTGCCGTCCGAGGCGCGTCTGGTGAAGCCGCCGACATAGGAATCGCCCGACGCTGTCTGCACCCGCGCCAATTCGGACACGATCGTGTCGACGCGGATTCTGGCCTCGGCGTCTCCGGTTTGCGCGTGGAGCAGGGACAGGGCGGAGAGATAATGACCGAGCGTGTGCCCGGTGATGGTGTCGCTTTCCCAGCCGCCATAGCGAGGAGCCTTGGGCAGCAGGCCCGCTTGCGACAGGAACGGGCTGAGCAGGCGGTCCGGATCGAGGCTCAGCAGGTAGAGCCGGTTGCGGTCCACGGCATCGGCCCAACGCGAGGGCAGCAGGCGGACGTCATGCAGAGGCAAGGCGGTGGCGCGATCGAGTTCCGGGTCGGTCGCGGAGGCCGGCCCGGCGGCCAGGGCGATGCTGGCGCCAGACACGCCGGCGAGCAGGCCGCGCCGGGTCAGGCCGGGGAACGTGTTCATCCTGCTTTCCCCCCTGTCTCTTGCGGGTTGGCGCCAGGAAATAGCTTGGCACCATTTCCCGAACGCATACGACCGGATAACGTATACGAATACAAGAGCCGCATATGGGGTCGGACGATGGATCGGATGCTGTCCGAGGGCGCGCGGTGAAGCGCCGCTCTCTGTTGCTGGGCGGCGCGCTGATGCCGATCGCCGCGGCGCGGCACGCTGGCGCCATGCCTGTTTCCCTGGGGGCGGGTGCAGTTCCGGGACCGGACAAGGAACGTTCGGCGCCGCTGCCGCCGCTGACCGGCCGGATCGCGCCGGCTGGCGTGCAGGGCTACGCCGTCGGGCCGGTCATCCGCCATGATGGCGCGGAATGGCGCGTGCACGAGGACAGGGCGCGGCCGGATGGCGATCTGGTGCTGATCCGGGCGGACGGGGCCGGGCTGCGCCTCGGCAAGCGTCTGGAAAGCTACGAGCCGCTCGCCGCGCCGTTTCTGGGGCTCGATCCCGCGCATCTCGGCCAGAATGGGGCGGACCTGCTGGCGGACCGGCTCCTGGCCGGTGGCGGCGATCCCGATCCGGCGCAGGTGCGCGATGCGGCCCTCTCGCCGGCGACGCGGTTCGACCCGAATGCGGTCGGCGGCCGGATCGTCTGGAGCGTGTTCATCGGCACCAGGCAGGGCACGCAACCCATGCCGCTGTCGGCCACAGGCAGCACGCGCACCCTGCATGCCGACCAGATCATGCGCGTGCGCGGCGATCTGCACGCCCAGGCGGCGCTGCGTTCGGAGGGGCTGCTGGGCGGCGATCTGCCGATCGTGCTGCACCGGATTCCGGACGGCGAGGGCCGCGCCTGGGAGGTGATGTCGGTGGCGGATGTCGCGGCGCCGGCGGGAGCGGGCGTGCCAGCCGTCCAGAGGATCTGCCTGATCGAGAACGGCCTTGTCGTGCAGACGCATTATCGCGGCACCTATCCGGCGTTCGGACCGTACCGGCCCGAGCTGACGGCGGATGCGTTCTTCGCGGTTCTGCTGGATGCGGTGGCGTATTGGCGTGCGAAGCTGGCAGACATGGCGCGCTGCCGCCTGCCAGAGCCGGTGTGGTCGGACATGGCGCGTCATGCCTTCGTCAAGGAGCTGATCACCAAGCCGGGCGGCGTTCATCCCGCCTACGGCGCGGTGGATCGCGACTATGCCGGCTCGGAATATGACGGATTTCAGGACACGATCACCAGCACGCTGTTGGCGAATCTGCTCTGGGGCCGGTTCGAGCAGGCGAGCGCCATTCTCGACAATGCGCTGAGCGTGTTTACGGATGCGAACGGGTTGGCGGTGATGCGCGGGCAGGAGGTCGGCCAGACCGGGCTGATGCTGCATCTGGTGGCGCGTTTCGTGCTGATGACGGGCGATATCTCCGTGCCGCGTCGTCATCGCGACCGCATCCGGGCGATCGCCTCGGTGCTGACAACGCTGCATGATGCAGCCTTGCGGAAACCCGAACAAGATCCGGGGCACGGCTTGCTCTCGGGCTGGAGCGAGAGCGATTCCTGCCTGTTCCCCGACCCTTCCGTGTGGTGGAAGCCCTATTACGGCAACAGCGCGCTGGCGGCGCGCGGCCTGCGCGATCTGTCGGCCTGCTGGGTGAGGATCGATCCGGACGGGGAAGCGGCGGCGCAAGACTGGGCGCGACGCTCGGAGGCGCTGTCGGTGTCGCTGGAGCGGAGCCTGCGCGGCGCGATCCGGCACGATCTGTCGCCGCCCTACGTGCCGATCCTGCCCGGCGTCCGAGAGACCTTTCGCGAATCCCTGGCCAGGGCGACCCGCGCGCAGCCGAGCGAGCAGCAATGGCCGCACCGGGTCTATTCCGAGCTGTTGCAGGCGGGCATTCTGTCGCGCGATCTGGAGCGGCTGACCATCGATTCCATGCGTGGGCATGGCGCGACCTCGATGGGCGTGGTGGCCAATATCGGCGCGCCGGACCCGGGACCGCGCGACATGCTCGGCTTCATCTCCTACGGCTATGCCGAGGCGCTGCTGCGACAGGACCGGATTCCGGAGTATCTCCTGTTTCTCTACGCGCATCGCTTCCATTGCCACACGCCGGGAAGCTGGACGGCGGCCGAGGTGGCCGATCTGTCCGGTGGCTTGCCTCTGTTCTGCATTCCGGCGCAGATGACGATCCCGATCCTGCTGCGCTGGATGCTGTGCTACGAGGATCGCGACGCGGAGGTGCTGCATCTGTGCCGCGCAATTCCGGAAACATGGTGGAACGACCCGGCGGGGATCGAGGCGCGCGACCTGCCGACGATCTGGGGGCGGGTCGGGTTTTCCGTAAGCCTCGATGCGACACGGCATGTCGTCAGGGTCGCAATCAATCCGCCAGCCTCGGCGGTGGAGCTGCGCCTGCATCTGCGCCTGCCGTCAGGATGGCGCATCGAGCCGAAGGCCGGGCTGGACCTGGTCTCGAACCACCAGGCGGTGTTGCGGATCCCTTCGGCCGGCACGCCTCTCTCGCTGAACGTCCCGCTCCAGCACGTGCCGTAACCATCGGAGTCCAGAGGTGCGCCTCTGGCGGGATCGGGCCGCGAAGCGGACCGATGGGCAGCGCCCCTCGCTCTTTTCTACTTTCCGCCGCCGGCGATCCATGTCTGCACCTGCTGCGACAGGATCGAGAGCGGCATGGCGCCCTGCACCAGGATCACGTCGTGGAAGCGGCGCAGATCGAAATTCGGGCCGAGCCTGGTTTCCGCTTCGGCACGAAGGGCGGAGATCCGGAGCTGGCCGATCTTGTAGCCGAGCGCCTGTCCGGGCCAGGCGATGTAGCGATCGACCTCGTTCTGGATGTTCTTCTCCGCCAAAGCCGTGTTCTCGCGCAGGTAGGCGACGGCCTGATCGCGACTCCAGTTCTTCCAGTGTATGCCGACATCGATCACCAGACGGCAGGCGCGCCACATCTCCATGGAAAGCATGCCGAAGCGCTGATACGGGGTTTCGTAGAGGCCGAACTCGCGCACGAGCTGTTCGCAATACACCGCCCAGCCCTCGACATAGGCGGTGATGTCGGATTGCTGGCGGAAGTTGGGCAGATCGGTGAGTTCCTGCGCCAGGGCGATCTGGAGGTAATGGCCGGGTGCGCCTTCATGCGCGACCAGGGAGGGCAGTTCATAGAGCGGGCGCTGGTCGAGATGCGAGGTGTTGATGAGCAGCTCCGCGGCGATCCCTTGCCTGGGGTCGCCCGGCTGGGCGCGGCCGGACGTGTAGCCCTCCTCGATCTCGCGCGGCACTTCCACCACGCCGTAGGTGAGACGCGGCAGGGTGCGGAAGAAATGCGGCAACTGCCCGTCCACCCGCTTGGCCAGACGGCTGGCCTTTTCCATCAACGCCTCGCGCGTGGTGACGTAGAACTGCTTGTCCGTGCGCAGGAAATGCAGGAAGGCCGGGAAATCGCCCTTGAAGCCGCTGGCGGCGATCTCGGCCAGCATCGCGGCATGGATGCGCCGCACCTCGCTCTGGCCGAGATCGAACACCTGATCCGGTGTCATGTCGGTGGTGGTCTGATCACGCACGCGATAGCTGTAATAGGCCCGGCCATCCGGCAGGGAGGAAACGCCGAGCGTGGTGCGCGCGGCGGGAATGTAGGTGTCGCGGAAAAAGACCGCGAGGGTGCGCTGTGCCGGCTGCACGGCGTCGCGGATCGCCGCGACCGCCTCCGCGCGCAAGGCGGTGCGCGTGGCGGCGGGAATGGTGGCCGGCATGGCGCCGATCGGCGCCAGGAGCGGGCTGTTCTCCGCCTTGGTGGCGAGCTGCGTGTTCACCGTCGCCGCCGCCTTCTCGGCCACCAAGCGCGGCTGGGTGAATCTGTCGGCGATGCCGCGTCGCATGTTGGCGATCTCGCGATCGTAATAGGACGGAACGGCGCGAAGGCGGGCGATCCAGTCGCGCGCTTCCGCCTCGTCGTGGATCACGGTGCTTTCCGCGGCATAGCCCGGCACCAGGAAGAACCCGTCATCGGCGCTGAAGGGGATGCGGTTCTCGTCGAAGGCGAAACCATCGACCTCCTGTCCGAGACGCCATTGCAGCAGCGCGCGGTTCAGTTTTTCCTCCGGCGACAGACCCGCTTCGCCGATGGCGTCCAGACGACGCTTGCAGGCGCGGAGCGCGTCTTCCTGCGTCTTCGTCGCGGCGGGGGAATTGTCCGGCCAGCGGCGGCGGGCGGCGGCGTCGCCGCGCTGTCCGGCGTCGATCGGATCGCCTGCGAGTTCGATGCGGTCGTATTCGGCGATCACGGCAGCGAGGCGTTGCGACGGCGTGCCGGACTCCGGCGCGGCGGCGGGAGCGGCCTTGGTGTCCTGCGCCTGGGCCTTGGCGTTGAGCACGAGTCCGGCGACCGAGCTGGCCAGCAGCACGGCAGCCTTGCGCCGGCCGAACCGGACCGTGTCCGGGCGTCCGAAAACCGAGAGGCCACAGCAGCCGTCTTCGCAAACATGGGTCATGTCGTGTCCTGTCGGATGTCGTATCAGGGGCCGAGCGTCACGCGGACGGCTTCGCCCTGCGGATCGAGCGAGATGCCGTAATCGGTTTCGTCGCCATTGAGGATGCGGTCCGTGCTCCAGCCGGAGTCCGTCAGGTGTCCCTCCTCGACGCGCAGGACCTCATGCGGTCCGGCGGCATCGTCCTTCGGCTGCAGCTCGATCCGCGCCGACATGCCGGCGATCAGCAGATGCGTGGCGTCGATCGGCACCACCAGAGCGCGGCCGGGTGCCAGCGCGTCGAGCGGCGCCGTGGTCGGGCTCGGCTTGCCCCATTCCGCGCCGAACGAGGCGGTGATGCGCCAGTCGCCGATCTCGGTCTGCGGATCCGGGGCGCCGGGATCCTCGATCAGCGCCGAAATCCGATGCTGCCTGGCCGCATCGGCGAGAAAGGCAGCCATCGGCCCGAGCAGCCGGTTGTTGCGGCCATGCGCGACCAGGGCCGGGGTCAGGTCCGGGTCGCCGGGCTGATGGTCGATGCCGAACTGCGACGCGCCGATGCCGCCGCGCGCCAGCGTGTCGAACACCCAGCGCGCGGTGGCGGGGGTGATGCCGCTTTCGGACACGAAGGGCACGTTGTCCGGCCGGTCGTAGGGCAAAACGCCCTTGCGGAATTCAGCGAGCGAGTTGGTGTAGACGTCCGTGCCGAGAACGCCGATCGCCGGCGTCATCGCCTTCCAGATCGGCAGGACCGTCCACACGCCGCCGCCGCTCGGATAATCCGTTCCCGGCTGGGTCAGCCCGCGATAGCGCAGCCAGACATTGGCGTAGAGCGGCAGCGGATCGGCCGCGTGCCCGGCTTGTGCCACCGCATTGACGTAGCGCGACACCGACCATGCGGCGAAGCATTCGTCCGCACGCGCGCCGAAGGCGTCTCGCCAGTTCGGATGGCCGCCTTTCGGGTCGACCCGCATCGCCCGCAGCACGGCATCCGGGACCGGCGACGCGAAGGCGGCGTTCGCGGCCTCGGTATGGTCGCGCACGGTGCCGAACTGTCCGCTCTCGTTCTCCACCTGCACCAGGATCACGGTGTGCTGGGCGGCGTCGATCGCGCGCAGATGCCGCATCAGCGCGCCGAACGCGGCCTCGTCACGGGCCAGGGTTTCCGCGCCGAACGGCGACAATCCGTTGGCGGTCTCGTTGCCGTCCGCGTCGCGCAGGCGCGGGTAGTGCTGCCGGTCCTGCTTGATCCAGTCCGGCACGTAGCCCATGGCGCCATTCTTCCAGGTGCCGAACCAGAGCAGCGCCAGACGTTTGCGATGCGCACGTGCCTGATGCACCAGCATGTCGGTTTCGGTGAAATCGAATCGTCCCGGTTGCGGCTCCAGAGTCTGCCAGTAGACCGGCGCTTCCAGCGTGTTGAGCGCCATCGCATCCGCCGCCGCCCAGACGGCGCCCATCCGGTCGGGCCAGGCGGAGGAATTATGCGGCTGACCGGCCAGAACCAGGAACGGCTTGCCGTCCACGCGCAGGCTCATGCGCCCGTGCCCGTCATCCACGAAGGCAGGCGCCGGGGGCGGAGGGGTCGCCGCGCGGGCGGCGCCGGACAGGCCCAGCAGCGTTGCTGTCGCCAGCAGCAGGTTTCGCATCAGGCGGGTCTCCAATCGCTGGCGGGCTCGGTGAACCAGGCGGCGCCGGTCTCGGTGATGTGGACGCAATCCTCGAGCCGGATGCCGAATCGTTCCGGCACCACGATCATCGGTTCGATCGAGAAGCACATGCCGGGTTCGAGCGGGATGGCGTTGCCGCGCACGATATAGGCCGGTTCGTGGATCGAAAGACCGATTCCGTGGCCGGTGCGATGCGGCAGACCGGGCAGATCGTAGCCCGGGCCGAGCCCGTGCGCTTCGAGCACGCGCCGCGCCGCCGCATCCACCGCCTCCGCCGCGACGCCCGGACGCGCCGCCGCGAAGGCCGCGTGCTGAGCCTCGCTCTCGATCCGCCAGATCCGCTCCTGTTCGGAATCGTCGCCGCCGATGCGCCAGCAGCGCGTCATGTCGGACTGGTAGCCGTGCAGGACGCAGCCCGTATCGACCAGAACCAGCGCGTCCCGCGCGAGGATCTGGTCGCCGGGAATGCCGTGCGGAAAGGCGGTGGCGCGGTCGAACTGCACGGCGCAGAACGAGGCGCCGTCCGGAGCGCCCAGCGCGCGATGCGCGAGGTCGACGAAGCGGCGGATCTCGCTGGCGCGCAAACCCGGTTCGAGCGCCGCCGCGGCGGCGCGATGCACGTGCGCGGTGAGCCGCATCGCGTGCTGCATGATCGCCAGCTCGGCCGCGCTCTTGCGGCATCGCACGCGCTCCAGCACCGGCCCGGCATCGGTCAGCAGGAGATCGGCGCGCTGCTCGGACAGCGCGCGGGAAAACCGGAACGGCGTTTCCGGATCGAGCCCGAGCCGGGCGGCGTGTTTCAGCAGGGGCGACAGGATCGCGACCGGATTCTCGTGCTCGTCCCAGGGCAGGGGCTCGACCGGAAAGGCCAGCCCTTCGGCGACGGAGCCGGTCTCGAAGCGCGGACAGAGCAGGCGCGGCACGCCCTCGCGCGGCAGGAACAGCGCCACGGCGCGTTCCGTCGGACCGAAGGCGAGGCCGGTCAGATAGCGCAGAAACGGGCCGGCGCCGACCAGGATCGCATCGAGTCCGGCCACGCCCATGCCGTGCAGCACGGCACGCAGGCGCGCGCGATGCTCCGCCGCCGCAATGGGTGGCGGCAAGGGCGCATCCGGAAACGGCAGCGCCTCCAGCGCGCGTCGCAGGGGCGGCGGGAGAGCCAGGGCGGAGCCGGATGCCATGCGGTTAGTCTTCCCCGGAGGTTCGGAACGGGTCTGGCCGTCCACGGCGCTGCGCCACGGCGAAGCAGATCAGAGACAGCGTCACGACCGCCGCGTCGTCGAGAGGATGCGCGATCCAGCCGCGCCCGCCGAAACTGCCCGTGAAGGACAGGATCAGCAAACCGGCGATCCAGCCGAACAGCCACCCGCTCTCGCGCCAGGCCTGTCGTCCGCGGCGGAGTGCGACGGCGAGACCGGCGAGAAGCTGGAAGCCGAGCAGCCAGCGCAGCACCGGCCAGCCGGTCCAGAACACGATCAGGGACGCAACTGCGAAGGAGAGCGGTGCGATCACGGTGAAACCGCGCAGGCGGAACGGGCGCGGCAGGCCGGGTGCGGTGCGACGCAGCGCCGCCGCCGCGGTGGGGGCCAGCGCGTAGCTCATCATCAGCGCGGAGGACACCACGCCGATCAGCGCCTGCCAGGACGGAAACGGCAGCGTCCAGAACACGGACAAGGCGAAACACAGCCAGAGCGCGGGCACGGGCACACCGCTGCGCGCGTCGACGCGTGCGAACAGCCGCGGGAAGGTGCCGCCGCGCGCCCAGGCGAACACCACGCGCGGCGTGGCGCCGAGATAGACATTGCCGGTGCCGGTCGGCGAGGCCATCGCGTCGCACACCACCAGCGTCGCGAGCCAGCCCGCGCCCAGCATCATCGCCAGATCGCGGAACGGCAACGCGAGGGCGCTGTCGATCCCGGCCCATCCGCGCGCCAGCAGCGCCTGCGGCACGCTGCCGAGAAAGGCGGCCTGCAGCAGCACGTAGACCAGCATGGACAGAAGCACAGAGCACAGCAGGGCGAACGGGATTGCGCGCTGCGGATCGCGCACTTCCGCGGCCACGGCCACGATCGGCGTCAGTCCCAGATAGGCGAAGATGATCCCGCCGGTGGAGATCGCCGCCTCCACGCCGGACGCTCCGCCGGGCGCGAATCCGTGCGCGGTGAAGTTGGCCGCGTGCATGTGCGCCAACAGAACGACCGCCACCATGGCCGGGACGCAGAACTTGAACAGGGTGACGATGGTGTTGACCAGCGCGAAGGCGCCGATGCCGGCGCGGTTGATCGCAAAAAGGACGGCCAGAACCGCGAATTGCAGCAGCCATCCGGCGAGGGTCGGATCGCCGGCGGCGTCGCGCGTGAGGCCGGGAATCCAGGCGCCGGCATATTGGCGGGCGGCGACGATCTCGATCGCGATCAGCGAGGAATAGGCGACGGTGGTGACCAGCCCCATCAGGAAGCCGCAAACCGGGCCGTGCGACCATTCCGGATAGCGCACCACGCCGCCGGCATGCGGCAGAGCGGCACCGAGTTCGCAATAGACCAGGCCCAGCAACAGCACGGCGCCGCCCGCGATCACCCAGCTCAGCAGGGAGGCCGGGCCGGCGATTGCCGACACATGGGCGGCGGCGAACAGCCAGCCCGAGCCGAAGATCGAGCCGAAGCCGATCATGGTCAGATCGAGACGGGACAGGGAACGCTTGAAACCGTTGGTGTCCGGGGTGCGGCTCATCGACGGCCTCCGAAGCGGGCCGGATCGAAAGGCCCCAGCCCGTCCGGCATCTCGCCGCGCAACAGGGACAGCGCGATCTCCGCCGTGCGCGGGGCGAGGGTCAGGCCGAGATGACCGTGCCCGCTCAGCACCAGAAGATTCGGCAGGCCCGGCAGCGGCCCGATGGCCGGCAGGTAGTCCGGCAGGGTCGGTCTGGCGCCCATCCAGCGCCGGAACGGCGAGGCCACGGGCAGACCGAGCGCCCGCACATGCTCCTCCAGCCGCGCCCATTTGCGCCGATCGGGCGGCGCGTCCTCGCGATCGAACTCCACGAAGGAGGAGGCGCGCAGACGATCGCCGAAGCACGATACGATCAGCGCGCGCTCCTCGAACACCAGCGGCGGAAACGGCCAGGGCGCGTCATGCCGCCATTCCAGGTGATAGCCGCGCTCGGCAATCAGCGGCAGGGACCGGCCGAGCCCGCGCAGCAGCCGCGCCGTGCCGACACCGGCGGCCAGAACGATGCGGCCGGCCTCGATCGTCTCGCCATTCGCCAGCGTGGCGACGCGCGCGTCGTCGGAAAGGCGCGATACCGCCTGACGTACGACCAGGCCGCCCGCCCCGGTGAAGGCGTCGAGCAACGCGCGAAGGCAGCGCACCGGATCGGCGACCTGGCCGGTGTTCTCGAAGCGCAGGCCGCCCGCGAGGGGCCGGCGGAGGCGGCCGGACAGCGCCTGGAGCGTATCCTCCGGCATCGGCGTGGCGCGTGCCGTCCCGGTTCGCAACGGGCGACGAGCCGCCTTCCGCCAGGCATTCGGGTTCTGCCACGCCGCCAGATGGCCCCGGTCATCGACCAGGAAGGGCGCATCCAGCGTGTCCGCCAGTCGTTTCCAGGCCGGCAGGGCATCGGAAAGAAGGAACGACAGCGCGCGCTCTCCGGCGCTGGCGCGCGCGGTGGCGCGGACGAAGCGCAGGCTCCATGGCAACCAGGCGCCGGGCCGGCGCCAGCCCAGATCCAGCGCGCCGCCGAAGCGGAACAAACGGCGCGGCGCGCTGAACAGGAAGGACGGGGTTGCGAGCGGGGACACCTGCTCGGTGGCGATATGGCCGGCATTGCCGAAAGAGGCCGGTCCGACGAACGCGTCTCCGAAGGAAATGTCCTCGGGATCGCGCTCCTGCGGCCAGCATAAGGTGACGGAAAACCCGGCACGCTGTGCGGCCAGCGCCGCCGTGCGGCCGACGATGCCGCCGCCGATCACCAGCAGGGGGGATGCCGGGGCCGGCGATGAATGGCTTGTGAAATTCCCTCGCATATCGTATACGATACAGCACCATCGAAGCCGCGCAAGCGAGGTTTATTATGAAGTGGACAGGCGTTTTCCCGGCGGCGACGACCCAGTTCAAGGAGGATCTCAGCGTCGACCACGACGCCACGCGCGGCGTGCTCGATGCGCTGGTGCGCGACGGCGTGCACGGTCTGGTGGTGATGGGCACCTGCGGCGAGAACAATTCGCTCGAGCCCGACGAGAAGATCGCCCTGCTGCGCGAGGCGGTGGACGTGGTGGCGAAGCGGGTTCCGGTGATCGTCGGGGTGTCGGAATTCGATACGGCGCGCGCCTGCCGCTTCGCGGCCAGGGCGGCCGAGCTCGGCGCGGACGCGCTGATGGTGCTGCCGGCGATGGTCTACGTGCCGCAGCCGCACGAGCTGGAGGCGCATTTCGCCGCGGTGGCGAAGGCCTCCGACCTGCCGATCATGCTCTACAACAACCCGCCTGCCTATCGCGTCAGCATCGGCATGGACGTTCTGGAGCGACTGGCTGCGTTGCCGACCATCGCCGCGGTCAAGGAAAGCGCGCCGGATACGCGCCGTTTCACCGATCTGCGCAACCGCTTCGGCGATCGCTTCGTGCTGATGGCCGGTCTCGACGACGTGGCGCTGGAAGGATTGATGCTGGGTGCGGCCGGCTGGGTGTCCGGCCTGACCAGTGCCTTTCCGCAGGAATCGGTGGCGCTGGTGGAAGCGGCCGCGCGCGGCGATTATGCCGAGGCGCTGCGGATCTATCGCTGGTTCATGCCGCTGCTGCATCTCGATGCCGAGCACGATCTGGTGCAGTCGATCAAGCTGGCCGAGCAGATCATGGGGCGCGGGTCGGAGCGCGTGCGCATGCCGCGCATGCCGCTCGCCGGCGCGCGCCGGGCCGAGGTGACGGCGATGGTGGAGAAGGCGGCGGCGACGCGGCCTTTGTAAGACCAGGGCTCTGCCCTGGACCCGCCAAAGGCTCGCCTTTGGAATCCATTCGCTAAACAATTGGATTCTCAAGGCGAGCCTTGAGCGGGGTCCAGGGGCAGAGCCCCTGGCCTTTCTTTAGGGACAAATCCATGCGCCACACCTTCTTCTGCATCGACGGCCACACCGCCGGAAACCCGGTCCGTCTGGTCGCGGGCGGCGCGCCGCTTCTGCGCGGCGACAGCATGAGCGCGCGACGGCAGGACTTCCTCGAACGGTTCGACTGGATCCGCACCGGGCTGTGTTTCGAGCCGCGCGGGCACGACATGATGTCGGGCGGTTTCCTGTATCCGCCCACCCAGGCCGACACGGATGGCGGCATCCTGTTCATCGAAACCAGCGGCTGCCTGCCGATGTGCGGCCACGGCACTATCGGCATCGTCACCTTCGCGCTGGAGAATGGCCTGCTCTCGCCGCGCGAGCCGGGACGGCTGCGTCTGGAAGTTCCCGCCGGGATCATCGAGATCGGCTACACCGAAGAGAACGGCCGGGTCCGTTCGGTGTCGATCCGCAACGTGGCGTCCTTCGTCGCGGCGGAGGATGTGAGGATCGAGGTGCCGGGGCTGGGGACGCTTCGTGTGGACGTGGCCTATGGCGGCAATTTCTATGCGATCGTGGAGCCGCAGGGCGCGTTCGAGGGGATCGATGCGCTGGGCGCCTCGCGCATCCTGCAGCTCAGCCCGGTCGTGCGCGCACTGATGCGCGAGAAGATCACCCCCGTGCATCCGCTCGACCCGACCATCAACGGCGTGAGCCATGTGCTTTGGACCGATGGCGCGCCGGTGCGGGGCGATGCCGGGATCGTCGGCCGCAACGCGGTGTTCTACGGCGACAAGGCGATCGACCGCTCGCCCTGCGGCACCGGCACCTCGGCACGGCTGGCGCATCTCCATCATCGTGGGCTGCTTGGCGTCGGCGAGCGACTGGAGCATCGCTCGATCATCAACAGCCGGTTCGACGGCACCGTGCTGGACGAATGCGCGGTGGGCGGCCGTCCCGCGATCGTGCCGCTGATCGAGGGCGCCGCGATCGCCACCGGCTTCAACACGGTGTGGATCGACCGGGAGGACACGTTCTGGCGCGGCTTCCAGGTCGGTTGAGGACTGCCCTCGCAGGATTGGCTTCGGAGACCAATCGCTGAAACCCTGGATTCTCAAGGCGACTGCCTTGAGCGGGTCCAGGGCGGAGCCCTGGCCTAGAACCGATAACTCGCCCACCCCGCCAGAAAATCCGAGCCGGCGAAACCGGCTCGCGTGAGGGCGGGGCCCGCAGCCAGATGCTCGTAGCGGCCGGTGAAGTTCAAACGCGGCGTGGCGGTCCAGACCGTCTGCAGGCGCGTCACGTCCGCGACCTTGCGGGCGCGATTGTTCTGCGTGCCGGCAAAGGCGGTGCCGTTGGCGCGATAGACGGCGTCGCCAGTGCTGTCGCGCCAGGTCCATTGCTGTTCGATCGTGATTCGCACGCTCTCCAGCGGCGACACGGTGAAGCTCGGCGCCAGGGCGATCAGGTTGGTCGGCGTCAGATAGAGCTGGTAGCTGTAGTAGATGTTGTTGCCGAACGGCGCGAAGGCGTCGTGCAGCGCGCCGCGATTATAGGCGCCCCCGCCGCTGGCGTAGTCGGCATGGAAGCCGATGCGCGGCGCGGTCGGAGACGAGCCGAGTTTCCAGGTCTGGGCTGCGAAGATCTGTCCGGCCTGGATCGGTCGGTTGCCGGATCGGCCACCCTGGTAGTTCGCGGTCCAGTCGATCGTGAGGCGTCCGGCATCGCCCCAGAGGCGAGCGCCGTAGTAGAACCGCTCCTCGGCGCTGTTGGTGCGTCCCCAGACGGCATGGTCGTTGGCGAGGCGCCATACGAAGGGGTCGAAATAGAGCTTCGACCCGCCCAGGGCGGTTCGAGGCACCACCATGCCCGAGGTGACGCCGCTGAAGCGGATGCTGCGCTCGACGAAATCGTCGCCAGCGCCCCCCACGCCGAGACGCGTGGGATGCAGATCGAACAGATCGGCACGCAGCGTCTTGCCGCGCACCCACAAGCGCACGCCGTTGAGCACGTAGCGGATCGTGTTGTTGTCACGCTGGGAGACAAGAAGGTTGGAGCCGTCCGTGAACTCCTGGCGTCCGTAGCGCAGGCCGAGCCGTACTGACCCGACCGCCTCGTCGCCCTCCACGAAATATTGCTGGAAGACGAGCCGGTTCCGGAACGATCCGCTGACAGTGCCGAGCTCCTTTCCCCATAGATCGGCGCGGGCGATTTCGGCATAGGCGCGCAGATGCGGGCCGATATGCAGATCGGCACCGCCGACGCTGCGCAGGATGTCCTGCTTCTGGCGCGGGCCCAGCTTCAGGTTGGGGTTGCTGGTCTGGTTGAAGCGCAGCCGCAACTCGCCGGACAGGGTGAGATACACCGAACCGCTGTTGTTGAGCGGCAGGAATTTCAAACGATCGAGCCAGTCCTTCCGCTTCTTCGGATCGCGCATGGAGCGCCAGTCCTCGGCCCAGCGGGACAGGTTGTAGCCGGCGGTGGACAGACCGTCTCCGGCGGCGGGGGCCGGATAGGCGCTCACCGCCGGTTCGGCCGGGTTGCGCGTGAGGCCGCCGGTGGGCGAGGGGTTGAGCTGGGCCCGGGCCGGGGCGACCGCGAAGGGCAGCAGAAAGGTGGCCAGGAGGACAGGCCGGAGCATCGCGCCTCTGGGGGCGCATCGGGAACGCCGCATGGTGACGCTCCTCAGGCCGCAGGGCGGATGGCGCCGGGGACCGGTAGGGCGAGGTCGTCGCCGGACGGCGCCGGCAGACGGCCGTGCAAGGCCGCGTCGAGCTGGTCGCGGTCAAGCACGCCTTCCCAGCGCGCGACCACGATGGTGGCGACCGCATTGCCGATGAAGTTGGTGAGCGAGCGGCACTCGCTCATGAACCGGTCCACGCCCAGGATCAGGGCGATGCCGGCCACGGGGATGGTGGGCATGATCGACAGGGTCGCGGCGAGGGTGATGAACCCCGCCCCCGTGACGCCGGCGGCGCCTTTGGACGACACCATCGCCATGGCCAGAAGCAGAAGCTGCTGGCCCAGGCCGAGATGGATGCCGTAGGCCTGCGCGATGAACAAGGCGGCCAGCGTTATGTAGATGTTGGTGCCGTCGAGATTGAACGAATAGCCGGTGGGCACGACCAGGCCGACCACCGATTTCGGGCAGCCGGCCCGTTCCATCTTCTCCAGCAGGCTCGGCAAGGCGCTTTCGGACGACGACGTGCCCAGCACCAGCAGCAATTCGGCCTTCAGATAGGCGATCAGCCGCAGGATGGAGAAGCCGCACAGCCGGGCGACGGTGCCCAGCACCACCAGCACGAACAGCAGGGAGGTCAGATAGAAGGTGCCGACCAGGGCAGCGAGATTGGCCAGCGTGCCCACGCCGTACTTGCCGATGGTGAAAGCCATGGCGCCGAACGCGCCGATCGGCGCCGCCTTCATCAGGATGCCGACGATGCGAAAGGCGATCGCCGACACGTCCTCGATCAAACCCAGCACGCGTTCCCCGCGCTGCCCGGCGAGTGCCAGGGCCACCCCGGTCAGGATCGCCACGAAGAGCGCCTGCAGGATGTTGCCCGAGGTGAAGGCGGACACGAAGGTATCGGGGATGATGCCGAGCAGGAAGCCGGTGACGGTGGTCTCGTGCGCGCGTTCGGCATATTGCGCTGCCACCCCGCCGCCATGGGTGCTGGCCGGATCGACGTGCATGCCGCTGCCGGGCTGAAGCCCATTGGCGACGACGAGGCCGACGATCAGCGCGAGCGTGGAGAAGAACAGGAAATACGCGAAGGTCTTGCCGGCGACGCGGGCGGTGGCCCGCAGGTCGCGCATGCCGGCGATCCCGGAGACGATGGTCAGAAAGATCACCGGCGGGATGATCATCTTCACCAGGCGGATGAACCCGTCGCCGAGCGGCTTCAGCGCCTCGCCCGTGTGCGGCCAGACATGGCCGATCACCACGCCGGCGACGATCGCCACCAGCACCTGGGTGTAGAGATGCGCGTACCAGGGGCGCCTGGCGTGCGGGGCGGCCGCATGGGCTGGCTGTATCATCATGCTCGGGTTCCTCGCGATATCGCGCGCCTTGTGCCGGCGCGTCTTCATCAGCGTGCAGTTTCAACCCTTCCGCGATGCGGCCTCGCTTTTTCGGTGTGCAGCGCGAAAAACAAAGCCGTAACAATAGATTACTGCGTTTCTCTGCCGTCTCTCGTCCCGAAAACGGCACACGTCACAACGGGCCCGTGTGCTGGTTTCGGCACAGCGACGTGCTAGGATTCGCCGGTGCGTATCGCCTCCGCTCCGATCCGGCCGGTGCTTCTGCTGCTCGCGGCCCTGGTCTGCGCCGGGCTGGCGTCCCTGGCGGCGGGCGCGCTGGTAGAGCGTGCCGCCATTCGCGGCCTGCTCGGCCAGGCCCGCTCGGATGCCGAATTGCGGGCCGCGCTGCTGAACAGCGAGATCGCCCGCTTCCGTTTGCTGCCTTTGGCGCTGGCCGACGATCGAGACATCCTGGCCGGATTGTCTGGCGATGCCGCAGACCGCGCGGCGCTGAACCGCAAGCTGGCCGGCCTCGCCGTCACCACCGGCGCCGCGGTGATCTACGTGGTCGGGCGCGATGGCATCGCGGTCGCGGCCAGCAACTGGGCGCAGCCGGACAGCTTCGTCGGACGCGACTACCGGTTCCGCCGCTATTTCCGGCGGGCGATCTCGCAGGGCGAGGATGACCAGTTCGCCCGCGGCACGGTGAGCCGCAATCCCGGCCTGTATCTCGCGCGACGCAACGAAGCCGGCGGCGTGACGGTGGTGAAGGTCGAGTTCTACCGCCTTGAAGCCGAATGGGCTCGCGCCGGTGGCATCACCTTCGTCGAGAATCCGGACGGGGTGGTGCTGGTGAGCAGCCGGGCGGATTGGCGGTTCGGCCTGTCGCGTCCGCTGTCGCGGGCGCGTGCCGACGCATTCAGCGAAGAAGCGAGCATCGCGCCCACGCTTCTGAAAGCGCTGCCGGTTCGGGCGGGCAGGCAGGACGGCCGCGTTTCGGTGGATGGGCGCGCCTTCGTGTCCGCCTCGGTGAGCACCGGCGAGCCGGGCTGGCGGCTGAGCCTGCTGCTGCCCGTCGGCGCGGGGCCGAAGGACGCGGCGCGCGGGGCGATGGCGGTGACGGCGCTCGCTGTTCTGTTGGCCGCGTCGCTGCTCTGGGCGATGGGGGCGCGGCGACGGCGTGTGCGGCGGCAAACGGCCGAGCTGGAGCGGGCGGTGGCGTCGCGCACGGCGGAGCTGACGCGGGAGATGGAGGAGCGCCGGGAGATCGAGGCGCGCGCGGCCGATCTGCGCGAGCGTTTGCGCCAGGCCAACCGTCTGGCGTCGCTGGGCCAGGTGACGGCCAGCGTGGCGCACGAGACCGCGCAGCCGGTGGCGGCCATCCGAACCTATTCCGAGACCAGCGAGATGCTGCTGGATCGCGGCGACCTGGATACGGTGCGGGGCAATCTCCAGGCGATCCGGCGTCTGGCCGATCGCGTGGGGGCGGTGACCACGGAGCTGCGCGGCTTCGCACGGCGGGCGACCGGGCAACTCCGGCCCGTGGCGCTGAGCGAGGTGATCGACGGCGCCTTGCTGATCCTGCGCGAACAGCTCAACGCGATCCGGCTGGAACGGCCTGTGGTAGACCCGGCTCTGCGCGTGATCGGCGGCCGCGTGCGTCTGGAACAGGTGCTGGTGAACCTGTTGCAGAATGCGATCGAGGCGCTGGCCGGGCGGCCGGATGCGCGTGTCGATCTGGTTGTCGCGGCGGAGGGCGAAACGGTGCGTCTGATGGTGTCGGATAACGGGCCGGGCATTCCCCCGGCGGTGGCGGATCGTTTGTTCACCCCGTTCATGACCACGCGCGACAATGGGCTGGGGCTCGGCCTGGTGATCGCGCAGGACATCATGAGCGATCTGGGCGGCTCTCTGCGCCTGCTGGAGCGTACTGAAGGCGCGGCGTTCGAGATCACGATGCGGGCGGCGTCGTGAGTGCCGCTGCCGGCACCGTTCTGCTGGTCGATGACGACGCGGATGCGCGCGAGGCGACGCGGCAATTGCTGATGCTGGGCGGGTTCTCCGTGCGCGCCCTGGCCGATCCGATCGAGGCGTCGCGCCTGTTGGGGCCGGAATTCCCGGGCGTTCTGGTGACGGATGTGCGGATGCCGCGTTTGTCGGGGATCGACCTGTTCGACCAGGTCCGGGCCCGCGATCCGGAACTGCCTGTGATCCTGATCACAGGCCATGGCGACGTGCCGATGGCGGTGGATGCGCTGAAGCGCGGGGCCTGGGATTTCCTGTCCAAGCCGTTCGACGGCGACGCGCTTCGGGCCAGCGTGGCGCGGGCATCCGCGGCGCGGACCCTGGTGCTGGAGAACCGGGCGCTGCGCGAGGATGCGGAGCGCAGCGCCGTGGGCGGGCTGATCGGCGATTCCGCGCCGATCCGGGCGTTGCGGGCAAGGTTGCCCGTCCTGGCGGAAGCCGATCTCGATCTGCTGATCGAGGGCGGGGACGGCACCGGCAAGACCATGCTGGCGCGAGCGATCCATCGCAGCAGCCGGCGCGCCCGGCATCGTCTGACCGTGGTCGATTGCGCCACCGCCTCCGCGCCGGAGATCCTGCCGTCCCTGTTCGCGCGTGGCGGCACGATCTCGCGCACCCATCGCGGCACGCTGCTTCTGGCCGGGCTGCATCGCGCCTCGGACGCGCTGCAGGACCGGCTGGCGCTTCTGGCCGAAACGCGATCCGTGGGCGCGGATGCGCGCGAACCGGAAACGCTCGATCTGCGCATGATCGCCACCGTTCTGGAAACCGATCGCGGGCGCGTGCGGCCGGATCTGTTTCACCGCCTGGGCGGGATGCCGCTGCGGATGCCGCCCCTGAGCGAACGGCGCGAGGATATTCCGCTGTTGTTCGCGTTTCTGGTGGCACGGGCCGCCGAGGGCCTGCGCCAGCCTGCTCCGCCTCTGCGCGATCTGCCCTATACGCTGGCCGGGCGGGACTGGCCGGGCAATGTGCGCGAGCTGGCGAACTATGCCGAGCGTTTCTGTCTGGGCCTGGCCGACGCGGCGGAAAACGCCGCGGGCGGCGCGCTTCTGCTGGGCGACCGGATGGATGCGTTCGAGCGCACCCTGATCGAGGACGCGGTGCGCGCCGCCGACGGCGATGTGAGCCGGGCCGTGGTGGCGCTGGGGATCCCGCGCAAGACGTTCTACTACCGGGTCAAACGGTTGGGGCTCGATCTGTCGAGCCTGCGCGGGCGGCGGTGATGGATCAAAAGCGTGCCGTCAGCGCCTCATTGGCACCCTACTGTAGTTTCGAAGGTGCCGAACTTGTCGCTGTCTCTCGGGGTATGGTTGCCTAAAGGCAGGTCGGAAGCTCCCCATGCTGGGCCTTTACCATCCCGGTTAGAGACGACACACGCCCAGTCTCGTGTTCCGATGGATTGAATTCGGTCTGGGTCGTTGATGATGAAGCGCCGGGCGCTTTGGCGGGCGTCGAGGATATGTTCGTAGCTGTCCCGGACTTGTGTGCAGAGCTTGTTCTGCCGCAGCTAGGCCCAGACGTTCTCCAAGGGATTCAACTCGGGTGAGTAAGGCGTCAGGGACAACAGGGTGATGTTGTCGGGGACGAGGAGCCTCTTGCCGCCTTGATGCCAGCCGGCGCCGTCGCAGACGGAGACGGCATGGGCGCCCGGTTCGACCTCGGCGCTGATCTCCTGAAGATGCAGGTTCATGGCTTTGGCGTTGGCGTAGGGCATGATCATGACGGCGCCGGTGGCTCTGGCGAGGCAGATGGCGCCGAAGATGTGGGTGGAGATATGGCGGTTGTCGCGACCCATGCGCGACTGCGAGCCGACCGGCGCCCAGATGTAGGCGTGGCCGCCCTTTTGGCCTACGCCGGCTTCGTCCTGGAACCAGATCTCGAGCGGGTGGCCGGCCGCCGTCTGGGGGAGCGCGGCTCTGACCAGATCGGCGAAGGAAGGTGGCTCACGAGGACACCCGTCATCAGCCTCGCCACCGGCCTGAAACGTCTCGGCGCCGGCGGGGCGGTCTTCGGAGCGTCCGGTTCAGCGCAACGCGGGAGAAGGCGGGGGCGGCATCATAGCAGCTTAGGAAGACGAAGTCGGAACGGGACGACCGGTCGGCTCAAGCAACGGCGCGTGGGCCGGGGCGAAAGGCATGGCGGCGGTCGGCGAGCACCACCGCGAGGGCGACAGCGACGAAGGCGCCGGCGGCTGGGGCGAGGGCAACTCCGCCCCAGCGGTCGAGCAGTGCGCCGCCGAGCAAGCCCCCGGCGGCGATGGCGGTGTTCCAGGTCGTGGTGATCATGGCGTTGGCGAGATCGACACCGTCGCCCGCCGCATCTCCCGCCGCGGTCTGCAGTTGCGTCGCCGCGCCGCCGAAGGACAGGCCCCAAAGCAGGACGGCAAACACGATGGCGGCGGGATGGGCGGGCAGCAGCGCCAGCACGATCGCGACGAGTGCGAAGCCGGCAAGGCTGGCGAGGGCGAGGCGGCGCAACGCGTGGTCGATCAGCAGGCCGGTCAGCCAGATGCCGGCGAGCGCAGAGATACCGAAGCCCAGCAGCAGAAGGTCGAGGTATCTTTGCAGATCGGAAGGTGCCGCCAACGGTGCCACGTAGGTGTAGAGGATGTTGTGTGCCGTCATCCAGGCGAGGATGACCAGCAACACCGGCCGGATGCCGGGGGTGCGGAATACGCGCGCCAACGAAGGCCGCCCGGCCGCCGCCTGCCCTGGAAAATCTGGTACTGCGGCCGATACCCACAGGATCAACAGCACGGTGGTTGCGGACATGGCGCCGAACGCGGCGCGCCAGCCGATCGCGTTGCCCAGGAAGGTGCCGATCGGCACGCCGATTGAGAGGGCCACCGGGGTGCCGGCCATGGCGACTGCCAGCGCCCGCCCCTGCAGACGCTCGCTCACCAGGCGCCGGGCGTAGCCGGCCAGCAGGCCCCAGGCCAACCCGGCGGCGACGCCGGCGCCGAAGCGCGCGACAAGGGCCAGACGGTAGTCCGCGCATAGCGCCGTGCCAGCGTTGCACAGCAGAAAGCCGCCGATCGCCGCAAGCAAAGTCGGGCGGCGGCGGAAGCCCTGCGTCCAGGTGACAAGGGGGATCGCCGCGAGGAGGGAGCCTGCAGCGTAGGCGGTGACGAGTTGCCCGGCCAGGGGCTGGGATACGTGCAGTCCTGCGGCGATGCGGGGCAGCAGTCCTGCCGGCAGCGTTTCGGTCAGGATCGCAGTGAATCCTGTCATTGCCAGCGCCAACAGCGCGGAGAGCGGCAGGACGTCCCGCTGGGCGGTGGCTCGTTGATGCGACGTCGTCATTCCGTCAATTCCGGATCGTTCGATCCAGAACATCAGAGTGACGAGTCAGCTTGTCAACGACTTATGGACTGACCATTCTAGATTCGGAGGGTAAACGTCATGGTGCGAACCGGCAGACCACGCGGCTTCGACCGGGATGAGGCGGTGCAGGAGGCGATGCTCCTGTTCTGGGAGCACGGCTTCGAGGGTACCTCGCTCGATCGGCTGCGTCGGGCCATGGGCGGTATCTCGTCGGCGAGCTTCTACGCGGCGTTTAGCTCGAAGCAGTCGCTCTATCGCGAGGCGCTGCAGCGCTACCTCTCTTCCCACGGACAGGTCATGGCGGCACTGCGCGATCCGGCCCTGTCGCCACGCCGCCGGATCGAGCAGGCGCTGCGCGGCTCGGCCGCCATGCAGACGGAGGCCGGCCATCCGGGCGGCTGCATGGTGGCGCTATCGGCGACGATCGGTTCTGGGGAGGACGCGGAGGCGCGCGCACTGACAGAAGCGGAGCGAGCGTCGAACCGCCAGGCAATTGCCGCATGCGTCCGCGAAGCCGTGGAATCCGGCGAACTTGATGCCGATATCGACGTGACTGGTCTCTCGACCCTGTTAGAGGGCCTATTGATTGGGTTGTCGATCCAGGCCCGCGACGGCGTGCCGGCAACGGCCATCGACGCGGCGGTGACGGCAGCGCTGTCGGCTTGGGACAGCCACCGTCGCCCGGGCATACAACCATCGCCGAAGAGGAAACGCGGCGGCTAAACAGAACCGCCACCTGCGACGTGCTGAAGTGCGAGACAACGTCCGAGGAAATATTTAACCTCGTATTGTGCGAAATATTGGCACGATTGCCGCCAAGGATAGTGGCGAGGCTGAGGCTACGGAAGCGACAGTGTCTCAGAAGCAGACGGCCCCATCTCCACGAGAGCCGATCCTAGTGGGATGTTAGCCCGTTTGGCGAGGATGCGCATTCTGGCTGCGAGTGATCGTTCGTTGAGGCGCCAGACGCATTCGGCGAGAAAGAGCGGGAAGTGCTGGCGCGGGATGCCATTGTATTGACGCAGGTGTCGCCTGGCCTGGCTCCGGAAGTTCTCGATGCCGTTGATGGGGTTGCGCGCTTCTACGAAGCGCTCGGTGTGATTGATGCGCCGGTGGTGGAGTTTCGAGATGTCGAGTTTGTTATAGGCTTGCCAGGAGTCGCTGTAGACGATCGATTGCGTTTGAACTCTCTCGCGTATGATCGGCAGGAGTGTCGATGATCCGGCGTCGGGGATCATGATGGCGTGGACGCGGCCTTGGCGTTTGAGACGGCCGAAGACCGCGACCTTCCCCGCCGCGTCCTCGCCTGCCCTTGCGGGGACCGCCGAGATAGATCTCGCCGACCACGACGGTGTTGTCGGCGGCTTCTTCAGCGCTGATCTCGCGCAGCTTGCGATGGAACAGGGCGCGGTGGTGCGATCGACACCGACCGGATCGGCCGCCGTGCGGGCGGGCGTGCCCACGACGAGGTGTTCCAGAAGCCCGTTCCGTATGGTCGCAGGCAAGCGGCTTCGGCGACGGACTTTCATGACGCATTCCAGACCCCTCTGCGCTTACCTATGCCAGCTCCAGTCTCTCTGCTTCTTTTCTTCAGAAAAAGAAGACCCTACGCCACCGCCTGCACCCCCCGCGCATGCGCCCGCTCCAGGCGCCGCATCACCGGGATCAGCAGTGCCGCCAGCAGCGTCACCACAAGCCCGAACTCCATCAGCCCCAGGAAGAGGTGATGGTAGATCGGCAGGGTTTGTTCCGGCGGCGCGGTGCGCAGGGCCGGCGGCAGGGCGGCGAGATTGGCCACGGCGCTGCCGATATACAGCGCCACCCCGTAGGCCACGAAGAGCGCGCCCATCATGAAGGCGCTGAGCCGCTGCGGCGTGTAGCGGGAGATCATGGCCAGCGAGAGCGCGCTGATCAGTAGCTCGCCTGCCGAGATGAAGCCGTAAGCCAGTACCATCACCCAGGGCGAAACGCGCGCGGGCGCGCCGCTGCCGGTTGCCAGCCACCAGACCAGGAAGGCGGTCGTCACCAGGGCGAAGCCGACAAGGAATTTGGTGGAAACCTGCGGATCGCGGCCGCGCTTGCCCAGCGTGCCGTAGAGCCAGGCCAGGGCCGGGCTGAAGATCATGATCCAGATCGGGTTCAGGGACTGAAACTGCCCGGCCGAGAGATGCGCCAGCACGACGCCGCCGATGGACAGTTCCGGCTCGACGTTGCGCAGCGCGAACAAGGTCAGCGAGGTCGCCTGCTGCTGGTAGAAGATGAAATACGCCATCACCTCGACGATCAGCAGGCAGGCGATCAAGAGCCCGGGGCGCTCGTGCGGGGCGAGGCGACCGAACAGCCAGGCCAGGACGCCGGCGGTGCAGAGGCCGGCTGCCCAGATGGTGAACCGGGCCAGTTCGGGATGCTGCAGCACGAACATCACGATCAGAATGGCGGCAACCACGCCCAGGATGGTGAGGACGGCGGTGCGGCTGGGCAGAGGCCGGAAATCCGGTGCCGAGCCGATGGCGGACAACCGTGCGCGCAGCAGGGAGAACACCACCAGACCCGCGGCGAGCCCGATCGCCGAGGCGCCGAAGCCCGCATGCCAGCCGAAATGCGCGGCGATGACGGGGGACAACAGCAGCGACACCGCCGATCCGATATTGACCGACATGTAGTAGAGGGTGAAGGCGGCATCGAGCCGGCTGTCGTCGCCTTCGTAGATGCGGCGGACCAGGTTGGCGACGTTCGGCTTGAACATGCCGTTGCCGATCGAGATCGTGCCCATGCCAAGATAGATCAGCCAGTGCTGCGTGGCGGGTAGCGCCAGCAGCACGTAGCCGAGGCCGAGACAGGTGGCGCCGGCCACCATCGCCCGTCGCGATCCCAGCACCTGGTCGCCGAGCCAGCCGCCAATCGCAGGCGCCGCGTAGGTCAGCGCCGCGAAGGCGCCCCAGAGCAGGTTGGCCGCGCCGTCGGCGAAGCCGAGCTTCTGCACCAGGAACAGCAGCAGCAGGCCCTGCATGCCGTAGTAGCCGAACCGCTCCCAAAATTCGATCGCGAGGACGACGGAGAATTGCCGGGTTCGGTTTGGGGTCGCGAGGGCGGTCTGCATGGAGTCCGTCTCTAGCGGGGCGCGGCGCGTGCGTCGATGGGAGCGGTCGTGCCGAAATCCGGTCCGTTAACGAAACATTAACGATATCTGAAGCAAATCTGTCTGTTACGACAATATATAATGTCAACGAATAATGATTGACGACATATTAACGTTGTTTCGTATGTAATGACATTGTTTACGTTTTCAAAACAGGTTCGATTCTGTTATCGAAAACCCCTCTCATTCTTTTCGCCGATCTCGAGCGGGGGTATCCATGTCGACGATATTTGCCAACGGCACTATTGCTGCGGGTACGACCCTGACCGGGTCCAGCGGCTTGGACCAGCTCGGCGCCTCGCCCCTCAGCACCATCACCAACAACGGCACCGTGCTGTTCGCGGAGACCGGGGTCTTTGCGCCGCAGCTCTGGTTCTACGGAAATCTGCTCAATAACGGTGTGATCTCGGCGAGCGTCGCCGCTCCCACCGGCGGCGCGACCGTTCAGATGGGCGCGGGCTCGACCAGCTCGCTGCTGAACAATACCGGCACCATCAGCATCAACGATTCCAATGCCATCTCCGGCGCCACACTGAATCTCTTCTACGGCAGCATCAACAACACCGGAACGCTGTCAGCGACCCTGTCCGGCGCATCGACCGTGAACTGGTATAACGCCAACGTTTCCAACGGCGGCTCCGTCCTGATTTCGTCGACCGGCGCCACCGGCGCGACCGTCGATCTGGGCGGTGCGTTGCTGACCATGGCCAATACGGGCAGCTTCACCGTGAACGAGGGTGGCGCCTCGTCGGGTTCCACCTTCAATTCCTTCTACGGCCAGCTGAACAACAGCGGCACCTACAACTTCACGGCCAGTTCCGGCCCGGGCGGCGCGACCAGCCACTGGTTCAATACCGTGAACAACTCGGGCACGATGAACCTCGCCTCGAATAATAACGGGCGGACCATCGAGAATGCCAGCGGCTTCGACGGGACGCTGAACAACAACGGCGCCCTCAACATCAGCGGCTTCGATGTCTATGCGAACCAGCTGGCCGGCACCGGAACCGTCAATCTCGGCAGCCATGGTGACTTCCGGCTGCTGGCGACGACGGCCAGCGCGTCGGGTCAGACCATCAATTTCAGCACCGTCTCGAACAACGGAACGCTGATCCTCGACGGTACCAACTTCGCCGGGAAGATTCGCGGTTTCGGTACGGGTGACCATATCGACCTGAGCCTTCTCGCTCCCTTTGGCGTCAATCTCGCCTATAACGGGACCACGGGCATGCTGAGCGTGTCCCCCCTGTTCGGTTCCACCTACATCACGCTCGATGTTGGGCTCGGCTACACGGCATCCGCGTTTCAGGAGGCGGCGAATTTCGATGACGGCCTCCTCGGCACGCAGATCACCTATAACGGCACGGCTCCCTGCTTCCTGCCCGGCACGCTGATCGCCACGCCGCAGGGCGAGCGCCCGGTGGAGGAGATCGTCGCCGGAGACGCGGTGCTGACCCTCTCGGGCGACCGGCTCGTGCCCGCTACAGTGCGCTGGACAGGTAGCCGCACGCTGCGCGTCCGCCCGGGTATCGATCCGCTCGACGCCTATCCGGTCCGTATCCGTCGCAGCGCCTTCGCCCCTGGCGCGCCGCACAAGGATCTGCTCGTCACCTCCGAACATTGCGTGCTCGTGGACGGGCGTCTGGTTCCCGCGCGAATGCTGGTCAATGGCGGCTCCATCGTGGTGGATACCACCATCACCTGCTACAGCTTCCATCATGTGGAACTGGATCGCCACGCGATCCTGATGTCGGACGGCCTGGCGACCGAGAGCTATCTCGACACCGGCAACCGCTCCATGTTCGCCCAGAGCGAGCGTCCGGCGCTGCATCCCGACTTCGCGCTCGCGCCGGCCCATGCGAGCTGGGACGATGCGGCTGCGCCGCTCGCCACGGACGCCTCCTTCGTGCGTCCGGTCTGGGAGCGTCTCGCCGAGCGCGCCGCGCTGATGGGTCATACGCTCCCGTCGCGTCTGGCGCCGGTCTCCGACGCCGACCCGCATCTGCTGACCGAGGCGGGCGAGCGGCTCGATCCGGTGCTGGCGGATGGAAGCGTGTTGGCTTTCGTCGTGCCCGCCGGAGCCGGCCGCCTGTATCTCGCCTCGCGGGCCGCGCGCCCGTCCGACGTGATCGGCCCGTTCCTGGACGACCGACGCGCGCTTGGCGTGAAGGTGGGCAGGATCGGCGTCGCGGCCGGCCGCGACCGTTGCGTGCTGGGCCGCGACGCGTCCGCCCAGGGTTGGCACGACGGCGAAGCCGATGGCTGCTGGACCGACGGCCGGGCGCTTCTGCCGGTCGAGGCTAGCGAAGGGAAGGCGCTTTATCTCGATATCGAGATCGTCGCCGTCGGCCTTTATCCCGCCGTGGTGGCGCCGGAGGAGGTCCGCCTCGCCGCCTGATCCATGCCGGAACGGTTCGGCCATGCGGCCGGCCGTTCCGGATCGGAAGCGCCGCTCTTGACGTCGGCTCGGCCTGCATCGTCAAGTCGAATCATGGCCGACCCTGGGGGACCTCGTGACCATTCCCGCGATCCCCCAGGACGATCTCGCCGGCGCCATTGCCGCCGGGTTGCTCGAAGCCGCCATCGCTGCCGCCGGTCTCGATCCCGTAGCGGCTCCGGCTCAGGGCTGGCGGCAGCTCGGACTGTTTCTGGCGCGTACGAATCGCGCCACCCTCGCGATCCCCTGCTTCCAGCACAGCCTGTCGTTCGATCCGAACCAGGCGGCCTGTCTTTCGGCGCTCTGCGTTCTCCTGATGCGCACCCATCGTCTTGCGGAGGCGGTGCGGGCCGGCGAGCAAGCGGTCGCGCTGCAGCCGAACGACCCCGCCTTCCTGGACAATCTCGCCCTGGCGCTGGCGGATGCCGGACGCGTCGATGAGGCCCGCATCTGCCTGATTCGCGCCATCGGCCTCGCCCCGGACCGGGCCGAGTCCCATCTGTCGCTCGCCCAGCTTCTGCTGTCGATCGGCGAGATGCAGCCCGGCTGGCTCGAATATGAGTGGCGAAACCGGACGGAGATGGCGCGCAACACCGTGCCGGAGACCAGCGCCGCGTCCTGGAACGGCATGCGTATGCCGCATGGACGCCTCATCGTGATCTGCGACCAGGGATACGGCGACACGCTCCAGTTCGCTCGCTATTTGCCGCATGTGGCGGCCCTCTGTCCCGATCTGCATCTGTGCGTCTCGCCGCCGCTGAAGACGCTGCTGGACCGTGTTCCCGGCCCGGTCGCGCTGCACACGCGCTGGGAGGACGTTCCGCCCCATGCCGCCGTCGTGCGCCTGTCGAGCCTGCCGTTCCTGTTCCGCACAGAGCTGGATACGATCCCCTCCGCCGCCGGCTACCTTCGCGCCGGCGACGCGGCCCGCGCACGCTGGGCGATGCCGGCCGGCGGTCCAGCCGGAAGGCTCCGCGTCGGGCTGGTCTGGGCCGGGCGCGACACCCACCCCAACGACATGCGCCGCTCGATCCCGCTGAGCGCCCTGCTGCCTCTGGCCGACCAAACTGGCGTCTGTTTCGTCTGTCTGCAGCGACCGGTGCCGGCGGCCGATCAGGGCCTGCTGGACCGGTTCGGCATGGAGGATCTGTCCGCCCGCCTCGAGAGCTTCGATGACACCGCGGCCCTGATCGAGACGCTGGATCTGGTGATCGCGGTGGATACCTCCACAGCCCATCTGGCCGGCGCACTGGGCAGGCCGTGCTGGCTGATGCTGGGCCATCCGCCGGACTGGCGCTGGCTGCTCTCCGGCAGCACCACCCCCTGGTACGACAGCATCACCCTGTTCCGGCAGCCCGCGCCGGGCGACTGGGCCGGCACGATCGGCGCGGTCGCGGCGCGTCTGACGGCGCTGCTCGCAACCCCTCTGACAACCCCTGTGGCAACCCTTCTGGCGCCGACGGCCACGGACGAACGCTGAACCCCGCCGGCCGGGCGCCGTTCTGCGGACGAGGCGCCGTGAACGCGCACGCGCCAGCAACGGGGAGGGGATGGCGATGTCCGGCGACTGGATGATCTACGGCGCCAACGGCTACACCGGCGCTCTGATCGCCCGTGAGGCCGCACGACGTGGCCTGAAGCCCGTGCTGGCCGGCCGTGACCGCGCGCGGATCGAGGCGCTGGCGGCGGAGCTTGGCCTGCAGCATCGCGTCTTCGCACTGGGCGCTCCCGCCGTCACGGCGCAGCATCTGCGCGACATCGCCCTGGTTCTGCACTGCGCCGGTCCGTTCTCGGCCACGGCCGCGCCGATGATGGCGGCCTGCCTGCTGGCCTGCACCCATTATCTCGACATCACTGGCGAGATCGACGTGTTCGAGCACGCGCAGTCGCTCGACCGCCAGGCGCGCGAGGCCGGGATCGTGCTGTGTCCCGGCGTCGGTTTCGACGTGATTCCCACCGATTGCGTCGCCGCCGCGCTCAAGCAGGCGCTGCCGGACGCCACCACGCTGGCGCTCGGCTTCGACACGCGGTCGCGCCTGTCGCCCGGCACGGCCAGAACCACGGTGGAAGGGCTGGCGCTGGGTGGGCGCATCCGGCGCGGCGGCCGCATCGTCTCGGTGCCTTTGGCGCACGAGACGCGCCGGATCGATTTCGGCCATGGCGAGAAGCTGGCCATGGCGATCGCCTGGGGCGACGTATCCACCGCGTTCCACAGCACCGGCATTCCCGACATCAGCGTGTTCGTGCCGACCTCGCCGCGCACCGTGCGGGCCGCGCGCGTTGCCAATTTCCTGCGCCCCGTGCTGCGCATGCCGGGGGTGCAGCGTGTCCTGAAGCGGCGCATCGGCAACAGGGCGATCGGGCCGGATGCGGAGCAGCGCGAGCGTTCGCCGTCCTTCGTGTGGGGCGAAGCGCGAAACGCCGCCGGACAAAGGCGGACGGCGCGGATTCGCACCGCCAACGGCTACGCGCTGACCGTGACCGGATCCCTGGCGGTGGCGCAGCACGTTCTCGACACCGCGCCTGCCGGCGGTGCCTATACGCCGTCCGGGCTGGCCGGGGCGGATCTGGTGCAGCGTTTGCCGGGATCGGGGCCGCTGGTGATCGACTGATCAGCCGATCGTCGCCGCCGTGCCGGTGACGGCGGTCATGACCATGGCCTCGATGCCGCCCGGCCCGGCGGTCTCGAGATCGAGCCGGTTCCAGCGATACGCGATCCGGCCGTCCTCGACATAGACGAGATCGGTGCAGAGACTGCCGAGCATCTCGATCTGGTGCGTGGACAGGATCGCGGCGTGCCGCCCTGTCGCCACCATGCGCTGCAGGATCTGGCGCAACCGCCAGCTCGAGACCGGATCGAGCCCGTTCAGGGATTCGTCCAGCACCAGCAGGGCCGGCGCGCCGAGCAGGGCGGCCGCGATCGAGAGTTTGGCCCGGGTGCCGAGCGAGCACTGGGCCAGCGGGGTATCGAGCCAGGCCCGGAAGCCGAGCACATGATCGAGCTCCGGTTCCGGCCAGTCGGTCGCCTGGCAGCGGCGCACGGAGGCAACCATCTCCAGATACTGCCGTCCGGTCAGAGCGGCAGGCAGCTCCGCCGGGTCCACCGCATAGCCCAGGGCGGACAAAGCACGCTCGCGCTCGGAGAGGATCGGATGGCCGTCGATCGCGACACTGCCCGCCAGCGCCGGGATCAGCCCGGCGACAGCGCGAAGCAGGGTGGATTTGCCGGCGCCGTTCGGTCCGATCAGGCCCAGCAACTGGCCGCCTTCCAGGCGCAGGGAGGCGTCCTGGATCGCGATCCGGCCGCCATAGCCGGCCGCCACATCGGAGAGGTCGAGCAGAACCGGCGGCATCTCAGCCCGTTCCCCGAACGAAGCGGCGTTTCGCGCCGCGCCACAGCACGATGGCCAGCACGAGGGCGAGGGCCGCTTCGCTGATCCCGAGCCGGAGCGCGTATTGCGCGCCCATCAGAAGGGCGGTCGCGTGCAGGAGCATCGCGGCGGGCGGTGAATCGGCCAGCCACAGGGAGATGAGGATCATCAGCCCATCGAGCGAGACCAGACTGATCAGGCAGCCGGCCGTGGTCGGATCGCCGGGCGCCACGGCGAACGCCGCCAGGCCGAGCGGCGCGAACCAGCCGAGCGACAGGGCCAGAGGCAGACGGACGACACCCCAGGCCGCGCGTCCGAACGGCACCGGCAGCACGCGCAGCGCATTCGCGCGCAGGGGGTGGCAGCGCAGGATATGAAGGAAGATGAGATGGCCTCCGACAGCTCCTGTCAGCGCGGCAGGCCATGCCGTGCCGGTCTGAATGCTGCCGGCGATACCCAGCAGGCAAAGGATCGCTGGCAGGATCAGAAAGAGTCTTGCCTTTATGGTTGCGAGGCGCCCGAGTGCCCAGTTGCCGAGCCAGCGCGGCCGTGTCCGGTCCAGCCCGTCCAGGAGCGCGGAGCGCCGGCGGACGACCCGTCGCGATTGTCGGCGGCCCGCGATGGCTGGGGGAACGGAAAAGCCGCCGCAGACGAAGCCCATCGAAACCAGACCCAGGCCCAACGGACCGGTGCGTTCCATGTCGGTCCAGCGGACCAGCCCCCCTTCCAGCACCACGGCCGTCAGTATCGAGGCCACCACCACGCCATAGGGCGGCAGGCATGACAGGGCCACGGCCCGACGCCGATCCCGCGCCGACCACGGCAGCGTGGCCAGCCAGGGCGACGCCAGGTCCATCCGCGCCGTTCCGCTCGTGACGCGGCCGGCGGAGAACCCGGCCAGCAGCGCCGTTGCCGATGCCAGGACGGCCATCAGAGCCGGGCGACCGGTGATGACGGATGCGATCCCGGCGCGGTCGCGCCAGAGGCTCCCGAGGCCGCCGAGGCAGACCAGAAGCAGCGCCGCGCCGAACCCTGCCCGCGTCCGCGCCGATGGGCCGAAGCAGCTGCCGACGAAACGCCGCCAGCGCGACAGGCGAAGGCGCAACAGCAGGGTGTCGGGTTTGAGCACAGCGCCAGAATGAGAGAGCAGCGGTGGAATGACAATTCGTGATCGCAACGGATCGGCGCGGATCGCAAGCAAAGCCGGTCACCGGGCGGAGGCACGCTGCCGGTCACGCTCCCCATCACGCTGCCCATCACGCTGCCTGTCACGCTGCCCTGGCATGAGGCCGTTCCGTTTGCCCCCCGCACGTGGCTCGTCTACACGCACCCGCTTTCCGAACCATTGAACGCGGGACCGAACAGAATGCGACGCAAGCGCGGACGCGCCCTTGACGGGTGGCTGATCGTCGACAAGCCCGCGGGCATGACCTCCACCGACGTGGTGAACAAGGTGCGTCGCGGTTTCGATGCCCAGAAGGCCGGCCATGGCGGCACGCTCGACCCGCTCGCCACCGGCCTGCTGCCGGTCGCGTTCGGCGCCGCCACAAAAACCGTGCCCTACATCATGGACGGTACCAAGCTGTACCATTTCACCCTGCGCATCGGCGAGGCGCGTGATACGGACGACGCCGACGGGCAGGTGATCGCCACCTCCGACGTGCGCCCGACAGACGCGCAGTTCCGCGCGGCGCTGCCGGCCTTCCGGGGCGAGATCATGCAGGTGCCGCCGATCTTCTCCGCCATCAAGGTGGCGGGCGAGCGCGCCTACGACATGGCGCGCGAAGGTCGGGCCCCGGTTCTGGAGCCCCGGCCTGCCCGCATCGACCGGTTCGAGCTGATCGAACGCGTGGACGAGCATACGGCGATCTTCGAGGTGCAGTCGGGCAAGGGTGTCTATATGCGCTCCCTCGCCCGCGACCTGGCTGCCGCCTGCGGCACGGTGGGCCATGTGGCCGGGCTGCGACGGCTGCGCGTGGGGCCGTTCCACGAGAAGGATGCGATTTCCCTGGACAAAATCCTGGCTGTGGAGGACAACGCGCCCGCCTCGCCGGAGCTGCTGCTGCCGGTCGCGACCGCGCTGGCCGACATCCCGGCGCTGGCCCTGACCAGCAGCGAAGCGGCAAGCCTCCAGCACGGCCAGGCGATCAGCCTGGTCGAACTGATGGGCCGGATTCCAGACACGGCCGATCCCGCTGGCGGGGTCGCCCGGGCCATGGACGGCGGGCGCGTGATCGGGCTCTGCCGACTCGAGGATGGGTGGCTGCGTCCGGAACGCCTTCTCTGAACCCCGTTCCTGGAGAACCACGATGTCGATCACTGCCGAGCGCCGTACCGCTCTCATCAAGGACTACAAGACCGGCGAAGCCGATACCGGCTCCCCCGAAGTGCAGGTGGCCCTGCTCACCGAGCGCATCACCAACCTGACCGAGCATCTGAAGACCCACGCGAAGGACTTCCATTCGCGCCGTGGCCTGCTGATGCTGGTCGGCCGCCGTCGCCGCCTGCTGGACTACGTGAAGCGCAAGGAAGTGGCGCGCTACGAGGCGCTGATCGCGCGTCTGGGCCTGCGTCGCTAAAAGGGGCTCCGCCCGCTTAGACTCCCGCCAGAGGGCAGTCGCCCTCTGGACACCCAGTTGCTAAGAATTGGGTTTCCAAAGGGCGACTGCCCTTTGGCGGGTCCAGGGCAGCGCCCTGGCACAACCACGGCGGACCATTCCGGCGTTTCAGGCCACATGGGGCTCATCCTCCATGCCGTCCGAAACGTCGCCGTCCGCCCCAACCAAGGACAAACCGATGTTCGACTTCTACCGCAAGGAAATCGAGTGGGGCGGCCGCACCCTCGTTCTGGAAACCGGCAAGATCGCCCGTCAGGCCGACGGCGCTGTGATGGCGCATTACGGCGACACCATCGTGCTCTGCACCGCCGTCGGCGCGAAGAGCGTGAAGCCGGGCCAGGATTTCTTCCCGCTGACCGTCAACTACCAGGAAAAGGCGTTCGCCGCCGGCAAGATCCCGGGCGGCTTCTTCAAGCGCGAGGGCCGTCCGTCGGAGGCCGAGGTGCTGAACTCGCGCCTGATCGACCGCCCGCTGCGCCCCCTGTTCCCGGACAATTTCCGCAACGAGGTGCAGGTGGTCGCGACCGTGCTGTCGCATGACCTGGAGAACGATCCGGCGCTGGTCGCCATGATCGGCTGCTCGGCCGCGCTGACCCTGTCCGGCATTCCGTTCTTCGGCCCGATCGCGGGCTGCCGCGTCGGCTACAAGAACGGCGAATACGTGCTCAACCCGACGCTCGCCGAGATCAAGGACACCGAGCTCGATCTCGTTCTCGCCGGCACCGCCGAAGGCGTGCTGATGGTCGAGTCCGAAGCGTCCGAGCTGTCGGAAGAGGTGATGCTGGGCGCCGTTTCGTTCGGTCACAATGCCTGCCAGCCGGTGATCGACGCCATCATCGCGCTCGCCGAGCATGCCGCGAAGCAGCCCTGGACGCTGGCCGAGCCCTCCGCCGAGGAGATCGCGCTCAAGTCCCGCGTGGATGCGCTGGGCCGCGCCGATATCGCCGAGGCCTACAAGGAGCGGGTCAAGCAGAGCCGCTACGAGAAGGTCGGCGCCGCCAAGAAGCAGATCGCGGCCAGGCTCGCCGCCGAGGGTCTCGACGCCGACAAGGCGAAGGGCTTCCTGAAGGAGCTGGAAGCCGACGTGGTGCGCGGCGCGATCCTGGATACCGGCCTGCGAATCGACGGCCGCGACACCAAGACCGTCCGTCCGATCGTCAGCGAGGTGGGCATCCTGCCCCGCGCGCACGGTTCGGCGCTGTTCACCCGTGGCGAGACCCAGGCGCTGGTGGTCACCACGCTCGGCACCGGCCAGGACGAGCAGGTGATCGACGCGCTGGAAGGCGAGTACCGCTCCAACTTCATGCTGCACTACAACTTCCCGCCGTACTCGGTGGGCGAGGCCGGCCGCATGGGCTCGCCGGGCCGTCGCGAGATCGGCCATGGCAAGCTGGCCTGGCGCGCGCTGCACCCGCTGCTGCCGGGCAAGGACGTCTTCCCCTACACGCTGCGCGTGGTGTCCGAGATCACGGAATCCAACGGTTCGTCCTCCATGGCGACCGTGTGCGGCACCTCGCTCGCGCTGATGGATGCGGGCGTGCCGCTGAAGCGTCCGGTGGCGGGCATCGCCATGGGCCTGATCAAGGAGGATCGCGGCTTCGCCGTGCTGTCCGACATCCTGGGCGACGAGGATCATCTCGGCGACATGGACTTCAAGGTGGCCGGCACGGAGAACGGCGTCACCGCCCTGCAGATGGACATCAAGATCACGTCCATCACGCCGGAGATCATGAAGATCGCCCTGGAGCAGGCGCGCGACGGCCGCCTGCACATCCTGGGCGAGATGAGCAAGGCGCTGACCGAGAATCGCGGCGGCGTCGCGGCCAACGCACCGAAGATCACCGTGATCAACGTGCCGAAGGAGAAGATCCGCGACGTGATCGGCACCGGCGGCAAGGTGATCCGCGAGATCGTCGAGTTCTCCGGCGCCAAGATCGACATCGCCGACGACGGCACCATCAAGATCGCCGCCACCTCCGAGGAGCAGGCCAACAAGGCGATCAACCGCATCCGCGGCATCGTGGCCGAGCCGGAAGTCGGCGCGATCTATGACGGCAAGGTGGTGAAGACGGCCGATTTCGGCGCGTTCGTGAACTTCCTCGGCGCCCGTGACGGCCTGGTGCATATCTCCGAGCTGACCCAGGGCCGCGTCAACAAGACCACCGACGTGGTCAATAACGGCGACGCGGTGAAGGTGAAGGTTCTGGGCTTCGACGATCGCGGCAAGGTCAAGCTGTCCATGCGCGTGGTCGATCAGGCCACCGGCGCCGACATCTCCGAGCAGGTCGGGCCGAAATCCGGCGGTCGCGATGGTGGGGGCGAGGGCGGCGAGCGTCGCGAGCGCGGCCCGCGCCGCGAGCGCAACGACGACTGAGCCCGACAAGATTTGCAAAACGGCCTGGCGATCCTACGCCTTGCGATGCCGGGCCGGCGTTGCAATCTGACATGATGACGACGTTCTGGCACCGCACCCGTCCCGGGAAAGCCGGTGTCGATGAGACGCTAACGAGATCGGCGAACGAAAACGGGTCCGAGGCCCGCGCCCAGATGGAAAACGGCGGCACCGAGCGATGAAGACGATCAACGCGATCCGGATGGGCGGGGTGGACGTCCTGCCGCTGGTCGAGGGCGGCAAGGGCGTGTCCGTGTCCACTGGCATCTGCTCCGGCCACTGGGCGGCCGCGGGCGGTGCGGGCACCATCTCGGTCGTCAACGCCGACAGCTACGACGAGCACGGCCGGGTGATCCCGCAGCTCTACAAGGGCCGCACCCGTCGCGACCGCCACGAGGAGATGGTCGAATACGCCATCGCCGGCGGCATCACCCAGGCGCAGCAGGCGCACGAACTGGCCGGCGGGCGCGGCCGCATCCACGCCAATATCCTGTGGGAGATGGGCGCCGCCGAGCGCGTCATCACCGGCGTGCTGGAAGGCGCCAAGGGGCTGATCCATGGCCTCACCTGCGGCGCCGGCATGCCGTATCGCCTGAGCGACATCGCCGCCCGGTTCGGCATCCACTACTACCCGATCGTCTCCTCCGGCCGCGCCTTCAACGCGCTCTGGAAGCGCGCCTATCACAAGACCGCCGAGCTGCTGGGTGGCGTGGTCTACGAGGATCCCTGGCTGGCGGGCGGCCATAACGGCCTGTCCAACAGCGAGAGTCCGGATCGTCCGGAGCCGCCTTTGCCGCGCGTGCTCGAACTGCGCCGCACCATGCGCCTGTTCGGGCTCGATCAGGTGCCGATCATCATGGCCGGCGGCGTCTGGTGGCTGGAGGAGTGGGAGGACTGGATCGACAATCCCGATCTCGGCCCGATCGCCTTCCAGTTCGGCACCCGTCCGCTTCTGACTCGCGAAAGCCCGATCCCGGAAGCCTGGAAGCAGCGTCTGCTGCAGCTCAAGGAAGGCGACGTGTTCCTGAACAAGTTCAGCCCGACCGGGTTCTATTCCTCGGCGGTGAAGAACGAGTTCCTGAACGATCTGCGCCGTCGTTCCGAGCGACAGGTCGCATTCTCGCCCGAGCGCGTCGGCGATCACACCGCCGAGTATCTGATCAGCGGCCGCCGCCAGGTGTTCCTCACCCCGCACGACCTCGACCGGGCCCGTGCCTGGGAGCGGGACGGTTTCACGGAGGCGCTGCGCACGCCGGACGGCACTCTGGTGTTCGAGACGCGCGCGGCGGCGGCCGAGATCAACGCCGACCAGACCGCCTGCATGGGTTGCCTGTCGGAATGCCGCTTCTCCTCCTGGAGCCAGAAGGGGCCGACCTACAGCAACGGCCACAAGGCCGACCCGCGCTCCTTCTGCATCCAGAAGACGCTGCAGGCGATCGGCCACGCGGCGGATGACGATGTGGAGGCGACCGAGCGCAACCTGCTGTTCAGCGGGCACAATGCGTATCGCTTCGGGTCGGACCCGTTCTATTCCAACGGTTTCGTGCCGACGGTGAAGCAGCTCGTCGCGCGGATTCTGACCGGGCGGTAGGTCTTCTTTTCCGCAGGGAAGAAGCGAAAAAGTTCTGGATGTCCGAAGACCGCCCTCTCGGGCAGTCTTTCGCTTACCGGGTAATGGTTTCGCCGAGCGTGGTTTGCTGCGGGACCGCCGGGGAATGGAAGGCCGATGCGCCGTTATCCTTCACCGGGCCCATGGTCGGCTCCGGCTGGCGCACGCAGCCGCGCAGGATCGGGGCGCACACGCCGTCGCTGCCGACCGACTTGTCGTCGTCGCCGGTATAATGGACCTCGCTGACGCGGTGATTCACCACGCGGATATTGGCCGAGCAGTAGGTTCCGCTGCCGCCCAGGGACACGCCGCCCAGGTTGAGCGGCAGCTCCAGGTTGAAGCCGCCGGTCCCGTTCGGCTTGTAGACGTAGTTGAAAATCTGCGTGGCGTCGCTGAGCTGGATCGTTTTGTCCGGCGGGCCGGCGCAGGCCACCAGGTCGGCCTGTGACATGCCGATCATGCTGATCTGCGCCTGATGCGCCAGCTTCGACGCACCATAGCCGCAACCGGACAGGAGAACGGGGAGAACCAGCCAGGCTCCGCGAAGACAGGTCATGCGTGCTCCAACGACGTTGCAACACGCAGAGTGAAGCGAGCCGGCCGGAGGAACAATGCCATCCGGCCCGGACCATGGCGCGACGGCGATCACGCTTTCGTCGGCAGGCACGCCTCCCTGAACGCCTGGAACGCGCGGGCGCGATGGCTGATCGCGTTCTTCTCCGCCTCCAGCATCTCGGCGAAGCTACGTCCGTCGCTGTTCGGTACGAACATCGGATCGTAGCCGTGACCGCCCGAACCGCGCGGCGGCCAGACCACCGTGCCGTCGATACGCCCCTCGAACACCGCGTCGCGCCCGTCCGGCAAAGCCAGGCACAGAACCGCGACGAACCAGGCCGACGGGTCCGCCTCGAGCGCGGCGCCGGCCTCGTCGTGCACACGCTGCATCGCCACCATCGGATCGCGGTCCGGGCCGCCCCAGCGGGCGGAGAAGATGCCCGGCTGCCCGTCCAGAGCCGCGACGCAGAAGCCCGAATCGTCCGCCAGCGCCGGCAGGCCCGAGGCCTTGGCCGCCGCATGGGCTTTCAGCCGCGCGTTGCCGACGAAGCTGGTTTCGGTTTCCTCCGGCTCCGCCAGGCCGCACGCGGTGGCGGATAGCAGGGTCACGCCGGTGCCATCCAGAAGGGCGGCGAACTCGGCCAGCTTGCCTTTGTTGTGGCTGGCCAGAACCAGAGTGTCGCCAGACTGCAAACGGATCATCGGTTCAGTCCTTCGGAAGGGCGGCGTGCTGGGCCGCGAACAGGGCGGAAACGCCGTTGCGGGCCAGCGTATGCAGGGCCGCGAACTGCGCGTCGGTGAAAGGCGCGCCTTCCGCCGAGGCCTGGATCTCGACGATGGCGCCGCGATCGGTCAGCACGAAATTGGCGTCCGCCTCGGCCGCGCTGTCCTCGACGTAATCGAGATCGAGCACCGCGCCGGCATCGGTCAGTCCGCAGGATACCGCCGCGACCTGGCCGAGCAGCGGCACGGCGGGCAGCACGCGATTGCGCACGAGCTTGCTGAAGGCGTGATGCAGCGCGACCCAGCCGCCGGTGATGGCGGCGCAGCGCGTGCCGCCATCGGCGTTCAGCACGTCGCAATCCACCGTGATCGTCAGCTCGCCCATGGCGCGGCGGTCGGTGACGGCGCGGAGAGAGCGGCCGATCAGGCGCTGGATTTCCAGCGTGCGGCCGGATTGCTGGCCGCGTGCCGCCTCGCGCTGGCCGCGCTTGTGGGTGGCGCGCGGCAGCATGCCGTATTCCGCGGTCACCCAGCCGAGACCTTGGCCGCGCAGAAAGCCGGGAACCTTGGGCTCCACCGTGGCCGTGCAAAGCACCTCGGTGCCGCCCATGCGGATCAGGGCCGAGCCCTCGGCATGGTGCGAGAAGCCCGGCTCGATCGACACCACCCGCAACGCATCCAGCGCCCGCCCCGATGGCCTGCTGACATCCCCGGACATGCTTGTTCCTCCTGCGTTCGACGCCCCCTCCTAAACCCTGGGTTCGCAAAGGGCGACCGCTCTTGGACGGGCGAGGGCAGAGCCCACATCCTGTTGCCACCCACCCATCGCTCTCCGTAGGCTCCCCGCGTGCAACGCTCCCGCCCCCTCCCGCCCGGCCTCGACCCGCGTGCAGCCTCGATCCTGCGCGAGATCGTCGAGCAATATGTGGAAACCGGCGATCCGGTCGGGTCGCGCACGCTCTCCAAGCGGCTGCCCGATCCGCTGTCGCCGGCCACCATCCGCAGCGTGATGGCAGAGCTGACAGAGGCCGGGCTGCTCTATGCCCCGCACACCTCCGCCGGGCGCATGCCGACCGAGAAGGGGCTGCGCCTGTTCGTGGACGGGCTGCTGCAGTTCGGCCAGCTGGCGGATGACGAGCGAGAAACCATCGTGCGGTCGCTGGAAACGCGCGGCCGGTCTCTGGAGGACACGCTGGCCGACGCGTCGGCGATGCTGTCCGGCCTGTCTTCCGCGGCGGGGCTGGTTCTGGCGCCGAAAACCGAAGGCCAGATCAAGCATATCGAATTCGTGGCGCTGGGGCAGGAGCGGGCCCTGGTGATCCTGGTGGGCGCCGACGGCCAGGTCGAGAACCGGGTCATCGAGACCCCGCCCGGCCTGCCGCCCTCGCGTCTGGTGGAGGCGGGCAACTACCTGAACCAGCGCCTGCGCGGCCTGACCGTGGCCGAACTGCGCAGCCGCGTGGCGCAGGAGCTGGCCGCGGACCGCTCCGAGCTGGACCAGCTCACCGCCGGCATCGTGGAATCCGGCCTCGCCACCTGGGGCGATCAGGGCAGGGGCGGTTCTTTGTTCCTGCGCGGGCAATCGCGTCTGCTGTCGGACGTGACGCAGATCGAGCGCCTGTCGGCGATCCAGCTTCTGTTCGACCGGCTGGAGAAGGAGGAGACCATGCTCCGCCTGCTCGATCTGGCCGAGAAGAGCGACGGGGTGCGTATCTTCATCGGCGCCGAGAGCGGTCTGTTCGGCATGTCGGGCGTGTCGATGGTGGTCGCCCCGGCGCGCAACGAGAGCAACCGCATCGTCGGCGCGATCGGCGTCATCGGCCCGCAGCGGATCAATTACGGCCGGATCATCCCGGTGGTGGATTACACGGCGCGGGTGATCGGGCGATTGCTGGGGTAGGCGAACGTTCGCTAGAAATTGAAAGGGTTTGTCCCTCCAGTTCCGGTCTTGCGAACTTGAGCATTCTCTTGCATCAAAATCATCGACCAAATGTTGTAGACAGCCGAAATTCTGTCATTGAGTTCAGCGCGCTTCATTAAATCAGCATCGTCTTCAAAATCGAACTCTATCGTTCGCTTCCCTCCTTTTTTCGGTACGCTTATGATGCAGAGCTTTGCATCAAAGAGGTCAGGATGTCTTTCGCGAACCCAGTAGTTTTGGAGTGAGTAAACTAGATTTCTAATTTTCCTGCTATTTAGTATTGGGGTGCTTCGAAAATCAAAGCAGGGAATGCATAGTCCGTGTTCATTCTCGAATACGACGTCTTGCCAAAATTGCGTCGTATGATTGAACGATGTAGGCATGCGACCCATGTCGAAATTTGCGGCATGCCAGCCTGGCGTAATGGAGAGATCAAATAAGCATTTTGAAACCGCAATATTAGGTTTAATTTCGTCTTCGCCATGCTTGCATTTTTTGACGATCATATTGTAAAGGGTTGCCCAGTTTGGTCTGTCCGGGCTGATTAGAGGCATTCGACTGGACAGTAGATCACCTACGCTCGAACGCGTGGGGCCGTACGACCATCTGCAAATTCTAGCAGCAAACTCGCGCAGGGCTATCTCAAGTTTTGCTTGATCCTCAATGGCCATAAATCTGACAAGGTCAGTATCCGGTAATCGGCGTATCCTCACTTGGCTCTCCAACAGTGGGCAGCAGACCAATAGGAATCTTGTGGTGGGCAAATCTCGCTGAGATTACATCATCCCCAATGTGACGTCCAAGTACTGGAGAATTTTCCGCAATTTTAACGACATAATGCCAAGGGGCATTCGATGCATGGGTAAGTTCGACCAAGCGGCCGGGTGTCATACGGCCGTATGCCGTTACGACTCGCTTTATATAATGTCGAACTAGGGGATGCTCGAGTTTTGGAAGGCTTCGTTCTACGCCGGTGATTACGTTTCGCCCTACCGCCCGCGTACAGATAGCTCGGTCAGCATTCGATCGGAATGCTAAATATACTGCTGGTTGCACTGGGCCATATTTCCATGCTTCGAAGCCTCCTCTTATCAGAGAAAACTTTCTCTCAATAAGGAGATGAGCATGACTGAAATATAGCAACTTTTGAAGTGCGAGATTGCTAACCTTTGTCTGCATCTCATCTGCAACGTCTAGCAGAAGGTTTGCTACGATGCGAGGATCGTAGGGAGCAGACACAGAAGACTCTATATTTTCGTTCGCATAATCGAGCTCTGATCCAACGTTCAAAGCACATTATCCCAAAATCACGAAGCTTGCGAAAAGCGAGAGAAGCATAGATCGATATCAGTTGCTATTTCGCGTGGGACTTATTTATCCCTTATGTCACTGGCATGGTGCCGACACTCGGAATTGAACCGAGGACCTACTGATTACGAATCAGTTGCTCTACCCCTGAGCTATGTCGGCATCGGGATGCCCTATACAAAACCCCCGGGCATCCTGCAATATGCAGTTTCTCTTTCCAACCCGAACGCATGGAGCGTCGCATGCCTGATGCTGGTGTCTCCGCGCGTCCGGGTCGGCGACCCATCACGGGGTTCAGGATCGGGGCGCCCCGCAAAACGCGGTCGATCCATCTGCATGCGATCGACGGGCTGTGCGAATGCCCGAGCTGCGGCTTCTATCAGCGCATTCCCGATCTGGAGCCGGGGCAGGTGGCGGATTGCCGTCGCTGCCACGGCCAGCTCGGCCGGCGCAGGCCGAACCCGACGGTGTCCACCCCGCTTGCGTTCTGCGTGGCCTCCCTCGTCCTGTATCTCGTGGCCATTTCCCTGCCGATGATGACGCTCGATCTGTACGGGCGCATCCATACCGTCAGCCTGGTCACAGGCCCGTTCGAGCTCTGGCGCGAAGGCTGGAGCCTGGTGGCCGTGCTGGTGCTGGCGGCGACGGCCATCGTGCCGCCCATCACCGTCGTCCTGATGCTGTTCATCCTGATCGGCGCGTCGCGAGAGACCCTGCCGAACTGGGCGCCCCGCCTGATGCGGCGCTACGACCAGCTCCGCCCCTGGTCGATGGTCGAGGTCTACATGCTCGGCATCTTCGTGGCCTACACCAAGCTGATCGATCTGGCGCATGTGGAGCTCGGCCCGGCGGTCTATGCGCTGGCCGCGCTGATGATAACGCAGGCGGCGACGGACTCCACATTCGATGTCGACAAGGTCTGGTGCAAGCGTCGCGTGTCGCGTTTCGTGCGCCTGCCGAACGGGCGGCGCGTCGTGGTCTCCACAGTGGATTCCTCGGAGCATCCGCTGCCGCCTGCGGGCCATCTGGTGTCCTGCACCTCCTGCGGCCTGGTCTGCGCGTCCGAGATCAAGCTGCCGAAGACCGGCGTGCTCGGGAACTGCCCGCGCTGTCACGCGCCTGTGAGCGTCCGCAAGCCGCAGAGCCTGTCGCGATGCGTGGTGCTGCTGGCCTGCGCGGTGGTGCTCTATATTCCCGCCAACCTGTTTCCGGTCATGACGATCGTGAAGCTGAACCGCGGCGGGGGTCACACCATCCTGAACGGCGTGCGCGAGCTTTACGAGGCCGGCATGTTGCCTCTGGCGCTGCTGGTGTTCTTCGCCAGCATCACCGTGCCCGTGCTCAAGATCGTCGGCCTGGCGCTGATGTGCCTCGGCACGTGGCGCCGTTCCGACATGCGCCTGCGCGACCGGACGCGGCTCTACCGGCTCGTCGTTCTGATCGGCCGCTGGTCGATGATCGACGTGTTCATGATATCCATCCTGGTGGCGCTGGTGCGCTATAGTGGGCTCGCGCACATTACGGCCGAACCCGGCATGTTCGCCTTCGCCGCCGTCGTGGTTCTCACCATCTTCGCCGCCGACTGCTTCGACCCGCGCACCATGTGGGATGCGGCGAACATGAACGGCGCCGCCATGGCTCCGGATCCGCATCCGGGCAAGCGCAGCACTCCCCCCCAGACGGAGCCCGTACACGCGTGAGTGGACAACACGACGATCCCAGCCGCGGCCGGGACGGCGCGCACCCGAACGAAGCGGCGCAGCCCCGCACGCATGACACGATGGACGAGCAGGCCTCTTCCGCCTCCGTCCGGCGCACGCGCTTTTCCCTGATCTGGCTGATCCCGGTCGTCGTGGTGGCGGTCGCGGCCTGGCTGGCCTGGACCACCCTGTCGAGCCGCGGCCCCGAGATCACCATCACCTTCGACACGGCGGACGGAATCACCGCCGGTCAGACCCAGGTCAAGCACAAGGCGGTGGCGCTCGGCACGGTGGAGAATGTCGGTCTCAGCAAGGACCTCAAGACCGTCGTGATCCGCGTGCGCATGAACGCGCAAGCTGCGCCCTTCCTCACCTCCAACGCGCAATTCTGGGTGGTGCGTCCCCGCCTCAGCGGCGCCACCGTGAGCGGTCTCGATACGCTGGTGTCCGGCGCCTATATCGCCGTCGACCCCGGTGCGCCCGGCGGCACGCAGCAGAGCGAATTCGTCGGCAAGGAATCGCCGCCCGGCGTCCGCTCCGACGAGCCCGGCCGCACCTATACGCTGATGACCGACGAGATCGGCTCCATCAGCCAGGGCGCGCCGGTGTTCTTCCGGGACGTGGTGGTCGGCGAAGTGCTCGGCTACACCATGCCGCCGGGTGGACGCGGTCCGATCCCGATCAAGGTCTTCGTGCGCGAGCCGTACGACCGCTATCTGCGCGCCGATACGCGGTTCTGGAACGTCTCCGGCATACGGGCCAGCTTCAACGGCGGAAGCCTGCATATCGAGGTGGAATCGCTGCAGGCGGTTCTGTCCGGCGGCGTCGCCTTCGGCCTGCCCGAACAGCGCCGGAGCAAGGACGCGCCGAGCGCGCCAGACAACGCCGTGTTCAAGCTCTACGCCAGCAAGGACGATGCAGACAGCGCCGGCTATCGCGACCGCATCCCGATGGTCACCTATTTCAAGAATTCGGTGAAAGGCATCGACGCGGGGAGCCCCGTGACCATGTTCGGCCTGCAGATCGGCAGCGTGACAGGCGTGAGCCTGCAGCTCGACAAGGCCAAGGGCACCGCCCGGGTGCGCGTGGCGATGGAAATCCAGCCCGAACGCGTCCTTCCCGACGATCTGGATGCGCCGGCGACCATCGAAAGCACGGCGCGCGCGCTGGTGAACAACGGGCTGCGCGCCGAAACAGGCACCGGCAACCTGATCACCGGCTCCTCCGAGATCTCGCTGGCCTTCGTGCCCAACGACACGCCGGCCAGCATTTCGATGGAGGGCGATGCGATCGTTCTTCCGAGCAAGGCCGGCGGCGTGTCGGGCATCATGGAATCCGTGTCGGCCGTGGCCGACAAGATCGCCGCGATGCCGCTCACCCAGATCGGCGAGAACCTGAACAATCTGCTCGCGCATACCGACAGCACGGTGAACGGGCCGCAGATGCGCCAGGCCCTCGCCAGCCTGACCGAGACCCTGAAGAGCGTGCAGCATCTGTCGCAGCATGCCGACCAGGGCATCACCCCGTTGATGCAGCGCCTGCCGGCGATCGCCGACCAGCTCCAGGGCGCGGTCACCCACGCCAATGCCGCGCTCGCGGCTTATGGCGGCGATTCCGACTTCCACCACAGCCTCCAGCAGACGCTGGACCAGTTGAACGAAACCGCGCGTTCCGTTCGCCTGCTGGCCGACTTCATCAGCCGTCATCCGAGCGCGCTTCTGCTCGGCCGGCACAAGCCGTGAGCCGTTCGATGCGATCCTTCAAGCGCCTTCCCAAGCCTTTGGGCGCCCTGGCCGTCCTCGCCGTCCTCGCCGGATGCGGCTCGTCCGATCCGGACTACTACACGCTGCGTGCCTGGCCGGGCATGGCGCAGGCAGGCGGTCCGCTCAGCCTCAAGATCCGAACCCCCTCCGTCGCCGGTTATCTGGACCGCGACTACATCGTGTCCGGAGATCGCGACTACCGGCTTCGGCTGAGCAAGGACGGCGCCTGGGGCGAGCCACTGGCGGACATGATCGGCCAGACCCTGGCCAGCGATCTCCAGCAACGTCTGCCCGGCACCAACGTGTTCACCCAGGCCGGCGCCATCTCCACCGAAGCTCAGGGCACGGTGGAGCTGGACATCACCCAGTTCGCCCGGACCAATGACGGTCAGGTGGTGCTGGGCGGCGCGTTGTCGGTGAAGCGCGCGCAAACCGGCAACGGCCCGGCTTTGCCCACCAGCAGCATTCCGCTGCATCTCGCCATGACCCCGGATGGCAGCGGCGTGTCGGCGGAGGTGGCGGCGTTGAGCCAGCTTCTCGGCCAGGTGGCGGATCGCGCCGCGATCGAGGCGCGCCGGATCGGGACGACCCTCCCGCCAGCGGAGCCGCCTCCCGCGACCGATGGCGCGGCGGCAACCGGAGTGCCGGTGACGCTGGCGCCGCGTTGAGTCGTCGCGGGCATTTGCCCGCGCCAAATATGAAGGGGCATTTGCCCGCGACGGATCTTCGGGCGGGCGTCTCGCGCCCGCCCCTTCCGACACAGTCAGATCGTTTCTGCGTCGCCTTCCATGCGGGCGCCGGGCAGATGCGCCGGCTCGCGTGCGGCCACCAGCGCGGTGGCCACCGAACCGCCCAGCACGCAGAGCTCGATCGAGCGGGCCAGGCCCAGCATGCCGCCGGCCCAGGGCACCAGGAAGCTGGCCACGCCCTGTCCGGCCGAGGCCACGGCGTAGCCGAGCCCCATTCCGAGCGAGCGGACGTCGGACGGAAAGCGCCGCGCCAGGAAATGCGGCACCAGGGCGAACACGCTGTTGCCGAAGAAGCCCATGAAGAGCGACCCGGCCAGCAACACCGGCATCGACCCGCCGGAGGCGAACGGCACCACGTCCAGAACCGTCAGCACCAGATAGACCAGCAGGGTGCGTCGCTCGCCGAAGCGCGACGCGGACCAGCCGCAAACCGGCTTGCCGACGATCGAGCCCAGGCAGTAGGCGGCGATCGCCGGAAACACCATGGACGGGGTGAAGTGATGCACCTCGCGCAGCAGGGTCGGATAGAAGCTGTAGATCGCCGCGTTCTGGAACAGCAGGAAGCACATGAACAGCAGCGCCTGCCAGGCGGCGGCATCGAGCCGCAGGCGCGGGCGTGCCGGGGCGGCGGCATTGCGGTTCGCCGCCGCCGCCTTTTCCGCGCGCATTCTCAGCCAGACCGGGCTTTCCGCCACGCCGACCCGAATGAAGATGGCCAGGATCGCCGGCGCGATGCCCATGAAGAACAACACCCGCCAGCCGTAATGCGGCAGGATCACCGCCTGCGCCGCGGCGGCCGCGAAGAAGCCGAACTCGTAGCCCGACATCATGATGGCCGAGGCCAGCGCCCGGCTGCGCGGCGGCACGCTTTCGATCAGCAGGGCGGCGGAAGCGGTCCACTCCCCGCCGAAGCCGATGCCGAACAGGAACTGGATCACGACCATCGCCGTGTAGCTCCAGGCCAGTCCGGAAAAGCCCGAGAACACGGCGAACCAGATCACGCCGACCATGAAGGTGAGCTTGCGGCCGTAGCGGTCCGCCAGCCAGCCCCAGCCGGTATTGCCAAGAATACGGCCGACGCTCTGGGCGCTGATCACCAGCCCCATGGCCACGAGGGAGACGTTCAGGCTTTTGCCGATATCCGGCAGGGCCAGCAACAGCACCACCTGATCGAACGCATCGAGGAACCAGCCGAGAAAGGCCGCCAATGTCACGCGCCAATGCGGCGCCAGATCGCGCAGCGGGCTCGGCGCACCGTGTTCAGCATCCATGGTCTTGTCTTGTCCCCCCCGGTCGTTGCGCCGCGGCGTTTCCTGCCCGTCGGGGACGGGTCTCGCGCGTGTCGCTGTGTTTCCGGTCGAGCATGGAGGGTTTTGTATGACAAGAACAAGCCATGATCGGCGAGCCCGGACCGCCTGCCGGCCTTGGGGCCATGGCCTTTATGGCCACGATGCGCGGGAACCGCGCGCCCGGGATATTGTTCTCATACCCCAACAGCCTGCCCGGGTGACATCGTGCCGTCGAGCGATCCGTTGACCGTTCTCCCCACGCCCGGATCGCGCCGGATCGCCGCCGTTCGGGTGGAATGCGGACGGGATCGAACCGGAGGCGAAGGGTTGCGCGCCGGTCCCGGCCTGGCGGCGCGCCTCGGCACGCCGCGCGCGATCGCGATCCCGGCCGTCGCTTCGGCTGTCCCCGGCGCGGCCTGATCGCCATGCCGGACCTGAACACCGTGCCGAACTGGACCGAGGCCGAACGCCTGCGGGCCCTGTACGGCTACAACATCCTCGATACCGCGCGCGAAGCCGAGTTCGACGACATCACGCAGATGGCGTCCCAAGCCTGCGGCACATCGATCTCGCTGCTGAACCTGATCGACAGCGACCGGCAATGGTTCAAGGCCGAGACGGGGTTCGGCGCGCGTCAAATCCCGCGCGAGCCCTCGCTCTGCCTTCAGGCGCTGTCCGCGCCGGATGTTCTGATGGTGCCCGATACGCGCGCCGATCCGCGTTTCGACGGCCATCCGATGGTGTACGGGCCCCCCTTCGCGCGGCTTTATGCCGGCGTGCCGCTGCGAACGCCGGACGGATTGCCGATCGGCGTGCTGTGCGTGATGGACCGGACGCCCGGCATCCTGACCGAGCAGCAGCTCTTCATCCTGAAAGCCCTGGCGCGGGCGGTGATGGCGCGGCTGGAGCAGCGCAAGGCGCTCGCGGAGCGGGACCAGGCCTTGCTGGCCGAACGGCGCAGCCAGTCCCATAGCCGGCAGATCCTCGACAGCGCCGTGGACTACGCCATCATCAGCTTCGACCTCGAAGGCCGGGTGACGAGCTGGAACGAGGGCGCCCACCGCATTCTCGGCTGGACCGAGCCGGAGATGCTGGGACAACCGGCCGACCGCATCTTCACCCCGGAAGACGTGGCGTCGGGCCGTCCGGCGAAGGAGATGGGCGACGCGCTCCGCCACGGCCGCGGCAACGACGAGCGCTGGCACGTGCGCAAGGACGGCTCGCGCTTCTTCGCAAGCGGCGAGATGCTGGTGCTGCGCGACGAGACCGGCGCGTTCAACGGCTTCATCAAGATGCTGCGCGACCGAACCGAGCAGCGCAGCACCTCCGAGGCGCTGCGGTTCAGCGAGGACCGCATCGAGACCGCCCTGTCCACCGGGCTGGTCGGCTTCTTCGACTGGAACGTGAGCACGGATACGGTTCAGGGCGACGCGCGCTACGCCGAGCTGTTCGGCCTCGATCCCGTACTCCTGGCGAAGGGGCTGCCGCTCTACGCGGTGATGGAGGCGATCCACCCCGCCGATCGTCATGCGATGGCGGCCACGCTCGGCGAGGCGATCGGGCTCGGAACGGACTATACCTGCCAGTGCCGCATCGTCGGCAAAGGGGTCGGCGGGGAGCGCAAACCGCGCAGCCTGCTGATACGCGGCCGCTGCTACGAGCGGGCCGGCAGCCAGGCGCGCCGCTTCACCGGCATCGCCATCGACATCTCCGCCACCGAGGAAGCCCGCGCGGCGCTGCACGCCAGCGAGTCGTTCAACCGGGAAATTCTCGCCAGCTCCTCGGACTGCATCAAGGTCCTGTCGCTCGACGGCGCGCTCGACTTCATGAGCGAGGGCGGCCAGCGAATCATGGAGATCGCCGATTTCTCCCGCTTCGCCGGCTGTCCCTGGCCGAGCTTCTGGAAGGGGTCCGGCAATGTGGAGGCGTCGCGCGCGATCGAGACCGCCCGGAATGGCGGGCGCGCGCATTTCCGGGGCTATGCCGATACCGCGCTGGGAAACCAGCGCTACTGGGACGTCGTGGTCACGCCCATGCTGGGACGCGACGGAAAGCCGGAGCGGCTGCTGTCCATTTCCCGCGACGTGACCGAGGCGCATGCCGCGACCGAACGGATCGAGCTGGCCCTGAACACCGGGGCGGTGCTCGGCACCTGGGTCTGGGACGTTCCGCGCGACCGCTTCACCGCAGACCGGCGCTTCGCTGCGACATTCTCGCTGCAGGCCGAGACCCTGGCCGCCGGCCTGCCGCTGAAGGAGGTCATCCGATCGATCCATCCAGACGATCTGGCACGGGTCGAGGCGCAGGTCGGGCGCGTTCTCGCCGAGGGGGGACGCTATAGCGACGAGTACCGGGTCCGGCAGCTCGATGGGTCCTGGCGCTGGATCGAGGCCAATGGGACCTGTGATCTCGACGAGGCGGGCGAAGCGGCCCGGTTTCCTGGCGTGGTGATCGACATCGATGCGCGCAAACGCCAGGAGCTGCGTCAGGCCGCGTTGATCGATCTCGGCAACGGGCTGCGGGAACTGAAGGAGCCGGCCGCCATGATGGACGCCGCGTCCCGGCTCCTGGGCCGGACGCTCGGCGTCGATCGCGCCGGATACGGCGTCGTGGATGCGCGCTGCGATCTGATCCTCGTGGAACGGGACTGGTGCGCCGGCCCTTCCATCCGCTCCTTTGCCGGGACGCACAATGTCCGGTCCCTCGGCTTCTGCGTCGAGGATATGAGGCGCAACGAGGTGGTCGCCATCTCCGACGTGTTTCTGGACCCGCGCACGAGCGACGGCGCCGCGGCGCTGGCCGCGGCCCAGATCCGCGGCGTGCTGAGCGTTCCGCTGATCGACACGGGCGCGATCCGGGCAATCGTCTTCGCCCATACCGACGACGTCCATGCCTGGACGCAGGAAGAGATCTCCTTCGCCAGGGCCGTCGCGGACCGGACCTGGGCGGCGATCGAGCAGGCGCGGGCCGAGAACGAGCTGCTGCGGATCAACCAGGGGCTGGAGGCGGAGGTCTCGGAGCGCACGCGTGAGCGCGACGGCATCTGGACCGTGTCGCGCGATCTTCTGGGCGTCGCGGATCAGGCGGGCGTGTGGCTGAACGTCAGCCCCGCCTGGACCGAGCAACTCGGCTGGCCGTCCAGCGAGATCGTCGGGCACGGCTTCGGCCGGGTCGCCCATCCCGACGACAGCGCCCATGTCGCCGCCGAGATCGCCCGCATCGCCGCGCAGCGGGAATCCGGCAGCTTCGAGGCGCGGTTCAGAACCGCGTCGGGCGATTTCCGCGCGCTCTCCTGGGTGGTGGTTCCGGCGGAAAACCGGCTCTACTGCTCGGCCCGCGACGTCACCGAGGCGCGGCAGGCGGCGATCTCTCTCGCCCGCACCGAACAGGCCCTGCGGCAGAGCCAGAAAATGGAGGCGGTCGGCCAGCTGACCGGCGGCCTGGCGCATGATTTCAACAATCTCCTGACCGGGATCAGCGGCGCACTCGAATTGCTGGGCACGCGCGTGGCGCAGGGCCGATACAATGATGTGGACCGCTACGTGCAGGCGGCCCAGGGCGCGGCCAGGCGGGCGGCGGCGCTGACGCACCGTCTGCTGGCGTTCTCGCGGCAGCAGACGCTGGACCCGAAGCCGACCGACACCACCCGCCTGGTCGCCGACATGGAGGAACTCATCCGCCGCACGATCGGGCCGGAGATCGAGCTGACGGTCAACGCTGCGCCTGGCACCTGGGCGGTCCTGGTCGATCCGAACCAGCTCGAGAACGCCGTCCTGAACCTGTGCCTCAATGCGCGCGACGCGATGCCGGATGGCGGCCGGCTCTGCATCGAGATGACGAATCTGGTGCTGGCCTCCCAGGCCGCGCGCGACCGCGACATGCAGCCCGGCGAATACGTGTCGCTCTGCGTCGCCGATACCGGCACCGGCATGCGGCCTGACGTGATCGCCAAGGCGTTCGATCCGTTCTTCACCACCAAGCCGCTCGGCCAGGGCACCGGGCTGGGCCTGAGCATGATCTACGGCTTCGCGCGGCAATCCGGCGGCCAGATCAGGATCCAGTCCAAGGAAGGGGTCGGCACACGGATGCATCTGCTGTTGCCGCGCCATGCCGGGGCGGTGGGGGACGTCGACGCGGAGTCCGCCCGGGGCGATGCGCCGCGTGCCGCGGCCGGGGAAACCGTCCTGATCGTCGACGACGAGCCGACCATACGCATGCTGATCGTCGAGGTGCTGGAGGAGCTGGACTACGCTGCGGTCGAGGCGCAGGACGGCTCAGCCGGGCTGGCGGTGCTGCAATCCGGCGCAAGGATCGATCTTCTGGTCACCGATGTCGGCCTGCCGGGCGGCATGAACGGGCGCCAGATGGCCGATATCGCCAGGCGCAGCCGCCCCGGGCTCAAGGTGCTGTTCATCACCGGCTATGCCGAGAACGCGGTGGTCGGCAACGGCGATCTCGAACCGGGCATGCATGTCATGACCAAGCCCTTCGCGATGGATGTGCTGGCGAGCCGGATCAAGGAGCTGACGACGGGACGCTGAGGGCGGGCCGCCGGGCCGCCGCCAAACCCTGCGTGCCCTCGCCCGGAATCAGCTCGCGCTGATCGGCAGCTCGATCAGGTTGGGCAGCCCTGACGCGATCCCGGCCTCCACCGCGCCGGCGATGTCCGCGGCCCGCTCGACCCGCCGGCCAGGAATGCCCATGGAGGTCGCCAGCGCCATGAAGTCGATCGCCGGATCGTCGATATCCATGGCGATGTAGCGATTGGCCTGCACGCTCAAATAATGGCTCTGCGCCGCCATGAAGTTCTTCAGGATGCGGTAGCCGCGATTGTTGAACACCACGAAGGTGACCGGCAGCTTTTCGTTGGCCGCCGTCCACAGGGCCTGCGGCGAATACATCGCCGCTCCGTCGCCGACGAGGCACACCACCGGATTGCGGTCGAGTCCGAGCGACATGCCGACCGCAGCGGGCATGCCCCAGCCGAGCCCGCCGCCGCGGCAGGAGGAATATTGCCGCCAGGATGGCGAATCCAGCAGGGCGCGGGTGAGCGGCATCAGCGACGCGGCCTCGTCCACGATCGCCACCTCCGGGCCGATCGCGCGCAGAACCTCGGCACAGGCCACGAACGGCGTGGTCACGGCGGCGTCGAACTCCGCGTGCACGCGATCGCGCTGCGCCGCGCGGCGGGCGGCGCGGTCGAGCTGCGCCTGGTCGCGCAGGGCGGTGTAGAGGGCGCGGTTCGGATCGAGCATCCGTTCCAGCATCGGCAGCATCGCCTTCAGCGAGGCGCGGATGTCGCCCACGCAGGACAGTGGCGTGCTGTAGGTGCGGCCCAGGTCGCGCACATCGGTGGTGAGCTGGTGGATGCGGCAATGCTCGGGCACGGCCGAGCCTTCCGAATACAGGATGGTGATGGCCGACTTGCCGCCGAGCGCGAAGATCACCTCGAACGGATCGAGCACGGCCCGTATGTCGGAGGCTCGCGTCGGTAGGTTGCCGCGCCAGAGCGGATGCGAGGTCGGGAAGGCGATATGCGCCGGCCAGGACGAGCCGAACACCGGCGCGCCCAGCAGATCGGCCACCGCGGCGGCAAGATCGCCGGCGCCGGAGGACAGGATCTCGTCCCCAGCGATGATGGCGATGCGTCCGGGCGTCACGGCGGCGAGAAGCTGCGCCAGCTCCTCCAGCGCGCCGGCCACCGGGGCGCGGTCGATGCGCGACGGGCGCGGCACCGCGACGGTGCTTTCCTTCTCCATCACGTCCATGGGCAGGGACAGGAACACCGGGCCGGAGGGCGCCGCCATGCTGTCATGGAAAGCCCGGCGCAGCAGCACCGGGATCTGGTCCGGGTCCACCACCTCGCTGGCCCATTTCGAGACCGGATGGGCGATGCCGACCAGGTCGCCGAACAGCAGCGGATCGGTGAGGTTGTGCCGCATGTCCTGCTGGCCGGCGGTGACGACCAGCGGCGTCGAGGCGACCTGGGCATTGATCAGCGCGCCCATGGCATGGCCGAGGCCGCCCGCCGTGTGCAGGTTCAGGAAGCCCGGCCGGCCGGCCGCCTTGGCGTAGCCGTCGGCCATGGCGACGCAGCTCGCTTCCTGCAAACCCAGGATGTAGCTCAGGTCGGAACAGCCGGTGAGCGCGTCCATCAGCGGCAATTCGGTGGTGCCTGGATTGCCGAACACGTAGCGCACCCCTTCCGAGCGCAGCACCTCCAGCAGCACGGCGGCGCCGCGACGGGGTGCGATCGCATCCAGCGGACGGATGCCTGTGGACAAGGGGGTGTCGTTGGGCGGCATCGCGATCACTCCGGCTCGGGGAAGCCGACGGTAGGACGTGTTCCGTGCCGGTGAAAACCGGTTTCGCAAGATCGAAACGCTTGGCACGGCTGGAGAGGCCGAGACGCCGGTCGGACCATGTCCGTCCGTGTTCCCGAGCAACAATCGACCGGCCGCGCGGGCTGCCGGCCGTCCTGGCAATCGTACGACACGCTTCGCCCGCGCAACGAAGCCGGCGCGTCCGGCGTTGCCCGAACGAGGCCGCGGCGACCGGGCGCGGCGGGGGGAGACAGCCGGATGCGTCTGGGCGACGAACGCGAAAGCGGCCATATCGACGATGAGCGCGGCGCAACCGGTTCTGGCGGCGGCGGTGGCGGTTTCGGCGGGCGCGGCTTGAAGCTCGGCGGCATCGGCACGGTGGTCGTGGTGCTGGGTGCGCTGTATTTCGGCGTCGATCCGCGACTGGTGCTCAGCGTGCTGAATGGCGGCAACGGCGCCGTGCAGACCGAGGCGCCGGCATCCTCCGGCAACGGTCCGGCCCGGACCGCGTCGAACGACGACCAGAAGCGCTTCGTGTCGCGCATCCTGGCCTCGACCGAGGATGTCTGGAGCGCGCAGTTCCAGCGCATGGGCCGGACGTACCAGGAGCCGACCCTGGTGCTGTTTACCGGCGGCATCCGCTCCGGCTGCGGCTTCGCCCAGACGGCGGTCGGGCCGTTCTATTGCCCGGCCGACCACAAGGTCTATCTGGACATGAGCTTCTTTCGGGAACTCCAGAACAAGCTCGGCGCCGGCGGCGACTTCGCCCGCGCCTACGTGATCGCGCACGAGATCGGCCATCATGTGCAGAGCCAGCTCGGCATCATGGATACGGTCGATCAGACCCGTGGCCGGCTGGGCGAGGGCGCCCGCAACGCCCTCTCGGTGAAGGTCGAGCTGCAGGCGGACTGCTTCGCCGGCGTATGGGGCAAGCAGGCCGACGATGCCCGCCATATCCTGGAGACGGGGGATGTGGAGGAGGGGCTGAACGCGGCAGCGGCGGTGGGCGACGATCGTCTTCAGAAACAGGCGACAGGATCGGTGGAGCCGGACAGCTTCACCCACGGCAGCTCGGCGGAACGGGTGCGCTGGTTCAGGCGCGGGCTGCAGTCGGGCGATCTCCGCCAATGCGACACGTTCGGCGCGACGCAGCTTTGAGTTCGGCGGACGCTGGTTCTCAGGAGAACCTCGCTTGGCTGCGGCAGTTTTGCCGCAGCAGGC
>JAMSKV010000007.1 GCA_024515975.1 Endosaccharibacter trunci
TCGCTAGAAAACCCAGCCCAAACCGGGGCAGGGCAAGTTGCGCCATCAACGCACAGCAATACTCCCGATCGAACCGCCCACCGGCGCTAGCAAAACGGTGGAATCCGGACCATGCCCAACGACCCGATACTGTCCGCGGAAACTGTCCATGACCGGATCATGGCCAAGTTTTCGAATCACATCCTGGTGCAGGAACGAGCTCGGCTGATCCTCAAAGAGTGAGAAACCGTGGCGTGCGACGAAGGTATGAAACGGCTTGATCGGGCCGCCGGCCATGACGCTTTGCGATAGATTGAAGAGATCGGTCTCGAACGGTTTCCCGGCCCAGTAGCAGAGCGACAGGTAATGGCAGCCAACCGCACCGGGGGCTGCGGCCAAATCTGCAATCACGGGGGCCCAGGCGCGTTGCTCGGCGTAGCGGTCTTGCATGGCGTCCCACGCGATCGGCAGGTGCCATGGCATGGCGCCGAAGATAGGCGTGAGCGTGAGCCCTAGAGCGAGGGCGGGGGAGAGGTGTCTCCGGCCGGTGAGCGGCGCGGCCAGACTCAACGAATTCAGCACCAGCCCGACACCGAGACAGGTCGCGATCATCGCTTCGAAATGCGCGTTGTAATAGACGCCTTCGCCCATGCGCTGCAGCGTTCCCGTCACCAGGGCGATCACCGCGAACAGGGCTACCAGCACCGCTCCGGGCCCAGACGTCCGTCGCCGAAGAAAGAGCGCCATCAGAATGAGCCCCGGCAGGAGCGGCGCCAGCCGGTTGATCGCATGCGTCAACAGATGGACGCGAAACACCCTTCTGTGGTGCAGGATATCGGTGAATGCAGCCGGCCCGTAGCTGATCTCGATCAGCGCCGCCCCGAGCACGAGACCGGCGATTGCCGTGCCGATCCAGACGAGGCCGGCGTGCGGTCTGCGCCAGCACAGCCAGAGCGTCGTCGCGATCGGCAGCGCCACCAGATTGTGCTTGATGAACCCGCCGGCCAGCACGAGGGCGCAGGCGAGAACGATTCGTCCCGCCTGCAGACGCTCCTGTCCGAGATCGACGCCCAGCAGCACGGCGAGGCCTGTGAGCATCGCCGCATGCGCGAGCCATTGCGGATCGTCCATCGCGACATAGCCGCGAAAGAAGGTCGCCGTGATCAAAAGTAACAACAGGGCTCCGGCCCAGGCGGCACGCCCCTTGCCACCCAGCCTGCGGATGCAGCAGGCCAGCATGATCGCGCTCCAGAGCAGGCTCAGCAGTGCGATCACACGGCCCGCCAGGATCATGTCGCCGCCGAACAAGAACCGCCCCGCCGCGCCCACCAGCAGGAAGCCGAGCGGCGGGTAGTTGTTGAACACGAACGTATCCGGGCCCGGGTAGAGCGGGCCCTTGCCCGCGAACACCGCGCGCGTATCGAAGCCGGCGTTCCAACCTTCGTTGTAGTTGATCGGGATATGCAGGGGGATCGTCAGGACCGGCCCCGCCAGCAAGGCCAGCAGAAGCAAAACGCCGGCGATGAGCACGACGTCGAACATTGTCTTGTCTTGCCGGCGATCGGTCATGGGTAGGCTTTCAGGAAACGGAGGATCGCATCCGCCGCGCGATCGCCTGCGCTTGCGGTCTCGATTGAAAACGTATGCCGGGCGGCGTCGCGCTGCACGTCGTCAAACTCAAGGGGAAAGGCCATCGCATGGTCCAGCGCAGCCGGCAGTTCGGCCGGGCTTCGCACCACCTGGCCCAGCGCCCAATGCGCGTAGTCCGCTGCCTGGCGAGTGCTGGGGCGGTGCGTATCGAAGAACACCGCCGGGCGCGGTTTCTGGATCCACTCGTAGATCTGGCTGGAGACGTCGCCCAGATAGAGATCGGCGGCGCGGACGTAGCTCATGTCGATGGAGCGGTCGCTGCCGGTATCGAGCAGGATGTTGGGCCGGCCGAACGCCTCGCGCGGGATGCCGGGCCGCCAGGCCGCGCGCTTGTGGATAGGCGAGATCTGCAGCAGCCGCTTGAACAGCATCACATGCGGCGCGAACACGAGGTTGAACCGGTCCTGCGACGCGAACCAGCGCAGCACCTCCGGCCCGAACCGATACCAGGACGACAGATGCGGGTTGAAATGCGGGTTGTAGAGAATCGTCGGCTTGTCGTTGTCGAACAGGCGCGGCACCGGCGCATCGAGCAGATCGAATTTCGGATAGCCGATGATTTCCGACCGGTCCTCGGTGATCAGCCCGGCGTCCAGCATCCGGTCGCGCACCTTCTCGCCCGATAGCAGCACCAGATCGAACCGGCGCGTGGCAGGCAGGAACCCGGCCGCGCCGTCGCCCGCTCCGTGCGGCACGTAGATAAGCTTCATCCCGGCGAGTTCGGGTCGGTCGCGGAGCCGGGTCGAGGTGATTTCCGGCACCACGAGGGCGTCCAGGCCGACGAAGCTGGCGGTATTCTCCCGCAGCACCGCCAGGCGACGGAACGGCATGACATGGCGCAGCACGCGATCGAGCCCCTTGGCCAGCGCGCCCACGTTCAGCATGGTGAACCGCACCGCCGACGGATCCGGCAGCAGCCTCTCGGCCACGGCGCGCTGCTCCGGCGTGGAGCAGAGGATCTCCACCATCACCCCGCGACGCGCGAGGGCGGCGGCAACCGGGATCGTGTGCGGCACCTGGTGCGTGGCGTCGTGGTTGAAAAGAAAACCGATCCTCACCGGCGCCTCGCCAGCTTCTGCCGGATCACCCCATCCAGCCGGGACAGCTTGCCGCGCAGGGACGCATCCATCCATTTGGCGTCGATCAGCGAGACCGGGCCGGCCGCCGAGAGCGTATGCAACCCGTCGGTCCGCGGCACCATCCAGTCCGCCGCTTCGAGCTGTTCAGCGTGACGGGCGGCGAAGCCATGCGGATCGAGGCGCGTGATCTCGAGCGCGCGTATGGCGCGGCCGTAGGTCAGGCGGCAATCCTGCACCGGCAGCACAGGATGCCCGTCGCGCAAAAACACCGACCCGCCGGGGCGCGCGCCGCCCTGGTCCACCAGCACCGGGTTGCCCGGGTGGGTGCGCCATGGGCCGGTCAGCGCCGGGGCGAAGGCCAGATGCAGATGCGAGCGTCGCGCGCTCTTGAGCCGCGACGGGGTGTAGAACAGCCACCACATCCCGTCCCGGAACCAGGGCGTCGCATCGATCGCGGCCCCGTCCAGCGCGATGTCGCAGACGGGCTCCCAGTCATCGGGGAACTGGCGTGCGCGATACAGAGTGAGCGTCCCGCTGGCGAAGGCTTCGGGGAGCATCCACACTTCGCCCTCGGCCTCGAACACCATCGGGTAGGACAAGTGCCACGGCTTCTGCAGCACGATGCGGCGCTCCTGCAACCGGAACGCGGAATCGTAGCGTAGCCGCTCGATCCGGCCGATGCGCTCGCGATAATCGAACGCTTCGGCGAAGACGTGCAGCGCACCATCGCGCCACAACCCGAACGGATCGGCCAGGAAGCGTCCGTGCGGCTCGTCCGGCAACCAGATCGTGCGGCCGGGATCGATGCCGTCGCGCAGGATCGATGCCTGATCCTGTCGCACGATGGCGCAGCGCCAGAGGTCCATCGGACGCAGCAGGGTCATGCGCGGCCAATCGCGTCCAGGATCGCATCGGCGGCGCGGACGGACGGGGTGGGCTCGAGCGATCCGAGCGAGGCCGTGGCCTGAACGATCTGCCGCTCCCGGAATTCCCCGTGGCGCGCCTGGGCGCGCGCGATCGCGGGCATCAACGCCTCCGGCTCTTCGACCACCTCGCCCAGATGCCAGTGCGCGAAACTCGGATCGTCCCGCCAGGCGATCCGGGACGGATTCAGGAACACGCACGGGCGCGGCCGGGCCAGGAACTCGTACACCTGGCTGCTGACGTCGCCGACATAGATGTCGGCGGCGCTGGTATAGCTCATGTCGAGCAGCCTCCCGGACTCCACGTCGACCAGGATGTTGCCCATGCCGCGCGCCGTCCAGGCCGCGCGCGTTGCGGCGGAGCGGCGGCGGAACATCTTGACGTGCGGCGCGACCACCAGCGCGAACCGGTCCTGCGCGGCGAAGCCGGCCAGCATCGGCTCGACAAACTGGTCCCAGGAACTCAAGCCGGGTGCCTTGTGGGCGTTGTAGAGCACCACGGGACGACCGCCGCCGAACCCGAGCGGGGTGTGCGCGCCGATCCGGGCGCCGGTTTCCAGTTTCACTGGACCGACCACCGAGTGATTGTCCGGCCGAACCAGTCCTTCTTCCAGCATGCGCGCGGCGATGCGAGGGCCCGAGAGAAGCACGTGGTCGAACCGTCGCACCGGGCCGGCGAAGCCGCGTGCGCGGTCGCCGTAGCCGTGCGGATAATAGATCAGTTTCGGCCTGGTGATGCCGACGCGACGGGCCAGCGCCACCGTATCCTCCACCGCGACGACGGCGTCGAAGCGGTTCAAAACCGCCCGGTTGTCGAACATGCAGAGCGTCTTCTGCATCCCGAGACGCCGGATGCGCTGCAAGGCGCGCGTCGCGGGGCGCGTGCGAAGCCGTTCCGAACCGGCCGGGGGTGCCTCATAGGCGCGATGGATGCGCTCCAGCACCGCGGGCGTTTCGGGGTCGTTATGGAAGCTGCGCACGCGCACCCCGGGGCGCGATGCCAGTTCCAGCGCGATGGCGGCCCCGTGGTAGCACTGGTAAGCCTCGGCGATATAAAGGAAGGCGATGTCCATCTCCGCCGATATGTAGAAAGAATTGGCTCCTCACGGAACACGCGGCACGGTGGCGCCGGTCCTGCGCAATCTCGCCTGGCTGCTGGCCGGCAAGGGCGTCGGTGCCGTGCTCAGCCTGGTCTATCTGGCGCTGGCCGCCCGCAGGCTGGGGCCGGAGCCGTTCGGACAGTTCACCCTCGTGCTCGGTACGGCGCAGGCGATCGCCGCCTTCGTCGGGTTCCAGTCCTGGCAGATCGTGGTGCGGTTCGGCGCCTCCCGCCTGGGCGCGGGCGGCGAGGGGAGATTGTCGCGGCTGATTGCCTTCTGCGTCTCGATCGACATCGTTGCCGCCCTCGCCGGATGCTGCCTCGCCTGGGCCGGCGTGACGCTGATGGGCCCGCGCCTTGGCTGGTCGTCGGAGCTGTCACGGATGGCGCTTCTGTTCTGCGCCGCCATGCTGCTCTCGGTCCGCTCCACGGCGGTCGGCGTGCTGCGTCTGCTGGACCGGTTCCGTCTCGGTGCGCTGGCCGACGCCACCACGCCGGTCATGCGTTTTGTCGGTGCCCTCGTCGTCGTGGCGGCCGGCCCGAGCGTGGTGGGCTTCCTCCTCGCCTGGGGTGCGGCCGAGATCGCCACGGCCGCCGCGTACTGGATCGCAGCGCGCCGCACGGCGGGGGCGCTCGTGCGCTGGCCGCGCCGGAGCGATCTGGTGCAGGCGCCGCGCGAAACCCCCGATCTCTGGCGTTTCACCTGGACCACCAACATGGCGCTGACCCTGGAAGCCGGGGCGCGTCAGGTGGCCGTGCTGCTGGTCGGGCTTCTGTCCGGCCCGGTGATGGCCGGCAACTACCGCCTGGCCGCGCAACTCAGCCAGGCGATCGTGCGCGTCTCGGACATGGCGGCGCGGGCCATCTTCGCCGAAGCGGCACGAAGCGGCGCGTCCGGCACGGCTGGGAGCGCTGCCGATCCAACTCTGCTGTTGCGCCGGGTGTCGCGTTTGGCGATCGCGGCGGCCGGCGGTCTGGCGCTGGTGCTTCTGTTCGGGCGTTACGGGCTGCTGCTGCTGGGCGGTCTGGCGCATCTGGCGGCATTCCCCCTGCTGCGCCTGCTGGCGATCGCTGCGGCGATCGATCTGGCCGGGGTGGCGTTCGAGCCGGTGCTGATGGCGATGGGGCACGCGACGCGCGCCCTCGTTCTCCGCGCCGTCTCCGGCCTGGTGCTGCTGCTGGCGCTGGCGGCGCTGCTGCCGTCTTTTGGTGGGATCGGGGCCGCCACCGCAACGGTGATCGCGTCGGCATGCGGGTTCATTCTGTTCGGAGTGGCCGCCAGACGCTGCGTGCGCGCCCATTCCGCCCGATCGCCCTTGCCGGAGCTGGTGCCATGAGCCGACTCTCGTCCTGCTTGCCGCCCGCGCTGTGTTCCGCGCTGTTTCTGGCCGGATGCGCGGTGCCCGCCACAGCGCCCCAATCCACGCCGGCACCTGTCGCCGCAACGCCGGCCCGCTTGGTCGCGGTCGCGCCCGGCGCGCTCGACGGCACGTATCAGGGCCAGCGCGTGCCGGACATGGCTGGTCCGGAATGCGGCTTGCCGGGCGCGATCGGTTTCGACGTGTCCGGCAGCACGATCCGCCTGCGCACGCACAAGCTGCGTCGTGCCCTCGGCGGCCCCGTGGATGGCGCCGGCCGGTTCTCCATGACCAGCACCGATGGCACCAGGACGATGGCCGGCAGCATCGATGGCGGCCGGCTCACGGCAGAGGAAACCACACCGCCGCACCATCGCCGTCATGACGCCGGGGAGCCGGTCCCGGGCGGGGTCTGCACGGCGCGGGTCACTGCGACGCGCGTGACGACGCCTCCCTCCGACGACGGTGCGGGAGGCGACGAGGCGCCGTAGGGTCAGCGCTTTCTGTCGCGTTCCGTGACGATCCGGCGCACCAGGGCGAGATCGCCGGGCTTGTCCACGTCGATGGCGGCGTCGGCGAAGGGCAGCGTCACGACGGCCAGCTTCGCGCCGACCCGGCGGCCCAGCACGCGCAGCATGGCGGGCAGGGTGCCGAGCCCCGTCGCGTAGAGGAAAAGTGCCCGGAGTCCGATCAGCCTGGCGATCCGGACCGGCCGTTTGCGGGATTCCTCCACGCGCCGCCAGAAGCGCAGGACCCCGTCCGCGTGCGGGGTTCGCAGCAGGAACAGGTTGCAGCCGCTGACCCGTCCGTCGCGGAATCTGAGCCAGGTGCGCCTGGTATCCGGGAACGCCGCCATCACCACCGCCTCGGTCGCCACGCCGGCCGCCACGTCCGCCCCGGCTGGGGCGTGGTGCAGCAGATGGGCCAACATCTCCGGTGTCAGCAAGGCATGGTCGGCGGTGGTGATCAGCAAGGGTGCGCCGAACTCCGCCAGCATGGCAGCGACGCTGAGGCTGGGCGAGGGCGATTGCGGGCGGCCCAGGACGCCTTCCGTGCCGGGACAGTTGGCCAGCAGGTTCTCCGCGCCGTCGGCGCAGACCACGATCCGGTCGATGCCGGGGCAGCCGCGCACCGCGCGAATGACCCGGCTGAGCATCGGCTCGCCGCCGACGGCAAGAAGCGCCTTGTGCGACAGCCCGGCCGCGACGGCCATCGGGTCCGGCCTGCCGCCCCGGCTGCCGGCCAGGACGATCGCGGTGGTCATGCGCTCAGGAGCGCTCGGCGGGCCTCAAGGGCCGGTCGCGCGGCGGGCCGCCGGACAGGCGCGCCACCCAGGGGAAGCGCCTGGATTTCTGCAGGTCGTAGCCGAGATTGAACACGTGCGGCGAGCGCCGTCTCGCCTTGGCGCTGCCGTAATAGGTGCCGAACAACCGGTCCACCACGAAGGAGGTGATGCCGTAATTGCCGTCCTCGTCATGGAAATGATGCGCGAGATGCAGCTCCTTCATCCGGCGCAGCAGCCGCGACCGCGGCTTGAAGTTCAGATGCTGGATGCAGTGGCAGAACTCGTAGATGCAGGTGACCAGCAGGCCGGTCGCGGCCGCGGCTGCTGCGCCGGACAGGCCCGGACCGATCAGCCAGCCGAGCGGGAGGGTGATGACCAGAATGGTGGGGATGGTGGTGACCGGCGCGCCGAACAGCACGTCCATCCGATAGGGATCCTGGTGGTGGTCGAAATGGATCCGCTTCCACAGCGCGGCCGTGAGCGGCGACCGGTACAGGAACTGGCTATGCAGGATGAAGCGGTGGATCAGGTACCAGGCCAGCGGATAGATCAGCACCGTGGCGACGACGCCGCGCAGGGGCGTCCAGACCGCCGCCGGTCCGGCGGGCGCGCCATGCGCCGCAACCAACCCCGCCACGACCGCGCCGGCGAGGTAGAGATGGACCGCCGGGTGGCTGGCATAGGCGGAAACGAGCTGGCGCATGGTCATGCGGCCGAGATCGAATTTCCGCCCGTCGGTCCTCCAACGCTTGTACATCGACATCCTTTCCGAACGGCGACATGCCTGCGGCAGAGCCATGCTCATGTCAACAAACGGTCGCCCGACCTGGACGCACGGCAGTCAGGCGCCCGCGTCCCGCTGCAGAACGGTGGCAAGGGCGAAGGCGCCGAACAAGAGGGGCGAGGCTGTCGTGGCCAGAAGAGGCGGCAGAGCCCCGCTCTCGCCCATCGCCGCCAGCAGTCCGGACAGGCCCAGATAGCCAAGCCCCAGCGCCACCACGCGGAGCATCTGCATTCCGTTGCCGCTTGCGCGCGGGGGAGACAACAGCAGCGGTGCCGCCAGCAACACCATGAGCAGGGGATCGAGCAGGGCGATGGCGAGGCTGTCCAGCGCGGTCCAGGCCGCAAGCGGCCCGTGCGGGCTGGCCCAGCGATTCTGGAGAATGCGGATCAGCCGTCCGGGTGTCTGCGCGATCACCGGACGGGCCACGTCGATCATGTTGGCCGGCGAGGGCGCGTCCGGCCAGGGGCGGGCGTCGCTGTGCTCGGCGTCCTTGCCGTCGGGACGCGAGACGGAGACGTCCCGCAGCATGTAGCCCCCATTCCGGAAGCGTGCCTCCGCGGCGTCGATCCGGTCCAGCAGGTCGCCGTCCGGGCTACGGTGCACGATCATCAGACGCCGGATCGTGCGCCCATCCGCCGACACGCTGCCGACCGACACCACCTCGTCGCCGAACCGGAACCAGAGCGACTCGTCGGCGGGTGAGGCATCGGGCGGGCTGATGCGCGTCCACCAGTTCGAGAGTGCCCGTTCGGCGCCGGGCGCCAGCGCGGCCTGCAGCACGAGCTGGACCAGGGCGATCAGCACGCAGGCCGGCAACAGGACGCGGATGATCCGAACCAGGCTGGCTCCGGTGGCGCGCAGCGCGACCATTTCGGCGCCGGAGGCGAGCCGATTGAAGCACAGCATCGCGCCCGCCAGCACGCCGAGCGGCACCGTGCCGGCCAGCAAGGCGGGGAAGCGCAGCAGCACGTAGTGGCCGATAGCCGCCACGCCGCGATGGGATACGATCGCGCTGGCTTGGTCCAGCAGGTCCAGCAATTGCAGGATCGCCGTCAGCGCCAGGGTCGTGCCGGCCACCCGGAGCAGGAACAGGCCCGAAAGATAGCGGCGGACGATCAGGACGCAGCTCCGGTCTGGGCCGCATGTCGGCCGATCGCCGGGCGCAGGCGCTCCAGCAGCGCCAGCAGGGGATCGATCGGATTGCGGCCAGGATCGCGTCCGGCGCGGCGGAACAGCCAGACCGACAGCGCGGTGAAGGACGCCATCACCGCCCAGATCGCCGGACGCGCATCGGCGAGGCCGGCGCTGCCGAGCGACTGCGCCAGTTGCAGCAGATGGAAGAACAGGACCAGCAGCACGATGCCGACCACGAGCCCGTACTGGCGGCGTGCCCGCTTGGCGGACAGGCCGAGCGGTACGGCCAGGACCGGCATCAGCAGCAGAGCCAGGGCTCGGGCCAGTCGCGCGTTCCACTCCGCCTGAAGGCGGTGCAAGGGCACCGCGGGGGACGGGTGCTTCTCCGCGCGGGCGATCTCGGACGACGTCATCTCGCGCTCGTCCGCGCCGCGTGGCCGGAACCGGGCCAGAAGCAGATCGAACGGCCGGTTCATCGACACGAGCGGGGTTTGCGCGCTGCCGGGCTCGCGCCCCGGACGGGTCTCGAGCTGGGTCGCGCCGTGCAGGACGAGAGAGAGCTCGCTGCCGTCGCGGGAAAGCTGGACGCGGCCGGTGCGGGCCGTTGTCAGCTTCTCCACGCCATTCGCCGAACGCTGGTCGATCAGCACACGGCTCAGCCGGCCACCGAAGCGGTTGACCTTGTCCGCCGTCACCGTCAGCCGATGCGACACGCGGATCAGTTCGCCGGGCACGACGGTGGCGTCCCAGCTTCCTTGAGTCGCGGCCTGGAACGCGGCGCGGTAGGCATAGCGCGACAAAGGCTGCAGCTCGCCGTACAGGCCCAGCCCAAGCACGGAGGCCACCAGCCCCATGAACAGGAACGGGCGGCTGATCCGGAACAGCGACAGGCCGGCGTTCTGCAACGCGTCCAGCTCGTTGTCGGCGGAGAGTTTGGCGACCACGGCGTAGATGCCGACGAACAAGGCCGCCGGCAGCGCCAGCCCGAGGTAATGCGGCAACAGATCGACCAGCATCCGCACCACGGACAGGGCCGGCACGTCCTCGCTGGCGACCAGATCGAACAAACGCAGCAGCCGTTCCATCAGCAGCGCCGGCAGGACGATCGCCAGCGTGCCCACGAAGGGGCGTGCGGCGAGGGACAGGAGATAGCGGCTGATGATCCCGCCCAGCAGCCGGTCCAGTGCCCGGCCGGAGGCGGCACGGCCCGGGTTCATGCGGACTTGCAATCGCGCGCGGGCTGCGCGAGGTCGAGGAAATGGCGCATCACACCGGAACACCGAGGGAAACCATGGCCGAGCGAACGATGCCGTCCCGGCGCGGCCGCACCATAGGGTTTCTCTGGCCCCTTCGCCAGCGCGCCGCCCTGGCGGCCGTCCTTCTGGGCGTTTTCGCCGCGGCGCCCGCCCTGGCCGCCGATCCTGAAACCGCACGGCCCTGCACAGGTCCCGACGATCCAGGCCGTCCGCGCATCCTGGCCGAGGTGACGGGCGCGCACAGCACCGCCGGAAACATCACCTATACCTTGTATGGCGACGATCCGGCGCGGTTCCTGAAGCACAAGGGCTCGATCGCGCTGGAACGGGTCGCGCTGACGAGCCGGAGCGCGCTGGGCTGTTTCGTGGTGTCCCGGCCCGGCATCTACGCCGTGGCGGTGTATCACGACGAGAACAACAACCATCGCTTCGACCGGTCCATGATCGGTCTGCCGGAGGAGGGGTACGGCTTCTCCCGCAACGCGCCGATCTTCATGGCGCCGCCTTCCTTCGACTCCGTGCGGTTCCAGGCCGGCCCGGGCGACACCTCGGTGTCGATCGCCCTGCGCTACTGAGGCTGGACCCTGGTTCCGGCGTGCGGGGGATCAGCGACCTCGTGCCCCGCTCATGCCCACCGCCTCGGCCGTCACGACCGGAACAGCAGATGCCGCCAGCAGCGTTCCGCCTCGAAGCGGCCGTGGGCCGGATCGTAGCGCCGCAGGGTCGTGTCGAGCATCCAGCCGGCTCCGTCAGGCCGCACCGTGTGCGCCAGCCAGCCGCCCAGCTCCGGTCGCGGCGACGAAGCTAAGGCGGCGGGCACGCCGAACACGGGAATCGGTCCGGCCGGACCCTGAAGATGCGCAAGGCTGGCGCGATGATGGTGACCGTGCAGCACGAGCTCGGCCCCGGTTCGTCCGAGCATGCGCCGCAATGGCCCGCGATCGCGGAGCGCCTTGCGCGGGCCGCCCGGACCCAGGAATGGCGGGTGATGGATCAGCACGATCCGGAATAGGCCGCGCCGGGAGGCCTCTTCCAGCAGCGCGGCGGCGCGCGCGATCTGCCGGTGACCGAGCCGCCCCGCGGCCGAGCCGGGCCGGGTCGGGATGGCGGAACACAGCGCGACGATCGCCACGGGACCGCGAACACGCAGGAACGGGAACACTGCGCCGGTGGGCGCGGGAGCGTCTCCGGACATGAACGGTTGCCATTGCGCGAACCCGTCCGCCAGCGTCCCGCGCGCGGTGGCGTCGTGGTTGCCGGGCGCCACCGAAACGGCGTCCGCCGGGCCGATCCGCTCCAGCCAGGATCGTGCCCGCCGGTATTCGATCGTCGTTCCGAGATTGACCAGGTCGCCCGTGACGGCCACATGATCGCTTCCGAAGGCCGCCAGATCGTCCCTCAGGGCGCGATCGGGCGACAGCGTGCTGATATGGCGGCGCTTGCGCCGCCAGGATTGGAGGGCCATCCGCTGCTTGATCGTGAGCCGTTTCTCCCCGAGCCCGTCTCCGACGGGATCGAACGGCAGGTGGGGATCGGACAGGTGGGCGAGGCGGAACCGGGTGCGCGTCATTCGCGATCTCCACGCGCTGGCGCGCCGAGCATCGTGGCAAGCGGGGAGCATCCGCAAGAGCCGCCCGAACCGCTGGAGCCGCCAGTCTCTCCACGCCGTCCGGGTGCGCGCCGCATCGGCATTGTCGGCAATCCGCGCAGCCATTCCTACGGCGCCCTCGGTCAGGACGAGGCGCTGATCCGCCTCGCGGAGCCTGAAACGCGCGGCGCCCTGCGTCAGACCCTGCGCGATTTCGCCACCAACGGGGTCGATCTGCTGGTGGTGCAAGGCGGGGACGGCACCCTGCGCGACGTTCTGAGCGCGCTGCCCGAAGCTTATGGCGATTCTCCGCCGGACATCGCGATTTTGGCGACGGGAAACACCAATCTGGCCGCGCGCGTGTTCGGACGTGTCCAGCCCGGTCCGCGCGGACTGGCCAGCCTCGCCGCCGCCGCGCAATGCGGCACGCTCCGGCGCGCGACCTGCCATACGCTTCGCGTGGAATGGCCCGGCGAACCCGACCGCCTTCCCCTTCGCGGCCTTTTCTTCGGGGCTGGCCTCTATACCGACGGCAAGGCGATGGCCGACGCGCGCATCCATGCCAGCGGCGTCCATAACGGGCTCGCGGTGGCGCTGGCGGTGTTGTCCACGGTGCTGCGGGCAGTCCTGGGCCGCCGCGGCGGCACGGAGCGCGTCTTCGCGCCGGACGACGGTCCCATCAAGTCGGGGCGCGGGTTCGTGATCCTGGCCACCACGCTGGATCGGCTGATGCTGGGGTTCTGGCCGTTCGGACGTCATGAGGGGCGCGGGCGAAGCACCATACGCTGGCTCGATATCGATGCGCCGGTCAGAGGATTGCTCCGTACCCTGCTCGGCATGGCGCTCGGCCGCGATGCGGGCTCCGGTCGCGAGGGGGAACGGCGGACGGGGCTGTCGCGCCGCATCACGCTGCGCCTGCAGGGGCGGTTCGTGCTGGATGGCGAGTTCTTCGATCCGGGCGCGGAGGGCGTGGTGCTGTCGGATGGCGGCGCGGTGACGATCGTCAGCGTCTGATGCGCGGAGGGCACGGACCGGACGCCGGGTCGCAAGCGGCCGGCACCCTCGAAACGCTGGCAGAGGCCGAACTGTCGCGACCCGTTCCGGACGCGACGCGCCGGATCGCCGAGAAGATCCTCCACGAACGTGGCGCGGCGGTTCGCTGCATCCTGTTCTACGGCTCGCATCGCCGCGAAGGGGAAACGAGCGGTCTGCTCGATCTCTACGTGCTGTTCGACTCGCACCGGGCGTTTCACCGCCGCCTGCTGCCGGCGCTGTTCAACCGCCTGCTGCCACCGAACGTGTCCTTCGTGAGTGTGCCGGGTTCCGAAGGACCGATCCGGGCCAAGGTCGCGGCGATGTCCCGCCGCTCGTTTGCCCGCCGGATGTGCGACGAGACGCTCGACACCACGATCTGGACCCGCTTTTCCCAGCCGGCCTCCATGGTTCATGCGTCGGATGACGAGGTGCGTCGCTGGGCGGTGCGGACGACTGCGGCAGGCATCAGAACGGCGGCGGCATGGGCGGCGGCATTGGCACCCGAGGGGGCGACATCCGAAGAACGCTGGCGTGCTTTATTCTCAGAGACTTACCGGCTGGAGCTCCGACCGGAGCGTGGCGATCGCAGTGCGCAGGTCTATCGGGCCAACCGGCACTGGTTTGACGCCATCAGCGATACGCTGGCGAAGGAACCGGCCGCCTGCGCCAAGCAGTCTTCATGGCGCGCGCGAAAAATGGCTGGCAAGCCGTTGAATCTCGCACGCTTGATCAAGGCCGCTTTCACATTCGACGGGGGTGCCGACTACATCAGCGGCAAGCTCGGGCGTCATACCGGGGTGGTGATCACGCCAACCCGGTGGCAGCACCGTCACCCGCTGCTGGGCGCACCCGGGATCTTGCTGGCCCATCGCCGTGCCCGCAAGCGCATGTTCGGGAAGAATTGACCGAATGGGCTGGCTAACGTTTCACATCAGCCGGCAAGCATAACAGACTGTTCTCAAACGATCAGGAGGCGAGGCGATCCAGATTGCGCTCGCTGTTGCATGCCGCCGCGACCACCTCGAGCGCGGCCGACACATTCGCTTCCGTATGCGATGCCGACAGGAAGAACCGCAGACGCGGTTGGTCGCGCGGCACGCCGACCTGCACGATCGGCGGACAATAGAAGCCCTGGCTGAGCAGAGCCTCGGCGCAGATCACGGTCTCCTCGTTGTCGCGGAAGAACAGCGGCACCACGCCGTGCCCACGCGACGGGCCGCAATCCAGCCCGAGCCGTTCCGCCTCGGCGACGAAATGCGCCGACAGGCTACGCAGCCGGGCGATCCGCCACGGCTCCTCCCGCAAGATCCGGAGCGCCGTATCGGCCGCCGCCGCGATGGGCGGCGCCATGCCGACGCTGAATACGAAGCCGGGCAGGGTGAAATGCAGCCATTCCAACACTCTGGCCTCGCCGGCGACGAAACCGCCGCAGGACACGAACGCTTTGGACAGAGTGCCGACAATGAGGTCGATCTCGCGCGGATCGGTGCCCCAGTGCTCGGAAATGCCGCGCCCGGTTTCGCCCAGGACACCGATGGAATGCGCCTCGTCCACCATCAGCCAGCAATCATGCGCATGCTTCATGGCAATCAGGCGCGGCAGATCGGGAATGTCGCCATCCATGCTGTAGAGCCCCTCCACCACGATCAGACAGCGCGCGTGCGCGCTGCGCTGGGTCGCGAGGATCTCCTCGAGATGGTCCAGATCGTTATGGCGGAAGGTGATGGTGCGCGCGCGCGACGCCGAGGCGCCGGACACGATGCTGTTGTGCGACAGCTCGTCGATCACCAGCAGGTCGCGCGACCCCAGAAGATGCTGCACCAGGGACAGGTTGGTGAGATAGCCGCTGACCAGGCAGAGGCTGGCCTCGGTGCCGACGAACGCCGCCAGGTTGGCTTCCAGATCGGCATGGAAATTGCGCTCGCCGCCGATCATGCGCGAGGCCGACACGCCGACGCCGACATGCAGCGCGGCGTCGGCCGAGGCCTGGCGCACACGCTCGTCGGCGGAAAGGCCCAGATAGTCATAGGCGCCGAAGCTCACCAGGCGCCCGTCCGCGCCGTCGCTGAGCGCGTCGAACGAGCCCATGAAGTGCCGGACCCGGCCCAGGACCTCACGGCCGGCAAGGCGGAACCGACGATCGGCAAATTCGACCAGACGCATGGCTGCAGACAATCCTCGAAACCGCCGCGGCGCCCTACGGCCCCGAGGCTGCCATCAAACTATAACATCCCGTGACCCCCGGCCAAGCTTGGCCGGGTTCGAGAGCGGATGGCGCGCTTCTGGCTTGCTATCCGGCCGGCTCGGCGCGGGTGCGACGCAGGATCGCCCTGCGCATAAATGGCGGCAGCATCGCGCTGAGGCCACCGAGCACGGCAAACGGCCACGGTAATAACAGATGGGCATCGTTCCGGTCGATGGCAATCGCCATTCGGTCCGCTGCCGTATCGACCGGAAGAAGAAACGGCTTGGCGCTGCGGACGCGACGGCTCATCGGCGTATCCACGAAACCGGGCGAGATCAGCACCACGCCGACGCCATGTTTTTCCAGTCCGAGCCGCAGCGCACCCGCAAAGCGGGCGAGGCCGGCCTTCGATCCGGCATAGGCGGCGGCATAAGGCAGGTCGTGGAAGGCGGCCACGGAGCCGATCAGGGCGATCCGGCCGCCCCCCCGGCGTGCCATTCGTCCGCCGATCAGGGTCGCCATGGCGGCCGGAACCGAGAAATTGACGGCGCCCAGCCGCAGGACGCTCTCCGGCGCCTCGGTCACCGAGTCCGCCGCCCGCATGTCGCCCAGCCCTGCGGCGAGGATCAGCAGCGACACGGGCGTGGCGTCGTCATCCTCGCCGAGCGCAGCCAGAACCGTATCCTGGGCGGCGAGGTCGAGACTGCGCGTTCGCGTCTCGGCGCCGCGCGCCCGGCATTCGGCGGCGACCCGGTCGAGTCGGTCCCGGTCGCGCCCCCAGAGCAGCAGGAGACGGCCCGGTCCGGCATAGCGAAGCGCCAGCGCCGCGCCGATGCCGCTGGAGGCTCCCGTAACCAGGATCGTGCGCGGCTCTAAGCGCCGTCTGCCCCGCCGAGGGTTGCGCCGCGGTTTCCTGGCCGTCATGCCGTATGGACCATTTGTCTGTTATCCTTGTGGAGGAAACCGCAGCATGACACCTGCCCTGACGATCGTTCCGGTCGAGACACGCGGACAGATGCAGCGTTTCCTGCGCTTGCCTCGCCGCATCTATCGCGGCTTGCCCGGCTTCGTGCCCCCGCTCGATCTGGAGCGGCGCGGCGTGATGTCGCCCCGGAGCGCCCCCTTCTTCAAGGAGGGGCGGGCGCGTTTCTTTCTCGCCATGCGCGGCCGGCGCTGCGTGGGGCGCATTTCGGCGCAGGTGTCTCCGCTCGCCGTGCTGCATTGGGGCGACCGGATCGGCATGTTCGGGGCGATCGATGCCGTGGACGATGCCGAGGTGGTCCGGGCACTGGTCGAGGCGGCGGCAACGTGGCTCCGCGCCGAGAACATGCGGGCCATGCGCGGGCCGTTCCTTCTTTCCATGAACGGGGAGGCCGGGCTTCTGGTGGAAGGTCAGCTGGAGCGCCCGATGCTGATGTCGCCCTGGCATCCGGCCTATCTGGGGGCCCTGCTGGAGGCGGCCGGGCTGGCGAAGGTGAAGGACCTCGTCTCCTACGAGCTGGAGGTCGGGCCGGCGGCGGAGGCCGCGCTCCCGGTCGGACGCATGCGTCTCGCCGACAAGGGCACAGGGCTGTCCGTGCGCGAACTCCGGCCCGACCGTCTGGCGGAGGATGCGGCCATCATGGGCCGACTGTTCAACGACGCCTGGCACGAGAACTGGGGCTTCGTGCCGATCACCGACCACGATCTGGAGGCGATGGTGAAAGAGCTGAAGCCGCTGATCCGTCCGGAACACCTGGTGATGGTGGAGCGCGACGGCGACCCGGTCGGCTTCGCCCTCGTGCTGCCCAATATCTACGACGTCGTGGGCGATCTCGGCGGCAATCCCGGGCCGCTCGGGTGGGGCAAGCTGGCGGTCCGCCTGCTTGGGCATCGCTTCCGCTCCGGCCGGGTGCTGCTGCTCGGAATTTCCGCTTCCCTGCGCGACACCACGCTGGGGGCGATGATGCCGTCGCTGATCGTCGCCGAGCTGATGCGCCGTGGACGGACCATGCCGCTCCGCACGGTGGAGCTGGGGTGGGTGCTGGAAGACAACCATCGCATGCGCCGGCTGATCGAACGTCTCTCGCCGAACCCGAACAAGGTTTTCCGGATCTACGAGCGCGCGCTGGACTGATCTTGAGGCCCGGAAACGGGCTCTCCGAACCTGTCGTTTCGGCGCCGGTTTCCGCTCTCGAAAGGGTGCTTCAAACGCCCGCTTGTTTTTGGCGCGTCGTCGGGTCCATAAATGGATCATGAGCGGGCAGGCCGTCAGGACCGAGCTGTTCCCCGAGGGGGATACCAAGCGTCGCATTCTGGATGCGGCCGAGGTCCTGTTCGTGGCGCACGGGGCGGACGACATGTCGCTGCGTGCCGTCACCAGCAGCGCCGGCCTCAACATTGCCGCCGTGAACTACCATTTCGGCAACAAGGACAACCTGATCGAGTCCCTGCTCGCGCGCAGGCTGGATCCGTTGAACGACGAGCGCGCCCGGATGCTCGCCGAATGCGAGCGGCGCTGGCCGGACCGGCAACTGACCGTCGACCACGTTCTGGCCGCCATGTTCGTGCCGGCGCTCCGCCTTGCCGGGGCCGGCGGCGAGGAGACGTTGCGCGGCGCGCAGTTCTTCGGGCGGGCCTATTCCGACCCCTCGCCGATCGTCACCGCTTTCGTGAAGCATCGCTACGAGGCGGTGACGGTGCGGTTTCTGGAGGCTTTCGCGCGGACCTTGCCGCATCTGCCGCGTGCGGATCTGCGTCTGCGTCTGGCCGTGGTGCTCAAATCCGTGGCCGGTCTGATCGCTGGTCCAGAGATGCCGGACCTGCTGGCGGCGTTTGTGCGCAACGGCATGGGGCCGGAGCAGAGCGAGCGCCGGTTTCTCGGCAGTCTTGGCAGCCTGATGAGCGGCGCGCTCAGGGCGCCGTTGCGCGCCGACAACACCGCTTTCAACGAGATCTTCGCCTTGCCCGAAGCGTCGCCGGCAGAAGCGCGCTCGGAATCGAACCGGGAGGGTTCCCCATGATCGCCATCTGGATCATCGCTGTTCTCGCCGGCGCGTTCGCGCTGTGTTTCGTCGGCGCGCCTGCCGGCTTCTGGGTCGCGGCGCTGGCGGTCTGGATCGCCGTGGGTCTGGCCGCGCATCTGATCGGCGCCGCCGCCGCGATCGTGCTGGCGGCGCTGCTCGTGCTGCCGATGCTGGTGGTGGCGATCGTGCCGCTGCGGCGGGCGCTCGTGTCGCGCAGACTGCGTCCGGTGTTCCGCTCGATCATGCCGAAGATGAGCGCGACCGAGAGCGCCGCGATCGAGGCCGGCACGGTCTGGTGGGATGCGGCCCTGTTTTCCGGCCGCCCGGACTGGAACGTGCTCCTGAAGACGCCCGCTCCGTCTCTGACCGCCGAAGAGCAGAGCTTTCTCGACAACGAAACCGAGCAACTCTGCGATCTCTCGAGCGACTGGGATTCCACCAGCCTCTGGCAGGACCTTCCGCCGGATGCCTGGGCGTTCGCGAAGGAGAAGGGCTTCCTCGGCATGATCATTCCCCGCCGCTATGGCGGGCTGGAATTCTCCGCCTACGCGCACAGCCAGGTGATCCAGAAGCTGTCGACGCGCTGCTCGGCTGCGTCGGTGTCGGTGATGGTGCCGAACTCCCTCGGCCCGGCGGAGCTGCTGCTGCATTACGGTACCGAGCAGCAGAAGAACCACTATCTGCCGCGTCTCGCGCGCGGCGACGATATTCCGTGCTTCGCGCTCACCAACCCCTATGCGGGGTCGGATGCGGCCTCCATCACCGATCGCGGCGTGGTCTGCGTGGGCGAATTCCAGGGCCAGCAGGTGCTCGGCTTCCGGGTCACCTGGCGCAAGCGCTACATCACGCTGGCGCCGATCGCCACCGTCCTGGGGCTGGCCTTCCGGGCGCACGATCCTGACGGCCTGCTCGGCGACAAGGCCGATCTCGGCATCACCTGCGCGCTGATCCCGCGCGATCATCCGGGTGTGGTGATCGGCCGGCGTCATTGGCCGTTGAATGCCGTGTTCCAGAACGGCCCCACCACCGGCGACGACGTGTTCGTGCCGCTGGACATGGTGATCGGCGGCCGCGCCCAGGTCGGCAATGGCTGGCGTATGTTGATGGAATGCCTGGCCGCCGGCCGCGCGATCTCCTTGCCGTCCTCGAATGTCGGGATGGGCAAGCTCGCCGTGCGCGGGGTCAGCGCCTATTCCGCCATACGCCGCCAGTTCAACCTGCCGGTCGCGCAGTTCGAGGCGGTGCAGGAACCCCTGGCCCGCATGGGAGGGCATCTCTACGCGATCGATGCGGTGCGCCGCCTGTCGGCTTCCGCGCTCGACCAGGGCGAAAAGCCGTCTGTGATTTCTGCGATCGCCAAGTATCACGTGACCGAACGCGCCCGCATCATCGTCAACGACGGCATGGACGTGATCGGCGGCAAGGGAATCTGCATGGGACCGGGCAATTTCCTGGCCCGTGCCTATCAGCAGATCCCGATCGCCATCACCGTCGAGGGCGCGAACATCATGACGCGCGCCCTGATCATTTTCGGTCAGGGCGCCATACGCTGCCATCCGTTCGTGTTGACGCTGATGCGCACGGCATCGGACCGCAGCGACGGCGCGCTGGCTGCATTCGACCGTGCCCTGTTCGGGCATTTCGGCTTCGTCTTCCGCAACATGGCGCGCGCGCTGATGTTCGCGCTGACGGGCGGGCTGTTCATCGCGGCACCCCGCGACGCCGCGCCGCAACTGAGTGCCGATTACCGCCGCGCCACGCGGCTCTCGACCGCGCTGGCCTTGCTTGCCGACATCTCCATGGCGACGCTGGGCGGATCGCTGAAGCGGCGCGAAGCCATCACCGGACGGCTGGGCGATGTGCTGTCGCAGCTCTTCATCATCTCCTCGATTTTGAAGCGGTTCGAGGACGATGGTCGTCCGGAAGAAGATCTTCCCCTGGTGCGCTGGGCGCTGGACGATGCCTTCCATCGCGCCGGCGAGGCTGTGGAGGGCGTGCTCAGCAACTATCCGAACCGCCTGGTGGCGGGCTTCGTGCGCGCCCTGGCCTTTCCGTTCGGCCTGCATCTGCCCAAGCCGGATGACAGCACGGGCGCACGGATCGCGACCCTTCTGCGCACCGACAACCCGTCCCGCCGGCGCCTGCTGGCCGATAGCTGGTTCCCGCGCATGGAGGTCGATCGCATTGCTGCGGGCGACGTCGCCTTCGCGCTCTACCCGCAGATCGAGGCGATCGAGCGCCGCCTGAAAGGCGAGATCGCGGCGAAGCGCATCGAGCGCCTGCCGCAGGATCTGGGCAGGCTGGATGGCTGGGCAGAACGCGCCGAGGCGCTGGGGCTGATCGACGCGGCCGAACGCGCCGTGATCGCGCAATTCGTGACGCATGCCGACATGGTCGTGCAGGTCGACGACTTCCCCGCCGATTTCGGCGCGGCCGACAATGCGCGCGCGCTGATGGAGCGAAGTCACGTCCCGTCGGTGCAGGACGCCGCCGAATGAGCTCCGGAACGCCGTCGGGAGACCGTTATCTGGATTTCGTGAACGGACCGGTCGGCGGTCTGCTGGCGAAGCGGCTCGGCCTGCCGACTCCCGTCCGCCTGGTGCGCAACGGCGACCGCGCGGCCAAGGCGCGGCCGGTCCTGGTCGGGGCCGCGAAGGGTGCGCGGCTGCTTTCGGCGCTGGCGGTGAATTTCGCCGGACAGCACGTGGTGTCGTTCTATCACCACGATGCGGAGAGCTGGCGCGAGGCCGCCGAGGAGCACGGTCTGATGAGCGGGCGTTTCGGAGAGCGAAGCGGACGCGTCGGCGCTCTGGTGTTCGACGCCAGCGGAATCGAAACGGTGGACGGGCTGGGCGCGCTGTATCGCTTCTTCCATGACAGCATCCGCGCCGTCTGTCCGAACGGCCGCATCCTGGTTCTGTCCATCCCGCCGGAGAGCGCCGGAACGGCGGAAGCCGCCGCCGTGCAGCGCGGCCTGGAAGGATTCACCCGTTCGCTCGGCAAGGAGGCGCGCCGCGCCATCGCGGTGCAACTCATCGAGGTCGCGCCCGGCGCGGAAGCCGCGATCGGCAGCACATTGCGCTTTTTCCTGTCGCCAGGTTCGGCCTATGTGTCCGGCCAGGTGGTACGGATCGACGCCGAAAGCGGCCAGTATGCGTCCGGGACGACGCGCCGTACCGTGCTGGTCACCGGTGCGGCACAGGGCATCGGCGCCGCCATCGCGGAGCTGTTTTCCGCGCGCGGCGATCAGGTGGTGGTGCTGGATGTTCCCGCCATGGCCGACAAGGTCGCGGAAACGGCGACGCGCCTGAACGGCGTCGGCCTGCCGCTCGACATCACCGCCGCGGATGCCGCGGACGCGGTTCTGCAGCATGCGAGATCCTGCGGCGGGTTCGACGTGGTGGTGCACAATGCCGGCATCACGCGCGACAGGACGATCGCCCGCATGGAACGCGCGGGTTGGGACGAGGTGATGGCGGTGAATCTGCGGGCGCCGCTGCGCATCACCGAAAAACTCCTCGCGGGCGGCGGCCTCAGGCCGAATGGACGCATCGTCTGCGTGTCGTCGATGAGCGGCATTGCCGGCAATCCGGGCCAGACCAACTACGCGTTGACGAAGGCAGCGCTGATCGGCCTGGTGAAGCGCCTGGCGCCGGCCGCGCGCGAGGCTGGTGCTACCATCAACGCCGTCGCGCCCGGGTTCATCGAAACGCGCATGACGGCGGCGATTCCCTTCATGGTTCGCGAAGCGGGACGACGCCTGAACGCGATGGGGCAGGGCGGGCGGCCGGTCGATGTGGCGGAAGCCATCGCCTGGCTGGCGGACCGGGACAGCTATGGCGTGAACGGACAGACCATTCGCGTCTGCGGCCAGAGCCTGTTGGGGGCATGAGCGCCATGTCGGACCGCGACAACAACGTGCGCGTCCTGTCGGCGCCGCCCAGCGCGCGGGACTCGATGCTGGGCGGGCTGCAGAGCCTGCGCCGCCGCGCCAGCGTCCCGCTCGTTCTTCCGGACACGGTGCTTCAGCTCGACCGGCAGCGTCTGGAGCCGCGCAGGATCGCCGCCTACGCCAAACTCTGCGGCTTCTCGCCGGATCAGGGCGTGCCGGCCACCTTTCCGCATATGCTCGGGTTCCCGCTGCACATGGCGTTGCTGCTGGAGCCCGCCTTTCCGTATCCCCTGATCGGCCTCGTGCATCTGGCCAATACCATCCGGCAGCACGAGGCGCTGCGTGCGGGCGAGACGCTCGATGTCGCGGTGCGGTTCGGCGAGCCTCTCCACCACGACAAGGGCCAGGCTTTCACCGTGCTGACCGAAATGCGTCGCGGCGGCGACACCGTGTGGGAGTCGGGCAGCACCTATCTCCGCCTCGGCGTTCGCCAGGCCGAGGGGCAGCCCGTGCCGCCCCCGCCGGTTGGACCGCAGCCGCTCGCGGTGGCCGGTCGCTGGCGTCAGCCGCGCTCGATCGGTCCGCGCTACGCGGCGGTGTCCGGCGACCGCAACCCGATCCATACCTCGCGTCTCGGCGCACGCCTGCTCGGCTTCCGCAGCCCCATCGCGCACGGCATGTGGATGCTGGCGAAAAGCGCCGCGGCGCTTCTGCCGGAGACGCCGGTCCGGACGGCCGAGATCGAGGTGGCCTTCCGTGCGCCGGCCTTCCTGCCTGGCTCGGCCTTGTTGCTGGCCACGCAACGCCAGACCGGAACCTTGTTCGAGCTGCGCAACGGGCGCGCCGAGCAGTTGCATCTGCGTGGCCTGCTGCGCGCGGAGGCGGCATGAACGCCAACCGCCACGGCCGAGGGAGATGAACGAGCCATGCTGAGCGCAGCCGCCCCGAGACGCGTCGCCATCATTGGCGGCAGCCGCATTCCGTTCGCGCGGGCCAACACCGCCTATGCGGAGCTTTCCAACAGCGACATGCTCGCCGGCGCCCTGCAGGCGCTGGTGGATCGTTTCGATCTGCATGGGCAAAGGCTGGGCGAGGTGGTTGCCGGCGCGGTGCTGAAACATGCGCGCGACATCAATCTCACCCGCGAATGCGTGTTCTCCACCACGCTGTCGCATGAGACGCCGGCCTACGATATCCAGCAGGCCTGCGGCACCGGGTTGGAGGCGGCGATCCTGGTCGCCAACAAGATCGCGCTGGGCCAGATCGATTGCGGCATAGCCGGCGGCGTGGACACGGTGTCCGATGCGCCGATCGCGCTGAACGACGGTCTGCGCAAGACGCTTCTGCGTGCCGGCCGGGCCCGTTCGGTGGGCGGCAGGATCGCGGCGTTCGGCGGCGCGCGGCCGTCGATGCTCAAGCCCGAACTGCCGCGCAACGCGGAGATACGCACCGGCCTGTCGATGGGCGAGCATTGCGAACTGATGGCGCGCCGCTGGAACATCGCGCGCGCCGACCAGGACGCGCTCGCCGTCGCCAGCCACCGTAACCTCCACGCGGCATACGAGGCGGGATATCTGAACAGTCTCGTGGTGCCGTTCGAGGGTCTGTCGCGCGACAACAACCTGCGTCCCGATATCGACCCCGGGAAGATCGCCGCGATGAAGCCTGTCTTCGATCGCAGGGCCGGCACGCTGACGGCGGCGAACTCGACCCCTCTGACCGATGGCGCCGCCGTGGTACTGCTTGCGTCGGAAGATTGGGCGCGTGAGCGCGGGCTGCCCATTCTTGCCTATCTGCGCGCCGGCGAGGCGGCAGCGGTGGATTTCGTGCGGGGCGACGAAGGGTTGCTGATGGCGCCGGTGCATGCCGTGCCGCGCATGCTGTCGAAGCTCGGCCTGTCTTTGCAGGATTTCGATTTCTACGAAATCCATGAAGCGTTCGCGGCACAGGTTCTGTGCACGCTGGCTGCCTGGGAAGATGCCGAGTACGCGCGCGAGCGCCTCGGGCTCGCCGAGCCGCCTGGCGCGATCGACCGGGCGAAGATGAACATGTGGGGCGGTTCGCTGGCGACGGGCCATCCGTTCGCGGCAACCGGCGGCCGCATTCTGGCCTCCCTGGCCACGATGATCGACCGCCGCGGCTCCGGGCGCGGGCTGATCTCGGTTTGCGCCGCCGCAGGACAGGGGGTCGTGGCCGTGATCGAAAAATAGAACGTACTCTACTGGTCCTTCTCAAGAAGAGCCCAAACGGGCCGAAAAAGAGACCCTCGAAGGGCCGGATTGATGAAATGGGTTCGCGAGGACTTGGGGAAACGAAAATGAGCATGTCCATGATGCGGGATGAGACGGCTGGTGGTGATACCGGCAAGGACGATGCACTCTGGGCGGAGCGCTTCTGGTGCAAGCATTATGCGCCGGGCGTTCCGGAAACGATCGACGACGAGCTGGCGAAATGGCCGTCGCTCGCCCGTCTGTTCGAGGCGGACGCGCAACGTTTTGCCGATCGCGTCGGCTTTGTCGCCATCGGCACGGAGATCACCTACGGGCGGATGCTGAGCGAGGCGCGCGCTTTCGCGTCCTGGCTGGTGCAGAACGGCCTGCGCCCCGGCGAGCGCGTCGCGCTGATGATGCCGAACTGCCTGCAATATCCAGCAGCCTTGTTCGGCACCCTGTTTGCCGGCGGCGTGGTCGTCAACGTCAATCCGCTCTACACGCCGCACGAGTTGCAGCACCAGCTCCGGGATAGCGGCGCCGTGGTGGTGGTGGTGATGGAGATGTTCGCCGCCACGCTGGAGAAGGCGCTTCCGGGCACCGACGTTCGCCTCTCCGTCACCACCGCAATGGGCGATATGCTCGGCGGGCTCAAAGGCTTTGCCATCACGGCGGCCATTCGCCACGTGAAGCGGCTGGTGCCGCGCTACGATCTGGGTGCCGGCCGGCGGCGCTGGAAAAACGTGATGCGCCAAGGCCGGAAGCTGCCGTTCCGGATGGTGGAGCGTCAGCCGGAGGATCTGGCCTTTCTGCAATATACCGGAGGCACGACCGGAGCGGCCAAGGGCGCGATGCTCAGCAACCGCAACGTCGTCGCCAATGTGCTGCAGGGCCGCGCCTGGGGCCTGGGCCGCATGGAAGCGGCGGACGGCATCAGCAACGTCACGATGCTGCCATTGTATCACATCTTCTCGCTTACGGCGAACCTGCTGATGTTCACCGGCGTGGGCGGGCGGAACATCCTGATCGCCAATCCGCGTGACACCGACATGGTCGTTCGCATTCTTCGCAAGGAGAACTTCTCCTGCTTCGCCGGCGTGAACACCCTGTTCAGCAGCCTGATGAACAACGAGGAATTCTGCAAACGGAACTTCTCCAAGCTGCAGATGACCATCTCCGGCGGCATGGCCGCGCAGACCGAGGTCGCGCAGCGCTGGCAGAAGATCACCGGGGCGCCGTTCATCGAGGGGTACGGAATGACGGAGACGTCCCCGGTCGTCTCCGTCGGCTATATCGACTACGACCATCCGGAGAAGATGGGTTTCACCGGCAAGGTCGGTTTCCCGGTGCCGTCCACCGAAGTCCGCATGCGCCGCCCCGACGGGAGCTGGTGCGGCATTGGCGAAGCGGGCGAACTCTGCGTGCGTGGTCCGCAGGTGATGCAAGGCTACTGGAACCGGCCGGATGAGACCGCGAAAGTCATGATCGGCGATGGCTGGCTGGCCACTGGCGATATCGGCGTGATGGACGAAAACGGCGAGATCAAGCTGGTCGACCGGATCAAGGACATGGTGCTGGTGTCCGGCTTCAACGTCTATCCATCCGAAGTCGAGGACGTGATCGCCAGCCACCCGGCCGTGCGCGAGGTGGCGGTGATCGGCGTGCCGGACGACCACGGCGCGGAGATGGTGAAAGCCATCGTGGTGCTGCGCGACGGCGCCGTCGCCACCCAGGCGGAGATTATCCGTCACTGCCGCGGCCAGCTCACCGGATACAAGATCCCGCGCGCGGTCGCGTTCCGCACCGAACCGCTGCCGAAAACGCCGGTCGGCAAGGTGCTGAAGCGCGAGTTGCGCGGGAGCTGATCATCCGGACGGAATGACGGCCTGCTCCTGCGGGAGAAGCTGCAGGAGCAGGTCGAAACCGTCACCTTCCGGCAGGCCGCCGCTGAGACGCACCGGCGAACCGTCATGCAGGGCCGCCCGACGCCAGCCATCGGGGGGAGCATGATCGCGCACCGGGTCGGCTCCCGCCGCGTCGATGGCGGCCTGCAGATCGTCCGGCGGCGCATCGAACTGGATCGTCGCCTGAAGCGACGGCAGCAGCAGGTCCAGGGCAGGGTCCAGAGACGTTCCGGCCGGATGCAGCCCGAGCAGGACCATCGGAAAGCAGCGCCCGGCACGATCGATGCTGGGCATCCAGATTCCCGACGCGGCCGCCACGTGATCGAGCCGTCCGGCGCCGAGATGGAAACGCCAGATCGGCGCGCGCTCCCAGATCAGATCGAACGCCGGACCATGCTTGCGCTGCTGGGCGACCAGGTTGCGCGCAATCCATCCGTCCAGGGTTCGCACCGCCTCGTCCGGCAGACGATAGCGCAGGAAATCGCCGCGGGACGGGAGCTTGCCGTAGTAGCCGAGGATCGTGCTCATCGGATCGTCGGGCAGGTGAAGCCGCTCAGCAGGGCCGGATCGAACGGATCGGCCCGTTTCGGCGCTTTGTTCCCGCCCTGGGACGACGCGCCGGAACCGTCGGCCCCGATCTCGATACTGGCGGACTGGCCGCCGCGAACGAAGAGATACTGGTGCGTGCCCGATATCGGCGTATCGTCCGTCGGCTCCGCATTCGCCAGCAGACGGAACAGCGCCCACGGACCCTGTTCGCTCGCGAGAGCGGGGGCGGCCTGCCCGCCTTTTTTCTCCGGCGGCGGCTGCAGGCTCGCTGGCGAAAGCCCGTCCGAGCCGGGCCAGGAGAGGGAGGCGGGCGTGCCTGGCTGCACCGTGACGCTGCCCAGATGCAGTGCTGTGCCCGCCGGCGCGGTCAACGAGACGGTGAAATACACGGAAGGCTGGCCGCCAACCGGAAAGAACGCGTCGCGGATCGCCGCCGCGCGCACGAACGGCGCCAGCTGCGCCTGGGTGAAGGGCGGCTGCACGCCCCCCGCCGGGTGAAGCCTCCAGGGGGTCGCGCTGACATCGACATAAGGTGCCATGCTGGTCTGGAAATAGCGGTCGAACTGGCCGCCGGGCGCGAACAGACGCGAAAAATCCGCCAGCGACGCGTTCTGCGACGCGCCGGGCGAGAACGGGAAGCGGTTATCCACCAGGGAATGGCAGATGGCGTCCGGCCCGTTCGCGCCGTTGTAGGCACCGGATGCGGCGGATTTGGCCTCCTGGCCTAGGGTCGCGCCGCCCGCGCCGGAGATGCTGGCGAGCCATTGCGACAACGGATGCGGCTGACGCTCGGACTCTGCCTGGAGACGCCTGGCCGGATCGGCGGAGAGGGCGGCCGCCTGAGGCAGGCTGGCGGGGGCGGCGGTTCCGCTGGCCAAGACGTTGTCGAGCTGGGCGATGAGCTGGAGGATCGCGTCCAGCGGCGGCGGCCCGGACGGCGGGGGCGGCGCCGTCTTGCCGCCCTCATAGGGCGAGACGGCCATCAGCGAGTACAGGCTCTGCCAATGCGCGGTCCATTCCGCCGCGACGTCCCGGCTCGGATCGCCGGGGGCCGGCATGGCGATGCGCAGCGCCCGCACGATCGAATTCAGCATGTCGCGCACCGGCGATTGCGGCGAACTGAGCAGATAAAGGCTGTCCTGGAGATGCTGTCCGCTGCCCAGCGGAACCAGGTCCAGATCGGCCAGCAAAGCATCCCAATGCGAAACCGCGTCCGCTTCCCAGAGACGCGCGACCTGCTGTTCCAGCAACGCCACATCGGCGCCGCCGTTGCTCATTCCCGGATCCTTGCCCAGCACCCAGCTCTCGTCGGCGACCTGACGCGCGGCGGGCGGCAGATCGCGCCGCATGGTGTCGGCGAACGCCCTGCCGGTCAGGAAAGCGGGGATGCCGTCGGAGAGCGGCGCGCCCGAGCGACGCGTGAAGGTGGCGTCGGCCGCATCGCCCAGCGCCATGCGCGGCGACCAGCCGACCTGCTCCGCCGTCCCCGGCATCCCGGCCTCGGCGCCGGCCTTGAGCCGGTCATAGACCCGCTGCGCCGGCGAGACATGGCTGAACGCCACGCGCGCTTCCGCCACCAGCGTGCCGTCGAGCTTGAGCTGGTCCGAGGGCAGGGGTGCGGAAAGCAGCGCGTCGAGATGGCGGGTGAGGTGCTCGCGCAAGGGCGCATTCAGCACGCCGCCGAAGCGCTCGTTCCAATCGGCGAGAATCCAGGACCGGATCACGCCCGGCTCGTGGGGGCCGTTGCCGCCCAGCAGCAGATACACGCGCGTGGCGTTGTAGAGCGCGTCCGGGTCCTGCATGTCGGCGCGCATCTGCTCCTCCAGACGCCAGACCAGGCGCGGATACAGCAGATGGTCGAGGGAGGAGGCGTAGGCGACGCGTCCGGCCTCGGTCAGCCGGTCGGCCGTGGACAATCCGATGGCAGCAGCCAGGGGCTCGTGTTCGGGCTCGGCCAGCGCAGCCGCCTTGTCGAGCAGGGCGCTGACCTGATCCAGATCCTGCCGAGTATCGACAATGCCGCTCGGGAAATGGTCGATATCGCGCCGGTAGGCCTCCAGGGCATCCTGGCGCCGCTGGACCGCCACCCGCGCCTGAAGATCGGCGGCCCAGATCAACACCAGCCCGCCCACGCCGATCAGCGCGATCGCGCCGAGGGCGGTCGCGCGCACGATCTTCCGACGCCGGAACCGGCCCGGGCTGGTCGACACCAGCGGCGTCTCGCCGAGGATGACCTCGCGCACCAATCGCGACAGGAAGAAGGCCTTGCCGGCGCTCGATTTCAGTGCCGAAACGCGCTTCTGGTCGATGTCGAACGACTGCGCCAGCATGCCGGTAAGGCGGTCGAAAGGCGCACCGTTCTGCGTCGCCGAGGTGAAATACACGCCGCGCAGGAAGGGAGCCGGATCGATGCGGCTGCCGGCGAAACAGGTGCGGAGAAACGGCATCAGGACCGGCGACAGGCTGGCGACCTGGAGCGGGAAACCGGACAGCAGCGCGCGCCGGTCCGGACCGCGCTCGGTCTGCATCCGGTCCAGCAGTCCGGCCTCGATCCTGTCCACCAGGGCCTTGAACTCGGCCGGAAACGCGTCGACGCCCTCTTCCAGCCCGAGTGTCACGCCCCAGACCTGTTCGCGGGCGCGGCTGTCCAGCGTTTCGAAATAGGTGTCGAACCCGGCGAGACGATCCATCTTGGAAAAGACGAGGTAGATCGGCAGGCGCACGCGCAGCCGCTCGTTCAGTTCGTTCAAACGCAGCCGGATCGCGCGCGCATGCGCATCCCGGTTCTCCGGCGTGGATTCCAGCAGCTCCGACAAGGCGATCACGACCAGAACGCCGTTGATCGGCTGGCGGGGACGCGTGGTGCGAAGCAGATCCAGAAAGCCGAGCCAGCCGGCCTTGTCCACGGAACGGTTGGAATCGTGCGTGGTGTAGCGGCCCGCCGTGTCGATCAGCACGGCCTCCTCTGAGAACCACCAGTCGCACATGCGGGTTCCGCCGACGCCCTGCAGCGAATCCGCCTGATCGCCGTCGAGCGGAAAATGCAGCCCGGACTGGCGCAGCGCCGTGGTCTTGCCGGAGCCCGGCGGACCAATGATCACGTACCAGGGCAGCTCGTACAGACGTTTCACGCCGCGTTTTCGCAGCGTTCCCATCGCTTCGCGCAGACGCTTGCGGAGGGCTGCGACCTCGGCTTGAGAGTCGGCCGCTTCCGTGCTGCCGGCAGCCGTCTTCTCGTCGCCGACGACGGCGGCTTCGACGGCGCGGGCTCGCTTCTTCGCCCGGCGTTCCACCAGCCAGGTGACGAGACCGAACGCGGCGAAGATCGCCACGATGGCGAGCGTGCGCGGAATCGGTCCGGCCAGCGCCGGGATCATCGGCAGATAGGACCAGACCAGCGCGCTCAGGATGGTGGCGCCGAGCAGGCCGCGGCTCCAGCGCGAAGCGACCAGCAGGAGAAGGGAGGGCAGAAAATTCATCTCAGTTCGGGCCGGAGCTTTCGACGATGATCTCGACTCGCCGATTGGCGCGACGTCCGGCTTCCGTGGCGTTGCTGGCGCAGGGCGCTTCCGCGCCGCGTCCGGCCGTCACGATATGGCTCGGATCGACCTTTTCGCCGATCACCGCTGCCGCCGCCCTGGCGCGGGCGCGGGACAGGTCGAAATTGGACGGGAAGGCCAGGGTGTGGATCGGCTGGCTGTCGGTGTAGCCGATGATCCTCACGACGCCGTTCACCTTGGACAGAACGTCGGCGAGATGCTGCAGGGTCGGGATGAAGCGCGGCTCGATGCTCGCCTGACCGAGTGCGAACATGCCGTCGCTCTGCAGCCGCAGGATCGGCACCATCTCGGTTCCGGCCACGGAAATGCGCCCGCTCTTGATGTCGGCGGCGAGCTGGGCGAGCAGCTGCGTGCGCAGCCCGGCCACCTGCGGCACCACCGGCGGCGGCACCGGGCTGGGACGCTGCAGGACCGGCATGGTCAAAGGCGGCATGGACTGCGCGGTGTCGGTGACGCGATCGGTGCCGTCGGCGAGGCTGAACAGGACCAGCGCGTAGGCCAGCGCCAGCAGCCCCGCGGCGATCAGCGCCGCGAGCCAGATCGGGATTTCGAATCGCAGCGGCCGGAACGGTGCCGCGAGGCCGCGCCAGCGCGGCGACAGATCGGCCGGAGGCGCGTCGCGCAGCGACCGGATCGCGGCGTAGGTTTCCTCGCGAAGACGATCGAGCTCGGCCGGACCGCGCGGCGAGAGGCGATAGCGGCCATGCATGCCGAGCGACATGCACAGATACATGAGCTCGATCAGCGGCAGATACCGGCTCGGACTCGCCAGCAGCTTCGACAGGATCTCGAAAAAGCGCTCGCCGCCGCGCACATCCTTGTGGAAGGCGGAGGTCAGCGAGATCTGCGCCCATGGCCCCTGCGAGCCCCAGGGCGTGCATTGCACCACGTCGTCCAGGCTGGTGCAGAGCGCATAATGGCCCAGGCGCAGATGCTCCGGCGGCACCTTCGCCTCGCGCAGGATGGTCTCGAACCGGCGCAGCTCCTGCACCGTCTTCTCACGCAGCGCGCCGGGATCCGGCACGCTCACGACATTGCGCAGCCGCGCCATCAGCGCCAGCAGCGGCTGTGCCGCCTGCACGATCGGGCCGTCTCCGACCGGCGGAATGGCGGCGAAGTCGATCGCTTCCCCGGGAGGCGCCGCGGGAGCTGCGTTGCGTTCCGCATCGTCGCGAGCGTACCGGCGCGCGCTCAGCGCCGATACCGCCTCGCGCGGAACGATGATGGTGTGGTCGTCGTCCTCCGGTTCGGAGAACGGGTTGTTGTCATTGCGGCCGCTCATGAGCGGATGGCCCATAGTTCAAGCGACAGGTTGGGCATGTTGTTCGAGACATGGATGGCGAAGCCGCCGGAATTCTTCATCGCCTCCCAATGCGGCGACGAGCGTTCCAGCTCGAAATACTGGGCGCCGGCGACGAAGGGCATCTGTCGCGGCGCTACGGGCAGAGCGCGCAGATCGATGCCGGGCAGCGCCACGTTCACCAGCTCGCGGATATGCTCGACCGCGCCCACCTTGGCGGTGGTGGGGAACACGCTGCGCAGCGTCTCGCCCGGCACGTCGGCCTTCACGATCAGGACGATGCTGCCGCCGGCGAGGATGGTGCGATCGGCAATCGGACCGACCCAGACGCCGTGACGATGGCGGGTCAGCGGGATCTGCATCGCTGTTTGCTCCAGCACTGCCGACAGAGCGCGTCGCACGGCGGCAACGACAGGAGCGAAGGAGCGCGGCAGATCGTCATGGCGATACAAGCCGAACTTGTCCGGACGGCGCTTCTGCTCGGTGAAGGTCGCCAATTCACCTGCCATGGACAGCAAGAAGCGGTAGAACGATTCCGGGTGGATACGCGCGCTTTCCGAGAGATGCTCCAGCTCCGCCTGCCAGCCATTGAGTCGCTGCAGCAGCATGAAGTCGGTGATCTCGGTGGTGGAGCGTGCGCCGATGGCGGTCAGGCGCGCCGCGATCGCCTCGGCGCGCTGGTGCAGCATGCCGGCCAGCTCGACCAGCAGCCCGCCTAGCACCGGCGACGCGCCGCAGCGCAGGACGGGCGGTATCCAGCGATCGTCGAGGATGACGCGACGATCGGAGGTCACCTCGACAATGCGCGCCACCGGCAGGCAGCTATAGCCTTCCAGCGTGTCGGTGCCGAGCATGGTGCGGAGCGCCAGGCGGCCGACCTGGATCTGCGCCGTTTCGGGCGCCGCGGAATGGGTGTCGTCCACCTCGAATTCTGATGCCGTGAAGCGCGCCGGATTCAGCTCGTCTCCAAATTCCCGGCTGCCACGCTGGGATATCGGCACGGCGAGATACACCAGAACATCGCGCGCCGTTTCCGGAACCATCAGCGGGGCAGGGAGGTCGGCCTCGTCCGGCGCGGAGAAGAGCGTGCCGTCTTCCAGCAACCCGGACGCGTCGGACAGCGCGAAATAGCCGCTGCCCAGCATGTCGCGCGCGATTGCGTAATCCGAGAATCCCCAGGCGAAGGCGCCCAGCATCGATACCGTGCGGCCGAGAGAGCGGGCGGTCCAGCGATCCTGCTGCTGGAAATGCTGCGCGCGGAGGAACATGCCCTCCTGCCAGAAGACGCGGTTGGTCCAGCTCATGAGCCGCGTCCCGACGTCTGCTCTTCGTCGCTCTCCGACAGGCCGGACAACGCCTTCTCGTAGCCGCGCGCGAATGCCTGGCCGAAGACGCTGTCGAGATTGTTCTCGAGCGACGCCTGCAACCGCGCATGGCGCGTCTTGAACATCTTCCAGCGGCGACTGTCGCGAACGACCGGGATGGCATCGAATGGTCCCGCCTGTAGCGCGTCCGCGACCTGCTCCGGCGACATCTCCGCCACGACTTCCTTGATGCCGTATTGGAAAGCCTGATTCAGCGCCAGCTCATGCTCGCGCACGTCCCGGATCGAATCCGCGACCGCCTGTTCCGCGCTCATCCCGACCTGACGGCCGATCCCCAGCAGGGCTGACATGGCGTCGTTGTCGTCGGTGGCGAACTTGATTGGATTGTTGCCGAACGGACGGATCATGGTGCGATCGAGGCGGAACTCGCCCTTCACCGCTGCCCGCGCGATCAGCAGCCGGCGAAGACCGACCACGTAGGCACGGAACGCACGGCCGAGCTTCTCGAGCGCTTCTTCGGGCGCCTCATGCGGCATTCCCTCGAGCCCGGCCCCGCGCGCGAACGCTGCGAACGCCCGCGCGGCACCGTCATCCGTATCCGCCGAGACGGGCGGCACAAAAGCAGGCGCCTCGGGGGCGGCCGGAGCGATTCGGTCCGGCGCCCGATCGACGTTCACCTGTGTTTCTCCGCCAGCCACCGGCGACGACGGTGCGAAAGCGGGTGGCGACGCCGCGTCTTGCGCCTCGGGGACGCCGATCGGTCGTTCCGGCGCCAGCGGCGCGATCGGCGTGTTGCTGAACGGCAGATCGGCGAACGGATCGTCCGCGTCCGGCATCGCCGGTTTGGCGTCCAGCGGGGCGTCCCAGTTATCCGGCAGCAGCATGTGGTCGGTGCGCGGCGGCTCGAACGGACGATGCAGATCCGACACGTCGTCGCTGACGCTGCCGCCCCTGTGCGGCTCCGCCCGGACGGTCGGACGATCCTCGAAAAACGGCGACAGGCCGACATCGAACGGATCGGTGATCCCTTCGCCCTCTGGCGATACGAACGGGTCGCCGACCAGACGCCCTCCCTCGCGCCCATCGCCGAATGGCTGCGATTCGCGGTATCGCTCGGCCCCATTCTCGGCGCGCGCCTCGCGGAGATCGCCAATGCCGATCTCGTAGCCGCCCATGCCGAGCCTGTCGCCGGTCTGGAGCGGATGCGACACGCCGGGCGTCAGCGTCCGTCCGTTGACGCTCATGCCGTTGCTGCTGAGATCGGTGACGCGCCAGACACCGCTCTCGAACGCCATGCGGCAATGGCGCTTGGATAATTGCCGGGTCGGATCGGGCAGGCACCAATCGCAATCCGCGCCGCGCCCGATGGTGAAATCGCGGCCATGCGCTTCGAAGCGCTGCGTCGCCATGCCCGGTTCGGAGGAGGTGGCAGTCAGGATCACGATGCGCAGGCCTTGTTCTGCTTCTGACGGTGGCGCACAGGCGCCGGATGGACAGCCTCGCCGTTTCCAACGTGCCGTCGCATGTCGTCCCCTCCATTCTGCTCTCGTTCACACAGGCCGCATAGCCGCGCCCCGGCTTCGCCGGATCGTAACGATCCCAGCACGGTCTTGGTTCGCCTCGCTCGGGAAGCTAACGCAAAGCCGCGGACCGGACGCTTCTACGGCAGTCCACCCGGACAGATATTCACCAAAGGCGCGTCGATCACGATATCCGCCGGCGTCAGGGTGATGGTGCTGGCGCCGCATTTCAGCGTGAGCTTGGTCGCGGCCGTGATCGTCACGGAACCGACCGACGCGGTGATGGTGATCTCGCCTTCGCTGCTGACCAGAGAGTCGTCCTTTTTGGTGGTGACGGAGCGGTTGTTGCCGATCTCGTAGGTCTGATCATGCTCGACTTCGAGCTTCTGGTCTTTCTGGGCATGGATGAACAGCATCTCCTGCCCGAGATGGTCGTCAAAAGAGAGCTCGTTGTAATCCGCCGGGCCGCCACCCGTGGTGGAACGGCTGCGGAACCCCTGCTTGGTCTGTTCCGCCGGTACGGCGAACACGGGCTGCTGCTGGTCGTGATAGAAACAGCCGACCACGACCGGGTTGTCGCAATCGCCATTCATGAAGGACAGGCCGACTTCGGTGCCGACGCGCGGCAGGTGTTGCCAACCCCAGCGATCGCCCGCCCAGCCGTGCAGGACGCGCGCCCAGATCGCCATGCTGGCGACAGTCTCCCCGCGATGGTCGAACAAAGGCCGGACCTTCACGCGCGCCAGTTTGTCCGCATGGATTTCTTCGCCGCCTTCGCCGAGAACGATGCCCGAGAAGATGCCGTTCATGGTCGGGCGCGCGATCGATATCGGCTCGCGCCAGGTCGTTTCCTGCTTGAAGCAGCCAAACGAACAATCGTATTGCGATCGCTCCGTGCCACCGACCCAGGTGTCGTCCCGGCCACTATGCCGGACCTCCTGCGTGACATAATCCACGCCTTCCGCGCCGGAAGACGGGTCCTGAGCCAGCTCGAAGCGAAAGCCCGGGCAGAGATTCGGATCGTACCCATGACCGTGACACAGGGACGCGGCCGCGACGGCGGACTCGCTGTGGAAGCGTGCCCGATCGGTCGCCACCGCGTTGCTGGTCGACTGTGCCGGCCAGCGGTTGATCGTGCGCTGTCCGGCTCCGGCCCCCGCGTTCTGCGCCGACTGATATCCCCGGACCGGCGTCGAGGGCCGTTCGGGATCGTAATCCTTCAGTGTCACCTGGCCTGGCGCCAGACCCGATCCGGTCGCCCAATGGTCGAAAATATCCACGTTCTCGCCCAGCCAGATCACGCGATGCAGCGGCTGGCTCATGCGGCGGAAGCTGCCGTTGTTGTTGGCGACGATCAGCTTGTGTTCGCTCTTGCTGTGCTCGAAATAATAGAACAGCCCGCTTTCCTGCATCACCCGATGGCAGAAGGTCAGGTTGTCCTCGTTGAACTGCGTCGTGTATTCCCGTACCGGCTGACTGCCGGAGACGTGGAATTCCACCGGCGTCACGCCATTTTCCGAAAAGATCTGACGCAGGATCTCGACCGCCGTCTTCTGCTGGAAGATGCGGCAATCCACCGTCTGGCTCAAAAACCAGAGGCGGGGCACCAGTTCGAGGTGATACTGCCAGTAGCCGCGATTTTCATGACCGATCCGACGCACATGACGCACGACGCCGTTGAAGCAGCGGTCGATGCCGTCCTTGCGGCGTACAGTCAGCGAAATTTGCTGGTTCAACAGCGAGGCAACATCAGCGCCTGCCTCGTTGCAGGCAACGTCCAGCCCAATCTCGAAAGGCTGACTCAGCCGTTCCAGCGCCTGAAGCGACAGGGCGTGCAGGCTCGCCTGTCCGCCCGCCGTATCGTCACCGAACGGCGACGTCAGGAGGAGGAGGCGTTCGAGGCTGCCGCTCATGTCCCGTTATTCCGCTGGTTTGAACAAGCGAAACGAAGCCGCTTGAAACGGTGCGGACCGTTTTGGGTCCGCACCGGCAGAAACATCGACCTCAGGTGGTCTTCGCCTGGGTCAGGTCGTAGGTCACGGTCGAATCGCTGCCCGAACTGCCGGTGGCGGTCTCGGTCGTATCGGTGATGGCGATCTGCGTGAAATTGAGGCGATAGACCTCGGTGGGCCGATCCTTGCCGTGACCGCTATTGGTCAGGCTTGAGACGATCGCGTTCGTCAGCTTGATCTTGCGGAAGGTGACCTCGCCACCCTGGTTCACGCGCGTGAAGTCGATCTCGCAATCCTTCGCCTCGCCAACGAACGCATAAGTCGTCAGCACGGAACTGGCGGGATCGATGAACTTGGTGAAGGTCACTTCACCGACCGCAGCGGAGGTCGACTCACGGTTCTGACCGACACCGACCGACGAACGGATCGACCGGCTCATGTTCCAGGACACGTCGAGCAGTTCGACCCAGTTGGTATGGTTGGTTTCCGTCACCGCGCCCTGCGCGGAGCCATATTTCATGTAGATGGCCATTTGATCTCCTGTCTCCCTCGAAAAACCGACGGGACCTTCGGCCCCGTAGTAGCCGTGTTGATCAAGATGAAGGGCTGAAAACGGCCCGTGATCGTTATTCTAACCCTTCCGGAACGCCCTGGCCAGGAGCGTTGAACCATGCTGCAGCAACCGTCGCTGATAATTTCGTTACGAAACGCGCGCGCTGACTCCACCCCCGTCTTCCGGCACCAGCGCGATTCGCTCGATCGTTGCCGGCGTCGAGAGGCTTTCCAAAAATAGACGCGACAGAACGGGAGTGAGTTGAGACCCGATCCTGTTCTCGATGCTGCGTGCCCCCGTTTGCGCGATCGCTGCCGGATCGATCAAGCCCGCACGCAGTTCCGGTGAAACCTCCAGTTCCACGCCGAAGCGGTTTCTTGTCATCGTCGCCAGCTTACGCAGCTGCAGATCGACGATCTTCTCCAGATTGCCTTCATCCAGCGGCAGATAGGGCACGACGGTCACTCGTCCCAGGAACGCGGCCTTGAAGTGTTGCAAGAGACTTTCGCGGAGGACCGCGCTCAGCCCGTTCACGTCCGGCGCCGTCAGCGGATCGGCGAACAAGGAGCTGATGACATCCGAACACGCATTGGTGGTCATGATGATGATCGTGTTGCGGAAATCGACGTCCCGGCCTTCGCCGTCCTTCATGGTGCCTTTGTCGAACACCTGGAAGAACACATCCTGCACGCCGGGATGGGCCTTCTCGACCTCGTCCAGCAGCAGTACGGAATGCGGACGCCGGCGCACGGCCTCCGTCAGAACCCCGCCCTCGCCGTAGCCGACATAGCCGGGCGGGCTGCCCATCAACAGGCTGACCTTATGCTCTTCCTTGAACTCGGTCATGTTGATGGTCGTGAGGCTTTGCGGGCCGCCGTAAAGGATGTCCGCCAGCGCCGCGGCGGTTTCGGTCTTGCCGATGCCCGATGTGCCGACCATCAGGAACACGCCGACAGGCTTACGGGGATCGGTCAGGCCGGCGCGCGAAATCCGGATCGCTTCCGACACGACGGTCAACGCATGGTCCTGGCCGATCACGCGCGAGCGAAGCGCGTCCTCCAGCGTCAGCACACGCTGTACCTCGTCGGCGCGCATCCGGCCGGCCGGAATTCCGGTCCAGTTGGAGACGATCGCCGCCACCGCCTGCGCATCGACCTCGGGAAAGATCATCGGCGCCTCGCCCTGCACATCCCGCAGCGCCTGTCTCGCCTCGACCGCGCGGCCCAGCGCCAGACCGTCTTCGGCTGAGTCACTTTCCGCTTCGCCACGCGCCGCCAGAAGCGTTGTCACCAGCAGCTTCTCCGATTCCCAGCGCTCCTCTTCGTCTGCAAGCGCGAGAGTGAGCCGGGCCGCTTCCTCCTCCAGCGCCTGCATACGCCTGCTGTGATCGGATCCCGAGCTCGCCTCGCGTTTCAGCAAACGCAGCTCGCTGTCGATTGCCGCCTGGCGCCTCTTATGCACCTCGATCACCGGCGGCGTTGCATTCTGGCTCATCGCCACGCGCGCGCATGCCGTGTCGATCAGGCTGACCGCCTTATCCGGCAGCTGGCGATCGGCGATGAAACGACGCGACAGCAGCACGGCCGCTTCCGTGGCTTCGTCCAGAATGCGGACCCCGTGATGCTTTTCCAGTGTTGGAACGAGCCCGCGTACCATCTCGATGGCGACCGCGTCGGACGGCTCGTCCACCTTCACCGCCTGGAAGCGGCGGGCGAGGGCTGCGTCCTTCTCAATATACTTTTTGTATTCCGCCCAGGTGGTGGCGGCGATACAGCGCAATTCGCCACGGGCGAGAGCCGGTTTCAACAGATTGGCCGCGTCGCCTTGCCCGGCCGCGCCTCCGGCGCCGATCAGCGTATGCGCCTCGTCGATAAACAAGACAATCGGATGCGGGCTCGCCTTCACATCGTCGATCACGGATCGCAGACGATTCTCGAATTCGCCTTTCACCCCCGCTCCAGCCTGCAACAAACCCAGATCGAGCACATGCAGGGAAACGGTCAGCAAGGCTTCCGGCACGTCGCCGGCCGCGATCCTCAGCGCCAGCCCTTCCACGATTGCGGTTTTTCCGACGCCCGCCTCGCCGGCCAGGATGGGATTGTTCTGACGCCGGCGGCTGATGATGTCGATCACCTGCCGGATCTCGTCGTCGCGGCCCAGCACCGGATCGAGCTTGCCGTCCCGCGCGCTCCTGGTCAGATCGGTCGTGAAACGCGCCAGGGCCGAGCCGCCCGAACCGGCATCGGGTGCCGCTTCACCCGTCCCTGCCACGGTCGCGGCATCGTTCTGCTCCACGCTGCCCTCCGACAGCGCACCGAGGTCCCGTCGCACCACGTCCGGCAGCAGCGCCCGCCATTCCGGCCCCAATCCGCGCAGCCGGGCCCAGACGGCCTCGTCGGCCAGCGCAGCGCACAGAAGATGCCCGGACCGCACGGCGACGGCGTCCTTCTCGACCACGCCGATCAGCAGCGCATCCTTGGCGATTGCGACCAGATCGGGCGCCAAAGAGGGGCTGCGTCCGTTTCCCGTCTTCATCCGGTCCAGGGCGATATTCAGCCCGGCGATCACGCGTCCGCGATCGAGTTCCGAATGGCGCAGAATCTGGTCGATATCGGTGTTGCCTGCTTCGATCAGCTGCAGCAGCCAGTGTTCGATCTCGACGTTGAAATGGGACCGGGACAAGGCAGCGCCGGCAGCAGCCTCGAGTGCGCGCCTGCAGGGCTGATTCAGTCTGGCCACCAGTTTCTGCAGGTCGATGCTCGACACGAACGATGCTCCCCGGATGACCGTGCCGGCTGGCGTTCCGGCTGGCGCTCTGCGACGGCGGCAACCATGACGACTTGTGTCGCGGACTGTCCAGCCGACGTCGGACGGTCCCAAAAAATTCACGCCGCGGCCTGTTGCATGCCGAGACGACGGTGCATGATCGTCATCAGAACGTATTCGACATGCCCGTTCAACCCGAGATGGAACGCTGCTTGCCACTCATCGACGACGATCAAATCCTGAGCGCGATACTGCAAGCTTTGCCAGGCGAACAGCCGGTCGGCACGGATCTGCGCCTCGATCCCGGTGCTCAGTCGCCATACTCCCGTCTGCGCGACCTGCGGGCCGAGGCTCGCGCAGGCGAACGCGCCGCCGATAACGATATTGTGAATGAGGCTCAGGCGCCGACCGCCTGGGTCGGCGTCGAAACCCTGGCCGTCGTCGTTCTGTCCGAGCGCAGCAAGGATCTCGAAATCTCGGCCTGGCTCGCCGAAGCCCTGGTGCGGCGTCACGGTCTGGCCGGTCTCGATCTGTCCGCCCGGATCATTGCTGGTCTGGTGGATCATTTTTGGAACGAGGGGCTTTTTCCGACCTATGACGCCGAGGATCCGGAAGGGCGCGTTTTTGCGGTCACTGGTCTGAGCGGCAGCGATCGTGATGGGTCGCTCCTGCAACCGTTGCGCAAGATCATCCTTTTCGAGCAGCCGGACGGCACCCCCGTCGCCCTCTGGCAGTATCAGCGCGCTCAAAGCGTGGCCGCACTGAACGAGCAAGCGCAGAAGCAGCAGCACGACAAGGCGGGCGTTTTCCCGTTCGCCACTCTCGAGGCCACCGCCCGCACCACGGGCCAGGCCGCTCTGGTCGCCCTCGGAGCCGTGGTCCTGCGTGCGCGGGCGTCCTGGGTCGCGATGGGGCAGGCGTTCGAGCGCGTCGCGGGCGCCGACGCGCCTTCCACGGGCCGGGTGAGCGCGGTCCTGGCCGAATTGGAACAGATCGTCCGCCGTTACGTGCCGGAGGAGAAATTGCAGCCGGAACACCCCGAGCAGGCGGCCGAAACGGACGCGGAAGAGGAGGCGGGGCAGGGCGCGAAAGCGCCCGCTGCGCGGACGCTGGAGATGCGGCCGGTCGGTCGCACCCGGGAGGAACTGCTTGACGACATCCTCGAGATCGCAGTTCAGTTCCGGAAGAATGAGCCGAACTCGCCTCTGAGCTATACGCTGGAAGAGGCGGTGCGGCGCGCGCGCCTGCCGCTGCCCGATCTGCTGCGGGAGATCATTCCGGAACTGTCCGCACGGGCCGGCGTGCTGACGTTGCTGGGCATCCGGCCGCAGGACGGGCAGGCTTGAGGCCAGTCGGCCAACGATCGGTCATCCATCGGACGATAACGGGAGCTGTGGAAACGTTATGAGCGGAAGCATTCACGACAAGCTGGCGCGTGTGCGCAGGCCCCGCGTCCACATCACCTACGAGGTGGAAACCGAGGGTGCGGAGGTGGTGAAGGAGCTGCCGTTCGTGGTCGGCGTGGTCGGCGACTTTTCCGGCGATCCGACGCAGCCCCTACGCCCCTTCGCCGATCGGCGCTTTATCCAGATCGATCGCGACAATTTCGACGAGGTCATGCAGCGCATGGCCCCGGGCCTCAAGCTGACCGTGCCGAACACGCTGGCCGGCGGCGACAAGGAAATGTCGGTCGAACTTGCCTTCAACAGCATCGAGGATTTCGAGCCCGGCCGCGTGGTCGAGCAGGTCCCGGCCCTGAAGGCGTTGCTGGAAACGCGGAATCGTCTGCGCGACCTGATGAGCAAGGCTGACCGGTCGGAAGATCTGGAACTGCTGCTCGAGCGTATCCTGCAGAACAAGGGCGAGCTGGACAGCGTCGCCGGCGAACTCGCGTCGAAGAAGGAGGGCTGACATGTCGGAAACGAACAAGCAGGCCGTTCCGCAGGCCGAGACCGTCACCCAGTCCGACGGCGCCGGCCTGCTCGGCCAGGTGATCTCGGCGACGCGCCAGACAGAGCCGGATCGCGCGGCCGAGCTGGTCCGCACGCTGGTCGAGCAGGCGGGGCAGGGCGTCGTCACCTTTGACCGCAATCTGACGCGGACGATCGAGAAGGCTGTCGCCAAGCTGGACGAGACCCTGTCCACCCAGCTCAACGCGATCATGCACGATCCGCGCTTCCTAAAACTGGAAGGATCGTGGCGCGGTCTCCGCTATCTCGTGATGAACAGCGAGACCAGCAACAACCTCAAGATCCGCGTCGTCAACGCCAGCAAGAAGGAATTGCATCGCGACCTGACCCGCGTGGTCGAGTTCGATCAGAGCCTGCTGTTCCGCAAGATCTACGAGAACGAGTTCGGCACGCCGGGCGGTGAGCCTTACGGCGCGTTGATCGGCGACTACGAATGGACCAACGCGCCGGAGGACATCGAGACGCTGCGCGAGATCTCGCATGTCAGCGCCGCCGCCTTCGCCCCGTTCATCTCGGCCGCCGGCGCCGGCATGATGGGCTTCGAGAGTTGGAACGAGCTGTCGCGCCCGCGCGATCTCGCCAAGATCTTCGATACGGTGGAATACCTGAAATGGCGTGGCTTCCGCGACAGCGAGGATAGCCGGTTCGTCGCGCTAACCATGCCGCGTGTATTGGCGCGTCTGCCTTACGGCGAAGCCACGAGGTCGGTGGACGAGTTCGGCTACGAGGAAGCGCCGAAGACCGCCGATGGCCGCTCCGCCGCATTGCCGCACGACCAGTATTGCTGGATGAACGCGGCCTTCGTGATGGGTACGCGTCTGACCGAAGCTTTTGCCCGATACGGGTTCTGCACCGCCATCCGCGGCGCGGAGAACGGCGGCAAAGTCGAGGATCTTCCGCAGCACGTCTTCGTTTCCGACGACGGCGATCTCGACGCCAAATGCCCGACAGAGATCGGCATCACCGACCGCCGGGAGAATGAGCTGTCCAATCTCGGCTTTCTTCCGCTCTGCCACTACAAAAATGAAGACTACGCTGTGTTCTTCGGCTCGCAGACGGCCCAGAAGCCGAAGCAGTACGACAAGCCGGAGGCTACCGCCAATGCGGCGATTTCCGCGCGCCTGTCCTACATCATGGCGACGAGCCGTTTCGCGCATTATCTGAAGGTGATGGCGCGCGACAAGATCGGCTCCTTCATGGAAGTCGATGACTGCGAGCGCTGGCTCAACAACTGGGTTCGTCGCTACACCAACTCCAACGAAGCGGCCGGGCCGGAAAGCAAGGCCAAGTTCCCGCTGCGGGAAGCGAAGGTGGAGGTCACCGAGGTTCCGGGCCGCCCCGGCGCCTACAATGCCGTCGCCTATCTGCGCCCCTGGCTGCAACTCGAGGAGCTGACCGCCAGCATGCGTCTGGTGGCGCGCATCCCGGAACGCGTCTGACCCCTCACGACTGGCCCGGACGGTCGTGAATCCCATCGAGCCGTCCGGCCCGACCCTGCGCGGCGCCATTCTCGGCGGCGCGCATGCGACACGCGACTGGCCGGACAGCCCGAACGGTCCGGACCAGCTGCTGTCTTTTCTCCGCGACGACCACACGGCGTTGTCGCTCTGGTTCGGCGACGCCACGCTCGCACGCATGGCAGGCGAGGGTGCCGACGCTCGCAATCGATTGGCGCTCTGGCTGCGGGGCGCCATCGACCGCGATCTCGCACGCATCGACAGCCTCCTGTCGGCGCAGCTCGATGCCATCCTGCATCACCCGCGTCTGCTGCGTCTGGAAGGCTCCTGGCGGGCTCTGGCGCGTCTGGTCGCCCAGGCGAGTGCCGAGGCGCCGATGCGGGTGCGGCTGCTGTCGGCCCGGTGGGACGAGCTGGCGCGCGATCTCGAACGCGCCCTCGAGTTCGATCAGTCCATGTTCTTCCGCATGGTGTACGAGAGCGAGTTCGGCCGTGCCGGGGGCGAGCCGTTCGGCCTGATGGTGGTGGATCACGAGGTCGCGCACCGTCCGCCGCCGCGCGCGCCAGGCGGACGGCCGCCCGTGGACGACGTCGCGGTGATGAAGCTGCTCCGCTCCGTCGCGGCTGCGGCGTTCGTGCCGATGATCCTGGGCGCGTCGCCGACCCTGCTCGGCGCCGACCGGTTCAGCGATCTCGCTTTGTCGCACGACATGGCCTCCGTCCTGGCCGATGCCGATCACGCCCGCTGGCGCAGCATGACGGAGGGCGAGGATTCCCGCTTCCTCGGCGTCACCCTGCCGCGCGTGCTGGCGCGTCCCCCCTGGACGCGTGTGCAGACCGGGGGATGGTACGAGGAATACGCGCCGGATGAGGATTCCCGCTGCTGGTGCGTCGCCGGCTATGCCCTGGCCGGGCTGGTGCTCCGCGCCCATGCCGCCTTCCGCTGGCCGGCCGATATTCGCGGCGTGGTGGCAGGGCGCGTCGGCGGCGGTCTGGTCACGGATACGGTCGAGGAGCCGTTCCGCTTTGGCGCCGAGACGACGCTTCCGCGCGGCATCACCGATCTCGCGTTCAACGACACGCAGGAACGGCTGCTCATCGCCGCCAATCTGATCCCGCTCAATACGCTGCCCTACGGCTTCGCCGCGTTCGGCGCCGTGCGCAGCCTCCAGTCCCGCCCCGCCGCCGCACCCGGGCGGCGCATCACCGGCGAACAGGCCAACCGCCGTCTCTCCGCGGAGCTGAACGCCATCCTCTGCGCGTCCCGCTTCGCCCATTACGTCAAGATCATCGGCCGCGACATGGCCGGCGGCCATGCCAGCGCACGGGATATCGAACGCACCCTGCAGACCTGGCTGCGCGGCTACACCAACAGCAACATCTCGCCCGATGCCGGCAGCCGTGCCCGGCATCCGCTTCTGTCGAGCCAGGTGCAGGTCACGGACAACCCGGAGCGCCCCGGCGCGATGGATTGCGTGATCCAGTTGCAGCCGTTCCATCAGCTCGACGACGTCTCCACGGTGCTCCGGCTCACCACCAGCCTGTCCGGCCCCGACATGGCCGCCGCCCGCTAAACCAGAAACGGAACCTCCATGAGCAGTTCAGTTCAGGCCCGCACAGCCTTCAACGCCGGCGATCTCCAGGCCGCGATCGACGCCGCCAGCGCCGACATCAAGGCCCGCCCGGCCGATCCGGCGCCGCGCCTGCTGCTGGGCGAGCTGCTGCTGTTCCGCGGCACGTTCGACAGGGTGGAAACGCTTCTTGCCGCCCTGGCCACCTTGTCGCCCGATCTGGCTCTCGTCGTCGCCGAGTTCCGGCAGCTCCTGCGCGCCGAGATCGCGCGCGGACAGGTGCTGGCCGAAGGCGGCGTTCCGAGCTTCCTCGGCGAGCCTACCCCGTCGCAGCAGCGCGCCTTGCAAGCGCTGGTGGCGCTTCGGGCGGGCGACGCGGCCGAAGCCGCGGGCTTCGCGCGCGCGGCGGAAGAGAAGCGCCCCCGCGTCTCCGGCCGGCATTCCGTGGGCGGCGAGACAACCGGGTTCGACGATTTCCGAGACGCCGACGACGTTCTGGGCGGCACGATCGAGGTGCTGACCACCACGGGCGTCTATTACTGGGTGCCGCTGGAACGGATCGACACGCTCCAGTTCCATGCACCGAAGCGCCCGCGCGATCTGTTCTGGCGCAGGGCGAGCATCGCCGTCCAGGGCGGTCCGGACGGGGATGTGTATGTGCCGAGCTGCTATCGCGCCGCGCCGGATGCGACGGATGCGATCCTGCTCGGGCGCGCCACCGACTGGACCGAGGCTGAGCCCGTGCGCGGTGCCGGACAGCGTGTCTTCCTGGCCGGGGAGGAGGCTTTGCCGATCAACGGCATCGACCTGCTGACCTTCGGCGCCGGCTGAACGGGCGGGGCGGGCGATGGTGCGGAACGGACGGGCATCGGCCGTCAGGGTGCGGACCAGCGTGCTGGACCGCCTGGCCGACGCGGCGCCGGACCAGGCAGCCGACCCGGCCGCCGATGCGCCCACCGTTCCAGACCTGCTGCGTCTGGTGCAGCGCGACCTGGAAATGCTGCTGAACGCCCGCAAGCCCTGGCAGGTGCTCGACCGAAGCCGCCCGGATCTGCGGCTATCGCCGCTCGGCTACGGGCTCGGCGATCTCGGCGCCGGCGCGCTCAACCACGCCGCCGACAAGGAAGTGTTGCGCAGCGAGATCGAGGCGCTGATCCGCCGGTTTGAGCCGCGCCTGGCCGAGGTGCGGGTGACGGCGCTGGCCAGCGACTCGCCTCTGGCGACCACGCTGCCCTTGTCGATCGACGGATTGCTGCTGGTCGATCCGGATCCAGAACCGGTTCGCTTCGGCACCGTTGTCGATCCGCTGAGTCCCGCTGTTATGCTCCGCACCCTCCGCGACCTCTGAGCTCCCCATGCCGATCGACCTGTCCGACGCCTACCAGCGCGAACTCGACGCCATACGCCGCCTGGCCGGCGAGTTCGCCGAGGCGCATCCGAAGATCGCCCGCAGGCTGCGCGTCGGGCCGAACGGCGTCGACGATCCGCATGTCGAGCGCCTGCTGGAAGGCGCCGCCTTCCTGTCGGCCCGCACACAGCAGCGTCTCGACGACGAATTCCCCGAACTGACGGATGCGCTGCTCGGCGTGCTGTATCCGCGCTATCTGGCGCCGATCCCGTCCGCCGCCATCGTCCGCTTCACCGCCAGGCCCGATCTGCGCGCACCGGTTCCAGTGCCGGCCGGCACCATGCTCGAGGCCGACCCCTATGACGGGATTGCCTGCCGTTTCCGCACCGCCAGCCCGGTCACGCTCTGGCCGATCGAGATCGTGTCCACCCAGCTCAGCGGCCTGCCGCTCAATGCGCCGGTCGTGCCGGTCTCCAGGCAGGCGAAGAGCAGCTTGCGCATCCGCCTGCGCATGGCCGGAGACCAGGCGCGCTTCAACGAGCTGGCGCCGGACACGCTGCGCTTCTTCATCGACGCCCCGGTGGCGCAAGCGATCCGTCTGCTGGAGCTGATGAGCCAGCACACGCTGGGCCTCGCTTTGGCCAACGGCCCGAACGACGACCGTCCGACGGCGCTGCCTGCCACGTCCCTGTCCGCCGCCGGGTTCGCCCCGGACGAGGCGCTGTATCCCTGGCCCCGCCGCACGTTTTCCGGCTTCCGCCTGCTCACCGAATATTTCGCCCTGCCGGAGAAGTTCCTGTTCGTCGATATTGCCGGTCTTGACGCCCGCACTTTGGTCCAGGACAGCAATGAGCTCGAGCTGTTCGCCTATTTCGACGTGGCCATGCCCGAGCTGGAACGCGTGCTGCAACCCAATTGCCTGGCGCTCGGCTGCACGCCGGTGGTCAATCTCTATCCGGGCGCCTGCGAGCCGATCCGGCTCGACCATTGGCGGACCGACTACGTGGTCGAGCCCGCGCGCGATCGGGCCGGTGCGGAAGAGGTCTGGGACGTCGAGCAGGTGCGCGAGATCGACGAGACCGGCGCGGTTCGTCCCTGGCGTCCCCTCTACCAGCAGCTCGCGGAGGATGACGGCAACAGCGCCGGCATGTTCGCCCTGATCCGCAGGCCGGATGCCAATTGGCGCGGCGGCACCGAGACGCGCCTGTCGCTGATCGACCTGCAGCTCGACCCGGACCGTCCCGCCGATCGCGTCCTGTCCGTCGATGCCCTGCTCACCAACCGCGATCTGCCGTCGCGTCTGCCGGTCGGCGGCGGAGAGCCGCGCCTGCATCCCACGGAGGGTCTCGGCTCTGTTTCGGCGATCACCTGCCTCACGCCGCCCACGCCGAGCTGGCGCGCGCCTCTGCGCGAGAAACACAATTGGCGGCTGATCTCGCATCTGGTGCTGGGACGTCTCGGCCTGACCGGCGGCGGCGACGCGGCGGCCTCCCTGCGCGAATGGCTGCGGCTCTACGACGTACGCGACGCCGACGATACCCGCCATGCCGTCGCCAGCCTGCTCGCGGTCGATACGCGCGATTCCGTCGCCCGGGTCCCGGGCGCGCGGATCGGCTCATTCTGCCGCGGGCTGGAAGTCACCCTGTTGTTCGATGCCGCGCATTGGGATGCGGGCGGCCTCTATCTGCTGGCCTCCATTCTCGAACGCGTGCTGGCCCTGCATGTCACGGTGAACAGTTTCGTCCGTACCGTGGTACGCCTGCGCGGCCGGTCCGATCCGGTCGCCCGCTTCGCACCCCGCGCCGGCGACCGCGTGCTGCTGTGACGGAAACAGGCGGCGCGCTCTCGCTGCTTCAGACGCTGCAGCAGCAGCCGGGACGATTCTCGTTCGACGCCGCCATCACCGTTCTGCTCGCGGCGTCCGGCGCCGCCCCGGAACAGGCGCTGCGCTTCGAAACCGCCGCGGGCCTGGCGCCGGCGCTGCGCGACGTGGTGTCGGTGCGGGAGGACTGGCGCGGCGGGCAGCGTCGCTACACGGTGCGGATCGGGTTTTCCGGCCTGACCGGCCCCGGCGGCGTTCTGCCCCGGCCCTATACCGAGATGGCCGGCGAGGAACGGCGCCGCCGCTCGCAGGCGATGGGCGGCTTCTTCGACATGCTGTCGCAGCGCTTTTTGCTGCAATACGCGCTGGCCGGCGCCAAATATCACCCCGCCCGCGCCGCCCTGATCTCCGGCCCGATGCCCAAGGCATCCACGCGGGCGGTGGCGGTGCCGGAGCGGGACGGCATCGCCCAGGCCCTGCTGGCGCTGACCGGCCACGGCCTGCCGGGAGACGTGGAGCGATCGGCGCTGGGCGTGAACCAGCTGCTCTATTTCTCCGGCCTGTTCGCCTCCCGTCCGCGCTCGGCCGACCGTTTGGGCGCCCTGCTCGGCGAATGGCTCGACGTTCCGGTGCGGATCGAACAGTTCGTGGGCAGCTGGCAGGTGCTGGACCCGTCCGAGCGCACCAGCCTCGGCGCCCGGCACAGCACGCTCGGGCGCGATACCGCAGCGGGCGGCCGGGTCTGGGATATCCAGGGCCGCATCCAGATCACGGTGGGTCCACTCGACCTCCGGCGCTTCGAAGCCCTGCTTCCCGGCAGTCCACGGCTGGAACTCCTGCAACGCCTGATCCGCACGTTCCTGGACGACGAAGCCGCTTTCGCCGTGAAACTGATCCTTCGCGGCGATGCGGTTCCGCCCGCGAGAATGGGCGCCATCCGTCTCGGCCATACGGGCTGGCTTCCGACGACCAAGCTGCCGAGACCCGACGCAGAGGACACCGTGTTCGGCGACAACGCGGCCAGACCGGCCTGAGCGAGCGCGGGCCGACTTCAGTCGCGGCAGACCACGATCACCGAGACGTTGTCGCGGGCGCGGCGGCGCAGGGCGGTGTCGAGCATCGCGGCGGCGATGTCGCCCGAACCCGCCATGAGCTGGCAGATCTCGTCATCCTCCATGGTCTTGGTCAGCCCGTCGCTGCACAGCAGGAAGCGGTCGCCCGGCAGGGTCTCTCCCGTGCGCTTGGCGATCGCCAGGTCGCCCTGGATGCCGCCCACGGCGCGGGTGATCACGTTGGCCTTGGGATGCACGCGCGCCTCTGCCGGGGTCAGCGTGCCGGCATCCACCATCTCTTGCACCATGCTGTGGTCGTGGCTGAGCTGCACCAGCTCGCCGTCGCGCCAGAGATAGATGCGGGAATCGCCGACCCAGAGACAAACGAAATAGGGGCCGTCCAGCATCAGCACGGCGACGGTGGAGGCGGCCTTGCTGTTGCTGAGCAGGGATTCGTGCGCTGTGGCGATGGCGCGCCGGATCTCGCCGAGCCGCTCGGTCACCTTCACGGTGGGCGGAATGCGGCTGATGTTGTTGATCACCGCATCCGCGGCCGCGCGGCCGTTCTCCGTGCCGCCGGCGCCGTCCGCCACGGCATAGACATCCATCTCGGGACGGCACACGAGAGCGTCCTGATTCTCCGGACGCACCGCGCCGCGATGCGATACGGAGAAGACCTGGCCCCCGAACATCAGGGAGGGGCTCCCGCGCTCAACGTGGAGTCCACCGGGCTTCCATGTCCCGCCGGACCTCCCAATAGGCGCTGGCCAGGGCCTGATCCACGGCGCGATCGAGATTGGCCGTCCGCTCCCGGAAGCGTTTGCGCGCCAGGGCCGCGTTGCGCCAGCGTCGCCAGAACGGCAGCAGGTCGAGCCAGTGCGGCGGCGCGTTCGCGTCCGGTTGGTCCGGATCGAACGACAGGATGGTCTCTCGCAGGCTGCGACGGGCCGCACGCACCAGCCAGTCGTGATGGAGCTGCACCTCGCGGAACACCGATTCGATCGCGTCGGGCGAGGTCGCTTCGCCATGCAGCAGGCGGGAGACCGCCTCGCCGTTGTTGCGCGCAGCAATCAGCGGCAGCGCGATCGCCTCATCCCGGGTGGAGGCGCCGGCGTCCCCTCGGCCTTCGGTGGCATCGCCCAGAGTGGCGAAACGCAGGTCGCGCAAGCCCGACACGGCCGCGCGCAGGGAGGCCCCGGCGTTGCGCAGCGCCGCAGCGTCATCGGTTCCGGCGGGCAGATCGGTGGCGGCGAGGGCCGCGCCGGCCAGGAGATCGTTCAGGCCCGCCGCTTCGCGCGCCGACGGCGTGGGGCGATGCAGGAACAGGCGGGTCGGTTCACCCTCCTCCATGCGGACCCGCGCGCGTGCCGGGCGCGGGTAGGAGCGCGGCGGCACGTCCGGCGGCGCCACGCTGCCGGGACGGGCGCCGTTTCGCGGCGGCACGAGCGGCACCTGCAGGAAAGAGGACTCGTCCTCCTGCAGATCGACGGCCAGCTCGTAATCGCCGAAGCGCACGGTTTCTCCGCGCGCCAGCCTGTGCGGCTGCGGGCCCAGACGCTTGATCTCGCCGTTGCGGCGCACGAACGAGCCGTTCCGGCTCACATCGGCGACGGACCAGCCGGCTTCATCCTGCTGGAACACGCAATGTCGTTTGGACAGGGTGCAGCTCGGATCCTCCAGCACCCAATCAGAAGGGCGCGCGCGCCCGACCTGGAACGCGCCGGAGGAGACCATGCGGGTCTGGTTCAGGAAACCGCTCGGGCCGCGGGTGACGGACAGAAGCAGCGTTGTCATGCGGCGTTCCTCCCGACCAGCCGGAGGAAATGGTCGCGCTCGCCCTGATGACGGACGAACCCGGCCAGCGTCTCCGTGAGCGCCTCCGCGCTCATGCCGGGCTGCTCGGCGCGACGCGCAAGCAGAGGAGCGATCGGGCCGATCACCTCCGACAGGCAATCCACGATCCGGGCGCGCTCCGCGTCTCCGACCGGCACCGGCAGGGCGAAATGCGGTCCGGGCGTGAAGGAAACCGATCCAGCCTCGGTCGGATCGCGCAGCGGCCGGGACACCGGGCTCGGGACGGCGTCTGCAGGAGACAACGTGCCGCCGTTGTCAGCATCGCCGGGCAGGATCGACGAACGGCCCGTCGCAACGGGGTCGGACTGGTGTACGGCTGCGCTGGCCGGCGGCGGGGCCGGAGCCGGGTGGATGACGGAGGCCCTCTCATCGGGGAGCGGGTGTTCGGCGGATGGTGCAACGGCCGGTGCTGACACGACATGCGGCATCGCCACGGTCGGCGGCGATTCGACGGCTGGTTCCGGTGCAGCTGGGAGCGGAGCGGCGATCTCGGGCTCGGCCGGTCGAGGCTCCGGAAGCGGAGTGGAGACGGCAACCGGGCGGAGCGGCGGCAGGGCGGTCGGCCGCAGGGTCGCATCCGGATCGTCCACGTCTCCAGGCGGCGGAACCGCGACCGTCCCCGGCGGAGGTGCCGGAACAGGCCGGGACGGCGTGACGGTCGGGGGCTCCGGCGGCAGAGCGGGTTCCGCCGGGCGCACCATGGCGGTCGCGGTCATCGGCGCGCTGACGGTGGGTTGCGCGTCCTCGACCGGACGATTTCCGACGCCGTCGCCGGCTGGCGCGGCGGAATGGTACAGCCGCCCGGTATCGGTGATGATGACCGGCGGCATGCCGGTGCGCGGCAGGCGAGATTCGCGGGCGATATCGTCCAGGATACGCGCAAATGAGGCCGCGTCCGCGTGGCGCTGATCGGGCGATTTCGCCAGCGCCCTGTCGATCGCATCCGAGAAACCGGGCGGCAGATCGTCGCGCAGTTGCGACAAGGGCACGTGCGGCTTGTTGACGATGGCGAAGATGGTTTCGGTGTAGTTCACGCCCGAGAAGGCGCGCTCGCCGGCGATCAGCTCGTAGAGCACGCAGCCGAGCGAGAACAGGTCGTTGCGCCCGTCCAAGGCCGAGCCGAGGCATTGTTCGGGCGACATGTACGAGGGCGTGCCGATCAGCAGCGGCGTGACCGTCAGCTCCATGCTGGTCAGGCGCGAGATGCCGAAATCGGTGATCTTCAGCGACAGGTCCGGCATCATCAGAATGTTGGCCGGCTTGATGTCGCGATGGACGATCAAGCGTCCGTGCGCGTAGTGCAGGGCGTCCAGTACCTGCAGGGCGATATGGATCACCTCATGCACGGGGCGTCTGGACCCGCGCGGAAAGAACTGCTGCAGCCCGATCCCGTCGATATATTCCATGACGAGATAAGGGTTCTCGTCGTGCATGGCGAAATCGTAGAGACCGACGATGTTCGCGTGCATGCAGCGGCCGGCGATCTTGGCCTCGTTGCGGAAGCGCTTGAGGTAGTTCTCGCGCTCCTCGGTATCGAGCAGATCGGCGCGGATCAGCTTGATCGCGACGAGCCGGTCGATCTCCTCGTCCTGGCCCAGATACACGATGCCCATCGCGCCGCGTCCGAGCATGGAGCGGATATGGAAACGCCCGATGCGATCCGGCATGGCAGCCGAGCCGGTCATGATTCGAGCAGCCCGATCGCGCTTTCCATCGAGCGGCGGAGACGGTTGAAGGAGCGCGTGATGGTGCCGATCTCGTCGTTGCCGGCATGGGCGAACTCTTCCACCCCGGTCTGGCCGAGGCTGATCCGCTCGGCGACATCCGCCACGCGCGACAACGGCTTCAGCACCAGCACGCTGAGCAGAATATTGAACAGCCCCAGCAGCGCCGCCGCCATCAGCGCCATCCAGATCACCGCCGTGGTCGCGGCGTGCAGCGACGGCAGCGGGACAGTGGCGATGGTCAGGCCGATGATCTCGCCAGGCTTGCGGTCGAACCCGCCCGATCCGCCGAATGCGTCGACGATTCCGGCCGGCGCGGCGCTGCGCGAGGTGTAGCAGGTCGCGCAGACGCCCGGTGAGAACAGCAGCGGCGTCACGAGCGAGACGAGCGGGCCGTCCGGTCCGTCGAACTCGCGCGTATAGGGCTGCGGATCGGGGTTCGAGCGGAGCTTGTCGATCGCGGCGCGCTCCTCGGCGGAGGGGCGGTCGGCCGCGCCCACCGGGTCCAGCACCACCTGACGGACGCTGACGCCGGGCTCCGCCTGCGCCAGCATCCGCGCCTGCGCTTCCGTCGCCGCGAAGGGTGCGGCTGCGGGAACGAACACCAGCGCGCGGCCGCCTTCGGCCAGCAGCGGCGCGACCTTCTCGGCGGTGTAGCGGCCGGCGATGCGGTTCTCCGCTGTCAGGAGTTCCGCCTGGCGGCGCGCCTGGCTCAGGGCGTCGGCATGGACGCTGGAACGCACCGCCAGCGCGCCGATCAGCAGCAGCAGGAGAGCGCCGGTGGCGAAGGCAATATTGGCCCGAAGACGAAGGCTCATCGCCGTCATCCGCCCGTGAGCTGTTTGGTTTCGTCCGCGGTGAGTTCGCCGGTGACGGGATGGCCGAGCATGGCCTGGAAATGCTTGATGCCGCGCTGGGTCTCGGCGCCGTTGACGCCATTCACCCGGCCGCTGAACAGGCCGCGTGCCAACAGCGCGACCTGGATACGCCGGACCGCCGGGTCCACATGCACGCGCGGCCGGGGCGCCGGTTTCGGCGCCAGAGGCACAGCGCCGGCATCACCGGCGGTCTTCGAGGCGTCCGGGTGATCCGCTCCGGTCTGCGTCGCCGTGGCGTCTTCCGTTTTCGTCCCGCCGTCGCCGGACGGTTTGCCGGAATCGGCGGCCGGGGTGGCGGGAGCCTTGTCCGTGCCGGCTTGCTGGGCGGCCTCGGGCGCCGCTGACGGCGCGGTTGTCGGAGCCGGCGCCGCTGCCGTTACCGGACCGGCCGCGGGCAGGGTGGCCTGCGCCGACGCCGTCTCGGCCGGCCTGGGCGCCGACAGCGCTCGTGCCAGCGTCTCTGGGCTGGTGGCGCCGCTCTGCGCCGCGCGAAGGGTCAGACTGGCATCGCCGGGCGCTGTGTCGGTTTCGACAATGCGGGTACCGCTCAGGCTCGGATCGGTGCTCCACGCGCCCGCCGCGCCATTCAGCGCGCCGGCGACCGCAGCGACGGATGCGCCCTCTGCGGCAACAGGGTGCAGATCCAGCACCACGAGCCCGTTCTTGTCGCCTGAAACGCGCGAGAAGGCGCGAATGCTGACCGCCGACAGGGCGGGGTCGTCATGCGGCGCGAAATCGCTGCCCAGCGCGAACACGTTGCCGCCGGTTTCGGCGGCGTAGCCACAGAACAGCACGGCGTTCGCGCCCGTGCCGTTGGTGTTCCCGAACCGCAGCAGCGCTTCGCGCAGTGCGCTGGCGGTGGGGGCCAGAAGCAGCGTGTTGGCCGCGCCAGCCTTGTCCAGCGCGGTATGCAGATCGCTCATAGCCCGGCTGCAGCCGGCAAGGCGGGGCTGGCCGGCCGGCGCGCCGCCGTCGATCAACAGGAATGCGCCTTTGCCGGAAGCATTGGCGCCAGACGCATCGGGCGCGGCCAGGGCGGTTCCGGCGCTCAGGAGGAGGCCGAGTGCCGCCGAAACACCTGGGAGGGCGCGGAAGGAACTCATCGACACATGGCCCCGCTGATGAAGATCGTTCCGCAAACCTTGGTCGCTCCGCCGTCTTCGTTTGGCAGGACCGTATCGGCGCCGCTTGCGAAGGTAAAGCGCCGCGCTCCTCGTGTTGCAGTCTTTGTGTTGCGGCGCGATTTTGGTTATGCAACAGCAACGATACCGTCCGCGGACCGTTGTTCGCGGAGCCGAACCCGACACGCCGAAGCTGGAGGACGCCTTGATGGCCGGACGCAGAACAACCGTGTTTCGTGCCGCCTTTCCGCTTCTGGCCTGTGCCGGACTTCTTCTCGGCGCCTGCGACGACGACGCACCGAAGACGATGCTGGCGACGCCAGGAACGGCGGCGACGTGGCGTGTGGTGGTGTGGGGCGCCGGCGACGAGCGCGATCCCCTGATCGCCAGTGCGGTCGGCAAGGAGCTTCTCCGGCGTAACCTCGCAGCGGCCATCGTCACCGGCTCCGGCAAGGCGGACCACATTCTGCAGATCACGGCATCTCCGCTGGTGTTTCCGGCGACGGAGAGCATCCGCGAGGGGCGGGATTCGCAGCTTCTGGAACAGGCCAGCTTCCGCACCGATGCGCCGAGCGACGCGGCCAAGGCCGCCGCATCCACCGATCCGACGCGCGCCCTTGCGATCACGGTGGCCGATCGGATCGCCGCCGATCCGCAATTCAGCCCCAAGCCGCCCGCGCCGGCAGCAGGTCCCGCGTCGAAATGACGCCAGGCGGCGCGTTCATGGCGCCGCCTTACCGAGCGATCCCCGCGGAGCGGCGGGGGCAAACCGCAGCAGGGTGATGTCCAGTCCGATCCGGCGTCGCTCGGCTGTTTCGCCCAGAGGTGCGGCCTCGCGCAGCAGCGCGCCGAGGGTGGTGGAATCGTTCTGCCCAACCTTGCCATGCACTGCCCAGACGCGCCGCCCGGCGCGCTGCGCGGCCAGGGCGGTGTCGACGTCGCCGGTCCAGTCGCCCGGCGCGAATCCGCCGGCGGGAATCCGTCCGGCAAGCACGGCGCGCGGATCGAGCTGGATGTTCATCATCTCGACGGAAGCCGGATCGTCCACCAGCAAAAGATCGCCGGGCAGGCGGTTATCGCGCAGGAACGCGGCGGCCTCGTTCCAGAGCGGTTTTGTCTCGGTGGCGTAGTAGGGCCACAGATTGACCAGACCCAGGACTGCGATCAGCGCCAGGGCCGGCGGCCGGGCGCGTGCGCTCAGGGAGGAAACGCCGAGTCCCGCCAGCAGGAACAGGATGGGACCGCTCCACATCAGATAGCGCGGCATCCACAGCGAGGAGTGGAGCGAACACAGGGCGATGCCGACCGGCAGCGCCAGCGCCGTGATCAGCAGCACCTGCACCGCCGTCTCGCGTCGCCGCAGCAGCACGCCGAGAACGACCAGAGCGAGCACGCACAGGCCAGGCCAGGGCAGACCACCGATATCGAGCGGTCCCGGGAAGACGCGGAACGCGATCAGGCTCGACCGGCGCAGCAGATATACCGACTGGAGAATGGTCGAGACCGAATGAACGCTTGCCGGCCGCACCCAGTCGAGACCGCTTCCCATCCGCCCGCGCGTCAGCACGATCATGGTGAACACGAACGGCAGATAGACCAGCAGAACCAGCGCCTGCACCGGCAGCCAGCGCCGCACGAACCAACGCCTGCCGCCGGGCCCGACCCTGGTTGCGGCGATCAGGGCCGCGCAGAGCTGCGCGGCGGCGAACCAGAACAAGGCGACGCTGAGCGTATCAAGGGCCAGGGCCGTACCGATCGCATACAGCAGCCAGCCGCTGCGTTCGCCTGACGGCGCGCGAACGAGCCGCACCACGCCCCAAATCCCGATCAGGATGAAGCACAGCACCAGCGTATAGGACCGCGCTTCCTGCGCGTACTGAACCTGGAAGGGCGACAGGGCCGCCAGCAGCCCGGCCGCCAGCCCGACCGAAAGCCCGGCCGAAAGCCCAGGGGCGCGACCCGACGCGTCACGCCCGATCGGCACCAGAAGCGCGCAGGCGAGGGCACCGAACAGGGCGGCGGGCAGACGCATGGCGAAGGGACCGAGCCCGAAGCGCTCGATGGGGGACTCGACGAGGAAGAACAGCGGCAGATGGTGGAAGGCGAGGCTGTCGCGCACCAGCGGCACCAAGGCCAGCGCCGAGCGACGGAGCGTGGTGACCTCGTCCAGCCAATAGGGCTTGTCTCCAAGACCGTGCAGGCGCAGCGCCAGGGCGAGCAGAAAGACCGCCGCGGCGGCGAGCCATCCCACATGATCACGATGCACGGAAACCGTTCGGGGAACGGCATGGCGCATCAGGTGTTTCCGTGGTGTGCAAGAGGGGCGGCCCGCGCGTTCAGGCGCATGCGGCGTCCGGCCTCGAAACAGCAGAGAAGGAGCACAAGCGCCATGACCGATCGCAGCAGCCAGCCCGACCGCATGACACGCCGCCTGGTTTCGGGCAAGGGCGTGCGCCGTGCGGGACTGTTCGCCTCCTTGTCCCTCGCAGGCGCGCTTCTGGGCGGCTGCGAAGTCACGCCGCAGCCCTCGGTCGGCGCGGCGCCGGGCTACGGCTATACGTGCTACGCCGGCGTGTACGTCTGCCACACCCAGACGCAGGTTCCGGTGGGCTCGCCCTGCTCCTGCCCGGGCATCGGCGCGCCGTCCTTCGGTCGCGTGCAGTAAGCGATCAGCCTGCCGCCGCCCCTTGTGGTGGCGGCAGCATCCGCATGGAGACGAGATATCCGGCGCCGGACAAAACCAGCGCCCCGACCGAGACAGGTAGCCAGGCCGGGATCACGGTGGCCGATGCCACGAACCCTAATATCGTCCAGACGATGGCGACCGGATTGAAGCCGGCGCGATACCAGTAGGGTCCAGACCGTTCGAACAGGCCCGGAACGTCGACTGTCCCGCGGCGCACGAACAGGTAGTCGGCCAGCAGCACGCCGGAGAGCGGGGCGAAGAACATTCCCATCGTGCCGATCCAGCCGGAGTATCCATGCACCAGCGACGGAAAGGCGGAAAGCGCGATGCCCACAACGCTGACGATCAGCGTGGCGCGAAACCGGCCCAGGCGCTCCAGCACGTTCAGCAGCGACAGCCCGCCCGTGTAGAGATTGAGAACGTTGATGGTCCAGTTGTCGAGCACGACCATCAGCAGGATCAGCGTCAAAGCGAGATGTCCGCCGGTGATGTGAGCCACTACCTCGAACGCGTTGTCGGAGCGGCCGGAGGTCGCCGCGGCGGCATAGGCGCCGACGAGGCTGACCAGCAGGATGCCGACCAGCACCGCGAGCAGAGTGCCGATCCACATGTCGCGCCTGGACCGCGAATAGCGGCAGAAATCGGCGGCATCCGTGATCATGGTGAGCCAGGTCGCGAGTGCCGTGTTGAACCAGGCGGCGAACAGCACCCAGCCGGCATGGTGCTGCTGGAAGCGCCACACCGCGCCCGGACGGAAGCCGGGATCGGGCTGGGCGAGAAGCGTGTATCCCATCCAGGCCAGGATCAGCAGCTTCACCGGCAGCGCGACACGCGACAGCAGTTTCAGCGAGTTGTAGCCGATCGCCGCCACCACCGCCTGCACCGCGCCGAAGCAGAGGCTGATACCCAGCAACCCGTGCGGTGTACCGGTCCAGCGATCCAGAACGGCGACGATGGCCAGCGATCCGGCCACGGTCTGGAAGCCGAACCAATAGACCGAGGCAATGGTCCGCAACGTGGACGGCAGCAGCTTCGCGCCGCGCAGGCCGAATGCCATGCGTGTGGCCGTCTGGCCGGGAATGCCGTGATCCACGCCGACCGTGGCCATGGTCACATAGGCCAGGAACGCGACCATGGTGCCGGAAACCTGCGCCACCACGGCCTGCCAGAAGGATAGCCCGGCGGCGACGGCCATGCCGGCCACCAGGATCTGCCCCGGATTGATCTGGAAATTGATGATGATGCTGAACAGGTCCTGCCAGCGCACGGTCCGCGCGTCCGGCGCCACAGGCTCGATACCGGCGCGCTCGATGGTCGGATGCGGCCGGACAAGGGGAGGGGCGGGAAGAACGGTCGTGGCGGTCATGCGAAACGTCCGGAAGCTGAACTGGCCTCCACCGCAAATTTCGTGCCACCGTTGCAAGAGGCTTGATCCCACGCGGAACCTCGCTTTGCGTCCGGAGACGGTATGGCATCAGCGACGACGGCAAAGGCCGTCTTCTCCTGAGGAAGAACCGGGAAGACTTCTATCCGTTTGGCGCGGGGCAGTCGGCGCGTTACGGAGCCGGAGAGGAAGAGCCTTCTTCCGGACATTCTCCAGGGCCCTGTGCTCATGCGATCGACGCTGATCTTCGCCTTTGCCGCCATTGCGGAAATCGCCGGATGCTTTGCCTTCTGGGCCTGGCTGCGACTGGGCAAATCGCCCTTCTGGCTCGTTCTGGGGTGCTTCTCGCTGGTCGTGTTCGCCTGTGTCCTGACGAGGGCCGACACCGAAGCCGCGGGACGCGCCTACGCTGCCTATGGTGGCATCTACATCACCGTCGCGCTGCTGTGGCTGTGGGCAGCGGAAGGCGTCAGGCCCGATCGCTGGGATATCAGCGGCGCGCTGCTCTGCCTGCTGGGAGCGGCGGTCATTCTGGCCGCGCCGCACAGGAACTGAGCACCGGCTACGCCGGCGATACTGTCCCGTTGCGGGGCGGGCGCCGGTCAGCCCGGTTTGGTTCCGTCCTGGTGGGCGGCGGGGCTCGGTCCTTTCGGGTCGGGCTGCTTCTCGTTGCCGGTTTTGGCCTCGGACGGTTTCCGCGGCGTGGCTGGAGCGGCTTGCAACGGAGACGTCGCCGGCGCGGGAGAGGCTGGCGCGGAAGACGGGCCGGCCGGAGGAGCAGCCGGAGACGCAACCGGGGAGGCCGTTGGGGGTGCGGGCGGGGCGGGCGGCTCGATCCGCAATACGCCGCCGCTCCCGGCCAAGATCAAAGCGCCATCGGCCGTGTCCGCCATCGCCAGGATCGGGAACGGCGCCCGGGCCGGAGTCGCGTCGAGATGCGCATTGTCGGGCTTGCCGCCAAGGCTCCAGACCATGCCGGCCGAATCGCCGAGCAGCACGCCGCCATCCCGTTTCAGCAGGGCCGCGGTGAAGCTGTTCTGGGTCGGGCTCTCGACCTGGTGCCACGCATCCGGCTTCGTGCTGGCGGCGGGCTGCGCCATCGTGCCGACGAAAGCGTTGCCCTGCTGGCCGTAGAGCAGGAAGCCGAACGGGCCGGCATTGAGTGCGCCGAACAGGGTGGCGTCGGTCTGCAGCTTCAGGCGCGTCAGCCCGTTCTCCGGCCGCCCTGCGAGCAGGATACCCTGACCGCCATCGACGGCGGCCACGTCGTCGCGCACCGCCAGGCCGAGCAGAGGCAGGTTGTCCGGGTTGTCGATCGCGTTCGACCAGGGGTGCCAGTGCCGCCCGGCATCGTTGGTTTCCATCGCCAGCCCGCCGGCGCCGATCGCGCGCAGCGTATCGGTTCCTTCCGTCTGCATGAGCAGGAACGGCAGCGAGGGGTCGGCAGCGGCCAGACGGTGAGCAGCGTCGATCTCCCGCTGCCGGACCGCGTCGGACGCATTGGCGGACAGGGCGGAATCGAGCGTGACCAGGGCGGCGCGCGGCAGGTCCAGCGCCAGGGACCAGCTTTCGCCGGCATTCTCCGTGCGCAGGACGACGCCGTAATGGCCGATCGCCCAGCCGGTATGGTCGTCGGCGAACGCGACGCCGGTGAGCGTCGCCTGGACCGGCGGCTGAACCTGCCGCCAGGACAGGCCGTTATCGTCGCTAATGAGGATGAGGCCGTGTAGCCCCACCGCGACGAGGCGGGAACCGGCGCGGGCGAGGGCCTCCACCAGGGTCTTGGCGGGATTGGGAACGATCGGAGCGGGGGCATCGAGCGGGCCGGGCGGCGGCGCGGGCGGTGCCGGTGGCTCCGGCGTCGGCGATGCTGGCGGTGAGGCGGGTTTGGCCGGTTCCGGCATCTTGGCCGCCGCACGAGGATGCGCAGCGTGGGAGGGCTCGGCGGCCGAAGCCTGGACGGCGGCGCAAGGCAGAACGAGCGCCGCGCCGAGCAGGGAGGCGGCGCAGGCGCGCGATATCAGCGTCCTCGGCATGCGGTTCGGTCTCCCGGTTTCGGGGCGGAGATTAGCGCAAGCGGGCTGGAGAACCAGAGCCGCCGTTCCCACCTGCCGGCTTAGATCCCTATGATCGATGACATGAAGCAGCCTGAAAGCAGACGGAACCGGTCCGAGGAGGCGGGCGATTTGTTCGGTGCGGCGCCCGCGCCTGCCCAAGCCTCGCGAGGCGATGCCTTGACGGGCCATGCCTCGCCAGCCCAGCCACTGGCGGACCGGTTGCGGCCGGGTTCGCTCGATCAGGTGGTGGGACAGCCGCATCTGCTGGGGCCGGAGGGCGCTTTGCGTCGCATGCTGGCGCGCGGCTCGCTGGCCAGCCTGATCCTGTGGGGCGGGCCGGGTTGCGGCAAGACCACCATTGCCCGTCTGCTGGCGCAGGAGGCGGGTCTTCGCTTCGTGCAGCTCTCTGCGGTGTTCTCCGGCGTGGCCGATCTGAAGCGGGCTTTCGACGAGGCAGCGCGGCGTCTGGCCGCCGGCGGGGGCGCGACCCTGCTGTTCGTGGACGAGATCCATCGCTTCAACCGGGCGCAGCAGGACGGCTTCCTGCCCGTCGTCGAGAACGGCACGGTGGTGCTGGTGGGCGCGACCACGGAAAACCCGTCCTTCGCGCTGAACGCGGCGCTCCTGTCGCGCTGCCAGGTGCTGGTGCTGCGCCGTCTGGACGAGGCGGCCCTGTCGAGCCTGCTCGACCGGGCCGAGGCCACGATCGGCCACGCCCTGCCGCTCGACGGGGATGCACGCGCGACTCTGGTGGCGATGGCGGACGGGGATGGGCGCTATCTGCTGAACATGGCCGAGCAACTGGCGAGCCTGGGCGAGACCGCGCCGCTCGATCCGGCCGGCCTGTCGGCGCTGCTGGCGAAACGGGCGGCGCTCTACGACCGCGACCGGGAAGAGCACTACAACCTGATCTCCGCCCTGCATAAATCGCTGCGCGGATCGGACCCGGATGCGGCGCTCTACTGGTTCGCGCGCATGCTGGCCGGCGGCGAGGATGCGCGCTTCATCGCCCGCAGGCTGACCCGCTTCGCCGCCGAGGATGTCGGCATGGCCGACCCGGCGGCGCTGACGCAGGCGATCGCGGCCTGGGAAACGTTCGAGCGGCTGGGCAGCCCGGAAGGCGAGCTCGCCCTGGCCCAGCTGGTGGTCTATCTCGGCACCGCGCCCAAATCGAACGCGGTCTATACGGCCTTCAAGAGTGCGGTGCGTGCGGCCAAGGAGACCGGCAGCCTGATGCCGCCGGCGCATATCCTGAATGCGCCGACGCGGCTGATGAAGGAGATCGGCTACGGCAAGGGCTACCAGTACGACCACGACACCGAGGACGGGTTCTCCGGGCAGAACTATTTCCCCGACGGGATGGAACGCGCCGCGTTCTATCGCCCCACCGGGCGCGGTTTCGAGAAGGAGATCGCGAGAAGACTGGACATTTGGGCGCAGAAGAGGGTTTAGCCACCGCCCATGAGCGTCGTGACCCTGCCTGTTTCCGAAGACGAAGCCGAGATCCGCCTGGATCGCTGGTTTCGCCGCCATTATCCGCATCTGACCCAGGGCGCACTGCAGAAGCTGTGCCGTACCGGGCAGGTCAAGGTCGACGGAAAGAAGGCGGAAACCTCCACCCGCCTCCAGCCCGGCCAGATGGTGCGCGTGCCGCCGATCCCGAACGCCGCCAAGCCGGCGCCGATCGCGCCGGTGGTGGACGAGCGTGACATCAAGGAGATGGAGCGGCTGGTGATCTACAAGGACGACCACGTGATCGTCCTGAACAAGCCCTCCGGCCTGCCGGTCCAGGGCGGCCCCGGCATCACCCGCCATGTCGACGGGCTGCTGGATGCGCTCCGCTACGACTCCGAACACAGGCCGCGCCTGGTGCATCGCATCGACCGCGACACGTCCGGGCTGCTTCTGCTGGCGCGCACGCCGGGCGTGGCCGCCAAGCTCGCCGCCGCCTTCCGCACGCGCGACGTCAAGAAAACCTACTGGGCCGTGGTGTCCGGCCGTCCCAGCCCGGCCGAAGGGGTGATCGACCTGCCCCTGGCGCGTCTCGGCGCCGGACCCGGCGCGCTGACCGTTGCGGCAGAGCGCGACGACGAGGACGCGGCGCATGCGCTCACCGAATATGCGGTGCGCGACGCCGCCGGGCGCAAGCTGAGCTGGCTCGAGCTCTCGCCCCTGACCGGCCGCACCCACCAGCTTCGCGTGCATTGCGAGGCGCTCGGTTCGCCGATCCTGGGCGACCCGAAATATGGCGGCGAGGCCGCGCACAAGGACGGGTTCGAGGACCGGCTGCATCTGCATGCGCGCGCCCTTGTGCTGCCGCACCCGGCCGGGGGCACGTTGCGCCTAGAGGCGGAGCTGCCGCCGCATATGCGCGACACGTTCCGGCAGCTGGGCTTCGAAGCGGGGCAAACCCGCGCCGCGCGCCGGAGCTGAGCGCATGAACGCCGTCGCGACCGCGCGCAAACGCGGCCCGATCCGCCGGGCGCTGTCCACGCTGCTTCTGATCGCCCTGATCCTGCTGGCGCTGCTGGTGGGGGCGGCGTTCCTGGTCCAGTCCCGGATCGACCCGGCTGCTTTGCGCCAGAGGATCGAGCGGCAATGCTACGAGGCGACGGGGCGGACGCTGGCTCTGGACGATGTGCGTCTGGTTCTGCTGCCGGTGCCGACCCTCACCGCCACCGGAGTCAGCCTGTCCGGCCTGCCGGGGGATTCGCGCCCGCAGATGCTGACCGCGAGCCGCCTCTCGGCACATCTGGCGCTGTGGCCGCTGCTGTACCATGTCGCGCGGCTCGACGGCGTGACCCTGACCGATCCCGATCTGTCCCTGGAACGCCACGCGGACGGGCAGGCGAACTGGCGTTTCACGCCGCCGCCGAAGCCGCACGGGCCGGGCAGCACGCCCGGCGGCGGCGCGCGATGGCAGGTGGAGATCAACAGCGTACGCCTGCGCGACGGGTCGGTCGCCTGGCGCGACGCCGTCGGCGGCTGGAGCGGCGCCGTGTCGCTGGATCGCCTGGATGCCAGCGATCTGGCCGGGGCGCACCCGCAGGCCGATCTGGCCGGGCGCCATGACGTCGCCGGTTTCACCGCCGAGATCGGCACCGGATCGCTGCATCGTCTGCTGGACGCCGGGGCCGACGGGCCGGCCGCCTGGCCGCTGCATCTCGTGGCGCAGACCGGCCGCAACGGGCGCGAGGATGCTCGGCTTTCGGTCGAAGGCACCATGACCGATCCGGCACGCGGGCGTGGCTTCGCGCTCGATTTGCGTTTCGACGCCCAGCGCCCGGACGGGATCGACGCGCTGTTTCCGCATGCCGGGATTCCGGCGCTTGGCCCGGTGTCCGGGTCCGCGCGCGTGATCGATGTCGCACCTGCCGGCGCGCCCGCCGCGTCTCCGGCGCTGGAGCGGGTTTCGCTGCGCGCCGAGAAAGTCGATCTGGGCGCTCTGATCCGGCGTCGCTGGAGCCAGGGTCTGGTTCTGGACCGTCTCGCCGTGGACGCCGCCGGTCGGGATGCGCCTGTCCAGCTTGCCGCGGACGGATCGTGGCAGGGCCGCTCGGTTTCGGTACGCGGCGCGGCAGGAACGTTGCGCGGCTGGCGGTTCGCCGAGGCGCAGGACAAGCCGTCGCCATTCGATCTGACCCTGCGGGCCGGCGACGCTCGGGCAACGCTGACCGGGCAGGGAACGGTCGATTCGCTCGACGCGGCGGTGAAACTGGAGGCGCCCTCCTTGCGCGCTCTTTTGCCGGTGGGTCCGGCGCTGACCGCTTTGACCCTTTCGGCCCATGTGACGGTCGGGCCCGACCGTCATGTGTCGGTGCAGGGGCTCGATCTGCAATCCAGGGAACTGGCTTTGGCCGGCGACGCGGATCTCTCGCCGGCCAGGCGGCCGGTGCTGAACGCCAGGCTTTCTTCCGCGCATGTCGATTGGGATGCGCTCCGGGCGGGGTGGATCGATCCCGCGCCCGCCCCGTCGGCGGAACCGAACCCGGCGGCGCAACCGATACAGGCGGAACCCGGCACGCCAGCGGAACCGACGGCGCCCCCCACCCGTGGCGGCGACGCGCCGGCCGCTGCTCCCGTGCCCGCCGCCGAGCATGCGGTGCCGTTCGCACGTCTCGATTGCTGCGATGCCGCCGTGCAGCTCGACGCTGCCGCGGTCACGTTCGACCGGGGCGTCTACAGGAATGTGTCCACCGCCCTGACCCTGCATGACGGCGTGCTCGATCTGGCCCGGTTCTCCGCCTCCGGACCGGCAGGCCCGGTCGCGCTGTCGGGACAGGCGAATGCGCGGACGCAGAGCCTGAGCGTTCAGCTGCATCCGCTTTCGCTGCCAGCCACGACCCTGGCCGCCTGGCTGGGCCGGGCTCCTGTGCTGGACGGCGGGGTGGAGATCGTCGCCGATCTGAAGGCCACCGGGCCGAGCTGGGAGACGATGGCGCGCGACGCCGAGGGCCATGCCGGCCTGTCGATGGTGGATGGCGCCATCGCCACCGAGGCGCTCGGCCAGTTGATCGGCCGTCCGCAGGCGGCGCAGGCCGGGACCGATCCCGACGGCGCGCGCACGCCGTTCCGATGCCTGGCCCTGCCGGCGCAGATCGCGGGCGGCATGGCGACGCTGGACCCGATCGCGCTGTCGACCAGCCGCCTGGTGGTGCAGGGACGCGGCACGGTGTCGCTCACGGATGGGCGGCTCGATCTGCATCTGATGCCGCGCCTCGCGGTCGGTGCGACCGGGGCATCCTTGCCGGTGCGGATCGGCGGCACGCTGGACGCGCCGGAAGCGGCACTCGACCCTGCGGCGACCGGCGGGCGTTTCTCACTGACCATTGGCGGTTCGGCGCCGCCCGATCCGTGCGGGGCCGATCTGGCGGCCGCGCGCTACGGCGTCGCCGGGCCGGTGCCGAGCGCGGCGCCGCCGGCCGGCAAGCGAAAGCTGCCGAAGCCGATCGACATTCTGCGCGGGCTGGGCCTGTTCCATTGAGCGCGTCGCAGGGGAGCCGTCGCTTCTGGACCGAGGTGGACGTCGCCGAACAGCCGGACGGGTTCGCCGTCCGGCTGGACGGCAAGCCGGTGCGCCTGCCCGATGCCGGCGCGCTCCTGCTGCCGAACCGCACCCTGGCCGAGGCCGTGGCGTCGGAATGGCGCCGGATCGACGGCCCTTATGGGCCGGAGGCGATCGGACTGACCCGTCTCGCCGGAAGCATGCTGTTCCGGGTCGCGCCGCGCCGCGAAGCCGTGAAGGACCAGTTGATGGGCTTTCTCGACGGCGACCTGCTTTGCTATCGCGCCGACCACCCCGAGGGGCTGGCACGGCGGCAGGAGCGCGACTGGCAACCCTGGCTGGATTGGGTCCGCGAGGGGTTCGGCGTCTCGCTGCGAACGACCCTCGGGCTGATGCCGGTCCGGCAGCCGGAGGCGGCTCGCGCGGCGATGGCGACGGCCCTGGACGGGCTGGACGATGCGGCACTGACCGCCCTTGGCGTTCTGGCGCCGGCCTTGAGCAGCCTCGTGCTGGGGGTGGCCTGCGTCAGCGGCGCGCTCGCCGCAGAGACGGCCTTCGAACTGTCGGTGCTGGATGACCGCTATCAGAGCGAGCGCTGGGGCGAGGACAAGGAAGCCGCCGGGCGCCGGGCCGCCCTGCGAGCGGATTGTGTGGAAGCACGGCGTTTTCTGGACCTGGCGCGCGGTGTCGGCACGACCCGGCTTCTGGTGGAGGGACGCGTGCAGGGTGTGGGTTATCGCGCCTGGCTACGGGCGGAAGCGCAAGCCCTGGGGTTGGGTGGATTCGTGCGCAACCTGCCCGGCGGAGAGGTGGAGGCGATGCTGTTCGGCCCGGAGCCGGCGCGGGCTTCCCTGGAGCTTCGCGCCCGAACGGGGCCGCGCATGGCAGACGTGCGCGACGTGCGGCGCGAGGACGGGCTCGAACCGCTTGAGACGCGGGATTCTCATGTTCCGTTTGAAATTCGGCGCGACGCTTGAACGATCGGATCGTATTCGTCGCGAAAGCGCAATAAAGCACAAGTAAGCTGTGCATCCGGAATGGTTGCGAAGCTCGATAATCCGTGATTGTTGGTTACATTCAGAGCCGGACTTTTTTGCTACCTGTTCCGGCGATGACGATGGAGCCTCACCCCATGCAGACTGAACAGGTTTCGACCCGTTCCAACAATGCTCGACTGAAGCGACGCGTGGCGACGCTGGCCGCGCGCTGCGCGATGCTGTCCTGGATCGTGCTTGCCGCCATGCCGGTTGCCGTGGTGGTGTTCTCCATCGCCTGAACAGCCGACGAGCTTTCCGCATGACCGAACGCGTTCCCGACCATCCGATCGACGGCATTTTTGCCCGGCGCTGGTCGCCCCGGTCCCTGACCGGCGAGAACGTGCCCGTTTCCGAACTCCACCGGCTGTTCGAAGCCGCGCGCTGGGCCGCTTCGTCCTATAATTCGCAGCCCTGGCGGTTCGTGTACGCGAACCGGGACAGCGCGGCGTGGCCGGAATTTGTTACTCTGCTGAACCCGTTCAACCAGTCCTGGGCCGAGAAGGCCGGCGCCCTCATCGTGGTGGCGTCGCGCCTGACGATGTCGGTGCCGAACGGTCCCGAGCCGGTGCCGTCGCACTCGCACGCCTTCGATACGGGAGCGGCCTGCGCCAATCTGGCGCTCCAGGCAGTGCATTCTGGGCTCGTGACCCATAGCATGGTCGGCTTCGACTTCGAGGCGGCAGCCAGGGTCGTCGGCTTGCCGGAGGGGTATCGCATCGAGGCGATGATTGCCGTGGGGCATCAGGGCCCGGCCGAGGCGCTGCCGGAAGCGATACGCGCGCGCGAGGCGCCGAACGATCGTCTGCCGCAGACGCAGTTCGCGTTCGAGGGCCGCTTCTTCGAGTAGGCCGTTTCAGCCGTCGCCGTGCTCGATCAGTCGAGCGCGGCGACGATGGCCCGGCCGGCGTCGCGCAGCACCGCTTCCGCCTGCGGCAATTCCAGATCCGTTCCGCTGCGACCCCCGTCTTGGTCCTCGCTTCGGGCGAACACGCCGAGCCGCCCGCCATGGGCCTGTTCGATCTCCGCGATCGCGTTCGGGCGCGTCGTCCCCTCCGCCAAAGCCGGGCTAGCCCGAAGGAGCGCCGCCGCCAGCTGGGTGCGGCGGTGGATCGGTATTCGCTCCTAGCTGCGGAGTTCGGGCACCATCACGGTGACGCTGGCGAGGCAGGCGATGCCTTCGCCGCGCCCGGTGAAGCCGAGCCGCTCGGTCGTGGTGGCCTTCACCGAGATCCGGTGCAGATCGACCTGGAGCAGCTCGGCGAGGCGGGCGCGCATCGGCTCGGAATGCGGGCCGATCTTGGGACGCTCGCAGATCAGCGTGACGTCGGCGTTCACCAGCATGCCGCCGCGCGCGCGGATGCGCTCTCCGGCATGGACCAGGAACCGCGCGCTGTCGGCGTCCTTCCATTCGTTCTCGCTGGGCGGGAAGAATCGGCCGATATCGCCCTCGGCCAGCGCGCCATAGATCGCGTCGCAGAGCGTGTGGATGCCGACATCGGCGTCGGAATGGCCGGCGAGGCCGCGCTCGAACGGCACCTCGATGCCGCACAGGATCAGCTTGCGATCGTCGGCGAAGGCGTGGACGTCGAAGCCGCTTCCCGTGCGCGGCATCAGGGCAGGGCCCACCAGGCGTTCCAGTCGCACCAGATCCTCCTCGTAGGTCAGCTTGATGTTGTCCTCGTCGCCCTGCACCAGGGCAACGGCGCGACCGGCGCGCTCCAGCAGCGCGGCATCGTCGGTGGCATCCGCGGCCTCGGCGGCTGCGCGATGCAGCGATAGCAACAGCGGAAAGTGGAAGCCCTGCGGCGTTTGCGCGCGCACCAGACCTTCGCGGGACACGGTTTCTGCGATCAGCCCGTCGCGGTTGCGTTTCAATGTGTCGGCCACCACCACGCAGGGAATGGCGCCGTCCTGCTTCTCCAGCGCCTCGATCACGCGTCTGGTGACGGCGGCCGGCACGAAGGGTCGTGCGCCGTCATGCACCAGGACGAGATCGGGTTTCTCGGCCGCCGGCAGCCGGTCCAGCGCCTCCAGGCCAGCCAGCACGCTGTTCTGGCGCGTGGCGCCGCCCGGAACGGCGGGGCGGATCACGCCGGCGCCGAGCCCGTCCAGGGCCTCGGCCAGCATCGCGGCGTCGCCCACCGGCAGCAGCAGCGAGACGTGCGGCAGCAGCGCCTCGGCGGCATGGCGAATGACCGCCCGGCCGGCCAGCGATACGAACTGCTTCGGAAGGGCGGTGCCGTAACGGCTTCCGGTGCCGGCGGCGAGGAGGATGGCGGCGATACGCATGGGCGGAGCAATGCGTTGGCCGCCTGTTTTGGTCAATACGTCGCGAAACGGGCTCAGCTGATGATTGCACCGGCATCGTCCAGGGTCTATTTTGCCCAAATCATGAGCATCGCGGATCGTAAAGGCGCCGACCGTACCGGATCGGCGGATATCGACATGCCCGAGCCCGCCCTGAAGCCGATCGCTCTCGGTGACGGCGTGGTGATCGAGGAGCCGGTGATCCTGGCTCCGATGTCGGGCGTGACCGACCTGCCGTATCGCCGTCTGGCGCGCAAGCTGGGCGCCGGGCTGGTGGTCTCGGAGATGATCGCCTCCTGGGCGATGGTGCGCGAGAACGCGGCGACGCTGCGCATGGCGGAACTGGCCGACGAGGGCGGCGCCGGACCCAATTCGGTCCAGCTCGCCGGCTGCGAACCGGGCGCCATGGCGGAGGCGGCGCGCATTGCGGTGGATCGCGGTGCCGATATCGTCGACATCAATTTCGGCTGCCCTGCCAAGAAGGTGGCGGTCGGGCAGCAGGCCGGCTCCGCGCTGATGCGCGACGAGGTCCTGGCCGGCAAGCTGCTCGAGGCCACCGTGAATGCGGTGAAGGTGCCGGTCACGCTGAAAATGCGGATGGGCTGGGATCATAACAGCCTGAACGCGCCCTCCCTGGCCCGCATCGCCGAGCAAAGCGGCATCCGGATGATCACGGTGCATGGCCGCACGCGGCAGCAATTCTATACCGGCCGCGCCGATTGGCGGTTCGTGGCCCGGGTGAAGCAGGCGGTCGGACTGCCGGTGATCGTCAACGGCGACATTCTGTCGATCGAGGATGCGCGCGAGGCGTTGCGGCAATCCGGCGCGGACGGGGTGATGATCGGCCGCGGCTGCTATGGCCGTCCCTGGCTGCCGGCGCAGGTGGGACGGGCGCTCACCACCGGCGCGATCCTGCCCGACCCGGATCTGCCCACCGAGAAGGCAATCCTGCTTGAGCACTATCGCGCCATGCTGTCGCATTTCGGGCACCATCCCGGTCTGCGCCTCGCCCGCAAGCATGTCTCCTGGTATTCGCACGGCCTGCCGGGTTCCGCGCATTTCCGCGCGGCGGTGAACCGGATCGACAACTCGGCGGACGCGATCGCCCTGATCGACCGTTTCTATGACGGGCTGATCGAAGCCGGGGCGGGACGCGAGGCGAGCGGCCGCATGCCGCCGGAGGATGCCTCCGGGGACTGCGGCGATGCCGGGATCTTGGCGGCATGACCATGGCGCTGGGCGGCCGGCGTGGCCGGGTCGGAAGCGAGGCCGTGGCGGTGATGGCGTCGCTCGGCGAACAGGCTCTGCCCGACGGCGCGGTGATGATGGACAGCCTGCCGGTGCCGGTGGTCATGCTCGATGCCGAACACCGCATCCGCTTCGTGAACGCCGCGGCGGAACCGTTCTTCGGCATGAGCAAGCCGCAGCTCGGCCATCTGACGCTGCAGGATCTGGTCCCCTCCGACCATCCGCTGTTCCTGCTGCTCGATCAGGTGCGGAGCAACGGCATCACCATCGTCGAACACGATCTGATCCTGGACGGGCCGCGCCTGCATCGCGCCGCCATCACCGTGCAGGGCACGCCGGTGCTGGACGACGAGCGTTTCGTGCTGCTCACCTTCCATGACGCCTCGGCGGCCCGGGCCCTCGACCGGCAGCTCACCTTCCGCAATGCGGCCCGGTCCGTCTCCGGCATGGCGGCGATCCTGGCGCACGAGGTGAAGAACCCGCTTTCCGGCATTCGCGGCGCGGCGCAGCTGCTGGAAAGCACCGTGGGCGAGACCGATCGCGAACTGGCCGTGCTGATCCGCGACGAGGCCGACCGGATCAAGGCGCTTGTGGAACGGATGGAAGTGTTCGGCGAGAAGCCGATCGAGCGCCGTCCGGTGAATATCCATCGCGTTCTGGAACATGTGCGTCTGCTGGCCCAGCAGGGTTTCGCCGCGCATATCCGCTTCGTCGAACAGTACGATCCGTCCCTGCCGCCGGTCTGGGGGGATCGCGATCAGCTGGTCCAGGTGTTGCTGAACCTGGTCAAGAACGCGGCCGAGGCGATCAGCGGCGATCGGTCGGAGAGCGACCGTCCCGGCGAGATCACGCTATGCACCGCCTATCAGAGCAGCGTGCGCCTGGCGGTGCCGGGCTCCGACCAGCGCGTGCACCTGCCGCTGATGGTCCGCGTGCGCGACACCGGGCCCGGCATTCCCGACCAGATCCGGCCGCATCTGTTCGAGCCGTTCCTGACCACGAAAGTGTCCGGCAGCGGGCTGGGCCTCGCTCTGGCGGCCAAGATCGTCGGCGACCATGGCGGCCTGATCGAGATCGACAGCAAGCCGGGCCGTACCGACGTCGTGCTGCATTTGCCGGTGCTCGTGGACGATCCGAACGATCCCTGACCGTTTTTGCCGACCAACGATTTCGTTTTTCCCGATCCTTTCGGAGCCTTCGCGAGCGAGATGACGCTGCCCACCGTTCTGGTCGCCGATGACGACCGCTCCATCAGGACCGTCCTGACCCAGGCGCTGGGCCGCTCCGGCTATCAGGTCCGCACCACCGGCAACGCCGCGACCCTGTGGCGCTGGATCGAGGAAGGCGAGGGCGATCTGGTGATCACCGACGTGGTGATGCCGGACGAGAACGGACTCGACCTGATCCCGCGCATCAAGCGTCTGCGTCCGGAGTTGCGGATCGTGGTGATGAGCGCGCAGTCGACTTTGATGACCGCGGTGAAGGCGGCGCAGCGCGGTGCGTTCGAGTATCTGCCCAAACCGTTCGATCTGAAGGAGCTGCTGTCCGTGGTCGGGCGGGCCCTGGCGGCGCCGGCGGTGCAGGCGGCCGAGGCCGCTCCCCGATCGGACATGGACGAGCGCATGCCGCTGATCGGCCGCTCCATGGCCATGCAGGACATCTATCGCGTGATCGCCCGTCTCACCACGGCCGATCTCACCGTGATGGTCAGCGGGGAGAGCGGGACGGGCAAGGAGCTGGTGGCACGCGCCCTGCACGATTACGGCCGCAGGCGGGGCGGGCCGTTCGTGGCGGTGAACATGGCCGCGATCCCTCGCGACCTGATCGAAAGCGAATTGTTCGGCCACGAGCGCGGCGCGTTCACCGGGGCCACCAACCGCAACCAGGGCCGGTTCGAGCAGGCGGCCGGGGGCACGCTGTTCCTGGACGAGATCGGCGACATGCCGCCCGAGGCGCAGACGCGCCTGTTGCGGGTCCTGCAGGAAGGCGAGTTCACCACCGTGGGCGGCCGGCAGCCGATCAAGGCCAATGTGCGCATCGTGGCTGCGACCCATCGCGATCTGCGCCAGTTGATCCGCGCCGGCACCTTCCGCGAGGATTTGTTCTACCGGCTGAACGTGGTGCCGATCCGTCTGCCGCCCCTGCGCGAGCGCGCCGAGGATATTCCGATCCTGGCGCGGCATTTCCTGCAGAAAAGCCAGCAGAACGGACTGGCCGGCAAGATCCTGACCGACGACGCGATCCAGCGGCTCCAGTCGCATCGCTGGGCCGGCAACGTCCGCGAGCTCGAGAACCTGATGCATCGCCTGTCCGCGCTATATCCGCAGGAGGTGATCAACGGCGAGGTGATCAATGCCGAGCTGGCGGAGAACGCGCTGCATGACGACGTGCCCGCGGTGTCCGGCGAGGGCGAAGGGCTGGCGGGCGCGGTGGAGCGGCATATCCGCCAGTTCCTGGCGGCGAGCCGGGACGGCATGCCGATGCGCGACATCTACGACCGCGTGATCGCCGAGGTCGAGCGGCCGCTGATCCAGATGACGCTGGCTTCCACCAAGGGCAACCAGATCAAGGCCGCGGCGATGCTGGGTCTGAACCGCAACACGCTGCGCAAGAAGATCCGCGATCTGGAGATCCCGGTCGTGCGCGGCGTCGGCTGACCGCATGACGGTGGAGGCGCAGGATACGGTGGTGACGGAGCCGGACTCCGGCTACCGGCGGTCGCGCATATCCGAGCTTCTGCTCGGCAAGGTCGCGACGCTGATCGTCGCCGCCGTGGCGCTGGCGCTCGGCATCGCCACCTTCGCGATCCTGTCGCGCGGCATGTCCCTGGCGCAGCGGCCGCATGTGGAGCTGCTGCTGTTCGTCGGCAATTCCCTGGCCCTCCTGCTGCTGGCGATCATCCTGATCGGCCGTCTGGCGCGCGTGGTGCACGAGCGACGGTCCGGCACGGCGGGGTCGCGCCTGCATGTGCGTCTGGTGATGCTGTTCGGCGTGGTGGCGGTGACGCCCACCATCGTGGTTGGCGCGTTCGCCGCGGTGTTCTTCCATTTCGGCATCCAGGTCTGGTTCAGCGACCGCATCCGCACCGCGCTGGAGGAAGCCGTCCAGGGCAGCCAGGCCTATCTGGAGGAACGCAAGGACGGCATCCGCAACGAGGCCGCGGCGCTGTCCAACGCCCTGCAGGACTCGCTTGTTTTGCTGAGCCCGGACCGCAGCGCGCTGTCGTCGGCGCTGCAGGAACTGGTGGATACGCACGGCCTCAATGATGCCGCCGTGTTCGATCCGCGAACGGGGGCCGTGGTCGGCTCCGGTAGCCAGCTTCTGGGTCTGGGTCTCACCGGAATCGGCGTGTCGATACCGACCCAGTCCGAGTTGCTCCTGGTGCGTCCGGGCGAGCCGGCGGTTCTGGACAGCCGCGACGGCCAGACGGTACGGGCGGTCAGCGCGATCCCCAACAGCGGCGGCCTGATGCTGGTGATTTCGCGCAATGTTGATCCGGTGATCCTGGAGCGTGCGCGCCATACCGAGAGCGTCGTGATGGATTACGAGCGGCAGGATCGTAACCGCTCGGCCCTGCAGCTGACCTTCGTGCTGATCTTTGTTCTGGTGGCGCTGCTGGTCCTGGCGGCAGCCGCCCTGATCGGGCTGGTGCTGGCGAATCAGATCGCACGGCCGGTGGGGCTGCTGATCCTGGCTGCGGAGCGTGTGCGCGAGGGCGACCTGGCCGTGCGCGTGCCGGAAGCCGAGCGCGACGACGAGGTGGCCGGACTGTCCCGTGCCTTCAACCGCATGACCGGCCAGCTGTTCGCCCAGCGCCGCGAGCTGATGTCGGCCTACGGCCAGATCGACGAACGGCGGCGCTTCACCGAGGCGGTGCTTTCGGGGGTGTCGGCCGGGGTGATCGGGCTGGACGCGCGGCAGCGGATCGAGTTGCCCAACCGTGCCGCCAGCACGCTTCTGGACACTGACCTGATGCAGGCAGTGGGCGAGCGGCTCGTGGATGTGGTGCCGGAGTTCGGGGAATTGCTGCAGCAGGCCGGCAGCGAGCCGGAGCGCGCGCGCACCGCAGAGGTTCAGCACGGGGCCAGCAACGCCAAGCGCACGCTTCTGGTGCGGATCGGGCCGGAGATGCGCGGCGCCGTGACCGAAGGCTACGTGGTGACGTTCGACGACATCACCGAATTGCAGTCGGCGCAGCGCAAGGCGGCCTGGGCCGACGTTGCGCGCCGTATCGCGCACGAGATCAAGAATCCCCTCACGCCGATCCAGCTTTCGGCCGAGCGGCTGAAACGGCGCTTTCTGCGCGAAATCACCACGGATCCCGACACGTTCTCGCAATGCGCCGACACCATCGTGCGCCATGTCGGCGATATCGGCCGCATGGTGGACGAGTTCTCCGCCTTCGCGCGCATGCCGCAGCCGATGATCCGGCCGGAGGATCTGTCGCGTATCGTGCGCGAGACGCTGATCTTGCAGAAGAGCGCGCATCCCGAAATTCTCTACAGCACGGCGATTCCCGATCGCGGGCCGATCGTTTCGTGCGACCGCCGCCTGATCGGGCAGGCCCTGACCAATCTGTTGCAGAACGCAGCGGACGGAATCGCCATGCGGGCGCGGCCGGACGGCAATCAGGCTGCCCATATCACGGTGTCGTCGCAGGATGGCCCTCTTGCCGAACCGGCCAGGATCGGCACGATCTGGCTGAGGATCGAGGAGACGGACCGTGACTGGCGCGTGGTCGTTGCGGATGACGGCGCCGGATTGCCGGCCGAAGACCGGCACAAATTGATGGAACCTTATGTCACCCACAAACCGAAGGGGACAGGGCTGGGGCTTGCCATTGTGAAGAAGATCATGGAGGACCATGGCGGCTCGGTCATGCTTGATGACCGGGAAGCGGGAACGGGAGCGATCGCGACATTGCTTTTGCCGGTGAAATCCTCCGATGGCGCATGAAATTCTGATTGTCGATGACGAGCCGGACATCCGGCTCCTCCTCGAAGGCATTCTGCGCGACGAAGGCTACGAGACGCGTCTCGCCGCCGATTCCGATCAGGCGATCGCCGCATTCCGCGCGCGTCGTCCGTCGCTGGTGATCCTGGATATCTGGCTGCAGGGCTCGAAGCTCGACGGTCTCGGCATCCTGAAGGCGATCCAGGGCGAGGAGCCCGCGGTGCCGGCGGTGATGATCTCCGGCCACGGGACCATCGAGACCGCGGTCGCCGCCTTGCAGCAGGGCGCCTACGATTTCATCGAGAAGCCCTTCCAGTCCGACCGGCTGCTCGCGGTTGTACGGCGCGCTCTCGAAGCCGCGCGTCTGGCGCGCGAGAATGCCGAGCTGCGCCTCCGCGCGGGGCCGGAAACCACCTTGCATGGCGACAGCGCCGCGATCGTCGCCGTGCGCGCGCAGATCGAGCGCGTCGCGTCCACCGGCTCCCGGGTGCTGATCTCCGGTGCTGCGGGCTGCGGCAAGGAGGTCGCCGCACGGATGATCCATGCGCGGTCGCGACGGGCCGACGGGCCGTTCGTGGCCCTGAACTGCGCCACCCTGGCGCCGAACCGGTTCGAGGAGGAGCTGTTCGGCATCGAGGGCTCGCCCGATGGCGTCCAGCCGCGCCGGACCGGCCTGCTGGAACGCGCCCATGGCGGCACCTTGCTGCTGGACGAGGTGGCCGACATGCCGGCGGAAACGCAGGGCAAGATCGTCCGCGCGTTGCAGGACCAGACGTTCGAGCGGCTCGGCGGCTCGGTGCGGGTGAAGGTCGATGTGCGCGTCCTGGCCATCACCAACCGCGACCTCCAGGCCGAGATCGCCGCGGGGCGGTTCCGGGAGGATCTCTATTACCGGCTCGCCGTCGTGCCGCTGCGGGTGCCGAGCCTGCGCGAACGCCGCGAGGACATCCCGGAACTGGCGCGCATGTTCCTGGCGCGTTCGGCGGAAACCGCCGGCCTGCCCAAGCGCGAGCTGAGCGCCGACGCCCTGGCGGCGCTGCAGAGCTACGAGTGGCCGGGCAATTCGCGCGAACTGCGCAATCTGATGGACTGGCTGCTGATCATGGCACCCGGCGGCACGGATGTGATCCGCGTCGACATGCTGCCGCCGACGGTCGGGCAGGGGGCGCCGGCCCTGCTGAAATTCGACAACGCGGCCGACGTGATGGGCCTGCCGCTGCGCGAGGCGCGCGATCTGTTCGAAACCCAGTATCTCCAGGCGCAGCTTCTGCGTTTCGGCGGCAATATCAGCCGCACCGCCGGCTTCGTCGGCATGGAGCGCAGCGCGCTGCACCGAAAGTTGAAACAGCTCGGCGTGAACGGAGAAGACCGCACGCCGCTCTGATCCGGGATCGCGACGATTTTGCTGCGTCGCGTCAAAAATGGTATGGCGTTGGGAACGGTATCCCCCGCCCGGGGGTGTCCGAACAAGAAGAACGAAGGGCTGCACCGCCGTGGCTAAGGATAATTCCCAGAACGTGCAGGACGTGTTCCTCAACCACGTTCGCCGCTCCAAGACGCCCGTAACGATCTTTCTGGTCAACGGCGTGAAGTTGCAGGGCATCATCACCTGGTTCGACAATTTCTCCGTGCTGCTGCGGCGTGATGGTCATACCCAGCTGGTCTACAAGCATGCCATCAGCACGGTGATGCCGTCCGCCCCGATCGCCTTGTTCGAGCAGGGCAAGGCCGAAGGCGGCGCCGAGACGGCCGAAGCCGCTTCCCCTGCGGCATCCAAGGGCATTCTCTGAGGTGACCGGCTCGGACGTCGCCGCGCCGCCGGCGCGGGTCGCCGTTATCCTGCCCTGGGAGCGTCAGGACCGCGCGTCCGACCCCGAGGGCGGAGAGCCGAAAGTCGGCGAGATCCGGGCGGCCGAGGCGCGTCTCGACGAGGCGGTCGGGCTGGCGGCCTCGATCGGAGTCGTGATCGTGCGCAAGGCGGTACTGCCGCTCCGCGTGCGCAGGCCCGCCACCTTGCTGGGCAGCGGGCAGGTCGAGGCGCTGGCGGAAACCGTGAAGGCCGACGAGGTCGGTCTGGTGGTGGTCGATGCGCGGCTCAGCCCGGTTCAGCAGCGCAACCTGGAGCGCGCGCTCGGCTGCAAGGTGATCGACCGCACCGGCCTGATCCTCGATATCTTCGGCGAGCGGGCGGTGACGCGCGAAGGTTCGCTCCAGGTCGAGCTGGCGCATCTGGAATATCAGCGCAGCCGTCTGGTGCGCTCCTGGACCCATCTCGAGCGCCAGCGGGGCGGTTTCGGCTTCCTCGGCGGCCCTGGCGAGACCCAGATCGAGGCCGATCGCCGGCTGATCGGCGACCGCATCGTGCGGCTCAAGAAAGAGCTGGAGCAGGTGCGGCGGACCCGCGGCCTGCACCGTGACGCGCGCAAGCGCGTGCCGTTCCCGGTGGTGGCGCTGGTCGGCTACACCAATGCCGGCAAGTCCACCCTATTCAATGCGCTGACCGGCGCCGCCGTGCATGCGCAGGACCAGCTTTTCGCCACGCTCGATCCGACCATGCGCGGCCTGGTGCTGCCGTCCGGCCGCAAGGTCATCCTGAGCGACACGGTGGGCTTCATCTCCGAACTGCCGACCGAGCTGGTGGCTGCTTTCCGCGCTACGCTCGAGGAGGTGGCCGGCGCGGACATCATTCTCCATGTCCGGGATGCCGCGCATCCGGACAGCAATGCCCAGCGCGCCGACGTGATCGCCGTTCTGAACGGCATGGTCGAGGACGAGACGCTCGATCCGGCGTGGCAGGGCAGGGTGATCGAGGTTCTGAACAAGGCGGACCTGGTGGGCGGGGTGGAGGCCGTTCCCGCGCGCGAGGGCACGGTGGTGATCTCCGCCATTACCGGCGACGGGCTGGACCAGCTCCGCGCCGCGATCGACGCGCATATGGTCGGCGCCATGGAGCGGGCGCATTACGATCTGCCGGTGACGGAAGGCGCCGCCATCGCCTGGCTCTATGAGCATGGCGAGGTGACGCAGCGCACGGACGGGGAGGAAACGGTATCTCTGGATGTCCGGCTCCTGCCGGCCGACCGGGCGCGGTTCGAGCGCAGAGGTTAGCGGCCGTCCTCCGAGAGGTCGCGCGGTGCTCCATGCGCGGCAACAGCCCTAAGATCTGCGGTCGTGGCTCGGCAGAAGGAAATCCTGATGGCGTCCGATCGACACGCCGCTCAGCCTGCCGGAATACCACGCGTTTCGCAGCGGGTTCTCGCCATCCTGGCGGCGGCCGCGCTTGCGTTCGGGTTCGGATACGCGGCTGCCGCGGCCCCTCGGCAGGGTGCTGCCGGAAATGGTCGCCCGATCAATTCCGGGCCGTCTACCACCAGCGGATTCGGACAGGCGCAATCGCTGCAGGTCTCCGCCCCCCTGGCCGGCCCGCTCTTCGTGTCGCCGTTCTCGGACGACCATCTGCTCGGCGACTGGGGCGGCCTACATCGCTGGTTTGCCGATCGCGGCGTGGTCGTCAATCTGGATTGGCTGACCGAGAATGCCGGCAACATCACCGGCGGTCGCCGCAAGGGGTTCGATTTCTCCGGACAGGTCGCCCTGAGCGTCGATGTCGATCTGGAGAAGATCCTGGGCTGGAACGAGACGGCGTTCCATTTTCTGGCCGTGAACGGCAACGGTCGCAGCCTGTCGCCAGACTATCTCGGTGACGGTCTGGCCGCACCGCAGGAGATCTATGGCGGACGCGGCAACGTGGTGGCGCACCTGGTCTGGGCCTATGGTGAGAAGGCGTTCTTCGACAAGCACCTGAACATCGCTGGCGGCTGGCTGCCGGTGGGCAGCTTCTTCGCGGCGTCGCCGCTGAACTGTCGCCTGATGAATGTAATCACCTGCGGCAATCCGCATCCCTTGCCGAACTACCCCGGCGAGGCGGATTGGCCGCAGGCGTCGTTCGGCGGCATCGCCCGCTACTGGTTCTCGCCCGAATTCTACGCGATGGCCGGTTTGTTCAGCGTCGAGAACGATTTCGGCACCGGTGGCGGCGGCAGTTCCGGCTGGGCGTGGGCCGACCCGCATAAATCCGGCGTGTCCGTGCCGGTGGAACTGGCCTGGATCCCCACCTTCGGGCGCGACAAGCTGATCGGCCACTACAAGATCGGCTTCGACCACGACACGCACCGCTATCCGGACGTGTTCAATACGGCCCTGCCGGAGACACGGCGCGTCTCCCACCCGCGGGACATGTGGTACGTCACGGTCGATCAGATGCTCGTGCGACAGGGGCCGGGACTGACGGACGGGCTGATCGCGTTCGGAGGCTTCGTGCACGGTTCGGCGAATGTGAGCCCGCTGAAGGCACAGGTCTTTGCGGGGCTGACGACAACCGGCGCCGCGTGGCACCGCAGGGCCGATACGGTCAGCGTGGCGTGGCACGTTCTGCAGATGAGCAGTGCCTTCACGCGCGCCCAAGAGGCGGCGGAATTTGCCGGCGCCGCTTTCCCGCTGAGCATCGATGGCTTCAGTGCCTACGGTCCGCAGAACACGGAGCAGTTGGCGGAAGCGGACTACGCGATCGCGCTGTGTTCCGGAGTGACGGTCATGCCGGATTTCCAGTACATGATCCGCCCGGGTGCGACGACGCGCACGCCGGACGCGGCGATCCTGGGGTTCAGGAGCAACATCAACTTCTGAGCGCGGCTTCCTGTCGCTTCACTGCCTGCCAGGCCGCTTCCTTCTCCTCCGCGCTGGCCTCCGCCACGCTGCGTCCGCCGGTCTCGATCGCTCGTTCCATCGCCTCGAACCGGCGCTGGAACTTGGTGTTGCCATGGCGCAGGCAGTCTTCCGGATCGAGCCCCAGCGCGCGGGCCAGGTTGGCCACCGTGAACAGGACATCGCCGAGTTCGTCGTGCAGACGCGCCCTGTCGGCGCCGGCGAGTTCCGCCCGCAACTCGGCCAGTTCCTCGCCGATCTTGTCGATCACCAGCGCCGGGTCGCGCCAGTCGAAACCGACACGCGCGGCGCGGGCGCAGAGCTTGGCGGCACGGGTCAGGGCAGGGAGATTCACCGGGATGCCGGCCAGGGCGCCGGTTTCCTGGCGGCGGCTGCGCTCGCCCGCCTTGCCATCCTCCCAGCGCCTGCGAATGTCCTCCGCAGATGCACCCGCGAAGACGTGCGGATGCCGGCGGATCATCTTGTCGGCGATGCCGCGGGCGATCGTCGCGAAATCGAACCGTCCCTGATCGGCGGCCATGTCGGCATAATAGACGATCTGGAACAGCAGATCACCCAGTTCGTCAGGGATCTGAGTCCAGTCGCGCCGCGCGATCGCATCCGCGGCCTCGTAGGCTTCCTCGATCGTGTAGGGGACGATGCTGTCGAAGTCCTGCACCTGATCCCACGGGCATCCGCTCTCCGGGTCTCGCAGTGCCTGCATCACGGACAACAGGCGTGTCAGTTCGGCGCCGGCATCCGGATGCCGATCGGGTGCGGGAAGGTCGGGTGCAGGCGGAGTGTTCGCGGGATCGGTCATGGGCCAAGGGTGCACGGCACGCCGGGCGCCACGCAAGCGCCGCACAGCTGCGGCGGATTAGCAAGCTCGGCTCCACCATAAGTTGTAGCGGCGTTTCGGCCGCCGACAGGTAGGTCCGGCAGGCCCGCTCCCTGCCGCTCAGCCAAGGACCGCATAATATATATTATGCCAACTCACGGTCGAGGTCAGGCGGGGACGCGTGGCGGCGATGCGATGTGGGTCGCCAGCACGCTGTCCGTGGTCCGGTCGACCTCCAGCAGCTTGACTTCGTAGCCCCACAGATCGGCCAGATGTTTCAACGTGGCCTTTGCGTCCTTTTCGTCCAGCAGATGCCCGGTTTCGGTTCTATGCCGCAATTTCAGGCAGCGATCGCCGGACAGATCGACATCGACCACTTCGATATCGGCGTACAGGTTGGACGGGTCGTAGAAACGGGCCACGCTGCGGCGGATGTCGCGATAGCCCTCCGCATCGTGGATCGCGTCCACCAGCAGATACGGCTTCTCGGTGTCGTCGCGCAGACGGAACAGCTTGAAGCGCCGGATCACCGCCGGCGACAGGAATTGCTGGATGAAGCTTTCGTCGCGATATTCCGCCCAGCCATGCTTCAGCGTGCCGATCGCGTCGCCGTTTCCGGCGATGTCGGGGAACCAGCGCCGGTCCTCTTCGGTCGGGTCCTCGCAGATGCGGGCGATGTCGCTCATCATCGCGTAGCCAAGCGCATAAGGATTGAAATTCGGGCCGCCGCCGGTGTCGTAGCCCGGCTGGGTGATGACGTTGGTGGTGGAATGGATCACCTCCAGCATGGACGCATCGTCGATCCGATTCTGCTCATGAAGACGCTCCATGATCCGGTAATGCACCCAGGTCGCGCAGCCCTCGTTCATCATCTTGTTCTGCGGCTGCGGATAGAAATACTGCGCGATCAGCCTGACGATGCGGATGATCTCCCTTTCCCATGGCGCCAGGCGGGGCGCCTGCTTCTCGAGGAAATACAGCAGGTTTTCTTCCGGCAGACCGAGCCGCGCGCGACGCTCCGCCTCGCCATCCGGCCCCTTGTCCGCCTTGGTCGTCGGCACGGTGCGCCAGAGATCGTTGAACACGCGCTCTTCGTGGTCGCGCCGTTCTCGCGCGCGCGCTTCCTCGGCACGAAAATCGGTCGGGCGCGCGCCGCTGTGGCGATGCACGCCCTGGTTCTGCAGCGCATGCGCCGCATCCAGGATGCGCTCCACCGCGCGCACGCCGTAGCGCTCCTCGCAGGACGCTATATAGGCGCGCGCGAATTCGAGATAATCGAGAATGCCGGATGCCTCCGTCCATTCCTGGAACAGACGGTTGTTCTTGAAGAAGTGATTGTGGCCGAACGCGGCATGCGCGATCACCAGCGCCTGCATCGTGGCGCTGTTCTCCTCCATCAGATAGGAGATGCACGGGTTGGAATTGATCACCACCTCGTAGGCCAGACCCATCAGCCCGCGCCGATACGCGCTTTCGTGGCCGACGAAACGCTTGCCGAACGACCAGTGGCGATAGATCAGCGGCATGCCGTGCGAGGTATAGACGTCCAGCATCTGTTCCGAGGTGATGACCTCGATGCGGTTCGGGTAGACATCGAGCTTGAGCTCGTCTTCGGCGATGCGCTCGATCGCCTCGTAGGACCGACGGATGGTTTCGAACGACCATTCCGCCCCGCGATACAGCAGGTCGCTCATGTCGCCTCCGTGCGCTTGGCGAACAGGTCCCGGAAGACCGGGAAGATGTCCCGCTTGTCGCCGACCTGTCGCATCACCATGCGTGATTCCGCATCCGCGACGGCGCGATAGCCCCGCCACAGATCGGTTTCACCCCGGATCACCGCGCCGGACGAGGCGATCTCGATATAGGCGAAATACTGCACCTGCGGCAGAATCCGATCGCGCAGCAAGGACGCGCATTTCGGCGTATCCGCCCCGGTATTGTCGCCATCGGAGGCCTGTGCCACGTAGATGTTCCAGCTCTCCGCCGGATAACGCTCTTCCTGAACGCGCAGCATCTCCTGCAACGCGGTCGAGACAACGGTGCCGCCCGTGCGCGGATCGTGAAAGAACGTGTCTTCATCGACCTCTTCCGCGACCTCGGCATGGCGGATGAACACCAGCTCCACACGCTTGTAGCGCCGCTCCAGAAACACGTGCAGCAACAAGAAGAACTGTTTCGCCAGCTCCTTCATGCGTTCCGTCATCGAGCCCGACACGTCCATCAGGCAGAACATCACCGCGCGCGTGGTCGGTTTGGGCGTCACGGTGAAGCGGCGAAACCGCATATCGACAGGATCGATCCACGGCACCCGCCTGATGCGGCGCCGCGCTTCGACCAGCTCGGCCTCGATTGCCGCGACCCGCTCCTCGCTGCCGGTCACCCCGCGCAACGTCGCGAGCTCGTCTTCGAGCGAATCCACCAGCTCCGGCTTGGGCCGTTTGAGACCGATCCTGCGCGCCATGGAATGGCGCATGGTGCGCCCAAGATCGAGCTGCGACGGCGAGCCTTCGCTGCTGAGTCCGGAACGCGACACCGCCAGGCTGTCCGTGGTCGCGATCTGGCGCTTCACCAGATCCGGCAACTCCAGATCCTCGAAGAACAGATCAAGGAACTCGTCGCGGCTGAGCACGAAGCGGAACCCGTCCTCGCCCTTCCCTTCGCCTCCGGCCTGTCCGGGCCCGCCACCGCCGCCTTTGCCGGATGGCGGCCGCTGCACCTTGTCTCCGGTGGAGAACTGCCTGTTGCCGGACAGCACCACCTCGCGCACGCCGGAGGAGAACACGCGATGCAGGCTCGGCTCGTCGAGGGCGTCGGACGGGATCGAGATCGCCCCGCCCTGCCCGACCTCGCGGAGCTTGCCGGCTGCGACCGCATCGCGCGCCGCCGCCTGAACCGCGCCGCGTGCCCGATCGAGTACGCGCCTGCGGTTTTCAAGATTCTTGCCGTGCGGATTGGGCCGGCGATCGATGATATCCACGATATCGAGCCGTTTCTGTTCAAGCCGATTGCTTGACGCGCATATACCATTCCACCAGGCGCCTCACCTGACGTTCGGTATAGCCGCGGGCCACCATGCGTTCGACGAACTGGCCGTGCTTGGCCTCCGTCTCGCCATCCTTCTTGCTGCCGAACGAGATCACCGGAAGGAGGTCCTCGACCTGGCTGAACATGCGCTTCTCGATCACGTCCCTGATCTTTTCATAGGATGTCCAGGACGGATTGCGGCCGCCATTCGCCGCCCGCGCGCGCAGCGAGAACTTCACCACCTCGTTGCGGAAATCCTTCGGATTGGCGATGCCGGCCGGCTTCTCGATCTTGGTCAGTTCGGCATTCAGAAGATCGCGGCTCAGCATCTGCCCCGTATCGGGATCCTTGAAGTCCTGGTCCTCGATCCAGGCATCGGCATAGTCCAGGTAGCGATCGAACAGATTCTGTCCGTAATCGTTGTAGCTCTCCAGATAGGCCTTCTGGATCTCATTGCCGACGAATTCGGCATAGCGGCTGGCCAGTTCCGATTTCAGAACCGCGAGATATCCGGCCTCCGTCTCGGCGGGAAACTGCTCGCGCTTGATCGACTGCTCCAGCACATACATCAGATGCACCGGATCGGCGGCGATCTCCGCCGGATCGTGGTTGAAGGTTGCCGACAGAACCTTGAACGCGAAGCGCGTGGAAATGCCGTCCATGCCCTCGTCCACGCCGGCCGCGTCGCGATATTCCTGCATGGTGCGTGCCTTGGGGTCGGTCTCGCGGATATTCTCCCCGTCATAGACACGCATCTTCGCGAATGGCGCCGAATTCGGATGCGGCTTGAGCCGCGACAGCACTGCGAAGCGCGCCAGCATTTCCAACGTATTTGGCGCGCAGGGGGCATCGCCCAGCGTCGAACCACGGATCAGCTTCTCGTAGATGCGCGTCTCCTCCGTCGCGCGCAGGCAATACGGCACCTTGATCACGCAGACGCGGTCGAGAAACGCCTCGTTGGTCCTGTTGTTGCGGAAGCTCTGCCATTCCGCCTCGTTGGAGTGGGCCAGGATCACGCCGGTGAACGGGATCGAGCCGATATTCTCCGTGCCGACATAGTTGCCCTCCTGCGTCGCGGTCAGCAGCGGATGCAGCATCTTGATCGGCGCCTTGAACATCTCGACGAACTCGAGAAGTCCCTGGTTGGCGCGGTTCAGGCCGCCGGAAAAGCCGTACGCGTCCGGATCGTTCTGGCTGTAGTTCTCGAGCTGGCGGATATCCACCTTGCCGACCAGCGCGGAGACGTCCTGGTTGTTGTCGTCGCCCGGCTCCGTCTTGGCGATCCCGATCTGGCGCAGCCGTGACGGATGCAGCTTCACCACGCGAAAACGCGAGATATCGCCGTCGAACTCTTCCAGACGCTTGAGCGCCCACGGGCTGGCGATGCCGGTCAGCATGCGCTTCGGAATGCCGTAGCGCGATAGCAGGCTCGGTCCCATGCGCTCGACATCGAACAGGCCGAGCGGGCTCTCGAACACCGGGCTGAGATGCCGCCCGGCCTTCAGCACGTAGATCGGCTCCTTCTCCATCAGCGCCTTCAGGCGCTCACCCAGAGAGGATTTTCCGCCGCCGACCGGACCCAGCAGGTAAAGGATCTGCTTGCGCTCCTCGAGCCCCTGCGCGGCATGGCGGAAGAACGACACGATCCGTTCGATCGTCTCCTCCATGCCGTGAAAATCGGCGAACGCGGGATAGATGCGGATGGTGCGGTTCATGAACACGCGCGCGAGCCGCCCGTCCTTCGACGTGTCCACCGTATCCGGCTGGCCGATCGCCTTCAGCATGCGCTCGGCGGCGGTCGCGTAGCAGGACGGGTCCTCGGCGCACAGCTCGAGATACTCCGCCAGGCTCATTTCCGTTTCGCGACGTTCGTCGCGCATCGCCGCAGCCAGCGTGAAGACGTCGTCCAGTGGTGCCATGCTCCACTCCTTTAGAGTGCCGCACGCCCTTCCCGCCACCGGAGCACTTCCAGAGCTGGAAGCTGGCCGATCGGGTCCTCTTCACTGGCCGACCCCGGCGGATCAGGTGCCGAAGCGACCTTCCATCCGGGGCCAGGGTGCTGCGGTCGCCCTTCCCTGCCGACGGGTGGAATCCCGCCGTGAAAAAAAGGCTATCGCCGCCCAAAGCAAAGTTTCAACTAAATAAGGGCGTAGGTACGATCCATCTCGGCCGCGCCGTGCACCCGCTCGTCAGGCTTCGAACACCATGCCGTCATAGGCGGCCTCGAAACCGGCCGGCAGGTTTTCGGCCATCCAGCGCCAGTCAAGATCGACACCCATATGAGTCAGAATGGTGCGCCGGATCTCCAGCTTGCGCGACCACTCCACCACAAGGTCGAGCCAGGCATGCGCCGGATGGGCCGCGCGCTGGAAGCAGTCGACGAGCCATGTGTCTGTGCCGCGGAGCACTGCCTGCGCGTCGGAATTCAGATGCACGACGTCGGTCGAGTAGCCGAATCGGCCGATCCGGAAGCCGAGCGTGTCGGAGCGGCCGTGGCTTTGCCGGAACAGCTCCAGCGCCAGCCCGGCCACGCGCAGCGTCTCCCCCGACGCGATCGCACGTGGCAGCAGCACCGGCCGGAAGAACGAAGGCGGCGTCCAGGGCAGAAAGGCGTAGGCAAAGCGGTGCGCCAGCTCGTCCAGCACCTCGCGCGTCGCGAAGACCTCGATCGGCCGGCCGAGAATGCGGTTCAGGCTCCGCACCTCGTCGAGCCCCGCCACATGGTCGGCATGGGCATGGGTGTAGAACAACGCGTCGATGCGGCCGATCCGGTTGTCCAGAAGCTGGTTGCGCAGCTCCGGCGACGTGTCCACCAGCAGACGCTGGCCATCGTCGGACTCGATCACGATCGAGGAGCGGCTACGCCGGTTGCGCGGTTCGTCCGGATCGCACTCGCCCCAGTCGCCGGCCCCGTCCGGACCGCCCAGCATGGGCACGCCGGCGGAGCCGCCGCAGCCCAGCACCACGACCCTCATGCCGGAACGGTCTTCGAGAACAGACGGTGGAAGTTGCGCGTGGTCAATTCGCCCAACGCTTCGGGCGCGAGGCCGCGCGCGGCAGCCAGAACCGCGGCCGTATGCGCGACCAGGGCCGGCTCGTTGCGCTTACCCCGCTTCGGCACCGGCGCCAGATAAGGCGAATCCGTCTCGACCAGGATGCGGTCTTCCGGAAGCGACGCGGCGATGTCGCGCAGAGCCTGCGATTTCGGGAAGGTGATGATGCCGGAGAACGAGACGTAGCCGCCCAGCTCGATCGCCGCGCGCGCCAGCGTCTCGCCGCTGCTGAAGCAATGCAGCAGGAAGCGGAACGGCGCGCGCGCATGCTCCTCGCGCAGCAGTGCCTCGGTATCCTCGTCCGCATCGCGCGTGTGGATCACCAGCGGCAGATCCGCCGCGCGCGCGGCCGCAAGATGAACCCGAAAACTTTCCATCTGTGCCGGGCGTACGTCCGGCGCACCGTGGAAATAATCCAGCCCGCTTTCGCCGATCCCGACCACCTCCGGAGCCTGGGCCATCGCCACCAGCGCGTCGACGCCGGGCAGAGCCTCCTCGCCCACATGATCCGGGTGGGTGCCGATCGTGCACCACACCCGCATCTCCGGCCGGCTTCTCGCCGCCAGGGCGCGCTGTTCCGGAGCGCGCGACAGGCGCGTACCGATGGTGACCATCCCGGCAAGGCCGGCCTCCCGGGCGCGATCGAGCAGACCGTCCAGCTCGTCGTCGCGGAAATGGTCGAGATGGCAGTGGCTGTCGATCAGCATCAGGCGGCCGCCGGGTCCTGGAAGCGGGGGAAGATTCCCTGCGGCGCCGGCAGCGCGATGCCGTCCGGCAGCGGCACATCCAGGGACACGAAATGACGTGCGTCCTGCGGCACGCCGAGCTGGTCCAGCATCTTCGCCATGCTCTCGGGCATGAAGGGCTGCAGCACGGTGGCCACATGGCGCAGTACGTCGACCAGAACGCGCAGAACGGTTCCCATGCGCTCGGTCTCCCCCTGCTTCTTCAGCGTCCATGGCGCCTGCCGGTCGATGAAGCTGTTGGAGGCGCGAATCACTTTCCAGCATTCCTCCAGCGCCTCGTGCAGCGCCTGACGGTCGATCATCGCCCCCATGGCGAGCGGCAAGGCGCGCGCCTGCCGCAGCAGCGCCTCGTCATCCTCGGTGAGCGACCCGGAAGGCGGCAGCGCGCCGCCGCAATTGCGGGCGATCTGCGACAAGGTGCGCTGCGCCAGATTGCCGAGATCGTTGGCCAGCTCGACATTGAGGCGGGTGATCAGCCCCTTTCGGCTCCAGTCGCCGTCGCCTCCGAACGGCACCTCGCGCAGCATGAAGAAGCGCACCGGATCGACGCCGAACTCGTCGGCCAGGGCACGCGGCTCGACCACGTTGCCGATCGACTTGCTCATCTTCTCGCCATCCGCGGTCCACCAGCCATTGGCGAACACGCGCTTCGGCAGGGGAATGCCGGCCGCCATCAGGAAGGCGGGCCAGAAGACGGCGTGGAAGCGGATGATCTCCTTGCCCACCAGATGCAGGTCGGCCGGCCAGAACCGTGCCATCAATCCGGTCTCGTCCGGATAGCCCAGCGCCGACAGGTAGTTCATCAGCGCGTCCCACCACACATACATGACGTGGTCCGGGTCGCCCGGCACCGGCACGCCCCAGCGGAACGAGGTGCGGCTGATGGACAGGTCCTTCAGCCCCTGGCGCACGAAGCTCAGCACCTCGTTGCGTCGCCCCGCCGGGCCGATGAACTCCGGCTCGCTCTCGTAGAGCGCGAGCAGCCTGTCGGTCCAGTTCGACAGGCGGAAGAAATAGGACGGCTCCGTCACCCACTCTACCGGCGCGCCGGTCGGCGCCACGCGCACCCCGTCCGGACGCACGGTCAGCTCGTCGGCGCCGTAGAACGCCTCGTCGCGCGTCGCGTACCAGCCCTCATAGGCACCCAGATAGATGTGCCCGGCGGCGGCGAGGCGGCGCCAGAGCTCCTGGCAGGCGGCCACATGGCGCGGTTCGGTGGTGCGGATGAAGTCGTCGAACGAGACGTTCATGCGCACGGCCATGTCGCGGAAATCCGCCGCCACGCGATCCACGAAGCTCTGCGGGTCGGTGCCGGCCGCGATCGCCGCCTGCTCCACCTTCTGTCCGTGCTCGTCGGTGCCGGTCAGGAAGAACACATCGAACCCGTCGAGGCGCTTCCAGCGCGCCATCACGTCGGCGGCGACGGAGGTGTAGGCGTGGCCGATATGCGGCGCGCCGTTCACGTAGTAGATCGGGGTGGTGACGGTGAAGCTTCGGGTCATGGTTCGTCCAGCTCGCCCCGGGCTCAGCGCGCAGGGTGGAAATCGTTCAGCAGGGCCAGACCGGACAGCAGGGCCTGCCGCTTCTCCAGGTTGAATCGGTCCGTTTCGGTACGCAAACGGCGGATGGCGCTCCAGGTCGCGGTCGGGTCGCCCCCGTCCCGCATCCCGGATCTCGCCCGCTCGCGCACACGCCCCGATATGGCACCGCAGAGCAGCTCGAGAAAGGCTTCGAACCCGTTCTCGTTGCGCAGAACAGCGTCCACCATCGCCTCGTCGCGCAGCGGATCGGGCGCATCGCGCGCCATCAGCTCGGAGACGAACGCGCCGAGGGCTCCGACCTGCGCGCCGGCCAGGGACACGGCACGTCCGGGCGACCCGTCGGCGAGACCGGCGAGAACGGCCCGCTCTTCCAGGGGCAGCTCGGGCAGCGCCGCTTCCAGGGCGCGCTCCATCTCGACCGGCCCCAGCGCATCCAGACGCAGCAGGCGGCAGCGCGAGCGAACGGTGGGCAGCAACCGTCCGGGAACGCTGGAAGCCAGCAGCATCACCGTCCGCGGCGGCGGTTCTTCCAGCACCTTCAGCAGGGCGTTGGCGGCAGCCCGGTTCATATGCTCCGCCTCGTCAAGCACCACGATGCGCCAGCCGCCTTCGGCCGGCGTCAGGCGCAGAAACTCGGCGATGCGGCGGGTATCCTCGACGACGATCTCGGCACGCTGCCGGTTCTTCTTCTCGTCGAAGGCGCGGCCGACCAGCAGCAGATCGGCATGGGTATTGGCCTCCACCCGGCGGCGCACCGGATGGTCGGACGGGACCGCGAGCCCGTCCTTGCCCGGCTGGCCGGCGAGAAGCCAGGTCGCGAAGCGCCGCGCCAGGGTCGCCTTGCCGATCCCGGCGGGGCCGGTCAGCAGCCAGGCGTGATGCAGACGGCCCGAGCGCGCGCCGTCGATCAGGGCCCGTTCCGCCGCGTCGTGCCCGATCAGACGCTCCGGTCCGGCGTTCATGAGCCGAGGCGCCGCTTCACCTCGCGCAACAGGCGGCCGGAGACGAGTTCGGGGGCGCCGTCGGCATCGATCCGCACCACCCGTTCCGGTTCCGCCTCGGCAATGGCGCGGAACCCCGCCGACACCCGGTCGTGGAACGCTTCGTCGAGCCGTTCGTAGCGGTCCGGACTGTCCCCGCGCCGAACGAGACGCGTGCGTGCCACCTCGCGCGACACATCGAGCAGCAAGGTCAGATCGGGCTGACGGTACGAGGCCCTGGCGATGGCGCGGATGAAATCCAGCACCTCAGGATCCCCCTCGGCCAGGCCGTAGCCCTGATACGCCAGGGTCGAATCGCCGAACCGGTCGCACACCACCACGGCGTTCCCGGCCAGGGCCGGCAGCACGGTGCGCTCCAGATGATCCATCCTCGCCGCGACATGCAGCAGGATCTCCGAGCGCAGGCAGAGGCCGTGATCGCCTGCGAGCAGCAGCGCGCGCAGACGTTCCGCGCCGGGGGAGCCCCCGGGTTCGCGCGTGCGCAGGACGCGATGGCCGCCGCGTTCCAGTTCCTCGGCCAGAAGGCGGCTCTGGGTGGACTTGCCCGCCCCTTCGCCACCTTCGAGGGTCAGGAAGAAGCCGCTCAAGCCCGGCCCGCGAGATGCCCGAGCACGGCCACCGAGCGCGAGATCAGGCCCAGGCGCGGCACGCTGGCGCCCGCCACCAGGGGCAGTTCGATCGGATCGACCGAGGCGCCGGCGATGGTGATGGTGCCGACCTGCTGTCCGGCCGCGATCGGGGCGGGCAGAGGCGCCTGGTAGTCGAGCGACACCTTGACCCGGTTCTGCCAGCCATGCGGCACCGTGACGGTGAGATCGCCGCCGGCCTGGAGCGGCACGGTGGGCGCCTCGCCCAGCCACACCTTCGCGACCTGGAGATCCTGGCCCTTCCGCAGCAGCGCCACGTTCTCGAAATTGGCGAACGCCCAGCCCAGCAGCCGCTCGCCCTCCGAAGCGCGCGCCTTGGAACTCGGCAGTCCGTTCACCACCACGGTGATGCGATGCCCGCCATGATCGGAGGAAGCGCAGAGCCCGAACCCGCCGGCATCGGTGTGGCCGGTCTTCAGACCGTCGGCCAGCCCCTTGTCCACCAGCACGTTGCGGTTGCCCTGGCTGATGTTGTTGAAGCGGAAATCCTTCTCCGAGAAGAAGTGATAGTACTCGGGATAGTCGGCGATGATGTGGTGCGCCAGCGTGCCGATGTCGCGCGCGGACATGTAATGGTCCGGGTCCGGCCAGCCGGTGCAGTTGCGGAACTGGGTGTTGGTCAGGCCGAGGCGGGCGGCTTCCTTGTTCATCAGCGCGACGAACTGGTCCTCGGAGCCGGAAATGCCTTCCGCCAGCACGATGCAGGCATCGTTGCCGGACTGGATGACCATGCCCTGGATCAACTGGCTCACGGGAATGGACGCGCCCAGGGGCACGAACATCTTCGAGCCCTGCATACGCCAGGCCTTCTCGCTGACCGGCAATTGCTGGTCGAGATGCAGCCGGCCGGATTTAAGCATGCTGAAGGTGATGTAGGCCGTCATCAGCTTGGTCAGCGACGAGGGCGGCATACGCTCGTCGGCGGCCTTCTGCAGCAGTACGGTGCCGGTGTTGTAGTCCTGGATGAAGGCCCAGCGCGCTTCGGTGTCGAGCGGGCCGACCGGCGTCTGCGCGGGGCTGGAATCCTGCGCCGCGGTGGCGTCGCCGCCGGAATCGTCGTCGTCGTCGCCGGATTTGGCCGGCTTGCCCGCCGTCTTGTGCGGCGCGGCCGCATGGCGGGGACGGGCTAGAGCGGCGCCGGACCAAAGGGCCAGGCTTCCGGCACCGGTCAAAAACAGCCTTCTCAGCGGCACGGGCAACCTCTACTCGACGATGATGTGCGCTCCCGTTACCCCGCTATGCCGGGCCCGGTCCAGTGCCGCATCCGCTTCGGAAACCGACCGAAACGGACCTGCCCGCACGGTGAACACCGCCTGTCGGCCCGCCCCGTCGCGCCGGGCTTCGCCACCGATCGCGTCGGCGACGGTCTGCGCGGCACTTCGGTTCTCGAAGCGCCCGCCGTCCAGCCACAGCGCGCCTGGCATGGCCGCGCCCTGCTGCACCCCGGCCGGGATGGCTGCAGGCGCGGACGCCCCGATGCCACCCCCCTCGACCGGGCCGGTCGCAGCATCGACCACGCTGGGGACGGCAGCAGACGCAGCCCCGGGCGGCCCCAGGCTCTGTTCCGTCACGGCACCCACCGGCGCGGCGTCGATCGCCAATTTGGGAGCGCCGGCAAGAGTGTTCTGCCCCTGCTGCGACAGCCGCGCGTCCAGCGTGACCGCCACCTGCGCGGGCGCGCCGTCCCGCACCCCGAGGGCGCGCGCCGCGGCCGGACTCAGGGCGATCAGTCGGCCGGGATCGTCCGGCCCGCGCCCGATTGCCCGCACATAGACGATCCGCCCCGTCTCCAGGTCGTGCACACGCAGAACCGAGGGCAGCGGCAGGGTCTGCACCGAAGCGGTCATCGCGTCGGGATCGTAGCGCTCGCCATCGGCCACGATGTCGCCGCGACGATGGTGGTCGACCACGGCGAGGCCGGTGCTGTCGAAGCCGCTCTGCTCGCGCGGATAGAACCAGGCTCCGTCCCGTCCTTGCCAGGGCGGCCCGACCACGTAATGCGCGATGGCGGGCGGCCCGGCCGGCGGCGCGTGATGCTGGCAGCCGGACAGGGCGGCGGCTTCGGCGGCCAGGGTCGCCAGGAAAAGGGCGAGACCGGTTTTCACGCCGCGGCGTTGCCGATCAGCCCGACCGCCAGGGCATAAAAGTCGGACGGGTTGTAGCGGCGGATGACGTTGAAATTGTCATACACCATGAAGGCGTCTCCACTGGCCCCATCGGGCATCAGGAGCGCGCCGCGAACATCGTTCTGGGAGAATCGGGTGCCATCCTCGCGGCGGACTCCCAGCCGCTCCCATTGGCCAAGGGTACGGACGTTCTGCCGGCCGGCCATGGATGGCGCGATCGGCTGCGTCAGCGTGACCTTCTGCCCCCAGGGCTGGCCGGCGACCCAGCCGCACCGGCCGAGATAGTTGGAGATGGAGGCGAAGCTGTCGAGCTTGCTGGTCCAGATATCGGCCTGGCCGCCGCCTTCGAACGGCACGGCGTAGCGCAGATAGGAGCTGGGCATGAATTGCGGCTGTCCCATCGCGCCGGCATAGGAGCCGAGCATGGCGGAAGGCGCGATGCCGCCGCGCCCCAGGATCTTCAGCGCATTCATCAGCTCCGAGCGGAAGAAGGCCGACCGCCTGCCGTCGAAGGCCAGCGTGGCCAGCGCGTCCACCACGCCGAACGTGCCGATGCGGGTGCCGAAATTGGACTCCAGGCCCCAGATGCCGATCACCGCGCGCGGATCGACCTGATACCGGTCCCAGAGCGCGGTGAGCTGCGGCAGGTTCTGCTGATAGGCTTCAGCCGCGTGCTGGAGACGGGCCGGACCGATCACCCGGTCGCGGTACTGCGCCCAGGTCAGGGTGAATTCGGGCTGGTGGCGGTCGAGCTGCAGCACCCGGGCATTGGGGCTCCCGAGCGCCAGCGCCTGATCGAGGATCGCGCCGCTGATCCCGGCCCGAAGCGCATCCGCGCGCACGCCCGAGAGAAAGGCGGCATAGGAGCTCCCGGCGGAGGGCCGGGATGCGGTGTGCCGCGCGACCGCCGAATGCGGCTTCGCGAGAGCGGACCAGCCGGGAGCCAGGGAAGCACCGGCGCCGAGCAGCGACCCGGCGAAAACGCGTCGTGAGATCATACCGACAGGGATGCCACAGCCCACGTCCTCAAACAACGCGGCGCCCGGCCGTTCGGCCCGTCAGGTCGCGGACGGATTGCGTCCCTCGCGCGCGCCGTAGAGCACGAAATGCAGAAACGGGTTCATGCGCGACCCGGCGACATCCTGGTAACGCGTCAGGTAGCCGGTGGTGGAAAAATGCGGGTTCGGATCGCGTCCTTCCCGCGCGCCGTCGTCGAAATAATGGCGAACAGGATCGACGCCCGCGTTCGCGACGTCGGGATACTGCGCGCGGTACCAGTCCGGGTCGAAGAGGAGCGTCGCCACATCGAGCGTCGAGGCCGGAACCGCAACGGACGCCGGCTTGGTGTGCGTGGGCGCGGCGGCACCCTTCGCCGGCTTGGCCGCAGATGGCTTGGCCGCGGATGGCTTGGTATCGACCGCCTTCGCGGATTTGGCGCTTTTTCCGGCGGTCCGCGCGCGCGCGGCAGATTTCAGGGACGCTGACACTTTGTTTCAAAACCGATCCGTTGGCGGGAAATTCCGCTGTATCAGATCGGTCGTATCCGGTCAGCAAGGAAACGCCGCGCCGAAACCGGTCCCCGGGCACCACGTTACCGCGTCTTAATAGTATGGACCGGACGATGGCTGACACCCCGACTCGCAGGCGGACCATTCTGAAACGAAGCGGGATCGGTGCAGGCGTGTTCGTTCTGCTGATCGTGCTCCTGATTCTCTTCTGGAGCTGGGACTGGTTCATTCCACTGGTCGAATCGCGCGCGAGCGCGGCCATCGGCCGGAACGTCACCATCGCGCATCTGCACGTGCGTCTCGGCCGCGTGACCCGCATCGTGGCGGACGATGTGGAAGTCGATGGCACCCAACAATTCCCGGACAAGCTGGCGAAGGTGAAGGCGCTCGAGATCGCCATCGAGGTGCTGCCTCTGATTCGCCACCGCGACATCGTCATTCCCCTGATCGACGTGCGGCAGCCGGCTGTCCGGATCCTCGGCGACAGCAAGGGCAACAACAATTTCACGTTCGAAACCGGCAGCGGCGGAAAGAGCAAAGAGAACCAGAGCAGCTCCGGTCCGCAACTCGGCGTCCTGAAGATCGAGGACGGCCACATCCATGTGGACGATCCCAAATTCAAGGCGCTGGCCGATATCGACGTCGAGACGCGCGGCGCGCCGGATCCCTTCGTGACGCCTTTGCCGAAGAACCAGGGGGAGATCGTCGCCGACGGCAAGGGACGTTATGCCGGTCAGCCGGTTACCCTGCGCTTCGTCGGCGGGGCGATCCTGTCGCTGCGTGACAAGACGCGCCCCTACCCGATCGACCTGCAGCTGGCCAACGGTCCGACCCATGTGCGGCTCAAGGGCACGATCGAGCAGCCCCTGACGTTCGGCGGCGCCAGGCTCAGTCTCAACTTCGCCGGGCCGGACATGTCGCTTCTGTATCCATTGACCGGCGTGCCGATCCCGCAGACGCCACCGTACAAGGTCACCGGCCAGTTCGACTACTCGAAGTCGCTGATCGCGTTTCGTGATTTCGAGGGCAAGGTCGGCAACAGCGACCTGGGCGGCACGATTTCCGCCGTTCCCGCCAGGATTCCGACCATCAATGCCGATCTGCATTCGCGCAACGTCGACCTGGCCGATCTCGGCGGTTTCGTCGGCTCCAAGGTCCCCGGGAAGGCCGACACCAAGACGGAGGCGCAGAAAAAGGCGGCAGGCGCGGCCAAATCGGGGAGCGTTCTGCCGGACACGCCCATCAACGTGCCCAAGGTCAAGGCGGCCAACATCCATCTGACCTATCGCGGCAGCCATATCGAGAACCCCGACGTCCCGCTGGACGACATCACCGCGCGCCTGGACATCGACAACGGCGTCATCGACCTGAAGCAGCTCGACTTCAAGGTCGGCACCGGCCGCATCGCCTCGTCCGTGTTCATCGACCCGGATAATGGCATGCGCACGAAGGCGCACGCCGATTTCGATCATCTCGACCTGTCCCGGATCATGCAGGCGACACACGCATTCCATGGTCAGGGCGTGCTGGGCGGCAAGGCCGATCTGGTCAGCAACGGCAACTCGGTCGCCAAGATCATGGCCAATGGGAGCGGCGGCCTGACCCTGGTGATGTCGGGCGGCGGCGATATAAGTGCCCTGCTGCCCGATCTGGCCGGGCTGGAGATCGGCAAGGCGATTCTGTCCGCGATCGGCATGCCCAGCCGCACCCCGGTCCAGTGCTTCGTCGCCGATCTGCCGCTCAAGAACGGCATCATGTCGACCGACGCCTTCCTGCTGCAAACCGGCGAGGCGCGGACTGTCGGCCAAGGCACGGTGAATTTCCGCGACCAGACCATCGACTACTCGCTGACGACCAGATCCACCCATTTCAGCGTCGGGTCGCTGCCGGGTCCGATCAACATCACCGGCAAGCTGAGCAGCCCCTCCATCACGCCCGGCGCCGAGGTGGCCGCGCGCACCGGTGCCGCGACCGCGCTCGGCGTCGTGCTGCCGCCTTTGGCCCTGCTGCCGACGGTGCAGTTCGGCGTCGGCGAGGCCGGCGCCTGCCGGGCGGCTCTGTCCGACGTGCAGGAACATCCGGCTGCTCATGGTCAGGCCGGGACCCGGTCTCGCGCCGCCCATCACCCGCGCCACACCCATCACTGATGGCTTTCGCCGCCGCTTTGTTTCACGGCAATGCGGCGGCGAAAGCCGAGGATGGAATCCCAGCCGGTTTCGTCCTATCCCCTGCTCCGCCGACTATCTCGTCGCCAGCCGGAGTTCGTTCATGCCAGAAGGTCAAGGCGTCGCGCCCCGGTGCCCTGCCGGCGCCCGCTCCAGGCCCGGCGCATCACCGAACCCACCCGCGTGATCTCCGTTTCCGCCCTGCTCAAGGCGGCGGGCGCCCATCCGCTGTTCCAGGCGATCTCGATCATCGTCGGCACCTTCATCCTGGAGGATGCCGCGACGGTACTCGCGGCGATGCAGGTGCAGGATGGCAAGATCGCGTGGTGGACGGCGCTGATCGCGCTTTATATCGGCATCGTGGTCGGCGATATCGGGTTGTACGGGTCCGGTCGCCTCGCGGCGCTTTGGCCCTGGGCAAGGCGGCTGATCCCCGAGCAGGACCGGACCCGCGGCCGCGAATGGATCGAGCGCCACGTCTTCCGCGTGGTCTTCGTGAGCCGTTTCGTACCGGGAGCGCGCCTGCCGACCTACACCTCCTGCGGCTACCTGCATGCGCGATTCGCCAGCTTCGCGCTGGCGGCAATGCTGGCGACGTCCGTCTGGACGACGGCCTTGTTCGAACTGTCCCGCCATGTCGGGCAGATGCTGATCGATCATCTGGGCGCTTGGCGCTGGGCCGGCGCGGCGGTATTTGCCGTGGTGGTGGTCCTGGCCGGCCGTCTGGCGATCCGCCTGCGGGGCGGCGCGAAAGGGAACGGGAGCCATCCATGAACGTGATGACCGTGGAGCGACCCGCCCGCGCATCAGTACCGATTTCCTCGTTCGAGTTCTGGCCGGGCTGGCTGTTCTACATCCCGGTGGTCGCCTACTGGCTGTGGCTGGGGCTGCGCTTTCGCGGCTTCACCCTGCCCACTGCCGCCAATCCACGCGTGGAGACCGGCGGCCTGTGCGGGGAGAGCAAGAGCTCGATCCTGGACCAGGCCGGGCCGGAGGCCTCCGCCTGGATCGCGCCCTATGTCCGCATGGTTACCGGCGAGAACGATCTGGCGCGGGCCCAGGCGTTGCTGTCCGGAGCGAAGCTGTCGCTCCCCGTGGTGGTGAAGCCCGATATCGGCTGCAACGGCACCGGCGTCCGGCGCGCGGACAGCGTCCAGGCGCTGGCCGACGCCCTGGCGGCGTTCCCGCGCGACGTCACGATTCTGCTGCAGGAGCTGATCCCGTTCGAGGGCGAGGCCGGCATCTTCTATGTGCGCCATCCGGGGCAGGAAAACGGGCGCGTGACATCGCTGACCCTGAAAATCGCGCCGCGCATTGTCGGCGATGGCCGGTCCACCATCCGCGAGCTGGTCCTGGCCGACGAGCGCTCGGGCCGGATTCCGGACATCTATCTGCCGCGCCTCGCCGGCCGGCAGGACGAGGTCCTGCCGGCCGGCGTCGGCATGACGCTGGTTTTCGCCGGCAACCACTGCAAGGGCTCGATCTTCCTGGACGGGCATCGCGACATCACCGACGCGCTGGAGCGGCGGATCGACGCCATCATGCGCGATATCCCCGATTTCCATTTCGGCCGCATCGACGTGAAGTTCCGTTCCATCAGCGCGCTCCGGGCCGGCGAGAGCTTCGGGATCATCGAGATCAACGGCGTCGGTTCGGAAGCGACCCATATCTGGGATTCCACCACCACCCTGGCCAAGGCCTATCGCGACCAGCTCTGGCATTATCGCCAGGCCTTCGAGATCGGCGCCGCCATGCGCCGGCGCGGTTGCCGGCCGACCGGGCCGTTCGCGCTTCTGGCCGCCTGGCGCAACCAGCGCCGGCTGATGCGCTCCTATCCTCTGAACGACTGATCGGCGCTCCCGTCGCGATCGCAGCAATAGTTCGTCGTCTCAACCGGGTTATTGTGCTCCGCACAATAAATATTTCTGCCGGAGAATACTGGCCCTGACTCTGCGCCCGTCAGGGACCGGAGTCCCTGTCCAGATGCGGTGATTTCTTGTCTCGTCGCCCGCTTCCGACAAAATCGTATTGGTTCTCTCTCAAAAAGCGGACTATCGCCCTTCGCCCACCGGGTTTTAGATGCCCGCCATGCCCGGAGCGATCTGTCTTGGGCCGGAACCGCGACGCAAATGACCGCCAATCCGAGCATCGATACGAAACGTGGAATCGCGACGGCCGACGCGCGCGAGCTGCCCGCCATCTATGAGCTGATCCGTCCGGAGCCGAACGAGAGCTTCCGTTGGCATCGGCACGATTTCCCGTCGCCCCTCGCCTGCTGGAACCGTCACCCGGAATACGAACTGCATCTGATCGCGGCGGGTGCGGGCCAGGCGATGGTCGGTGACCATGTCGGCCCGTACCGGCCTCGTCAGCTCGTTCTGATCGGGCCGAACCTGCCGCATGCCTGGGTGAGCCACGTTCAACCGGGCGAGACCGTGCCTGGTCGTGATGTGGTGCTGCAGTTCACCGCAGAATGGATTGGCGGGCTGATCGGCCTGTGCCCCGAGCTGTCTCCGATAAGAGCGCTGCTGGCGACCTCGGCCAATGGGGTGGAGTTCACCGGCGAAGCGGCGCTCCGGCTGGGCCATGCGCTGGAGGCGATGGGGGAGCTGTCGGGCATGGCCCGACTCGCCGCCTGCATCGACCTGTTCGCCGGTCTCGCCGCCGCGCCGTTCCGCACCCTTGCGATCAATCAGCAGGAGCAGATGAGCGGGCCGCAACTGCGTCGCATGGATGCCGCGATCCGCAGCCTGCTGGCCGCGACGCCGGAAGCGCTCGATGCCGATCGCGCGCGCAAACTGACCGGGCTGAGCCCCGCCGCGTTTTCCCGCCAGTTCCGCGCCGCCACCGGCGACACTTTCACCGCCTTCGTCCAGAAACTCCGCGTGAGCCATGCCTGCCAGCTTCTGGTGAGCAACAACCTGGCGATCACCGACGTCGCCGTGCGGTCCGGTTTCGCCAACCTGTCCAATTTCAACCGCATCTTCCTGCGTCTGCGCGGCATGACACCGCGCGACTACCGGTCCCGCGCACGGCGCATCGCCGATGTGCGGGCCACCAACGCCCTGCCGTGCGCGCCGGAGCATCCGCCCGCCGTATCGGCTCATTGAAGGATCGCGAGCGCATGTCCTCACCCGCTCTTCCAGCGCGTTTCGCCCTCGGTGGCAGACGCGCCGTGGTCACCGGTGCCTCCCGCGGCCTGGGGGCGACCATCTGCACGGTCCTGGCCGAGGCCGGGGCGGACATCGTCGCCGTGGGTCGCGATCGCGCGGCGCTCGAGGAGACCGCGTCCCTGGTGCGGCAGGCCGGCAGGAGGGTGTTGGTGGTGGTCGCGGACCAGGCAGATCCGGATGCGGCAGACGCGGTGGCGCGGACGGTCAACGCGGAATGGGGCGGCGCCGACATTCTGGTGAACAATGCCGGCATCACCATGCCCAGGCCGCTGATCGATCAGACCGTGCCGGAATGGGATGCGATCCTGAACGTGAATCTTCGCGCCGCCTGGCTGATGGCCCGCGCGCTGGCACCGGGCATGATCGAGCGCCGCTGGGGCAAGATCGTGAACATCTCGTCGCAGGCGAGCGAGATCGCCCTGCCCGACCACGGCGCCTATGTCGCCTCGAAGGCCGGGCTGAACGGACTGACCAAGGTGATGACCGCCGAGTGGGCGCCGTACAACATCCAGAGCAACAGCATCTGTCCGACCGTGGTCTGGACCGAGATGGGCGAGAAGGTCTGGAGCCAGGGCGACAAGCTGAAGGATTTTCTGGCCAAGGTGCCCGCCGGGCGCGTCGCGACGCCGGAAGAGGTGGCCGATCTGGTGCTGTTCCTGTCCGCACCTGCGTCCGGGATGGTGACCGGGCAATCGATCTTCGTCGATGGCGGCTACACCGCCCTCTAGAAGCCGGCGAAGACCGGAACCGGGACGAAAGATCCCGTGCCGCACTGATTGTTACACAAGGGAGAAAACGAATGACCTCTGCCAAATCCGCTCTCGCGGCTCTGTTTTGCGCCTCCGCCCTCGCTGGCGGCGCAGTCTCCGCCCAGGCCGCCACGCCGCTCGTGATCGGGGTGTCGTTCCAGGAGATGAACAACCCTTATTTCGTCGTCATGAAGCAGGCGGTGACCGACGCCGCCAACACGATCGGCGCCAAGCTGATCGTCAGCGACGCGCATCACGACGTGTCGAAGCAGGTGAGCGACATCGAGGACATGGTGCAGCAGGGCGCGCAGCTGATCATCATCAACCCGACCGACAGCGCCGGCGTCGCCAACGTGGTGCAGTCCGTGCATGACAAGCACATTCCGATCGTCTCGGTCGATGCCCAGGCCGATGGCCCGATCGACGGCTTCGTCGGCTCCAAGAACTACGATGCGGGCGTGCTGGCCTGCACGAAGCTTGGCGACACCATCAAGACCGGCAATGTCGGCATCATCGACGGCATTCCCGTGGTGCCGATCCTGGAACGCGTGAAGGGCTGCAAGGCGGCGCTGGCCAAATTCCCCGGGATCAAGATCGTCAGCACGCAGAATGGCCGCCAGGAGCGCGATCAGGCTCTGACCGTGACCGAGAACATGCTGCAGGCCAACCCGGACCTGAAGGGCATCTTCAGCGTCAACGACAATGGTTCGCTCGGCGCGCTGTCGGCGATCGAGTCCAGCGGCAAGGACGTGAAGCTGGTGAGCGTGGATGGCGCGCCGGATGCGGTGGCGGCGATCGCCAAGCCGGGCTCGAAGTTCATCGCCACCGCGGCGCAGTTCCCGCGTGAGGAGATCCGTCTGGCTCTGGCGATGGCTCTGGCCAAGCTCTGGGGCGCCAAGATCCCCCCCAATACCCCGGTGGATGTGGCGCTCGTGGACGCCCAGAACGCCAAGACCTTCTCCTGGTAGGCTGAATCGCGAAGGAGCGTCGCGATGGACGCAATCCCCGATGCCCCCCTGCTGCTGGCCCTGGATGGCGTGACCAAGGGCTTCCCGGGCGTGCAGGCGCTGAAGGGCGTGTCGCTCGAGCTGGCGCGTGGAGAGATCCACGCGCTGCTCGGCGAGAACGGCGCCGGCAAGTCGACGATCATCAAGATCATCGGCGGTATCCAGCATCAGGACGAAGGCCGCATTCTGCTCGACGGGCAGGAAAGGCGCTTCCACTCCTATCGCGACGCGATCGCCGCCGGAATCGGCATCGTGTTCCAGGAATTCAGCCTGGTTCCCGATCTCGATGCGGTGGACAACATCTTTCTCGGACGCGAGACCGCGTCGCGTTTCGGCCTGTCGCGCAAGGCCGAGATGCGCGCGCGATCGGCGGAACTCATGCGAAGGCTCGGTATCGAGGTCGACCTGGATTGCCCGGTCGGCCGCCTTTCCGTCGCCGATCAGCAATTCATTGAAATCGCCAAGGCGTTGAGCCTGGATGCGCGGATCCTGATCCTGGACGAACCGACGGCGACGCTGACGCCCTCCGAGGCGGAGCATCTGTTCCGCGTGATGCGTCAGTTGCGCGCCGACGGGATCGGCATGTTCTTCGTCTCGCATCATCTCGACGAGATCTTCGAGATCTGCGACCGGATCACCGTTCTCCGTGACGGCCGCAATGTCGGCCTCGTCCGCACGTCGGATTGCGACATGGACGGGCTGGTGGAGATGATGGTCGGGCGTCGCCTGGAGGCGAGCTTTCCCGCGCGTCCCGACACGCCGCCGGGCGACATCGTGCTGGAGGCGAAAGGACTGCGTATACGCGACGGCGCGCCGGAAAGCGGGTTCGTTCTGCATCGTGGCGAGATTCTCGGCTTTGCCGGCCTGGTCGGTTCCGGGCGGACGGAGACCGCGCTGGCGCTGATCGGCGCCATTCCTTGCCGCGGCAAACAGGTGCGGATCGACGGAAAGCCGGTGCGACTGGACGATCCCGCCGCGGCCCTCGCGCAGGGCATCGGGCTGCTGCCGGAGAATCGCAAGACCCAGGGCCTGATGCTGGGTTTCTCGATCCGAGACAATGTCTCGATCAACAATCTCGATAAATACACCAACCGCGCCGGCATCATCGACCGGAAGAAGGAGCGCCGCATCACGCTCGAGCTGATGCAGCAGATCAGGATCAAGGCTCCCTCCGACGAAACGGAAAGCCTGACCCTGTCCGGCGGCAATCAGCAGAAGGTCGTCATCGCCCGGTGGCTGAACCGGCGCTGCCGCATCCTGATCTTCGACGAGCCGACACGTGGGATCGACGTGGGCGCCAAGGCGGAGATCTACCGCCTCATGCGGGCGCTCGCCGACGAGGGCTGTTCCATCATCATGATTTCGTCCGAGCTGCCCGAGATCGTCGGTCTCTGCGATCGCGTCGCGGTATTCCGGCGCGGCGCGATCGCCGCGACCCTGGCCGGCGATTCCATCAACCCCGAAGAGGTGATGCGCCATGCCACCGCAGGGAGCGACCAGCATGCCGACCACCACTGAAACGAGCCGGGGCGGCCAGATCCTGGCCAGGATGCGTCAATCGCCCGCCTTCCTGCCGGCGATCGGCCTTGTCGTCGTGTCGGTCTGCATGGTGTTGATGAACGACCGGTTCGTCTCGCTGGGCAATCTGGAGAATGTTGGGCGACAGGTCTCGATCAATGCCGTGATCTCGGTGGGCATGACGTTCGCCATCCTCACGGGCGGCATCGACCTGTCCGTCGGCTCGGTCATGGCGCTGTCCGGCACGGTGGTGGCCGGCCTGTTCGCGGCCGGACTTCCGGGTGTGGTGGCGATCGGCGGCGGGCTGCTGGTGGGCGGCCTGTTCGGGTTGTGCAACGGCCTGGTCATCGCCAGGCTGGCCATGCCGCCGATCATCGTCACGCTCGCGTCCATGAGCATCGCCCGCGGTCTCGGGCTGATCTACACCGGCGGCTATCCGATCGCCGGCCTGCCGAACTGGTTCGCCAGGCTCGGCCACAGCGCTGTGCTCGGCATCCAGACGCCGATCCTGGTGATGCTCGCGACCTATGCCGTGGCCTATGTGCTGCTGCAGCGCATGCCCGTCGGCCGCTACATCTACGCCATCGGCAGCAACGAGGACGCCGTGCGGCTCTCGGGCATCGATGCGCGTCGCTACAAGGTGCTGGTCTACCTGATCAGCGGTCTCACCGCGGCGCTCGCCGGAGTCGTGCTGACCGCCCGCCTGATGAGCGGCCAGCCCAACGCCGGCAACGGATTCGAACTCGACGCCATCGCCGCCGTGGTTCTGGGCGGTGCCGCCATCTCCGGCGGGCGCGGTTCGATCATCGGAACACTCGTCGGCGCGCTGCTGCTCGGCGTGCTGAACAACGGCCTCAATCTCATGAACGTCTCGCCCTACGTCCAGAACGTGGTCAAGGGCGTGATCATTCTGCTTGCCATCTTCATCAGCCGCCAGCGGCGCGCGGCCCGGTGAGCGGGCAAGCCCGGAAAGGACAAAACCCATGCTGGAATCGTTGAACAACAAGATTGTCGCCATCACCGGCGGCGCATCCGGGATCGGTCTCGCCACGGCGCGCGTGCTGATCGCGCAAAGTGCCACCGTCTATCTGCTCGATCGCGACGAGGCGACCATGTCGGCCGTCGCCGCGGAAATCGGTGCGCGCGGCATCGTGGTGGATCTGTTCGATTACCCGTCGATCGATCGCGCGGTGGAGCAGATCGTCGCCGAACAGGGCCGGCTCGACATTCTGCACGCCAATGCAGGCTCCTATGTCGGCGGAAACGTTTGGGAGGGCGATCCCGACCGCTGGGATCCGATGCTCCACCTGAACATCAACGCCGCCTTCCGCACGGTACGCGCGGTGCTGCCGCAGATGATGAAACAGGGCTCGGGCGATATCGTGGTCACGAGCTCGATCGCCGGCGTGGTGCCGGTGATGGTCGAGCCGGTCTACACGGCCTCCAAGCACGCCGTGCAGGCCTTCGTGCATACGGTGCGCCGCCAGATGGCGCCGCATGGCATTCGCGTCGGCGCGGTGCTGCCGGGTCCGGTGGTGACGCCGCTGCTCAAGGACTGGGATCCGAAGCGGCTGGAGGCCGAGATTGCGGCCGGCGGCATGATGGAGCCGAACGACGTGGCCGAGGCGGTGGCGTTCATGCTGAGCCGGCGTCGCGGCACGGTGGTGCGCGATCTCGTGCTGCTGCCGCACGCCTTCGATATGTGATCCGCCGGGATGTGATTCGTGTGTGGGGGGCGGTTTCCCGCCCCCTGCCCTGGCGCTGCTTCGGTCAGCAGCCCGTGGCGGCGCCGCCATTGCCGAAGATATAGCGGCTGACCTGGTCCTCGAGGCTGACCGCCTCGCAGGTATCCGTCAGCACGCCGTCCGCCTTCATGCGCTCCTTCGAGTGGCCGGGATCGATCATCAGCGCATTCGCCGCCGTCAGGCCCGGGCTGCCGATGCTCAGACGCGAATCCACGGGTAGCCGGATCGACCGGTCGATCCGGAACCGCACATGCGAGACCATCGCCTTCGGGTCGAGGGTGATGGCCGTCACGGTGCCGACCGACACGCCCGCGATCAGGACGTCGGCGCCAGCCGACAGGCCGTTGGAGGACAGGAAGGTCGCGTCCAGCGGATAGGTACCGCCGCGATCCGGGTGCATCACGCTGGCGGCGTAGCCGTAGAAACCGAGCGTGACGGCCAGAACGCCGCAACTCGCCAGGACCGAGGCGATCCCGTGCCGGCGTCGGGAAGGCGCGCGCTTGGCGGGTGCGGTGGTCGCGGTCATGCGATTGCTCTACCGAGTCCGTTGCGGGACCGTCAATCGTGCTCCTTCGGCGCGGCCCGCGCGCTTGCTCCTGTCGGCGTAATACGGCACCACATCAACGCGAAGCTGCAGGACATTGGAATGACGACGATTCAGGCGCTGATCATGGCCATCCTGCAGGGGGTGACCGAGCTGTTCCCGATCAGCAGCCTCGGCCACGCGGTGATCTTGCCGGCCCTGCTTCACTGGTCGCTGGACGAGCGCGCCATTACCTTCCTGCCCTTTCTCGCCATGCTGCATGTCGGCACCGCGATCGCGTTGTTCGCCTATTTCTGGCGCGACTGGGTGGCGCTGCTGACCGGCGCGGCCGGGGCCGCGGACCCGCTTCGGGTGGGCGAGAGCCGCTACATCCTGTTCCTGATCGTGGTCGCCACGGTGCCGGCACTCGTGGTCGGCAAGCTGCTGGAACATCCGTTGCGCGCCTTGTTCGGCACGCCGGTGATGGCGGCCGGCTTCCTGGTGATCAACGGCCTGATCCTGTTGTTCGCCGACCGGCTGCGCGCGCGTCTGCCGGAGGATGCGGACCGGCCGATCGCCTCGCTCTCGATCGCCGATGCGCTCTGGATCGGCTGCTGGCAGTGCCTGGCCTTCCTGCCCGGCATCTCGCGCTCCGGCGCCACCATGACCGGCGGTCTGCTGCGCGGTGTGAGTCACGAGACGGCGGCGCGGTTCTCCTTCCTGATCGCTCTGCCGGTGATCTTGGCCGCGACCGCGAACCAGCTTCTGGAGCTGCACAAGAACCACATCCCGTTCAGCGCCATGGGTTCGGCCGTGACCGGCGCCGTAGCGGCCGGCATCACCGCGTTCCTGTCGACGGCCTTTCTGATGCGGTATTTCCGCAACCACGAGAACTGGGCGCTGCGACCCTTCGCGCTCTACAGCGTCGCGGCCGGCATCCTCTCGATCGTGGCCCTGCATTATGCGTAGGCGGGCAGCGCTGCTGGGCGCCCTTCTCCTGGCCGCTGGACCGGTTTCGGCCGCCGAAACGCATCATCCGCAGACTAATCATTCGGCGACGCATCATCCGCGCAGCCACGCGGCGACGCCGGTCTCCGCGCATCATGCCCGCGCCAATCTGGCGGTGGAGCCGGTCTCGCGCATGAGCGAGCCCTGGTGGCGGGTGCGGTTTGAGGCCAAACAGGCCGAGCTGGCCTCGCGCCGCCCCAATCTGCTCTGGATCGGCGACTCCATCACCCAGAACTGGGAAAGCGACGGGCCGCAACCGTTCCGGCGCTTCCTGCCGATCTGGCAGCGCTTCTATGGCGACAGGAACGCGGTCGATCTCGGCTTCAAGGGCGACAGCACCTGCCACCTGATCTGGCGCATCGACCATGGCGAGTTGGACGGCATCGCGCCGCGCGGGGTCGTGCTGCTGATCGGCGCGAATAATTTCGGGCATGTGCACACGGATGCCGCGCAGACCTATGCCGGCATCGTCGCCGTGGTGGACCGGATCCATGCCAAGCTGCCGGAGGCGAAGATTCTGCTCCTCGGCGTGCTGCCATCGATCCGCTCCGCCTGGGTGACGGAGAACACCGATGCGGTGAACCGCATGATGGCGGCCCAGATCCGCGACGGCCGGCCCTACCTCACCTATCGCGACGTGGGCGATCTGTTTCGCGTGAATGGCAAGGTGCAGGCCTCCGATTTCCTCGACCCGCTGCTGACCCCGCCCGATCCGCCGCTGCATCCGACGCCGGCGATGCAGGAGCGGATCGCCGCCGCGATCGAGCCCGATGTCGCCGCCATGCTGGGCGATACGCCGCATCACTGAGCGAAGGGAGAGCCGATGCGCTTCCGGACCCGCTGGGCCGTAACGGCCGATATTCCGCGCATCGATACGTTGATGCGTCTGGCGATCGACCGGCTGCAGGACGCCTTCCTGTCGCCGGAACAGGTCGTGGCCAGCCGGGCCTTCATGGGTCTGGACACGCAGCTCGTCACCGACGGCACCTACCTGTTGGCCGAGACCGAGACCGGCGAATTGGCCGGATGCGGCGGCTGGAGCTTCCGCGCCACGCTTTATGGCGGCGACCACACGGCGGCGCAGCGCGATCCGGCCCTGCTCGATCCGGCCACGGCGCCGGCACGGATCCGTGCCATGTACACCCATCCCGGTTTCGCCCGCCGCGGGGTGGGAAGGCTGATTCTGGAGACGTGCGAGCGTGCGGCGGCCGAGCGCGGGTTCCGGGAGGCGGAGATGATGGCGACCTTGAGCGGCGAACCGCTTTATCGTGCCTGCGGCTATCAGCCGGTGGAACGCAGCGAGGCAGTGGCGGACGGCGTCGCCGTCCCGCTGATCAGGATGCGCCGCCCTCTCGGCGCGTCCTGACCGGACCCATCTACAGCCCCATCAGCGACAGATCGACCGTGCTGGACAGGGTTTCGCCTGGTTGCAGCACGGACAGGCCTCGATCCTCGATATCGGGGCGATTGACCGCATCGGTCATGTTGCTGGCCGGTTCGACGGCGATGAAATCCTTGCCCGGCGGCGAAAACACCACGAGATGGTCGAACGGCGCCTCGGCGCGGATGGTGAGCGCAAGCCCACGGGACGGCCAGCGAAGGAAAGCCAGGCGGCTCCAGCCCGCGAAGCAATTGTCGAGCGGCGGACCGTCCACCGCGCGCATGGGCTGGAAGCGATAGGCGGGATGGTCCGACACCGCCAACCGTTCGGCAGGCAGCGCGTCCTCTCCCGCGATCCAGACGCTTCCGGCGGAGAAGCCCAGCTCGACATCGCCCCCGCGCGGGAAGAACGGGTGGAAACCGAGTCCGACCGGTTGCGGCCGGTCATCGGTGTTGCGCACGGCGATGCGAACCGACAGGCCGTCGTCACGCAGGGCATATTCGAGGCGTGCGTGGTAGCGGAACGGCCATTCCGTGGACGGATCGCGCGGAGGCTCGTGCGAGAGCGTCAGCACGGTGACCATGTCGTCGTGCGATTCCACGCTCCATTCCCGCATCCAGGCGTTGCCGTGAATCGTATGCGGTTCGCCCGCGAAATTCTCCGCCAGACGGAAGCTCTCGTCGCCGAACGCGAAGCGTCCGTAGCCGACGCGGTTTGAGAACGGGATCAGCGGATAGGCCGCCACCGCGCGCAGCCGCTGCGCGATCAGGTTCGGGTCCACCACCGGATGCAGGATCGGCACGCCGTTGCGCGTCCATGCGGTCAGCGCGCCGCCACAGGCCGGGTCGATCTCCAGGACGCTGGTCGCGGTTCTCATGGACAGCATGGCGGGCACTCCGGTGTGAAACAGCAGAACGGATGAGCAGGCGGGTCGTTCATCCGGGCCTGCAGGGGCCGTGCGGACGGGAAAGCAAGCCAGCCCTCTAGTCGCCTGGCTCCCTGATCAGCAATTCCCCCTGCATCATCGTCACGCAAGCGCCGCCGACGCGGATCGCGCCGCCCTCCGACACGGAGACGCGTATCTCGCTCGGCCGGCCCATTTGCACGCCCTGCGCGATGGTGAAGTCGGCCGCGCCATCCAGCGCGCCGAGAAGCCCGCCCAGAGCGGCGGCGGCGCTGCCGGTAGCCGGGTCCTCGCCAATGCCGTCCAGCGGGGCCAGCATTCGGGCATGAACGCGATCGGCGCCGATACGGGCATAGAGGTAGAGATTGCGGGTCGCGTGGTGGCCGAGCAGGTCCGCCAGCAGCGCTTCATCCACACTGGCGGCGTCCACCGCCTCCGTATCGCGCAGGCGCACCAGCAGGAATGGCAGCCCGGCCGAGCCGACCAGCGGCGGATGCGGATCGGCCAGCACAGCCTGTTCCGGCAGACGGAGAATGCGGGCGATCGTCGCGCTCTCGATCGTCTCGCCCCGTTCGAAGCGGATCGGCGCAGTCAGCTCGGCGCCGCAGAGCCTGCCATCCGCCAGCCATGGCCGGACCGGAACCAGCCCCGCCGCCTCCTCGAACAGGAACTGCTCGGGCAGCGCTTCGCCGCGCCCCGCCCATTCCCGGGCCAGCACGAAGGCGGTGCCGACATTGGGGTGGCCGGCGAACGGCAGTTCCTGCTCCGGCGTGAAGATCCGCACGCATGCGTGGTGCGCCGGATCGGCGGGCGGCAGAACGAAGGTGGTCTCTGAATATCCGAATTCGCGCGCCACGCGCTGCATCGTTTGCGTGTCGAGACCGGCGGCGTCCAGCACCACGGCGAGCGGATTGCCGCCGAAGGCCCGATCCGTGAACACATCCACGGTGACGTAACGGCGACCCATTTTGCCCTCCCCTTGCTTAAACAGCACTGCGCACGCGACCATGAACCGGCGGAGCAAGGAGGGAAACGGGCGGATGGGCTGGATCGAACCGGTGACGTTGCAGGGTCCGCACGCGACGCTCGTGCCGCTCGACCCGTCGCATCACGATGCACTTGTCCGTGCCGCCAGCGACGGCGCGCTGTGGCGTCACTGGTATACCAGCGTCCCGTCGCCGGAGACCATGGCGGCGGCGATCGTGGAACGCCTGGCTCTGCGCGATTCCGGCATGATGATCCCGTTTGCCGTGGTCGACACGGCGAGCGGCGAGACGGTCGGCATGACGTCGTTCGGGAATATCGACCACACGTTCCGGCGCGTGGAAATCGGCTGGACCTGGTATGCGCAGCGCATGCAGCGCACGGCGCTCAACACGGACGCCAAGCGTCTCCTGCTGACGCATGCCTTCGAGACCCTGCAGTGCATCGCTGTGGAGTTGCGGACCCACGCGCTCAACCTCGCCAGCCGTCGCGCCATTGAGCGGATCGGCGCCAGGCTGGACGGCATCCTGCGTCACCACCGCCGCACCGATGACGGCGCGCTGCGCGACACCTGCGTCTACAGCATCATCGCGCCGGACTGGCCCGCCGTGCGAATGCATCTGGCGTGGATGCTGGAACGTCACCGCGAGTAAGCGCCGGGATGTCGTTTCCGCCCGTTTTCGCTGGGGACAGCTATTCTGCCGCAACACGATGATGGAGACGGAATGGCCGAACAGATCGACATGCGGCTCGGGTCCGGCACGATCCGTCTCCCGGCGGAGTTTCGCGGCACCGCCCGCCTGCTGGGGCCGGGCGAGACGCCCAGCCCGCAGCGTCCGATGCGCCATGGCGACCTGGAGGGCAGGTTCGAGGCCGACATCGAGCTCTCCTTCTCCTTCCTGCTCGGTCTCGGCTTCGAGCCGGTCCACCCGACGCACCCGTCCTACCCGGCCTATCTCTCCGCCGTCCGCGAAGAGGCGCCCCCGCCAGAACCGGCGCTGTCCGCGGTCGATCCGCACGATCCCGATCTGATCCTGATGCCGTTCGAGACAGTCGTGCCATTGTCCGACGAAATCGGGCTGCGCTTCGGCCTGGTGCCGCCGGGCCATGCGGCGACGCGGGCGCCGGCAGGCGCGCACGGACGTCCGATGCGACGCAAACCCATCCCGCCGCCCTAGCACGGCCGCCCGCATCAAGCCGGTGCCCCCGACCCGATGCCGGAGATCACCGATTTCGCCTCGTTCATGCACGTGCTCGGCGAGCCGGACGAGCGAGCGACGGAGGTGAGGAAGCCCCGGCATGTGCCGCATCCGACGGGCGCCAACGATTTGCCGGTCCAGGCGAGCAAGGATGAGCTGGCGGGGTCAGGGTATGAGGCGCCGCTGCTGCAGACCGCGGTGGACCGGTCGATCGTTACGCCATCACGAGGATCGAGCGACAACGCAGCCGGTCCGGAGCCGTCCGGTCGGTTGATTCCGGTGCAGGCGCAGCTTCTGCAGGCGACGCCGACGTTCCTGAAGGCGCTCCAGGTGGCCGTCGCCGCCCTGACGACGGCCGAGGCGATCCAGTTCCTGACCGAGTTGCGGCAGCGGGTGCAGAGCGAAACGTCGAGAACGAGGGAGGCGATAGCATCCGAGATTGCCGCCATCGACGAGGAGATTCACGCGCTCGAATATCGAGGGCAACTGAAGCACAACACGCTGTCTCTGCTGTCGCGGGCCGAGCCAGCATTGAAACAGGGGCTGAATCAGGACCCCGGCCAGCCGAAGCTGGAGATCCACCACACGGTTCCCTACAGGGATTACAAAGTGGAGCGCGCGCGGAAAATCCTCCAGAAGTGGGGATTCAGTATCCACGATCCGGCGGATGCCGCCATCGTGCCGGGCAGCTATCACCGCGGCGAGATGGTGCACGGCATGCCGGACGGCGGGTATGATGCTATAATAGACGAAGAAATGAAGAAGGCGGACACGGACGCCGAGTTGGCTGCGAGGGAACGTGGCCGCGAGGCGGGACGCGCGGTGATTCTCGAAAAATTACGCCAACTATCGGACTGGGTGGTCGCCAACTCGCACGATCCGCGGGCGATCGCGCTGGAAAAACTGCTGCGTTCGATCGAGCGTCCTTTGCCACGACCCGACCTGACCAACGTGCTGTCCTGGAAGGGATACGGACGATGAACGTCTACCGGGTGGATGCCGACCTCGCGTACGGGACTCTCGTGTTTGCCCACAGCCCGAAAACGCAATCCGGCGAGGAGGCGCAGCTTCGAATCTGGAACAAGGAATTCTCTGACTGGGATCATCATTGCGAGACAGTCGGCTGGCTTGCGCCGCCGATCGGCTACGGCACGCGCAATCAGGCGCGCGCGCTTCCGCTCGACGCCGTTCGTCTGGCGCTCGGGCCCGAACACAACCTGTTGCTGAGCGCACGGGCGCGCGCGCTGCTGTCGCCCCTGCTCTTGCCGAACGGGCGTTTCCTGCCGGTGCGCTGGGAGGGCCACGACTACGCCATCTTCGAATGCACCGCCCTCGCCGATGTCGCCGATCCGGGTGGAATCGAGGGAGAGCGATCGGAATACAGGCCGGGGTGCTGGACGCGGGTCGATCGCTGGTCGTTCCATCCGGACCGGCTGGCGACGGCACCCGCGATCTTCACCGTGCCGCAGGATCCCTTCATCAGGATGTGCACGGATGTCTTCCGCGACGCGGTGGCGGCGCACGATCTGCTCGGCTTCGCATTCAAACCGCTCTGGTCCGAGGCGGACGGCGGCGTCCTGATCGACAACTCTCCCGGCCAGTTCATGGGCGAGGCCGGACGGCAAATGGCGATCGCCGCCAAGGAGCGTCGCCGGGCGATGCTGGCCATCCTCAAGGCGCGCGAACGGCAGGCGCGGATCAAGCCGCAACAGAGCTGACCGACGTGCTGTCCTGGGAGGGATACGGACGATGAACGTTTACCGGGTGAATGCCGCCCTCGCCGATGTCGCCGATCCGGGTGGAATCGAGGGAGAGCGATCGGAATACAGGCCAGGGTGCTGGACGCGGGTCGATCGCTGGTCGTTCCATCCGGACCGGCTGGCGACGGCGCCTGCGTCTACAGCATCATTGCGCCGGATTGGCCCGCCGTGCGGACGCATCTGGCGTGGATGCCGGAACGTCCGCGCTGAAGGCGACGGATCAGCGCAGTTCCAGCATCACCACGCTTCTGGGCGGCAGGGTTACCTGCAGCGCGTTTCCGGACAGCACGGCGCTCTCGAACGGCGCCGGGCGCACGGCATCCGGATGCTCGGCCGTATTGCGCGCATCCATCGCCGGCCCGGTGAGGATGCGGCCCGACACGTTGCGTTCGGACAGGCCCGACAGCGACACGTCCACAGCGTCCGACTGCTCGGGATCGGTGTTGGTGAGCGCGAGCCGCACCACGCCATCACGGCCGCGAACGGCGCTGGCGCTGAGCGCCTCGATGCTCCACGAGCCATGTGTCAGCCGATGGGTCGTCACCCGTGTCGGCAGAACCGATCCGCCCTGATCGTTCTTGTAAAGATCGAACGCCCAGTAGGTCGGAGTGCGGATGGTGGTCGCGCCGTCCGTCAGGAACAGGGCCTGCAGCACGTTGACCATCTGCGCGATGTTGGCGCCGCGGACGCGCGCGGCGTGTCGCGCGAAGATGTCGAACGTCGTGCTGGCGACCAGCGCGTCGCGTATGGTGTTCTGCTGGAACAGCCAGTGCGGATTGGTGCCGGGCTCGGGTTCGTACCAGGTGCCCCATTCGTCGACGATCAGCGCCACGCGCCGGCTCGGATCGTACTTGTCCATCACGCGTTCCTGCGCGGAGAGAACCGTGTCCATCTGCGCCGCCATGGATAGTACGCGCGTCCAGTCTGTCTGGTCGAAGCCCGTGGCGTGCGACTTGGCGACGTGTTTCCAGTCTTTCGGCATGGTGTAGAAATGCAGGCTGAGGCCGTCGATCTGGTCGGACGCGTGACGCATCATTGTCTCGGTCCAGGCCGTGTCGTCGCCGTAAGGGCCTGACGCGATCTTCAGTGCGTGCATCGAGTCCGGCACCTTCAGGAAGGTCGCGTAGCGGCGGGTCAGATCGGCGGCATAGCCGGCCTCCATGGTGCCGCCGCAGCCCCATAATTCGTTGCCGATTCCGATCATGCTGACCGTCCATGGCTGGGGATCGCCGTTGGTAGAGCGTTCGTTGGCCAGGGTCGAACCGTGTGGCGCCGTGATGTATTGCAGCCATTCCGCGCCCTCGGAGGGCGAAGCGGAGCCGAGATTGACCGCGAGATAACGGTCGGCGCCGACGAGGGCCGTAAAGCGCATGAATTCCTGGGTGCCGAACGCATTGTCTTCGGTTGTATCGCCCCAGTTGGTGTTGGTGCGCACCGGGCGACGGTCGCGCGGACCGATGCCGTCGCGCCAGTGGTATTCGTCGGCGAAGCATCCGCCCGGCCAGCGTATGTCCGATACATGCAGGGCTTTCAGCCCCTCCACGACGTCGCGTCTGAACCCGTCGATATTTGGAATCCTGCTGTCAGGGCCGACCCAGATGCCGTCCTCGATGCCCCGGCCGAGCTGCTCGCTGAACTGGCCGAAGATGTGGCGGTCGAGCACGGTCTTCGTGCGGGGCGCACCGTCGATCGTCACATGGTCGGCCGCTGCCGCTGCCGCAGCGGGCATCAGTATCGCCAGAACAGCCGCCCACCATGCCGACATCGCCCATCTCCTCGTCGTCAACCGAACGAATCACGGATAGGGGTGGCACGGGGACTGTCAAGCTCTCCTGGCTGTATCGTCAGCCGCGTCTGCGGCTGGCGCCTTTTCGCTTGGACGGGTCGTAGCCGCCACCGCCGGGACCCAGGGGCTCCGGCGTGCGCGCTTTGGAGGACGAGCGTCCGGCGCGCGAGTTCGGCGAGGGTGGTGGTGGCTCGATGCCGAGATCGAGCGCTTCCAGGCGCTTGAGTTCGTCGCGCAGCCGTGCCGCGGTCTCGAACTCCAGATCGGCCGCCGCCGCGCGCATGCGCTTCTCGATATCCGCGATCGCCGATTTCAGATCCTTGCCGACCATGTCGGTCACGCCGGCATCCTTGACCGGGGCCACCGTCACGTAGTCCTGCTCGAACACCGACGAGATCGCCTCGCCGATATGGGTGCGGACCGATTGCGGCGTGATCCCGTGCGCCTCGTTCCATTCCGCCTGCTTGCGACGCCGGCGCTCGGTTTCCTCGATCGCGTAGCGCAGGCTGTCGGTCATGGTGTCTGCGTAGAGCAGCACGCGCCCGTCCACGTTGCGCGCCGCGCGGCCGATGGTCTGCACGAGGGAGGTGCGCGAACGCAGGAAACCTTCCTTGTCGGCATCGAGAATGGCGACGAGCTGGCATTCCGGGATATCCAGTCCCTCGCGCAGCAGGTTGATGCCGATCAGGACATCGAAGGCTCCCAAACGAAGATCGCGAATGATCTCGATGCGCTCCAGCGTATCCACGTCGGAATGCAGATAGCGCACCTTGATGCCGGATTCCGTCATGTACTCGGTCAGGTCCTCCGCCATGCGCTTGGTGAGCGTGGTGACGAGGATGCGTCCGCCCCTGGCGATGACGATCCGGCATTCCGCCAGTAGATCGTCCACCTGCCGTTCCACGGGACGGATCTCCGTCACCGGGTCGATCAGTCCCGTCGGCCGGATCACCTGTTCCGCGAACACGCCCTGCGCCCGTTCCAGTTCCCAGGGGCCCGGCGTCGCGCTGACATGGATCGTTTGCGGTCGGAACCGTTCCCATTCGTCGAAGCGCAGCGGCCTGTTGTCGAGGCAGGACGGCAGGCGGAACCCGAACTCGCTCAGGATCGATTTGCGCGCATGGTCGCCCCGCTCCATGCCGCCGATCTGCGGCACGGTGACGTGGCTCTCGTCCACGATCAGCAGGGCGTCCTCTGGCAGATATTCGAACAGGGTCGGCGGCGGCTCGCCGGGACGCCGCCCCGACAGATAGCGGGAATAGTTCTCGATGCCCTTGCACGCGCCGGTGGTCTCGATCATTTCCAGATCGAAGGTGCAGCGCTGTTGCAGACGTTCCGCTTCCAGAAGCTTGCCATTCTCCGTGAACTCCTTCAGCCGCTCGCGCAGCTCCTGCTTGATGGAGATCGTGGCCTGATTCAGGGTCGGACGCGGCGTGACGTAGTGGCTGTTGGCATAGATACTGACCTCGTCGAGATCGGCAGTCTTTTCTCCTGTCAGCGGATCGAATTCGACGATGCTGTCGATCTCGTCGCCGAACAGCGACACGCGCCAGGCGCGGTCCTCGTTCTGAACCGGAAAGATATCGAGCGTTTCGCCGCGTACGCGAAACGTTCCCCGCCCGAACGCGGCGTCGTTGCGTCTGTATTGCTGCTCCACCAATGCCTTCACCAGCACATCGCGGGCGATCTCGCCGCCGACCTGCAGTTTCACCACCATGCGGGAATAGGTCTCGACCGAGCCGATACCGTAGATGCACGATACGGAGGCGACGATCACCACGTCGTTGCGCTCCAGCAGCGCCTGGGTGGCGGCATGGCGCATGCGGTCGATCTGCTCGTTGATCGCGCTGTCCTTCTCGATATAGGTGTCGGAGCGCGGCACGTAGGCTTCGGGCTGGTAATAGTCGTAATAGCTGACGAAATACTCGACCGCGTTCTCCGGAAAGAACTGCTTCATCTCGCCATAGAGCTGCGCCGCCAGGGTCTTGTTGGGCGCCAGGATCAGGGTCGGTTTCTGCACCGCCTCGATCACCTTGGCCATGGTGAAGGTCTTGCCGGAGCCGGTGACGCCCAGCAGCACCTGGTCGCGCTCGCCCGCCTCCACCCCTGCCACCAGCTCACGGATCGCCGTCGGCTGGTCCCCGGCCGGTTCGTAGGGCGACACCACCTTCAGCGTGCGCGTCTTCGGCTTGGCCGGCTGGCGCTGGGGCTCGAACTCCGTCACAAGCGGGGGCGCGCGCTCCGGCTTGCGCTTCGCGGCGCGGGACGTCTTGGCGGGCAGCGTGTCTGACATGCCCCGAAAATGGCGATCGCCGCCCTCGCCCGCAAGGAGACCCGTCGCCATTCCGCCGCCCAGGACCCCTTCCCGTTCCACGGGCCCCAGCCTTCCCGGCTCCCGTCATCAGGGCTCCCATCCACGGGGCGAGATCACTGTCGCCGTGCGTGCCCAGCCGCGCGCCGGGCGTAACGCGATCCTGGGCCCCTGGGAGGATGCCGCCGGGCGTAGCGCTTTGCGGATCGCCGTCACGGAAGCGGCAGAGGACGGTCGAGCCACGCGTGCGGTCTGCGCCGTCCTGGCTGAGGCTCTGGGCGTCGCCGCCAGCCGGGTCCGCGTGCGCAGCGGTGCCGGTGCGCGCGACAAGGTTCTGGTGGTGGAGGGCGATCCCGCCATCCTGGTCGCTCGCCTGGACGGGCTGATGCGGAAGGGCTGAGCCGCCCGCCTCTCTCAACGCCGGCGCGGCTCCGGGGTGCAGACGGTTTCCGGCGTGTGACCGCCCGGCCGGCTGATGCTGGGCACGCGGCCGCCGGTCCAGCTCAGGCGCCAGAGACCGCCCTGTCTCAGGTTCTGCACGAGGCTGGGCCGAAACGCGACCAGGCAGGTTCCGCCCGGATGACGTACGGAGGGATAGACGAGACCGTTGCTGGCCGGCCCGGCATCGCCTTTCCCGCCGTCATCGCGCAGGCGACGCGCCAGGCCCTGCCCTGCACGATAGGACGGGCCGATATCCTCTCCGAGCCATGCCCCGGAGGCGCCGGGTCCCCGCAGATCGTGGAACGGGGCGGCAAAATCGGCCAGCATCTCCGCATAATCCGTGGTGTTCTCGTAGCGGCCGATCGCGTCGAGTTCGCGCGTCAGATGCCAGGCGACTTCCCGCAGCGAGGTTTCGGCATCGAACGAGCAGTACCAGGCGCCGCGGTGATCGTCGTTGAAACGGTTGCCGCCCGGACGGACATGGGTGAAGGCCGCGTTGACGAAGCTGTCATTGGGCCGGCCGAATACCAGTTCCGACGGGTCGAGATCGGGCAGGCCGGCGGACGCGGCCTGGAGCCGGACGTTGCTGAGGCTTTCCAGCGCGGCCAGGTCGTTCAGCGCATCCTCGTCGGCGGCGAGCGGTGCCAGGACGGGCGGCTTCAGGCGGCCGCTCGGAATCAGGCGCACCGTGTCGCGCTGCTCGATACGGCACAAGGGCGGGACGAAATCGCCCGGCAGGGATGCCGGCGCGGCATCTGGCAGGGTCATGCTCTCACAGCCCCCCACGCAGCGCGTCCACATGCGCCCTGATGTCGAGCAGGCCCGGAATGCCGCGCTCGATGGCGATCTCCAGCGGCGGCCGCCCTCCGAACAGCGGACCGCGATTGGGCAGCTTGATCCATTCGTCGGCGAGCTTCTCCGAGAACAGCAGACGCAGTCCCTTGAACACGCCGATCAGCACGCTGATCCGGGTGAGCATGTCCTGCGACAGGATGAACGGCCGCTCGGGACTGCCGGTTTCGCCCTTCTTGAGCCGGAACCAGGAGCGTTCCGACATGTCACCCAGCAGCAGGCAGATCTCCTCCGTATTGAGGCGCCACAACGCGGCGAGGCGGATCATGCCCTCGATCGCGGCCGGGGTGAGACGAAGACGGATCGCCGGATCGGACAGGTTCAGCAGAGTCGAACCGGGAGTGGCAGCAGTTTCCACCGATTTCAGGGTGAAGTTGGCGCGCATGGTTGCCTCCTGGCAGGGTATATACTGCCAAATGGCAGCATCGGCAAGTCCGGCGAGTCCTGCCGGTTGGCATAGCTTGACTGTCCCAACCGCGTTGCGCACATCCCGCGCATGTCCAGCGCCGCATCCCCCTTCGTCGTCCCGGAAGAAGACAGCGCCGCCGCGGCGATCGAGGCGATCGGCGAAGAGCTGGCTTTGTTCGACGACTGGACCGAGCGCTACGGCTTCATCATCGAGATGGGCCGGAAATTGCCGCCTTTCCCGCCCGAATGGGCGGACGACGCGCATCGCGTGCCGGGGTGCCAGAGCCAGGTCTGGCTGGAATCCGCCGTCGAGGACGGTCTGGTGCGCTTTGCCGGCGCATCCGACGCGGCGATCGTCTCGGGATTGGTGGCGCTGTTGCTGCGTGTCTATTCAGGGCGCAGTCCGGAGGAGATTCTCCGGACCGATCCGGTGTTCCTGAAAGAGCTGGGTCTGCTCGAAGCTCTCTCCGCCAACAGAGGCAACGGCATCGCGTCGATGGCGAAAGCGGTGCAACGCGCCGCCGCCGAGGCGGCGCGCTGAAATCGGACCATTTCGAGCGTTTCAGGGACGATCGTCCTCCGTTCCGGCCCGCTTCAAGGTCAGTAACGGGCGGAAGGCGAACATGTCGTCGAACACGCAAAGAGTTGGCGGCGGGAACGCTATGACCGGTGCCGCGTCGGCGACCCACCGGCGCCACAGTGCCAGCGAGCGCCCGAACTGGATGGCGACCGTGTCGGACATCGGCCGTACCGCATAACCGAACGTCATGTGGAAGCGGAAGCTGTCGATATCGGGCGGGCGGATTCCCGTGACGTCCGAAAGCGTTCTGCGGAGCCGATACAGAACCTCACCCTCCGCGGGGGTTTCCGGCTGCAGAAAGACGCCGGGCGTTTCCGGCAGGCCGTCCGCCAGATCCACCACCATGCGGATCGGGACTGGATAATCGAATCGCGTCTGTTCGACTCGGCGACGGATCGCGGCGTCGGCCACCTCGATCGGCGCGTCGAGCGCTACCCCCGGCGGCCAGCGGCGATGGGCACGCTGATTTGGATCGGCACCGCCGAAGATCGTCATATGATAGCTCGAAGGCGGCGTCGCGGCGATCGTGTCGCGAAAGCGCCGGGTCACGTCGGCATTGATGCGCAACATGGGCTCGAAGGCCGGGGACGAGACCGGCAAGGGCGTGATTATGGTGTCGCCGCGCCAGGTCCGCACGTTTCCGTCCGGCCCGAATTTGCCGGAATGATCGACGTTCGGTCCCGCCGCCGTGTTCGCAGAGGCGCCCAGAGCAGACCGGGCGTAGGCGAGCCCCGCCAGGGCACCGCCGGCGAAGAGGGCCCGGCGCCGCAGCGACGATGGATGGGAGGTGTGTCGGGTCATGCCGTGATGCCTGCTCTATTCGATCGTCGCGGACAATGTGGCGATGGCGGCAAACCCCGTGCCGATCACGTAGTTGGGCTGCGATCCGGCGACGGTATTGCCGAATAATCCTTTCGTCGGCCGGCTGGCCACGGTGAAGCCGTTGACGGAAGTCAGGCTGTGAATGTCGCCGATATTGAGCAGGGAGAGCATCAGCTTGGGATGCGCGCGACCGACCGTCGGCAAGGTGCGCCCTATGGAGGCATCGACGCCGAAGAAGGCCGGCATGCCCTGGTCGTTCATCAGCGTTGAATATTGCGCGTCAGAATAACGGACGCTGAGCGTGCCGAAATTGACCGTGTCGTCGTAGGTGAGGCTGGTGGAGGCGATGAGCTTGGGCGAGGCGACTTCCGTCTTGCCGCGGGTCGGAAGCGTGTCGCCGCCGAAGGCGATATTGTTGCCGATGGTGGTGTGGAGAAACTGGCCGGACACATAGGCGCTGAAATGATGCCAGGGTCTCGTCGCCAGTTCGGCCTGCGCGCCCTCGGCCTCTTCGCCGCCGGCATCGATCGGCTGCGAGACCAGAATCGACGTTCCCGGCAGATAGGACACGCTGTTGATCTGGTAATGGACCAGATTGTAGTGAAATGCGGCAAGATTGAGGTTGAGAGGGCCCTCGTGCCTGAAACCGGCCTCCTCGCCGATCATGTATTCCGGCACGTAGCTGTGGAGAGGCACCGATGTCGGTAGACCGGTCGTGAAGCTGTAAATTGGCACCTGCGCCTGGAACGCGGCCGGAGTCCTGTATCCGGTCGTGCCATTGACGTAGATCTGGTCCGACGGCGTGATCCGGTAGCTGATGAGAATCTGCGGCACCGGCTCGAAGATGTTCTTGACCGATTTGTAAGGCATGGAGCCGGGAAGGTTTTCCGTGATCTGGCGTCCGAGCATGTTCGCGCGCAGACCGGCGTCGATCGTCAGACGGTCTCCCAGCAAAGAAAGGCGATCGTCGAGCCCGAGAGCGTTCAACTGCTGCACGCCGTTGATGTCGTATTGCGTGACGGGCATGCCGCCGAAGACGGTGAGATAAGGGTTGTTGCGCGTGTATTGGCCGAAGGCGTCGAGAGGATAGTGATACTGGATCTCCGTGTGCACGACATAGGAATACCAATAGGAGAGGCTGAGCACGTTCGGTCCGCGCGCCCAGCTACCGACCATGTTGACGCCGCTCGAGAGCTGCCACCAAGGGTGGATGCTGATGGCCGTGATCGTTCCGGGCGTTGCCGGGTAGCCGTCGAGAGAGGCGTATCGCTCGGTTCCGAGATAGCCGCCGGCGATCGGAATGGATGCGCCGTAATTGTTCGGGCCATATGTCTCCACCCCATACGGTTCGAGATCGAGACTGAAGCCGTTGCTCAAGGCGAAATGGTTCTTGATCGCGCCTAGCGTCGCGTTGGTCGCCTTCGTGTTGATCTTGTAGAAATTGACGTCGCCCGGCTTGTAGGTCGGGTCGGTATAGAAGCCGGTCCCCTTTGCACGCCACTGCGCCAGCGTCGGATAGAGCCACTCCGTCTGATTGGCACGCGTCAGGCCGAAGATCATTTCCGACAGGTCTTGGTCGGTCCAATTCTTCCTCGCCGCCGCATCGATATGCCAGCGGTCAAGACTGCCCGGACCACGCCAGAGATTGCCGGACGAATAGGAGCCTGAAACGAAACCGTCGATGCCCGAATGACCGATCTCGCCGGTATCGGCGCGCACGAACTCCTTGTTGGTGCTCTTGGTTCCGCCTGACCCCTCGACATAAAAGGTGGGCTTCGCGGCAGGCTGGCGTAAACTGAGCGTCATCTGCCCGCCGACGGCATTATAGGTCGGTGCAGTCAGATCCGCCGACCCCTGCTGTAACTTCACCGAAGCGAGATTCTCGTCATCCACCATGGAGGCCGTGTAGGCGCCATAGGTGAACGGGTCCGCGAGCGGCATGCCTTCATAGACCATCGCGATCTGGGTCTGGTCGAAACCGCGCACATGCAGGATGTCGGCCGTCGTGCTGATCGGGCCCTCGTTATTGGACTGCACGCCGGCCAGGTTGGCGATCAGAGCGCCCGGCGTGAGCAGAGGCGACTGCTTGCTGATATAGACCTGCGTGACTTCGCTGAGGGTCTTCGGCTTGCTTGTCGGGACCAAGAGGCCGCCACCGGCCTGTTGCCGGGCCAAGACCCTGATGCTTTCCGGTGCCGTCGCGACCGCCATTCCCGTCTTACTGGTTTGCCCCGCTTTCCCATGCGGTCGCTGAGGGGAAGACGTGCCAGGTTCTGCCAACGCCTCAGGTATAAGATAAAGTATACAAAGAGTCGTGACGACGAGGCCATGTCGCATACGCACAAATACTCTCCAATACCGTCTGAATACTCCACCAGAATCGTTGCGGTGGCGACGGGCTTCTATTTCAATCTGGTAAATCCATCAAATTAATGTATTGCTACTGACTATTGAAGCTATTGTGAACGATTTATTAATCCCTCCCCGTCCCTTATCGATTCCTATATATGCCTCGCTCTCCACTTGGATCGGGAGAGAGAATGTGCTGGCGAGAAGAACTGGAACGGTGGTTTCGATCGCCGCATTGTTGTGTGGCCTCTCCTGTCGTGCGCCGGCCGCCATGGCGCAGGACGACCCCGAGACCCTCCGGATCAATCAGATCCAGGTGATCGGGACCCATAACAGCTATCGCGACGCCATCGACCCGGCGACGCTCCGTTGGCTGGACGCCCGGAAGCCGGCCTTCGCGCAAGCCCTCGATTATCGGCACGCCACGATCGACGCGCAGCTCGATTCCGGTATCAGGCAGATCGAGATCGACATCTATGCTGACAGTGAAGGCGGCCGCTACGCCCATCCGCGCGGCCCGGAATGGATACGCGCGACCGGCATGGCTGCGCCCACGCAAGACGGTGTGGCCTTGCTGTCCGGCAATGACTTCAAGGTCATGCACATCGTCGACCTCGACCAGAGATCAAGCTGCGAGCCGTTGCGCGCGTGTCTGGACCTGATACGCCGCTGGTCGGACGCGCACCCGAACCATCTCCCGCTCTTCGTCGACCTTGAGACCAAGCAGGACGCGCCCGCCGGAACAGGGCTTCCCTTCACCGCGCCCGAGATCTTCACCACGGCGACCTACGATCGTCTCGACAGGGAAATTCTGGATGCGATCGGCCGTGATCGATTGATGATCCCGGACGATGTGCGCGGGACCGCGCCGACGCTCGATGCCGCCGTGCGCGCGCATGGCTGGCCGTTCCTCTCGAAGGCGCGTGGAAAGATGATCTTTCTGTTCGATCGCCCGCATGACACGGGTCGTTACGTCGTCGACCATCCAGCCTTGCGTGGCCGGATCGTGTTCACCAACAGCCGTCCGGGCGATCCTGATGGTGCTTTCACCGAAATCAACGACCCGGTAGAGGGCGCGGATCGGATCGCAGCCCTGGTGAAGGCTGGCTATCTGGTCCGCACCCGCGCCGATGCCGATACAGCAGAAGCCCGGGCCGGAAAGACGACCCGACGCGACGCGGCCCTGAGGTCGGGCGCGCAGTTGATCAGCACCGATTATCCCGCCTCCGAGCCGGCACCTTGGCACGGTTACAAGGTCGCTCTGCCGGGGGGCGCGATCGCCAGGATCGACCCCGTCAACGGTCCCCCCGACGCTGCGGCCAGGGCTGGACTGACCCCGTAAGCCCGACCGTGTCCTCGGCAGCTGCCAGCGCTGGCAGCCGCCTTACAAGATGAAACGCGACAGGTCGCCCTTCTGCGCCAGCGGGGCGACGCGGTCGCGCACGGCCGCCGCGTCGATGCGGACGCTGTCGCCCGGGCGGTCCGAGGCAGTGAAGGAAATCTCCTCCAGCAGACGCTCCAGCACGGTCGCCAGACGGCGGGCGCCGATATTCTCCACCCGCTCGTTGATGTCGGCGGCCAGATCGGCCAGAGCGTCGATCGCATCGTCGCCGAACTCGAGCGCCACCTTCTCGGTCGCCATCAGGGCGCCGTACTGTTTCAGCAGCGAGTGCTCAGGCTCGACCAGGATGCGCCGCAGATCGTCGCGCGACAGCGGCGACAGCTCGACGCGGATTGGCAGACGCCCCTGCAGTTCCGGTAGCAGATCGGACGGCTTGGCCAGGTGGAAGGCGCCGGAGGCGATGAACAGCATGTGGTCGGTCTTCACCGGCCCGTATTTGGTGTTCACCGTCGTGCCCTCGATCAGCGGCAGCAGGTCGCGCTGCACGCCTTCGCGGCTGACGTCGCCGCCGCGGAAACCGCCTTCCGAAGACCGGGCGCAGACCTTGTCGATCTCGTCGAGAAAGACGATGCCGTGGTCCTGGGCATGGGCGACGGCCTCGCGGGTGATGGCGTCGTTATCGAGCAGGCGGTCCGCCTCCTCGCGGATCAGCGCGTGACGGGCCGATTCCACGCTCATGCGACGCGGCTGGGCGTTGCGGCCCATCATGCCCTTCATCATCTCGCCGAGATTGATGATGCCGGCAGGTGGCATGCCCGGCACGTCCATCTGGCCGATCGTCTGGCCGGCCGGCTCGGCGACCTGGATCTCGACCTCCTTCTGCTCAAGTTCGCCGTCTCGCAGCATGCGCCGGAACTTGTTCTTGGTGTCCGCGGACGCCGTGGCGCCCACCAGCGCATCCACCAGGCGGTCCTCGGCCGCCTTCTCGGCCGCCGCCTGCACGTCGCGCCGCCTGATATCGCGCAGCATGGTCAGACTGACCTCGACCAGGTCGCGCACGATGCTCTCAACATCGCGGCCGACATAGCCGACCTCGGTGAACTTGGTCGCCTCGACCTTGAGGAACGGTGCCTGCGCCAGCTTGGCGAGCCGGCGCGCGATCTCGGTCTTGCCGCAGCCGGTCGGGCCGATCATCAGGATGTTCTTGGGCACGACCTCGTCGCGCAGGCCGTCGGCGAGCTGGGCGCGCCGCCAGCGGTTGCGAAGGGCGATGGCGACGGCCCGCTTGGCGTCGTTCTGGCCAACGATGAAGCGGTCGAGTTCGCCGACGATTTCGCGCGGGGAATAGGTGGGAACGTCCATCAGCCGATGGCCTCCACGATCACGGAATGATTGGTATAGACGCAGATATCGCCGGCGATGCGCATCGCCTTGCGCGCGATCTGTTCGGCGGTCAGTCCCTCGACGTCGATCAGGGCGCGGGCGGCGGAGAGCGCGTAGTTGCCGCCGGAGCCAATGGCGATCACCCCGTCCTCCGGCTCCAGCACGTCGCCGTTGCCGGTCAGCGTGAAGGAGCGGGTCTCGTCGGCCACCGCCATCATCGCCTCGAGCCGGCGCAGATAACGGTCGGTGCGCCAGTCCTTGGCCAGTTCGACGCAGGCGCGTTCGAGCTGGTTGGGGAAGCGTTCGAGCTTGGCCTCGAGACGCTCGAGCAGGGTGAAGGCATCCGCGGTGGCGCCCGCGAAGCCGGACAGGATGGTTCCCCCCGGGCCGATCCGGCGCACCTTGCGGGCATTGCCCTTGATCACCGTCTGGCCGAGCGTCACCTGCCCGTCGCCCGCCATCGCCACCTGGCCGCTCTTGCGCACGCACAGGATGGTGGTTCCGTGCCAGCCGATCGGATCGTGGCCGGCGTTTTGATTGGTCTGCATGATGATGAGAGATAGCGCAGCGCGGACGTGCCGCAAGGCACACGCCAGCCAATATCACAAATCGTCTAAATGCTAGTATATCGTTGTGTCGTTTCGATAGCGAGGCTATGTAATATCAGGCATATCGGGGGGCGGTCTGCCTTGTTGGACAGTCAGCAAGCATATGATCGTCTTTTCAGGGCAACAGCTAGTCGCGCATTGGAACAAGGGCGAGAGCGACTACCTGCTGGTGACGTTCGATCAGCTCAATACCGAGCTGGTGGCCGAAACGCACTTCCTGCTCCAGGCGCAGGTGGTTCCCGGCCGGATCTCGTGCATCGGCGTTACAACCCGGGTCCGGAATTTCTACCGCAGCTCCGAGATCGAGCGGATCGTCGCCGAGGTGGAGAAGGTACGCGGCGACCGCCCGGTGATCGTGTTCGGCCAGTCCGCCGGCGGATACGCGGCGCTCAAATATTCCGGGCTGCTGCGGGCGGACTACGTGATCGCCTGTTCGCCGTTCTTTGCTGTCCGGCCGGATGAGTTGGGCCTGACGGACGAGCGGCAGAAGCGCATCCTCGTCCACATGATGGCCACGCACAATGTCGTGGACCGGCCCGAATTCGAGGGCATGGCGATCCGTCAGGAAGACACCAGCGGACGCATTGTCGCGCTGTACGATCCGGGTGAGATGGTCGACGCTTACGCGATCAGGCTGATTCGCAAGGCAATCCCGCAGGCCGAGATCCTGACGGTGCCACATGCGGGACATGTGATCTATGACGGCAGCTGGAGCTCGGCCCTGCTGGAGTCTATGGTCGGAGCCATTAGGGCGGAGGATACCGGCCAGTTGACCCTGACCCTGGCGGCGATGCGGCGTCGGCAGCTGCCGTTTCTGATCCGTGCGTTGACCAAGGCCGCGAACCGCAAGCCCGGCCTGTTCGTCGGCGCGATGAACGCAAAGCGCATCACTGCGCATCCGAATTATTCCGACCTGATCAGGGACGCGTTCAATCTGCGCGCCATCAACCTGCTGGCGGAACGCGGCGATTTCGAACGCGCCGCTCGGCATCTCTCCACGATGATGCGCGGCAGTTACGGTTTCGAGATTCGTCCTGCGCGCTGGGACGCCGGCGCGACCCCGACGGCGATGCTGGAACGTCATCCCTGTCTCGTGCTGTCGATGCACGGCAGTTTTCTCTGCTGGAGCGTGGAGCACGGTTCCGCGCGGTTCGAGCCGCATCCGTTCAACCTGACCACACGATTGCCGATCCTGGCGCGTATTCGCGAGGGTCGCGCCGTGTTCTGCACCGTGTCCGAGGGCGTGGAGACGGAGATCCGGCTGTTTCCGGACGAACCCGGGACGCCCGAGGCGCCGGACGAGATCATGGCCCTGGACGGCAACTGCGTCGCGCTGCGCAACGCCGGCCGCTACATGGGCGCCCTTCCGGATGGCGGACAGCAAATCCTGCCGGGTGTCAGCATCCAGCAGCGAATGGTGGTGCTGTCGATCGAGGAGAAGAGCGCCCTGTTGCAGCGCCGGCAGGCCACCTGGTTCGACAAGGTCTCTGCCGCACAGACGCCCCCGCCCGACCGCGCGAGCGTGAAAACGGTGCAGCGTTCCACTCCGCGCTGGCTCAAACTGTTCGGGCGCGGCTAAAGCCGCGTCGCGCTTGCGTTCACGAAACGGGTGCCGTCGGCAGGCAGAGCTGGAAGCTGGTGCCGTTGCCCGGCGCGGTCCGCACACGCACCGCGCCGCCGACCTGCTGGATGAAGCCGTAGACCATCGACAGCCCGAGCCCCGTGCCTCGGCCCACCTCCTTGGTGGTGAAGAACGGCTCGAAGATGCGCTGCGCCACCTGGGGTGTCATGCCGCTGCCGGTATCCTCGACGGTGACGACGACGCAGCCGGGCTCGGGGATCTTGCCCGTGAGCAGGACATGCCCGTCCTCGTCCGCCAGGCAGTCCGCGCCGGTCGTGCGCAGCGTGATGGTGCCTTCGTCCTGCATCGCGTCGCGCGCATTGATGCAGAGGTTGAGCAGCGCCAGTTCGAGCTGGGCCGGGTCCACCAGCACTTCGGGGAGGTTGTCCTGGAGCGCGAACACGAAGCGGATGTCGCGACGGTCGATGCTGCGCACCAGCAGATCCCCCATCGCCTCCACCAGCGCGTTTACCGCCACCGGTACCGTGGCCGTATCCTGCTGGCGGCTGAAGCCGAGCAGGCGCTGCGTCAGGGCGGCGCCCCTTTCCGCACCGGCGATCGCCGTTTCCAGCAGGCGGTTGAGCCGCGCATCGTTCCCGGCCGCACGCTGCGCCAGTTCGAGACTGCCGAGAACCGCGGTCAGGAGGTTGTTGAAGTCGTGGGCGACACCGCTGGCCATGGTTCCGAGCGCCTGCATGCGATCGGCCTGGCGCAGCCGGTCCTCCATGAGCTTCTGTTCCGTGATGTCGCGCTCGAACGAGGCCAGCAGCGCTATCGATCCGTCGCTGTCGCGCAGAGGACCGCGCAGGCGCTCGTTCCAGCGCATCGACGGGCCGTTGCCGCTGCACCAGGTGGCAATGCCGCCATCGCCGCTATGGATCGCCGCGGCATCCAGCCGGGCGATGCGTTCCAGGGCGGCCTGCTCCACCCGGCCGGCGGCGATCTCCTTCTCGGTGCGCCCGATGCAGGCTTCCGGCTCCGCGCCCAGACGCTCTGCCGCTGCGCGATTGATCCGCACGAAGCGACCCTCGCGGTCCTTGAACGACAGGCCGTCGCGCGTGCCGTCCATCAGCCCCTGCAGCAGCATCTGCTCCAGGCGCAGGTCTCGCGCCATCCGGGCCCGCTCGGAAGCCTGCCGCACCATGGACAGCAGCGCCGCCGGTTCCCAGGGCTTGTGCGCGTAGCCCGAGATGCGTCCGTCGTTCAGTGCGGAGACCACGGCGCTGAGATCGGCATAGCCGGTGAGCAGGATCGCTTCCGCATCGGAAACGGCGCGCGCGCGCGCCAGGAACACGTCCCCGGTCATGTTCGGCATGCGCTGGTCGGACAGGATCACCGAAACCAGCGGCTCGGCGGCGAGCAGGCCCAGCGCCTCCTCCGGCACGGTGCTGGAAAGGATGCGATACTCCTCTTCCAGTAGGTCGCCGAGCGCGACAAGGATGTCGGGCTCGTCGTCCACCAGCAGGATGGTCGGACGCCCGGCGGTGTGGTGGCGCAGGGCCCGCGAAAGCAGGGTTTCCGTCATGAAGCGGCCCCCGCGATCCGGGCGACGCCGGCCGGAACGGAAACGGTGAAACGCGCCCCGCCGCCATCGGGCGTGTCCAGGACGATCGCGCCGCCATGCGCGCGCACCACGTTGTAGGCGATGGCCAGTCCAAGTCCCGTCCCGGAGCCGACGGGCTTGGTGGTGAAGAACGGCTCGAACACGCGCTCACGCAGCGTGTCCGGCACGCCCGGGCCGTTATCGGCGATGGCGATGGTGTAGTTCTCACCCTCCAGCGCGGTGGCGATCCGGATCACCCGTGCCGCGGTACGGACGGGCTCGGCGTTCAGGGCGTCCGCTGCGTTGCCGACAATATTCATGATCACCTGGTTCAACAAAGCCGGCTGGCAGGACAGTTCGCGCGGCGCATCGAACTGCCGCTCCACCGTGATTCCGGTACCCAGCTTGTGCGTCAACAAGGTCAGTACCGTGTCGATCGCGTCGGGTACGTCGACGGTCTGGTGCTCGCTCTCGTCCAGGCGCGAGAACTTGCGCAGGTTGAGAACCAGATTCTCGATGCGCTTCAGGCCGAGGCTCATCGCCGAGACCCTCTCACGCGCCTTCGCGAGCTTGGGCCCTATTTCCGCCGGCAGCGAGGCGTCCGCGTTCCCGGCGATCTGGTCCAGCAGGCGCGACACCGTGCCCTGATGGGCGACGATAAAGGCGAGCGGGTTGTTGATTTCGTGCGCGATGCCGGCGACCAGCTCACCGAGCGAGGCCATTTTCGCGGTCTGCACCAGCTTGCCCTGCGCTTCGCGGAGCTGCTCGTTGGCCTCGGCCAGAGCCTCGGCCAGGGCCGCCTTCGCGGCGAAGGCGGCGGCTTCCTCGCGCGCCCGGTCGATCGCCGCCTGGCGGCCACGTAGCTCGGTTTCGATCCGCGCGGTCTCGTCCTGCAGCAGCTTGCGACGAACCATGGCCCGCACGCGCAGGCCGATCGCTTCCGCGCCGACGGCGCCGGAGACGACGTCGTCCACCCCGGCACCATAGGCCTGGGCGACCAGCAGGCGTCCGCCAGCCCGCTCGCCATCGCCCAGGCCGAGAATCCGCAGGCTGGTGACAGGGGCAAGCTCGCTCTGCTCCGCATCGGCGCGCAACCGGAAGATGTTGAGCCAGGCGCACAGCGCGATGCCGTCGAAGCGCTGCGCCTCGAGATCGACCACCACGCAATCGACCGCGCCGCGCGCCTCGGCCACGGCTTCTGCCAGACCGTTCTCGGGATCGTCGAGAATCTCCGCCTCGTAACCCTCACGACCCAGCAGCGCGGCCAGGTTCTCGGCCGCATCGCGGCTTTGGTGCAGGAGCAGGACGCGGGCGCGCCGGAACACGCCCACCTCGCGCCCGAACTCCGCCGCGGCGCCGGTCCTGTCCGAGGCGGGCTGGGCGCCGCCCTGACGCAACAGCGCGCCGATCCGCAGCAGAATCAGCGACTGGTCCGAGGATTTCGGCACGTAGGCATCCGCGCCGCTCTCGAGCCCTTCGCGCTCCAGACCGGGCTCCGAGGCTTCGGTCAGCATCAGCACCGGGATGGCGCGCGTCCGCACGTTCAGACGCAGCGCGCGCACCAGCTCCCCGCCGCTCATGCCCGGCAGGTGGTAGTCGCAGACCACCAGATCGGGCACGGCCTGGTTCAGGCTGTCCAGCGCCGCTTCGGCGCTGGCGGCACGCTCGACGGAGAAGCCGCCGCGCTCCAGCACGCGGCGGATCATCAGGGCCTGGGTATCGGAATCCTCGACCAGCAGCAGCCGGCCGTTCGCGCCGCTGCCATTCATCGCGCCGCACTCCGGACGCGCGCACCGAGCTGGCCGAGAATGGCGGGCGCGATCTCGTCGATCGGCAGGCTGGCGCAGGAGCCGCCCAGGCGCACGGCGACCGCCGGCATGCCGTACACCACCGCGGTGGATTCATGCTCGGTGATGGTGGCCGCGTTCTGCCGGCGCATCGCCACCAGCCCGGCGGCGCCATCATCGCCCATTCCGGTCAGGAGGACTCCCAGCGCGTCGGGGCCGAGCCGGGCCAGGGAGTCGAACAGGACGGTCGCGGACGGGCGCTGGCCGGATACGGGGCCACCGGAATCGAGACGCGCACGCAGTCCGGAGCCCGACAGAGTGAGATGTTTCTCGCCAGGAGCCACATACACATGGCCCGGCTCCAGCTGCTCGTTGTCCTGCGCCACCGAGACACGCGGCGGAATCAGGCCGTTGAGCCAGTCGGCGAAACCCTCCACGAACGGCGCGCCGATATGCTGCACCAGCAGGATCGGCAGCGGGAAATTCTCCGGAAGACGGCCCAGCAGCCGGGCCAGCGCCTGCGGTCCGCCGGTGGAGGCGGCCAGCCCCATGACCGTTGCATTGGCGATCGACTGAAGACCGCCGACACGCTCCGGCGGCGGCTCGGGCCGAATCGCGGTGCCCCTGCGCCGGATCACCGGCACCTCGCTCATGATGGCGAGCTGGGTGGCGATGGTGCGGGCGGCGGCGGGATAGGCGCCGCCGTCGAACAGGCCGCCGGGCTTTTCCACCACAGCGAGCGCGCCGGAGCGAAGCGCGTTCATGGAGATGCGGAGCGAGACATCCTCCACAGCGTCGGCGATCACCACGATCGGGGTCGGGAATTCGGCCATGATCCGGCGCGTGGCTTCCAGCCCGTCCATACCCGGCAGGCGGATATCCATGGAGATCACGTCGGGCCGCAGCGTGGGGATCGCCGCCAGGGCCGCCTCGGCGGTCTCGACCGCGCCGGCCAGGGTCAGACGTGGATCGGCCTGGATGATATGCGTCAGCAGCCGGCGGATCACCGGCGAGTCTTCCACGACCAGAACGCGCGCGGCAGGACGGCCGGTCATGGCAGGACCTGCCTGATCACGGACAGAAGGGTTCCCTGCTCGAATTCCTGCTTGGTCAGGTAGGCGCTGGCGCCCAGTTCCAGCCCGCGCCGGATATCGGCCGGATCGTCGCGCGACGTCATCAGAACGACCGGCATGGCTTTCAGCGACGGATCGGCCTGCATCGCCGCGACGAGGCCGAACCCGTCGAGCCGCGGCATCTCCACGTCGGCCACAACGACATCGATCTCCTGTTCGGCACTGCGCAACACCTCCAGAGCCTCCAACCCATCCACCGCGATCAGAACTGCATAGCCCTGTGCCTGCAGAATGGTTTTCTCCAGCGTACGGGTTGTGATCGAATCGTCCACCACCAGGATGGTATGCCGCCGGCGAGCCGCCCCTGGCGGCACGATTGCCTGTGCGCTCCCGGTTGAACCGTCGCCCTTCGACCGCGCCCAGGCGTTCAGCAGGCCCTCAGGTTCCAGCACGACCACCGGCCGGTTGTCGTCCAGAAGGGCGACGCCGCCCGCCAGCGCACGGTCGATCCCGACGATCGCGGGCGGCCGCACCACGGCGGTTCTCACCGCGCGCAATCCATCCACCAACAGGACCGCCTCCCCGCCTTCGGCCTTCATCACCACCAGCAGCGCGTCGCCCCCGGCCAGTGGGGCCGCTTCCAGGCCAAGCAGCGAGGACAGCAGACGCACCGGCTTGGGCGCGTCGCCGGCGATCCTGGCCAGGAGCTCGGCGCCGTCGCGCTCGATCGCGTCAGATGGCAGGCGATGCAGCCGCATCACCGCATCGCTGGGCAGTGCCAGCAGATGGCCGCCGGCCTCCAGCAGGACAAGGGTTTGCCGCCGGGCGGACAACGGAACGCTCAGGCAGATCCTGGTGCCGCAAGGAGCGCCCACCGCGTCGCGACGCACGTGCATGGACGCCGTGCCGCCCAGACGCCGCGCCGCTTCCGCGACGATCGACAATCCCATACCGCGCCCCGAGAGACGGTCCACCTCGGAGGCGGTGGAGAAGCCGGGCTCGAAGCACAAAGCCAGGACCGTCGCTTCGTCCGGTATCGCCGCATGCGCCGGCAGGAGCCCCTGCGCGCGGGCGCGGGCGGCGATGGCGGCCAGATCCGGTCCGTCTCCGTTGTCGCTCACCTCCACCAGAAGCCGGCCGGCGCGGATCGAGACGCCCAGGAACAGGCCAGGCTGGTCCCCGTCCCCGCCTTCCGCAAGACGACGGGCGAGACCATGCGCCAGGGCGTTGCGCAGAAGCTGGATCACCGGATCGCGCAGCGCCTGGAGGACGGGGCGGTCGGCCCGCAGTTCCAGCCCCTCGAACCGTACCGCGATCTCTGCATCGCGCTCCCGGCCCAGCGCACGCGCCATCGCCGCCAGCGGGCCGAACACGCTTTCCGCCGAGACCAGCGCCACGCGCTCGACCTGCGCGCGCAGGGCGGACACCGTTTGTTCGCGCTGCCAGTCCTCGTAGCGGCTCTGGCGCAGACGGGCTCCGGTGGCGCGCAGCAGGGCATGGATACCCTCGGCGATTTCGGCGCCGTTCGCCGGCTTCGCCGAGATCCCGTCGCAGAGAAGCAGGAGCCTTTGCAGCGCGTCGCGATGGTCCAGCAGCCACTGCCGGTCCTGCTCCTGTCCCAGCATGGTGTCCGACGCCGCCTGGACGCTTTCCACCAGCCGATCGATGTCCTGCGAGGAAACGCGCGATCCGGCATCGGGCGCCGTCGAAGGCGCCGCTCCCGCGGCCGGTGCGGGAACGGTTTCCGATACGCTCGCGGTATCGGCCGTTTCGGCATCGGCGGCGCCCTCCGGCCCCCGCTCGCCGCGCATGTCCGCCTCGATCGCATCGAGGCCGCGACGCACGGTTGCCACATCCTCCGGCGGCAAGGCTCGCGCCGCTTCCACCGCGGCAAACAACAACGTTTCCAGATCGTGCGCGATCTGCTCGATATGCGGCAGATCGACCGCCCTGGCCGCCCCCTTCAGCGAGTGCGCACGCCGGAACACGTCGCGCAGCGCCGCTCCGGACACGGCGCCCGCCTCCATAATGGCGCGCATCGCGGTCAGGTGGTCGCGATATTCGCCCTCGAAGGCATCGAGCAACTCCCGCCGCAGATCGAATGCGTCGGTGGAATCGTCGTCCGGCGTTGGCTGGAACGGCACGTTGTCAGGTCCGGAACCGCTCCGACGTCGCCATGAGCTGACGCGACAATTCGCCCAGACCATGTGCCGCCGATTCGAGCTGGCGCGTGCCGGAGGCGGTCTGCTGGCTGGCCTGGCGGATGTTCTGCAGGGCCACCATCACCTGTTCGATGCCGAGCTGCTGCTGGTTGGTGGAGGCGACGATCTGCTGGAAGGTCTGCACGGCGTCCTGGATGCCCGCCGCCATGTCCTCGATCGTGGCCTCGGCGGTTTGCGTGCGTTCGCGGCCGGCGGCGCCGCGCTTCACCGCTTCCTCCGTCAGCATCACCGAGGTGTTGATGCCGCGCTGGATGTCGCCCAGGATCGTCCGCACCTGCGCCGTGGCATCCTTGGCCTGATCGGCGAGGATCTTCATCTCCGTCGCCACCACAGCGAAGGAGCGGCCATGCTCGCCCGCCGACGCCGCCTCGATCGCCGCATTCAGCGCCAGCAGATGCGAGCGCTCGGAGATGTCGTTCACGCTGTTGACGATCTCGCCGATCGCTTCGGTCTTCTCGCTCAGCGCGACGATATTGGCCGCCACCGCCTCGCCCTGCTGTTGCACCTGCTCCATCGCGCGGCCGGATTCCCGCACCGCCCGCAGACCGTTCTCGCTGGCAAGCTGGGTCGCCTGGGCGGTGGCGATGACGTCCTGCGCACGCCGGCTGATCTGCGCGCCGGAATGGGCGATCTCGTCGACCGTGGCGGCGGTTTCCTGCACCGCGGCCAGCTGCTCCTCGACACCCGCCGCCTGTTCCTGGGTAGAGGCGCGGATCTCGGCCACGGACACGTTCAGATTGCCGGTCGCTTCCCGGGATTGCACCGCGATCGCCCGCAGGCCGTCCACCATGCGGTTGATGGCCCCGCCCAGACGGGCAATCTCGCTCCTGCCGCTCTCGGGCGCGTGCACGGTCAGATCGCCGCCGCCGATGCGCTCGGCCACCTCGGTCAGCCGTCCGATCGGGCCCACGACCGCGCGGCGCGACAGCACGGTGATGGTGACCGATACGGCCAGCGCGAGCAGCAGCGCGATGGCGATCGACCAGACGCTCTCCGTATAGGCTTGCGCGATATGGATGCGGCCAAGCTGGACGCTCTCGTCCAGCGCGGCGTTGAGACGCATCAGCTCTCCGTCGAAGCGGCGGCGATCGTTCAGGAGCGTGGTCTCGGCGGCGGCGGCCGCCTGATCGTCGTTCGTGCGCAGGACGGCGAAGAGCGCGCGCGTATCGGTCTGCACCTGCTGCAAGGTGGCATCCAGATCGGGCAGCATGCCGTTGATGGCCACCCAGTTCTGGTGCCGGGAATAGCCTGTGGTGATGTGGTTGGCGTAGTCGGTCACCAGCGCGTGCAGACGGGCCATGCCGGCCATCGTCAGCTCCGATTGCTGCTGCCACGCGGCGACCGCCGCATCGAAACCCTGGGTCGTATTGACGCCGAGCCGGCGCTTCAGCGCCTCGTTCCACACGATCTGGCGCAGGCGGGTCATCTCCGCGTGCGAATCGTGCACCACGTCGGCTTGCCGATACGCGGCCATGTCGCGCGTCACCACCGCCTCGTTGGACGCGCCCACATCGGCGAGTTCGCTCACCGACAGGAGACCGATGCCCAGCATCATCACCATGGTGAAGCCGAAGCCCAGCAGGAGCCGTTTGGAGATGGTCACGGGCGTCTGGCTCCGAGCGGAATGGGAGGAACGAGAGACTCAGGCATGGTCGAGCGCGGCGATGGTTGCAAGCAGCGGGCCCGGCTCGAGCAGCGAAACCAGCGCAGGATGCGGTGCCGCCGGGTCGGGGAGAAGCGCCCGGTCGGACACGTCCAGCGCCTGCAACCGGATGGCGCCGAGAACCCGGTCCACCCGAAGCGCTACAGCAGGCTCGGCCCGTCGCAGGATCAGCATTTTCCCCCCGCCCGGCGGATCGCCCGCCCGCAGAGCCGGGTCCAGCAGTGCCGCGAGGTCCAGAACCGAAAGAAGGGTCCGCCCGGACAGGGTCGCGCCCAACATCACCCCCCGTGCCCCCGCGGCGATCAGCGGCAGGGGAGAACAGCCGAACGGACGGATGCTCGAGACCATCTCCAGGGGAACCGCCAGATGACGACCGCCCGCGAGGCAGACCAGTCGCGGCGGCAACAAGGCGCGATCGGCCTGCAGGCCGCGCAGTGCCAGCGACTCCGTGCGTTCATCCAGGATGCGCTCGCGAAAAACACGGTCCATCAGCGGGCGGCCCGTGCGCTCTCGCCCGGCACGCCGTCAGCCTGGGCGAACCAGTTCTGGCGGCTCAGGGCAAGCAGCCGGCCCGCGGTCATGCCGTCGCCGCACGGCAGCGCGGCCGCTTCCGGCAGATCGAGCGCGATCCGACGCGCCTCGCCGATCCGGCGACGACCGGGAACCGGACGTCCGGTGTCCAGCAGCAGCAACCCGAGATGATAATGCGCCATCACGAAATCCTTGCGCAGATAGAGGGCGCGCCGGAACGCGGCTTCCGCGTCGCCGTCCCGGCTCAGCGCACGGTTGAGCAACGCGGCGTAGAAGAAGAGCTCGGCGCAGAGCGGATGATGGCCGAGCGCCAGGTCGCACGCGCGCAGGGCCTCGTCCGGCAGGCCGCGATCGGCCAGGTCGCGCACCACGTCGATCGCGGATGCCGCGTCCGGCTCATCTCCCTCGGCTGCGGCAGGACCGGCGACCGGGGACGGTGGCGGCGGTGATGGCGTCGTCCGGAGCGAGTGAGCGGCCGGCCGCTGAGCGGTGCGCGGCCTGGCTGGTCCGCTCGTCCCGGACGGTGGCGATGCAGCGATCGGCACCGAAGAGATGCGCGGCGAGGAGGTGGACGGCGAAGAGATCGGAGGCGCGGCGGCCCCGACCAGATCGGCCCGCCGCCATACCACGGTTCCGTCCAGCATGACCGGCTGCAACGCGTCCGGCGCGTGTCCCACCGCCTCGGCGTGGCCCAGCAGCAGCCACCCATCCTCTGCCAGCGCCGCACCGAAGCGTCGCAGCAAGGCGCGGACCGTGTCCTGATGGAAATAGATCAGCACGTTGCGGCACAGGATGAGGTCGTACTCCTCCCCCACCGCCAGGCTGCCGTTCAGCGCATCGAGCAGGTTGCGCTTCTCGAACCGCACCATGCCGCGGAAGGCGGGGCGCAGGGTCCAGCGGCGCGACCTCTCCTCGCCGGACGGAATGAAATCGCGACGCCGCTCCTCGGCCGACAGGGTCCGCAGGGCCCAATCGGTGAATTCGCCGGCGCGCGCGGTCGCGACAGCGGCCTCGTCGATATCGGTGCCGAGAATGGACACCGACCAGTCCCGCAGCGCCGGGCCCAGCAGGCGATGCAGCAGAATCGCGACCGAATAGGGCTCGGCGCCGGTGGAACAGCCGGCGCTCCAGATCCGTAGGCGGCGGGTGGCGGAGCGGGCCTGCACCAGCGACGGCAGGATGGTGTCGCGCAGGGCGCCGAACTGCTCGGCGAACCGGAAGAAGAACGTCTCGTTGATCGTGATCTCGGATTCGAGGCGTCCCCATTCGGCAGCGTCGCCGCTTTCCAGCCGGTGCAGGTAGCTCTCGGGATCGAGACCAGTGGCAGCCAGGCGTCGGCGCAGCCGGTCGTGAAGCTGGTCATCCTTGTTGTCGTAGTAATGATGCAGGGTGCGCTCGATCACCAGCCGCTTGATGCGGCCGAAGACCGAGGCATCAATCGACGACATCGCCGCCATCTGCGCCCCAGAGCCGCGTCCGTCGTTCCGCGTCCGCCGTCAGCAGATCGAGCCGCGCGCGCTCCTCTTCCAGCAGCAACCGGTCGGGGTCCAGCAGGGAAACCGGGCCGTCGGCACGCAGGTGCCGCGCCACGCAGCGATTCTGCCATGGATCCTCCCCGGCCTCCGCATCGGCGCCCTCCGGAACGCGCACCTGCTCCAGCCGGTCCACCAGCAGGGAAAGCGAGTCCAGCCGCAGGATCGGCCGGTAGAGCGGGTCCAGCTCCGGCGCTTCGCCAAAATCGCGGAGGCCGAGCAGCACGGCGAGGTCGAGCACCGGAACCGTCACACCGCCCAGCGAAAAGAACCCGGCCAGAGCGGGCGGCGTTCCGGGGCGGCGATCGAGCCTGGGCACAGGCAGGGCTTCGCGCACCAGCGCGGCCGGCAGCGCCATGCGCCGCCCGGCGAGACCGAAGATCACGATCGGCGCATCCATCACGCCCCGAGCAGACAGAACTGCCGCCCGGCCGTCAACAGGCCGGAAGCGGTGTCGGGCCAGGCAGGGTTTCGACAGCTAGCGCGCCACCATCACCGAGATCGGACTGCCGGCATCGGTGATCCGGAGCGGCGTCGTGCCGGCCGGGTCGCCATCCGCCTGGGCTGGCAGCGCGTGCGTGCCCCTGACCACGATCTCGCTCGCGCGCCTGTGCACGGCACCCGGAACGCGCCCGAGCCGGTTCAGAGGCAGAGCGGCGCCCGCCACGAGCGCCGGGCCGATCCCCGCCTGCTCGAACAGGATCACGGAAAATCCGGGCGCGTCGGGGCGCGCATCGGGCGCCAGAAGATAGGGACCGCCATACAGGCTGCCTTTCGCGACGATCACGCTGCCGGCCTCGGCCGCCTCGCCGTCGATCAGAAGCTGGATCGGCTCGAAGCCGTAGCGCGGCAACTCCCGCAAGGTCTGCGCCACATAAGCGCCTTTGCCGAGCGCGCGCTTGGCCATGCGCGACACGTGATGCACCACGTGCGCGTCGAAACCGATCCCCAGCATCTGCACGAACAGCCTGTCGCCGGCGGCGGATGTGGCGATGCCGGGCCAGAGCGGACGCTGCCGCTCGGAGGCCAGGGTGGCGGCCAGCCCGACCGCGCCCATCGGCAGGCCAAGCTCGTGCGCCAGCACGTTGGCGGTGCCGAGCGGGATGATGCCGAGCCGCGCACGGCCGCCCTGCAGCCCCGCCGCCACCTCGGCGATGGTGCCGTCCCCGCCCGCGGCGACCACGAGCCGGTCCGGATCGTGGGCCGCCTCGCGCGCCAGCTCGGCCGCGTGACCGGCGTGGCGGGTCTCCACCACCTCGAGGCGCACCCCATGCGCCACCAGCACGTCGAGCACGGTCCAGAGACGGCTGACGCGCCGTCGTCCGGCCGTCGGATTGTAGATCACCAGCATGGAACGATCATCGCACGGCCGTTCCCCGCCGTTTGTGAAGATCATGCAAACGTCACGCAGCCGGCACGATGGCCCGTGTAGGAGGTGTGCGCCGAGGCCAGGATCGCCGGGATCGACCGGCGTCTCGCGAGTCTCGGGGTTTTGCAGGAGCGACCGATGAACGCCATCCCGTTCGATCCGGCCGGCCAGATCGATTCAGAACCGCGCGCGCATTACCGCACGGTGTTCATCTCCGACCTGCATCTCGGCACGCGTGGCAGCCGCGCCGATTTCCTGGCCGACTTCCTGTCGCGCACGAGCTGCGACAGGCTCTTCCTGGTCGGGGACATCATCGACGGCTGGCGCCTCCGCCGGTCCTGGTACTGGGACGCGGCGCATGACGAGGTGCTGCGGCTGATCCTGAAGGCCGCGCGCGGCGGCACGGAGATCGTCTACATCCCGGGCAACCACGACGAGATGTTCCGCGCCTGGCTGCCGATGCGGCTCGAGATCGCGGGCATCAAACTCTGCGAGAACGCGCTGCATGTCACCGAGGACGGGCGGCGCCTGCTGGTGATGCATGGCGACGAGTTCGACAGCGTGGTGCGCTACGCGCCGTTCCTGGCGCTGCTCGGCGATCGCGCCTATGCGGCGTCGCTGGTGGTCAATCGCTGGTTCAATCTGGCCAGGCGCCGCCTCGGACTTCCGTATCGCTCGCTTTCCGCCTGGCTCAAGCGCCAGGTCAAGGGCGCGGTGAAGGCCATCGACCGGTTCGAGGAGGCGCTCGCCTCCGAGGCGCGCCGACGCGGCGTCGATGGCGTGGTGTGCGGCCATATCCATCATGCCGAGATGCGCGAGATCGGCGGCGTGCTCTACATCAATGACGGGGATTGGGTCGAAAGCTGCACCGCCCTGGTGGAACATGCGGGTGGCCGGCTGGAACTGATCGACTGGGCCGAGCGACGCCGCCTGTCCTTCCTGCGCGAGCGTGGCCGGCGCATGCCCCGGCCGAGCACCCTGCCGGAACTGGCCTGACGCCATGGACGACGTTCGCAACATCGCCCGGCCGCCCCACCGCATCCTGATCGTTTCCGATGCGTGGATGCCGCAGGTGAACGGCGTGGTCCGCACCCTGTCCACCATCGCCGGAGAACTCCGCGCGATGGGGCATGTCGTCGAGGTGATCGGGCCGGATCGGTTTCGAACGATCCCCTGCCCCACTTATCCCGATATTCGGCTGTCGATCTTCCCCGGCCGGAGATTGGCGCGCCTGATCGAGGACTTCGCGCCGGACAGGCTGCATATCGCGACCGAAGGCCCGCTCGGCATCGCCGCGCGACGCTGGGCGATTCGGCACGGCCACCGCTTCACCACCTCGTTCCACACGCGCTTTCCGGAATATCTCCAGGCGCGCACGAATCTGCCGCTCGGGCCGAGCTACGCCTTCCTGCGCCGGTTCCACAACGCCTCCTCCGGCACGATGGTCGCCACCGCCAGCCTCGCCGACGAGCTGCGTGGCCGCGGTTTCAGGCATATCGTGTCCTGGTCGCGCGGCGTGGATCTGTCGCGCTTCTCGCCGGAGCCGCGTCGCGACTGGGCGGCGGAATACGGCATCCCGCGCCCGATCTTCCTGTATGTCGGGCGGATCGCGGTGGAGAAGAACATTCCCGCCTTTCTGGCGCTCGACCTTCCCGGCTCCAAGGTGGTGGTGGGCGGCGGACCGCTTCTCGGCGAGCTGAAGCAGCGTTTTCCCGACGTCGTGTTCACCGGGCCGTTCTCGGAGGCGGAGCTGGCTGCCGCCTATGCGGGCGGCGACGTGTTCGTGTTCCCGAGCCGCACCGATACGTTCGGCCTGGTGCTGCTGGAAGCTCTGGCCTCCGGCGTGCCCGTGGCCGCTTTCGACGTCACCGGACCACGCGATGTTCTGGCCGGAACCGGCGGCGCGGTCGGCAGCGTGGGCGACGATCTGCGCGCCGCCGCCCTGGCTGCCCTCGGCGCGGATCGTGCCGCCTGCCGCGCGCATGCCGAACGCTTCGGCTGGCCTGCCTGCGCGCAGACCTTCCTGCGCGCTCTGGTCCCTCTGACCGGCGAGCGTCCGTCCGTCCCGGCCTAGTCCGGGGCGCGTCGGCCGCCCGGCCGGACTGTCCAGAACCGGAACACTCGGGCAAAGCCGCGTTCCGACGGCCATTTCCCGCTCCCTTCCACCGGCGTTTTGCGCCGTCGCCGTAATGGCGCGTTGCCGTCGGTAGCGGTTCGGAGTTAGGTGCGACACGAAAGAATGTCGCGGTGCTCGGGCCGCATCTGGGAGTTGATCGCATGGACCGCCCGACCCGCACCTCGGAATGGACCGGACGCTCCGGCATGCAGACCGCCGGCTCCGTTCTGCGCCTCGGCGCGTGGAGCCTGGTGCATGTGGTGTTCTATTTCCTGCAGCAGCTGGCCGAGCTTCTGGCTCCCCTTCTGCTGGTGATCGGGGTCGGCTGGTGGGCGCTGCCCAAAGTCGTCGGCGCGCTGACCACGCAATCCGCCGACGCCGATTCGCAGACGCGCGACATCCTGAACACCGTCTCCGGTTCGATTCCGTCCGGCCTGCATTTCGCCGGACACTGGATCACGCCGTCCGGCCTGATCTTCGACGGACTTCTGCTGATGGCGCTCGCCGCGATCGGCGCCACATTGTCGGCGCTCGCGGCCCGCGGCATGTGAGGATCCGGGCTCAGTTTGCCGGCGGAACGCCTCCCGGGATCAGCCGGAACAGCCGGAGCGTTTCAGGCCGGAAATGCTCGATCGCGACGCGGAAATGCCATCCCGCGGCAGCGAGCACGACGAGCAGAACCAGCGTGAGCGCCCACAGAACGAACCACATCGCGCCGCCGGACCGGCGTTTCGCCGGGCGAACGGGAACGATCGATTCCATCACGCCGGGCGAAGCCAGCATGACGGGCGCGGGCTCGGCTGCCGGGCTTTCCGCCGCCGCGGTCGGCTCGTGTGGCGGGATACCCTCCTGTTCCACAGGCGCATCGGCCCGCGGTTCCGCCACGGCCGGCGCCTCCGGCTCGACCGCCTCGTCGGGCGACACCCGCCATTCGGTCTCGCAGCGGGCGCAACGCAGCCGCTTCGGCCGGGCCGGCGGCGGAATCTCGTATGCCGTCGAACAACTGGGACAGCTCACATGCATTCGGGGCGACCTTCTGTCGTCGTCCCCACTCTGCCAGCGACTCCTTTACGGATCGCTAACGAGGTCAACGCCTTGATCCGGCTCGACGAGATCGCCCTGCGCTATCCCGGGCGGGACCCGAATCGGGGCGCCGTGCTGCAGCGGATCAGCGCCGACATTCCGTCCGGCGGTTTCCGCTGGGTGCTGGGCGCGTCCGGCGCCGGAAAGTCGTCCTTGCTGCGCCTGCTGTCCTTGTCGCTGAAACCGACCAGCGGCCAGCTGGAGGTGCTGGGCGTATCGGTGAACCGTGCGCGCCGCGCGGCCCTGGCCAGGCTGCGCCGCAGGACCGGAACCGTGTTCCAGGACCTCCGGCTGCTGGGCGAACTCTCCGTGTTCGACAACGTGGCGTTGCGGCTGCGCCTGGATGGGCTGCCCGAGGACCGGATCGAGCTGGAGGTCACGGAGATGCTTCGCTTCGTCGGGCTCGGACGCAAGCTCGACGTCCGCCCGCATTCCTTGTCAGGCGGCGAGCAACAACGCGTGGCGGTGGCGCGGGCGGTGGTGCACAGGCCGCCTCTGCTTCTGGCAGACGAGCCCACCGGGGCTCTGGACGAGAAGCAGGCGATCCGGCTGATCAGCCTGTTCGAGGAGCTCAACCAGATGGGCTCCACCGTCCTGGTCGCCACGCATAACGAGGCGCTGGTCCGCCGTTTCGGGCATCCCGCGCTGGTGCTGGAACGGGGCCGTCTGGTGTCGCATGGCTAGGGCGTCGGTCACGCGGCTGACCGGGCGGCCGCTCCTGTCCCGTCGCCAGGACGGTCTGGCGCTGCGTCGCGCCATGCCGGACCGGCTCCTGCCGGCACTGGTCGCCGCGATGACGTTTCTGGCGGCGCTGGCGCTGGCCGGCGCAGTCGGCGCATCCTTGCTGGCGCAGCGCTGGAACAACGGCGCGGCCGCGATCATGACGATCCAGGTGCCCGACGCAGACGCTCCGGCCGCAACCGGAGCCGGCAAGCGCGGCGACGCCGTTCTGGCCGTGCTGTCGCACGATCCCGCTTTCGCCGCCGCGATCCCCGTCGACCGCGCCAGGCTCGCTGCTCTGCTCGCACCCTGGCTCGGCGGCGCCGGCGGATCGGGGACGGGCGCACCGGCCCTGTCGCTGCCGGGTGTGATCCAGGCCAGGCTCCGGCCGGGCGTCGATCCACCTGCGGACCTGGCTGCGCGGCTGGAATCGGCGGCGCCGGGAACCTTGGCCGAACGCAATCAGCCCTGGACCGCCCGTCTCGTTGCGCTCACGCGCAGCCTCCAGGCCTGCGCCGCCCTGGCGCTGCTGGTGGTCACGGGCGTGGCGGTCGCCGTGGTCGCGGCAGCCACGCGGGCCGGCCTGGCGGCGAGGCGGCATTCCATCGAGATCGTGCACGGCCTGGGCGCGGGCGACGGCTATATCGCCGGCCGGTTCGCGCGCCGCACGACCGTGCTGGCTTTGTCCGGCGGCATCATCGGCACCATCCTGTCCGTTCCGCTGCTGCTGCTGCTGTGCCGACTGGGGGCGCCGTTCGCGAGCGGCGCGGCGCTGCCGCCGACGCTTCCGGACGGCGATCTGGCCGCCTATCTCAGCGACGCCCTGGCGCGAGTGCCTTTGCCGCTCTGGATCGCCCTCCCTCTGCTGCCGCCGGTCTCCGCGTCGATCGGCTGGCTCACGGCCCAGTTCACCGTCCGTGCCTGGCTGCGCCGCTTGCCATGACCGGGCCAGGACGCACATGGATGCTGCGCGGCCTGGCGGGCTTTGCCGCCCTGTTCATCCTGGGCTGGCTGGGCGGCTTCGTCTGGTTCGTGGCCGAAGCGATCCGCCCGGCGGGACCGATACCGAAGGCGGACGGCATCGTGGTGCTGACCGGCGGCGCAGGCCGGATCGGCGCGGCGCTCGACCTGCTCGACGCGGACCGGGCGCAACTGATGCTGATTTCCGGGGTCAGCGAGGGTGTCGATCTGGCCGATCTGCTGCGCGCCGCGGGACGGACATTCGAACCGGGCTATGCCGATCGCATCGCGCTCGGTCATGCCGCCACCACCACCATCGGCAACGCCCTGGAGACCGCATCCTGGGCCCGGTCCAACGGGCTGCACTCGCTGATCGTGGTGACGGCCGGCTATCACATGCGCCGGGCTCTGGCCGAAATTGGCACGGCCCTGCCGGAGGCGACACTGATCCCGGACCCGGTGCAGCCACCGGCGATGATCCGGCCGAGCCTGGGCACGCTGAAATTGCTATCCTCCGAGTACACCAAATGGCTGCTGGTCGTGTTCGGCCTGACCGGCGCCGCCCATCTCCGAGAGTTCGCCTGATCGAATGTCCCTGTTTTCGACCCTGCTGCGCGCGACGGCGTTCAACCTGTTCTTCTTCGTCCTGACGGTCGTCATGGGCGTGGCCGCCTTTCCGATCCGCTGGTTCGCGCCCGGCCGGGCGCTCCCCTATGCCAAACTCTGGGCCGGCACGACGGTGAAAGGCCTGCAACGCATCTGCGGCGTGGAGCTGCGCATCACCGGTCTCGAGCACCTGGCCGGCGATGCCCCGGTTCTGATCGCCTCGCAGCACCAGTCCGCCTTCGACACGCTGGTCTGGATGAATCTCGTTCCGCGCCCCGCCTATGTGATGAAGAAGGAACTGACCCGGCTGCCCCTGGTCGGGCCGATGCTTCTGCTGGCCGGGATGATCCCGCTGGAGCGCGAGGGAGGCGCCAAGGCGTTGCGCGATCTGCTGCGCGACACGGCCTCCGCGGTGGCGGATCGGCGTCAGATCATCATCTTCCCCGAAGGCACGCGCGTGCGCGCCGGAGAGCAGGTGCCGTTGCAGGCCGGGATCGCCGCCCTGGCCAGCCATTCCGGCCTCGCCGTGCTGCCGGTGGCGACGGATTCCGGGCGGTGCTGGTCGCGCAACGCCTTCATCAAGCGCAAAGGCCCGCTGCATATCGATATCGGCGCACCGATCCCGGCCGGGCTGAAGCGTGCGGCGCTGCTGGCAGCCATTCGAGAGGGCTGGGATACGCTGGAACAGCAAAGGCTTGGCCGAACCGGCCCACAAGCCTGTGGATAAGTTTGTGGGCGGTGTTCCGGCGCGATCGGGAAGAGGGGGACAGGTTGCACGCACGCCGCTGGGCGCGCGGATGCCACTGAAGCGCTTTCTGTCAACCCCGTAATATCCGGCAAAATGCCGGTTGGCGAAAAGTCCAGTGCAAATAACGAGACTTCTTTTCCGGGCGTGAGCGCCTTCCCGCCGGCCGGACCGGAACGTGGGGACAAGGTCGCCGTGACGGTTCAGGGCGGGATCGACCGTGCTTCCTGTGGATAAGATCTGAACTGGAGGCTGCACTACGCTGCGTCAACGACTTCGCACGCTCGTCGGGAGTGATCTATGAAGGAAGGGATGCAACGCCCTCCCCCATCGCCCCGGCCTCGGTTGCGCAGCCTTGTCGCGGTCCTTCTGGTCCTGCTCAGTGCGGCGGCAGTGGTGGATACGGTGGTTTGGTTCCGGCTCGAACACCTGCTCGACACGCGGCTGAGCCGGTTCACGGCGCAGGCGGAACGGGCGGGATGGAGCCTGCGCGCGCATCGGGGCCGTCGCGGCGGCTGGCCGTTCGCGGCCACGCTGCGGATTACCGGGCTGCGTCTCGCGGCCGATCGCGGCGCTCTTCCTGGACGGCTGGAATGGTCCGGCGACACCGTCATCCTCAGCCTGTCGCCGTTCCGGCCCGGGCTGCTGCATATCGCGCTCCCCGGCATGCAGGACATGCAGCTTGGCGATCTCTCCTTGCGCGGCTGGGGCTCTGGGCTGGCGCTCGATAGTGACGGCAGCCGCATCCTGCTGACCGCGGACGCGCTGCATCTCGCACGGGCGGGCGCCGGGCCGGACGACGTGCTGCAGAGCGCCGCGGTCGCCGCCGAACTGCACTGGCGCCCGAACCGGAGCGACGGAACCGATCTGTCCGTCACCCTGCATCAGGTGGCGATACCGCTCCTGGGTGCCAGCGAGGGACGCGTCGCAGAGCGCGCGCGTCTCGTCGCCCGGCTGGACGCCCCCCTCCGGGACGCTCTGGACGGCGGCACGGCGTCCAGCTTCGCCGATATGCTGCGACGCTGGGGCGCGGCCGGCGGGGCCATCCGTCTGGACGAGGCCAGCCTCGATTGGGCCGATGCGGGACTGTTCCTGCGCGGGCGGCTGGTCCCGGTGCGCGACGGCGCGTTCGACGGCGATCTGACGCTCGATCTGCTGCATCCCGAACAGCCGCTTGCCGTCCTGCGCCGGGCCGGCGTGATCGGTGCGGGGCAGGAAACGGCGATCCTGGCCGTGACCGGGCTGATCGGCGCCGGCCAGGGCGGCGCGGTGGGCGACCGCATCAGGCTGCCGCTGACACTTCACGACGATACTTTGCGCCTGGGCGACATCCCTCTGGCAACTCTGCCGCCTTTGTGAACGCTACGGAGCGGCACAGCTCCGGAGCCGGCGTTGACAACGCGTCCTTCTTCTTTATCTGAATTTTCAGGAATTCCTGAAAGACCAGAACGGTGAACCTCCCGCCCCTCATCCAGGATTTCGTGCTCCATTTCGGCGAGATGGGTGGCCGCTGGGGCGTGAACCGGACGGTCGGACAGATCTACGCACTTCTGTTTCTCTCGGACCGGCCGCTCAACGCGGACGAGATCAGCGACAGCCTGGGCTTGTCACGCTCGAACGTCAGCATGGGACTGAAGGAGCTGGAGGGCTGGCGCCTGATCCGCAAACGCCACCTTCCCGGCGATCGCCGCGATTATATCGAGGCGCCGGACGACATCTGGCAGATCGTCCGCACCCTGGCCGAAGAGCGACGCAAGCGCGAGGTCGATCCGACCCTGTCGCTTCTGCGCGACATCCTCATGGAAACGCCGGCCACCACCGAAGAGCGCCACGCGCAGAACAAGATGCGCGAGATGCACGACCTGATCGAGCTGATGACCGGATGGGCCGACGACGTGCAGAAGCTCGACAATGTTTCCCTCGCACGGCTGCTGGCGCTCGGTGCCGGCGTGTCCCGAGTCCTCGACCTCCGCAACAAAGTCACCGTGTTCCGGCGCAACCGGACGTCCTCGAACCGTGAAGGGATTGCCTCATGACCGCGCTTGATCTCGCGCGCGCCCAGTTTGGCTTCACTGTCGCCTTCCACATCCTGTTCCCGGCGTTCTCCATCGGGCTCGCCGCCTATCTGGCGGTGCTGGAAGGCCTGTGGCTCAAGACCGGCCGCCAGGTCTATCTGGACCTGTTCAAGTACTGGCTTAAGATTTTCTCCATCGGCTTCGCCATGGGTGTCGTGTCCGGCGTCGTGATGTCCTACGAATTCGGGACCAACTGGTCGCGCTTCGCCCAGAAGGCGGGCCCGGTGCTCGGGCCGATGCTCGCCTACGAGGTGCTGACCGCCTTCTTCCTGGAGGCCGGATTCCTGGGCGTGATGTTGTTCGGCATGGGCCGGGTCGGCAAGAAGCTGCATTTCGCGGCGACCTGCCTGGTGTCGATCGGCACGCTGATCTCCATGACCTGGATCCTGGCGTCGAACAGCTGGATGCAGACGCCGCGGGGCTACACGATCGAGCCCGGAACCGGCCGCTTCCTGCCGGCGGACTGGTGGGCGATCATCTTCAACCCCTCCTTCCCGTATCGTCTCGTGCATATGGGACTGGCGGCTTTCCTGTGCGTCGCCTTCGCCGTCGGCGCGGTGGGCGCGTTCCACCTGCTGCGCGACCGTCGCCTGAAGCGCGCGCCGTCCGAGGCGGTGCGGGTGATGTTCTCCATGGCGATGTGGATGGCCGCGATCGTGGCGCCGATCCAGATCCTCGCCGGGGATACCCAGGGTCTGAACACGCTCCAGTATCAGCCGGCCAAGATCGCGGCCATGGAGGGCGACTGGACCAGCGAGGGACACGCTCCCGAACTGCTGTTCGGCATTCCCGACATGAAGGCAGAGAAGACACGCTACAAGATCGAGATTCCCGATCTCGGCTCCCTGATCCTGACCCATAGTCTCGACGGCAAGGTGCCCGGCCTCAAGGACTACAAGCCGGAAGATCGCCCGTTTTCGCCGCTGATCTTCTTCACCTTCCGCATCATGGTCGCGATCGGCTTCCTGATGTTCGCGCTCGGCCTGTTCGGCCTGTATCAGCGCTGGCGCGGCCGGTTCTATGAGAGCGTCTGGCTGCACCGCTTCGCGCTTATCATGGCCCCCTCCGGCTTCATCGCCCTTCTGTGCGGCTGGATCACGACCGAGGTCGGCCGTCAGCCGTACACGGTCTATGGACTTCTGCGGACCACGGACAGCGTGTCGCCGATCGCCCTGCCGGGCATCGCCACCTCCATGGTTGCGTTCGTGGTGGTCTATTTCGTGGTGTTCGGCGCCGGCCTGGCCTTCATCCTGCGCCTGATGAATGCCTCGCCGCAGTCCAATGAAAGCGGTCCGAGCCCGCATGAGCCGATCCGTACTGCCGGCATTCACCCCGGCCCGGCCCAGGGCCGCCCGAAGACCGGCGGCAGCACCCCTTATTCGAGCCCGGCGGAGTGAGCGTCATGGATCAGGCACATTGGCTGCCCATCATCTGGGCCTGCATCGCCAGCTTCACCATCCTCGCCTACATCACGCTGGACGGGTTCGATCTCGGCGTCGGCATGCTGTTCGCCGTGGAGGGCGAGAAGCACGACCGAGACGTGATGGTGAATACCGTCGCCCCGGTCTGGGACGGCAATGAAACCTGGCTCATCCTGGGCGGCGCGGCGCTGTACGGCGTGTTCCCGGTCGCCTACTCGACCATCCTGCCCGCGCTTTACCCGCCGATCATCGCCATGCTGCTGGCGCTGATCTTCCGCGGCGTGGCGTTCGAGTTCCGCTTTCGCGCCGAAACCAAACGGGGTCAGGCGATCTGGGATTTCGCGTTCTTCGGCGGTTCGCTGGTCGCCGGCTTCGCTCAGGGACTGATCCTGGGCGGGCTGATCCAGGGCATCAAGGTGGTGAACGGACAATACGCAGGCGGCTGGTGGGACTGGCTGACCGGGTTCTCCATCTTCTGCGGCATCGCCACCGTGATCGGCTACGCGCTGCTCGGCGCCTGCTGGCTGGTATGGCGCACCGGTGGCGAATTGCAGACGCGCGTGCGCCGGCAGGCGAAGCTCCTGGCCGCCATCACGCTCGCGCTGATCGTGGTGGTCAGTCTCTGGACCCCCACCCTCAATCTCACCTATCTGCGCCACTGGAATGTCTGGCCGCGCATGATCTACGTCGCGCCGGTCCCGGTTCTGGTCGTCCTGCTCGCCCTGGTCTTCTGGCGCACGATCGACGACGAGGGCCACCATATCGCCCCGTTGATCTGCGCGCTCGGCTGGTTCTTCCTGTGCTTCACCGGCCTCGGCATCAGTGTCTGGCCGTTCATCGTGCCGCCCGGCATCAATATCTGGGAGGCGTCCTCGCCCCCCTCCAGCCAGAAATTCCTGCTGGTCGGCGCTGCCGTGCTGATCCCCACCATCCTCGCCTACAGCGCGTATGCCTACTACGTGTTCCGGGGCAAGGTGGATACGGAGACGCATTATCACTGAGGATCGTGCCCCGGACGGCTCGCCGCGCCGTCTGGTGACGCGAATCGGCTGGTTCGTCGGCCTCTGGGCCGCCAGCATCGCCGTCTTCGCGGCGGTGGCCTATGGCCTGCGGCTGATCATCCTCGGCTGACGATCGTTGCGCGTCCGGCTATGCTGCGGGACGCGCAGGGAGACGGATGTGGCGGCTGATTTGATCGATATCTCGCAGCCGCTCCGGTCCGATATGCCGTACTGGCCTGGGGACACCCCGTTCGAGACCGAGCCGGTCTGGCAGATCGGGCCGGATTGCCCGGTCTCCGTGTCCCGGTTCGGCTGCTCGACCCATGCCGGCACCCACGCTGACGCACCATCGCATTACGATGCCGACGGCGCCGCGATCGACGCGCTCGATCTCGATCCGTTTCTCGGTCCCGCCACCCTCATCGATGCCCGCGCGTTCGGCCCGGTCGTCACGCCGGAGCAGCTCGGTCCCGCGTTGCCGGCTTCGGTCCGGCGGGTCCTGCTGCGGACCTGGGACCGGTTCCCTCATGCCGCGTGGCGGGACGACTTCATCACTCTGCATCCTGAGGCGGTTTCGCTGCTGGCCGAACGCGGCGCCAGGCTGGTCGGCGTGGATGCACCCTCGATCGACCCGCGCACGGCCAAGCGGCTGCACGCACACGACGCCGCGCGCGCAGCGGGGCTACGGATTCTGGAAGGTCTCGTGCTCGATCATGTCGCGCCGGGCGAGTACGAGCTGATCGCGCTTCCGTTGCGTCTCGCCGGTCTGGACGCGTCCCCCGTGCGCGCCGTTCTGCGCCGGCTTGCCGCATGAACCGGATCGAACGGGAGGATGCGCTGGAACTCGACCGGGCCGACAGGCTCGCCGCGTTCCGCGATCGTTTCGTCCTGCCGGAAGGCCGCCTCTATCTCGACGGCAATTCGCTCGGCGCCCTGCCGCGCGCCACGTCCGATGCAGTGCAGCGCGTGGTCTCCGCCCAATGGGGCCAGGACCTGATCGCGGGCTGGAACGCGCATGACTGGATCGGCCTGCCGCAACGGATCGGCGCCGCGATCGCGCCGCTGATCGGGGCGAAGCCGGACGAGGTGCTCGTGTGCGACAGCACCTCGGTCAACCTGTTCAAGCTGATCGCCGGTGCCCTGCTTCTACGCCCGGAACGCTCGGTCATCCTGTCCGAGCCGGGAAATTTCCCCACCGACCTTTATGTCGCCGAAGGCGTGGCCGCCCTGCGCGGCGGCGTGCGGATCGATCTGCATGAGGCGGACAGCATCGCCGAGGCCATCGACGAGACCACCGCCCTCGTTCTGCTGACGCATGTGCACTACACGACGGGCCGCATGCTCGACATGGCGGCGATCACGCGGGCGGCGCATGCGAAAGGCGCTCTGGTGCTGTGGGATCTCAGCCACAGCACGGGGGCCGTGCCGGTCGCGCTCAACGAAAGCGGCGCCGATCTCGCCGTCGGCTGCGGCTACAAATACCTGAACGGAGGCCCCGGCGCGCCGGCCTTCCTGTTCGTTGCCGAGGCCTTGCAGACGCAGATACGGCAACCCTTGAGCGGCTGGATGGGCCACGACTCGCCGTTCGCGTTCGAGGATAGCTATCGGCCGGCGGCGAGGCTGGACCGTTTCCTGTGCGGCACGCCGTCCGTGATCGGCATGGCGGCGCTGGAAGCCGGTGTCGCGCAGTTCCGCGATGTCGATCTTCCCGCCCTGTTCGCCAAGGGCCGCGCCTTGTCGGCCCTGCTGGTGCGTCTGATGGGCGAACGCTGCGCCGGTTTCGGCTTCCAGCTCGCCTCGCCGGGGAACGCGGAGGAACGCGGCTGCCACGTCTCGTTCCGTCATGCCGACGCCTATCCGGTCTGCCAGGCGCTGATCGCGCGGGGCGTGGTCGGCGATTTCCGGGCGCCGGACCGGCTGCGCTTCGGCATGGCCCCGCTCTACACGCGCTTTGCGGACGTGTTCGACGCCGTCGCTCATCTGGAAACGGTGATGCGGGACAGGTTGTGGACCGAACCGCGCTTTCAACTCAGGGGGCGCGTCACATGAGCGGTCTGCAACGCACCCTGTCCAGCGGGCAGTTGTCGATGATCGCCATCGGCGGCGCGATCGGCACCGGCCTGTTCCTGGGCAGCGGGTTCGCCATCAGCCTGGCCGGTCCGTCCGTTCTGCTCAGCTACGCGATCGGCGCACTGATCGCGCTGCTGCTGATGCGCGCCCTGGCGGAGATGACCGTCACCGATCCGGGCACAGGATCGTTCGGCACCCTCGCCGGGCGCTATCTCGGCGATACGGCCGGCTATCTCGTCCGCTACGCCTACTGGTCGGCCAATGTGCTGGCGGTGGGCACCGAGGTTACGGCGGTCGCGCTCTACATGCGTTTCTGGCTGCCCGATCTGCCGGGATGGTGGTGGATCGCCGGCTTCTCGGCGGCGCTGATCGGCATCAATGCGGTCAGCGTGCGCGTGTTCGGTTCGGTCGAGTATCTGTTTTCCTCGGTCAAGATCGCCGCGATCCTGGTGTTCCTGCTGCTCGGGCTGTTCACCATCCTGCATCCCCACGGGGCCGATATCGGGCCGCATCTCTACCTCAGCGCCGGGGGCTTCTTTCCGCACGGAATCGGCGGCATGTGGGTCGCGGCTGTGGTGTCGATCTTCTCCTATCTGGGCATCGAGACCATCGCGGTCGCCGCCGGAGAGGCGCAGGATCCACAGCGGGCCATTACACGTGCACTGCGCTCCACCATCGCCCGCCTGGTCTTCTTCTATCTCGCCACCCTCGCGGTGATGCTGGCGGTGATGCCCTGGACGCGGGCCAGCTCCAGCGTCAGCCCGTTCGTGATGGTGATGGCCCAGAGCGGCGTGCCCTGGGCCGCATCGCTGATGAACGCGGTGATCCTGGTCGCCGCCCTGTCGGCGATGAACAGCCAGATCTTTGCCGCAAGCCGCATGCTCTACGGCCTGTCCGAGGCCGGACAGGCGCCGAAATCGCTCTCGCGCGTCACCCGTTTCGGCGTTCCGCTGCCGGCCCTCCTCTCGTCGAGCGTCGGCATCGCGTTCGCTGCGCTGGTCTTCGTCTGTGCCCCGGCGCGGGCGTTCGGGGCGATGATCGCGGTGTCCATCTTCGGCGCCTTGTTCACCTGGGCCATGATCTTCGCCACCCATCTCCGCTTCCGCGCCGTGCGCCGGGCGGGCTGGAGCTGGGGCAGCGCGCTTGGACTCGGCCTGATGCTGGCCATCCTGGTGACCACGCCGTTCACCGAGGCATTCCGCCTGACCCTGGCTTACGGGACGCCGTTTCTGGCGGTGATGGCCGGGTTGCGCTCGTTCGGACGGCGCCGGCAGGGATCGGGACGGCAGGCGGCACCGAGATTGGGCGCCGACGAGGCGCCGTAGTCAGCTTTCAGCCGCGCGCTTTCAGGAGCTGGGTCAGGCGGTTGATCTCCGCCTGCAGCCGCGCGATCTCGGCTTCCGGCGTCGCCGTCTGCGCCGGTTTGCCCCGGTCGGCGGCTGATTTGGCGGAGCGGGCGGCGAAATGCGCCATCATCTCTTCCAGAAAGGCCGGCACCTCACCCTGCGCCGAGTCGCCATAGAGCCCGATCAATTGGCGGAGGAACCGCGTGGGCAGCATATTGCGGCCCTTCGTTTCCTCTTCGACGATGATCTGCGTCAGCACGCTGCGCGTGATGTCGTCGCCGGTCTTGGCATCGAAGACCACGAACTCGCGCCCCTGGCGCACCATGGCCGCCAGACTATCGAGCGTGATGTAGATCGAGCCTTCGGTGTCGTACAGCCGACGGTTGGCGTACTTCTTGATGACGACCGGCGCGGCCGAACGATCGAGATCAGCCAATTCGCCCCCTCCCCGGTGTCACTGACGCCAGGATAGCATGGGGACCATATGGCAAGGCAAATCGGGCCGGCGCCGTTCCTCGCGGCATCCGGCTCCATGCCGGCTCTTGTCTGAGGAAGAGACAAACGCCATCTCCCCCAGGTATCCTGAAAGACCGGAGACCTCATGCTCGCTTGTACCGGCTACGCGGCGCAGAGCGCTGACTCGAAACTGGCCCCCCATTCCTTTGAACGCCGCGATCCGGGACCGACCGACGTCCAGATCGACATCCGCTATTGCGGCGTGTGCCACTCCGATATTCATACCGCCCGAAGCGAATGGGGCCCGGCGCATTATCCCGTCATTCCTGGGCACGAGATCGTCGGCACGGTGGCCGCCGTCGGCAAGGACGTCTCGGGCTTCGCCGTGGGCGACGTGGTCGGCGTCGGCTGCATGGTCGATTCCTGCCAGTCCTGCGAGGCCTGCGCCAAGGGTCTGGAACAGTATTGCGAGAACGGCTTCACCGGCACCTACGACGCGCCGGACAAGAACCTGCCGGGCAAGTTCACCTTCGGCGGCTATTCCAAGGCCATCGTGGTGGACCAGAAATTCGTGCTGCGCGTGCCGAAGAACCTGGAGCTCGCCGCGGTGGCGCCGCTGCTCTGCGCCGGCATCACCACCTATTCGCCGCTGCGTCACTGGAATGTCGGCCCCGGCAAAACGGTCGGCATCGTCGGTCTGGGCGGCCTTGGCCACATGGCGCTCAAGCTGGCCCACGCCATGGGCGCGGACGTGACGCTGTTCACCACCAGCGTGGGCAAGGCGGATGACGCCAGGCGCCTCGGCGCCAATCACGTGGTGATCTCCAAGGACGAGGAGCAGATGAAGTCGCAGGCGCGTCGCTTCGATTTCATTCTCGACTGCGTCTCGGCGCCGCACGACATCAATGCCTATCTCGCTCTGCTGAAGCTGGACGGCACCCTGGTGCAGGTCGGCGTCCCGGCCGAGCCGCTGCCGGTCAAGGTGTTCTCGCTGCTGTTCCCGCGCCGCCATTTCTCCGGCTCGCTGATCGGTGGCATCGCCGAGACGCAGGAGATGCTCGATTTCTGCGGCAAACATGGCATCGTCTCGGATATCGAGATGATCGACATCCGGCAGATCAACGAAGCCTATGATCGCGTCGTCTCGGCGGACGTGAAGTATCGCTTCGTGATCGACATGGACACGCTCCAGGCCGCAGCCTGATCCTGCCGCCCCGCCCGGTCGAACGGGCGGGGCGTTCCAGGACCTAGAACCTATCCTTTCCGGCGCGACGCTCGGCGAATTCGCCAACGTCTCGCGCCAGCATGAACGGGTTGGCCTGTTTCTCGTCGCCGAGACGCGACGGCAGCGTCGGCTGACTAGCGCCGCGCTGCCGTTCGACCTCCGCCGCGCGACGGCGCAAAGCTGCGTTATCCGGGTCGATCGAGAGTGCGAACCGCGCATTGCTCCGGGTGTATTCATGCCCGCAGCAGACCAGCGTGTCGTCCGGCAGGCGCTTCAACGCCTCGAGGCTCGCGAACATCTCCTCTGGCGTCCCTTCCAGCAGCCGGCCGCAACCCAGGCTGAACAGCGTATCGCCGCAGAGGAGCGCCGGCCCGGAGGGCAGAAAGAACGAGATATGGCCGCGCGTATGCCCGTCCGTCTCGATCACCTCCACCGTCTGGTCGCCGAACCCGAACCGGTCGCCGCCTTTCACCCCGAGATCGAGCGGCGGCAGGCGCGCGGCATCGCGCGCCGCACCCACGATCCGGGCGCCATACCGTTCCGCAACCTGTCTCGCCTCCGCGATATGATCGTCGTGGTGATGCGTCAGCAGGACGAGATCCAGCCGGCCGCCCTCGGCCTCCAGGACATCATTCACCGGCCCCGCCACGGCGGGATCGACCACGGCAACGGCGCCACTGGACCGGTCGCGCAGGCGCCAGACATAATTGTCCGACAGGATCGGGATCGGCCGGATATCGAGTTCGGAACCGTTCGCCATCGCCATGCTCCTTGCAGCCATCGGTCCGGGCAGCCATCGGTCCGGGGACTCAGCAGCGCACGGCGCCGTGCTATATTCCGTTCATGCTCGACGACGTCCAGGCCGTGAAGGCGTTCAATGCGACCGGCCTGGGGCAAACCGCCCATGCGGCTCTGCGTCGCTCCGTCCGCCGGATCTGGCCGAACCTTTCCGGGCAGACCGTTCTCGGTCTCGGCTATGCCTCCCCGCTGCTGCCGCTCTGGCGCAGACAGGCGCGGCTCTGCGTGGACGCGGTTGCTGCCGCGTCGATGGACGACGATCCCAACGCGACACGCACGCGCTGCTTCGTGCAGGACGACGCGCTTCCATTCCCGGATGCGTCGTTCGACCGCGTGGCGATGATGCACGCTGTGGAAACCACCGATGCCACGCGGCTGCTGCGCGGCGTTTCAGGCTGCCTGCGCGACGATGGGCGTTTGCTGGTCGTCGTGCCCAACCGCACCGGCCTTTGGGCGATCCATGACGGCACCCCCTTCGCTGACGGGGCGCCGTGTTCGATCGGCCGGATCGAGCGTCTGCTCAGGCGCTCGCTGTTCCGTATCGAGAGCCTGCATGGCGGGCTGTTCGCGCCGCCGGTCGAATCGCTCCGCCGCGCGGCGCCCTTGATCGAAGCTGCCGGACGGCATCTGTCGCCGCGCCTGTCCGGCGTACTGATCGTCGAAGCGGTGAAGGACGTGCACGCCGCCCTGCCCGTGCCCAGCGCTTCGCGCCGCTTTGGCGGCATCCTGTCGCGGCGCGTGCTGCTGCCTTTGGGGCGCATCGGCACGGCGGATCAGGCCTCCATCGCCACGCCGTACTCTTCCAGCACGTCGAGATAAGGCGCGAGTTCGAGCGAGAAGCGCGTGGCCGGCACCAGCAACTCGCCCACCACAGCCGGCAGGGCCAGGTGATACTCCGCCGCCACCCTGAGCCCGTGATCGGCCAGAAGCGATAGAGTCCAGCCTTCTGGCAATTGGGTGGGCAAGAATCGCAGGAGGGCGAAAGCGTCCGGCCGGCGCTCCGGCGCCAGCGCGGTGGACGGAATGCGGCCGATTCTCGCGCTCAGGCGCAGCCGGCACTCGCCTGCCAACGCCGCCGGGAGCTGGTGGGACAAGGTTTCCGGAACGATCTCCAGCGTCATCGGCCGTCCGCGCCAGCGAAACGCGAAACCGCCAACCCTGTCATGCTCCAGGCCCAGGCGACCCAGCTCGTCGACCAGGAATGCGCCCATCGGCAATGCTTGCGGTGTCCCGGCTGGCGGCATGCTCGCCGTGCCTCCTTGTCTTTCCGGGGCCAGCTTGACCGCAATAGATGAAGCCTTCACTAACCGGGCACGATGTCTCTCATCCATTCCTTCAAGCTCGTGCTGGCGCCTCCGCATCCCGCAGGCAAGCCGTTCCTCGTCGCAGGCGCGGTGGTCGCGGTCGTCGGGCTGGCGCTGCCCTATACGGCCGCCCGAATCATCGGCGTGCTCGCCTTTCTGTTCGTGCTGTTCTGCTTCTATTTCTTTCGCGATCCGGAGCGCGTCCTGCCGGCCGACGACACGGCGGTGGTCGCCCCGGCGGACGGCCACGTCGTCTCCGTCATGCAGGTGGCGCCGCCGGCGGAGCTCGAGATAGGGGCGGAGCCGCGCTGGCGCGTCGCCATCTTCCTCAGCGTGCTCGACGTGCATGTGAACCGCATGCCGGTCGCAGCCCAGGTCACCAAGATCGCCTATCACAAGGGCCAGTTCGTCAATGCCAGCCTGGACAAGGCCAGCGACAAGAACGAACGCAACGCCCTGGCGCTCCGTCTTCCGGACGGGCGCACCATGGCCGTGGTGCAGATCGCCGGGCTGATCGCCCGTCGCATCCTTTGCCATGCACGCGAGGGCGCCAGCTTCGCGGCGGGCGAGCGCTTCGGCATCATCCGTTTCGGCAGCCGCACCGATCTCTATCTGCCCCCCGGGATCGTGCCGGTCGTCCGCGTCGGCCAGACCATGGTGGGCGGCGAGACCGTGCTTGCCCATCTCTGAGATCCCGTCGCAGCCGGGCTTTTCCCCGGCGGCGCGCCGGCGCAGGCGCAGGCTGCGCCAGCTTGGGCGTCGCGCCCGGCGCCCGCGCTTCCGCGGCCAGAGCTTCAACCGGCTGATCCCCAACATCCTCACCCTGATCGGGCTGTGCTCCGGGCTGATCGGCATGCGTGCGGCGCTGGAAGGCCATTTCGGCCAGGCCGGCGTGGCGCTAGTGATCGCCGGTTTCATTGACGGGCTCGACGGCCGGATCGCCCGCCTCCTGCGGGCCACCAGCCGGTTCGGCGCGGAGTTCGACAGCCTGTCGGACTTCCTCTGCTTTGGCGTGGCCCCGGCCTTCATCCTCTATCTCTGGTCGCTGCATGCCGGCGGACGCTACGGCTTCCTGCCCTGCATCATGTTCGCCGTTTGCATGGCGCTGCGTCTCGCCCGCTTCAACGCCAGCCTGGGCGACGAGAGTCCGAAGCCGGCCCAGCCCTCCTACCGCAACAATTTCTTCACGGGCGTCCCCGCCCCGGCCGGGGCGGGTCTGGCGCTGTTTCCGCTGTTTCTCGGCCTGGAAGCCAACAAGCTCGGCCTGCCCTGGCTGCAATCCCTGTCGCACGAGCCGCTTCTGGTGGCACCGATCCTGATCGGCGTCGCCTTTCTCAGCGTCTCGACCCTGCCGCTCTGGAGCTTCAAGAACTTCAAGGTGCCGGCGCAGGTCGTGCTGCCGCTGCTGCTGGGCGTCGGCGCCTTCGTGGCGGTTCTGGTGGCGGATCCCTGGGCGGCCCTGGCCGCTGCAGGGCTGATCTACATGGCGATGATCCCGCTCAGCTACCGGAGCTTCCATCGTCTCCGAGCCGATGCCGAGGCGCTGCAGGAAGAGGTGCCGGACGATCCGCTTCCCCCGCAGGCGGAGGGGACGCACGCTCCGTAGCGGGCGGAGCGGTTGAGACCGCCGCCGCGGTCAATGACCGCAGGGCGGCCAGGATCTCCGCCGGATGCGGCGGACTGCCCGGCACCGCCAGCACCGCCGGCAGACGCAAGCCGAACCCCTCGATCCCGGCATAGCCGCCTGCGAACGGACCGCCGCCGATCGCACAGTCGCCGACCAGCACGAGCTGTTTCGGCTCCGCCATCCCGGCCCAGGCTGCCTCCACGGCGCGCCGCATCTCCGGCCCCGCCGCCCCGCTCACCAGCAGAATATCGGCATGACCCGGATGCTGCGTGAGCGACAGCCCGGCCTCGCGCAGAGACACCGCCTCGATTTCCAGGGCGCAGCCGCCGCAACCGCCCGCCCTGATCTGCATCACCGACAGCATGGTGCGATCGTCCGGCCCCTTTCCCGCCCGCTTCATTGGTCCGCTCCGGCCACGGACAGGCCGAGCCGCGCGATTTCCGCCAGCAGCACGTCCAGCGCCGTCCCTGGCGCGGCCTGTTCCAGCGCGTGAACGCGCGCGAGAGCCGGATCGACGGCGTGCCACGCGGTTACCGTCCCGTTCTCGAACCGCACCCATACCCAGAGCGGCCCGAAGAGCGTCTCGGCCGAACCGAGCCCCTCCCGCACACCCGCCGGCAACGCAGGCGTCGCAGGAACGAACGGCAACAGCCCGGATAACCCCCGCCTGACGATCGCCAGATCGCGCTTCGTCTCGAGTGGATCTTCTGCCGGGCGGTCGGTGCGCGCCAGGCTCGGTTCGAGCAAAGACAGAGCAGCGGGCAGATGCTCCAGCGCCCGCTCATCCGGCCGCCTGGCCCAGCCGCCCGGCCCGATCGCCCCGCGCATCAGACGGTGGCCGAACGCGGCGGCGCAGGCTTCCAGCAGTCGGTCGCGACAGGCTACATCACCGCTGGCGCGAAGCCGGTTGGCGATCCGCTCCAGGGCCACCATCGCGCTCCGCAGGCCGCGGGTCGGACCGTCGACGCTCCAGCCGAACGCCGACTCCACCGCCTGGGCGAAGGCGGCCTCGTAGGCGACGCAGCGCGTGGCGTCGATCCGTCCCACCAGCAAGCCGGCTTCGACGGGACCGGCGCCATGCAGCCGAAGCGCCACCCCGCGATGACTCGACCCCAGCAGCATCTCCAGCCGGCGCACGCGCTCGCCGCAGACGGCCACCCGCAGCTGTCCGGGCCCCTGCAGCAGCGGCTGCACCGGTCCGATCGGCAACGCCATCGCGCCGGCACGTTCGTCCTCCTCGGTCCACAGGAACTCGGGCGGTTCCGGCGGCCAGGCCACCGGGCCTGGACGCGACGCCAGCGGCGCGCTCTGGGTCCACATCCCATGGTCGAGCCACGGACGCAGGTCGCGGGCCCCCATCGCCTCGATCCCCCACAGATCGCGCACCATGCGCTCCGGCACGGTCAGAAGCGGCCGCATCGGCGACAAAGCGAGGAAGCGCTTCGCCTCCACCGGACCGGACGCGATGAGTGGCGCGTCCGGACTTTCCAGCAGCAGGACATGCACCTGCTCGCCGTCCGACCACAGGCCGGACGCCGCGATCGGATCGGTCAGCAGGCGTTCGGCCAGATCGGCCCAACCCGCTTCCGAGAGCTCGAACCGCGTCGCCGGGAGCGCCGCGGACGCCCGGCCGGCCCGAACCAGGGTCGCAGCCGGAACACGCAAGCGCCCGCTCATCGGCCCGATCCCCCGACCGAGAGCAGCCAGTCGGACAACCCGTTCGGCATCGCCAGCCCCAGCCAGAGCGACAGCAACAGACAGAGCGCCGAGACCATCCCCCATGCGCCGGTTCGGCCTTCGGGCAGAACCGCCACAGGATCGCGTCCGCTCGACCGCAGGACCGCCAGCGCGGAAACGGCGGCTCCCAGCAACAGCAGCGCCGCCAGAGCCGGCGACGTCCCGGTCAAACGCAGCATCAGCACCATGAAAGCCGCGAACGGCCCGAAGGGCGGCAGGCCGATCAGCACCAGGATCGAGGCGAAACGAAGTCTGGCGGCACTTCTGTCCGCCGGGACAAACAGAATCAGCGGCAGCAGCAGCGCCAAAGAACCCGCCAGCATCAGCGACGCGGCCACCCCTCCCGCGCCGCCGGACGCCGCCGCCACCAGGGCGAAGGCGGACTGCAACGCCGCCGCCAGCGACACGCGCCCGGCCAGCGAACGCTGCGCCGGCAGCAGCAGTACCGCCGATGCACCCAGAAGCAGGCCAGTGACGGACACCAGGGGCGCCAGTGCCGGCACGGCGCCCAGACAGCGCAGCGTCACCAGCAGGCCGACCGAGAGCACGAGCAGCCGGAACAACCCGCGCGACACGGTGGCACGCCCGAACAGGACCGGCCGCAACGCCGCCCAGGCGCAGAGCAGCAGAATGGGCAGAAGCAGCAACAGCAATCCGGACGATACCGGATGCGACGCAGCCACCAGACCCGACCATCGCGCCGGCATTCCCGTGGCCGACGACAACACCGCCACGCCCGCGCCCGTCACCGGCACCGCACCCAGAACCAGTGCGGCCTCGCGTTCGTCCGTGGGCTCCCGCCTGCCGGCGAACAGCATCACGCCCAGGAACAGAGGCAGAAGCGCCAGCAGATCGGCCCGGCAGATCGCCATCGCGCAGGCCACGATGAGCTGCGCGCTCACCGGCCAGCGCCGCCAGCGCGCGCTGGCCTGACGCGCCGCTTCGCCCGGCTGCAGGGCGCGTACTGAAACCAGGAACCAGCTCAGGGCCGGCAGCAGCGTCATCGTGCGCGCCAGGGCATCGCCGCGCCACCAGAGTCCCGTCCCGCAGAGCAGCACGGTCGGCGCCAGCGACGCCCAGCCGGCCAGCAGCAGCGTCAGCCCGGCGACCCACACGGCGCATTGCGCCAGTCGCCGCGGCGATACCCCCTCAGGCAATGCCAGGGGCATGAGGGCGAGGACGAACGGCAGCCATATGACCGGCGGGACCAACACGCTCATGCCTCGTCCGCCCCGGCCAGCTCGCTCCAGACCGGCCTTGAGCAGAAGCGCTGCAGGAACAGCGCCTGCGGCAGCAGGACCATCAGCCAGGCGACCCAGTCGCAGCGCGGAGACAGCGCGACCAGGAGCAGCGCGCCGCGTCCGGCACTCAGCAGCGCCGCCCAGCGCGACCGATCCGAGCGCGCGAAGACCAGCGCGACCATGCCGGCCAGCACCACGCCGAGCGCGGCCGAGGCGACGGACCCGTCATCCGCCATGCTCCCCGTCGGCAGCAGGCGGAAGCCGATCCAGGCCGCTCCCAGCGCCAACGCGATCGGCCAGACACCGGCCGGTTCCGCGCTTTCGCGCCAACGTCCGGCCCGCAGCCACAGAACGACGCATTCGCCGCCGGCAAAGCCGATACCCAGCAGCGCGTTCGCCATCGGCACGCGCCCCGTCAAAGCGAGTGCCAGCAACGTCAGTGCCAGCAGGACCGCCTGTGCCAGCAGCAAACGGCGCACGGTCCCGCTCCCGGCTGGCCGGGCGCAGAACACCGTCAGAACCAGGAGCCCCACCGCCGGGAGAACGGAGACGCCGCTCATTCCGCGCTTTGCCCGGCCAGAAGCAGGATCGGCCCCAGAAGGGCCGCGAACAACGAGAACGCCGCCAGCCGCCGGCGCAGGCCAGGATCGCCGAGCGGACCGCTGAGCAATGCGAACAGGGCCAGAGCCATCCCGAACCGCAGCAGCCAGCACAACAACGCCGACAACCAGAATAGCGGGCCGGACGGTGCCGCCGCGACGCTGCCCGGCCAGGCGAGCGCGCCCAGAAGGTCGATCCAGACGACACGGCGCAGGCCGGTCTCGAGCCGGAACAGCGCCAGATCCGGGCCCGACAGAGCCTGCGACAATGCCGCCTCGCGCCCGCCCGACGCCAGGGCCCCGAGCCCCAGCCCGGCGACGCAGGCGAGCGCACCCGGGGCAGCCAAACCGCGCTGCCCGGCCAGCATCGCGTCCAGCCCGGCCCCGCCCGAAAGCATCAGCAGCACGGAAGCGGACAACACCAAACCCGGCAGCGCCAGCAACGCATCGACCGTCGCCCCGATCGCCGCCAGGCCGGTTGCGGCCGAACCGCCGTCTGCCGCCGCGAACAGCCAGCAGCCGCGCGACGTCCCCAGAAGTGCCAGCACCAGGGCGAGATCCGCCAGTGGCCAGTCCAGCATCACGCGCAGAAAGGAGGGCACCAGGAGGGCGGCGCACCCTGTGCAGGCCAGAGACAGGATCGGCGCCAGGCGCGGCACCGGCGACGCCCCTTCCGACCGGACTGGCTCACGGCTGGCCAGCGTCGCCAGTCGCAGAAATGGTTGGGCGAGCCAGCCGCGCCACGCGGCGGGCGAGCGAAGCGCCGGAAACCCCTCGGCCCCGATCGCCATGAGAGGCGTAGCCAGCAACAGGAGGCCGACATGCAGCACCAGGGCGGCCGAACCGAGGGCCAGCAGGCCGAGCTGGTTCATCGCGGCGCCCGCATGTCGAAAAAGCCGGACGCCGCAAGAACGAGACCGAACCCGAACAGCAGCATCGCCACAAGCGGCGCCCTGCGTTCCAGAACCCGCGCAAGCCAGACGGCGCCCTGACGCGACCACGCGGACCAGCGCCGCGCCTGCGACGCGCCGAGCCAGGACGAAAGGCGCCCGGATGGATGCCATGCCGGCAGGTCCAGGGCTTGCCGTAACGCCAGCCCGAGTGTGGCCGGTGCGATCTGGGTGGCGGGATCGCCGAAAGGCAGCCATGGCGGCGGCGGCGCGGCTCCGCCCTCCCAAACAGGCGCGGTGCGCTCCGCGCGGAGGTTCAGGCTGCGGGCCAGCAGGGCCGCCAACGCCACGCCGAGCGCCAACAGAAGCGCGATCGGCAACGGCGCCAGCATTCCGTTTCCGACCGGCGCCAGCAGCGCGACGAGGGGATGGCGTGGCCCTTCTCCACCGAGAAGAACATCGCTGCCCGCCCGTCCGGACGCCATGAACAACCACCCTCCCGGCAACAACGCCGCAAAGGCGGGCACGAACAGGACCGGCGCGTAACGGCGCGCGGCGATCGGGGCGAGATCGGTCGCCGCTGCCCCGCGCGGCGTGCGCGGCCGCCCCAGTACCGCGATCCAGCCGAACCGCAGCAGACTCGCAGCCGCGAGCGCAGCCGCTGCGAACAGCAACGCCAGCACGCCGAGCGCCACCACCGCCACGCCGCCCGGCGCCGGCAGGGGCGCGGCCAGCACCACCTGGACCAGCAGCCAGAGAGCGGAGAAATCATCTCCCGGCGGCAGGGGCGCCAGAAGCAGAAACGGCACCGCAAGAAGCGCACAGGCAAAAGGCATGGACCGGATCAGCCCGCCCAGGCGCGACAACAGGCCCGAGCCTGCCTCGCGCTCCATCGCACGTACCAGTCCCAGCGCGGCAAGGCCTCCGAGAAGAACGGCCGGAGACAACAGCATGGCGGCATCGAAGGCCGTGCCGGACAGGACCGGCAGATCGTTCGCCCGGGCCAGCAGGCAGAACCCGACCGCCACGACGAACAGGTTGTTCTCCAGCGCCAGAACCCGCCCGACCACACCGGCCGCACGCCGGTCGTCCAGCGCCGACACCCCGGCGCGCAAGGCGCCAAACAGGCCGAGCGCCACCAGCGCGCCGCCCCACCACGCACTCGGAACCGGCCCTGCGAGATCGAGCAGAAAACGCAGCAGCAGGAACTGCCCGAGCAGCGCACCGGAGAGCGCGACCCAGGGCGGCGCGAAAGCGCAGCGATGCCGAAAACCACCTTGTGTCGGCCACAAGCCCAGCAGGGGCGCCGCGGCGCCGACCACAAGGAGCGGCAGTAACGGGCCGGCACTTCCGCCGGCCTCTCGCAACAGGGCAAAGCCAGGATCGGCCAGCAAGCTACCGAACGGCGCAGCCGGGGCGCAAAGGAGGACGGATGCGCCAACGATTGCGAAGGCCGCCAGCACCCCGTTCCGTGCTGCACGGCGGCCCAGCAGCCGGGTTGGCAGCAACGCCGCCAGGCAGGCGCCGCAGCCAAGCAGGAACGCATCGCCGGCGATCAGCGAAAGGAGGATCGCCGACACGCGAAGATCGCGCCATCCGGCGGTCGGATCGGCCGGTTCGTCGGCATCCGACCAGGCGGCGATCGCAAACAGCATCAGGGAGAACAGGCAGCCGATCGGCCCGAGCGCCAGACCGCCTTCGCCGCCCGCATAGCCGACCGGTACGGGCAGGCCGGCAGACCATCCGTCGATCAGACCGGCTATGCACAGGAAGACGCCGCATAGCGGTAGAATCGGTCGCAGTTTTGTCGTCGCGCCGCTCCGCGACAGCACAAGATACGACGCCCCACGCAGGGCGTGGACGATCCCGACCAATACCAGCCCGATCAGGATCATCAGATTCAAGCAGATCCCCTCGAGGCCTGCCGCGTCCCGGATTCAGGATGCCGCACGGGCAGGATAAACACGCCTCGTCCGGCCCGCCAGACGGATCGCTGAGCCGCTAGAGCATGGCCAGAGGTCGCTTCGAACGCGGCGGCGGAAAGGCCCGGTCCAGTTCGTCGAGATCCTCCTCGGTGAGCGCGATCGCGGCCGCTTCCGCATTCTCCCTGACATGGGCGACGCTACCGGCCTTGGGAATCGCCAGCACGCCCGGTATGCGCAGGGTCCAAGCGAGAGCGGCCTGAGCCGGCGTGCAGCCATGACGCGCGGATACGGCGACCAGGGCGGGCGTGCGCAACATGGCGCCCCCCTGCCCGACCGGCGAATAGGCCATGATGGGCATACCGGCATGCGCGCATGCCGGCAGGAGATCGAACTCGATGCCCCTGTAGCCGAGATTGAACAGGACCTGGTTCGTCACGCAGTGCCCGAGTGGCGCAATCTCCGCCAACTCTTCCAGGTCGTCCACGTCGAAATTCGAGACGCCCCAGGCGCCGATCAGCCCCTCGGCGCGCAGCTTCTCGAACGCTTCCACCGTTTCCGCCAAAGGGGTCGAGCCACGCCAGTGCAGAAGCAGCACGTCGATCCGCTGCACGCCCAGGCGGCGCAAGCTGGCCTCGCAGGCTGCCGCCACCTCCCTGCGACCGGCATGGGATGGCAGCACCTTGGTCACCAGGGTCACCTGCTCGCGCAGGCCCTGTATCGCCTCGCCCACCAGCGTCTCGGAGGCGCCATCGCCGTACATCTCGGCCGTGTCGATCAGCGTCATGCCCAGCGCGATCCCGGTGCGCAGGCTGTCGATCTCGCTATCCCGTCGCGTCGGATCTTCGCCCATGTGCCATGTGCCTTGCCCCAGGCACGGCACCTGCACCCCGTCCGCCAGCCGGACGAGACGCACTTGCGGTTCACGCATCGCGATGGACCGCTTTTTCCGTATCCTCGCGCTCCGAGTGCGGCAGCCCGGTCGCCTCGCCCTTTTTCGCGTCGTCCGGAACGCCCTTGTCCGTGCCCGGACCGTTCCGCTCGTCCCACTTGCCGGAATTCCTGGTCGTGTCGGCCATCGCCGCCCCTCCCTTGTTCGAACAGGAACCGAACCCGATCGGACGGCGGCAGTTCCGTCAGCCTGCCCTGGTCCAGCCTTTCGGCTCCTGCCGCCAATAGGCCAGCGTGGCGCCCGCCGTCCTGGCGGCGGTCCAGCGCAGACGCGCCTCAGCGACCGCTGACGGGTCGTTGCCGTCGAAAAGATCGAACACGCGCTCGAACGACCCGCCTTCCGGCTGCGCGGCGCCGTCCAGCAGGAACAGAAAGGTGGCGCCGTTCGGCACGGCGTCGTCGGCCGTGATCCAGACCGGCTGAAGATCGGCGTCGCCCCCGGCGGCCGTCCCGTGCGGGAGCCAAACCGGTTCGGGCGCGCGCCACAACGCCGCATCCAGCGCCGCGACGCGCTCGGCGTCGCGGCACCGTACGACGGCCCGCTTGCCGGCCTGCAGCGTCCGCCCCAGCAGAGCGGGCAAGGCGTCCTCCGCCGTGGTGCGGGTCAGATGATAGAAGCCGATCTCGGTCATTTGGCAGCATGCTCGCCCTGGATCGCGCGCGACCCGCCGAACCGATCCCCCCATCCGTTCGTTGCACCGCTCGACCGGGCGGCAGGGAGCCGATTCGGCCCGTCGCCGTCGAGGAGTTTCACCATGCCGACCCCATCCGCCTTGCAGCGTTCGCGTAACGCCGTCGCATTGCTGCTTTTCGCCGTCGCCATTCCCATGGCCGGTCATGCCCAGTCGACGCACGGAACGACATCCAGGGCCACCCCGTCGCACAAGAGCCGCCATACGGGCAACGCCAACCAGCCCGCTCCCACCGAACATCAGTCGGTGCAGCCCTCCGAACGGCTCAAGGACGAGCCCAACCAGGTCAAGGAACAGGTCGCGCCTGTGCCGTCCGCGCCGGTCAAACCCGGCACCATGGCTCCGGCCGGTCGCGCGCAGCCTGCGCCGCACAGGAGATGAACGCTCCGGCCGAGGAAACGGCAACGGTTCCTTAATTCGAACGCGCTAGGATCGATCCAGCTACGGAAAGATCGCTCCCTCTATGCAGCCCCATTCTGAGCTCGCCTGTTGATGTGGCCAATGCGGTTTGGGGCTCTGTTTCTCGTCGTGCTCAGCCTGTTGCTCCGAACCGGCGCAGCCGACGCGCAACAGACAGCGTTTCAGGTCTACGCGTCCAGCAATGGCCTGGTCAGCCTTGGAACGACCTGCGTGCAGCAGGACCGGATCGGTTTCATTCTCGTCTGCACTGATAACGGCGTTTATCGTTTCGACGGCCATGTCTTCACGCAGTACGGGCCGGCCAACGGGCTGCCGGAACGCGGCGTCAGCCAGGCTGCGCGCGTCACGGCGGACGGGCACCTTTTCCTGATTCAGGCGGGCGACATATTCGTCGCCAGGGACGCGGTCGGCCCACATTTCTTTCAGGTCCCCGGCCTGGAAGGGATCGGCGACGACGACGGCACACGGACCGCGACGTTCGGCAACGATTATCTTGTCGTTTCAGGGCACACGCTGTGGATCGCGAGCGCGGCCGGCAACCCTGCGACGCGCCTGTTTCTGCCCCAGCCCCTTCTGGCCCGCTTTCCGGCCCTTCGATCCATCACCAGCGTCGCCGCCAGGGGCGACATCATCTGGTTGGCTTGCGCCGGCGGGTCCCTGTGCCGGCTGCGGTGCAGGTTCGGCCCGCTCGACCCCGACGAACGGCGTTGCGACGATGTCCGCGTCTTCGGTCCCGAGCAGGGGGTTCAGCCACGCCCCTGGGCCGCGCTGCTGATCGACCGGGGCGGGACGCTATGGGCGCGCGCGCCCGACTACCTGCTCGAACACAGTGTCGGCCAGGACGGATTTACAGAGATCGCGATACCGGGGGGCGCCGGTCGCTTCGCCGGACGAGCCTTCCGGCTCCAGATCGAGGAGGATCCGAGAGGCCGGGTGGTGACCCAGGGATCGTCCGGACTGCTGATCTACGATCATGGGCGTTGGGATCATCTCGACCGCATGCACGGCCTGCCGGACGGCGAAATCGCGGCGTTCACCTACGACCGTGACGGCTCGCTTTGGCTGGCGGTCCGCGGAGAGGGTCTGTTCCGTTCGGTCGGATCGACCGATTGGGAGAACTGGTCCGTCAACGACGGCCTGTCGAACGATGTTTGCTGGCAGATGGGCCGTCAGGCCGGCGGTCCGCTCTGGGTCGCCACCGAAGACGGCGTGAACGGCATCAACGAGACGGGGACGCACCGGGTCGTTCACCTCCCGTCCGGAGGGCCCGGCTACGCCCTCGCCGTCACCGTGGGCGGCGACGTCTGGACTGCCGATCTTTCCGGATCGCTGCGCCGCTTCGTTCCCGCGACCGGGGCGGTCGACGCGTCCTTCAGGACGCCCATCGCCGACATGATCTCGACGGGCAAGGACGGCTCGCTGCTGCTGGCGACCAGGGACGGGCTGTATCGCGTGGCGGATGCCGGGGCCCCGGCGCCGGGCCGGCCCGTGCTGATCCCGGGAACGCACGGTCATATCCGGACCTTCGCCGAGGACGAGGCGGGCATGATCTGGGCCGTCGTGGACGATGCGCTCCTCCGATTCGATCCGACCGGACGCGAGAAGCCGGCGCTGATCTGGCGTCCTGCCGCGAGAGCCGTCCGGGGGATGGTGTTCGCCGCTCCGAACGAGCTCTGGATCAGCAGCGACAACGAGGGCCTTCAGCGTCTCCGGCTGGCTGACGGCAAGGCGGTCTCCATGACGGCGATCGACCACCCGTCGGAAACCAGCCAGGTTTCCGATCTGGTCCGCGACCGGCGCGGCTGGGTCTGGATGGGCAGCGATCACGGCGTGGACGTATGGAACGGCCACGACTGGGGCGAGATCACCGAACAGGACGGGCTCGTCTCGAACGATCTGGACGAAGGCGCCATCCTGGCCGATCCGGACGGCACGCTGTGGTTCGGAACCGGTCGTGGTTTGTCCCATCTGCTCAACCCGGCGGCCATCTTCAGGCGGACCATTCTCCACCCCATCATCACAGAGGCGCTCCTGGACGGCGCCCCGATCGAGACGGAGTCTGTCCCCTGGTCGCATGCCCGCCTGACCATCGGTTTCAGCGCGCTGGATTACGGGCTGAGCGATACCATACGGTTCCGTTACCGCCTGAAAGGCCTGGACAAGGACTGGGTCGAGACCGCCGACACCACGGTGCGGTATCCCGCCCTGCCGTCCGGACATCTGGTGTTCAGCGTGCAGGCGATCGACCCCGCGCATCACCTCTCCTCGGCGCCGGTCTCCTTTTCCCTCTATGTCCGGCCGCCCTGGTGGGAGCGCTGGTGGTTCCGCGGCATCGCCGCTCTCGCCGTTTTCGCCTGCGCCGCCCTGATCTGGCGCTTGCGGATCCGCCTCCTGCTGGCCAGGCAACGGCACCTCGAAGAGCTGGTCAGGATGCGCACCGCGGAGATCGCCCAAGCCCATGCCGCGCTCGAGGCACGGTCGGCGCGAGACGACCTTACCGGTCTGTTGAACCGCGCCACCATCATGAGCAGGCTGAAGGATATTCTGGCCGATCCCTCACGCTGCGAGCGGCTCGCCGTCGTCATGGCCGATCTGGATCACTTCAAATCCATCAACGACCGTTACGGGCATTTCGGCGGCGACATCGTCCTCACCACACTCTCGCAGCGCCTGGCCTGCACTCTCGGCACTCACGAGCTCGCAGGGCGCTACGGCGGAGAAGAGTTCCTCATCGTTCTGACCGGCCCCGGAAACAAGACGGCGCGCTTGGCAGAGATCCGCAACGCGATCCTGGCAGCTCCGATCGCGATCGAGGATAAGGAGATCGCCGTCACCTGCTCGTTCGGCTTGGCGTGCTTTCGATCCGGCGACGATCTGGAATCGCTGCTGCGACGCGCCGACCTCAAGCTCTACGAAGCCAAGGCGGATGGCCGGAACCGCATCGTCATCGACGAGCAAGCGCGTCACTAAGACGGCGCCACGCCGGCTCGTCGGGCGGAAGACCGAAGCGCAAACGATCCGCGCGATCCTCGAAACGGCGCGCCAGCAATCCCTGCGCGGCCAGACCGCGCCACCGGTCCGCAGCATCCGGCGATGCGGCAAGGCGGAACAGTGCCGTTCCGCCGACCGCCGTCCACCCGGCTTCGTGAAGGAGCCGGTCCAGACGGGACGAGGCGTGGGCGGCCCGCCCGGCGGCGTTCCTGCGCCAGTCCTGATCGGCAAGCGCACGCGTCGCAATCGCGAGGGCCGGCCCGGAGACCGGCCAGGGGCCCATCAAATCCGCCATCGCCCGGACGATGCCGGGGCGACCCAGCAGGACGCCGAAGCGCATACCGGCCAGGCCGTAGCTCTTGCCGAAGGACCGAAGAATCACGAGACGCTCGAAACGCGCGAGCAATTCCGCAGCCCGAGGCACGTCCGGTTCCAGATCGGCATAGGCCTCATCGATCACCAGCCAGGCGCCGAGACGCTCGCATCGTTCGACCAGCGCCCGCAGCGCCGCGGGATCAAGGCGCCGACCGTCGGGATTGTTCGGGTTGCACAACGCGAGCACCGTGTTCTCGGCCGCCATGTCCGACAAGGCTTCGGCCGTCCCCGCTCGATGAACGCTCGCCCCCGACCGTCGCCAGGCCGCCTCGTGCCCGGCATAGCCCGGATCGAGCACCAAGGAGCGACGGCAGGGCAATAGCAGCGGCAGCAGAGAGATCAGCATCTGCGAGCCGGGCGCGAGACAGACATGATCGGCGTCCGGCGCACCGTAAGCCTCGGCCGCGACCGCGCGCAGCGCATTCTCCTGCTCCGGTTCCGGCAGACGTCGGAACACGGCGTCCGGCAGCGCTTCGACCGGATAGGCGTACGGGCTGATCCCCGTGGAAAGGTCGATCCACGGCTCCGGGGCCATCGGGAATGCTTGCCGCGCGGCGATCAGCCGGCCGCCATGCGCCGTCTCCTCGCTCGTGCTAGGAGCCGGGATCACCATGCCCGCACGGTTCCGCCCGGTCTCGAACGCTCCATGATTCAACCTCCCCTCGTGGCCACGATCGCCGCGCTGGCGGAGGCGGCGGCCGGCTATCCCCAGCCCCTGTACCGTTTGATCGGCCATCCTGTCAGCTGGATCGGAGCGTTGATCGGCCAACTGGACCGCCGCCTGAACAGTGACAGCGCTTCCCGCCACCGCAGGCGGATGGCGGGCCTGTTCTCCGCGTTGCTGATCGTCGCCGTGCCGACCGGCGGCGCCTTTCTGCTGCAGGAAATGGTCGTTTTGCTGCTCCCGCCGCAGGCCCGCCTGGTTCTGCTCGGCCTTCTCGCCGCCACGCTGCCGGCGCAGCGCTCGCTCTACGCCCATGTCCGCGCCGTGGCGACGGCGCGGGACCTCGAATCGGGCCGGAACGCCGTTTCCCTGATCGTCGGCCGCGACACCCAGGCTCTGGACCAGAGTGGCGTTTCTCGCGCGGCGATCGAGAGCCTGGCCGAGAATTTTTCCGACGGGGTGGTGGCGCCCCTGTTCTGGTGCGCCCTGTTCGGCCTGCCTGGGATGGCATTCTACAAAGCGGTCAACACGACGGACAGCATGATCGGCCATCGCACGGAGCGTCACGAAGCGTTCGGCTGGGCAGCGGCCCGGCTGGATGATCTGGTCAATCTTCCGGCTTCCCGCCTGTCCGCGGGGCTTCTGATCCTGTCCTCGCCGCCACGCGCGGCGCACGCGATGCGTACGGTCCTCCGCGACGCCGGGCGGCATCGCTCACCGAATGCCGGGTGGCCGGAAGCAGCCATGGCCGGCGCGCTTGATCTGCGTCTGGCCGGGCCGCGCCGCTATCATGGCGCCATGGTGGAGGATCACTGGATGGGCGATGGGCGCGCCATCTGCGACGTCGCCGATATCAGGCGCGCGCTCGTCCTTTACCGGCGGGCCTGCGTTCTGCTCGTGGCGATGCTGCTCGTTCTGGATCTCGTTCTCTGGCGGCCGGCATGATCCCCCCCAGCTTCGACGACGCCTTTCGCGCGCGACTGCACGATCTGTTCGTGTGGCGGCGCGACGTCAGGCATTTCCGGACCGATCCTCTGCCGGAGGATATGGTCGAGCGCCTGCTGTCGGTCGCGCGTCTTGCGCCATCCGTCGGGCTGAGCGAGCCCTGGCGCCTCGTGCGGGTCGGCAGCGTGCAGGCGCGACAGGCGGTGCGCGACGCGTTCACGCGTTGCAACCAAGATGCTCTCTCGGCGCGCGAAGGCGACGACGCCACGCGTTACGCCAGGCTCAAGCTCGCCGGCCTGGACCGCGCGCCGCTGCAGCTTGCCGTGTTCGCCGAGCCCGATCCGGCGCGCGGGCGCGGTCTCGGGCGACGCACCATGCCGGAAACCACCAGCTTTTCCGCCGTCCTGGCGATCCATACGCTCTGGCTGACCGCACGCGCGGAAGGAATCGGGCTGGGCTGGGTGTCGATCCTCGACCCGGCCCGCATGAACGCGATCCTCGACGTGCCCCCGCAATGGCGATTCATCGCCATTCTTTGTCTCGGCTTTCCGGACGCGGATCACTCGATTCCGGAACTCGCGCGCCAGGGCTGGGAGCAACGCGACCCGGACCCGTCGATACTGGAACGCTGACGAGGCGGCGCTAGGTTTTCCTGGCCTTCTTGCCGCGCTTCAGCTCCTCGACCACCGGCGCGTGGTTCAGGAGCGCCACCAGCGCCGTGCCGGCGATCACGTTGCCCAGCATGGTCGGCGCGAAGAAACGCCACAGGTAGTCTTGCACGCTCGCCTGCCCGACCCAGACGCCGAACGCGCTTTCCACCGATCCGGCGATCGCGTGCGGAAACTCGCACAGAGCGACGACATAGGTCAGGATGATGATGATGATCGGCCGCGAGGGGCCCGCACCCGGCAGCAGCCAGACCATCAGGCCGATCAACCAGCCAGCCGCCCCTGCCAGCATCGCCGTCTGCCCGAACGAATGCGACATCAGCTTGGCGGAAATGGTTTTCATCGCCTCGAACGCCTCGGGCGACACCACCCCGTGCTGAGACAGGATCCAGGAGAAGATGAAGGTGCCGATCAGATTGGCGATCAGCACGATCACCCACACGCGCAGTGTGGCGCCCGCATCGCGCAGCGTGCGCCTCACCAGGGTCGGGATCAGCGCGGTCAGCGTCGTTTCGGTGAAAAGCTGTTGCTGGCCGAGAATGACGATCAGGAAGCCGAGACTATAGCCGAACCCGTCCACCAGCCGCGCCCAGGGCGCTTCCGGGAGACCGGCCTTGATATAGGCCTGGGCCACGAAGGAAAATCCGATCGAGAGCCCGGCCGCGAGACCGGACCAGGCCAGTCCACCGAACGAACGCGACAACTCCTTCTCGCCCTGCTCGCGCACCACCTCGTGGATGACCAGCGAGCCGACAACGGCGGTCTTACGCGCCTGTTCCTTTTCCTGATCGTCCAGATGCGGCGAGTCTTCGCCTGCGCCTTCTGCCATCCGACCAGCTTCCTCGCTTGATTGCGGCAGAATGTCAGACGATCTCGCCGCGGTCCATGGCGTCGAGAAAACCCACGGCCTGGTTTCGCAAAGCTTTTTGTTTCGCCGGATCCATCCGTGCCCAGGTTCGGGCCGGCATGGACATGCGCGGATTGGCGGTCAGCCGGTCGGCGTGACGGGCGACGAAATCCCAGTAGAGGGCATTGAACGGACAGGCTCGCGAACCGGTCGATTCCCGCACCGAATACCGGCATTCGCCGCAGTAGTCGCTCATCCGGTCGATATAGGCGCCCGACGCGGCATAGGGTTTCGAGGCCATGATGCCGCCATCGGCAAAGAGCGCCATGCCGCGCACGTTGGGCATTTCCACCCACTGGTAGGCATCGGCATAGACGATCAGGAACCATTCATCGACGGCATCCGGATCGAGCCCGGCCAGAAGCGCGAAATTGCCGATGACCATCAGGCGCTGAATGTGATGCGCGTAGGCATTGTCCCTGGTATCGCGGACGACGTTGCCGATGCAGTTCATCCGCGTCTCGCCGGACCAGAAGAACCAGGGCAGGCCCCGTGTCGCGCCCAGCGCGTTGCGCCGCGCGTAGTCCGGCATATGCAGCCAGTAGAGTCCCCGCACATATTCGCGCCAGCCCAGAACCTGGCGGACGAACCCCTCGACCGCGTTCAGCGGCGCCACGCCGTCGCGATAGGCTTTTTCCGCGGCGCGGCAAACGAGAAGCGGGTTCAGCAGGCCGCAATTCAGCGATGTGGAGATCAGGGCGTGAAACAGCACCGGATCGCCGGTACGCATGAAATCCTGCCAGTCGCCGAAATCGGCCAGCCGCTCGGCGATGAAATGATCCAGCGCCAGGGCAGCCTGTTCCGCGGTGACGGGCAGGTCGAACCCGTCCACCCCACCGAAATGGTCTGCGAACCGTTCCGCGACCAGCGCCATGACCGCCTGCGTGGTCTCGTCCGGCAAAAATTGCGGCGGCTGCGGCGGCACGATCCCGCCCGGCATGCGCTTGCGGTTCTCGCGATCGAAATTCCAGCGCTCGCCGGTCGGCCCGTCATCCTCCATCAGGATGCCGTAGCGTTTGCGCATCTCGCGATAGAAGAACTCCATCCGGAGCTGCTTCCGGCCGTCGGCCCAATGGCGGAATTCGCGCAGGCCGCACAGGAAACGCGCATCGTCCAGAATCTCTACCGGCAGGCCGAGCCGGTCGTGCCACCCGCTCATGATCTGCATCAGCCGCCATTCGCCCGGTGCGGTGGCGATCACCCGCTCGGGGGAAAGCTCCGCGACCGCCCGTTCCATCTCGCCTTCGATGGAATGGGTGTTGTCCGGATCGTCGAGCGTCGTGTAGCGCACGCGCACGCCCCGCTCGCGCAGCCTGGCGGCGAAATGCCGCATCGCCGAGAGCACCAGCACGATCTTCTTGGCGTGGTGCTTCACATAGGTGCACTCGTCGTCCACCTCGGCCATCAGCACCACGTCGCGCCGCGGATCGAGATCCTCCAGCGCCGACAGATCGTCGGAAAGCTGGTCGCCCAGCACCAGGCGGAGCGTGCGGATCTTTTTCTTCACAGCGGACGGCGGCGCAGCAGCAGCCGCACCGATCCGACATTGCGCGCATGCGGATGCACCGCGGCCAGGACCAGCGGACGCAAATCGGCCCGTGCCAGCCAGTGCGGCAGCTCGCGGCGCAGGATGCCCCCCTCCGGCCCGCTGCCGGCGCCGGTGATGATCTCCACGCAGCGCAGCCGGTCGGCGTAAGCGCGCAGAAGAAAGCCGTGCAGCAGCCCGAAGGCCGCTTCGGCGTGCCGCCCGTGCAGATCGAGGCGGCGCTGCGGCCGCATCTTGCCGCTGCCCAGCATGCGCCAACTGGTGTCGTCCAGCCCGGGCTGACGCTCGCCGATGACGGGAAACGGATCGATCGGTCGCATCCTCGGCCGGAGCGCGCGCGCCGCCGGGCGCGTCGTCTCTGCTTCCGCGGCCTTTGGCGCCGGCTCGGCCGGCTTGGTCGGCGCCGTCTCGTCCGATTTCGGCATCGCCCCTGGCCGCAGCGGGCGAACGCCGCGCATGGTCTCGAACCAGAGTGACAGCTCGCCCTCGCGAAGCCGGCGCGCCGCCATGCTCGATCTCCCTTGCCGGCACGAACATCTCCGTGCCCGCTTGTATCATCTCATGCGGCCCGGCCCGGTTCCAGCGTCGCCAGTGGACCATCGCGCCGGGACACGTCTAAGAAGCAATGTGCGCGTGCGGTCTTCAATCCTTGCCCTGATCCTGGTGGTGGCCGTGCTGGGGCTGTGCTGGCGCCACGACCGGGTGCAGCCTCTCGACCGTTACGATCAGCCCTTCTATCTCGGCATCGCCTTCGACCTGCGACACCATCATCGCTTCACCGACGGGTTCTTCTTCGCCGGCGGCAATGACCGCACGGAACGACCGGCCGGGATGCGTTTCACTCCCCTCTATCCCTTTCTGCTCGCGGTCGCGGCTACGATCGATCGGCCCTTCGCCGCCAGCACCGATTGTCTGGTCGCACAGAGCGGCGATGCAAGTGGCTGTCCGCGCGATGCCGGATTGGTTCGCTGGCTGCAATTCGCCATGCTGGCGGCGACGTTCTGGATGATCTGGTGGATGGCTTGCCGCATCGGCCGGCCTCGCACGGGCTGGATCGCCCTGGCCCTGGTCCTGCCGACAGCGCCCCTGCTCCTGCTCTCGGTCGACTATTTGATGACGGAAACGGTCAGCCTGTTCCTGGCGGTGTTGGCGCAGACTCTGGCCATCGCGGCGACGCTGTGCGGACGGCGCGCGGGGATGCGAGCGCTCGGCGCCGGCCTCGCGCTCGGCCTGGCCACCCTGGCGCGACCAGCCTTCGAGCTTCTGGCCGGCGTGTCGATCCTCTGGGTGATGGCGGTGGCGATCCGTCGCGCGCCGGTTCGCCGACCGGCGCTCCTGTTCACGCTGGGCACCGCGTTGCCGATCGCCGGCTGGGTCGCCCGCAACGCCGTCGTCCTGCATCGGACGGCGCTGACCTTCGGCTATGCCTCCCACACCTTCGTGCAGCGGCTGTCGTTCAACAGCATGAGCTGGCGCGAGTACGGACGCTCCTTCGTCTGCTGGATGCCGGACGGGAACGGTCTCGGCGGAATGCTTTTCGGACGCGGTGCCTGCGACCGGTTCGGCTGGGACGACCACCCGAACAGCTTCTACGCCATCGGCATCGGCCCGATGCTGCGGGACACGCTGCGTCGCGCCGGCGGCTGGGCCCATCACGGCGCGTATCTGGTGCGGCATGACCTGCTGGCAGACCCGCTGCATCAGATCGGCTGGCATCTCGCCGTCACCGCGCCGTTGTTTCTGCGCGGGCTGTTCGTGGACCATTGGTGGGGGTTCGTTCTGTCCATCCCCCTCGTCGTGGTGACGATCCAGGCGCTGCGCCGGAGCCTGGGCGGCGGCGACAGGATGCGCGCCGAGCGTGTGCTGATCGTCGCTCTGCCGGGCTGGTTCATGTTGCTGGTGAATGCCGCCGTGGCGGTGAACCAGACGCGTTACAACCTGATGCTCGTAGTCCCGCTGGCGATAGCGGCAGCACTGGCGATCGACGCCCCGCGCCGGAAGCCGGGCAGGATTACGGGCAGCTCCCGGCCGAACGGTTGAAGTCCGGATTGAATTGCGTGACAAAAACGCAATAAAATTCCTGGAAGCGCATGCAGGATCGCATCGATCGTTCAACCAAGCTGACCCTCGAATGGGTCGTGCGAGTGGGGAGCTTTCTGGCTGCGTCGCTGGGTGCGGCAACGTTGCTCGGGTGGCTGGCGCTGACCGCCGACCGGACCACCAGCCTGCCCTCTCCGCCGGTTGCCCCGCCGACCGCGATCGGGCTGTTTCTCTCCGGATCGGCTCTGGCCTGGCTGCAAGCTGGCCATCGCCGGATCGCGTCCATCGCGGCTTGGCTGTTGCTGGTCATGGCCGGCTCGCTCGCCCTCTTGAGGGTGTTGCGGTTCGACGATCCGATGACGGCGTTCCTGCTCGGCGAGGTGCGTCCGCTCCGTCACGGGCATCTGGTCCGCATCGCGGGCACCAGCGCGACCGCGTTGATCCTGTTCTCGATCGGCATGCTCGCGATGGCGGGACGCTGGCGCGGGCGGCGGCTGGTGTTCACGGCGACGACGCTGTGCGGCCTGTCGCTGACCGGGATTACCGTCATCTTCTACGCCTACGACGTCGATCCGGCGGCGTCGCTCGGCTTCTATCGCCAGATGTCGCCGCCCGTGGCGGTGGGTTTGTTCGTGCTGTTCCTGGCCAGCCTGGCGATCGAGCCGGAACGCGGCTGGCTGCGGCCGCTGATCTCCGGGCATCCCAACGGGCGGGCGTCGCGCGCGCAGATCGCGCTCATTGTGACGATTCCATTCCTGGCTGGCTTTCTTCTTCTGCAAGGCGAGCAGCGGCATCTCCTCTCGCTCAACGCCGCGATGGCCCTCATGGTGATCTGCACCGTCGTGCCGATGGTGATCCAGATTCTGCGCGACGGCCGCGTGCTCGATGTACTGGAAACACGCCGGCAGGAAGCGGTGGCGGCGGAAGCGCTGCTCAACGTCGAACTGGAACAGCGGGTACGCGACCGCACCGCGCGGCTGACGCAGAGCCAGGCCTGGTTGCGTGGGTTCGTCGATCAGTCGGTGGACGGCCTGGCGTTGCTCAGGCTGGACCGTGACGGCCAGCTCCATATCGAAACGCTGAGCCCGTCCCTGGCCGGGCAGTACGATGCTGTCGTGGGCGCGAAGATGCCACAGCCGGCGCTCGATGTCCTGCCGGCCGAGGTCGTCGAAGAACTGCTTGGTCACGTCGCCGCCTGCATCGCCGCGCACGGCCCTCATCGCTACCGCGCCCATCGGACAACACGCAAAGGCGTGCGCCTGCTGGACGTGATCATGGCGCCGATCACCCTGGACAACGTCGTCTCCGATCAGTTCTTCGCGGCATCGGTCCGGGACATCACCGATGCGGAACAGCGCGAGGAGCTGCTCCGCCAGAGCCAGAAGATGGAAGCGGTCGGGCAGCTCACCGGCGGTCTCGCGCATGATTTCAACAACCTGCTGGCCGGCATCTCCGGCAGCCTTGAGATGATCCAGTCGCGCCTGGCGCAGAACCGCACCGACGACATCGACCGGTATCTGTCCACGGCGCAGGAAGCCGGACGACGTGCGGCTGCGCTGACGCATCGTCTGCTCGCCTTTTCCCGCCGCCAGACTCTCGATCCCCGCCCGGTCGAGATCGACCGCATCATCGCCGACATGGAGGATCTGATCCGCCGGACGATGGGGCCGGCGGTGACGGTGATCGTGCGCCCGTCGCCGCTGCCCTGGACCAGCCTGATCGACGCCAACCAGTTCGAGAACGCGCTGCTCAACCTGTGCCTGAACGCGCGCGACGCCATGCCGAATGGCGGTCGGCTCACCATCACGACATTCAACGACGTCGTGACCTGCGATGGCACCGTGCACGATCTGCCGGCCGGCGATTACGTCCGCGTGCGGGTGGCCGATACCGGGGTCGGCATGAGCCCGGACGTGGTGGCGCGCGCCTTCGACCCGTTCTTCACCACCAAGCCGATCGGTCAGGGCACCGGCCTCGGCCTGAGCATGATCTACGGTTTCGCGCGTCAGTCCGGCGGCCATGTCGCGCTGACCAGCGAGCTGGGGCGTGGCACATTCATCGACCTGCAGCTTCCGCGGCGATCCGCGCCGCCGGCGCCTTCGGCCCCTTCATCCGAATCGGTCCCGGAACCGGTCGAAGGTGGCGGACGCACGGTTCTGGTGGTGGATGACGAACCGGCGATCCGCATGCTGGTGCGCGATGTCCTGTTCGAGCGCGGCTACCGGGTGCTGGACGCCGAGGACGGGATCGGTGGGCTGAACATCCTGCGCTCGCGCGAGACGATCGACCTGCTGGTCACCGATGTTGGCCTTCCCAACGGCATGAACGGCCGCCAGATGGCCGATGCCGCGCGGAGTTTGCGCCCTGGGCTCAGGGTCCTGTTCATCACCGGCTATGCGGAAGCCTCCGTTCTCGGCGACGAAGCGTTGGAGGAGGGCATGGAGCTGTTGACCAAACCCTTCACCATCGGCCGGCTGATGGACAGGGTCAGTTCCCTGGCCAGGTCCGACGCGGCGATCGCCGGCCGGGGCTGAAACGCCGGAGAGAGCTGGCGCCGAAACCACCGCCGATGCGTCACTGCGTCAGAGCCGGCGTCATGTCTTTCCCGGGCGCGGCCCGCTTCTGACCGCGATCGGAGGCGAGCAGAAGATAGACAGCCGGCAGCACGAACAAGGTGAACAGCGTGCCGATCGAGAGGCCGGCCGCGATCACCAGCCCCATCACGAAGCGCGATGCCGCTCCGGCTCCCGTGGCCAGCACCAGGGGCAGCACGCCCAGTACCATGGCCGCCGTGGTCATCAGGATCGGACGCAGACGCACCGCGCAGGCACGCTCGATCGCTTCCCTGCGGCTGGCGCCGGCGAGCTGGGCCTCCTTGGCCACCTCCACGATCAGAATGCCGTGCTTGGAGATCAGCCCCATCAGCGTCACCAGCCCCACTTCGGTGAACAGGTTGATGGTGGCGCCGCCCACGCCCAGCCAAACGAAAAGCAGGGCGCCGGCGATCGACATCGGCACCGAAACGAGAATGATCAGCGGATCGCGGAAGCTTTCGAACAGGGCGGCCAGCGCCAGGTAGGTGATGATCACCGCCAGCGCGAAGGTGGCAGCGAAGCCTCCGGTTTCGGTCACGAACTGACGCAGGCCGCCGGTCGTGTCGGTGGCATAGCCGGCCGGCAGCAACTCTGCCGACAGTTTCTGAAGATAATCATACGCCTGTCCCTGCGTCACGCCCGGCGCGGGCAGTGCTTCGATGGTGGTGGACGCGAGCTGCTGGAAATGCGCGATCGATTCCGGCACCACGCTGTTGCGCAAGGTGGCCACCGATCCGAGCGGAATGGCAATGCCGTTCACGGACTTGATCGGGTAGGACAGCAACTGTTCCGGATCGAGCCTGAAGCGGCGCATCACCAGCGGCTCGACCTTGTAGGATCTCTGGTCGGCGGAAAAGAAGCCGGTATAGCCGCCGCCCAGCATGGTGTTCAGCGAACTTCCCAGATCGGCCAGGGTGAGATTGAGGGCCGAGAGCTTGGCGCGATCCACCACCACGGTGGTCTGCGGCTGGTCGATCTTCAGATCCTTGTCGATATAGGCGAACAATCCGCTGGCCCGAGCCCGCGCGAGGAACCGGTCGGAAACCTCGCCGAGCTGGTTGAAATCGCCCGTCCCTTGCAGGACGTATTCCACCGGCAGGCCATGCGACCCAGGCAGGTAGCCGGGCACATAGATCGCCATCTGCGCGCCGGGTATCCGGGTCAGTTCCGCCTGCACCTGATCGGCGATGGTGAATACGGAACGGGTGCGCTTGTCCCAGGGCACGAGCTCCATGCCGCCCTGAACGCTGGGCGCGGAATCCACGTGCCACCATGTCCGCATCTCCGGGATATGATAGATCTTCGAGATGGCGGGCTCGTATTTCGCAAGCTCGTCGCTGGTGGAATCCGGCGCGCCGCTGCCCGACATCTGCAGCTCGCCGGTATCCTCGCGCGGCGAGAGTTCGTGCTGGGCGTGGGTGTAGAAGAACCAGGCGCCGCAAAGCACGAGGGCACCGACCGCCAGAACCAAGGGTTGCAGGCGCAAGGACACGCGCAGCATGGAGAGATAGGCTTTCTGCACGCCGTCCAGGGCCCGCTCGCTCAGATGTTCCATCCGCTCGCTCAGCGGAACCGGCTGGCCTGGCAAGGCGCGCGCGCGCAGCAGGCGCGAACTCATCATCGGCGAGAGCGTGACGGCGAGCAGCGCCGACATCGTCACCGCGCCGGCCAGGGTGAAGGCGAATTCGATGAACAATGCGCCCGTCAGGCCGCCTTGCAGGCCGAGCGGCACGTAGGCCGCGATCAGCACCACCGTCATCGCCAGGATCGGCTGCAGCAATTCGCGCGCCGCCGCGGACGCCGCGGCGATCGGCCCCTGCCCGTCTGCCAGATGCCGGTTCACGTTCTCGACCACGATGATGGCGTCGTCCACCACCAGGCCGATCGCCAGAACCAGCGCCAGCAGGGTCAAAAGATTGATCGAGAATCCCATCACCGACATCAGGGCGAAGGTGCCGATCAGGGAAAGCGGAATCGTGACCAGCGGCACAAGGACCGAACGTGGCGAGCCGAGAAAGGCGAAGACCACCAGCGCCACGATCACCAGAGATTCCGCCAGCGTGATCACCACCTCGCGAATGGATTGGCGAATGAACACGCCGGTATCGTCGAGCACCGCGAGGCTGATCGCCGGCGGCAATTGCCTGCGGAGCTGCACCACCTGGGCTTCGAGATCGCGTGCCACCGACAAGGTGTTCGCGGTCGGCGTCGGACGGATGGACAGATACACGCCGCTTCGCCCGTTGGCGATGACGTGGAAATTGTCCGGATCGCCACCCAGCTCGACCTTCGCCACATCGCCCAGGCGGATGATGTGTAGCTTGTCCTGGCGGATCACGAGATTGCGGAACTGCTCGGCCGTATGCAGCCCGGAGGTCACGTCCAGATTGATCGTCACCGCGCTGCCGAGGGTGTTGCCGATGCCCGACACGAAATTGTTGTTGGCCAGGGCAGTGTAGACGTCCGCCGGCGACATGCCGTAGGCGGCGATCTTGGCGGGATCGAGCCATACGCGCATCACGATGTCCGGTGCACCCTGGACGTTGACGCTTTGCACGCCGGGCACCGCCTGCAGGCGCGGCGCGACGATGCGGCGCACATAGTCCGCCACCTGTGTCGGCGTCAGTTCGGAGCTTTGCAGCGCCATCTCCAGCACGTCCTGTCCGGACGAGTACATCTGGATCGACGGCTGTTGCACGCCGGTCGGGAAATGCGACGTGGCCGCCGTGACGTAGGACTGGATTTCCGCCAGGGCGCGGGCGGGATCGTAGCCCAGCTTCAGCTTCACCACGATGTCCGAGCTGCCGATCGACGAGGTGGACGACATATAGTCGATCCCCTGCGCCTGGCTGATGCTGGCCTCCAGCGGCGTGGTGACGAAGCCGGCGATCGTGGCCGGATCGGCGCCGTAATAGAAGGTCTGGACCTCGATGGTTCCATAGACGGTGTGCGGAAACTTCTCGACCGGCATGGATTGCTCGGCGCGAAGGCCCAGCACCAGGACGAGAATGGACACGACGCAGGACAGCACCACGCGCCGGATGAACAGGTCTGTCACGACCATGACGTGTGCTCCCTATTCTTCCTCGGGCGTGGGATCGGGGCTGTCGGCGGGCTGCACATCGTTGTTGATCGTGACAGCGCTGCCGTTGCGAAGCTTGAACAAACCGGCCGTGACGATCCGGTCGCCGGGATTCAGCCCCTTCTCCACCAGCACCAGATCGCCGCGGCGGGCGCCCAGCGTGACCACCCGGGACGTGGCGACGAACACGCCGTTTCGTTTCGGATCCGGCGTGAGCACATAAACGAAGTTGCCATAGGGATTGAATGAGATCGCGCCCTGTGGCACCGCGATGCGCGGCGTGACGCTACCGACATTGAGATGCGCGACGGCGAACATGCCGGGCAGCAGCGCCCGGTCCGGATTGTCCAGATCGGCGCGCACCGACACCATGCGGCTCGCTTGATCGATATGGCTGTCGAGGGCTACGACCTTCGCGTGGAAGACGCGGTTCGGCCAGGAATCGACCGAGACGTCGACCGACTGCCCGTCCGCGATCCGCGACAGATCCTGCTGCACGACATTGAAATCGACATAGAGATGGTCGAGCGCTTCGATATTGGCGATGGTGGTGCCGGCCGGCAGATACTGTCCGAGATCCACCTGCCGGATGCCGAGCTTGCCGCTGAACGGCGCGCGCACGATCTTCTGTTCGATCTGCTGCTCCTGCGCCGCCACCTGGGCCTCGTATTGCCGCAGATTGGCGTTGTCGAGATCGAGCGTGGCCTGGCTGATCGCCTGCACCGCGAACTGCTTCCTGTCGCGCGCCACGTTGGCCTGCCAAAGGCTCACCAGAGCCTGGAGCTGCTGCAGCTTGGCGCTGTCGTCATAGAGACGCAGACGCATCAGCACCGTCCCGGCTTTCACCTCGTCGCCGGAGCGGAAATCGATCTCGTCGACGATCCCCGGCACCTGGGCCGACAGATCGGCGCCCTGCACGGCACGGATCTGGCCGAACGCTTGCAGACTATCCTGCCAGGGGCGGTCGGTCACGACGGCGTCGGAGACCACCACGGGCGGTTCCGCCGGTTGCGCGGCTCCCGAGGCGGACTCGTGACGATGCGTGTAGCGCCAGGACGGATAGCCCAGGATCACCACGGCAATGAGGAACAAGGTCAGGGCGCGCGTCGGCGTCATACGAAAGGTTCCAGGAGCCCGTTCGGGCATTGCGGGGCGCTCGCTCATGGCAGCGGCGAGCTCAGAAGGCCGGGAGGTGCCGGCGGCAGGTCGTTGCGGTTCCACCACCCGCCGCCCAGCGCCTGGAACAGCGACACCGTGTCGGCATAGCGCGCCGCGCGGGCACGGATGAGGGCGATCACCGCGGTCTGGTAGACCTGCTGCGCGCTCAGGACGCTCAGATACGAGACGCCGCCGAGCTTGTACTGCATTCCGGCGAGCGACAGGGCGCGGCCGGCGGCGGTTTCGGCATCCAGCGCGTAGCGCAGCGTCACGGCGTCGTTCTGCAATGCCGCCAGCGTGTCGGCGACGCTCTGAAACGCCGCCACCACGGTCTGGCGCCATTGCGCCGCCGCCTGCAGCATCGCCGCCTTCTGCGCGCGCTGGGCATGCAGAAGCTGCCCGGCATCGAAGATCGGCTGCGTCGCCTGGTTCACCACCGACCACAAGCCGTTGGTCGGCGAGAACATCTGGTGCACGTCGGCGGCGTTGGTGCCGACACCCGCGGTCAGGGTGATGTTGGGCAGGCGCGCGGCAATCGCCACGCCCAGGGCGGCGGTCTGCTGATGCAACAGCGCCTCGGCGCTGCGGATGTCCGGCCGTTGTTCCAGAAGCGCGGAGGGAAGGCTGACCGGCAGCGTGTCCGGCAGGGTGAAGCGGTCGAGATCGAGATGCGGGATGCTCACCTCGGACGGTGCCCGGCCGAGATAGGCCGCGATCTGGTCCCGCACCTGCACCGCCTGCGTCTGCAGCGGCACCAGCACGGTCTGGGCCTGCGCCACCTGGGCCTGCTGGGTCGCGAGATCGGTGCCGGTGGCGCCACCCAGCTCGAATTGCTGCCGGACGGTTTCGAGCTGCTTCTGCTCGAACCCGATCAGCGTCTGCTGGGCGCGGATCTGCCCGTCGAGCGAGGCTGCCTGGATCACCGCATTGGCCACGCCGACGCTGAGCGCCAGCCAGGCCTGCTCCAGCGCGAAACGCTGCACCTCTGCACTGGCGCCCTGCTGCTCGATCGCCCGGCGCAGCCCGCCCCAGACGTCCAGCGTATAGGAAAGATTGAGCTGCGCCGTGTAGGACGAAAACAACGGAGCCGGCCCGCTGATGCCCAGATAGGCCTCCGGCGATTCCGAGCGCGTCCGGCTGACCAGCCCGGAGATGCTGGGAAACAGCGTTCCTTCCTGTTGCAGCGTCCGCTCCTGCGCCTGCCGCAGGGATTCGTTGGCCGCTTCGATGGTCGGACTGTCGCGCAGCGCTTCCTGGACCAGCGCATCGAGCGCCGGCACCCGGAATAGTTTCCACCACGCTCCCGGCACGTCCGCGCCATTGGCGAGCGTCTGGGACGCACCGCCCGCCACGTCGGACGCAACCGTGTGCGAAGCCGGGGCGGTCTCGTTATAGCGTTCAGGCGTATTCAGAGCCGGCCGCCGGAAATCCGGCCCGACGGCGCAGCCGGTCAGGCAGAGGAACAGCGGAAGCACGCCACCCTGCAACCATGTTCGGTGGTGGAATGTCCGCATCTGTCCCCATCGCTCGGTATCAGGCTCCGGTCTGGAGCAACCGAGACAGTCTGAGCAGCTTTTGTGCCAGTGTTACCGAGCGAAACGAAGCCGCTAAACCGTTGTAAGGACTTAAAACTTTGTCACACGGCTTTGGGGCGACTGTTGCTCTGTGGCGAATTGCGCCAAGGATCGGCCCGAAACGCCATGTCAGCCGCCGATTTCGGAGCGGTTCAGTTCCATCAAACGCTGCCGGGCGATCTTCACATAGGCCGGATCCAGGTCGATGCCGATGCCTCGGCCACCCTCCTGCGCCGCCGCGACCAGGGTGGTGCCGGTGCCCATGAACGGGTCGAGCACCACCGGACGTGCCTTGCCATGCAGGCGCATGCACATGCGCGGCAGCATCACCGGAAACGTGCCGGGATGGTCGAATTTCTGCTGACGCGACCGCACCGTCTCGTAGGGGATGAACCAGCTATCGCCGCGGCAGCGGAGGTCCTGGACGTGCCCCCTGCGGGCGATGTTGCTCTTGTCCTTGAACGGCACGCCGACGGCGAGCCGCTTCAACGGCACCGCGCCGTCGCGCGTCAGGTGGAAGATGTGCTCGTGGTTGCGGTGGAGGAAGCGGGCGCTGTTGATCGGCTTGAAATGGCCGATCGTGTCGTCCCCGATCGAGATCGACTTCACCCAGGTGATGTGGTTCTGCAGCTTGAACAGGCTGCGCAGCCGAACGATCAGCTCGAACGGCAGCCAGGGCATGGCGCTGGACCCGGTGATGTTCAGGAAGAACGAGGCATCCGGCCGCATCACGCGCCGGATGCCGGTCGCCACCGTCACCATCCAGTGCAGATAATCCTCTTCCGCGCGGCGGTCGGCATAGGTCCGGTAGTTGAGACCGATATTATAGGGCGGCGACGTCACCACCACGTCCACCGATTCGGGCGGGATTCGTTCCAGCACCGGCACGCAATCGCCGCGATAGAGCACGTGCCGTCCCACGCCCTGACGTCGGCTCACGGGCTCCACCCGACGCCGCTCTTCCTGGGCAGTCGGGAGATGCATGACCGAATCGGGGGTCATCATGTCAGGGGTGATCATGCGCCCGAGTATCGCCAACCGGAGGGGCATGCGACCAGAGCCGTTCCACTCGTAATGACGGGACGGGACAAGAAATCGGCCCGGTGCGCGGCTTGGCCGCTTACGGCCGCGCTGGCTGACGCGGCAGCAGAATCACCATCTGACCCCCCGCATGCAACGCACCGGCGATCCGCCCGGCAGTGTCGCCCCAGCCCACGAACAGGTCGCCGCGTGCGGGTCCGGTGATGTCGGTCCCGGTATCCTGCGCCAGGAAGAGGCGCTGGATTGGCCGTCCGTCCGGCAGGGTGGTCGAGACGAATACGGGCGCGCCGAGCGGCAGGAAGGCGCGATCCACGGCCATGGAGCGCGCGGCCGACAACGGCACGCCGAGCGAACCGGGCGGGCCCTGGTTCGGCGCGACGTCGTCGAGGGTGCGGAAGAACACGTAGTTCGGGTTGCGTTCCATCTCGGCCTGCGCCTGCTGCGGATGGGAGGCGAGCCAGGCCCGGATCGACTGCATGCTCACCGCGTCCGGTGCGAGCTGACCTTCAGCAACCAGTTCGCGCCCGATGGGCACATAGGGCTGTCCGTTATTGCCGGCATAGGCCACACGCACGATCTGCCCGCTCGGCAGGCGCACGCGTCCGGAGCCCTGGATTTGCATGAAGAACAGGTCCACCGGCGACCGCAGCCAGAGAATCTCGAGATTGCGATGCGCCAGCTTGCCGGCGTCGATCTGCGCCCGGCTCCAGTATGGTTCCACCTTGCCGCCGCGCACCTGCCCGGTCACAGGCGGCGCGCCGGGCGTCGGCGACGGAACCGTCACCAGTTCCCTGGGCCGTGCATAGACCGGCACGGGAAAAGCAGCGCTTTCGCCGAGGTTGCCGGCGAATTCCGGCTCGAAATAGCCGGTGAACCGCGCCTCCGCATCGCCGCCATTGGAGACCGCATAAGGCAGGAACCAGGTCTCGAAATAGCGATGCAGCGTTTGCGGATCGTCGGAGCGCAGCGCCGCAGCAGCCTGGCAGGCGGCGCGATACTGTCCGGCGAGACCGCCCTGCTGTTCCGCTTCCGCCGCTCCGCCGAGCTTCGTATCCGCAGGGAGGCGACCCAGTCGCCGGCACTCCGCCAGCAATGGCGACAGCACGTCGCGCATCGGGTCCGTGTTCCAGCCGGGCACCTCGTCGTATGAAACCCGGGTCAGCGACAAGGACGGCGCGCTGCTTTGTTCGGCGCAACCCTGCATCAGCAGGGCGGAGAGAAGCGCCGCCGCGAGCGCGGCGGGTCGGCTGGAAAACAGCATGCAGTCCCGATCCGGTGGTTTGGTGGGCCGTGGCGCCGGCAGCGTGCAGCTCGGCGGCGCCGCATGGGCTGATCAGGCGTTACGCGCCACCGCGAGACGCCAGGCCGCGGCACCCGGCTGAGGCGCCACGTCGAGCAGCCGCTCGAAGATCCAGATATCCACGAGCTCGGTCACGGCATCGGCGCCGCTGACCGGCAGGCCGTCGCGGCCCATCAGCACGCTGATCTGGTCGGAGGTGAAGCGCACCTCCAGCGCCGCGCGCCAGGTTCCGTTCTGTTCGGTGAGCTGGACATCGTCCAGGCGCACCTGTGTCACCGCGCGTATCTCGGAGCGCTGGGTTTCGCCCGCCTGCTCGCGTGCGGTGATCGCCTGATCGAACGCCGCGAAGGCATCGGCGGTCAGCATGGAGCGCAGGGTCGAGCGGTCGCCCTCGGCGAAGGCACGGACGATACGGCGGAACGAGTCTTCGGCCTGACGCAGAAAAATCTCCGGGTCGAAGCCGCGATCGCGCTCCCGTAGGCGCGCCAGGGCGATCCCGGCGCCGGTGCTTGGATCCGGGAGGCGACGATCGGTCGCCGGCTCGATCGGCTGCGCCGTGGTGTCCACCGACGGTCCGCGACGCTGCATGGCGGATGGCACGGGCTGCGGCGCGATCGGCCGTTCCAGCCCGGTGCGCTTGCCCAGAATGCTGCGCAGGCGGAGCACAAGAAAGGCGGCCACCAGGCCCAGCACCACGAGATAGACCGGAACGTTGCCGGCGAGGTTCTGCATCGAGGGATCTCGTCCTTCTGGAAACCCGGTGGATGGCCGGGGCGGCGGACCGCCCGAACCGGATCAAGCTCCGCCAAGAGATAGGGGTCGGCGGCGTGCGAGACAATTGCCGCGCCCCCTGGAGCGGGCGTATGCCCTCGGTTGATGATCCTTTTGCGGCACTGCCAGAGCCAGTTCAACCTGCACTATAGCCGAACCGGGCGCGACCCGGGCATCGTCGATCCGTCTCTGACGGAGGAAGGCCTGCGCCAGGCGGAGCGGGCCGCGGCGCGGATCTGCGCCGAGGGCGCCCCGCCCATCCGCCGTCTGCTGGTGAGTCCCTTCCGCCGCACGCTCCAGACCGCGGCGCCGATCGCGGCCCGTCTCGGACTGCGCGCCCAGATCGTGCCGATGGCGCGCGAGCGGTTCGCCTTCAGCTGCGATGTCGGCTCGCCGCCCGCCCTGCTGGCGCAGGACTGGCCGGCGCTCGATTTCAGCGCCCTGCCCGAACGCTGGTGGTATGTGGACGGCCGCGACGACGCCGCGGTCGGGATGCTGGAAAGCGAGGACTCCGTGTCGCGGCGCGCCCAAAGCTTCGTGGACTGGATATTGGACCAAGGCGGCCACGGGCACACGCTCCTGGTCTCGCATTGGGGTTTCCTGCTGGCCTTGTGCGGGCGCAGCCTGGAGAACGGCGAGGCGGTCTCGTTCGACCCCACGCGGGACCGGAGCGGTTTCTAGAGCGTCTTCCGCCACCCGTCCCTGCGCGCTACGCGGCTACGATGCGCATCGTTCCGAAACGGCGGATGGCCGCGTTGGCCGGCTCGGCGACGAAACGGGCGATCGCGGCGGCAAGCAGGGCGCACAGGACCAGATAGACGCCGAGCAGAACCATCACCGCGGTTCCGTTCGCTTGCGCTGGCGCCCAAGTGCTGCGCAACAGCGCCAGAACCACGAGATGGAACAGGTAGAGCTCGTAGCTCTGCCGGCCGAGCCAGCGAAGCCAGCCTGTTCTCGCACCGCCCTGCCCCGCCCGCGATCCGCGCGGCAGCAGGAGAATCGCCGTGCCGACAGCCATCGCGGTGACGCCCCAGATATTGGTTCGGCCGATCGAGGCTGAGAGATACAGGATCGCCATCAAGACGGCGGCGAGCAGGCGCAGGGCACCCGGAATGCGTCGCGCGTCGCCCATGCGCGCCGCCGCCATGGCCGCCAGGCAGCCGATCGCGATGCCGTCCGCCGCGGCGGGAAACGCGTACAGGTAGCTTTCGAGATCGTCCTGATGCGCCGCGCGCCAGAACGGCGCCGCCAGGATCACCACGCACCAGATCGTCGCGATGATCGCTGGCCGGCGCAGCAAACAGAGCAACGGAAAAGTGAGATAGAATACTTCCTCCACCGACAGCGACCACAGCACGCCGAGCGCATAGTTCACCCAGCCATAATGGACGATCAGCACGTTCATCCAGAAGCCGAGAGCGGCGGCATAGACCAGCCAGGGCGAAACCGGCGCGCCGTTTTCGGCATGTCCGGTCTGGAACATGCGCAAGCCGCATGCGCTGAGAATGGCGACGATCGCCAGCAGAAGCAGCAGACACGGCGCGATCCTGGCGACCCGCAGCCGATAGAACGACGATGCCCGCACCGCACTGAGCGTCCCCCAGCGTCGAAGCGCATTCGAGGTGATCAGGAATCCGGAGATCACGAAGAACATCGTGACGCCGTAATTGCCGTTGCGGACCACGGCCCTTACCGCATCCGGCGTGAACAGCCAGCCCAGCGGCGACTGCGGCAGATGATAGGCGATGGAAAAATGGTGCAGCAGCACCAGAAGAATGGAAACGCCACGCAGCATGTCGATCCACGGATCTCTCGAACCGACACTCATGCGGCTTTCACCCTTGCAACGATCTCAGGTCTTGATAGGTGATGCCGCATACACGACCCTGTTTGTCGACCAGCTCATGGTTTCGGCTCCCGGTCCGCCGCGTCCAGCCGGGCGATCAGCTGTTCGAGATCCTTGTGGTCCAGCATCCCCGCCTCGGCCATCCCGACCAGCATCTCGCTGACAGACCCGATCCGGAACCAGTCCATGATTCGCCCGACCGCCCGCGCGGCGACCGCGCGGCGAGGAGCCCTGGCCCGGTACAGGAAGGTGCGGCCGTCGAGCGTGTGCGAGACCAGTCCCTTGGCTTCGAGACGGCGCAGAACCGTGCGTACCGTGGATTCTTTGGGCTCGCGCGGCAGTTCGCTGCGCAGCCGCTCTGCGGTGACGGGAGCGAGCCGCCAGACGAGGTCCATGATCTCGCGTTCGAGCTCGCCCAGTTCGGTGGAGCCAGGGTTCGCATCGTGCGTTGGCCGCCTCATATGCTACGCTTCGTGGCACTACAGCGTGTCTCATGCCGTCGGCAAGCGATATCGCCTGTCGCATACGGGTCGGCTTCTGGCGCCCGGATCGGCGGCATGGTAGCGGGCGACAGGATCTGAACCAGGAGCCTCCTTCCATGTCCGACACCATTCCGCCGAACGTTCCAGGCCAGAACGCAGCCCCGCCGGCGCTGCCGTTGACCATGAACCTCCAGTACACCAAGGACCTGTCGTTCGAGGTTCCGTCCGGCGCGGAGATCTTCGCGACGCTGCGCGCCAATCCGCAGATCGCCGTGAACATCGATGTCCAGGCGAACCGTCTGCAGCAGGAGCAGAACGTGTTCGAGGTGGTGCTGGCGATTAAGGCGGAAGCGTCCGAGCCTGCCGGCGAAGCCGGTAGCACCGCCGTCGCCACCGCCGGGCGTTCCGTGTTCGTGGTCGAGCTGGCCTATGCCGCCGTCGTCACGCTGGGCGACACACCGGAGACCATGTACGAGCCGCTGCTGCTGGTGGAAGTGCCGCGCCTGATCTTCCCGTATGCCCGCAACATCGTCAGCGAAGTGACCCGCGACGGCGGCTTCCCGCCCGTAGTGCTGCAGCCGATCGACTTCGTCGCCCTCTGGCAGGCCAAGCGCGCCCAGGCCGCTGGCAGCATCGACCAGACCGCCGGCAACGCCTGAGGTCGGACGGACCGGCGGCAAGCCTGCCGGTCCGCGCAACTTTCAGCCTACCCTCTCTACCAAGCGGCGGGATTCTCCGTCTGCGGGAGCCGCTCCTTCCGCGCCAAGGCGAGATTAACGGGCACGCTCGGCAGCCGTCTCGGCGCCTCCCCTTGCTCCGCCTCGCCGAATGCAAGATCGGATGCCATGAAACGCCCGGTTCCGGAACCGAACAGAACCCCGAAGCCCAGATAGAGCGCGTCCTCCGGCACGCTTATGGTCACGGTCCTGCGTGTCCAGTCAGTCGTGCCGGTGATGGGGCCCGTAGGCGACGGGGCCAGGCCGAGATTGTCGGACGCGAGCGTTTCGCGTCCCTGCCCGCGCGCGTGGATCCAGAGACGCCCGGATCCTGTCGCCCGCTCGCAGCGCAGGCGCGCCCTGAAGCTGACGATCCTGCCGCGGAACGACGACGCGTCGACACGCTGCATCACGGTGAAGAACTCTCCTGCTCCGGCCACTGAGACGGGTTCGGCCGGCGCGCGGCTCTCGATCAGGATCGCCGCCGCGCCGTCCGGGCCGGCATCCGGCAGCAGATCATGACTGAACAGGTCGCCGCGTCCGCTGGCATGCCAGCCTTCCGGCACGACAACGGATGGAGACGGCATGGGGTCGGTGTCGCGTGCGGCCAGCACGTTCCAGTCCGAGAAACCGAGCTGTCTGGCGACCAGTTCGAGCGCCGTGGAATGGCTGACCGTCACGGATCGTTCGGCCAGCCCTGCGCGCAGCAGACGGGCCATGGTTTTCGGTGGGGGATAAGCCGGCATCGTCGTTCTCCAGACGTAGCGAACGCGAAACAGCCGATGCCTGCCTTGTCGACGATCGTTCGCCACGATGTGGATCACGAGCGAGAGCGGATAGAGCGACGCGTTCACCGAACCAGCCGATCGGCGGGTGCAGGCGGCGGGCCGCGTCGCCGGCCCGGATGCAGGATGACATTCCTGAAAACGCGCTGGCAAGACTCATTGCTGCAGGAGCGCCAGCAACGCGGCAGCATCTGGCGTCTCGGCAAACGACACGCTGCGCCAGCATCCTTCGGACAGGCGCGACGCGGCCTTGGCGCTGATCGCCAGCGCGCGCACGCCGTCGAGAGACAGATCAGGCGGCACCGCACGCTCGAAGGCGACGGCGGTCTCGCCGGAAAAGAACAGAACCGCCTCGACCCGGCCCGAACGCAGGCGGGCCAGCACGGTCTCGTCGAGTGCTCTTGCCGCGACCGCCTGGTAGACGCAGCGTTTCAGCACGCGGAAGCCGCGCGACCGCAACCCCTCAACCAGTTCGCCGCCCTGGCCTCGGCCACAGGCCAGAAGCAGCGATCCCGCCGCTGGATCGAGCCTCCGTGCAGCCAGCGACGCCAACGCCTTCGCATCCCCTCTCGCACTGGCGACCCTCGTGAACCCGGCGTCGCGCGCCCGCTCCGCCGTGGCGTCGCCCACCGACAGCACCGTCGCGCCGAGCAGGAGCGGCGCTTGATCCGCCAGCGGCCCCACGGCCTGGCCGCTCGTGAACAGAACCGCCTGGACGCGGGCCGGGAGGGCTGGCTTGAGCGGGACAATCCGCAGCATCGGCGTGGCCAAGGGGGTGAATCCCATGGCCGCGACGGCCCGCATGGTCTCGCCCAGACCCGGCTCAGGCCGCGTGACGAGAACCGTTCGCTTCACGTGCGTGCGGGGGAAAAGATCTTCTTTTTCTGAAGAAAAAGAAGCAAAAAGACGTTTGTCCGTTGAACGTGAGAACTGGCGAAGTGCGGAGCCGGACGGACGAAGGTTCTTCGGTTCTTTCGCCCAGGAAAGAACACTTCGCTACGCACCAGCGAAGATATCGGCCGGGCTGTCGGCGCGCAGGGAGCGGCCGAGTTCCCGGCCCAGCCGCTCTGCATCGGCCGGCGCGCCGGACATCGCGCGCTTGAGCAGGAACGACCCGTCCTCGCGCGCCACCAGCCCGGTAAGCTGCAATTGCGGCGCGGCGCCGGCCACGAGAGGGATCAGGCGCGCATAGCCGCCGATCGGCGTGCGGCAGGACCCGTCAAGCTCCGCCAGCAGGGCGCGCTCGGCGGTGGAAACGGCGCGGGCCTCGTAATCCTCGATCGCCTGAAGCAGCTCGCGCAGCTCGACGTCGCTCTCGCGCACGGTCACGCCGACGATGCCCTGCCCCGCGGACGGCACCATCACCTCCGGCTCCAGCACCAGATCGGCGCGGTCGGCCATGCCCAAACGCTTCAATCCGGCGAAGGCCAGCAGGCTGGCGTCGCACACGCGGCTCGACAGCTTGTCCAGCCGGGTCTGCACGTTGCCGCGCAGCATGGTGACGCGCAGATCGGGTCTCGCGTGCAGGAGTTGCGCCTGACGGCGTACGGAGGACGAGCCGATCAGCGCGCCTTGCGGCAGGGACGAGAGCGGGTCGTCCGGATCGATCACGGCAAGGTCCGGCCCGAGCACCAGCACGTCGCGCGCGTCCTCGCGCTTCAGCGTGCAGGCCAGCACCAGGCCGGGCGGCAATGTGGTCTCCAGATCCTTGAGGCTGTGCACGGCGAAATCGATCCGCCCGTCGATCAGCGCCTCGTGGATCTCCTTCGCGAACAGGCCCTTGCCGCCGATTTCGGACAGAAGCCGGTTCTGCACGATGTCGCCGGTGGTGTTGATCTGGTGCTCCTGGAACGCGCCCATATCGCGCAGCACGGGGCAGAACCGGGTCAGCACGGTCAGGAAGGCGCGCGTCTGCACCAGGGCCAGCGGCGAGGCCCGTGTGCCGACGCGCAGCGGCAGGGTGCGCCGGTGCGGCGAGGCCGCGCGCGCGGTCTGACGGGCGGCCGCCGCCTGTGCCGCGCGGAGCAGCGCCTCCGAAGGCTCTGCGAGCGGCGCCTTCGCTTGAACCGTGTCCGTGACGATGGCGGGATCGGAGTTGGGCTGTGCGGGCGGCATCCACCTGTCCTATTACCGGGTCCGTGGCTTGGAAAGATGGGACGAACGGAATGGGGGACGATCGGGGGAAGAAAGCCGGCGATCCCGCTGGCGGTGCCGGCCCGATCCTGGCGATCGAATCCTCCTGCGACGAGACGGCCTGTGCGGTTCTGGACCGGAGCGGCGCCATCCTGTCCGAGCGCGTGCTCAGCCAGCAGGAACATCTGCCGTTCGGCGGCGTGGTGCCGGAAATCGCCGCGCGGGCCCATCTGGCGCATCTCCCCGTCCTCGCCGCCACCGCCCTGGCCGATGCCGGCGTGGCGGCGGGCGATCTCGGCGCGGTCGCCGCCAGCACCGGCCCGGGGCTCATCGGCGGCCTGATCGTCGGCAGCCATTTCGCCAAGGGGCTGGCCTTGTCGCTGGGCGTGCCGTTCGTCGCCGTCAACCATCTGGAAGCGCACGCGCTTACCGCCCGGCTGCCCGGTCTGGTGCCGGACGGGGCGCCCTTCCCCTATCTGCTGTTGCTGGTCTCGGGCGGCCATTGCCAATGCGTCGCGGTGGACGGGCTCGGCCGCTACCGGCGGCTCGGCGGCACCATCGACGATGCCGCCGGCGAGGCGTTCGACAAGGTGGCCAAGATGCTCGGGCTCGGCTGGCCCGGCGGTCCCGCCCTGGAGAGACTGGCGCGGGACGGCGATCCGGCCGTCCACCCCCTGCCGCGTCCGCTGCTCGGCCGTCCCGGCTGCGATTTCTCGTTCAGCGGCCTGAAGACGGCGGTGGCGCAACGCATCGCTGCCCTGCCACGCGACGCGGAGGGGGTGATCCGCCGCCAGGACGCGGCCGATCTCGCCGCGGCCTTCCAGCGTTCGGTCAGCCTCGTTCTGGCCGACCGGGTCGCCCATGCGCTGGCGATGATGCCGGACGCGACCTTGCTGGTGGTGGCCGGCGGCGTGGCCGCCAACGCCGAGATCCGCGCGAACCTGCTCGGCCTGGCCACGGAGCGCGGAATCGGTTTCGCCGCACCGCCCCTGCGGCTGTGCACCGACAATGCGGTGATGGTGGGCTGGGCGGCGCTGGAACGGTTGCGCGCGGGTCTCGCCGGCCGGAACGGGCTCGACACCCCGCCCCGGCCGCGCTGGCCTCTGGACGAGCTGGCCGCATGAACTACCGGCATGCGTTCCATGCCGGCAATTTCGCCGACTGCATGAAACACGCGCTGCTGGTGTGGCTGCTGGCCGCGTTGCAGCGGAAGGACGCGCCGGTCTCGATGCTCGATACCCATGCCGGGCTCGGGCGCTACGACCTTTCCGCGGATGAGGCCGAGCGGACCGGGGAATGGCGCGGCGGCATCGGCCAGCTTCTGGCCCAGCCTGCCGGCGATGCGCTCGCGCGCTATCTCGCTCTGGTGCGCGCTGAAGGCGCGCCGGCTTTCTATCCCGGCTCGCCGCGTCTGGCGCAGCTCATGCTCCGGCCGCAGGACCGGCTGGTGCTGTGCGAACTGCATCCGGACGACCATGCCGCCCTGCGCGCCAATCTCGGCCAGGACGATCGCGTGTCCGTGCACAAACGGGACGGCTATGCCGCGATCAACGCGCTTCTGCCGCCTGGCGGGGGGATCAAGCGGGGCCTCTGCCTGATCGACCCGCCTTTCGAGCAAGAGGGTGAATGGGAACGGATGGAATCGGCGCTCCACACCCTGCGCCGGCGGTTCGGCAACGGGGTCGCCGCGCTGTGGTATCCGATCAAGCATCGCGCCCCGTCTCGCGCCTTTCTGGACCGGCTGGCGGATGCCGGCATGCCCGATCTGGTGACGGCGGAACTGCTGCTGCGGCCGCCGCTCGATCCGCAACGTCTGAACGGGTGCGGACTGCTG
>JAMSKV010000008.1 GCA_024515975.1 Endosaccharibacter trunci
CCGTCATATCCCCATCCGCCGATCTGACTGCCGATAAAGCCTATGACGCTGACGAATTTCAGGCTTTTCTCAACAGGCAGGACAGCAGATCGGTCATCTCACCAACGCCGAACTGACAAGCCATCCTAGTCCACCGATGTCGCAATCCGCCGCCAGAACGACCAGATGGGGCATTCCTGCTGGAGGTTCCGTGTTGACGCGCTGTCGCTATCCGTCACGATAACACCGCCCGAAAGATCCCTGCTGGTAGCCTCTTCGTGCTCGCCATCACCAGAGGGTTTAGATGACCCCAGCGCCTCACAAGGCGACGAAGTCGACCCCATCGGAATTCCTGGCGGTATCACAGGTACAAACTTCTGCGCGCACGGAATTCGAGAACAAAAAAGCCGGCCCCTCCCGGGACCGGCCTTGTTTCGCTTCAGACCAAAACCGCGATCAGGCGGACTTCGTCATGATCTCGTCCGCGATGTTGCGCGGCACCGGATCGTAATGATGGAACTGCATGGTGAAGGACGCGCGGCCCTTGGTCATGGAGCGCAGGTGGGAGATGTAGCCGAACATTTCCTTCAGCGGCACCTGCGCGCGCACCGTCACCGTGGAACCGGAGTTCTCCTGGTTCTGGATCTGGCCGCGACGACGGTTCATGTCGCCCACGACGTCGCCGACATGGTCCTGCGGGGTGGTGACCTCGACGTCCATGATCGGCTCCAGGATCACCGGGCCGGCCTTCTTCATGCCTTCGCGGAAGCAGGCCTTGGCGGCGATTTCGAACGCGAGCGCGGAGGAGTCGACGTCATGGTACTTGCCGTCCACCAGCGAGTACTTGAAGTCCACCGTCGGGAAGCCCGCGAGCACGCCGGTCGAGGCCTGCACCTTGATGCCCTTTTCGACCGCCGGGATGTATTCCTTCGGCACCGTGCCGCCGACGATCTTGTTCTCGAAGGTGATGCCGTCGTTGCGCTCCACTGGCGCGAACTCGATCTTCACCTCGGCGTACTGGCCCGAACCGCCAGACTGCTTCTTGTGGGTATAGGTCTCGGTATGCGCCTTGGTGATGGTCTCGCGATACGCCACCTGCGGCGCGCCGATATTGGCGTCCACGCCGTATTCGCGACGCAGACGGTCGATGATGATCTCGAGATGCAGCTCGCCCATGCCGGACAGGATGGTCTGGCCGGTTTCCTGGTCGGTCTTCAGGCGCAGCGAGGGATCCTCGCCGGCGAGCTTCTGCAGCGCCAGCGTCATCTTCTCGACGGCTTCCTTGGTCTTCGGCTCGACCGAGATGTCGATCACCGGCACAGGGAAGGCCATGCGCTCCAGCACCACTGGATCGGCGGCATCGGCCAGCGTGTCGCCGGTGCCGGTGTCCTTCAGTCCCACGAACGCGGCGATGTCGCCCGCATGCACTTCCTTCACTTCCTGGCGCTTGTCGGCGTGCATCTGGAACATGCGGCCGACGCGCTCCTTGTGACCCTTGGTGGTGTTCATCACCTGGTCACCGGACTTCAGCACGCCGCGATACACGCGCACGAAGGTCAGGGTGCCGTACTTGTCGTTGATGATCTTGAAGGCCAAGCCGGCGAACTTGCCGTCCGGATCCACCGGGATCACTTCCAGCGCCTTCTCGTCCACCTCGTCGCCGGCATCTTCCGGCGGGGCGACGCGGATGCCTTCCACGTCGATCGGCGCCGGCAGGTAGTCCAGCACGCCGTCGAGCAGCGGCTGCACGCCCTTGTTCTTGAACGCCGTGCCGCACAGGACCGGGCGGAACGCGCCGGAGATGGTGCCCTTCTTGATGGCGCGCTTCAGCGTCTCGACGCTCACGTCGCCATTCTCGAAGTATTCTTCCATGCCGGCATCATCGACCGCGAGCGCGGTGTCGAGCAGGACCTGGCGCGCCTCGGCGGCCTTCTCCTTCAGATCGGCCGGAATTTCCTCGTCATGGAACTTCGCGCCGAGCTCGCCGCCTTCCCAGATGATCGCCTTCATCTCGACCAGGTCGACCACGCCCAGGAAGTTCTCCTCGGCGCCGATCGGCAGCTGCAGCGGCAGCGCCACGATGTCGAGCTTCTCCTTCAGCGTGTCGAACGCGCGGTAGAAGTCGGCGCCGGTGCGGTCCAGCTTGTTGATGAAGATGATGCGCGGAACGTTGTAGCGGTCGGCCAGGCGCCAGTTGGTCTCGGACTGCGGCTGCACGCCGGCCACGCCCTCGATGATGAAGATGGCGCCGTCGAGCACGCGCAGCGAGCGGTTCACTTCGATGTTGAAGTCGATATGGCCGGGCGTGTCGATGATGTTGATGCGGTGATCCTTCCACTCGCACGTCACCGCCGCGGAGGTGATGGTGATCCCCCGCTCGCGCTCCTGCTCCATATAGTCGGTGGTGGTGTTGCCCTCATGGACCTCACCGATCTTGTGGCTGACGCCGGTGTAATAGAGAATCCGCTCGGTGGTAGTGGTCTTGCCGGCATCGATATGCGCGGTAATCCCAATATTGCGGATCTTCGACAGGTCGGACACGGCGGTTCTCCTCAAGCCAAGAAGGCGCGAGGATCACGCCGCAGGCGGAACCCTCGCACCTTCCGGGGCCGCCATCTGCCTGCGGCCGAAAGACTGATGGGCCCTCACATGCGCGAGAAGCCCTGCGTTTGCAAGCGCGAACCGGGCCGGTTTGCCCGGCGCCGCGCTCGCGTCGGATCAGGCGGTGGCGCCGGCCTGCTTCTTGGCCTGGGCGCGGACGATGCGGCGCTTCAGCACCTGCGCCTCTTCCGGCAGGCGGCGGTTCGGCGTGGTCAGCAGGAACGAGTCCAGGCCGCCATTATGCTCGATGGTGCGCAGACCATGCGTGGTCACGCGGATGCGCACCGAGGTGCCCAGCACGTCGGACAGCAGGGAGGTCTCCTGCAGGTTGGGCAGGTAGCGGCGGCGGCTCTTGTTGTTGGCGTGGCTGACGTTATTGCCCGTCAGCACGCCCTTGCCGGTCATCTCGCAGCGGCGCGACATCGTTCCAGATCCTTTGATAGGCTCGACACCGTCCCGCAAGCTCGGGACGTACAAGCAGCCGGCAGCAATGGCGGCCGACGGCGATTCCGATAGAGGCGCGGCTTATCGCCAAGTGCGGCCGATCCGTCAAGCACGGAGTGACGGATGCCGGCGGTTTCGCGCCGCTCAGCCCTTGCCGAATCCGTGATCGTGCTGGGGATCGAGTTCGCCGGCCTCCACGCTGTGGATGGCGTTTTCCAGCATCCGGACCATGGCCTCCCGGCTCATGGTGCGCGCCAGAAGCCCGAGCGAGCCGCCCAGAAGGGCCGAAGCGATCGCCATCGGCGGCAGTTTCTCGCCCAGCATGTACTCGATCGCCTTGTCGGTGACGGCGCCGGCATGGCTCAGCTCGGCCGGGATCTGACCATCATGACCGAGCGGCTGTTCGCCGGCATGGCGATCGGGGCCTGCGGCGGCGGGATCGAACTCCATCGTTTCCTCCTTATCGTGGGCTTGTTCAGAAAGCGGCGTCGAGGGCCGGACTCGGCAGATGCGGTTCGCCCGCCGCCTCTTCCTCCGACTGCGCCGCCCACATCCGGGCGTAAACCCCGTCCTGCTCCAGCAGGGTGCGATGGGTGCCGCGTTCGGCGATGCGGCCATCCGACAGGACCAGGATCTCATCCGCGTCCACGACCGTGGACAGGCGATGCGCGATCACCAGCGTGGTGCGATGGGCGGCGACGGTCCGCAGGGCCGCCTGAATCTCGGATTCGGTATGGGTGTCGAGCGCGCTGGTCGCCTCGTCCAGCAGCAACAGCCGCGGATTCTTGAGAATGGTGCGGGCGATCGCCACGCGCTGCTTCTCGCCACCGGAGAGTTTGAGTCCACGCTCGCCGACCCTGGTGTCATAGCCGTCCGGGAGACCCATCACGAAATCATGTACCTGGGCCAGCCTGGCCGCGTGCTCGATCTCCGCCTGCGTCGCGCCGATCCGGCCATAGGCGATGTTGTAGCGGATGGTGTCGTTGAACAGCACCGTGTCCTGGGGCACCACGCCGATGGCTGCCCGCAGGCTCTCCTGGGCGTAGTCGCGCACATCCTGCTCATCCACCAGCACCCGGCCGTCATCGACGTCGTAGAAGCGGAACAGGAGCCGGCTGATGGTCGATTTGCCGGCGCCGGTGGGTCCGACGATGGCGACGCGCCCGCCGGGCGGCACCGAGAAGCTGATGCCGTGCAGGATCTCGCGATCGGGGCGGTAGCCGAAACGGACATTCTCGAACCGGACGGAGGCGGGCGGCGCGTCTTCCAGACTGGCCGGTAGCAGCAGGGGTGCTGCGGGATCGCGCACCTCCTGGGTTTCCCCCAGCAGGCGGAACATCTGCTCCAGATCCACCACAGACTGGCGCAGCGAGGAATACACGAAGCCGAGCAGGTTCAGCGGTGCATAAAGCTGCATCAGATAGGTGTTCACCAGCACGAACTTGCCGACCGTGAGCCGCCCCGAAGCCACACCCTCGGCCGCCATCAGCATGATCGCCGCCAGCGCCACGGCGATGATGGTGGCCTGCCCGAGATTGAGCAGGTTCAGCGAGACCTGGGTGCGCACGGCAGCACGTTCGTAGCGGCCCTGGGTTTCGTCGTAGCGCCGCGCTTCGTGCGCCTCGTTACCGAAATACTTGACCGTCTCGAAATTGAGCAGGCTGTCCAGCGCCTTGGTGCTGGCCTCGCTTTCCACCTCGTTCATGCGGCGGCGAATGCCGATGCGCCACGAGGTAAAGGCTACGGTGAAGCCGACATAGGTCACCACCGTCAGCAGGACGGCCAGCGCAAAACGCCAATCGAACAGGCGCCAGATCACCACCGTCACCATCAGCGTCTCGATCAGGGTGGGGACGATGTTGAAGACGCCCAGACGCAGGATCAGCTCGATCGCCTGCGTCCCGCGCTCGATCGCCCGGGTCACGCCGCCGGTCTGACGATCCAGATGGAAGCGCAGCGACAGCGCGTGCAGATGCCGGAAGGTCCGGATCGCCGCGACCCGGATCACCCGCTGCTTCACCGGCGCGAATAAGGCGTCACGCAACTCACCGAAGCCGCCGGCGGCGATCCGCAACGCGCCGTAGCCCAGGATCAGGGCAACCGGCACCACCAGGGCGTGGGTCGGGTCGCGGTGCGACAGCCGGTCCACGGCGCGCGCATAGACGATCGGCACGCAGACGGTGGCGAGCTTGGCCAGGATCAGCAGCAACACGGCGCCCACCACCAGCAGACGCGTGCGCAGATCGCCGCGCGGCCACAGGAAAGGGAGGAGGCCGCGCACGGTGGAGAACGCGCTCGTTCGAGGGCGCGGCACCGGATCGGCGCCGGGGGAAGCGGATGACATGCCTCCCGATGTGGCATGCAAGGCGGTTATTTCAAACCACAGCCGTCCGGACGGCGATGACACGTTGCCAACGGGCCGGGGCTCTGGAACGGTTCGGCATGGATATCGCGCCCTTTCTCCGTCATCTCGAGCGATGCAACAACACGACGCTGCCGGGCGGCCGTCTTCCGTTCCGCCTCGGCGCGGCGCCGGTCGGGTTCGTGGCGCCTGCCCTGGCGCCGGAACTGGAATCGCGGGGAGTCAGGCGCGAAGGCGATGCGCTGGTTCTCGACGATCCGTCCGCCCTGGCCGCCCTCGGCCGCTCGTTGACGGAAGCGAAGCTGTTCCGGTTCCGCGACGAGCCGTTCGATATCCGCGCCGTTCCGGACGGCCCGGTGCTGGCGAGACTGGATCGGGGCGTGCTGCCCGGTTTCGGCGTGCTGGCGGAGGGGCTGCATCTGAACGGGCTGGTGCAGCGGACGGACGGGCTGCATCTCTGGGTCGGCCATCGGGCGGAGAACAAGCTCCTCGACCCCGGAAAGCTCGATCATCTCGCTGCAGGAGGGATCGCCGCCGGCCACGATCCGCTGTCCACGCTGGAGAAGGAAGGCGCCGAGGAGTGCGGCCTGCCGCCGGAACTGGCGCGCCAGGCGATCCCGGCCGGCATCATCTCCTATGTCATGCAGCGCCCGGAGGGGCTGCGTCGTGACCGGCTGCACTGCTTCGACGTGATGCTGCCTGAAAGCTTCCAGCCGCACGCGCATGATGGGGAGATGACCGGCTTTACCCTGATGACGTTGGAAGAGGCGTTCCGGCTGGTACGCGACACCGACCGCTTCAAGTTCAATGTCAACCTGGTGCTGATCGACCTGCTCCTGCGGCACGGCCTGATCGACCCGTCGAGTGCGGACGGCGCATTGCTGAAAGAGCGTCTTGCCGGGCCTTATCGCGGCGGCCCGGTCAGCCCAGTCGCCGGTTGACCTGCACAAGGTAGCGGCCCTCCCCGGCTCAGGCGAAGCGCATGATGAAATCGGACGCCGTCGGCGTGAGGTCCGATCATCCCAATTGAACCGAATGCCGAGCAACGCTTGCCGTCGTTCCCACTCAATTGGCGACCAGAATCTGTGCCGCGTTCTTGGTTTTCTGCACCGTCTCGGCGACATGGCTCACGGCACTCGAGATTCCGCTGATACTGGTGAAGACCGAAGATACGGCGCCGGATGCATTCCGCATCTGTTCCGACATGCTGCGGGTCACGACATTCTGCTCCTCCACCGCCGATGCCGTGGCCATGACGCTTTCCCGGACCGTGACCATACCGTCGCGGATGGTGCCGAGCGCACCGGTCACGCCGGCCGAGATCTTCTGGATTCCGTCGATCTCGTCGGAGATACGCTGCGTCGCCGAGGCGGCCTGGATCGCCAAAGTCTTGACCTCGTTCGCCACCACGGCGAAGCCCTTGCCGGCATCGCCGGCGCGCGCGGCCTCGATGGTCGCGTTCAGCGCCAGCAGGTTGATCTGGCTGGCGATGGAGCGGATCAATCCGACGATGCCGTTCATCTCCTGCGTGGAGCGGGCGAGCGCGTCCGTATCCTCTCCGGCTGAAACGGTCTGCGCGAACGCCTTTTCCGTGGCCGTGCGCGACCGGGTCATGCTCTGGGCGATCTCGGCGATCGACGCCGCCAGTTCTTCCGCGCTGGTGGCCAATGATTGCACTGTGCTCGACATCTCCCCGGCCGCCATTCCGGCGGAGTCGGCCTCGTTGGACGAAGAACCGATCGCCTGATCGATCTCGCCGAAATTATGGTCGATCAGCCTCTTCAGGTTGGCGAACAATTCCACCTGCGCCGTCACGTCATTGGCAAACTTGACGACCTTGCAGACCTTCCCGCTCTCGTCGTTGATCGGATTGTAGGCTCCCTCGATCCAGACCGTTTTCCCGTCCCGCGTCAGACGCTTGTAGCGCCCCGCCTGGTACGTGCCGGAACGCAGAGCGTCCCAGAACCGGGCGTAGGACGCATCCTCACGCTGTTCCGGATCGAGAAAGATGCTGTGATGCCGCCCCTTGATCTGGTCCATCGTGTATCGGACGGACCGGAGGAAATTCTCGTTTGCCGAAATGATGGTCCCGTCGATCGAGAACTCGATCATGGCCTGGGACCGGCTGATGGCGGCCACCTGCGCGGAATAGTCGAGATTCACCAGACGCGTTTTGGCGCTCGACCATTCCACCACGAAGCCGACGGTCCTGTCGCGATCGCGCAGCGGATTCACGATCAGGTCGAACCCGTGTCCGGCGATCCAGATGGTCGCCCTGTGCTGCTTCTGCAGCGCGGCCAGCATGCGCTGCTGATGAGCGGGCGTCTTGTGGAAAATGTCGATATTGCTGCCGATCAGCCTGTCCACGCTGAACTGGGGCATCTCCTTTCGGAGATCCCCCTCCACTTCGCGCAGCAAGGCGATCACCGCCTTGTTCGCGTGGACGATGTTCAGCTTATCGTCTGCGATCATCACGTTGGCATGCTGTTCTTCCAGTGCCAGAGCGCGAAGATCCGGTCGCTTCAGCCAGCCCAAACTGTCTCGCATCGTTGGTCCTTTCCATCGCGACACGAACCGCCCTTGCGTCGCAGCGTCGCATCATGAGGCCGTGACATTTCCATTCGATTAACAGCGCCCCCCTCCACTGTGCGGAGCGGGAGAGGCCTTGCGATGGCGTGCTGACCACGCCTCTCTTCGGCATGCCGGAAGCACGATCTTCACCATCCGCGCCAACATGCTGAAACCATTATGAAGTCCGCGACCTGTCACCGATTTCGCCCGCAGAACAGGAACTTCGGGCTTTCATCACCCGTTGATTGTTCATGATATGTTCTATATCGAAGCGCCGAAAGCGGGGGGCGAATGTGGAACGGGAGGACGCAGAAACGACGGCACGAACGCGGATCGACCGTCTGCGCGACCAGATCCATACGCTCGACCGTCGGCCCGTGCGTCCATCTGGCCGGGCACGGATCGGCTTCCGCCTCTCTTCCATCGATTCGTACCTGTCCGGCGGTCTGGCCACCGGCGCCTTGCACGAGATGCTGGGACAGGGTGCCGATACCGAGCACGGCGCCGCCGCGAGCCGGCTCCTGGCCGGTCTGCTGGCCGGTTTTTCCCGCACCCTGCCTCCCGAAAGCCGGGTGTTGTGGGCGATGCGGGGAGACGATCTCTATCCGCCCGGCCTGGCCGCCGTGGGATTGCCGCCGCACCGCCTAATCCTGGCGCAGTGCGGCCGCAACGTGGCCGCCGTGATGGAGGAAGCGCTGCGCCATCCCGGCCTGTGCGCCGTGGTGGGCGAGATCGAGGGCGCGTTCGGCCTCACCGCGTCCCGCCGGCTGCAGTTGGCGGCGGAAGCGTCCGGCGTCCCAGCGTTCCTCATCCGGCGCAGCCGGCGCTTCGACGATCCGGTCCTGCTGGCCCCCAGTGCGGCCGTCACGCGCTGGCGCATCGGCGTGCTGCCGCCACGCGGGCGCTTCCATCCCGCCCATCTCGACGACCGGCCGCTATGGCGCCTCAGCCTGCTGCGCAGCCGGGATTCCAGCCTGTCCGAATGGACCGTGCAGGCTTGCGATGCGGAAGGCCGCCTTGCCGATGTCCCACCCCTCCCCGCCCGCCCGGCGCATCGGGTTCCTGTTCCTGCCCTTCTGGCCGATCGAGCGTCGCCACACGCACGCCTCGCCGCCACGGGATGAGCCGTCCCCGCCCAGCGTCACCTGGCGCCAGCACGGGTCGCATCGCCTGATCTCGGCCGCCTGCCCGCGCGCGCGGGCGGACGGCGTGCAGCCCGGCATGACGCTGGCCCAGGCGCAGGCCATGCTGCCGGGCCTGCGCGTGCGTCGCGCGACCCCGGACGAAGACGACGCCGCCTTGTCCGCACTGTCGGATTGGTGCCGCCGCTTCACGCCGCTGAGCCGCGCCGAACCGCCGGACGGGATCTGGCTCGACCTGTCCGGCTGCGCGCATCTGTTCGGAGGCGAGAACGCGCTGCTGCAGGAGATGGCAGCACTTCTGCGACGCCGGGGCTTGAGCGCGCGCATCGCGATCGCGGATACGGCCGGGGGCGCGTTCGCCGTGGCCCGGCACGCCGAGGGCAATGCGTCCGCCACGTTTTCCGTCCCGCCCGGCAGGCTGGCGGACGCGCTGGCGACGCTGCCTGTTCTCGCGCTGCGCCTGCAGCCGGAAGAGGAAACCCTGCTGCATCGCTTCGGTCTGCGTCGCATCGGCGCGCTGGATGCGATCCCGCGCGGCCCTTTGTCGCGGAGGGTCGGCGCCGGCGTGCTGCTGCGTCTGGACCAGGCGTTCGGCCGCGTCGCCGAGCCAATCTGCCCGGATCAGCCGCCGCCACTTCTGCAGGAGCGGCTGCATGGCCTGGAACCGCTGCAAACCGCGGAAAGCCTGGTCTCCGCCCACGCGCTTCTGTCGCGACGCCTGTGCGCGCGGCTTGAATCCTTGTGCCTCGGCGTGCGTCAGCTCGAACTCGTATGGGTCCGGGTCGACGGTTCGTCAGCGAGCCAGTTCGTCACCCTGGCCATCCCCGCGCACGATGCGCGCCACATCGGACGCCTGCTGGACGAGCGTCTGGATCATATGGACCCGGGCGAAGGGGTGGAAACGCTCTGGCTGCTGGCCCGGATCGCCGAGCCGGCGCCGCGACCGCAGACGACGCTGCGCAGCCTGGCGCCCGGCGGTGCGGACGACGCCTCGTTGGCGGATCTTGCGCCGCTGATCGACACGCTGGCGCTGCGTCTGGGGCGGCACCGTCTCTGGCGCCCGGTGCCTGTGGAAAGCGACGTGCCGGAACGCGGCGTGGGCCGCCGCGCCCCGCTGGAGATTCCGGGCACCGAACCGGATGGATGGCCGCGCGCCCTGCCCCGTCCGATCCGGCTGATGGACCCGCCGCAGCCCGTGCGCGCCATGGCCGCCCTGCCTGACCATCCGCCGCTCTGGTTCATCTGGCGCGCGCACCGCCATGTGGTGCGACGCGCGGATGGGCCGGAGCGGATCGCCGGCGAATGGTGGCGACGCGGCAGCGAGTGGCTCGCCCTCCGCGATTATTTCCGCGTGGAGGACGAGCACGGACGCCGCTTCTGGCTATTCCGGCGCGGCGACGGCACCGACCGGAATACCGGCGACCTGGGCTGGTTCCTGCACGGGCTGTTCTGATGCGCTCAGGAACCGTCCGGCATGGGCTGAGCGTAAGCGGGCATCGGGTAGGGCGGCGGTGCGGCGACCGGTCGGGACGCGACCGGCGGGGGCGGGGTGTAGCCGGGCAGCACGCGATTGGCCGGCACCGTGTACCAGGGCCCGCGATAGTTCTGGTTGAGCTGGCTGGCGTTGAGGTCGCCTACCGCATCGTTGCCGGTGCCGTCCGGATAGGGCGAGGTCGGCGGCGGCTGCGGTGCGATATGAGTCGGCGTCCCTTGCGCCTGTACTGCGCGGGTCTGCGCGTCACAGAGGCCGGTCGTCGCGAGCAGCAGGGCGGCGGCCAGGATGGTGGTTCTCATGATCCTCTCCTCGATGGATGCCCATCACACACCGCCTTCGCGGCATTTTCCGGGCGGCCTTTGTGATGAACGCCGACGATCCGATCGAATTGCAGGTTACGAGTAATTATTCATTCCTGCGGGGTGCCAGCCATGTAGAGGAGTTGCTGAAGCAGGCGGTCGCCTTCGGGTTCGAAGCGCTGGCGCTGACCGACCGCAACACCCTGGCCGGCATGGCGCGGGCGCATCAGCGCGCCAACCAGATCGGGCTGCGGTTGATCGTCGGGTGCAGGCTGGATCTGGTGGACTTCCCGTCCCTGCTGCTGTTTCCGACCGACCGCGAGGCCTATGCGCGTTTGTGCCACGCGCTGAGCTGGGGAAAGCGGCGGGGCAAGAACAGCTTCGCGCTGCACTGGAACGAACTCGAACCGCTTTCCGCGGGATTGCTCGCGATCCTGCTGCCGGAACGACCGCTGCATGAACTGTCGGACATGTTGCCGGCAGCGCTGCGCCAGTTGCGCCACGCATTCGAAGACCGGGCCTGGTGCGCGCTGACGCTGGAACGACGCCCGGACGACCGCGCCAGGCTGGCGCTCACGGAAGCACTCTGCGCACAGGAAGGCGTGCCGACGGTGGTGACCGGCGACGTGCTGTATCACGAACCTGGAAGACGCATTCTGCAGGATGTCGTCACCTGCATTCGCGAAGGCTGCACCATCGACGCGGCGGGATTCCGGCGCGAGCGCTCCGTGGACCGGCACCTGAAAACCCCGGAGGAGATACGGCGCCTGTTCGCGAAGGAACATCCCGCGGCACTGGCCGCCACGCGGCAGATCGCCGGCCTGTGCCGGTTCACCCTCGACGAACTCTCCTACCAGTATCCCGAGGAAAGCGAGACGCCCGGACTGTCCGACCAGCAGGATCTGGAGCGTCTGGTGCGCGAACGCCTGCCGATCGTCTACGAGCGGGGCGTTCCGCCCGCCGTGTCGGCGCAGCTTGCGCACGAGCTCGCCATGATCGCCGAGCTGGACTACGCGCCCTATTTCCTCACCGTGAACCGGATCGTCCGTTTCGCGCGCGACAAGAATATTCTGTGTCAGGGGCGCGGGTCGGCGGCGAACTCGGCGGTCTGCTTCGTGCTTGGCATCACTGCGATCGATCCGAAAGACGGCAATCTTCTTTTCGAGCGCTTCATCTCCACCAATCGCCGCGAGCCGCCCGACATCGACGTGGATTTCGAACACGAGCGCCGGGAGGAGGTGATCCAGTGGGTGTTCGATCACTACGGCCGGGACCGTGCCGCCTTGTGCGCGACCGTGGCGCGCTACCGTCCGCGCGGCGCCGTGCGCGAGGTCGGCAAGGTCCTGGGCCTGCCGGAGGATGTGACCGGCTTGCTGGCGTCGCAGGTCTGGAACTGGGGCGACGAGGGCGTGGAAGCGCAGCATGCCGAGGCGATCGGCCTGAACGTCGCCGATCACCGTCTGCGCATGACCTTGATGCTGGCACAGGAGCTGGTCGGGTTTCCGCGCCATCTCGGCACGCATCCCGGCGGCTTCGTGCTCACGCGCGACCGGCTCGACCGTCTGGTGCCGATCGAGCCGGCGGCGATGGATAACCGCCAGGTCATCGAGTGGGACAAGGACGATATCGAAACGCTGCGTTTCATGAAGGTCGATATTCTGGGGCTGGGCATGCTGGGATGCATGCGGCGCGCCTTCGATCTTCTGCATCGCCATCGCGGCGGAAACCGCATGGGATTGTCCGACATTCCGCGCGAAGACGACGCCACGTTCGACATGATCTGCCGCGCCGACACGCTCGGCACCTTCCAGATCGAAAGCCGCGCACAGATGGCGATGCTGCCGCGGCTGAAACCACGCGAACTCTACGACCTGGTGATCCAGGTGGCGATCGTGCGTCCCGGGCCGATCCAGGGCGACATGGTGCATCCCTATCTGCGCCGTCGCGACGGTCTTGAAAAACCCGAATACCCACAGGAGAGTTTGAGACGGGTTCTGAAGAAAACGCTGGGCGTTCCCTTGTTCCAGGAACAGGCGATGCAGGTGGCGATCCATTGCGCCGGCTTCACCCCCAGCGAGGCGGACCAGCTTCGGCGCTCCATGGCCACTTTCAAGATGACCGGCGGCGTCTCCAACTTCAAGACGAATCTGATCGAAGGCATGATGCGGAACGGGTTCGCGCGCGATTTCGCCGAACGCACCTTCGGGCAGATCGAGGGATTCGGTTCCTACGGTTTTCCCGAGAGCCATGCTGCGGGGTTCGCGCAGATCGCCTATGCCAGCGCCTGGATCAAATGCCACCACCCGGACGCGTTCTGCGCCGCCCTGCTGAACGCGCAGCCGATGGGGTTCTATGCGCCGGCACAGATCGTGCGCGATGCGCGCGAGCATGGCATCGAGGTCCGCCCGATCTGCGTGGACAACAGCGACTGGGATTGCACGCTGGAAGACACGGGCGGCCGCTTCCTGGCGGTACGTCTCGGCTTGCGCATGGTGCGCGGCCTGGCGCACGCGGATGCCGAGCGTCTCGTGGCGGCGCGGCGCGGCGCCTGGCGCTCGATCGCGCTGCTGCACCGGCACACAGGACTCGATCCGGCGCCGCTGGAACGCATCGCGCAGGCGGACGGGTTCGCGTCGCTCGGCCTGTCGCGGCGGATGGCGCTCTGGCAGATACGTGGCCTGGGCGAGACCGCGCTGCCCTTGTTCGCCGCACGGCCGCATCACGAGACGCCGGAGCCGGCCAGCACGCTGCCGGCCCTGAGCGAGGGCGGCGAGGTGGTGGCGGACTACCATACCGCCGGATTGTCGCTGCGGCGCCATCCGATGGCGCTGCTACGCCCCGAACTGGCTCGGCGCGGCATCTCCTCCTGCGCCGTGCTGGCCCATGCGCGCGACGGCAGGCGCGTCTCGGTCGCCGGCCTGGTACTGATGCGACAGCGCCCCGGCTCGGCCAAGGGGGTGATGTTCATGACGCTGGAGGACGAGGATGGCATCGCCAATCTGGTGATCTGGCCGAGCCTGTTCGAGCAGCAGCGCACGCTGATCCTGGCGGCTGGCGTGATGGCCTGCCACGGCACGGTTCAGCGCACCGGGCAGGTGGTGCATCTGGTGGCGCACCGGCTGGAGAACCTGTCTGCCATGCTGCACGAGCTCGGACGCGAGCAGGACGACGCCGAGATCACGGTCCGGCCGCGTAATTTCCGCTAAGTTTCCTCACGATCTTCGCCCGCCGAGGCGATCGCATGGCGGCCGGCTCGCACCGGCGGCTATCGTGTCCACAGCCTGCGCGCCATCACCCCGATCGGGGTGGCCAGCAGCAAACAGCCGACCGACGCCCCGAACGCGTTTTCCACGCAGAGGGAAAGGCACAAGCCGGCCACTGTGAGCACCGCCAGCAGCAACGGCCATCGCCACAACCTCATGACTCGCCACGCACCAGACGCCCCTCCTCGCTCCGCGCCCGACGCCCGGAAGGCGGCCGCGCGAACAACAGATAGAGGCCGCTGCCCAAGACCAGGATGGTGGCGGCGTCGAAAGCGGCCCAGACGATCTTCAGGCCAAGCCCGCCGTAATCGCCGAAATGCAGCGGACGGCTCAACTCCAGCAATCGCAGATACCAGGGCAGCCGCGCCACCATCACCGTGGCACCGGTCGCGGCATCCACCAGCACCGGCGTCATCAGACGCCCGCGCACCTTCGTCCGGCCGGTCACCCAAACAACGAAATGCCGCGGACTGCCCGCCAGATGGCTTGGAAACGTCACCGACAGCACGCGATCGCCGGGTACGGCGGCCGAGGCGGACGCGATCGCCGCCGCCAGCGTCGCCGTCGGCATCATCACCGGGGCGGTCCGGAACGCGGCCAGCCTCGGCGCCACGTCGCGCATCACCCACAAGCCGAACAACGGCGTCGCCAGCGTGTTCATGATGCCGGTCGCACCCACCACAACCATCCAGGCGGCGACGCAGGCCCCGACCAGGTTATGCGTGTCGAGCCAGCGCAGACGCGGCGAGCCGGAGCGCCGGATCTGGCCGAACCGCAGCCGGCGCATGAAGGGCGCATACAGGACGAAGCCGGAGACGATGGCGATCAGGAAGGCGATTCCCATCGCGCCCAGAAACAATTCGCCCGGAAGCCCGGCCAGCATCTGTCTGTGCAGCCCCAGCACGATCCGCATGACGCCGGAGCCGGGCGGCTCGCCGTCGCGCAGCAGCGCGCCCGTGCGACGATCGTAGCTGAGCGCGAGACTGCCGGCATAGCTGTCGTCCGGTCCGCGCGTGAGGCGCAGTTGAATCACCGGCGCGTCCGCATCGAACACGACGATGCGCGGACGCAGACCGGGATGGCGGCGCAGGGCATCGGCGACCACCAGATCCGGCACGCTCGCGGCCCGGATCGGCAGGGACGGAGGCGATGATGCGACCCGGGCCGGATGCAGACGGCCGAGCGCATCGTCGATCTCATCGGCGAACACCAGCGGCAATCCCGTCACGCACAGCATGAGCAGGAACAGGGTGCAGAGGACGCTGCTCCAGCGATGCCACCAGCGCCAGCGGCGCAGCGAGAGGCTGCTTCGAGCCGCGAAACGTTCCGCCATGCGATTCTCGTCAGTTGCGAATGAGTCGCACTATCGTTTAAGGGATTGTCCTTCCGCGAACAATGCCTGGACCTCACATGCAGACGCCGCCCCGCCTCCCCCTCGGTTTCGTTCTGACCACGGTCTGCGCCGGCGCCCTGCTCGTCGCGACGCCGAGCCTCGCGGAGGACGGGTCCGGCCCGGAGCATATCCGCGTCACCGGCGCAGCCAGACAGACCGCCACGACCGCTTCCACCGCCACCAAGACCGACACTCCACTGATCGAGACCACGCAGACCGTCTCCGTGGTGACGCGGGCGCAGATGGACGAGCGGCTGGTGCAGACCATCAACGAGGCACTCCGCTACACGCCCGGCGTGCAGACGGATTCCTACGGAGCCGACAGCCGGTTCGACTGGTTCCGCATCCGCGGCTTCGACGCCACCACCTATGGGCTCTATCTGGACGGCATGCGCTTCGCGCCGGGCCAGACCGGGCCGGTGCAGGAACAGTACGGGCTGGAGCGGATCGAGGTGCTCGACGGTCCCGCCTCGGTCCTTTACGGGCAGAGCGCGCCAGGCGGGCTGGTGAACATGACCAGCAAGACGCCGAACGGCGTCGCCTCGCGCGAGCTGCAATTCGTGGGCGGCTCCTTCGACCGCTTCCAGGGCCAGGGCGACTTGAACGGCAGCATTCCCGGCACCGGCCGCCAACTCGACGGACGCGTGGTCTTCCTGGTGCGCGACGCCGATACACAGGTCGATCAGGTCAAGAACAACCGCATCTACGTGGCGCCCTCGCTCGCCTGGCACATCACGCCGAACGACGACCTGACAGTCCTGTCGAGCTATACCCGCGACCACACCTCCGGCACCCAGTTCCTGCCGGCCTACGGCACGGCGCTCCCCAACCCGAACGGAAAGCTTCCCACCAGCCTGTTCCTGGGCTCGCCCGACCTGAACAAATGGGACCGCAGCCAATCGACGCTGGGCTTCCTGTTCAATCATCGCTTCAACCACGACTGGTCGTTCGACCAGAATTTCCGCTGGCTGCATCTCGACCTGGATTGGGCGCAGGTCTACGGGACCGGCCTGCTGCCCGACGACCGGACGCAGACGCGCTACGCCTATCACCAGATCACCGGCGCCGATCTCTTCACCTCCGATAGCCGCTTCACCGGCCATCTGAGGAGCGGCCCGGCGGAGCAGACGATCGTGGCGGGACTCGATTACAGCCGCCTCGCGAGCGCCGACACCAGGCTGGGCGGCACGGTGGGCAACACCATCGACATCTATCGTCCCGTCTACACGCCGCAGCAGCCACTGACGCTGCGGCGGATCGCCAATCCGCAATCGGCCCAGACCGGGCTGTACGCGCAGGACCACGTCAAGCTGTTCGATCACGTCATCCTGACGGCGGGCGGACGGTTCGACTGGGCCAGCAACACCTCGGAGCTCGCCGGTGTCACGACCAGCGGCATATCGGAGAACGTCTTCAGCTATCATGGCGGTGCCGGCTACCTGTTCTCGTCCGGCCTGTTCGCCTACGCGGATTATTCCCGCTCCTTCCAGCCCACCGCCACGACCAACATCTACGGCGAGGCGCTGAAGCCGACCTACGGCAAGCAGATAGAGGTCGGGCTGAAATACCAGCCGCGCGGGATGGACAGCTTCATCGGCGTGTCGGCGTTCGATCTACGCCAGACCAACGTCGCCACCGTCGATCCCACCAATCCCCTGAACACGATCCAGACCGGCGAGATTCGCGTGCGCGGCATCGAGAGTTCGGCAACCATGAGCCTGGGCGGCGGGGCCGACATCATCGCCGCCTACACCTATCTCGATCCGGTCATCACCCGCGCCAATGACGGCACGCAAGGCAAGGAGCCGGCGATGATTCCGCGCAACACCGCCTCGCTGTGGGCCGATTACCAGTTCCGGGAGAATGGTCCGGTGCCGGTGCTGCAGGGTCTGGGGATCGGTGGCGGCGTGCGCTATGTCGGCCAGACGGCAGCCAGCAATTCCGACGTCTTCAACGTGCCGTCCGTCACCTTGTTCGACGCCGCGCTGCATTACGATTTCGGCCGCAGCCAACGCTGGCGGCTGGGCGTGAACCTGAACAACGTCTTCGACCGCACCTATGTGGCGAGCTGTTCCGGAACCACCACCTGCTATTACGGCAACCGGCGCACGGTGCTCGGCACGGTGCGGGTGCGCTGGTAGGGATGAACCCGGAGCGGTCCGGTTCATTCTGTCCGGCGAGGAGACATACCGATGAACCGACCGATCCATCGCGACGCCGACATGCATACGTACGAGCCCGCCCAGGGCCACGGGCTGGCGCACAACCCGTTCAACAGCATTGTCGGCCCGCGCCCGATCGGCTGGATCGGCACGCGAAACGAGACCGGCACGCTGAACCTGGCGCCCTACAGCTTCTTCAACGCCTTCAACTACACGCCGCCGATCATCGGATTCTCTTCGACAGGCTGGAAGCACAGCGTGGCCAACATCGCCCGCACCGGCTGCTTCACCTGGAACCTCGTGACCGAGAGTCTCGCGGAGGCGATGAACGCGAGTTCCGCCAGCGTGGAGGAGGCGGTGGACGAGTTCGCGCTGGCGCGGCTGACGCCGGTGCCGAGCCTCAGGATCGACGTGCCGCGCGTCGGTGAAAGCCCGGTGGCATTCGAATGCCGGAAGCTGGACCAGCACAGGCTGCACGATCTGGACGGGCGCGAACTCGACACCTGGCTGACCCTGGGCCAGGTGGTGGCGGTGCATATCGACCGGGCGCTGATCCGCGACGGCGTGTTCGACACCGCCGCAGCCGCGCCGATCCTGCGGGCCGGCGGTCCGGGCTCTTATATAAGAGTGACCCCGGAGGCGTTCTTCGAGATGAAGCGGCCAGAATGAGCCGCCGGATGAGCGGTCCCGGGGCCGGTCAGCGTTCCGGCGCCGCGCCGCGGGCCGGGATGCGCCACAGCGCCAGCGCCGCGATCAGCGCCAGAAGCAGCAGCCCAGCGCAGAACGCCGTCACCCCCGGCCATGCCCCCCGGCTCCAGAACCAGCCGCCCACCGTGCCCATGATGCTGGAGCCGACATAGTACCAGAGCAGGTAGAGCGCCGAGGCGTGGCCGCGATCGCGCGTGGCGCGCTGCCCGACCCAGGCGCTGGCGACGCTGTGCGACACGAAGAAGCCCGCCGTGATCAGGGCAAGACCCAGCATAATCGCGGGCAAGGACGGCAGCAGCGCCAAGCCCAGGCCGAGCAGCCCGAAGCAGGGCCCCGCCGCCAGGACCGGCCCGGGTCCGAACCGCCCCGCCAGACGCCCCGCGATCGGCGAGGCGACGATGCCGACCGGATAAACCGCGAACACGGCGCCCGAGGCGGCCTGGCCCAGCGAGAATGGCGGCCTGAGCAGACGAAAGCCGAGATAGTTGTAGGAGGTGACGAAGCAGCTCATCCCCAGGAACCCGACGAAGAACAGCGTCAGCATGCCGCCGTCGCGCAGATGCCAGACCCAGCCGGACGATCCCGGGGCGGCTCTCGGCCGGCCGGCCTCCACCCGATGATCGGTCCGGGCCGGAGGCAACAGCAGGGTGAAAGCGACCGCGGCGGCGAGACAGACCAGCCCCGTCACCAGCATCCCCGTGCGCCAGCCGCCCCATTCCGAGACGAGGGCGATGCCGACACGCCCGCCGAACCCGCCGATCGCGGTGCCGGCGATATAGAGCCCCATGGTGGGGCCGAGCTCAGCCGGCGCGATCTCGTCGGCCAGATGCGCCATCGCCACCGCCGGCACCCCGCCCAGCAGAATGCCCTCGATGGCGCGCAGGATCAGCAGAACGGTCCAGCCCGGTGCCATGGCGACGCAGAGATTGCAGACGGCCGCACTGATCACCGACACGCACATCACGCGCTTGCGCCCGAACCGCACGGCCAGCGGCGTCGTGCCGACAATGCTGAAGGCGAGAAAGCCGGTGGAGAGCGACAAAGCCAGCGAGGCGTTGGCGGCGCTGACATGGAAATCGTCGCCGAACACGGTCAGCAGAGGCTGGACGCAATAGAGCAGCGCGAATGTGGCGAAGCCGGCCAGGAACAGGCTGGCCCGCAAGCGGGGATAAAGCGGGCTGAGCCGGTCGATCGGCTCTCGTGACGCGGTCATCGGCACCGGGAGGCTGTGGAGCCAGCGTTATGAACCCGGCCTGGCAGTCCGACCAAGAGGCCGCGGGACATCCGCACCAATCGGTGAGGACCGACGGACCACGCCAGGGGTGATCGGTTCCATCGGCCGGGATCCGGTTTGCCGCGAGGTTTCGGCCGCCTGGCGGACGGACGCTTACGGCAGCCAGGCTTCCCGCCCGGATCAATGCTGCTAGCCTCGCCGCCCACGACGGGCGGCTCGACCGGCCGCTCGCCACGCCCCATGGTCTCGCCGCCACGTTCCGAACGGACATTCGTATGACCGACGCCCCCACCCCGCCACGCGCCCGTCGCGAACCGAAGCAGATCGTGCAGCACGGGCAGGAGCGAACCGATTTCTATGCCTGGATGAAGGACGAGAACTGGCAGACCGTGCTGCGCGATCCGTCCGTGCTGCGCGCCGACATCGCCGAGCATCTGCGCGCGGAGAACCGCTATGCGGACGCAGTGCTGGCGCCGACCAAGCCGCTGCAGGAGTTGATCTTGGCGGAGATGAAGGGACGCCTGAAGCAGGACGAGATGTCGCCGCCGGTGCCTGACGGGCCGTTCGATTATTATGTCCGCTACGAGCCCGGCGCCCAGCATCCGCTGCATGCACGGCGCCCACGCGGCGGCGGCGGCGAGGAGGTGCTGCTCGACGTGCAGGCTCTGTCCGCCGGCAAGGATTATTTCGTGGTGGGATCGGCGCAGCATTCGCCCGATCACGCCCTTTATGCCTGGGCCGAGGATTCGCAGGGCTCCGAAGTGTATCGCATCCAGCTGCGTGATCTCGCGACCGGGGAAACCCTGCCCGGGCCCGTGGAAAGCTCCACAGGCGATTTCTGCTTCTCGCCCGCCGGCGACTGGCTGTTCTGGACTTGGCGCGACGAGAACGGCCGGCCGGCCCGGATCTATCGCCGCCCGTCACGCGGCGGCGAGGACACGCTCATTTACGAGGAGCGCGATCCTGGTTTCTTCATCGGCGTCGGGCTGAGCGCTTCCCGCGCCTGGATCGCCATCACGGCGGGCGACCAGGAAACCAGCGAAACGCTGCTGATACCGGGTAACGATCCGACCGCCCTGCCCCGCGTGGCCGCGCCGCGCGTGAAAGGCGAGCGCTACGAGCTGATCCCCTGGCGCGACCGGTTCGTGATCCACACCAATGCCGGCGGCGCCACCGATTTCGCGCTGATGCAGGCTCCGCTGGATGCGCCCGACCGCGCCCATTGGACGCCGCTTCTGCCTCACCGCCCTGGCCATTTCATTATCGGCGCCAGCGTGTTCCGCGACCACCTCGTCTGGATCGAACGCAAGGACGTCAACAACCGCATCCTGGTGCTGCCCCACACGGCAGCAGGCGGCGCTGATCCGCGCGCGGTAGCCCGCGAAATCGCCATGCCGGAAGAAGCGTTTCTGCTCTCGCTGGACGGGTCGTACGAGTACGACACCACCACGCTGCGCTACTCCTACCAATCGCCCACCACGCCCCGGCACTGGTACGACTACGATCTGCACAGCGGGGAAACGGTGCTGCGCAAGACGCAGGAGGTGCCGTCGGGGCACGATCCCGACGCCTATGTCACCCGCCGTCTGCACGCGACCGCACCGGACGGCGCGGAGGTGCCGATCACGCTGCTGATGCGCCGGGACACGCCGACCGACGGCAGCGCAGCTGTGCTGCTCTATGGCTACGGCTCCTATGGCCATGCGATCGAAGCCAGTTTCTCCACACGCACGCTCAGCCTGGTGGATCGCGGCTGGATTCATGCCGTGGCGCATGTGCGCGGCGGCTCGGAGAAAGGCTGGAACTGGTTCCTGGGCGGCCGGGGCCCGACCAAACCCAACAGTTTCAGCGATTTCGTCGCTTGTGCCCGCTTCCTGATCGACCGCAACCTGGCCACGGCAGGACGCATCGTCGCGCATGGCGCGTCCGCCGGCGGGTTGCTGATGGGCGGCGTGGCCAATCTGGCGCCCGAACTTTTCGCCGGCATCGTGGCCCAGGTGCCGTTCGTCGACATGCTGAACACCATGAGCGACGTATCCCTGCCGCTGACGCCGCCTGAATGGCCGGAATGGGGCAACCCGATCGAAGACGCGGAGGCATTCGCGCTGATCCGCTCCTATTCGCCCTACGAGAACGTCGCAACGCGACCTTATCCCGCGATCCTGGCGATGGGCGGCCTCTCCGATCCTCGCGTGACCTATTGGGAACCGGCGAAATGGGCGGCGGCACTGCGGGACGTCACCACCAGCGAGCGGCCGATTCTGTGCCGGATCAACATGGAAGCCGGCCATGGCGGCTCTTCGGGACGCTTCGACGCCTTGAAGGAGGCGGCGCTGGTTCAGGCTTTCGCGATCTGGGCGGTCGAACAGCCAGCTTCGGCGGTCAACCGGTGAACACGCGCTGGAAGGCCCGCAACAGGCTGTTGTCCAGCTTGCCCCCCATCTGCTCCAGCAACACGAAGGCCTCGGACGGGGGCAGGCTCGGCTTGTAGGAACGCTGCTCCACGAGGGCGGTGAACACATCGCAGATCGTGGCGATCCGCACCGGGTCGGAAATCTCGTCGCCGCGCAGCCCGTCCGGGTAGCCGGTCCCGTCGAGATATTCGTGATGGCTGCGGACGATGGACAGAACCTGAGGGTGGTGGCCGCCCTGCACCGACAACAGGTCGTGACCGAACGCGGCATGACGGCGGATGATCTCCATCTCCTCGGTTGTCAGTTTTCCAGCCTTGTTGATCAGTTCCACCGGGATCAGGGCCTTGCCGATATCGTGCAGGATCGCCGCCTGCGTGAGCCGCTCGCAATCATCGCTCTTGAAACCGAGACGCAACACGAAAGTGGCCATGATCCCGGCCATCAGCAGGCAATGATGGTAGGTGGGATCATGAATCTGGCTCACCGTGTCCATCCAGTCGGCGATGCCGTCCGCGTCCAGCGCGCTGAGCAGTAGCCGGCCGGCCTGATCGGACAGAGCGGTGTCGACGACCCCTACCGTCGCGGCGGAGTTCATCAGATCAGCGAGCGCGAAGCCCACCTCGTGCGCCACCGTGCGCATCGTGGCCTGGCGAGCGGCGACCGTCATCCGGGGCGGCGCTCCGAGGAGGGAGCGGACCGCGGCGCCGATCAGCCGCGACGGCGAATCCTGCGCCATGACCATGGATACGCCGATCACGCGCGCATGAATCTCCTCGCGCGGAGTCGGTTTGTCCAACAAACATAGCACCGGGATCGCGTTGGCGAGAAACGGGCGCAGCCCCTGTTGCAGCGTCTCGATATCGGCTTCGCAGCGCAGCGGCGTTCCGATGGAGATCACCAGATCCGGCAGGGCATGACGCGGCGCCCCCATGCGAAGGCTATAATATTCGACCGAGTACACAATCCCGAGCGTCCTGGCGAGTGCCCGCCCCTTCTTCTCGTTCAGGCTGAGAATGAGGAGACGCCGCATCGCCGATGCCCGTGCTGCCTGGCGCGGAACGACGCCGCCCGGTCGCGACCGAACCGCGCCGTGTCCGACCTGACTCGTCATTTGCTGGCGACGGCCAGGAGAAACAAACAGAACATACGGTTCGTGTCCCGGAAACGAGGAACCCTGTGGCTGGGCGTTTCCCTGTTTTAATCACGCGACGGTGAACGATCGGTTAAGATGCGAAGTGATTTTTCCCTCGAATTGTCACGCTGCCACACTCGGCATCGCCGACAACCGCTTCATCGCCGATTGAACCGCGAAGCGGCAGCCATGCTCGCTCAGCCGGTAACCCGCGCCACGAACCGTCTCGATAAGTCCGTGCACTCCGGCCAAGGCAAATTTTTTACGGAGCTTGCAGACGAATACATCGATGATCCGGCTATCCGGCGCGTCCCTGGCTCCGTAGAGCTGGTTCAGAAGCACATCCTTGGTCAAAATCGTGTTCTTTCGCGTCACCATGTATTCAAGCAGATCGTATTCCTTGGACGTCAGGCTCAAGGGGCGATTGTCGATCAACAGGGAGCGACGGATCATGTCGAACGACAACGGACCGATCCTGAACGCCCCGGTTTCGGCACCACGGCAGCGACGAACGACGGACCGGATGCGTGCGGCGATGATCTCCATATCGCCCGGCCAGGCCACCACGTCGTCCGCGCCGGCGGAGAAGCAGGTCAGGCTGAAAGCCCGATCCGGCCTGGCGCAGAATGCCATTACGGGCACGTTCCGGCGCGAGGAGCGGAATGTCCGAACCGCTTTCTCCACGGCGCCGGCAACGGCCCCGTCGACCAGGACCAAATCGACCGCGAACGACATCGTCAGTTCGGACACGTCGGACAGGGAAGCGAAATCCTGCGCGTGCAGGCCCACTTTCTGCAAATCCGCTACCATCTTGTTGGCAGTCGCCGTCGGCGAAGCGATCGCGACCTGCATCGCAGTTCTCCACACAGCTTCAGCTTACCCGCGACTGGGAAGCGCTCCGGACAAGTGCGAAGTTCCACCGAGATCAATCGCGTTTCATTGAGGAAACATCCGATTCTCTCTCTGAGAGTCTCTTTTTCTGCTCTTTCATCAATAAAGAGCCATGATATCGTTTCTTTATCGATATCTCAGTTTATTTTGCGCGCCTGGAACTCACAATCAAGCAGGAATTCGAGAGCCTCCAGATGCATGAGCGCCTGGTCGGCGTCCCGCCCCCAGGCATAGACGCCGTGACCACGTAGCACATAGCCGGGCACGGGACCGTTCAGACGCCCGGCGACGATACCGGACAGTCGATCGATATCCTGATCGTTGTCCAGCAGGGGCACGACCACGCGGGCTTCATGCGTGGTCTGCCCGGCAAACGCCTTGATCATCTCGTAACCGGAAAGGACGATCCCGTCCCCTTCGACCACACGGGACAGAACGGTGGCGGCGATCGAATGCCCATGCAGGACGGCGCCGACATCAGGAAAGGCGCGATAGATCTGACAATGCAGTCCGGTCTCGGCGCTGGGACGGCCGCCCTCGGTCAGCGAGGCGCCGTGCAGGTCAACCACCATGACCCCCTCGCGGGTCAGGAAGCCCTTTCGTCCGCCGCTCCGGGTGATGGCGATACGCTCCGCATCCAGCCGGACGCTGATATTGCCGCCGACGGACGGAACCCACCCGAACCGATCCATGCGCTGGCCGATCGCCACGATCTGATCGGCAGCGTGCTGAAACGAGGGATCGGCGTTGTAAGCGGTCACGGGGGGGGTCCTGGTCGGTCGAAGCAGTCCTCATCCTAGCGCCCGGGCGATGCCAACGCGACGGCGGGAGCGGGAAAACCTCAAAGTCGGCCGGGACGGGACTCGGGCAATGCGCCCGGCCGGTCCCGGCCACAGCAGGAGGTCAGACCTTGTTGACGGACGCGTCGTAGATTTCGTCCACCGCGCGGCGCAGCGCCGCGTCGAACTCGGCATCGGTCATCTGGTCGCGCAGATCGTCCACCAGGGCGCGCGAGAAGGAGGCGATCATGCCCGGATTATGCTTCAGGCGATGGCACGCCTCGGTGCGCTGATAGCCGCCGGACAGCGCGACCACGCGCACCACGCGCGGATGGGCGATCAGCGGCGCGTAGAAATCCGCGTCCTCGGGGATCGTGACCTTCAGCATCACGTTCTTGTCGGACGAAAGCGCCTCCAGGCCGCGATGCAGCTCCTCGCGCAGGATCGTCTCGGCGCCCTTCTTGTCCGGGCTCTTGATCAGCACCTCCGGCTCGAGAATCGGCACCAGACCATGGGCCAGGATCTGTTCGGCAACCTCGAACTGCTGCCGGACGATGGCGACGATGCCGGTCCGCGACGCCAGGTTGATGGTCGACCGCATCTTGGTGCCGAACACGCCGAGCTTCACCGCCCGTTCGAGCAGCGGGTCGAGATTCGGGATCGGCTTCATCAGGCTGACGCCGTCCTCCTCCGCCTGGAGACCCTTGTCCATCTTGAGATAGGGAACGACGCCGCGCTCTTCCCAGAGATAGGCCGGAACGGACTTGCCATTCACGTCGCCGTCCATGGTGGCCTCGAACAGGATCGCGCCGATCACCTTCTCGCCGGTGAAGACGGGCGAGGTCATGATACGAACGCGCATCTTGTGCATCAGCGCGAACATCTCGGCGTCGCCGTTGTAGCGATCCTCGCCGATGCCGTACTGGCGCAACGCGCCGGGGGTCGATCCACCGCTCTGGTCGAGAGCCGCGATAAAGCCCGCAGCGTCGCGCGCCTGCGCCATCATCTTCTGGTCGGCCAATGAACTCTCCCTCGTTGCAGTCTCACCGCTGCTTTCGACAATACGGGATAGTCCATCCGTTTGCACGCCGGCTCCCGGCGCATAGCCCTCGGTCGCAGCACGGCTGATCTCGTCAACAATCCGTGCAAGCAGGTGCCCAGTCGCGACGGGGCCGAAGCCGGCCTCCTCCGTTTGCTCCGTCCACCCCTGCCATCGGGCCGATTCCAGCCGTGCTTCGCAATTCCTCAGACCGGTTCCGCAACACCCCTGATCCCGTCTGCGTGTTTTGTGCAACGCACAATGACGGTGAGCTGTTGACGCGACGGTGCGGCGGCGATACCGATTATCTCATAAGAGCGATCAACGCTCATTTGTGAGGAAACCATGGCCCCAGAAACCCGATCCGCCATCGCTGCCGTCGTAGCGCTGGCCCTCGCAACCGCACCGATCAGCGCCGCATCCGCAAAGGGATTGCTGATTGGTTTCAGCCAGGCGACGCTGCAGTCGCCGTTCTACGTGCAGCTCAAGGCGGGCGCGGAGCAGGCCGCGAAGGCCGACGGCGATACGCTGATCGCCCTCGATGCCAACGGGGACATCAACAAGCAGAACAACGACATCCAGGATCTCATCACCCGGGGGGTGAAGGTTCTGATCATCAATCCGGTCAATCCGGATGCGGTGGCGCCCGCCCTGTCCGCCGCACAGGACGCGAAAATTCCGGTGATGACGGTCGATCGCGCGATCCACGGCGATGTCGTCACCTATGTCGGCCGCGACAACGAGAAGATGGGCGCGCTGGTCGGCGCCGTCCTGGCCAAGCGGCTTCATCAGGGCGACAAGATCATCGAGATTCAGGGCGATGCCGGCGGCACCGTGATGGCCGCGCGACGCGACGGGTTCAACAAGCAGGTCGAGGCGGCCGGCGAGAAGGTCGTGATGGGCCCCTACGCGGAATACGTTCGGGCCAATGCCGTGACGGCGATGCAGGATCTTCTGCAGGCCAACCCCGACGTGAAGGCCGTCTACGCGCATAACGACGACATGGCGCTGGGCGCGATGCAGGTTCTGCGCGAGAACAATCGCAAAGACGTTCTCGTCGCCGGTGTCGACGGGCTTTCGGAGGCGGTCAAGGAGATCGCGAACGGCAATCAGTATGTCGCCACCGCATCCAACGACCCGATCCGTCTCGGCGAGGTGACGATCCAAACCGCCCAGAAGGTCGCCGCCGGACAGAAAGTGCCGGCCTTCATCGATGCCGGAACGGCCCTGATCGATAAGGCGACCGTCGGGCAATACGACACAAGCGGCCTGTTCGCCCGGCATAAATAGCCGCAAGGCCTTTTGTCGTCAGACTATGTGAAGGACAATTCGATGCGCGCAGTCGTGATGCATTCGCCGGGTGACCTCAGGCTTGAGGACGTGCCGCGACCCGTTGCCGGCGCGGACGAGGTTCTGGTTCGCGTCGCGGCCTGCGGTGTCTGTGGTTCCGATATCCCGCGCATGCTCACCAAGGGCGCCCATCAGATGCCCATTATCTGCGGACACGAGTTCTCTGGTCATATCGTCACGCTTGGCGAGCAGGTCGAGGATTTCCGGGAAGGAGAGCTGGTCTCCGTCGCGCCGCTGATCCCGTGCCGCAGATGCGACCAGTGCCTGACAGGGAATTTCTCGCGCTGCCGCGACTATGATTATTTCGGCAGTCGTCGCGACGGCGCCTATGCCGAGTTCGTCAGTGTTCCACGTGGCAATCTGCTGAAGACACCTGCCGGCATCGACCCGCGCGCCGCGGCGATGACCGATCCGGCCTCGATCGCGTTGCATGCAATCTGGCAGGCGCCCCCCACGATCGGTCAGACCGGCGGCGTCGTCGGATGCGGCCCGATCGGCCTGTTCGCGATCCAGTGGATGCGACTGATGGGAATGTCGCGGGTCTTGGCCGTCGACGTTTCCGAGCAGAAGCTCGAACAGGCGCGCGAGGCCGGCGCCACGCACACCTTTCTCAGCCATGCGCCCCGGCCGGACGTGCCGGGTTGCGATCTCATCATCGAGGCCGCCGGCCACCCCTCCACCGCCAATCTCGCCATCCGGCTGGCGGCTCCCGGCGGTCACGTCGTGTTCATCGGCATTCCGACCCAGGATGTCGGGCTGGAAGTCGCGACCTTCAATCACATGCTGCGCCAGGAAGTCTCGCTGCACGGGTCCTGGAATTCGTTCGGGCCGCCCTTTCCCGGCCCGCAATGGACCACGACGCTTGAGAAGCTCGGCAGCGGCGAACTGCGCTGGGAGTTCATGATCACCCACGAGCCGGGGCTCGCCGAGCTGCCCGAAACGATGGGCAAGTTCCGCGAAAGGAACGAGTTCATCTCCAAGGTGATGGTGCGTCCCTGACAGACCAGCCGGCGCGTTCGCAGGAGGCCCGCAATGTCCCTGATGCTCGGCTTCGATTTCGGAACCGGCGGCGTACGCGTCGGCTTGTTCGACCTGGAACGGCGGGCGATCATCGCCACCGCCGAGCGCACCTACGAGACGCGCCATCCCCATCCGGGCTGGGCCGAACAATCGGCATGGGACTGGTGGGACGCGCTCGGAGCGGCTTGCCGAGACACCATGGAGCGTGCCGGCAACCCGACGGTATCGGCCATCTCGCTGGCCACCACCGCCTCCACCGTGGTCGCCTGCCGCGCCGACGGGACGCCGCTGCGGCCGGCCCTGCTGTGGATGGATTGCCGCGCCGGCGCCGAGGCCGCGCGCACCGCGCATCCGCACCCGGTGATGACGCAAAGCGGCGGCAGCGACGCGGCGGAATGGCTGGTGCCGAAGGCGATGTGGCTGGCAACGCACGAACCGGACGTCTATGCGGCCGCAGACGTGATCTGCGAGTGTCTGGACTGGCTCAATTTCCGCCTGACCGGCGCCTGGGCGGGCTCGCGGATGAATGCCACCTGCAAATGGAACTATGACGGCAAGGAGCGGCGGTTCCACCCCGAGCTCTACGAGGCGTTCGGCGCACCCGGGCTCGGCCGCCGGCTTCCGGCCAGGATCATTCCTGTCGGCGCGCCGATCGAGCGTCTGTCCGCCGCCGCGGCCGCGCATCTGGGCTTGGGGACGCAGCGCCCCGTGGTCGCGCAGGGCGGCATCGACGCGCATATCGGCTTACTGGGCGCCGACACGATGGATCCGGGCAAGCTGCTCATGATCGGGGGCACCTCGGTGGTGCACCTTTTCCACCTTGCCGACGAGCGCCCGTTGCCGGGCTTCTGGGGTCCCTACCCGCACGCCCTGGTCGATGGGTTGTGGCTTGTGGAAGCAGGACAGGTTTCCGCCGGGTCCGTTCTGTCCTGGCTGAGCAACACCATCTTCCAGCTCGACATCGGCGGCACGCACCGTCTCATCGAGGCGGCAAGCCAGCTTCCGCCCACGAACAGCGGATTACTGACGCTCGACTATTTCATGGGCAACCGCACCCCCTATCGCGACCCGCTGCTACGCGGGGCGATCCTCGGGCTCTCGCTCGGCCACGACCGCCCGGCGCTCTACCGTTCCGCCGTCGACGGGGTGGCGCTCGCATCGGCGAACGTCGTCGCCAGGGCGCGCGAGCTCGACGTGCCGATCGAGCGGATCGTCAGCGCCGGCGGCTACGCCAAGAACCCGCTCTGGCTGCGCGCCACCGTGGATGCGATCGGTCTGCCGGTGCAGATGGCGGCGGAGGAGAACCTCACCATCGTCGGCACCGCCGCCGCGGCCGCGACGAGCATCGGCCTCTTTCCCGATCTGCGCGAAGCTGCCGCCGCCGTGGCGCGCGACGGAAGCCTGATCGAGCCCGATCCGTCGATGCACGCGCATTTCGCGGAAGAACTGCACCGTTACCGCGAGGCGACCGATCGGCTGCGGCCCCTGCTGCACGAACTCGCCAGGCAGGAAACGCGCGCCGCAGGCCCGCTGCCCGTGCAGCAGCGCGAAAAGGATACGCTCGATGCCCGCGCGTACTGAGCTCGAAGAGATCGACTTCCGCACCCTCTCCAGCGAGGGGCGGGAGGCGCTGATGGTGCAGGCGGCCAAGGGCTATTACGAACTCGACCGCACCATGGCCGACATCGCGAAGTCGCTCGGCCTGACGCGCTTCCAGGTCGCGCGCCTGCTCAAGGACGCACGCGAGCAGGGGGTGGTGCGCATCGAGATCGTCCCGCGCGCGCAGCGCCGTCCGGATCTCGAAGCCGCCTTGCAGCGGACCTATGGGCTGCGCGAGGCGATCGTGGTTCCAAACCTGCGTGACGATGACGGGCTCATCGACATGGCCGCGCAGGCTGCAGGGCAGTTCCTGGCCGGTCTGGTGCCGCGACCCGCGCTGGTCGGCGTGTCCTGGGGACGCACCATGGCGTCCGTGGCCTATTGGCTCCCGCATCGCTGGAACGACGGCGTCGAAGTCGTGCTGCTGAATGGCGCGATGAATATCCACGCGACAGAATTGCGCACCAACAACATCGCGGAGTTGTTCGCATCCGCAGGCAATGGCCGCGCGATCCTGCTGCCGGTGCCGGCAATGGTCGGCCGCGCGGAGACGCGGATCGTGCTGGAACAGGACCCGGTCATCGCCGATGCGCTGTCGCTCGGCCAGAAGGCGACCGTCGTCTGCTTCGGGCTCGGCGGCATGACACCGGACTCGGTGCTGGTGCGCTCCGGCTCGCTCGCGGAGACCGACATCGTTCGGCTCTCCAAGCGCGGCGCCGTCGGCGATCTTCTCGGCCGTTTCGTCGATTCCGCCGGGCGAATCGTCGACACGTCGCTCGATGCACGCACCATCGGGCTCGATCCCCTGGCGCTGCGCGACAAGGAGATCGCCATGGGCGTGGCCGTCGGCCATCGCAAGCATCAGATCGTGCTCGCCGCCCTGCGGGCGAAGCTGGTGAACGTGCTCGTCACCGACGAGCAAACGGCGCGCGTCGCGATGGAGGCCGCCCATGCGGGAAAATGACGCGGTCGAGACTCCGGTTCTGGCGGTCGATCACGCCGCCAAGATCTTTCCCGGCAACGTGGTGGCCCTGGCAGACGCGACGCTGTCGATCCGGCCGGGCGAGGTGCATTGCCTGCTCGGTGCCAACGGCGCCGGCAAGAGCACCCTGCTCAAGATCATCGCCGGCGCGCATCTGCCCACCAAAGGCAGCCTGGTGCTGGACGGCGTTCCACAGCGGTTCCGCAATCCGCTCGAGGCCGCGCGCGCCGGAATCTCGATGATCTACCAGGAGCTCGACCTCGTCGGTTCGCTGAGCGTTGCGCAGAACATGCTGCTGGGCCGCGTCCCCTCACGCTGGGGTCTGGTGGATCGGAAGCATCGCGCGCAAATCGCCGCCGAAGCGCTCGAGAAGGTGGGTGCGGGCTTCGGGCTCGACGTGCCGGTCGCGTCGCTTTCGATCGCCAACCAGCAACTGACCGCGATCGCCCGCGCGCTGACCCTCGATGCCAAGATCATCATCATGGACGAGCCGTCGGCGGCTTTGAACGAGACCGAGCTCGAACGGGTGTTCGCGGTGATCCGCAGCCTCACCGCCCGCGGCATCGCGATCCTCTATGTCAGCCACCGGATGGGCGAGATCCGGGCGATCGGCGATCGGGTTACGGCGCTTCGCGGCGGACGCACGGTGGACACGTTTCCGGTCGCCGGCACCTCGGATCAGACGCTGGTGGAGGCCGTTCTCGGGCGCAACCAGGCGCTGCTCGAGCGCAGCGCCCGAGCCCCCTGCGGCGACACGGTCGCGCTCTCGGCGCCCTTCCTGAAGGGACCGCACGGGCTTGAAATTCGCGATCTCTCCGTGCGCGAGGGCGAGATCATCGGCCTTTCCGGGCTGAACGGTTCCGGCCGCACCAGCCTGCTGCGCGTCCTGTTCGGCGACCTGCCTTCAACGGGCGACATCCTGCTCAACGGCCGGCCCTACAAGCCGAAACAGCCGGCCGACGCCATTGCCCGCGGCGTGGGGCTGGTGCCCGAGGACCGCAAGATGCACGGTCTCGTGCTGGACCAGGCGATCTACCGCAACGCCGCCCTGCCCTCGCTGCGCCGTCGCCGTTTCATCTCGCACGACAGCTTGCGGCGCGGGTCCGCGCGCGTTCTGGGCGATCTGTCGACACGCTTCAGCGCCATCGACCAGCCGGTGCGCCAGCTCTCGGGCGGCAACCAGCAGAAGGTCGTGTTCTCGAAATGGGTTCTGAACGGAAGCCGCGTCCTGCTGCTCGACGAGCCGAGCCGCGGCCTCGACGTCGGCGCCAAGGCGGAACTCTACGCGCTGATCCGGCGCCTCGCCGAGCAGGGGGCGGCGATCCTTGTGGCGAGCAGCGAGCTCGATGAGATCTATGCCAATTGCGACAGGATCTGGGTGTTCCACGAAGGGCGCAACGTGCGCTGCTTCGATCCGACCGTCGCCTCGCGCGACGACATCCTCACCGCCGGCCTGATCGGTCATCGCGACGCTTCGGAGATCGCACCATGAGCACGCTCGTCCAGGGCCGCAACGCGGCGGAAGCGACCGGGCGCTTCACGATGGCCAGCCTGACCGCCTTCCTGCTGCGCTACAATTTCATCGTCATCTTCTTCGTCGTCGCCGCCATCGCGACCTGCCTGTCCAATGATTTTCTGACCTGGCGCAATATCTGCAACCTGTTCCAGCAATCGAGCGTGGTCGGGATCGTCGCGATCGGCATGACGTTCGTCATCCTCACCGCGAATATCGACCTCTCCGTCGGCAGCATGGTCGCCTGCAGCGGATTGATCGTGTCCCTGCTGATGCAGGCGGGCATCCCGCCGGCCGTGGCGATCCCGGCGACATTCCTGATCGGCACCTGTATCGGCGCGACGCTCGGCGCCATCTCGGCCTATGCCGCGGTGCCGAGCTTCATCGTGACGCTGGCCGGCCTGGTCACGATCCGCGGCGTCACCTTCCTGCTGTCGAACGGCGCCCCGATCGGGGGGTTGCCGCACGGCTTCGGCGCGTTCGGTTCCTACCAGATCCCGCTCCTGCCCGGGGTGACCTTCCCGATCCTGGGCCTGCTGTTCCTGGTCGTCTGGGGCGCGGCCTCCCTGGTGCTGCGCTACACCGTGTTCGGCGAATATGTGTTCGCGACCGGCGGCAACGCCGAGGCGGCGCGCTTGTCGGGCCTGCCGGTGCGGCTGATCGTCACCCTCGTCTTCGCCATTTCCGGTCTGCTGTCATCGCTGTCCGGCGTGCTCCTGACCGCGCGCCTGCGCATCGGTCAGCCGACCGCGGCACAAGGCCTGGAACTCGACGCGATCGCCGCGGTCGTGCTGGGCGGCACGAGCCTGTTCGGCGGCCGCGGCAGCGTGCTCGGAACATTGTTCGCGGTCATGCTGCTGCAGGTGCTGCGCAACATCTTCAATCTGCTGGGTCTGGGCTCGTTCTACCAGATGACCATCACCGGGCTGATCATCATCGCGGCGATCCTGTTGAACCGCGTGATCGACAGCCGGCAGGGGCGCCGGTGATCGGGACGGGCCACGACCGATAGCGATGATCACTCCGTTTTCGCCATAGCCCTATAGAGCTGCCTGTAGCATCAAGCCGATCTGGAGTGAGCGGCGCTAAACCCACAGGCTTACATAGAATTCGTTCGGGAAAATCGAGACACGATGCGTCTTTTGCGGTCGAGGGCGACCAGTTATTGGGATTGCTATTACCGCGCCTCCTATCCCAAGCGGAGTGCGTATCCCGGCGTAGCCTTCCTGCATCAGCTCGAAGTCTGGGCAAGTTAACCTTGGGCGTCCGACAATCGAAGGCCAGATAAAAGGCCGCACGTTGCGGTTCGGCCGGTCGATTGATTTTGCTTCGATTTTTCGCCGATCCGGCAATGTGCGGCCTTGGGGCACAGTGTGCATGACCCATCAAGATACTGTTTGAAAACCACTTTTTGCACATTTCTCAGTTGGCGATAGCCGAGCTTCCGGATCGAATCCGCTTTCCATACCGAGCGTTACACGATAGGTTACATGTAACCGCATCAGGAAACTGAGTCATGGCCCAGGCGAGAGGCGCTAAGCCCACCAAGATGAAGGTTCAGGAGCACCGCGACCGGCTACGCGCCCAAGGTCTGCGGCCGATTCAGATTTGGGTGCCGGATGTGCGGGCGTCATCCTTCCGATCGGAGGCGCACCGGCAATCGACGGCCGTGGCGGCGAGCGCCCATGCGGCCGAGGATCAGGCGTTCATCGACACGGTGTCCGATTGGGACGATGAATGAGGCGGGGCGAGGTCTGGACCGTCTCCGGCGGTAAGGATTACGCAGGCAAGCCTCGCCCCGTCGTCATCGTGCAGGACGATGCCTTTGACGCGACCGACTCGATCACCATCTGCGCCTTCACCACGGACCCGACCGACGCCCCCCTGTTCCGGCTGCCGGTGGAACCGAGCGAGCGTAACGGCCTGCGCTCTCCCTCCCGGCTGATGGTGGATAAGATCACCACTGTCCCGAAGTCCAAGGTCGGCGAACGGATCGGCCGGCTGGACGACGAAGACAAGGTCCGGCTCAACCAGGCCGTGATGGTGTTCCTCGGCCTGGCGGTGTCGCCGAGAACGGGCCGGAAAGGGGCATGACGAGAAGTGCGGCACCGGAGCGAAGACGCGTCAGATACCGGCGCAAACGCAGTGCCCACTCAGGGACTGAAGTGGCGGAGAGGGTGGGATTCGAACCCACGGAACCCTTGCGAGTTCGCCAGTTTTCAAGACTGGAGCCTTAAACCACTCGGCCACCTCTCCCAGGCCGCCTATATGGCGGCAAACCGGCGCCCGGGCAAACCGTCCGGGCCGGGCACCCCTCAACCTGGCGTCCTCCGCCCGAAGTGCCGTGACCTGCGGACACCCCATTCGAACACGCGCCTCACGCGGCTCTTGGCGGCCGCGCCGTTTCTTGCTTTTTTGAGATGGTCGAACACGCAATCTGTCAGGTGTCCCGGATGTCGAAGCCACGCCTGAATCACGCCCGTATCCAGTCTGAGCTCGCCGTGGGCAACGCCGCATGAGCGGGGCGGCGTCCGGTTCCGGCCTGTTTCAGAGCTACGGCAATCCGCGCTTTTTCTGCGAAATCATGAACGCCATCGGTCCGGAGGACCCGACCGTGGCTCTGGTGCGAGACCGTCTGCGCGCCTTCGACGAGGACGAGCTTCGCCGCCGCGCCAGCGCGGCCGAAGCAGAGCTCTACAATCTCGGCATCACCTTCACGGTGTATTCCGAGCGCGACTCGATCGACCGCATCCTCCCGTTCGACCTGATCCCGCGCATCCTGACCGCGGCGGAATGGGATGTCGTGGAGCGCGGCGTCGTGCAGCGCGTCACCGCCATCAATCAGTTCCTGTGGGACATCTACCACGACCAGAAAATCCTGAAGGACGGCGTTCTTCCGCGCGACCTGGTGCTGGGCAACAGCAATTTCCGGCCCGAGATGATGGGCCTCGACGTGCCGCTCGGCGTCTATGTGCACGTCAACGGCACCGATATCGTGCGCGACGACCAGGGGCGCTTCCTGGTTCTGGAGGACAACGCCCGCACCCCGTCCGGCGTGTCCTACGTGATCGAGAACCGGCACATGATGCTGCGTGTTCTGCCGGATCTCGTGGCAGGTTTGCGCATTCGCGGCGTGGACGAGTACGGCGTACGGCTGCAGCAGGCGATGGCGGCGATGGCGCCGGAGCATGTGCCCGACCCACAGGTCGTGCTGCTGTCGCCCGGCATCTACAACGCCGCCTATTTCGAGCACGTCTTTCTGGCGCGCGAAATGGGGGTGCCGCTGGTGGAAGGGCGCGATCTGGTGGTCGAGGATGCGCGCGTCTACATGCGCACCATCGCCGGCCTTCGTCCCGTCCACGCGATCTATCGCCGGCTGAACGACGATTTCCTCGACCCGGACGTGTTCCGCCCGGACAGCCAGCTGGGCGTACGCGGCCTGGTGGATGCATGGCGCCGTGGCAACGTCGCGATCGCCAACGCGGTCGGCACCGGCGTCGCCGACGACAAGGCGATCTATGCCTACATGCCGCGCATCATCAAATACTATCTCGACCAGGACCCGATCCTGGACAACGTCCAGACCAATATCTGCCGCGAGGCGGACGGGCTGCAGTACACGCTCGACAATCTCGAGACCCTGGTGGTCAAGCCCGTCGGCGAATCCGGCGGCTATGGGCTGATCATCGGCCCGCACGCGAGCAAGACGGAACTCGACGCGTTCCGCTCCAAGCTCAAGGCGGATCCGGCCAACTACATCAGCCAGCCTGTCATAAACCTGTCCACTGCGCCCACCCTCTGCGAGGACGGTGTGCAGGCCAGGCACGTCGATCTCCGGCCATTCGCCATCACCGGACAATCAACCTGGGTTCTACCCGGCGGCCTGTCGCGCGTCGCATTGAAGAAGGGATCGCTGGTGGTGAACTCCTCGCAGGGCGGCGGTTCCAAGGATACCTGGGTGCTGCAATCGTGAGCGGCGCGACGATGCATCCGGTGCACGAACCGCTGCGCAGGGGGCAGGCGCTGCTGTCACGCTACGCGGAGAGCACGGTCTGGCTGGCGCGCTACATGGAGCGGATCGAGAATCTCGCCCGCATCATCGACGTCACCGACACCTTCACCCGCACCGGCACCGGCGAGAATGACTGGCGTTCGGTGGTGCAGATCAACGCGGACGAGGAGCGGTTCTTCGCCGGGCGATCCGAAGCCGATGTCGCCAGCGTGGCCGAGTTCTACATACTCGACCGGGAGAACCCGAATTCGATCGCCTCGCTGATCCAGGTCGCGCGCGAGAACGCGCGCACTTTGCGTCCTCTGATCTCCACCGAGATGTGGACGCATCTGAACATGATGCACAAATGGGTCCGCGGCCTGACGCGCTCGGATATCCGTCCGTCGCAGCTCTCAACGCTCTGCACCCGCCTCAAGCAGGAATGCCAGACCCATTACGGCATCACCGAAGGCACGTTCTACCGGGACCAGGGCTGGTATTTCTACGTCATCGGCAAGTATCTCGAGCGCGGCAACCAGACCACGCGCCTCGTCGACATCAAATACCACACATTGCTGCCGCGCGATGCAGAGGTCGGCAGTCAGGTCGATATGAGCCAGTGGAGTGCTGTCCTGCGCTCGGCTGCCGCCTACCATGCCTATCGCCGGATGATGCCACGTTCTCTCGCCCCGGCGGCGGTGGCGGGCTTCCTGCTGCTGAACAACGCGTTCCCCCGCTCGCTGGTCCTGACCCTGCGCCAGGTCAATTGGGCGCTGAGCCAGCTGCGGACGGATTATGGCCTGCGGCGCGGCGGCAACGCCCTGGAACGGATGGACGAACTCCGCGCGTCTCTCGCCGACCAGACCATTGAAGAAATCATTCTGCGCGGCCTGCACGAGTTTCTCGATTGGGTTCAGATGCAGCTGCATCACATCCATGACGAGATCGCCGAAGCCTTCTGGGCCGTCATACCGGCTCCGGCCGAACCGGCCAGCGGGACCGCCATCGCCGCTTCGGCCAGCCAGATCATCGGTGGCGGCGGCATGAGCCAGACCCTGGGTGGGATGACACAAGTTATCGGCGTCACCAACCAGATTGACCCGAACGATTCGACGGAACCGCCAGAACCGATCCAGACCTAGAGAAGTCTTACCCGGATACCGTCCCAGACCGGTTGGACGCTGAGTCGTTTCGAAGGAGAAACAGATACCTGTCCCTGAATGAACGCCTGCTTCGTCTCCGGGCCCGATCAGCCCAAGTCCTGTTGCTCATTCTTACAAAAAAGAAGAGCTCTTGTTCTTTTGGAGCGCCCGGCGCCATCCCGGCGCCGGACCCTGCCGGATCAGCTCGGCGGATTGGCGGCGGCGTCGGCCTTCGCCTTCTTGGCCGCTTCGTGATGGCCGACGGCACAGCCGGCGGCAGCGCCCATCACGCCGTGATGACCGGCCATATGCCCCGCGACGCCGCCCACGGCAGCACCCTTGAGGCAGCCCTTGGCCATCGCCTGACCCGACAGACCGGCGCCCATAATGAGGACGGCCCCGAACAGGGCGGACACCGTGGAACGGTTGGACATGGAACTCTCCGTGTTGAAACCGGGCTGATCAAACCGCCCCGATTGTGGCCATTTCGTGCCAGAAACAAGCCTGACGCGTGATTCATGACACAATGTGACCGCGTGTCATTCCGGCACAACACGAACGGCCCGGTGCCGGTTCCCCCAGATTGCGGCGGCTTTCGCATCCGCTGCCGAGACCTCGAGCTCCGGTTCGAGCGCGAGCAGCGCCAGGGCGATGGTGCCCACCACCGTCCGCTCCGCGCGCTCGAATGCCCCCTGCCCGGTCCACACCGCAGCAAAGGTGGCCGCATCCACCGGCATCCCGACGCTGTCCGGCGCCAAAGCCGGCAGCACAAGCTCGCGCGGACCGGACGGACCGCGACAATGCGCCGCCACGGGCTTCAGCGGCGTGCGTTCCGCTTCTCCGCCGCCGCCCTTGATCACCACCAGGCTCCGCCGCCCGAACCTCTCGGCCACCGCCAGATGCACGGCGATATAGGGCGGGTGAAACACCCCATCCACAGACACCGAACTGTCGGCGGGATCGATCAGCCGCGCCACCGTGTTGATCGGCGACCGGAGACCGAACAAGGCGCGCATGGCGAGCAGCCGATCGATCCGCGGCGCCATGTGCCGGATTGGCCAATAGGCAAACCGCTCGCGCGCAAGCGCCTCGCCCACCGACGCGGCGCTCTCCGACGCATGCAGGCCGAGCGCCGCCAGCCCGTCTTCGACCGACAGGCCGCTTCCGAAAGCGTTGGTGCCATGCATGAGCACGCGCACGCCGCTGCGCCCCAGCGCCAGAGCCGCAAGGAGGAACCATGGCACTTCCCGTGTCCTCCCGGCGCCATAGCTCGGCCAGTCGAGATCCACCGCGCCAATCGCGGCCTCATCATGCAAGCTGCCGATATGGGCACGCGCGGCGTCCACCAGCCCCGCAATTTCGTCCGGATCTTCGCCGCGATAGCGCAGCAGCATCAGGAAGGCGCCGAGCTGGGCCGGGTCGACCCCGCCGGCCAGCACCAGGTCCAGGGCGTCGCGCGCCTCTTCCCGCGTCAGGGCGCGTGATCGCCCGGGGCCGCGGCCCAGCGTGGCCACATATCCCGCGAAACGCTGAACGGAGTCGGAGAGGACCGGTGTCATACGCGTGATCTTTCCTGACGGTGCCCGGCGTGGGGAGAATCGGGCGACCGAGCGATGATCGCGCTGGCCCAATGCCGGTTTTGGCATAAAATAGGGCGGTGAATGCGCTGAACCCACGCCCCGGCCGGCAAACGATCGAAATCATCTTCGATTTCGTCTGCCCCTGGTGCCATCTGGGCGTAGCACGCCTCCTCGACGCGCTGCAGAGCCGGCCGATGCTGAGCTTCGACCTGATCTGGCGCCCGTTTCTGCTGGATCCGGACATGCCGCCGGAGGGCATGACGCGCCAGGATTACGCCCTCCGCAAATATGGCGGCGACGTCCGGGCGAAACGCCTCTACGCCGCCGTCACCCGGATCGGCCTGGAGGATGGCGTGCCGTTCCGCTTCGACCGGATGACGCGCGTGCCCTCCACGGTGAATGCACACCGCCTGGTCCGCTGGGCCTCCGAACGGGGCGACGCGACCGGGCTGGTGTCCCGGCTGATGCGCGCGCATTTCGCGGACGGCGCCGATCTCGGCGATCCCAGGACGCTGGCCATGCTGGCGGCGGAAACCGGGTTCGACCCTGCTGCCGCCGCCCGGATGCTGGCGTCGCTCGACCACACGGATTCCGTGTACGCCGATAATCTGAACACGCATCGGGCTGGAATTGCCGGCGTGCCGTGCGTCGTGATCGATGGGGATTTGGCCGTTGCCGGCGTGCAGGACGTCAAGGTGTTCCAGCGCCTGCTGGATGTCGCGGCGCTGGAACGGGTCGTCGGCTGAAGAAAGCGATTTCTTCGGGCAAACGGCAGGCGGTTGATTGACCTCCCCGCCTCTTGAGGAAGACGGAAACCGTTTCTGCCTTCATTCCGCGCGAATGGGAGGCTTTCCGCCCGAACGGCGCCCGTTCGGGCGGATCGGAAAGCGTTTCGAAACGCCGCCCGCACTATTTCCGGACGGCGATGACCTCGATCTCCACCAGCCAGCCCGGATTCGCCAGCCCGGCGACCTGGAAGGCGGACCGCGTCGGCAGGTTCGGCTGCTCCTTGGTCCCGAAGAACTCGGTATAGGCCTTCATCAGCCCGGCAAAATCCATCTTCCCCAGCTTGGGGTCGGCGACCATGTAGACATGCATCTGCACCACGTCGGCCATGGACAGATGCAAGGTGGCGAGTTCAGCCTTGATCTTGCCGAGCGCGCTGCGGGTCTGCGTCTCGGTATCGCCATAGGCCGCCAGGGTCATCGGCTTGGCCGACTTGTCCGACGGATCGGCGCCCTGGCCGGAGAGATAGACGGTGGTGTAGCCGGGCGGAACCTCGATCGCGGACGCGATCGGGAACTTGCCGGTGCTATGGCGCGACAGCTCGGCCGCCTGCACGCCCGCCGTCCCGGCGAGCAGAGTGGTGGCCACGACAGCGGCACGCAAAGCGACAGCGTTCATCGACATCATTTCTCCATGGTGGGCGCAGGCCCACGTTGCTGAGCCACGTCCTCGGGCTTTACGGAATCGGTGTAGTGATTGCCGAAATGGGTGCGCACGTAGTTCACCACCGATGCGACCTGGGCATCGTTCAGCATGGTGCCGAACCACGGCATGCCGCCGCGCCCGTTCAGCACCATGAACACGGGATAGCTGGCGCTGGCGAGCTTGGGATTCCCGGCGAGCGCCGGAATGGTGCCGGCCCCGGTGCCGCCTTTGCCGTTCTGCATATGGCAGCCCTGGCAGACCTGCCTGTAGATCTCCGCGCCATCGGTGCTGTGCGTGGCCTCGCCGGCGATATTGGCGGCGGCGTCGGCTAGGGCCGCCCGACCAGGCAGCATCGCCGGGCCGGCCAGCAGAAACGCCAGAAGCGTTCGGGAAGGACGGCGCATCAGGCGGCTCCGATCGCACGCTGGTGAAGACGGGTGATCGCGCTGACGGAGGACAGGATCGCCCCCTCCTGCCAGCAGCCGATATAGGAGGCGTGTTCGCCCGCCAGGACCAATCGGCCGTCGATCTCGGTGAGCGCCTTGTAATGCGCCTTGCGCGCCTGCTCGCTCCACATCGAACAACAGCCGAGCGACCAGGGCATCCGGCTCCAGGCCACACCGACGCCGTTGGAGAATTCCGAGCCGTATTGCGGATGGAACACCGATCCCTGCTTCAGCGCCTCCTGCACGCGCTCTTCCGGCGTCATGCCGGCGAAGGCGTAGGCGGCAGGGCCGAACATGTATCCGCCCAGCAGAACCGCCGGACCCTCGGTGAAATACCGCGTCGAAGGGTAGGATATCTGGCTGATCGGCTGGTTGGTGAACGAGATTCCGCCATAGATCTGCTCGTCCTGCTCCCAGAACCGCCGCTTGAATTCGAGGCCGATCTTCACCGACGACGCATAAGGCACCGCCTGGATCGCCGCCTTCATCGGCGCGCCCGCCTGCACCTCGATCTCGCTCAGGATCGACAGCGGGATCGTGCACACGCACCAATCCGCCTTGGCTTCGCCCGGCGCGCCGCCCTTGTTGTTGTCGAGATAGGAAACGGTCACGCCGCTTCCGTCCTGCGCGATCTTGGTGACCTTGATGTTATGGGTGACGAGATCGTTGACCTGCTTGGCGAACCCCTTGCCGATCATGTCCATGCCGCCGACGGGCTGGAACATCGTGGTCTGCATGTCGTAGGTCATGTTGAAGCTCAGCCACTCCCACAGGCCGGACTTCATGATGTCGTGACGGCTGAACGGCGTGGACGGAGTCGGCGCTCCGTCGGGGCCGCCTCCCTGCGGCTTGTCGAAGCCGCGACGGAGCGAGGTGAAATCGCTCTTCACATAATTGTAGTTCTTGTCGAGCAGACCCCAGCCGCGCATCGCGGCGAGAAGATCCTGCTTCTCATCCTCGGTGACGGGCTGATCGAGCTTGTTCTGGTTGACGGACTTCGCCACCAGCTCCGCAGTATAGCCGCTGAAATCGGTCATGATATCGCGATAGCGCTGCGGCTTGCCGCCGAAACTATCGCTGTTGTGCAGCAGAGCGTTGTGATTGACCTGTATGAACGGCTCGAGCTGCACGCCGAACAGCTTGCAGTAATGCAGCAGACCCTGATGGTGATACGGAATGCGCCAGGGGCCGGGATTGATGTAGTTCCCGGGCGCGAACTTCACATGCTGCGTGGCGCCGCCCAGCTCGGTCAGCGTGTCGCCGCCGCGCAGGGTGAAGTTCCGGCCGCCGGAACGGTTCTGGTATTCAAGAACCCGCACGCTGTAGCCAGCCTTGCGCAACTCGTACGCCGCCAGCATGCCGGCGAGGCCAGCGCCCAGCACCAGCACGGTCGTGCCCTTCTTGGCGCCGGACAGGTCGGGAGAGCCACGGAAGTCGGTTCCGGCCGCGTGCCCGAGCCGGGTCATCGCCTGATAAACGGCCACGCTCCCTGCGGCGGCGCCAATGCGCATCAGAAGCTGCCGACGGGTTGGTGCCAGAGAGGGTGGTCGATTCAACGTGCCATGCTCCAACGCTGTCACGGATCATGTCCGGACCAAAACGAGGCTAAGCAGGCGGCAAACCGGACGTCAACAAGCCCTTTTTGTAGTCATATGCATTCGTTTTGTGCTTTTCTAACTGTATCTTTTATGTCGCAATCGTTTTTCTGCTTTTCATTTGGGCAATAAACCGCTTGGCATCCGAAAACACCTGATCAAATCATCGCGTCAGAGCAACGTTTGGCGACGCGTCGCGGGTTCCGCACCGGAGGGTTTCCCGCCGCCGCCACGATGGAGATGGCGAATGAGGATTTCGACGACGAGCGGCTGGCGTGGACTGCTTCTTGTTTCCGCCTGCCCGCTCGCCATCGCGGCCGGGATCGTTCCGGCATACGCGCAGACCGCGCCGTCCACCGGAACGGCCAGCACGCACCAAACGGCCAGCGCGCACCATATGCACAAACACGCGAAGAAGGCGGCCCGTCGCACCCAAGCGGCTAGCGCCGCCACCGGCGCGGCCGTGCCGGCAGCCGCGGTCACAGCACCGACCCTGGTCGCGCCGCCCGGACATTCATCGCGTTCGGCGGTGTCGGCGATGGATAACGGCGAGTCGGTCATCGTCACCGGCACCCGCAACCTCGGCAAGAAGGCCCGGGACAGCACCAGCCCGATCGACGTGATCAGCGCCGCGACCCTCAGCCGCTCCGGCCAGGTGAACCTCGCCGATCAGCTGAACCGTACCGATCCGTCCATCAGCATCCAGGCCTATGGCGCCGACACCCAGGCGCTGGTCGCGGCGATCCGCCTGCGCGGCCTGAACCCGAACGACGTCCTGGTCCTGATCGACGGCAAGCGACGGCATGCCACGTCGAACATCACCGCCGATGCGGGCCCGGAACAGGGCGCCACCCCGGTCGATCTCAACATGATCCCGGCGGCGGCGATCGATCATATCGAGATCCTGCGCGACGGCGCTGCCGCCCAGTACGGCTCGGACGCCATAGCGGGCGTGGTCAACATCATCATGAAGAAGACCGACCATGGCGGCAGCGCAACGGCCTATACCGGCGCCAGCGCCTATAACGGCGACGGATGGCAGTATCAGTTCGACGCCGACAAAGGTTTCTCGTTCGGCGATGACGGCTACGTCCATGTCGGCGGTCAGGTCTACCACACCGACCATTTCGTGACGCATGCGATTGACGCCCGGTCTTCGGCCTCTCCCTTCTGGCCGATCGAGCCGTCAGCCATAGCGCACGGTCCATTCCTGCAGCCGGGCGATTCCAACAAGATCGTTGGTTTGCCGGAAGAAACGCGCGAGACTCTGTCGATCGATTTCGGCAAGACGCTGGTGCAGAATGCGTTCGGTGGAATCGAGGGCTATGGCCTCATCACCTACGGTCACCGTCACGCCGAGGCTTACGAGAACTACCGTCCATTCTTCGTCGCCCCCACGCTCTATCCCGTGGGCTTCTCGCCTCTGGAAACAGACGAGGAGAACGATTATGCGGCGACGCTCGGCGTCAGAGCCAATGACGTGTTCGGCTTCCATGCCGATTTGAGCACGACCTACGGCGAGGACCTCACGAATATCGGCAACAAGAACACCGCCAATCCCTACCTGCTGACGACCGCCGAAACCGGCCTGCCGAGCTACGGCTATCCGTTGGACTTCTCGCCGACCACCGTCCTGGCGCAAAGCCAGGCCAACGCGCAGTGGACCAACAATCTCGACTTCACCAAGCCGTTCATCGCCTTCGGCAAGAAGATGAACATCGCGTTCGGTGCGGAGGAGCGTTCGGAAGTCTATGTGCTGGGCGCAGGCAGCCCGGCATCGACCGTCGGCGGGGGCACGCAGGGTTTCGCAGGCCTGCTGCCGGCCAATGCCGGACGGTTCTCGCGCAACGTCTGGGCAGGCTACATCGACTACGACGTGCATCCGCTGCAGCACTGGGATGTCGACTTCGCCGGCCGCTTCGAGCACTACACCGATGCCGGCAACACAGAGAACGGCAAGATCTCGACCCGCTACGATTTTACCAAGTGGTTCGCAATCCGCGGCACCATCTCCAATGGCTTCCGCGCGCCCACCCTGGCGGAAGAGAACTACTCCTCGCTCAACGTGTCGCCGACCGGCGCCAGCGGCATTCTCGCCACCACCTCGAAGGGAGCGCAGTCGATCGGCGCGGTACCGCTGAAGGCCGAGCGCTCCACCAATGCCAGCGCCGGCATCGTGCTGCAGCCGCTGTCGCATCTGTCGATCACGGCAGACGTATATCAGATCAACATCCGCGACCGCATCGTCGGCGCAGGCGGCCTCAGCGGCGACCAGACCTCCGGCAGCGGCGCCACAGCGACATCGGCGATCGAGGCGACCGGCGCCTCCCTGCCGGCCAGCATCGACCCGTCCAACGTGTCGGCGTACTACTTCGCCAACGGCGCCAGCACCCGCACCCAGGGCGCGGACATCAACGTCGACTACTTGAGCAACTTCCGCCAATACGGCACGGTGAACTGGACCGCCGCGATCGACCTGAACCGCACGCGCCTGCACCATAACGGCACGGATGCCTTCGGGAACCCGTTCATCAACGAGCAGAGCATCTCCTATCTGACCACGGCCACGCCGCGCTCGAAGATCATCCTGAATGCCTACTGGAAGAAGGACCGCTGGGACGCCAACCTGCGCTGGACCCGTTACGGCCAGAGCAAGGACATGGTGACCTACGAGGATCTGGCCCCGGCGGCCCTCCGTTATTCCTCCACGCAGTTCGCGCAATTCGTCAACACGCCGCAATGGCTGACCGATCTTGAAGTCGGCTATCAGCTCACCAAGCGCCTGCATCTCGCCATCGGCGCGAACAACCTGTTCAATCTCCGCCCGCGCAAGATGCCGCCCGAGCTGTCGTATCTGAACGTCGCCTTCTACGATCAGACCTCGTCCACCGTTCCGATCAATGGCGGCTTCTACTACGGCCGCCTGAATTTCAAGTTCTGACCAGCGCGGCCTCGGCCCGTCGCGCATAGCGGCGGGCCAGGATCGCACACACGAACAGCTGCAGCTGATGAAACATCATCAGCGGCAGCACCACCTGCCCCACCATGGCGGCCGGAAACAGCACGCCCGCCATCGGCACGCCGGTGGCCAGCGTCTTCTTCGATCCGCAAAAAACGATCGCCACCTCGTCCTCGTGCGGAAAGCCGAGCAGGCGCGCGCCGTAGCGGGTCGCCAGAAGAACCAGCGTCAGCAGCACGGCATTCACCAGAAGGATCAAGGCGAGTTGCACAGGCGGTACCGCCTGCCATAGCCCCTGCACGACCGCCGCGCTGAACGCCGTATAGACCACCACCAGGATCGAGCCGCGATCGGTGAAGGTCAGCAGACGCTTGTTGCGCGCAGCCCAGCCGCCGATCCACGGCTGCAGGACCTGCCCGGCCAGGAACGGCACCAGAAGCTGCGACACGATATCCAGCACGCCATCGGCCGAGACATGCGTGCCGCCCTGCACCGCCCCCGCCAGGACCACCCCGGTGAGCAGCGGCGTCAGGAGAATCCCGATCAGGTTGGACGCGGTGGCCGAACACACCGCCGCCGGCACGTTGCCGCCGCCGATGGAGGTGAACGCGATCGAGGACTGCACCGTGGACGGCAGGACACAAACGAACAGCACGCCGAACCACAGGGACGGCTTCAGAAGTCCGGGAAACAGGGCGTGCAGCCCCAGTCCCAGCACCGGAAACAGCACGAAGGTGGCACCCAGGATGCAGAGATGCAGGCGCCAGTGCGCCAGTCCCGCCACCACAGCCGCCCGGGACAGGCGTGCGCCCTGCAGGAAGAACATCAGCGCGATCACGACGATGGTCAGCCCGTGGAACAACGGCACCGCCACGCCGCGACAGGGCAGCACGCTGGCCAGCGCCACCACGCACAGGAGCGCCAGAAGAAACGGGTCGAGCTTGGGCATGAAAAAGGCCTGGAGCTGGAGCGATTGCCACCCGGCGATGGCTGCGCCACCCTAGCAAGGTGATGACGCATCCCGGAAATTCCGCCACCCGTCCCGTCTCCCCCGCGCTTCCGATGCCGCTCTGCGGACGGCTCGGCCTGGTCCTTGGCGCTGCCCTGTTTCTCGGCAGCGGCACGGCATTGGCCGCCTCCCCTCTCGATCTGCCAGGCGGGTGCGTGGTTGCGCGTGGCGCGGTGCACGGCAACGACACCAGGCTCGAGGCCGACAAGCTCGAGATCAGCCTGCCAGCGGACCAGGCGGCCGCGTTCCACGCCAGCCATCTTTCCGCCGTGACACGCAACGCGACACTGCCGCCCGGCGCGCTCGGCCATGCCAGCACGGCCGCAGCGGCGGCCCTTCTGGGCGCGCTGACCGGACATCGCGACGCAGACTGCTCCGATCAGGCCTTCAAGGAGGCAATCGCCCCGGTCGCGCAGGCGGTGGCGCATGGCGGTCACGTCAGCTTCGCGTGGACCGGGGTGTCGCTGCGCTCCGGCACCCGGCGCATGGGCGCGGCGCGTATCGCGCTGCAGCTCGACGGCGGCGGCGACACGGCACGGCTCGCGCTGCAGGTCGCCGGCGCTGCTTCCAATGATTCCGCCGCCCCACTACTGCCGGAACGGCTGGAGCTGAACGCCAGCCTGCCCGCCAGCGAGCTCCCGGCGCTGGTCGCCGCCGCCGGCGGACGCGGCGCGCCGGTCGATCTGACCATCGACAGAATCCATGCCGTGCGCGGCGACACCACCCTGACCGGTAACGGCCAGGCCCGCATCGCCGCCGACCCGGCGGACAATTCCGGCACCGCCCACGTCGCGATCGCCGGCTACGACTCCCTGCTCGACGCCGCCGGCACGGCCGGCCTGCAGAAGATCCGCACCGCGCTGTTCCTCGCCAAGTTGATGGCGCACCGGAATGGCGGCGACGCGGATTGGGACCTGAAATGGCAGGGCAGCACGCTACTGGTGAACAACGTGCCGTTGCCGATCCGGTAAGGGACGACGAGGTTCCGACGCGCCCGGCGCACGAGCCCGGCGCCGCCGGGGGCCGACCCGTCAGGGCGATTCTCGACTTTGACGGGAGAGCCGGATTGAAGCGCCGGGTGGTCGCGGGCACGAAACGCTATCCGGTGGAGATTTTGCCTCCGTCCGGCAACCACACGCCGATCCCATGCGCCCCCGCCCCGGGCGGCAGGATGCCGGCGCGCTGCAGCCGGGCGCCGATATCGTCCAGGCGCGCGAGATCCGACGCGCCGATCGGACGCACCGCATAGGTGCGATGGCTGTCGATGCGTCTCACCTCGTCCAACGGCATGTCCTGCCATAGGCTGGACAACAGAGCTGTCGCCGGCGCCGGATTGGCGTTGATCCAATGGGCTGCATCCTGGAGAGACGCGTAATACGCCTCGATCACCGCCGGGTTGGACGCGGCGAACGCCTGATCGACCATGTAGTAGCGATCGTAGCTCATGCCTTGCCCCGCACCGTCGACAAGCAGACGCGCGCCGGGTTGGCCCTCGCCCGAGGACAGGAACGGATCATAGGTCGCCCAGGCATCGACATAGCCGGAGCGGAACGCCGCCGCGGACCCGGACTCGGGCAGATAGACCGGCTGGATATCGTTCAACGTCAACGCATGCGATTCAAGCGTGCGGAGCAGCAGGTCGAGGGCGCTGCCGCCTTTGCCCACCGCCACGCGACGCCCTTTGAGATGCGAAGCATCGGCGATTCCGCCGGGATCGCGCACCAGAATGCCCACTGCATGCGGGCTGGGGCCCTCGGCGGCGATCAGGATGAAACGCGGCAGGCTGGAATGCAGGAACGGCGGCACCGCCTCGGCCACGTCGCTCAGAAAGGTCGTCGCGCCGAACTGCGACACCGCCGTTCCGAGCAACGCCCAGTCGGGCACGAAGCCGAGCGGCGCCAGCCTGTCCCGCAACAGGCCACGCGCGCGCAACACCTGCAGCAACACGGAGGATTGCTGGTAGCTCATGGAGAGCGGCTTCAGCGTGGCCGCCAGCGCACCAGCGGGAACCGCCACGGCAAAGCCGGCCAGCATGCCCAGCAGGTCACGACGGGCGATCATGCCGCGCATTCCACGCGCCGGTTCGACGGGACAGGCAAGCCGAGATGGCCGCGCAGGGTCTCGTGCGTGTAGCCGCTACGGAACACGCCCCTCTCCTGCAGCAGCGGCACCACCTCCCCGGTGAAGCGCCGGAATTGCGCCGGATGGTTCATGTGAATGTTCAGCCCGTCCAACGCCCGGCTTTCGAACCACTCGACGATGCGCGACGCCACCGTCTCGGCCGATCCGACGAACGGGCCCGGATGGTGCTTGCGCGTGGTTTCCACCGTCTGCCGAAGCGTGAGGTTCTGCGAGGTGGCGAGATCGGTGAGCTTGCGCGCGTTGGTAAAGAAGCTGCTCTTGGCGAATTCCAGCGTGTGCGCGGGAAAGGGCGCATCCGGATCGTACTGCGTGAAATCGTGCCAGCCGAACGAGCGGCCGAATTCGGTCAGCGCCTGCTCGAAGCTATGGTCGCTTCGCCGTTCCGCCTGCTCGATCTCGATCGCGTCGGCATCGCTGTCGCCCACGGTGATGCTAACGCCCGGCATGACGACGATCCGGTCCGGATCTCGCCCAAGCCGTTCTGCCCGCCCCTTGACGTCGGCATAGAAGGCGCGGCCCTGCTCGATTGACGGCGCGTGGGTGAAGATGCCGTCGGCGATGGCCGCGCCCAGATCCCGACCCTGCTCGGAATCGCCGGCCTGGAAGATGACCGGCTCTCCCTGTGGCGAGCGCTGGATGTTGAGTGGGCCCACGACGGAGAAATGCTCTCCGCGATGGTCGAGCCTGTGCAGCTTGGCGGGATCGAGAAACCGCCCGCTGGCGCGGTCGCGCGGAAACGCATCGTCCTCGTAGGAGCGCCACAGGCCGCGTACCACCGATACGGACTCCAGGGCCCGGCCATAGCGCGTGTCGTAGTCGTAATGCTTGTCGCGGCTATAGTTCCCGGCCGTTCCGGCATCGCCGCTGGTGACGACGTTCCAACCGGCACGGCCGCGGCTGATCAGATCGAGCGATGCGAGACGGCGGGCGAGATTGAACGGCGCGTTGTAGGAAGTGGTGAGCGTGCCGACCAAACCGATCCTGCTGGTCGACACCGCCAACGCCGAAAGCAGGGTGAGCGGTTCGAGCCGGTTCAGATAATGCGGTGGCGAATGGGGCGTGATGAACTGGCTGTCGACGATGAAGACGAGATCGAAAAGCGCCGCCTCAGCCTGACGCGCGACGTCGATATACCAGTCGATATCGACGCTGGCGTCGCCAGGGATTTCCGGATCGAGCCAACGATTATGCTGTCCGGGGCCACCCACTCCGGTGGGAACCAGGCCGAGTTTGAGCTGACGCTTGCCCATGATGGTGGTTCTCCTCAGAGCGTGAAATCGATGCGGCCGTAATAGTAGCCGCCGGAAATGGGGATGCCGGAGACGGTGTCGTCGTAGATCGAGTTGCCGATATAGCGGGCGATCAACGGCAACTCGCGCGGCAGGGTATTGAAGAGGTTCTGCCCGCCCACAGCGAGACGCACGCCCTTGGTGATCCGGTAGCCGATCTCGAGATCGGTGACCCAGCGCGGCTCGTTCTTGAATTCGAGGAACTGCGTGTTGGAGTATCGCAGCGCGGCCGGCGCGGCGATCTGGTATGTCTCCAGCGCTGTGGCCTCGCCATAGCGCGTCTGACGCAGGGTCACGTCCCAGGGGCGCAGCAGCCAGTGCAGGTCGAGCACGAACTTGCTGCGCGGCACCGCATTGGTGAGATAGGCCACGCCCTGCGCGTTCAGCAACGGATTGCCGTTGGCATCGGAAGCAAGATGATGCAGCGTCGTGCGGGTGATATCGAAACTGCCCATGCCATCCAGACGGCCATACCGTCCGAGCGACACGCTCCTGTTCAGCACGATGTCGACGCCCTGCGTGCGCGTGCTGGCGCCGTTGGAGAAATAGTTCGCGCTGATGTCGTTCAGCGCCAGGTTCGGCGGCAGGGCGATGCCGGTCAGCGCGATCGCGTCTTCCGCCGTCTGGCCAACATAGTTTCCGCCGGCGACGATGCGGTCGCGTATGTTGATCTGGTAGGCATCGACCGTCAGATGCCAGCCACGCAGTGGTTCGGCGACGATTCCGCCGCTGATCGAGGTGGATCGTTCGGGCTTGAGCGGCAACGCGCCCAGCGCATGCGCCGCGGCGGAATCCACCGCGAGGCTGCCGCTGGCGCCCGTCGGCGTCACGCTGAGGCTGCTGAAATTCTCCTCCGCCAGCGTGGGCGCACGGAAGCCGTTGCTGATCGTGGCGCGCACGGCCAGACGCGGCGTGATCTCGTAGCGAGTCGAGATCTTTCCGGTCTCCGTATTGCCGAAATCGGTATAGTGCTCGAAGCGGCCGGCCAGATCGACGTCCCAGCGCGCGGTGGGATGCAGATCGGTATCGACGTATCCTGCCCATACGTCACGGCTCCAGGAGCCGGCCGAGACCGGCGCCAGACCGGGCGCGCCCTGCAGGCCGCCCAGTTCGTAGGTTTCCGGATTGCCGGAGGTAATGTCGTAGGTCTCCAGCCTGTGCTCGCCGCCGAACGACACGCGCAGGTCGCGACCCAGAACACGCAAGTCGCGTGTTACATCCAGGTTGTTCGCCCATTGCGCATTGCGATAGGCCTCGGTGAAGCCCTTGGTCGGCGTCGTGCCGTAGATCGCGTAATAGCCGAGATTGGCGGAGTTGATGGTGGAAAGCCGGCTTTCGTCGGCTCCGTAGGTGGTGCTCAGATCCCAGTGGAAGCCGAGCGGAAGCGTTCCCTTGAGGCCGAGCGTCGCCGCGTACTCGTTCTCCTCGTTCACCGTCGAGGGATTGAAGCCATACGGATAGATTTCCGGCAGAATGTTCGGCAGCCGGTTGGTCAGGTAGGATTGGATGTGCCGGTGTGCATAGGTTATGTTGCCATAAGCCTCGATCACATCGGTGATCGGCTTACCGGCCGTGATCGCGAGCGATTCCCGTGTCTGCTCCGGCAAGCTGAAATTCTGATCGTCCTTTAATCCACTGCGATAATCCACGCCGCCGCTATCATAGTGATCGGTGTGGAAGAACTGTCCGCTCAGATGCAAATAGCCATCGTCGCCCAGGGACCAGCCGCCGTCGGCGGCGATCTGGGTATTCCAGCCTGGGGAGTGATACTGGTCGTCGAGCGGACTGGCACCGGTCTGCGCGCTGAGCGTGAGCCCGCTCGGTTTCTTTTTCAGGATGACGTTGATGACGCCCGCAATCGCGTCGGAGCCGTACATCGCCGCCGCCCCGTCGCGCAGCACCTCGACATGATCGATCGCCCCGATCGGGATCAGATCCAGATCCACCGGCGTCGCGCCATGTTCCGGCCCGGCATAAGTGGCGATCACGCCCGTGGCGTTGCGCCGCTTGCCGTCTACCAGCACCAGAACCTGGTTCGGCGTCAAACCGCGCATGCGTATGCCTGATACGAAGCCGGATCCGCCGGTGATGCTGCTGTTGATCGACGGGTCGAGCCTGCTGAGCGCGTCGGTCACGTTCTGCGCTCCGGTGCGTCGCAATTCAGCCCCGGTGATGATGTCGATCGGACTGCTGCTGTCGCGCGCGGTCTTTCGCACGTCGCGCGTGCCGGTGACGATGTATTGTTCGGTGGCGTCGGTGCTGCCAGACACGGCGACGGGATCGGCGGCATGGACGCGGGCGACCGGCGCCACGCTCGCGAGCAAAGCGGGGAGTGCGATCCGGGCCCATCGCGGATCGGTTGGTCGGTGTCGGGACATCGGAATTCCGTTCGGAAACGAGGCTGGCGCATCGCGCCGTCACAGAGGTGAGGCTCAGGCTGCGGCAACCTATTCCAGGACGGGATGCGCCGGGGCGGGCGGCCGCCACCCCAGCGCCGGCGCGATCCGGGTAGCGATCAGCTCCAGCATCCGCAGCGTCTGGGCGATCGTCGGCACGCCGGGATTGACCTGACACAGCAGATCGGTCGCCAGCGGCAGCACCTGCTCGCCGGACAGCGCTTCGACGATCTCGTCCGGGTGGCCATAGAAGGCATGGAACCGGTCGAGAGCCGCATCGAGATCGAGCCCCGCCGGAAAGCGGCCATTCCGCACCATCGTCGCGGTGGCCTGCATCACGCCGGGACCAAGGATGGCGCGGGCCTCGGCGCGGTCGGCGGCCGGCACGATCAGGCGGGACAGGCCGATCCGCGGCGTGCGGCCCGCCTTCACGGGGTCTGCCCGCCAGTGCTCCAGATAGCGTTCCGCCCAGGGACGCTGCACCAGATCGGTCCGCGTTTCGAAGCCGTAAGCAGCCCGGTTCAGCAGCAAATGACTGCCTGCCTCGGCGGCGAACCGTGCGCCCTCGTCACTGAAGATGCCTTGCCAGACGCGATGGGCGAGACCCGGCGCGCGCGGATGCAGCGAATGGCCCGCGGCTCCGAACACTCCGTCGTTGAAAGCGCGATCGAGCAGGGCGATGCCGTCCGAGGTCGCTCGGCGTCGGCTTTCGAAGGACGCCCCGAACGCCTCGAAGGCGGTCTCGTCATAACCGCTGCCGATCCCAAGCTCGACACGGCCGCCGCTCAGCACGTCAAGGGTGGCGGCGTCTTCGGCCAGGCGCAGCGGCGATTCCAGCGGCACGGTGATCACGGCCGTACCCAGCCGGAGGCGGCTGGTGCGCTCCGCCACCGCTGCCAGGAACAGCAACGGCGACGCGGCGGCCCCGGGACCGTTACGCCCGGAAGCGAAATGGTGCTGCGCCACCCAGCCCACCTCGAAGCCGAGCTGCTCTGCCGCCACGAACAATTCCACCATACCCCGAAACAGGGCAGGCGGCGGCAACGGGCCTTCCAGATGGGTCAGGAAACCAAGCCGGAAGCGAGAAGGAGGCAGACCGTCTGACAAGCAAGTAATCCACAAAATTGCGTGGATTACCTATTATTGCACTCTTCCGACGGTCAAATTGGGAATTATAACGTAACCCTTGAGAGAAATTGATCGATCATCGTTCCCTCACCTACGCCGCCTTCGCCTGCTCCGCCAGCTTCGCCAGCTTGCCGACCACGTCACGCGCGAGGCCGATGCGCTGCGCCGTGGTCATCTCGCGCGAAATCGCCAGCTTGTGGTCCGGCCGCAACCGCATGTCGCTGTTCTTGGCGCCGATCAGCCCGACCAGACCGGCCGGATTGTCGAACGCATTGCCGCGGAATTGCAGCACCATGCCCTTCGGCCCGGCCTCCAGCTTCTCTACCCCTGCCAGACGGCAGGTGCGCTTCAGCGACACAACCTGGAGCAGGTTCTCGACCTCCTCCGGCATCGGCCCGAACCGGTCCACCAGCTCCGCCTGCATCGCCTCCGTTTCTGCATCGGTCTGGAGCGCGCCGATACGTCGATACAGGCCCAGACGCACCGGCAGATCGGCGACATAGGTCTCCGGGATCAGCACGGGAAGTCCGAGCACGATGTTGGGCGTCCAATCGCGATCCTCGGCCTTGCGCTTGCCTTTCTCGCGACGCAGATCGGCGACCGCATCCTCCAGCATCTGCTGGTACAGCTCGATGCCGACGTCGCGGATATGGCCGGACTGCTCGTCGCCCAGCAGGTTGCCCGCGCCGCGCAGATCGAGATCGTGCGAGGCGAGCGTGAATCCGGCGCCGAGCTGGTCCAGGGTCTGCATCACCTCCAGCCGCTTTTCGGCCGAGGCGGACAGGCGATGCTGCTGCGGCCAGGTCAGATAGGCATAGCCGCGCTGCTTGCCGCGGCCGACGCGCCCGCGCAGCTGGTAGAGCTGGCCCAGCCCGAACATATCGGCGCGATAGATCACCAGCGTATTCACAGCGGGCATGTCGAGCCCGCTCTCCACGATATTGGTCGAGAGCAGGATGTCGTACTTGCCGTCGCCGAACTCGGTCATCACCCGCTCGAGTTCGGTCGGGCTCAGACGGCCATGCGCCTGCACCGTCTTCGCATCAGGCACGATCTCGCGCAGCCGCTCGGCCATGCGGTCCAGATCCTCGATCCGGGGCACCACGCAGAACACCTGGCCGCCACGGAACCGCTCGCGTTGCAGCGCCTCCCGGATCACCACGCTGTCGAACGGCATGATGAAGGTGCGCACGGCCAGACGGTCGGTCGGCGGCGTGGCGATCAGGCTCATCTCGCGCACGCCGGTCAGCGCGAGCTGCAAGGTGCGCGGGATCGGCGTGGCGGACAGCGTCAGCACATGCACGTCCTCTCGCAGCGCCTTCAGCTTCTCCTTGTGCGCGACGCCGAAATGCTGCTCCTCGTCCACGATCAGCAGGCCGAGATCGGCGAAGGACACGCCCTTGGCCAGCAGCGCATGCGTGCCGACGACGATGTTCACCGTGCCGTCGGCGACGCCCTTCTTCACCGCGGCCGCATCCTTGGCCGAGACCATGCGCGAAAGCTGCTCGACCCGCACCGGCAGGCCCTCGAACCGCGCCGCGAAGGTGCGCGCGTGCTGGCGGGCCAGCAGCGTGGTCGGCACCACCACCGCCACCTGGGCGCCGGACATGGCGGCGACGAAGGCCGCGCGCAGCGCCACCTCGGTCTTGCCGAAGCCGACATCGCCGCAGACCAGACGGTCCATCGGACGGCCGGCGGCCATGTCCTCCAGAACATCGGCGATGGCGCGGGACTGGTCCTCGGTCTCCACGAACGGGAAGCGGGCGCAGAACTCGTCCCAGGCCCCTTCCGCCGGCGCCAGGGTCGGCGCCTCGCGCATGTGCCGCGCCGCGGCGGTCCGGATCAGCTCGCCCGCCATGTCGCGGATACGCTGCTTCATCTTGGTCTTGCGGGTCTGCCAGGACGAGCCGCCGAGCTTGTCCAGCGCCACGCCGTTCTGCTCGGAGCCGAACCGGCTCAGCAGCTCGATATTCTCGACCGGCAGGAACAGCTTCTCGTTGCCGTCATAGATCAGGCGCAGGCAGGCATGCGGCACGGAGCGCACGCCGACGCGGTCCGGTCCGCCGCCGCGCTCGATGCCCAGCGTTTCCAGCCCGTCATAGCGGCCGATGCCGTAATCCTGGTGCACCACCAGATCGCCCTCGGCGATCTCGGTCGCCTCGGCGATGAACTGGTCGGCCCGCTTGCGGCGACGCGGCGGCCGCGCGATGCGCTCGCCGAGCAGGTCCTGTTCCGACACGATAGCCAGATCGCCATGCTCGGTCGGTCCGGTGAAGCCGCGCTCCAGACCGAGCGTGAGCAGCCCGACCCGGCCCGGCTTCAGCTTCGCCGCGCCGGCCCAGTCGTTCACGGACTCCACATCGAGCCCGGCTTCCTTCAGCAAGGCGCCGATGCGCTCGCGCGAGCCGCGAGTCCAGGCCGACACGAAGCAGCGCCGCTTCTGCTTCGCCCAGCTCTCCACCTGCTCGCGCAGCATGCCGAACACGTTCTCGCGCTGACCGGCCGGGAGCGAGCGGGCGAACATGATGCCGGGACGGCCTCCGGCATCGTAGCCGGGCGCATCGTCCGGACGCGCGAAGGGCGAGAAGCTCAGCACCGGCAGCCGGCGCAGCATCTCGGTCCAGGCGGCCCGGTCCAGATACAGCAGCTCCGGTGGCAGCGGACGATACGGCACCTCGCCCTCGCGCGGCGGCAGGCGACGCGCCTCGGCATGGTCGGCGATCATCTCCAGCCGCGCGGACAGAACCTCGTCCACCTGATGGTCGAACGAGACCGACACGCCGGGCAGGTAATCCACCAGCGTTTCCAGCGTCTCGTGGAACAACGGCATCCAGTGCTCGACGCCGGAATGGCGGCGCGCATCGGAGACGCTGTGATAGATCGGGTCGTTGGTCGCCTCGATCCCGAACCGCTCGCGCCAGCCGGTGCGGAAGCGGCTGACGCTGTCGGGATCGAGCGAAATCTCCGATACCGGACGCAGGACAAGGGCGTCCCGCTTGCCAGAAGAGCGCTGCGTGGCCGGGTCGAAGCTGCGGATGTTCTCCACCTCGTCGCCGAACAGGTCGAGACGCAGCGGCTCGCCTTCGCCGGACGGGAAGATGTCGACGATGCCGCCACGCGTGGCGAACTCGCCCGGCTCCATCACCGTGTCGGTGCGGTTGTAGCCGTTGGCCACCAGCACCTCGACCAGGAACGCGACGTCGAGCGTCTCGCCAGCCTTCACCGACAGGGATTGCCCGGCGAAGGCGCGGCGCGGCGGCACACGCTGCACCAGCGCGTTCACCGTGGTCAGCACGATACGCGGCCGATCGCTCTTTTCCAGCAGCGCCGCCAGCGTGGCGACCCGCTCCGACACGATCGCCGGATTGGGCGACACGCGATCGTAGGGCAGACAGTCCCAGGCCGGGAAGCGCAGGATCTCGGCGCCCGGGCAGACGAAGGCCAGAAGGTCGGCCAGACGCGCGGCGCCGGCATCGTCGCGCGCCACGTGCAGCAGCGGCCCGTCATGCTCGCCGCCGAACGCGGTCTGGCGACGCGCCAGCAGAAGCGCGTCGAACCCGTCCGGCGCACCCCAGACGGTGGTGACGGAGTGCAGGGGAGCGTCCGCGTTCATCGGCCCATGTCGCCCGGCTGGCGGCTCCTGGCCGCTTCGAGCACGGCGCGCAGCATCGGCGTGTCGCAATGGGGGGGAACCGGCCGGCGTCCCATCAGCCAATCGGCGAGATCGATATCCGGCAATTCCATCAGCTCCTCCAGCGAGTCCAGCTCCGCGTCGGTGAAACCGGCGATCCTGGGGGCGACGAAACCGCCAATCAGAAGATCGGTTTCATGCGTGCCGCGATGGGTGGCGCGGAACAGGATGCGACGGCGGCGCGGATCGAGTCCGGTCGGGTCTGAGGGCGGAACGCGGGCGGGATCGGTGTCGGGGACATTTCGTTGCATGGCGCGCGCTGTCATATAGCCGCGTGCTCCCCCACTGTCAGCCCGGGGAGGTTCCGAAGCTCAGCGGAGTTCGCTTGCCCGATCGCCCCTCCGTATCGGTCGCTCCGGCCACCCCGTCCCAGGCGCCGCGCCTGGCGGAAGCGGAGCCGGTGCTGCTTCCGCTGCTGGCGCCGCTCACGGGGCTGCCGGGGGTGGGCGCAGGGATTGCCGGACTGATCGGCCGCGCGATCGGCGGCACGCGCGTGATCGACCTGCTGTTCCACCTGCCCGACAACACGATCGACCGTCGCTACCGCCCTGCCCTGTCCCGCGCCGAGCCCGGCCGCATCGCCACGCTGGTGGTGCGCGTGCTGCGCATCGATGGCCCCGCGCGGCCGCGCCAGCCCTGGCGCGTGGTCGCGGGCGATCCCGAGGGCGGCCCCGCGACGCTGGAACTGGTGTTCTTCTCCCCGCACCAGGCGAGGCGGCTCCAGCCCGGCATGGTCCTCACCGTCTCCGGCCCGCTGGAAGCCTATGGCAACCGGTTATCCATGCCGCATCCGGACCATCTGGTGCCCGCCGGCCCGGACGGAAGACCCGGTTTCGTGCCGGAGATCGAGGCGGTCTGGCCGCTTACCGCCGGGCTGAACGGGCGCCTGCTCGGACGCGCCATGCGCGGAGCCCTCCAAAGACTGCCCGATCCCGACGTGCTGGGCGAATGGCTCGATCCTGCTTTGGTGGCGCGCGAACGCTGGCCGGATTTCGGCACCGCGTTGCGGACCCTGCATCTGCCGAAAGGCGACCCCGACGCGGAAAGCCGGGCGCGCGCCCGTCTCGGCTGCGACGAGCTGCTGGCCGAACAGGTGGCGATCCAGCAGGCCAAACGGATCGCCAGGCGCCGCCCGGGCCGCTCGCTGCGTGGCGACGGTCATCTGCGCGCCGAGACCCTGCGCCGGTTCGGCTTCCGCCCCACCGACGCGCAGCACCGTGCCCTGCACGAAATCGACGCCGATCTGGAACGGCCGACCCGCATGCTGCGCCTGCTGCAGGGCGATGTCGGCGCCGGCAAGACGCTGGTGGCGCTGCTGGCGATGCTGCGCGCTGCGGAAGCCGGGGCGCAAAGCTGCCTGATGGCCCCCACCGAGATCCTGGCCCGGCAGCATTACGCCACCCTGTCGCGCCTGTCCCCGGTGCCGGTCGCGCTGCTTACCGGCAGCATCAAGGGCCGGGCCCGCAAACAGGCGCTGGAGGCGATCGGCACCGGCGCCGCCCTGCTGACGGTGGGTACGCACGCGCTGTTCCAGGACGGGGTCGAATTCAGCGACCTGGCGCTGGCGGTGATCGACGAGCAGCACCGCTTCGGCGTGGAGCAGCGCCTGCTGCTGGGCGACAAGGGACGCGCCACCGACGTCCTGGTGATGACCGCGACGCCGATACCGCGCACCGTCCTGTTGACGCAGTATGGCGAGATGCAGGTGAGCCGGCTCGACGGCAAACCGGCCGGGCGCAAGCCGATCCGCACCACCCTGCATGGCATGGGGGCGGAAGCGGAGGTGATCGAGGCGGTGCGACGGGCGCTGGCGCGCGACGCGCAGCTCTTCTGGGTCTGCCCGCTGGTCGAGGAGAGCGAGCTTCTCGACATCCAGGCCGCGCAGCGCCGCTTCGCCGCGCTGGACGCGCTGTTTCCGGGCCGGGTCGGTCTGGCGCATGGGCGCCAGGATCCGGCCATCCGGCAGGCTGCGCTCGATCGCTTCGCGTCCGGACAGACCCGCATCCTGGTCGCGACGACGGTGATCGAGGTGGGCGTCGACATCCCGTCCGCCACCATCATGGTGATCGAGCACGCCGAGCGTTTCGGGCTGGCACAGCTGCACCAGCTGCGCGGCCGGGTCGGCCGCGGCGCGGAGGCGAGCTACTGCCTGCTGTTGCACGACGAACCGCTGGGGGCGGGATCGCGACGCCGCCTGTCCCTCCTGCGCGACACGGAGGACGGGTTCCTGATCGCGGACGAGGATTACCGCATGCGCGGCGGCGGCGAGCTGATGGGGCGCAGGCAATCCGGGCAGGCCGGCTACCGCCTCGCGGGCGGGACGGCGTTCGAGCGGCTGCTGCGCACCGCATGGCAGGATGCGGAACGGCTAGTGGAACGCGACGGCGCGCTGCAATCGGCGCGCGGCAGAACGATCCGCCGCCTGCTCGCGTTGTTCGGCAAGGCGGATGCGGCGCGCACGCTCGGTTCCGGCTGATACGGACGGCAACGCGCATTGCGCCTCGGCTTGCGCGCTTCGTTACGATAGCTTGTGGGGCCGAGGGATCGGGCGGGAGGCTTGATTGAGAGAGACCAGCGTGGCTCCGGGCAGCGAAGGCGCCCTCAGGATGTCCCTGCCGCTCGCCGGCACCGCCCTGGACGATCCGTCCACGGACGGTCCGTTCACGCCCTTCACCCGTCTGGTGCTGCGCGCGCACGGCGCCGCGATCGATCCGAAATCGAGCGGCGCGGTCGCGTTCCTGACGCTGGAGAGCGGCTCCGGGCTGCAGCTGCACGCGGCCGCCGGCCGTACGGACGGTGAGGCCTTGCCGCTGACGCTAATGCGCGCGCAGATGAAGAGCCGCCGCCGCATGCTGGTGGAAATTCCCGACATCTCCGCCGAACGCTGCCAGCAATCCGCCCCGCCGGGCGAACGCAATAACGGCTTCATCTCCCTGCTCGGCGCGATCATCCGCGACAAGAACGGCGACGCGATCGGCATGCTGGGGCTGCTGGACCGCGAACAGCGCCGGCATAGCCGGGACACGCTGCTGACCATCGCGGACCTGGCGCGCGGCGTGGCGGCCCTGCATGCCGCGCGGCAGGAAGCACAGCATGCCACGACGTCGGCCGAGCCCGGCCTGATCGACCCCGTGACAGGTCTGCCCGGCCGTCGCTCGCTGGTGGCGCAGATCGAGCACATGGCGTCGCCCGATGCCGGCCGCGCCCTGTTCAGCCTGTTCCGGATCGATTTCGGCGGACTCGCCGCGCTCAACGACGCCTATGGGCGAGACATCGCCGACCGCTATCTGCGCCATCTCGCCGACAGGCTGGAAGCTGTGGCACCGGTACCGGGACATCTCGCCCATCTGGGCGGCAGCGGCTTCGTCATCCTCGTGCCCGGCCGGATGGGCAGCAGCGACGCCGACAGCATGGCCCAGCGCATGATGGACCGCCTGCGCGAACCGGCGCAGATCGGCACGCTCGAACTGCCGGTCCGTTTGTCGGTCGGGCTGGCGATGTATCCGGCCGATCTACCCGCCCCGCGCGGCGAGGCCAGCCCCGCGGAGGAGGCCGCCCAGCTGCTGCTGGCGGCGGAAGCCGCGGTCGCGCACGCCAAGACCCAGGGCGATGGGCGGCACAGCCGCGCCATACGCGCGGTGACCGACAGCCACACCCTCTCCAACGGGCTGGAGCTCGATCTCCAGGCCGCGGCCAGCGCCGGCGCGTTCCACCTGAACTGGATGGCGACGATCGACACCGCCAGCGAACACGTCACCGGCTTCGAGGCCCTGCTTCGCTGGAACCGCCCGGGCTTCGGAGAGGTGTCGCCCGGCTTGTTCATTCCCGTGGCCGAAGCCAGCGGCACCATCGAGATGCTGGATAGCTGGTCGCTCCGCGCCGCCTGCATCGAGGCGCAAGGCTGGAACACGCCCCTGAGCGTGGCGGTCAACATCTCATCGATGTGGTTGTCGCACGGGCGGCTGTCGCGCACGGTGCGGCGCGTGCTGGACGAGACCGGGCTCGACCCGTCCCGCCTCCAGCTCGAACTCTCCGCACGCACCACGCTCGACGAGGACGGGCATCTGCGGCGCGAACTGTCCCAGGTCCGCGCCATGGGCGTGCGGCTGACCCTGGACGATTTCGGCAGCGGCTATTCGTCGCTCGGCGCGCTGACCCTGTTCCCGTTCAACAAGGTCAAGCTGGACCGCCAGTTCATCGCGGCCCTCGGCCAGGACCGGCGAGTCGAGATCATCACGCGCTCGGTGCTGCAGATGGTGCAGTCGCTCGGCATGACCTGCTGCGCGGAAGGGGTCGAAACCGAAGCGCAGCTTGCGTTCCTGGATGCGCATGGCTGCGACGAGATCCAGGGCTATCTGCTGGGGCGTCCTGCGCCGAAATTGCCGCCCCAGGCGATGGAGGCCGAGGCAGACCGGACACCGGCCTGAGCGCCCGATCGGGCCGATCCGGCGTCGTCGGCGGTCAGTCCTCGCCCGCGGCCAGGGCGCGCATCCGGGCCGGCAGGCGGATCCGGATTTCGCTGGCCTTGTCCACCGCGATGCAGCCGCGGGTCTTCAACATTCCCAGCGTCCGGCTGATGGTCTCGATCGTCAGGCCCAGATAGTCGGCGATGTCGCCCCGCCCCATCGGCAGAGACACCGTCTCGTCGCCGCCGCGGCAGACCGGCAGCGCCGCCTGCCGCTCCAGCAGAAAGCTCGCGACGCGTTCGAGAGCGGTCTTGCGACCGAGCAGAAGCAGCTGCTCCTGCGCCGCCGCCAGCTCGGAGGAGGCGCTGGCCAGCAGGCGCCGTTCCAGCAAGGGCACATCGTCGATCAGGCCGCGCAGGCGCTTGCGGCTGAAGCGGCAGGCGGTCACGGCATCGATCGCCTCCGCGCCGAAGCCGAAGCGTTCAGTGGCGGCCAATCCCAGGAAGCGCCCGGCATCGGCGAAGCCCGTGACCTGACGCCTGCCGTCCGGCAGCAGCTTGACCAGGCGCGCCGTGCCGGAAGTGATGTTGAAGAAGCAATCCGCCGGCGCGCCTTCCACCATGAAGGGGGCGCCCGGCGCGATCCTGATCTTCTCCGCGGCGCCTTCCAGCAGGCGCAGGTCGCGCTCCTCGACAGCGTTGCACACGCTGGCGGAGCGCGCGCCGCAGGTCATGCAGGCGACGCTGCCAGCCGGCAGGAGCGTCAGAGGGCGGTGGGTCTCGGTCACGGTCATGCGCGCATCATGAACGCCCCGTCGCCCGGCTTGAAGAGAATTTGACATGGGTCAAGGCGCGACGAGCCATTTGCGACTGGAATGGCGGCGTTGCTTCCCAAGGATGACGTTTCATGTCGCCGCGCCTCGCCTCCCGCTTCGCCGCCCTTCTGCTTGCGTCCACCCTGTGCGCCCCGGCCGCTTTCGCCGCCGATCCCTGGGACCTGGCTCCGCTCGGCAAGCAAGCGGGCACCGTGATGGTGCGCCTGCGCGCCATCGGCGTGCTTCCGGAAAACACCTCCAGCGCCACCAGCATCGGCGGATCGGTCGAGGCCACGAATCAGGCCGCGCCGGAGCTCGATCTCTCCTATTTCTTCACCGATCACATCGCCGCGGAGCTGATCGCCGCCAGCACCCGGCATTCGATTTCCGCCAGCAGGACCGCCATCGGCGGGGTCGATATCGGCAGCACCTATATCCTGCCGCCGACCCTGACCCTGCAATATCATTTCCGGCCGCATGCGCGGTTCAGCCCTTATATCGGCGCCGGCGTGACGGTGGCGTGGTTCTACGACACCAAACCGGCCGATCCGCCCATCACCAAGCTGGGCCTGGCCACCACGGCCGGACCCGCCTTCCAGATCGGCGCAGACTACAATGTCGGCGGTCACTGGTTCCTGAACGTGGACGCCAAGCAGCTGATCCTGAACGTCCGCGCCCGCGCCAACGAGGGCGCGATCCGGGCGAGGGTGTCGCTCGATCCGACCATCATCGGCGCCGGCATCGGCTATCGATTCTAGAAAATCCTCAATCTGACGAGGTATTCGCAAAAATAAAGCCCAAACCGTTCGCCCGCCATTTCCTTATTTTGCCAACTGCCTGGAACAAACGGACAGAAGTCTTTTTGCTTCTTTTTCTTCAGAAAAAGAAGACGCTTCCTGTCTTTTTCCCACAACCACACAACGCCGCGCAGCCCCGATCGGTCCGGATCGGCGGACGCTGGAGGACCCGCATGGCCATGGACAGGCTTCCCCACGCCCCCGAACCGGCCCGCAACGGCGCGGCCGCTCCTTGCTCCGGCTGCTGTTCGCGGCCGGATAATGGCTGGGTCGCGCAGGCCATCGCGCAGGGCCGCGCGCAGTTCGACCCGTTCCGCCATTGGCTGATCGACCCTGTCCTGCCGCCATCCCTGCTGGCCGCGGCGTCGGGCGGGGCGCCGGTGGACGATGCCTGCGCCGTGGCGAGTGGCCGTCGCGAGGCGATCAACGCCGAGCGACGCTTTCTCGACCGGCAGAGCGTGATGGAGAATCCAGGCGCCGCCGCGCTGGCGGAAGCGTTCGAGAATTGCCGGACGCGCCAAAAGATTTCAGCCCTCTGCGGCATCGACCTATCCGGCAGCCTGCTGCGGATCGAGCACGCGGCCGACCGGAACGGCTTCTGGCTCGAACCGCATACGGATATCGCGGCCAAGCGTCTGACGCTGTTGATCTATCTGTCGGAGGGACCGGAGGGCGAGGATTGGGGCACGGATCTGTATGACGGCAACCGGGAGCCGGCCGGACGGGTGAGCGCCAGACGCAATTCCGGTCTGATGTTCGTTCCGGGACACGATACGTGGCACGGTTTCGAGCGACGCAAGATCACTGGCGTCCGGCGCACGCTGATCGTGAACTATGTCGATCCGGACTGGCGCAGCCGGCACGAGCTGGTGAAGGGATGAGGGATGGGCCGGCCTGCGAGACCGCCTTCCGGCGGGAAGCGCGGGCGCGGGCCGGCTCGATCGGAGTCCGACAAATGGTCCGGACAAGCGTTGACCGCCGCAACCGGGCAGCCCTGCTGGTCAGGACCGTTCCCGTCTACGCAGCCATCGTTGGTGTCGGGAGCAGGATGATGGGCCGCCGACCCACAAGAACTCCCATCCGTTCGGCTCCAGGCTCCGCCATCTGCTCCGCACCAAACGGATAGAAGTCTTTTTGCTTCTTTTCCTTCAGAAAAAGAAGATTCTCCCTGTCCCCGCCCTTTCACACTGCATGATACCCACTACCGGCATCCCCCGCAGAACGTATCGAAGCGCGCGCAGGCCTGGGCCAGCGCCTCGTCGCTCGAGGCGACGCTGAGCCGCAGATACGGGCTCAGGCCGAAGGCGGAGCCGGGCACGGTGGCGACAAAGGTTTCTTCCAGCAGCGCCATCGCCACGTCGTCGTCGGTCGCGAGCAGGCGGCCGCCCGGGCTGGTGCGTCCGATCAGCCCGGACACGTTCGGATAGACATAGAACGCGCCTTCTGGCACCGCACAGGAGAGGGACGGGATCGCCCGCAGCGCGTCGATCACCAGGTCGCGCCTGCGGCGGTAGGTGTCGCGCATCACCGAGACGATGGTCTGGTCGCCGTTCAGCGCCGCCACCGCGGCCGCCTGCGTGATCGGCGAGGCGCCAGAGGTGGCGTTGCTTTGGATCACGGACATGCCCCGGATCAGCGCCGCCGGACCGCCCGCGAAGCCGATGCGCCAGCCCGTCATGGCATAGGTTTTGGAGACGCCGGTCAGGGTGAGGATGCGGTCACGCAGCGACGGCGCCACCGCGGCCAGAGAGGCGTGCGGCTCGGCGGTGAAATTGAGCTGTTCGTAGATCTCGTCGCAGAGAATCCAGACATCCGGGTGCCGTTCCAGCACGGCGGCGAGCGACTCCAGGTCGGCGCGTGTACTGATCGCGCCGGTCGGGTTGTTGGGAAAATTCAGGATCACCCAGCGGGTGCGGGGCGTGATCGCCGCGTCCAGCGCCTCGGGACGCAACCGGAATCCATCCGCTTCCAGGCACGGCGCGAAGACCGGCGTGCCGCCCAGCAATTCCACCGTGAGTGGATAGGATGCCCAGTACGGCGTCGGGATCACTACCTCGGAGCCGGGATCGATCGTCGCCATCAGCGCGTTGAACAGAAGCTGCTTGGCGCCGTTGCCGACGATGATCTCATTGTCGGCAAAGTCGAGACCGTTCTCGCGCGCGAACTTTGCCCGCACGGCCTGTTTCAGGGCCGGCGTGCCGTCGATCGGCGGGTATTTGGTCTGTCCGGCCAAAGCAGCCCCATGGGCCGCGTCCATGGCATGGGCAGGGGTGTCGAAATCCGGCTCGCCGAGTGCCAGCGAGATCACGTCGTGCCCCTGGGCGCGGAGGGCGCGGGCGCGCACCGACATGGCGATGGTCGCCGGCGCCTCCACCGAGGCGAGGCGAAGGGCGAGCGGCGGCATGCGGTGCGCTCCCGTTTTCTAGCGCAGAGCGGCGCAGAAGCGCTGGATGCGCGTGCAGGCTTCGCGCAGGCTTTCCGTGTCCGTGGCGTAGGATACGCGGAAATGGCCGGGGAACATGAAGGCGGCGCCGTGCACCGCGGCCACGCCCTGCTCCTCCAGCAGCGCCGTCACGAAGCTCTCGTCATCGGCGATGGCGACACCGCCCGCGCTGGTCTTGCCGAGGCAGCCCTGGATGGAGGGATAGACGTAGAACGCGCCTTCCGGCTTGTGGCAGGTGATGCCCTCGGCCTGGTTCAGCATCTCGACCACCAGGTCGCGCCGGCCCTGATAGGTCGCGACCCAGTCGGCCAGGAAATCCTGCGGGCCGGTCAGCGCCTCGAGTGCGGCGGCCTGCGAGATCGAGGACGGGTTGGAGGTGGACTGGCTTTGCAGCTTGTCCATCGCCTTGGTCATGCGCAAAGGCGCGCCCGCGAAGCCGATGCGCCAGCCGGTCATGGCATAGGCCTTGGAGCAGCCGTTCATGGTCACGGTGCGGTCGCGCAGTCGCGGCTCCACCTGCACCACCGTCGCGGGCCTGAAGCCGTCATAGACGAGCTTGTCGTAGATATCGTCGGTGAAGATCCAGATATCGGGATGACGCAGCAGCACGTCGCAGATCGGGCGCAGCTCCTCCGCCGAATAGGCGGCGCCGGTCGGGTTGTTGGGAGAGTTCAGGAAGAACCACTTGGTTTTCGGCGTGATCGCCGCTTCCAGATCCTCCGCGCGCAGCTTGAAGTTGCTGTTCGGGCCGCAGGGCACGATCACCGGCGTGCCGTCCGCCAGGGCGACGATATCCGGATAGGACACCCAGCACGGCGACGGGATGATCACCTCGTCGCCCGCATCCAGCGTCGCGACCATGGCGTTGTAGATTACCTGCTTGCCGCCGGTGGAGACGATGATCTCGTCCGGCGTGTAGTCCAGGCCGGAGTCGATGCGGAAACGCTCGGCCACCGCCTTCTTCAGCGCCGGCGTGCCGGACACGTCGGTGTATTTGGTCTGACCGGCCTCGATGGCGCGGATCGCCGCCTGCTTGATCGGCTCCGGCGTATCGAAATCCGGCTCGCCCGCGGAAAGGGAGATGATGTCGCGACCCGCCGCCTTGAGCGCGCGCGCCTTGGTTGAGATGGCGATCGTCTGGCTCGGGCTGATCTTGTTCAGACGGGCGGCGATGAGGTCCATGCGGGTCCTGCCGGGCAAAAGGGCTGCGAAATGCGGATGCGGAAGCTAATTCGAAAGCGGACGGAGGGAAACGCCCGCACACTCATTGCAGCATCCCGGGGCAGCACCCGGCTCCGCCTGCGCGCACGGCTCAGTGCACCGCGAACAGATTGAAGCCCCAGCCCGGCAGGTCGATGAACAAGCCGTCCCGCTCCAGCTCGGCTCCGTCGCGGACATAGCTTTCCGGACCCATCCTGTCGTCGAGGGTGAGCGGGCCATCGCCCAGCCCTGCGTGAAGGCGGCACTGGCCGCGATCGGGGCCGAAATTGACCACCAGCAGAACGGTCTCGGCATCGGGGCCGCGCCACAGGGCGGACACGAAGCGCTGATGGCTCGGATTGCCGTCCCAGGCCGGCCCGGGCTGCACGGAAGCGAACGTCCCGTCGCGTAAGGCGGCCTCGCTCAGCACCGAAAGCAGACGGCGATAGAAATGGAGCACCGTCTCGTCCACGGGCTCCTCCGGGCCGCGATCCAGATGGATCGGGATATGCACGCGCAACCCTTCGAGCTGGCCCTGATGGAGGAAGCGCAGGCCCGGCACGGCGAAACAGAGCAGCGCCGCCGCTGCATGCTTCGGCCAGGGAAATACGGAGGCCGCGCGCTGCTCGTCGTGATTCTCGAGAAAGCGCGCCATGCGCTTCTGTTCCGCCTGGTCGCGCGCCAGGAGATCGCGCACATGCCCGGCCTCCCCGTCGCGGAGCGCGTCATAGAGCGCCTTGTCGTAGGCCCAGTCGAAGCCGTCGGCGAGCAGACGCCCGTCCAGCCCCCAATAGACCTCCGCCATCAGACGGAACGCCGGGTGCGCCGCCTTGGCCCGCGCGATCGCCTCGGGCCAGAAGGGCAGCACGCTGCGTCCGGCCAGTTCGGCCGACCATGTGCGCTCGAACACGTCCGGCAGGAGCAGCATGGCGACATCGCAGCGAACCCCGTCGCAGCGATCGGCGATCCGCAGCAACTGCGCCGACATGGCGGCAATTGTATCGGGGTTGGCGTAGTCGAGCTGCACCGTATCGCACCAGCCCGGGAAGTAAGGGTCGCGCCCATGCGCGAACACGGTGTCGCCGACACGGATCCAGTTCAGCGGCTCGCGGTCGAGATCCTCCTGGGTCCCGCGCACGAACAGGGCCGGGTTCTCGCTCACCCAGGGATGGTCCGGCGCCATGTGGTTCGGCACGAAATCGAGCATCAGACGTAGATCATGCGCGTGCAGGCGCTCGCGCAGACGCGCCAGGGCCGCGTCGCCGCCGAAAGCGGGCTCGGTGTCGTAGCCGGCAATGGCGAAAGGCGAGCCGGTGATGTCCTCTTCGCGCAGATCCGACAGGGCCTCGTGGAACTGCGCCTGCCAGGCCGGGTTCGTGCGCGAGATCGCGCGCCCTGCGGCATCGGTACGCCACACGCCCAGCATCCATACCCAGTCCACGCCGAGAGCGCGCAGATGAGCCAGCGCCTCGTCCGGCAGATCGTCCAGCGTGGCCGGGCGGCCCAGGATCTCGCCCATCGCCCGCATGAGGACGCGTGTGTTGACCTGGTAGAGCATCGGGTTGGCGGGCAGTTCGCGCATGCAACACTCCGGGCGATGGGGCCGCCTTACACTAGGATCAAAAGCCGGCCGGCCGAACAACCGTTTCCGTTTCCACGCCTCGATGGGAAGCGAGGAAATCCGCGCCCCAAACCTCACCGGGCCGGGAACAGCGCGGCGGCGGCCTTCAGGACGGGAGCAACCCGCTCTCGCGGTAAGCGGCGACGAGCGTATCGAAGACCGTGATGTCGGCGCGGCTCCTCGCCATCAGCTGCGCCCCGGCGATCGACGCGAAGATCGCGCGCGCTCTCGCCTCCGCAGCGTCGTTCGATCGGACGATCCCCGCCGACATCAGCATCTGGCCGAGCCACGCCACGTTGACCTCCGCGAACCGCTGGACCTCCTGCATCACCGGCTCCGGCAGATCGTCATGCTCCGCCGACAGGAAGCTGCCCAGGCACAACCGGTTCTCGCTCTCGAGCGACCGGCGAAACGTCTCCGGATAGCGACGGAGCGACGCCTCCGGGCTCCCTTCCTCGACCCGGATCGCGTCGAGACGATCCGCGGCATCCTCCCAGTAGCGCCGGGCGACGGCGGCGCCCAACTCCGCCTTGCTCGCGAAGTGGTGGTAGATGCTGGCGGGCTTGATGCCGACCCGGTCGGCCAGTTCGCGGAAATTCATGCCATTGTAGCCATGCGCCTGCGCGATCCGCCGGGCTTCCGCCAGAATGATCTCCTTCGCGCCCGCTGTTGCCATCGTCCCGACCTCTCGTCATTCGCCTAACGATCGTTAGTTAGCCGTTGACGAGGCGGATTGGAAGGGATAGGTCCACTAACTAACGAACGTTAGGTAGGACAGAGCGATGAACGACGACCTTCTTTTCTCCGATGCAACCAGGCTGGCCGAGCTGATCCGCACCAAGGCGGTCTCCCCCGTGGAGGTGATGCGGGCGCATCTCGACCGGATCGACGCGGTGAACCCTTCGATCAACGCGATCGTCACCGTGGCCGACGGCGCCATCGCCGCGGCGCAGGCCGCGGAAGCCGCGGTGCTCACGGGCCAGGATGTGGGTCCGCTGCACGGGGTCCCCTTCACGGTGAAGGACTCGATCGACACCGCGGGCGTGCCGACGCAGCGTGGCTCGCCGATCTTCAAGGGCCGGCTTCCCGAGGCGGACGCGACCAGCGTCGCGCGCATGAAGAAGGCCGGCGGCATTCTGCTCGGCAAAACCAATCTTCCCGAGTTCTCCTACTGGATCGAGAGCGACAATCTTCTCTCCGGCCGGTCGAACAATCCGTGGGACGTGACCCGCACGCCAGGCGGTTCGAGCGGCGGCGAGTCCGCGGCGATCGCCGCCGGCATGTCCCCGATCGGGCTCGGCACCGATCTCGCCATCTCCGTGCGCGGGCCGGCGGCGCAGACCGGCATCACCTCGATGAAGGCGACGCATGGACGCGTGCCGATGACGGGCATCTGGCCGCGCGCGCCGCGCCGGTTCTGGCATGTGGGCCCGATGGCGCGGTCCGTGCGCGACATCGCGCTCGCCTTTTCCCAACTCCAGGGCCCGGACGGCCGGGACGCGTTTGCGACCAGCACCGTCTCGTTCGATGCCGGAATCGGTCGGCGGGCCGGCCACAGGCTGCGCGTCGGCTGGATGGTCGGCCCGGGTTTCGGCCCCGTCGATCCCGAGGTCGCCGCCACCGTCAGGGCGGCAGCCGGAGCGCTCGAGGCCATGGGCATCGAGGTCGAGCCGGTCGGCATCCCCGCGCTGGAGCGCGATTTCGCACTGGACGTCTTCAATCGGCTCCACGTGATGGAAATGAAACCCGCCTTCCGCGACGCGACGGCCGGTCACGAAGATCAGATGTACAAGATGGCCAAGACCATGCTGTCTCTGCCCGAGACCTCGATGACCGACTTCATCGACGCCGAGCAGGCCGCCGAACGGATCCGCGATGGCTATGCGGCGTATTTCCGGGATTTCGACGCGCTCATCACGCATGTTCTGCCGATCCCTGCGCACAAGCATGGCGTGGAGGAGTTCGTCATCGACGGGCAGACGGTGGATGCCACCTATCTCCAGGGCGCGACGGTGCCGCTCAATCTCACCGGCCTGCCGGGGATCTCGATGCGGTTCGGCACCAGCGGGGACGGCTTGCCGATCAACGTGCAGATCGTCGGCAGCTGGCTGGCGGAATCCACCATCCTGCATGTGGCGTCATTGCTCGAAAGCGTGAGCCCGGTTCGGACTCTGCACCCCAGTCTCTGACGGCCAGGCGCTCGGGGACGAGCACTTCGGCGCCTGGACGCCGGTTCTCTCCGGGACGTGAGAGATCGGCGCCGGGCGCCAGGCATCAGGCGCCAGGCACTGGATCGCCGAGCGGTCACGCGGCGCCGGCGGCAAGCGGGACCGGAGCGCCTGTATCCGCGAGCCGCCTCACCGCCTCCGGCGTCCATCCCTCGGCACGCAGGGCGCCGATCCCGGCAGAGCGGTTGCGTTTCGACAAGCGCTCCCCGGAAGGATCGCGCAGCAGGGGGTGATGGGCGTAGCCCGGCTCCGGCCAGCCCATGAGCGTCTGCAGCAGCCGGTGCAGATCGGCGCTCGGCGCCAGATCCTCGCCGCGCGTGACCAGAGTGATGCCGGCGAGCGCATCGTCGTGGGTGCAGCACAGATGATAGGAAACGGGGCTGTCCTTGCGGGCCAGCACCACATCGCCGAACGCGGCGGGATCGCATGCCACCCTGCCCCGCTTCTCCTCGAACCGGGTCAGCGGCCCCGCCTGCCGGCAGGCGAGATCGGAGCGCAGGCGCAGGGCGTGCGGCGCGCCTTCGGCCAGAAGCGCGGCGCGCCGGGCGGGATCGAGTGCCCGGCACGTGCCGGGATAAAGGGTGGAACCGTCCGGAGCCGCGTGTGGCGCACCGGACGCCGCGGCGATATCGGCGCGAGAACAGAAGCAAGGATAAAGCAGCCCACGCGAATCGAGCGCTTCCAGGACCGCCCGATACTCCGGCAGGTGCTCGGACTGGACCCGCACGGGCTCGTCCCAGTCGAGCCCGAGCCAGCGCAGATCGTCCAGGATCGCGGCGGCGTGGCCGGGGCGGCAGCGCGTGGGATCGATATCCTCGAGGCGCAGAAGAAACGCGCCCGCAGACGCGCGGGCACGGCGCCACCCGTCGAGGGCGGAGGCGACATGACCGAGATGAAGAGGTCCGGTCGGGCTCGGCGCGAAGCGGGTGCGGATCAGGGATCGCATGCGACAAGATGATGACATGACTGGCGCGAATCCGCACGCGACTTGCGATCCGGCCGCCCAACTGCGATACAAAAGGGGAATGTTCTCGACGACGCACATCGGCTGGCGTTTGTTTAGGTGAACGCTTCGACCTGATCGTGCTGCGTCCTTCGACACGGAGGCGCGTGATGCGGAACGACCTGGGCAGCATCGCCCGGACCCGAACAGGGAGCCGGAGCGCGTGAGCCATATCGGCGACCTGAACAATCTGCAGACGTTGGTTCTGAACGCGGACATGCAGCCCATGAGCTGGGGGCCGCTCTCCGTCTGGTCCTGGCAGGATGCGCTGGTGGCGGTGCTGCAGGACCGCGTGACCCCGGTGATCAACTACGAAACCGAAGTCCGCTCCGCCAACAGGAGCTTTCCGATCCCCTCCGTGGTGGCGCTGAAGCAGTACCACCGCCGCAAGCGGGTCGCCTTCACACGCTATCATGTGTTCCTGCGCGACGGTTTCCGGTGCCAGTACTGCGCCGAAACCTTGTCGGCGAAGGAATTGACCTTCGACCATGTCGTGCCGCGCTGTCGTGGCGGCGTGACATCCTGGACCAACGTGGTCACATGCTGCCAGCGCGACAATCTGCGCAAAGGCAGCCAGTCTCTCAAGCAGAGCGGCATGCAGTTGCTGCGCCGTCCGGTGGAACCGACGCCCCGACAGGTGGACGAAGCCGCCAAGCGCCACGCCACGCGCGACAACCTGCACAAGACCTGGCTCGATTTCCTCTACTGGGACGCCAAGCTCGAGGAATGACATTCGGCCTGCTGCATCAGGCCCGCTGATGCAGCACGCAGAGCAGGGTGAACAGCCGCCGCGCGGTTTCGAAATCGATGTCGATCTTGCCGTGCAGGCGGTCGGTCATGATCTGTGCGCCCTCGTCGTGCAGGCCGCGGCGCCCCATGTCGATCGCCTGGATCGCCTGGGTGCGGCCGTCCCGGATCGCGTGCTCGTAGCTGTCCACAAGGAGCTGGTAGTCCTTGATCAGGCGCCGGAACGGGCTGAGCGACAAGGCGTAGACGCGCAGCTCACGGTTCTCGGCATCGCGCACGTCGAACACGAGGCGCCCGTGCGCGATGGACAGGTGCAGGATGAACGGCCCCCTGAATCCGACAGGAGCAAAAGAGGCGGAGACGCGCAGGTCGGCGATCGCCTGGGCACGTTCGAGCCCCTCTCGCTGATCGACATGGTGACTGACGCGTCCGTCCTCGCCCAGAACCACGGACAGGATCGAATCCGAACGGGCGGAATTCATGCGGCTTGACCGGTCACGTGCTGCTCGTTCAGCTGCTGCATCAGGTTCATCAGAACGTCCTGCACGCCCGAGATGATGATCTGCACGCCGATGCAGAGCAGGATCAACGCGACGAGACGCGTGACGATGCGGGTGCCGGACCGGCCCAGCATATGCACCAGACGCGGCGCGCTGGCATAAGCGATCCAGACGATCAGGCACACCGCCGCCGCGGCCAGGCAGGCGCCGGACAGGAACTCGATCCGCCGCAGCAGGCCGGCCCGCTCCGGCCGTTCGGCCCCAAGCGCGATCGCGACCGAGATGCTTCCCGGGCCCACGGTGAAGGGCATGGTGAGCGGGAAGAAGGCTGTCGAGGAAACGTCCGCGATTGCCGTGCGGCCGTCCTGGGAGGCCTGGTTGGTCTTCTTCGCCTCGTTCACTTCCGGCGCCTGCAGCATGCTCCAGGCCCGGACGGCGACGACCAGGCCGCCGGCAATTCGCAGTGCACCGATGGTGATGCCGAAAAAGGCCAGCAGCGTGCTGCCGATCCAGAGCGACACCAGCAGGATCAGCAGGCCATAGAACGCCACCATCCGCGCCAGCACGGCGCGCTCCCGATCGCTCCGCCCGTCCGTCACCTCCGCGAAGATCAGCGAGGCGCCCAGAGGGTTGACGATGGAGAACAGCGCGGGAAAGGCCAGCAGGAAGGCGCCGGACAGGTTGGCGAAGTTGGTCATGAAAGCCCCTGGCGGGTTTCGGCTGGTGGTCGCCCTCGCCCGGCCCTTCATACACGCGTTTGCCGCCAGGGGCACGACGGGCGGGAGGGCGAACCCAATCTCGAACAAGGGGGCTTGCGTCCACGCCCGCCTTCCCCTAAATGCACCGCCACTGGCCACGTCCTGTTCGTCTAGGGGCCTAGGACACCGCCCTCTCACGGCGGTAACAGGGGTTCGAATCCCCTACGGGACGCCAGTAAAATCAAGAGCTTAGCGGGCAGTTAGAGCCATCGGCTTAAGCATGCGGCGAAATACGCGGCAAATTGCAATGCTTCTCAACGGCGATCAGCGTTACGCGATTGCTGCTAAGACGCCAGCACCGCGAGGTGTGAGCGTGGCATTGCCGTCAGAAACGCGTCGGATCGAAAGCCTCGTAGACGGCAATCGCCGCTGACACCCACGCGACAAGGCAGGCAATCCGTGATGCACGAGCCGCGTTGGCGGCGGCCTCCACGGCGACTGCGGACGCGCGTGCCGCTTCCTGCCGTGCTGTCTCGATCTCCATCCCGAGCCGGATGCCGGCCTCAGTCAGCGCGCGTCCCCGAGGGTCCATGTCAACCTCACTGCTAAGTAGGTTTGGTTCCGTATCTGCCGTCCAGACCGTACCTTCCTGGGCAAGCCAACTTCCGCCTACCTCCGGCACACTACCACCGGCACAATGGCGCAGGAGGTAAGTGTGCCATGACGAAAACGGAACGAGACCAGGAAAGAGCAGGAGAGAGCAATCGGCTGATGGAAGAAGTAAGACATTTGCGCAGCGAGGAATTTGCCGGCAAACTCGCCAGCCAATGGCCGGTGGCGTTCAAAATAACTGAGATATTCTTCAAATACGTGTCTTGGCTTACCATAATTGTTGCGACGAAGCTTGTCAGTGACAGCACAAAAGAATTTGTATTTAGGCAAGCTTCTATTTTTTGATTACATGGTATTTATATGGAGCCTTATATGGCTTTGTCACTATCTATTGCATAGTGCCTAGAGGAGTGATGATCACCCGATTAGAAGATCAGTAATTCTTACAATATCTGCCACGGCATTTGCTTTATTTATACTTCTGTTTTTGACTAATCCACTTTCCTCCTCGATCAAATCGTTGATAGTTTCCAACATCGAAACGATGCGGGAGGGCGATGCGGAGAGGACCGGGGGCCTGTTTTGAAGGGAAGGGGGGTGGCCTCCGAACGCATTTCTAGAGGCCATAGAGTAGCAGCGATACCAAGCCCCAACGCTATCTCACCTTACTAAGGCCTCTCTGGCCTCTTCCCGTGTCCGATCTCTTCTCTCAATCGACCTAGCTATCCCCACAAGGTTTAATCCAGGCCCCTCAACACGGCGCATTCAGCAGCAGCCTCTATAAATCTAACAAGCGCGTCGAACTGATCGCCCGTCATGTTGCAAGAAAGTCCATCCTCACGCATTCCAATCTCCACGCCTGTAGCTGCAGGGTCGCATCTGTCAACAACGAGCGCCAGGGCTTATTGTCCATCGCTGCGGCTCCTGTATTTGATCCGACGCTAGCGGCGGTTAATTGACGCACTAAGACAGCTTATCAAGCTCTTGCAGGTGGATTAGGAAGCGGTGTTATCCAAGTCGAAGTTATCGTACCATGAAGACGCTAATGAAGACTCTAGTCTGCCTGACCCTGCTGGGCATGCTCGCCTGCCCGCCGGAGGGTGAAGCGGCTTCACCCTCCGTCTACCAGCTTGTCATCCCAGCAATTCCACACGGCTTGCGGATCATGGGTATCAAGCTATCCATCATATCCGGGCGGTTTGCTGGCGTGACTGATTGCCCTGCTGGATGGTCGATATCTATCAACAACGATCCGAACTGGTCTGCCACTCTGGACGCTCGGGCCATTGTCGGAGCTGCGGCAATTTCCACGCGGCAGGCTTCGCCATTGATCCTGGTATCAGGTGGAACAGACGCGGAGCAGCTATCAGATCAAAAGGGAATATCAGTCCGGGGTGAACTCACAACTCTACGTGACGGGCCGGGTGATCTGAAAACAATCAAACTTGACCATGTGGACTTGATCCCAGCCGCACGTCATTGATCATTTCAGAAAAATAACCCTTGCCATCTCAATTCTGGCCGCCAACAGGATGCGAACGCCGTATGGCCTGATGCTCGGGGGTCTGCGCGGGGCCCGGCTTCGTTCGCTGCGCTCATTGAACCGCCCTATGGGCATCTCGCCCTTGCGGGCGACAATCCTTGATCGCGGCTTGGGGTACGGTGTCCGGGGAGAGCATGTTGCGGGGTCTGGCCTCACCGTCGTGCCAGCAGTGTGAGGCCGATGGCTGGAGGGGATCTCCCCCCTTCCCACTACTTTTCTCGCGATCGTTCTGCTGATCTAGCCTCCGTGGATAAAGGAAATCCACAGGAATGCTGAAGCGATGGAGACGAAGCCGAGGAGTGATTTGGCTGTTTTGTCGTAGCGGGTGGCAACGCGTCGCCAGTTCTTCAGCGTGTTGAACATGCGTTCGATGCGATTGCGCTGCTTGGAGGCGTTGCGGTCGTGTGGGGCGGGCTTTCATCGTCCTTTCTTCCCCGGGATCACAGCCTTGGTTCCGGTGAGGGCGATGTCCGATCGGATGGCGTCGGCGTCGTAGCCCCGGTCAGCCAGGAGCATCTGGACGTGCTCGTCGATCATTCGGAACAGCACGCCGAAACCCTGGACATCGTGAGTCTGGCCGGGTGTCAGGACGACGCCGAGTCGCAATCCCCGCGCGTCGCTGCGGGCGTGCAGCTTGGTGGAGAAGCCGCCGCGGGAGCGTCCGAGCGCCTCGGCCGGACCAGTTCCTTTTTTATGCCTGCCGCACAGTGATGCGCACGCAGGATCATGCTGTCGATCATATCGGCCGAGCGATTCCGCCCTGCCAACTCGGACAATGTTTCCAGCAGCGCATCGAAGATACCGAGTTCGACCCAGCGTCGGTAGCGGCGAAAGACGCTGTTCCACTTGCCATAGTCCGGCGGCAAGTGTCGCCACTGCGCACCCATGCGTGTCATCCACGTCATGCCGTCGAAGAAGGGGCGGTTGTCGCCCGCAGGACGGCAACCCCGCCCCCGTTCAGGCGGAAGCAGGGGCCCAATCAGACCCCATTCCGCATCCGTGGTGCCAATCCGTTCGTCCAAAGCCGCCTCCAAATGACAGCCTTGAATCAACCGCGGCCGGCACCGTCAACCTGTGTCCACGCGCGCTAACAGGCCTCTTCCTCCGCTATCGCCAGACTGCGTAGACCGAGGCCCAGCGCCCGTTGATCCGGATTCTCGGTGTCCGGTCGAGTGAGGCGATCGCAGCGCAGCCGCAGAGAGAGCAGCGTGCCGCCCAGCACCGTGTCCGGGGTGATCGGCAGGGCCAGCACCTGCTCGCTCCCGGGCGGCAGCTCCGCCATGGTTTCGCTGCGCCCGGCGGAGACGGTGACCGTGACGGGCGCCGGGGCGTGCGCCGGCACGCAGAGCTGCACCAGCAACGTGCGGCCGAGGCAGTGATTGGCCCGCAACTGCAACACCGCTTCTTCGTCCGACGACCAGTTATAGTGACCGTCGGGCCCCCACCAGTTCGCGACGAGGCTCGAGGCGGACAGAGAATCAGGCAGATCGGCATGCCGTGCCTGCAGCGTCTCGCCGACCTGCAGCAGCGACGGCAGCGACACATGATCCAGGCCCCATCCGTGGTCGATCCCCTCGCGGAACGGCGCACCGACGGTCGGAACCGTGTTTCTCGGGGCCACGACGTCCTGTTCGCCGCACGCAAACGCGGCCAAGGCACGCTGCGCCTGGTCCAGCGACAGCACGGAGGTGCCATGACCGAGCGCCGCGTAGCAGCGGCTTCGATCGCTCTCGATCAGGCGGTGGACGCGTGCGCCGAACAGGGGTGCCTCCGTCAGCACGGATGAGGACAGGCTGATGACGTCGGTCAGCGGCACGGCGCTCAGGAGGTCGTACGTGCCAATGGTGGTGAAACAGGCGCCCGGCAGCGCGGCGGCAAGCCGGTGCAACGGCGCGAGATCGGCCTCGTATGGGTGCGGGCTGATCAGCACGGCGTCGAGCCCGTCGGCGAGATTGCGGATCCGATCGAAATGATCGTCAAGACGCGCGAAGCGACCGTTGGTGACGAGCGAAGCGTCCACCGCCATCTGCCCGACCACCAGGCCGAGCCGGCCGGAGTCGAACAGCGGCAGATGGTGGCGAGCGCGACGGGTGGCGCTGAACCGCGCGGCGGCATGATCCAGCTCGGCCTGGTCCACAGCCAGACGGCCGGCCATGCCTGCAAGGCGGAAGAGGTCTGCAGCTCCACCAGCAGATCGGGCATGAAGCGCTGGCCCGCGGGCCCGATGCTGACGAACGGGATCTGCCGGCGGTGCGCCCAGCGGGCCAGCCAAGGCGCCAGTTCGTAGCCGATCAGCAGATCGGGGTATGGCTCGCCGAGTTGCGCATCGAGAACGCGATCAAGCGCCTCGGCCTCCGGCGTCTCGTCCTGGATGCCGAACAAGGTGGCCCATCCGGCCGGATCGCGATCGAGCGACAGCGCGACCGCGACGGCTTCCCCGTCGAAGCAGCCGCCCGCCTCTGCCGGGGCAACGAGCGTTACCGACCAGCCGGCGCGCTCGAAAGCGGTACGCAGCAGGCCGTCGAGCCATTGATAATTGAACCCGTTCGCGGTCATGCCGAAAATTGGTCCGCGGCACGGATCCTGGGTCAGGAACACTTTCAAGACCGATTACCTGGCTTCCAGCTGGACCATGCGCAGTGATGGGCAGCAGATCGGATGATTGCGGAGATCAGACCCTGCCGGCCGCACCACCACGCGGTTGATCGCCGCGTATGGGCGCAACCGGCCAACTCTGTGGCGATCAGCCGCATGGCGCAATGTCGTGGCCGCCGTCATTGCGTAGCAAAACGTTGCGGGAGGGCGGCTGGCAGGATCCGGCCCTTCATTCGGCCGACCAGCGTCGTTCGGCTCGCGGAAGGACAGGTTATATCATCACAGGCCAAGCTCGTCGGCAATGGCCGCATTCGGGCTCGGCCTCGCCATCATCAATGGCGACAGCGATCGATCGCCAGATGCCTGCCCCCTTCTGCAACCCTCTTCGGCGTTGTGAAAGTTCGTTAGCTTGCGCCGGCGAATGCGCCGCTCCAGAGCACCGGCCCCTGCGGCAGCCCGGTCGGAGAGCCACCGGACGCCTCCAGGCTGACGAGGATCAGGCCGCGTCCCGCCGGGATAGCGTTCGCCTGGACTCTGGCCTTGCCGTCCACCAGCATTCCCAACGCAACCGGCCGCGTCGCGCCAGCGGGCAGAGACCAGAGCTCATACCCCTTGCCCGCCGGCGCGTTCAACGCGCCGATCGAGCGGATCAACAAGCCACCCTGATTGTCCCGCAAGACCACCAGAACCGGCGCGGCCGCCGATTTGGGCAGAAGCGCCGCAACGGGGAGAGCGGTCGTCGACGGCAACAGCGATGGCTGCCCGAGAACAACCGCGAAGGCGATCCCGGCAGCCAGCGCGAACCCGATCGCGCCGGCGAGAAGGCGGCCGCTGGCCTTCGGATGCGCCGGAATTGCCGTGACACTCTCGAGACCGAAGGCGCTTCGCGACAGCCTTTCCCAGAGAGCCTGGGGGGGCGACATCGGGCGGAACGCGTTCAGCCAGGGCCGCAGCCGGCGTTCCCATTCGGCCACCGCAGCCGCCAGGGCCGCATCGCGCGCCATCTCGCGCTCGAAGGCGAGGCGTTCCATGGCATCGCCCAGACCCAGGACATATTCCCCGGCTCGCGCATCCCGATCATGGGCAAATTCTGAGTCGTCGCTCATGGCGCTGTTCTTTCGTCGAGACACCGACGAAGCGACAACAGCCCGCGTCTCACCCAGGATTTCACGGTTCCCAGCGGCGCCTGCAGGCGATCCGCCAGCTGGCCGTGCGACAAACCATCGAAGAACGCCAACCGGACCGCGCGCTGCTGGATCGGCTCGAGTCCCGTCAGGCAGGCGAGGAGGTCGCGTGCGCCATCGCTTTCCTCGAGCCGCGTCAGGGCATCATCCGCATCGTCGGCGATGTCGGGCGACTCGGTCAGATGCTCCTCCCGGCCGGTTCGCCGCAAGGCGTCGATCGCCCTGTAGCGAACGAGGGTGGCGAGCCAGACACGAGCCGTGCCGTGCCGTGAGTCGTAGCGGGCCGCGTTTCGCCAGAGCTGGAGAAACGTGTCATGGACGAGATCGGCCGCAAGCGCGGGCTGTCGGGTCATCCGTAGCGCGATGCCGTACAGATAGGCGGATTCCCGCTCGTAGATCATTCGGAAAGCCGCTTTGTCGGCGAGGCTGCATCGCTGGACGAGAGAGTCCAGGTCATCGTCCAGCGCGGCCACGCGATCGTCCTTCCGGATACCGGGCGTCATCCTAACGGCCGTGCAGCTCGCTGGCGAGATACCCGGATCGGGCGGCTCCCTGAAAATGCGGCTTCTTTTCGTTTCATCGCCCGTCGCCGCATCCAATCGCGCGCGTCGTCCGTATCGGTTCCGCGGGAAGACAACCGCGGATCACGGTGACGGTGGGCAGAACGCTCCCCGCCCGCATCTTGGATAGGGTTGAAACATCATGTCCGACCAGACCATTCCCAGCGATCGCGACGAACGGCCACATCCGCCAGAATTGGCCAGACGCCGTCTTTTCAAGCAGGCCACGGTCGGTGCGGCCGCCTTGTCGGCCTTCGCCCTGCAGAACAGCGTGTTCGCCAAGGCCGCCTCTGCCGCGACCACTCCGGCCGCCCTGACCGATCCCGACATTCTCAACTTTGCGTTGAACCTCGAATATCTGGAGGCGGAATTCTATTTGCGAGGCGCCTATGGCTACGGCCTCGGCGCCGCCGACATTTCCGGCACCGGCACTCTGGGCACCGTGACCGGCGGATCGAAAGTGACGTTCACCAGCGCGCTCTACCAGCAATATGCCCAGGAGGTCGCTCAGGACGAGCTCAGTCACGTCCGCTTCCTGCGCGCGGCCCTGGGCACCCAGGCGGTCGCCCGACCGTCCATCGACCTGAAGACCAGCTTCACCACGGCCGCGATCGCTGCAGGCGTGATCAGCCCCGGGCAGACATTCGACCCCTTCGCCAACGAGGCGAACTTCCTGGTCGCGGCCTTCATCTTCGAGGATATCGGCGTCACCGCTTATAACGGGGCGGCGACCTTCATCACGTCGAAAGATTATCTGCAGGCCGCCGCGAGCATTCTCGCCGTCGAGGCGTACCACGCAGGCTCCGTCCGGACGATGCTCATCGGCAACGGCATCACCGACGCGCCCAACAAGATCTCCGCCCTGCGGGCCGCGGCATCGGAAGCCGTTGGCGGATCGGGCGCCGGCGACGACCAGGGCGTCACCGTGAAAGGCGTCAGCAACGTTGTTCCGGCCGACAGCAATGCGCTGGCCTTTGCCCGCACCCCGAGCGAGGTCTTGAACATCGTCTATCTTGGCGGGGCGTCGGCCGGCTACGGCTTCTTTCCGAACAAGCTGAACGGCACCATCAACTAGGTCGGAACCCAACCGGACAGCCTGCCTTTCTGGCAAAGCTGTCCGGGTCAGACCCTCCATCCATCATCGCCGCCCACGCTCGGTTGAGAGCCGCGATGCCGTCTTGGCTTGACTGGCGGCGACGGTGGCTATCGTGGCGCTTCCACGTTCGCCCGGCCGAAAGACGTGGCGCATCGGCGGCCTGAACTGCCAACGCGCCTGCATTGCAGAATCGCGGTCAGCGTCCGTGTTCGGATTTGTGTCCATCGTCCGCTTCGGCCATAACGACCCAGGCTCTTTCGAGCCGGGCGATGATCTTCCCCGCATTCGGCGCGGTTTTTTGTTTTCCGCATCGAAGATGGAGCGGACGGCACCTTCGCCGTTCGCCGGAGCCTGAGGAGAAGACCGATGCCCACAGGCACCGTGAAGTGGTTCAACGTCCAAAAAGGCTACGGATTCCTGCAGCCGGACGACAATTCGAAGGACGTGTTCATCCATATCACGGCGGTCGAACAGGCTGGCATCAAGAGCCTGAACGACGGTCAAAAACTCGGCTACGAGCTTGAGACCGGGAAGCAGGGAAAGGTTTCCGCGGTCAATCTCAAGATCGGCGATTGATGGCAGGCGGTCCGGGAGGAGCTTTTGGCTCCCCCGGCTTGCGTTCGCTTCATCACCGCATCATCCTTCGCAGCGCTTGCACCAACGGGACGGGACTCCGGCTCGGAGCAAAGGCGAAGGCCCCCGGGTAAGGCCCCACCACCATCCTGCTTGCCGGACATAGCCTGGCAGGCGATCAGCACGCCGACGATGGGTTCATCATCGGCCGCCAGCGGCTCCGTCACTTCCGTCCTCGATCCGCAAAATGCGACGGCTCGCCGGTTCCAGCACAGTCCGCCGCTTTCTTGTCTGCCGCTACCCGCGACGTGATGCTGTTCGCGCCTTGCGAACCCGTCCCCCTCGCCCCATCTGACTTATACGCAATCCCGCGCATCGCCCAAGACGGCAGCGGGATATTTGGTCTCCTGCCAACTGCCGGAGACCGAACATGAGCGACGAGAACAAAGCGTCCGATAAAGATGTCCTGGCCGACATCAGCAAATCCCACGCTGATCAGCCGGGCGATCTCGGCAGAACCAGAACCGAGAAAACCGATCAGGCAGATGCGGAGGATGAGCATCCGACGCGATAGAGGACTTTCCAGCAGATCCAGACACTGCCCCTTCTCCCTCCGGAGTACGAATATGGCCGATCTTTCCTCGATCAAACCGGGCTCTCGTGTCGTCGCGTCGAATGGAGCGATACTGGGCGTAGTGGATGCCGTCGAAGGCGGCGAACGGCTCCGGCTTCGCGCAGATGAAAACAAGCAAGCTTCCGGGCCGGACTATATCCCGTCATCCTGGGTCTCCGGCATCGAGACCGATCTCGTGCGGTTGAACCGCGACGAAACGCAAGCGCGGGACACCATGAACGAGGACATCCCGGCCGGCGAAGAAACGAGCTGATCGACCAGAACGGCGACGGACCGGATCCGACATCGCCCGGCGATGACGATGCAGAAAACACCTCTGGAGATTGCCATCCGGTCGCGTGACCTGCTGTTGCCGGTGATACGGCGTCACGGCCGGCTCGTGGACGGCGCGAGACAGGACGGTTCGCTGCGATTCCTGGTTCTCGAACGTCCCCCCTGGCGCTTCCGCCATTGGACGCCCTTCAACGCGCTCGGTCGGGAGGAGCCGTCCTCCCCTGGCTACCGTCACGCGCTGGAGCGGCAGCGAGGCAAAGACGACCTGCCTTACGGCTTCGATATTCATATCGGGGACCGGCTGGTCGTCTGTCTGTTGTGGTCTGACAGCGGAGAAGCCGATCTGGTGCAATTCGAAGCTGGGCCGTGGCAATCCCAGCTCTCGCGTTACGACGCGTTCCTGCAACCGTGGGACGGCGACTGCGGCGCCTAGCGAAATGCGGCGAACGGAACGCCGCCGATCGCCGTTCGATCTGGCTCGCTGTGCCCGGCCTGGCTAAGCTCGGCACCGTCGCGCCGTCTGCTCCGGCGCCTGACCGACGCGCCGGGGTGCCCATTCATGAGTTTCCTGTGCAAAACCACGCCGGAACGCGGCCTCGTCTGGCAGGCGCGCTTCGCCGAACGCTTGCCCGACCTGCCGTTCCGTCTGTGGCCGGATCCGAAGATGGCGGAGACCCGGTTTCTGGCCGCCTGGACGATCCCCGACGCCCTGCCGCAACTGATGCCCGGGCTGGAGGTGCTGTTCTCGATCGGCGCCGGCATCGATCAGCTGGGCCTGGCCGCGGTGCCGCCGTCGATCCGCGTGGTGCGGATGATCGAGCCCGGATTGGTCGCGGGCATGGTCGAATACGTCGCCTGGGCGGTGCTGTCGCAGCACCGCGAGCTGTTCCGCTACGAGGCCGACCAGCGTGCAGGGCTCTGGAATCCGGCCCCTAACCGCGCGCCCGGCGAATGCCGTGTCGGGATCATGGGAACCGGCACCCTGGGCGGCGCTTGCCTCCGCCATCTCGCCGCTCTGGGCTTCGCCTGCCGCTCCTGGAGCAGACGCCCGAGCGAGATCGAGGGGGTGCAAGGTTTCTCCGGACCGGAAGACCTGGACGCGTTTCTCGCCGGCACGGACATTCTGGTCTGCCTGCTGCCGCTGACCGACGACACGCGCCACATTCTCGACCGACGCTGCTTCTCCCGTCTCCCCGCCGGCGCCTGCGTGGTGAACTGCGGCCGCGGCGGCCATCTGGTGGCCCGCGATCTGATCGACGCGCTCGACAGCGGCCAGCTTTCCCAGGCCGTGCTCGATGTCACCGAACCCGAGCCGCTGCCGCCAGGGCATCCATTCTGGCGCCACCCCCGCATCCGTCTCACGCCTCACATCGCCAGCGATTCCCAGCCGCAATCCGGCGCTGACGCCGTGATCGAGAATATTCGGCGATACGAGTCCGGACAGCCCATGATCGGGGAGGTCGATCGCCGCCTGGGCTATTGAGGCGCACACGGAAAAAGGAAGGAGAAAGAGTCTTCTTTTTCTGAAGAAAAAGAAGCAAAAAGACTTCTGTCCGTTACGTATTGAGTGTGTGGCGCGTACGGAGCCACGCCACCAGAAGGTCTTTGGTTCTTCTTCCGAGAAAAAACACCTCTTTCGGCAGACCGTGATGGTGGCGGGCGTCGGGATGTCCCGGACACCCTCTACACCGCCATGGCATGCCGGCCGGAGGAGATCGCGCGATAGCGATCGAACACCGCGGCGATCCCGCGCAGAAACGGCATTCCCGCCTCCCTCACTCCCACAAATGCCCCATCGATCGTCACCAGCCCGTCTTCCAGCGCGGCCGACAGTTTCGGCAGATCCGACAGGAGCGTCTCGACGGCCGCACCGTGTTGCTCGGCCGTCTCACGTAGATCGACCTTGCCCTCACACATCAGCGTGCAGATCACCGCCGCGCGCAACCGGTCCTCGTCGCTCAGCACGACCCCGCGCGAAACGGCCAGCTCGCCCGCATCGATCGCCGCGCCATAGACCGGCAGCGCGGCATGATTCTGCACATAGCCGCCGGCGAACCGGCCGATCGCAGATGCGCCGACGCCGATCAGCGTGCTTGCATCGTCCGTCGTATAGCCCTGGAAGTTCCGGTGCAGACGTCCCGTCCGCGCCGCCACGGCCAACGCGTCGTTCGGCTGCGCGTAATGATCGATCCCGATCGGCCCGTAACCCTGCGCACGCAGCGTCGCATCGATGGCGGCGCGCTGCCGGAACCGTTCGGCGGCGCCGGGGAGCGTGTCGGCCGGGATCAGGCGCTGCTGCCGGCGCACCCACGGCACATGCGCGTAGCCGAACACCGACAGCCGGTCCGGCGCCATCGCCGACACGCGAGCGGCGGTGCGGGCCGCACCGGCCTCGGTTTGCAGCGGTAGCCCGTAGATCAGATCGAGGTGGATCGATCGCACGCCGATCCCGCGCAGCGACGCGATGCAATCCGACACCATACCCGCGTCCTGGATGCGGCCGACCGCACGCTGCACGGCCGGATCGAGATCCTGCACGCCCAGACTGGCGCGACCGAGTTTCAGGCGCGCGAACAGGTCCAGATGGTCGGCCGAGAGATGGCGGGGATCAATCTCCACCGAGAGTTCCGCGTCGTCGCGCACGGCGAACACGCGGCGCAGCGTGGCATCCACCGCTTCCAGCGCCTCCGGCGGAAGAGAGCTCGGCGTACCGCCGCCCCAATGGATGCGCGACACCGGCAGACGCCGTCCGATCGTGGCCGCCACCTGTTCCAGTTCACGAATCATCCGGCGCGCATAGGCCCAGCGCGGCGCCTCCTGTCGCGCCACCACGGCATGGCAGCCGCAATACAGGCAGAGCCGGTCGCAGAACGGCACGTGAAGATAGATCGAAACCGGCTCTTCGGGCGGCAGCATCCGCAGCCACGCGGCGTAGAGCGACGCATCCACCGAAGGCCCGAACTGCACGGCGGTCGGATAGGAGGTGTAGCGCGGCACCGCGCCGCCATGGCGACGCAACAGATGCGCCAGAACCGCATCGGGCGGCGCCTGCGGCGAGATGCCTTTTTGTGCGTCCATGGCTGGAACCCTTTCGGTCTCGATGGTCGGTGGCATCGAAGCCGATCGGGTCCGCCCCGTCCTTGATTCACATCAGCGATTCACATCAGCGGCGAGGCGTTCTCGTCGTGGAAACCGGAGGCACGCCGGTCCGCCGGCGTGTCGTCCTCTTTCGGCAGGCGGAACTCGTGCCACATGCCGTTCAGCACCGCGAACGACACCGCGAGACCGAGTCCCAGCACCCAGGTGAAATACCACATGGCGTTCTCTCCTCAGTAGAAATCGCGATTGGCGATCACCTCGGCCCCGGTCACCCGTCCCCACAGAACCCGGTACACCCAGGCCGTGTAGAGCAGAACCAGCGGCAGAAGGATCACCGTCGAGATCAGCATGTTGAACAAGGTGCGCGCGCTGGACGACGCGTTCCACACCAGCAGGCTGGAATGCGCATCCACCGAACTCGGCATCACGAACGGGAACATCGACAGGCCGACCGTGGCGATGATGCCGGCGCTCGACAGCGCCGATCCCGCCAGAGGCAGCACGTCGCTGCGTCGCGACAGCCCGAACAGCGCCAGGACGGCCCCGCCGAAGCCGAGAGCGGGAGCGATCATCATCCAGGGATGAGCCGCGAAGTTCAGCAGCCAGCCGCCCGCTTCGGCGACCGTGTCCGCGCGCAGCGGGTTGGACGGTCCCGCCGGATCCACCGCGCCGGACAGCCGGAAGCCGATGCCGCCGAACGCCATGTCCAGCCCGCCCGCGGCAAACAGCAGCACGGACAGGATCGCCGTCGCCATGCCGACGCGGCGCGCCCGCTCGTGCAGCGCGCCATGCTCCAGCCGGATCGCCAGGAACGACGATCCGTGCAGCAGCATCATGGACACCGACAACAGGCCGCACAGAAGGGTGGTCGGGGTGAACAGCCCGAGGAAGCTGCCCTCGAACGACACGCGCAGATCGTCGTCCAGCCGGATCGGCACGCCCTGCAGCACGTTGCCCACCGCCACGCCGAACACCAGAGCCGGCACCAGACCGCCCACGAACAGCGCCCCGTCCCAGCGCGCACGCCAGGACGCTTCCGGCTTCTTGGAGCGGTATTTGAAGCCCACCGGCCGCATGATCAGCGCCGCCAGAACCACGAACATCGCCAGATAGAAGCCGGAGAAGCTGGCGGCATAGACGAACGGCCAGGCCGCGAAGATCGCGCCGCCGCCAAGGATGAACCAGACCTGGTTGCCCTCCCAGGTCGGGCCGACGCTGTTGATCATCATGCGCCGCTCCTGGTCGGTCCTGCCAAGGAACGGCAGCAGGGCGCATACGCCGAGATCCCAGCCATCGGCGAGCGCGAAACCGATCAGCAGGACGCCGAGCAGCGCCCACCAGATCACACGAAGCGTTGGATAGTCGAACAGGCTGTGCATGACGCGCTCCTCACGCGACCAGGGGGGTGGCGGGCAGGTTGCCCGGCAAAGGCGGCGCTTCGTCATGCTCATCCGGACCATGGCGCACGGTGCGGACGATCAGCCCGAACTCGATCACGGCCAGGGTGCCGTAGATCAGGGTGAAGCCGACCAGCGTGACCCAGAGTTGCGCCCGCGTCAGCGAGGATGGGGCGAGCCCGGTCGGCAGCACCCCATCGATCGCCCAGGGCTGTCGTCCCAGCTCCGCCACCACCCAGCCAAGCTCGGCGGCGATCCAGGGCAGCGGCAGCGCCGCCACCGCGCACAGCAGGAACCAGCGCCGGTCGAACCGACGCAGCGTGCACAGCACGAAGGCGATGGCGAACAGGGCGATCATCGCGAAGCCGATCGCCGCCATCGCGCGGAACGCCCAAAACAGCACCGGCACGTCGGGCACGGTGTCCCAGGCCGCCGCTTCGATCTGCGCCGGCGTCGCCTGCGACGGATCGCGCATGCTGCGCCGGAGCAGCAGCGCATAGCCCAGATCATGCTGGTGCAGCGCCAATGCTTCCCGCGCCGCCAGATCGTTCGGGTTCCGCTTCAACGCCTGCACCGCCTTGTAGGCGACCAGACCCGAGACGATGCGGTCCTGCGCCTTCGCGACCAGCTCCTCGATGCCGATCACCGGCGTGTCGAGACTGCGCGTGGCGATCAGGCCCAGCACCCAGGGCACGTCGATCGCCGCACGGGTGACGTGCGCCCTGGCGTCCGGGAAGCCGAACACGGTGATTCCGGCCGGCGCGGGCGCGGTGTGCCAGGCGGCCTCGACCGCCGCCAGCTTCATCTTCTGGTTGTCGGACAGGGTGTAGCCGGACTCGTCGCCCAGAACCACGGCCGAGAGCGAGGCCGCCAGCCCGAACGACGCCGCCACCGCCATGGAACGGCGCGCGACCTGATGCCAGCGATCCTGCAGCAGATAGAGCGCGGAGACGCCCAGCACCATCACGGATGCGATCACGTAGCCGGCGCTGACGGTGTGCACGAATTTGGCCTGCGCCACCGGGTTGAACAGAACCGCGCCGAAATCCACCACTTCCATGCGCATGGTTTCGGGGTTGAAGCGCGCGCCCACCGGATTCTGCATCCAGCCATTGGCGATAAGGATCCACAGCGCCGACAGGTTGGTGCCCAGCGCCACCATGAAGGTCGCGAACAGATGGCCGACGCGCGACAAGCGGTTCCAGCCGAAGAACATCAGCCCGACGAAGGTGGCTTCCAGGAAGAAGGCCATCAGCCCTTCGATCGCCAGTGGCGCGCCGAAGATGTCGCCCGCATAGGACGAGAAATAGGACCAGTTGGTGCCGAACTCGAACTCCATGGTCAGGCCGGTCGCGACGCCGAGCACAAAGTTGATGCCGAAAATCCTGCCCCAGAACCGCGTGACCTGGCGCCAGATCTCCCGCCCGGTCATCACGTAGATGCATTCCATGATGACGAGCAGGAACGACAGCCCGAGCGTCAGCGGCACGAACAGGAAATGATAGAGAGCGGTCAGCGCGAATTGCAGCCGCGACAGATCGACGAAGCCGGGATCCATAATCGTATCGCCTCCGGTCCCTTGGCGCGACGAAATGGCGACGAAGGGTTCTGGGCGCCTCGATAGAACCGAATTGCGATCGCCTCCTTGATCAGGATCAAGGCGCCGCCACCCGTTCGGCGAGACAACGCATCCATGACCACAGCCCCAGCAGACCCGCCCCCGACCGACCACCGCGCCCGGCAAGGACGCCGACGGGCCTGGCTCGAAGAGGCGAGCGCGCCCGGCCGGCACTGGATCCGGGCGGCGACCGGGTTGCTGCTGCTCGACGCGGCGGCGGGGGCGGGCTTCGCCGCGGCGCTCGGCGGCGCTGTGCAGACCGCCACGGACGCGCTGCAGATTCCGGGCCAGCCGCTCGCCCAGGGCAGGCTGGCCGGCTGGATCGTCCTTGGCCTGGTCTGCGCGGTCTCGCGTGGCATCGCTGGCCGGGAGGGCGAGCTCTGCGGCAATAGAGCGTCGATCGAGGTGCGGGTCCGGCTCCGGGCCCGGCTATCCCGCGCACTGCTCGCCCGCACGGACCGCCGTCCCGACGACGCCGCGACGCTCGGCACTACCATCACCGCCCTCGCCGGCGGGGTGGACAGCCTGGACGGCTACGTGTCGCGCCTGCTGCCGGCGCGAAAGGCGGCCGTCCCGGCGCAGATGCTGGTCCTGCTCGCGACCGCGCTCGGCAGCTGGGTCTCGGCGCTGCTGCTGCTCGGCACGCTGCTGCCCTTCGCCCTGATCATGGCGCTCGCAGGCGGCGCCGCCGCCGACGAGGCCAGGCAGCAATTCGATGCCCTGGCCCGCCTGTCCGGTTTATTCGCCGACCGCATCCGCAAGCTGCCCCTGATCCTGGCCGCCCGCGCCGAACGGCGCCAGGCGGCGCTGCTCGGCCGCGCCTCCGCCGATCTGCACCGGCGCACCATGCGCGTGCTGCGTCTCGCCTTCCTGTCCTCGGCGGGGCTCGAATTCTTCGCCGCCCTCTCCGTCGCCCTCGTGGCGATGTATTGCGGCTTCTCCCTGCTCGGGCTCCTGCCCTTCCGCTCACCCGAGCCGCTCACGCTCGGGCGCGCGGTGTTCGTGCTGGCGCTGGCGCCCGAGTTCTTCGCCCCCATGCGCCGTCTCGCCGCCGCCTATCACGACGAACGCGCGGCGGAAGCGGCGGCCGACCGGATGGCGCCGCTGGCGGAGCCGAGCCCGGTTCTCGCGGCCGCGACGCATGCACCGCTCGCCGCCCCACCGCATCTGCGTTTCGAGGCGGTCAGCGTGCTTTATCCAGGCTGCGATCGTCCCGCGCTGGACGGGCTGGAGATGGACGTGCGTCCGGGCGAGATGGTCGCTCTGCTCGGCGCGAGCGGTACCGGCAAGAGCAGCGCCATCAAGCTGCTGCTCGGTCTGGCGCCGCTGGCCGGAGGCGAGGTCTGGATCGACGACGCCCCGCTCAGCGGCCTCGGCGATATCGCCGCCTGCGCGAGTTGGATGGGCCAGGACTCGTTCCTGATCCCGGCTTCCGTCTCCGAGAACATCGCCCTGTCCCGCCGGGATGCCAGCCTGGACGAGATCCGCGCCGCCGCGAACGCGGCCGGGCTCGAATGGGATGGCGCCGGTGCGGTGCTGCTGGACCGGCAGCTCGACGAGCGCGGCGGCGGCTTGTCGGGTGGAGAGCGCCGGCGCATCGCCCTGGCCCGCGCCCTGCTCAAACCGTCTGCCCTGCTGCTGCTGGACGAGCCCACCGCCCATCTGGACCCAGACACCGAAGCCGCCTTGATCGGCACCATCCGCGCGGCCGCGCGCGGACGCACCACCATTGTCGCCACCCATTCGGCCGCCCTGGCCGCCAGCGCCGACCGCATCGTCAGGCTGCACGCAGCATGAGACCCGCGCCACATCGCCCCGACAGCATCCGGGCCCTGATCCGGCGCGAGTGCCGCAAGGAAGGGGGCCGCCTGCTGGCTGCAGCGATCAGCGCCGCCCTGGTCGGCGCGTGCTCCGTTCTTCTGCTCGGCCTGTCCGGCTGGTTCATCGCCGCCACGGCCCTCACCGGCGGCGCTGCGGCGGCGGCCGCGTTCAACGCACTGCTGCCCTCCGCGACCATCCGCCTGCTGGCAATCCTGCGCACCGGCGGACGCTATGGCGAGCGCGTGTTCGGACACGACGCCGTGCTACGCGCCTTCAGCCGCATCCGCCCGGCTCTGTTCTCCCGGCTCGCCGCCGGAGCCCCGGAAACAGCGCTGGCGATGCCGGAAGGCGACGCCGTGTCCCGTCTGGTGAACGACCTGGACGAGCTCGAGCACCAGGCGGTGATCCGCCACACCGCCTCCTGGTCCTGGCTCGCCACGCTGGCGGCCGGCTTCGCGCTGCTGCTTCCGTTCGGCGGCTGGAACGTCACGGCCGCCGTGGCGGTACTGGTCGCGGGGCTGCACGCCCTGGCCCGCATGCTCGACCGGCACGCGCGCCAGCACGAAAACGGTCTTGCCGCCGCCCGTGCCGCCTTGCGCGACGTGCTGTCTCTTCTGTGCGACGCGGGCGCCGAACTCCGCACCTATGCGCTGCAGGACTGGATCGTCTCGCGCATCGGAGCCCTGTCCCTGACCCAGGCCGGTGCCGAGCGGCGCATCGCCCGCATCGCCGGCTGGATGGCGCTGGCCCGCGTTTCGGCGTCCGGCATCGCCGGCATGATCGCGGTGGCGGCGATTCTCGGCACGGCGCATGACGGCGCGTGGGGCATCGAGCGCGCGGCGCTGTGCGCGCTGGCGGCGTCCATGGTGGTGGAGGGCGCCGCCTCGCGCCTGCAGGGCGCGCAGCGCTGGGGGGAAGCGCGCGAAACGGAACGCAGACTCGACGCCATGGCCCGCACGCACGCCCCCGGTCGCTCGACCGGCGGACGTCCCACCGGGGCACCGACCCTGGACTGGCGGGACGGCACGATGCCGACCCCGCCCGGCACGATCGTGGCGCTGCTCGGGCCGTCCGGCAGCGGCAAGACGACGCTGCTGCATCGCATGACCGGGCTGCTCACTCCGCCTTGCGGCTGCATGGCGATCGGCGGATGCGACCTGGCCGCGCTCGATCCCGCCGATGCACGACGCTGCTTCGCGCTGATGCCGCAGGATGCGCCGCTGCTGATCGGCACGATCCGCGAGAATCTGACCCTGATGCGTCCGTGCGCCACGGAGGCCGAGATGTGGGACGCGCTGCACGTCGCTGCTCTGGACGAGCGCATCCGGCGCATGCCGCATGGCCTGGAAACCTGGCTCGCCGCCGATGCAGCGCTGTCCGGCGGTGAGCGCCGCCGCCTCGCCCTTGCCCGCACCCTGCTCTCCGATGCGCCCTGGCTGCTGCTGGACGAGCCCACCGAAAGCCTCGACGCCGCTACCGAGATGCTGATCCTCCAGCGCCTGCCGGAACGGCTGCGACGCCGCCGGCAGGGCGCGCTGATCGTCACGCACCGCACTGCGCCGCTGGCGATCTGCGACGAGATCCACGCGCTGAGCCCGATCCCGAAACCGCCGGTCGATGCGGTCTGCCCGGCAAAACAGTGACGGTTCGCCATTCCCGCAGACCGCACGGACGGCGTGCGCTTCTGGCATGCGCTCGGCTATCGCAAGGGCCGGCGACCGAGCCGGACCGGTTCGAGCGAAGCGACCATCACCGGCTGGAGATGGCCCTGACGCTCACATCATATGCCGGTGCGCGTTCCCCATGATCCAGAGTGTGCCCCCCACCATCAGCACCACGATCATCACGGAGAACAGGATCAGCTGCAGATCGTCGCGTTTCTGCTCCGACAGATCGATGTGCAGAAAGCAGCGGAAATGCACCAGGAGTTGCACCAGACCGCAGCCGATCAGCAACCACAGCACCTGCGCGCGCGGCCGATGCAACGCGACGGCGGCGAACGGGACGGCAGACAGAAGAGCTGCCAGCGCGAAACCGACCAGATAGGTGCGAAGATCGGAGGCGAAATCGTGCTTCTCGTTCATGCCGTCAGACCCTGCAGATAGACCACGGAGAAGATGCCGATCCACACGATGTCCAGGAAATGCCAGAACAGGCCGAGCCGCAGGATGCGCGTCTGCACGCGATCCGCCAGCAACCGCTCCCGCTCGGTCTTGTTGTCGCGGCGCTCGGCCCCGAACACCAGCACCTGGATCATCATCACCACGATCCACAGACAGCCGAACGTGACGTGCAATCCGTGCGTGCCGACCAGGGCGAAGAAAGCCGAGAGCTGCCCGCTTCGCCCGATCCCGCCGCCCTTGGCGAACATGCCGACGAAATCGTCGATCTCGAAGCAGAGAAACACGAGGCCGAGCAGGAGCGCCGCGCCGAGCCAGAACAGCAGCCAGACGCGGCCGCGTTCATATTTCATCACCAGGGTCGCCATGCCGTAGGCAAGGCTGCTGCACAGCAACGCGGCGGTCTCGATCGCCGCAGGGCCCAGCTCGAACAATTGCTTCGGCCCCGGACCGCCGGCTGTGACCCCCATCATGGTCGCATAGGTGGCGAACAACAGCGCGAACAGCACCAGATCGCTCATCAGGAACACCCAGAAGCCGAACAGCAGAGGCTCGGCCTCCGCATGCGCCTTCTCGTCCGCATGGGCGAGGTTGAGACCGGGATGGCGGCTCATGATCCATCCGCCAGAGCGAGTCCGCGATTGCTGGGCGCAATTTCCTGGTCGCGGCTGGCGGGCCGCTCCATCGCCAGCCGTCCGAGCCAGGCTTCATGCTGGAGCCGGACCTCGCCTGCGGGGACGATCCGCGTGGTCTCGCGCACGAAGGAGCGCGCGATCACCGTGCCGATCGACAGCAGCAATCCACCCGCGGCCATCCACCAGATGTGCCAGGTCAGCCCGAAGCCGCAGAGAATGCCGGCGATGCCGAGCAGCGGGCCGACCGCGCTGCCGAGCGGGATCTCGATATCCTCGTACTCGTCCGGCCTCAGATAGGCCATGCCGCCCAGCTTGTCCCGCATGAACTGATCGCGCCCGGTTACGCGTGGCCGCACGGCGAAATTGTACTCCGGCGGCGGCGCGGACATCGACCATTCCAGCGTCCGTCCGTTCCACGGATCGCCGGCCGGCACGCGGTTATCGTCGCGCTGGCGTACGCTGACGAACAGCCAGGCGCCGACGGCGAACAAGCCCAGCAGCAACAGCAACGCCCCGAACGCGGCGATCAACGTCCATGGCCGGTACGCGCCCTGGAAATACTCCACCGTGCGTCGCGGCAGGCCCAGCAGCCCCAGCGCGTAGAGCGGCATGAAGGCGAACAGGAAACCCGCCGTCCACAGCACGAACACCGTCCGGCCCCATTTCTCGTTCAGGCGAAAGCCGAACGCCTTCGGAAACCAGTACTGGACGGCGGCAAGCATGCCGAACAGGAGCCCCGGGATCAGGACGTTATGGAAATGCGCCACTAGGAACACCGTGTTGTGCACCTGGTAGTCGATGCCGGGATTGGCCAGGATGATCCCGGTCATGCCTCCGATCGCGAACATGAGAATGAAGCCAAGCGCGAACAGCAGCGGCACGGCGAAACGAATGCGGCCACGAAACATCGTCAGCAGCCAGTCGTAGATCTTCACGCCGGTGGGTATGCCGATCAGCATGGTCGCGATCCCGAACACGGCATTGACGTTGGCGCCCTGCCCCATGGTGAAGAAATGGTGCAGCCAGACGGTGAAGCTCAGAACGGCGATTGCCATGGTCGCATAGACCAGCGACCTGTATCCGTAGAGCGCCTTGGCCGAAAAGGTCGAGAACACCTCGGAGTAGACACCGAACGCCGGCAGGATCAGGATGTACACCTCCGGATGCCCGAACAGCCAGAACAGGTTGATGTAGTTCATCACGTCGCCGCCCCCGCCATTGGTGAAGAAATGGGCGCCGGCATAGCGGTCCAGCGCCAGCAGCGCGGTGGCGACGGTCAATGGCGGCATGGCGAAGATCATCAGGATGGACGTGCAGAGCGCCGTCCAGCAGAACAAAGGCATGCGGAACAGGTGCATGCCGGGTGCGCGCTCCTTGTAGATCGTGACGGCGAAGTTGATGCCGGTCAGTGTCGAGCCGATCGAGCTCAGCGTCACCGCCCAGATCCAGTAATCCGGCCCGACATCCGGTGAGAACGCCAGCTCGGTGAAAGGCGGGTAGCCGCTCCAGCCGCCGGTGGAGAAGCGGCCGATGCACAGCGAGATCATCATCAGTGCCGCGCCCGCCGCGGTGAGCCCGAGGCTAACCGAGTTCAGCAACGGAAACGACACGTCCCGCGCGCCGATCTGCAACGGCATGGCGTAGTTGATGATGCCCGTCAGGAACGGCATCGCCATGAAGAAGATCATGATCGTGCCGTGGGTGGTGAAGAGCTGCGCGAAATGATCCGCGGGCAGGTAGCCCGGCGAGTCGTAGGACACCGCCTGCTGCGCGCGCATCATCACGGCTTCCACGACCGCGCGCGACAGCATCACCAGCGCCAGCACCACGTACATGATGCCGATCCTCTTGTGATCCAGGCTGGTGAGCCATTCGCTCCACAGCGGCCGCCACAGGCGGAACTTGGTCAGCAGCACCACGACCGCGAGCGCGCCGACGACCACGATGGAGGCCGCCGCGGTGGCAATGGCGCTATAGAACGGCAGCGCTGCCTGAACGGTGAGCCGGCCGAACAGCCAGTCGTTGAGCGTCATGGTCCGGCCTTCCGATGAAACAGAGAACAGATCATTCTGCCTGGCCGGCCATGCGCATCGTCCTGTCGCCCGGATGGTATTTGGCGATGATGCTTGCGAACAGGCCGGGCTGCACGTCGCCGAACAGCAGCCTTCCGTCCGGCGGCAGGCCGAATGCGGCCTTGGCCTTCACCAGCGTGTCGCGCACGGCCAGCATGCGGTAGCTCGACGGATCCAGCACGCGGCCCGCAACCCGGCATTCGGCGAGGAAACGCGCGAAGGACGCGTCCGGCACCACCTCGACGCGAACATGCTCGTTCTGGAAGTCGGCGCCGTTATATTGCGTGTTCTCACCATCGAGAACGCCATCCCGATCCGCACGCAGATGCAGCTGGGTTTCCATGCCGGCCATGGCGTAGATCTGGCTGCCCAGCGCCGGAATGAAGAAGGACTGCATGGTGGCGTCGCTGGTCAGATGGAAGCTGACCGGACGGCCGCGCGGGATCGCCAGCAGCCCGACGGACGCGACATGCTCCTTCGGATAGATGAACAGGAACTTCCAATCCAGCGCCACCACGTCGATCTCCAGGGGCGCCCCGGCGCCTGGCAACGGGCGGTAGGGGTCGAGATCGGTCTCGCGTGTGGCTACCATGACGGCGAGTGCCGCCACGATCAGCACGGGAACGCCCCAGATCGGATATTCCAGCACGCGCGCGTAGGTCCAGTTGGGCCTGTAGACGCCGCGCCCGCCACGCCGGCGATAGCGCCAGGCGAACAAAGGCACCATCACGAAGACCGGCAGCACCACGATCATCATCAGTGCCACGGCGATGACCAGCCAGTCGCGCTGCGCTGCGGCCACCATGCCCCACGGATGGAGCATCGAGCTTCCGGTTTGCGCGCAACCACTCAGGACAACGAGCAGCAGGGCGAACCAGAACGGCGCCGCGGCCATGGCCGGCCGCTTCAACCCCACGGACGAAGACGCGAAAAGTTCTGGGCGCCGACATCCGTCGTGAAGGCAAGCGCCCCGGTCATCGCAACAACAGGGGTCATTCGGTCCTTTTCTCCCGGCCACACGCCTCTAAGCCGTTCCGCGCCGCCCGGTTTCATCACCCGGCACGGAACGCATCCGCGTGGGATGCCTTTATGTCGCCATCCCACCGGCGCCCGACTGGCGGCATTGCTCCGGCTCGCCCGCCCCTCGATCCCAGAGGTCGCAAGCGGCGTGCCGCCGCCCCGACCGACGCACGCGCAAGGTGGGCTTCTCGACCGGCCGATCCACGGCGCGGTCCTAACTCCCGCCCGGATGGATCTGCCGCGATGCTCTGCCATTAAGAGGGTGACGTGGCCCACATGACGGCCTCCGCCAGGCCGGAACCGATCCGGCCGTTACGGTCTGGGCCACCGCGAGCGTGAAGAGCCTCCTGCGTGGTGACGGCCGACGCCCGCTCGGACCCGGATCACGCGACGGGGCGCTTCGCCCCGCGTTCGAACATCGGCCAGCCCACCGGGGCCGCGCGGCGCTGCTTGATCGCCACGACATAGCCAGCCTCGTTCAGAGCATCGGCGATCAGCTCGGCGATCTCGCCCTGCAACGTGGCGTCCACCTTGTCCTGAACCGGGCCGTGATGACGCATGCCAAGCGCCTGACGCACGGCGAAGGCCGCATCGCGACGATCGAGCGGCAGAAGCGGACGGCGATCCTGAGGGACGAACATGGGAAACTTTCCTTCCTGGAGTGGAAGGATCGTAGCGTTCCGGACCTGAACGAATCAAGAACAAAAGCGGAGGGGCGGCCGCTCAAGGCGAAAGCGACAACTCCACCAGGCGCCGGTTGGCGGCCAGATCCCAGACCAGCACCCGGTCCGGTCCGCCGCCCGTCAGGGTAATGGCGAGCAAGGTATCGGTTTGACGGGTGACGGTGCGGATCTGCGTCCCGGCCGGCTCGTCCAGGGTCACCCTGGCGCCCTCGGGAGCGCCCGGCACCGGCAGTAAAGTACTCGCGGCCGCTTTGTGCGGCGCGCTCAGCCGATGCACCACCACGCCGACCAACCCCACCGTGCCGGCCAGGATCAGCACTCCCATGACGATCACCAGGCCCAACAGCGCCTTTTGTCCCTGCATTTCCACCACACGGTTTGAGCGTTAAAGCCGGTTCGATGAGCGAATCCCCCGAACCGATCGAGATCGTCGCCGGCCGGGAGCACGACGGCGTGCGCACCGACCGGTTCCTGGCCGAAGCCACGGGTAGCCTGTCGCGCTCGCGCGTCAAGGGATTGATGGAGGCGGGACATCTCCTGCGCGACGGCGAAGTGCTGCGCACCCCGTCGGAGCCGGTGCGGGCCGGGATGCGATTCACCCTGGCGCCGCCCGCTCCGGTACCGGCCCAGCCGCAGGCGCAGGCGATCCCGTTTCCGATCCTGTTCGAGGACGAATACCTGCTGGTGCTGGACAAGCCGGCCGGCCTCGTCGTGCACCCCGCCCCGGGAAACGAGGACGGCACGCTCGTGAATGCCCTGTTGTCCCATTGCGGCGACAGCCTGCCCGGGATCGGCGGCGAAAAGCGGCCGGGGATCGTTCACCGGCTCGACAAGGACACGTCCGGCATCATGGTGGTGGCGAAAACCGAGCGGAGCCTGGCCGCGTTGTCGGAGGCCTTTGCCGCCCGCACGGTCGAGCGCTCCTATCTCGCTTTGTGCTGGGGCATGATCACCCCGTCCTCCGGCACATTCGAGGGCGCGATCGGTCGTGATCCGCGCGACCGCAAGCGCATGGCGGTCGTGGAGCGCGGCGGCAAGCCGGCCCTGTCGCATTATCGCACCCTCGCGGTGGCATCGGGGGCGGTCAGCCTGGTGGAGTGTCGCCTGGCCACCGGCCGTACCCATCAGATCCGGGTGCATTTCTCCCATGCGGGGCACCCGCTCCTGGGCGATCCGGTATATCTTCGGCGCATACCCGCCGCCGCGAAGCTCCTGTCGCCAGCCTCGAAGGCGGCGGCGCTGGATTTCCCCCGCCAGGCCTTGCACGCGGCGACGTTGGGCTTCGTCCATCCGGAAACGGGTCGGGCCCTGCGCTTCGAGACCGAGCCGCCGGAGGATTTCGCGACACTGCGGCGCAGTCTGCTCGAATGAACGTTGTTTCACGCCGGATTAAATTGACAGGACCTGGGAGGTCCTGTTACCAAACGGCAACAGCGAAGGGCGGGCGTGCCCTGTCGCCAGGACGTTCTGGGACGCTTAGCCGCCGGGCGGGAAGAGTCTCAGGGACGTGAAGTCCTTCCCCCGCGCCCATGCGCTGCGCTGCGAAACCTGGTTTGCGTTGTGCCGTAAGGACAGGCGAACCCCTGCAGCTTCAGGCGAAAGGAGCCGCTCACATGGTCTCTGCCGTCATCAATGTCAGCCCGGAGGGGAATCTTTCCCGCTACCTCCAGGACATCCGCAAATTCCCGATGCTGGCTCCGGAAGAAGAGCTGGCCCTGTCCCGCGCCTGGCGCGACCATGAGGATAGCGCGGCCGCCCATAAGCTGGTCACGTCGCATCTGCGTCTCGTTGCCAAGATCGCCATGGGCTATCGCGGCTACGGCCTGCCGATCGCGGAGCTGATCAGCGAGGGGAATGTCGGCATGATGCAGGCCGTGCGCCGGTTCGATCCGGATCGCGGCTTCCGTCTGGCGACCTATGCGATGTGGTGGATCCGCGCCGCGATCCAGGAATACATCCTGCACTCCTGGTCACTGGTGAAGATGGGCACCACCGCCGCGCAGAAAAAGCTGTTCTTCAACCTGCGCCGGCTCAAGGGCCAGATGCAGGCGATCGAGGACGGCGACATGCAGCCGGAACAGGTCGATCACATCGCCACCACGCTGGGCGTGTCCAGCACCGATGTCGTGAACATGAACCGTCGGTTGGCCGCGCCCGATCACAGCCTGAATGCTCCCGTTCGCGCAGACAGCGAAGGCGAGTGGCAGGATTGGCTGGTGGACGAGGCCGAAAGCCAGGAAGAAACGTTGGCTGAGCATGAGGAGTTCAGCGGACGCAAGGCATTGCTCGGCAATGCGCTGAAGACGCTGAACGATCGCGAGCGCCACATCCTGACCGAACGCCGGCTCAACGAGGAGCCGTCCACGCTCGAGGACCTGTCGCAGCACTACAATATCTCGCGCGAGCGCGTTCGCCAGATTGAGGTGCGCGCGTTCGAAAAGCTGCAAAAGGCCATGAAGGCGCAGGTCGCGACGCGGCGCCTCGAAGATCAGGCCGCCTGACGATCCCGGCCCCGGCCCCGGCCTTCCGCCGGGGCCGGTTTGACGGCTTGACCGGCGAAGCCAAGCCCGGTCCGCTTTCGTTCGCAGATCTCGAAACGCCCACGGGCGTCACGGGCGCTTCCTCCCAACGCTGAAGGAATAGGAAGCGGCGCGCGGAAACGGCTTTCGGCAACCGCGGCCCGTTAAGAGCCGGTCCGCGCAAAACTTCCAGCAACAGCGATCACAAGGGCGGCAATGGCGCCGCGGCCGGCAGCGGACCCCATTCGTCCTCGATCTCCGCGATCCGGGCCATCATTCTCCGCCGTTGCGACGCTGCGACGATATCCGCTTGCACCCGCAACCCGGCCGCTGCCAGCTCAGATACCAGCCATCCGGCCAGAAGAGCGATCCACCCTGTTGCCAGGACCATGGGCTGGCGCAGAAGCGCGATCGCGGCGGCGGGGCTGACCTCTCCGCCCCACAGAACGTGCAACGGATGCACGCACCCGGCGAGGCCGAACAGAAGCGACGCCTGCACCGCCCTTCCCCCATTTCGACCCGTGAAAAGAGCCAGACCGACCACCGGCAGCAACAGCGCCCCCACCAGGATCGCACTTCCCGGCGCCAATACCAGGACGATGCCGCAGACCATGCCGCCCCACCACAGGCCGGCGGATCCCGACTCGTTCGCTTTCTCCTTTTTCGCCTTCTTGCCTTTCCGGGAAGCGGCGGCCTTGCTCACAGCACGAATTCCGTGACGACGGCGACCAGGAGGCCGAGCACACCGGCGGCAATTCCGAGATCCTGGCCGCCGATCCTGGCAGCGGCCGCACGCACCTCGCCGGCGTCCAGGCTGGCCTGATGCGCGGCACGCAACGACTCCACCTGACGGCGCGCTTCCCCAAGCGCCTGCTCATCCAGGGCGCGGGCGTCGTCCTGGTCCACCAGCAACAGCATCGCCGGCAGATCGCCCGCCTCGGCCATGCGTTCCAGACGCTCCAGACGCCGCGTGCGCCGGCCTTTGCCGGGCCAGCTCTTCAACCGCTCCCGCGCGGCGGGCAGCAGCCGCCCGGCGAGGCGCGGAAAAGCGCCGACTTGCCCGGTCTTCTGCGCCTTGTATTTCTGCGCCCGCGCCAGCAGAAACAGGTCGAGCATCGGCAGGTCTTTTTCCGCGCTGGGCGGCACTGCGCCCGGTTCCTCGTCTGCGCCGACCCGGGCGGCCAGCATGGCCAGCATGTGCATGTCGAGCAAACGGCCGCTGCCGGCCTCCACGGCTTCCTGCGCTTCCAGCGCCGCTAGAAGCTGCTCCGCACCCAGCACCCAATTGCGCGACAGCACCGGCGACAAGCAAGGCAGCAACGGATTCAAGGCATAGCTCAAGCTCGCTAGACGCAGGCCCGGCGCCAGATCGGCCGTCCGGTTGTTGCGGCGCTCCACCTCCTCGACCGAGACCGAAACCACGCGACCGGACACGAAGCTCCATCGCCGCAGGGCGCGCGTCTGCAGCATTTCGGCGAAGGGCGCGACATCGGCACCCTCGGCCAGGACACGCGCCAGCATGGTCGGCACCGCGTCGGGCCAGATCCAGATACCGTGCCAGAACATTGGCGCCAGGGGATCGAGCATGGCGATCACCTGCATCAACAGCATGGCGTCGCTGCCCTCGTAGGTGCGATCCCGCCCCGTCCGGAGCGCTTCCTCCATCCGCACCGCGATCATCGGCTGCTCGAGCGCCCGCCTGAGCCACTGATCCACGGTGCCGGCGCGCAGGAACGCCAGCGCTTCTATCGGTTGCCGGCTGAACGCCTGAGCCAGCATGCGGGCGGTGAAGATCGGCGTCCTGCCCAGCATCAGCGGGCGCGGCGCGCGCGACTCCGGGCGCGGGGCCTTGGGGCGCTCGGCCCCGACTCCTTGCTCGGCCAGGGCGGAAATGGACGGACGCCCCAGCGGATCGTCGGACAGCATCGCCCGCAACAGCGAGACGAAGGCCGGCGGCAAGCGTTCGGCAGCGGCCAGGGTCTGGTAGGAACCCACCTCAATCTTGCGCTGGACGATCTGATTGTCGGTCATGTCGGCCAGCAACGGGCGGCCGAGCAGAAGCTCCAGCAGGACCACGCCCAGCGCATACACGTCGTCGGCGGCCAGTCCCGGCCCGCGGCAATGCGGCGCGCACACGCCGCTCTGGGGCGGCTCATAAAGTACGGGCTGGTCGAAAGCCGGTGGAACCAGACAGCCAGGCCCCAGCAGGATGCGGCCACTTTCGGAACGGAACAGATTGGCCGGCCGCACCGCGCGATGCGTGAGCCCGGCGGTGTGAAGCCGCCCCAGTGCCTGCGCGAGCGGCTTCAGGACGCTGTTGATCAGCTCAGCTTCGTTCAACGGCTGCGGCGGCGGCGCCTGCAGCAAGGAAGGCCCAGGCGGCGCGTCGCATACGATCCAGTAGGCGCCGCCGCCCATGCCGTGCGCGACGGGCATCAGCAGTCCGGAATTGAAGGCGCGGATATAACTCTGCAAATTGGCCGGCGGCGGCGCGTCACGCCTGGCCCGCACCGCCACCAGGGGCGGCGCGCCTACCTGGTCGATGGCTGTCGCGGCATGATCCACCGCACAGGAGAACAGGCCGGCATATCCCTCCCGCGGCTGATCGGGCAGCACGCGAAAACGGCCGCCGATCACGATGGAACCCGACTCCGCCTCCCCGTTCCCCGTCATTCCCCGTCGCCGCCGTGATTCGGCCGGATCATGGACGGGCAGCGGTGAAGAATCCGTAAACGTTGCCGGTCACGAGACCGGCAACGGCCGGATTCAGCCCTCGAACGGGTCGCGCATCAGGATGGTGTCGTCGCGCTCCGGGCTGGTGGACAGCAACGTCACCGGCGCTTCCACCAGTTCCTCGATCCGCTTGACGTATTTGATCGCCTGCGCCGGCAGCTCGGCCCAGGAACGCGCGCCACGCGTGCTGTCCTTCCAGCCTTCCAGCGTCTCGAACACCGGCTCCAGGCGCGTCTGCGCCAGCGGCGCGGACGGGAAGTGGCTCAGCATCTGGCCATCGAGACGGTAGCCGGTGCAGATGCGGATCTCGTCGAACCCGTCCAGCACATCGAGCTTGGTCAAGGCCAGACCGCTGATGCCGCCCACGCGGACGGCGCGGCGCACCAGGGCGGCGTCGAACCAGCCGCAACGGCGCGGGCGGCCGGTGACGGTGCCGAACTCGTGGCCACGACGACCCAGCTCCGCACCGGTCTCGTCGAACAGCTCGCTCGGAAACGGGCCGGCGCCGACACGCGTGCAATACGCCTTGGCGATGCCCAGCACGAAGCCCACGGCGCCGGGGCCGACGCCGGCGCCGGTAGCGGCGTTGGCAGCCACCGTGTTGGAGGAGGTCACGAACGGATAGGTGCCGTGATCCACGTCCAGCATCACCGCCTGCGCACCCTCGAACAGGATGCGCGTGCCGGCGCGACGCGCCTCGTCCAGACGATCCCAGACCGGCTCCATGAACGGCAGCAGCTTCGGCGCCAGGTCGAGCAGATGGGCCAGCAGCGCGCCCTTCTCGAAGGTCTCGGCGCCAAGGCCGGCCAGCAGCGTGTTGTGGTGAAGCAGGATCTCGTCGAGCTTCCAGTCCAGCGTCTCGGGCTCGGCAAGGTCGCAGATGCGGATCGCGCGCCGGGCCACCTTGTCCTCGTAGGCCGGGCCGATGCCGCGGCCGGTGGTGCCGATCTTGCGCTCGCCGCGCGCCGCCTCGCGGGCGCGGTCGATGGCGCCGTGCACCGGCAGGATCAGGGTGGCGTTCTCGGCGATCCGAAGCGTGTCGGGGCCGACCGGCAGCCCCTGCGCGCGGACCCGCCCGATCTCGCTCAGCAGCGCCTCCGGATCGACCACGACGCCGTTGCCGATAATGCCCATCTTGCCGCGCACGAGACCGCTCGGCAGCAGGCTCAGCTTATAGGTCTGGTCGCCGACCACCAGCGTATGGCCGGCATTGTGGCCGCCCTGGAAGCGCACCACGATCTCGGCGCGGCTGGCCAGCCAGTCGACGATCTTTCCCTTGCCCTCGTCGCCCCACTGGGCGCCGATCACGGTGACATTGGACATTGGGTGGCTCCGGAAACGAGGGTCAGAGAGCGACGGGGGCGTCGCCGCGAAGAAGATGGGTGCAATGGAGACGGCGCGCTTCCGCCTCCCCCGCCGCCCCGGCGGTGGCCACGGTGGCGAAGCCCTCTGCGCGCAGCCGGGCCAGCAGCGCCGGATCGGCCTCGCGCGTCACCAGCAGCCGCGGCCGCGACGGACGCGGCGGGGCCGCGCGCAGCAGCGCTTCGGTGCGCAGCGTCAGGCCGCAAGCGGGCTCGTTGTTGCCGCCCAGATAGCGCCCGCCGCGCCCCAGCTCCTCGTGGCGGCCGGCGGCATACACCGTCACGCACACGCCGGTATGGTAGCGCCAGCCGCGGAATTCGATCGGATCGATGGTGAGGCGCAGCCCGGGCGCGGCGCGCTCGATCGCCGACACGGTCTCGGCCAGGCGATCGCTCAGCGCCCGCGCCCCCGGCGGCAGGGGCTGCGCGCGCAGCACCTCGAGCGCGCGCGCGGCGGGACCGGCGGACAGAAGCAGTTCGGACAGGATCGGCGCCATGCGGCCGCCCAGGCGGGACACGTCGGCGGCGTCCTTGCGATCCAGCGCCCGCATCAGCGCGCCGCGATGCGCTTCCGCGACGCCGGCCTCGGCGATCAAGGCCGGCGCCAGCGGCGGCATCGTCAGGTCGAACGAGATCCGTTCCAGCCCCAGAACCGACAGAGCCTCGGCGCCGACGGCGACGATCTCGGCATCGGCCTCGGGCGAATCCTCGCCCAGCAATTCGATCCCGGCCTGGCTTACCTGACGATCGGACGACAGCGAGCCGCCCTTCACCTGCACGCAGGCCCCCGCATAGGACAGGCGCAGCGGGCGCGGCGCGTTCACCAGACGCGTGGCGGCGATGCGCGCCACCTGCGGGGTCATGTCCGGACGCAGGCCCATCATCCGATGGGTGTCCGGATCCATCAGACGGAAGGTCTGTTCGGCGACGGCGGCGCCGGAGCCGGACAGAAGGCTGTCCTCGAACTCCAGCAAAGGCGGTTTCACGCGCTCATAGCCGTGCGAGGAGAACACGCCCATCAGCGTTTCCACGCCCTGCGCCTCGATCTCGGCATCGGGTGCCAGCAGATCGCGCAGGCCGGCCGGCAGCAGGGCGCGGCTGAAGCCGTTCGGCTCCTCGGTGCCGGGATGGGTGTCGTCGCTCATGTGCGGCTCATATCATCCGCATCCGCCCGGATGAAGCGCAGCGGACAAAAACGCTGAGCTCCCGCCTGAACGGACGCGACCGGCTTCCCGTCAGCCTGCCCCCGCACCGGCCAGTTTGGCGGCAACCAGCCTGAATTTTTCCAGCGCCAGCTCCAAGCTGTCGACGATCTCGGCGGCGATCTCGGCCGGCGGCGGCAGGCTATCGGGATCGGTGGCGCTGGCGGCTTTCAGCCAGAACAAGTCCAGGTTCAGCTTGTCGCGTCGGGCGAGGTCATCATAGCAGAAGCGGTGGAAACGCTCGGTCTCGGTGCGAGCGCCGCGCTGGTATTTGCCACCGAAACAGGTCGCGAAGTCGGCGAGGTCGGCGGGCTTGAGCGGGCGTTCGCGCAAGGTGAAACGCTGGTTCGTGCGCAGGTCGTAGACCCACAGCTCCTTGGTCGCAACGCCGCTTCCGGGCGGAGCGCGGTCGAAGAACAGGACGTTGGCCTTGACCCCCTGGCTGTAGAAGATGCCGGTGGGCAGGCGAAGCAGGGTGTGGAAATCGAATTCGGTGAGCAGGCGGCGGCGCAAGGTCTCCCCCGCCCCACCCTCGAACAAGACGTTGTCTGGCATGACCACGGCCGCTGTGCCGCCGACCTTGAGGATCGACATGATGTGCTGGAGGAAGTTGAGCTGCTTGTTGCCGGTGGTAACGGTGAAGTCGTCGCGGACATAATCCTGCCGCTCGCTGTCGATGCCGCCATCGTCACGGACGATGCGGAAGGACTGGCGCTTGCCGAAGGGCGGGTTAGTGAGGATAACGTCGTAGGCGCGGTCGCCGCGATCGAGCAGGGCATCCTTCTGCATAACCGGCGAAATTGCGCCACCAATGCCGTGCAGATACAGGTTCATGGCACAAAGGCGGACAACCTCGGCGACAATATCGCTGCCGGACAGCATGGTCTCGCGCAGCGCCTTGGCGACCCCCTTGTCCTGAGCGGCCGGCTTGCGCTTCATGTGCTCGTAGGCGGCGAGCAGGAAGCCGCCGGTGCCGACGGCGGGATCGTGCACGGTCTGGTTCGGTTCGGGATCGACCAACCGGGTAATGATCTCGATCAGGGGACGCGGGGTGAAGTACTGGCCGGCGCCGGACTTCACTTCGCCGGCGTTACGTTCGAGCAGGCCCTCGTAGATCGTGCCCTTCACATCGACATTGAGGCCCATCCAGGTCTCGGCGCCGATCAGGGTGACCAGGCGTTGCAGCTTGGCGGGGTCGCCGATCTTGTTCTCGGCCTTGAGGAACAAGGTGCCGACGATGTCGGTGCGCTTGCTCAGCGTCTCAAGGATGGTGCGGTAGGCGCGTTCAAGGGTTTCGCCGGATTTGCCGGCCAACGTGTCCCAGTTGGCGTCGGCGGGCAGCGCGGACGGCTCGCCCAGTAGGTCGGTGCGTTCGCGGTCCATCTTGAGGAACAGCAGGAAGCTGATCTGGCCGAGATAGTCGCCATAGGAAACGCCGTCGTCGCGCAGCACGTGGGCATAGTTCCAGACCTTGGAGACGAGGGCTTGTTCGTTCATGACAGTTCTCCACAGAAGGCGGCGGCGAGAACAGACTGTCGGAGACTATCCGGAGCTCCTTTTAAGTCCTTGATATCATCCTCACATGCATCTTGCTCATCTAGGAGACGCTCTATATTAGCGACAATTTCATATACTTCTTCGATCGGAGGAAGGGGGACACGTATTTCTTTGACAATGGTCGTATTCAAATTCGGTTGTGCAGCCCCCTGATTCAGCGCACGCAGTTTTTCTGTTTGAGTTTGTAAAAAATAGTAAACGTAAGACTTTACTGGTTCATCCATATTCAGCAATGCGACCGATCCGTCATTGATACACCCGCCAATTTTAGTAATCCTCGGAACACCCAAAGTGGCTCCACTGTTTGTAAATAACAGAGTATCGGCCGGAACAAACCTACTATGGTCGCGGCCAAGCTCGGTGACAAACTGGTTGGTGGAAGTCAGATATTTGGAATGATTTCTGGTCAGGGCTCCAACGGTAATCCACGGGATCGTACCACCAAAAAAACGGGGATCACCCGCCGGCCTTGGAGAAGCACCGCGAACAACCTGAGACAGTTGTTGAACCGACGCCCATACCCAGCCTGTCGGTAAAGTCGGCTGGACGGTGTTGTTCGGAGGTGCAGGCTCCACATAGCCACTTCGGCGTTTTCCTTGGCCTTCCTCCCAAGTCGTTCGACGCTTCCGGAGAATTTGAAATAACAGCTCACCGCCGGTCTCGCCCGGTGCATTTGCGGCGCGCCAGTCGGCGGTCAGTTCGCCGGTGACGGCGGCCTTGAGGAGGGACTTGCGCCAAGTCGTGAGGTCGGTTCGGGCGCGGGCCAGGGCTGCTTCGCCATCGTCGATTTCGGCGAAGAGTTCATCGATACAGGCAACGATGCGTTTTTGATGAGTGTATGGCGCGATAGGAACCAGGATCGGCTCGATGACGGCAGGCCGGACCCTCATCAGCGAACCACCAACGCCAGAGGCGTTCATTGCGAGATAATTACGCAATCCGTCACGCATTAACAGATAGCGCAGGTAATCTGGTTCGATATTTGCAGTTGCAGGAAAACGTATCCATTCAGTCGAAGCAATGAGCTCTCCGCATTCGTGATCGACGACCTTCCACACCCGGTTGATCCGCGGATTGATTTTACATAATAGAACATCACCATGACCAATCGATTGCTTTGCTGAACCGATTTCTGAGCCAACCACTTGCTCTGGGTAACCGGTCGCGTGACTTGGAACACTGTACAACTGAAAGCTTTTGGAAGGTGAATCCGCTGGATTAATGGACCTATCGCGAATAGAGAGAAATTCGCCGAGTCGGCCCCATCGCCAACCGTCTGGCAGCGTCCGAGGACCCTGGACTGGTCCTGCCGCCGCTACATATTTCGCCTTCACGCCCGCCTCCGCCCCTACGCTACCAGGGCGTCCTGAAGCGTTTCGAGGAGCGTGTCGAGGCTAGGGCCGAAAGCCCGTCGGGCGCCGACGATGCCGCCGCGGGGGGCGAACTGGTCCTGGAGGTCGGCGGGGGCGATCTCGATGTTGGCGGCCAGGTAGTCGCGGATGGCTTCGAGCCAGGCGCGCTGGTCCGGGGTGTAGGTGCGGCCGGCCTTGTCCTCGCGGCCGAGCCAGAGGTTGAAGCGGCCGGCCATGTCCGACGACAACGGCGCCAGGGTGTCGCGCTGGCCGAGCGCGAATCGGACCAGGGCGACGATATCGGTCAGGGTCTTGGCCGGGTTGGCGCGGACCTTGTCGGCACGCAGGCGGCGATAGGCGCTCCACAGGGCCAGCGGGTCCAGCAGCCAGGGCGGTTGCAGCATGGCGTCGCGCAGATCCTCCAGAGCGGCGTAGGTCAGGCGGCCATGCGCGGCGAGGCCGGCGGCGGGCTGGGCGTAGAGGATGCGCAACGCGGCCAGGCGGTCGCGGTGGGTGTGAAGGAAGCGGTCGAAATCGGCGATCACGGCGGTGGCGCGACCCTCGTCCCAAAGCGAGGAAACGACGACGTCGTGGCTGATGTCGTCGATCACCACCTCGGAGAGCTTCTTCTGGTCGATCAGCACGCGGCGCAGGGCGGGGTCGTCGAAGATGGCGAGGGCGCGGGTTCGGCGCTCCTCGGCAACGGCGGCCACCTGTTCGTCGGTGGCGGCGGGGCCGTGGGTCTGGCGGGCCTCGGCGTCGGTGGCGTCGGGGTCGAGCGCGGCGACCAGGGTGCCGGCGATCGCGGACAGGGGCTGGCCGGCGACGGCCTCGATCCGCGCCCTGCCCTCGTCGGACAGGCGGCGGTCGAGCCGGGCCAGACGGGCGGCAAGGGTGGAGACCGCGTCCTCGTCGCTGCGGCCACTGGCGACCTGTTCGAGCAGCTTCTCGAAGCCGATGACGCGGTCGCGTTCCAGGGGCACGGTCTGGAGCTTGAGGCTGTCGGTGACGCCGACGGCATCGACCAGGACGAAGCGATCCTTGACGCCTGCGCCGGGGGTGATGGTGGCGAGCGTTGCCGGGTCGATGCTCCGGACGCCGCGGCCGCGCATCTGCTCGAAATAGACCGAGGAGCGCACGTCACGCAGGAAGATCAGCGCCTCGATCGCCTTCACGTCGGTGCCGGTGGCGATCATGTCGACGGTGACGGCGATGCGCGGTTCGTAGTTGTTGCGGAAGGCGGAGATCAGCGTCTCGGCGTATTTCGCACCCACCTTGTAGGTGATCTTCTGGGCGAAGTCGTTGCCACGGTCGAACACTTCGCGGACCAGGGTGACGATCTCCTCGGCGTGGTGGTCGTCCTTGGCAAAGATCAGGGTTTTGGGCACCTCTGTGCGCCCGGGGAACAGGGTGGTGGACAAGGTGTTGCGATAGGTTTCGAGAACGGTTCGGATCTGGTTGCGGGCGATGACGCTGCGGTCAAGGTCCTGCGCCGCATAGACTAGGTCATCGTCAAGGAGCTTGTAGCGCTGGGCGCGGGTGTGGCGGTCACGCACCGGCAACGTGTATCCGGCGTCGACGCGGCTGCCGTATTCGCCGATCCGGGTGCGGATACGAAAGATGTCGAACGGAACGTTGACGCCGTCGGCGACGGAGCGTTCGTAGGGGTAGTCGGCGACCAGGTTCTCGTCGAAGAAGGCGGCGGTGTTGAGCGTCGGCGTAGCGGTCAGGCCGACGATATGGGCGTCGAAATAATCGAGCAGCTGGCGCCAGTTTCCGTAGATCGATCGATGGCATTCGTCGACGACGACGATGTCGAAGGTTTCCGGTGGCATCGAGGCGCTGTAGGTGAGCTGTTTCGGCGGGGCGATCCAGCCGCGCTCGAACTCGCTTGCCTCTTCTTCGTCCTCCGACAGATCGACACCGGTCAGTTGCGCAAAAACACGCTGGATGGTGGAGATCACCACCTTGGCCGGCTCGTCCAACCCGGCGGGTCCGAGGCGCTGGACGTTGTAGAGCTCGGTGAACAATCGACCGGTGCCGGGCGGGCGGTAGGCCTGGAACTCCTTCAGGGTCTGACGCCCGAGGTTGTTGCGGTCGACCAGGAACAGGATGCGGTGTGCGTCGGCATGAGCGAGCAGGCGGTAGGCAAGCGTCGCCGCGGTGAAGGTCTTGCCTGCTCCGGTGGCCATGCGGACGAAGGCGCGAGGTCGATCCTGGGCCAGGGAGGCTTCCAGTCCCTCGATCGCCTCGATCTGGCAGTCGCGTAGCCCGTCTTTTACAAGCGACGGCATGACGGCGAGGCGAGCCCGGAAGGACGAGTTGGCCTTGAGCCAACGGTGCAGGGTTTCCGGGCGAGGAAACGCGAAAAGACGCCGGGAACGGCGAAGTGGGTCGAGCCGATCGGAAAAAAACGTCTCCGTTCCCGAAGCCTGGTAGTCCAGGCGCAACGGGTTGCTCCAACAAGCCAAGTGCTGGCCGGGCGGGGGTTGGTAACCTTGTGCCTGATGGGTGACGCCAGACAAGGTCGTGCCTGCAGGCTTTGCCTCGATCACCCCGCAGGCCCTGCCTCCTACGAAAAGGAGGTAATCACAAGGGCCGGTGGCCATCGGGTATTCCCGCACCGCGACGCCGAGGGAGGCTGAGCGGTTCAGATCGGCTCGATCCTGGATGATCCAGCCAGCGGCCAGCAGCTGAGCGTCGATCTTGGCTCGCGCTTTTGCTTCTGGTGTCGCAGTCATGACGAAGTATGGGAACGTTACGTCAGGAGACGCAAGCTGCGCTCACGGATCGAGGTGCAGGGGCCGCCGGCCCTTGCCGGCTATGGGCAGCACCCATGCTTGCCTATTTAAATGTCCGCCACGTCTCGCCCCACGCCCAGTCCAGCCAGGGCAGCGCCGCGCGGATGTCCGCAGTCTCCACCGTGGCCCCGCCCCACAGGCGCAGGCCAGGCGGCGCATCGCGATAGGAACCGCAATCCAGTGCCGCGCCCTCCTTGTGCAGCAGCGCGGCGAGCGATTTGGCCACGCGCGGCTTCTCGTCCGCCGGCAGCCCGTCGAACCAGTCGCCGCCGAGGCGCAGGCAGATGGAGGTGGAGGAGCGGATCGCAGGATCGGCGGCGAGAAAGAACGCCCAGTCGTTGCCTGCTTCCCATTCGGCGATGGCGGCGAGGTTGGCCTCGCTGCGGCGGATCAGCGCGGGCAGGCCGCCGATGCTCTCCGCCCAGCGCAGTCCATCGAGCGCATCCTCGACACACAGCATGGAGGGGGTGTTGATCGTGTCGCCGCGAAAGATGCCCTCGATCAGTTTGTTTTTGTTGGTGAGCCGGAAGATCTTCGGCAGCGGGCGTAGAGCGGGCGCCGCCTCCAGACGGGCCACGGCGCGCGGCGACAAGGCCAGCATGCCATGCGCCGCCTCCCCGCCCAGCACTTTCTGCCAGGACCAGGTCACCACATCGAGCCTGTCCCAGGGCAGATCCATGGCGAACGCGGCGGAGGTCGCGTCGCAGATCGCCAACCCGTCGTGCTCGGCCGGGATGGCCTCGGCGCCGGGCATGCGGACGCCCGAGGTGGTGCCGTTCCAGGCGAACACCACGTCGCGCGACCAGTCCACCGCGCCGAGATCCGGCAACGCGCCATACGGGGCAGACAGAACGCGCGCGTCGTCCAGAGCAAGCTGGCTGGTGACGTCACTGGCCCAGAGGGCGGAAAAGCTCTCGAAGGCCAGCACGTCCACCGGGCGTGTGCCGAGCAGCGACCACAGCACCATCTCGACGGCGCCGGTGTCGGAGGCCGGCACGATGCCCAGACGCCAATCCGTCGGCATGCCCAGCACGGCGCGCGAGCGGTCGATCACCTCGCGGAGGGAGGCGGCGGTGTCGGCAGCGCGATGCGAGCGTCCGAGCGCGGCGCCCCGAAGCGCATCCAGGCTCCAGCCCGGCCGCTTGGCGCAGGGGCCGGACGAGAAGCGTGGGTTGTCGGGAAGGCGCAGCGGCCGTTGGGAGGTGCTCATGGGAACGGCCCGTCTCGATTGGCGTGTGACGCGGGGAACGGCGGAACCCGCCGAACCGGACGGCGCTCCTTATATCCGAGCGCGAACCGCGCGGTCACCCGCCGTCGCACATGGCCGCTCATCGGACCGCATACGGCGCCAGCCTTCCGTTCCCGGAGCGATGGCACGATTGTCTGTTTGGAGACGGTGGTGCGGGTGGTCGGGCTTGAACCGACACTCCTTGCGGAACCGGATTTTGAGTCCGGCGCGTCTACCAATTCCACCACACCCGCAGCCGAGAGGCTTCTAGCCTATTTCAGCCGGTTCCAAAAGAGTGTGCCGGACCGGATCAGGCGGCTGGAACGGCCGGACGATGGATGCCGCATTCCGTCTTGCCGCTTCCTGACCAGCGTCCGGCCCGGGCATCCTCACCCTCGCCCACGGCGCGCGTGCAGACGGCGCAGCCAATGGACGGGAAACCGCGCGCCACCAGCGGATGCGCCGGCAGGTGCCGCCTGGCGAACTCGGCCTGGATGCGCGGGCCGTCCCAATCGGCGATCGGATTCAGCTTGAGCTGACCGCCATCCAGCTCCACGAACGGAATCGCCGCCCGGGTGCTGGCCTGATGACGCTTGCGCCCGCTGATCCAGCCCTCGAATCCGCTCAGGGCATCCGCCAGCGGCTCGACCTTGCGCAGCGCGCAGCATGCGTCAGTGTCGTACTGCCACAGCTCTCCGGTCGGATCGCGATCAGCCAGGGCCGCCCGGCCGGGCGACACGGAGCGCACGTCAAGCAGGCCGAGATCGCGCGTGAGCGTGTCGCGATAGGCCAGCGTCTCAGGGAAATGCTTGCCGGTCTCCAGGAACAGCACCGGCACGGTGTCGTCGATCTCGGCGATCAATGCCAGCAGCACCGCGGATTCCGCTCCGAACGACGAGACGGTCGCGATCCGGCCCGGCAGCACATGCAGAAGGGCATGACGCAGAAGCACGCGGCCATCGGCGCCTTGGTTCTGAAGCGCGGTCAGGCGGGCGAAAGCGTCCTGGACATCCCGCGCCTCGGCCCTCGCGCCCGGTATATCCGATTCAGGAGCGTGGAAGTCGGATTGCAGGTCCATGATCGGTGGAATCCCTTGGAGCGCGGCCAGATATAAAGGACGCGTTCCGAAAGGGAAGGTTTAATTCCACGCAGCAGAGCTGGATTGTGTTCAGGACAGACCAACGTCGTCGAAACGTGAAAAGACCGTCAGCCGCGCAGAATGGTGGCGCAAAACCGTTTGGAGATGGACCCGGAATCCTGGTTCTCGTCCACCAGCCCGATCAGCTTCAGCTCGTCCACATATTGCGCGATCTGTTCGCGTAGTTCCTGCCCGACCGGATGCACGTCGTGCTTCTCCGCCTGGAGCATCTTGAGGATCGAGTCCTGCGGCATGTCGGGGATCTGATCGGCCATCACGCTGGCGGTCTCGGCGAGGTGGCTGGCCACGACGCGCGCGGCCTCCTGGAACGCCAGCACCAGGGACACGGCCGCACGCGGATCGCGCGCCAGCAGATCGTCGCGCGCACCGAGTACGCGCACGACGCGCGCGCTGTAGCTTCCCGTCATGGAGCTGGCCAGCTCGGCCAGGTGCAGGGATTGCTGCGCCTCCCAGATCACCGGATCATGCCCGCCCACGGCCTGCACCTGGCCGCTGGCCAGGACCTCGCCGAAGCGTTCGGGCGCTACCGAGATCCAGGTGACATCCTTGTTCGGATTCATCCCCTTGCGACGCATGACGATGGAGAAGAACAACCGATCCGCCCCGGCATCCGGGCCGCCGGCGGCATCCGGCAGGGCGATGGCGTGCCGGTACAGATCCTCGATCCGCTTGAAGCGCGAGCGTCGGTCCACCAGCAGGCGCGAGCTGCCGCTTTGCAGGCCGCAGATCAGCTTGGCCTCGAGCCCGCCGAGCAATTGCGGCAACCAGGACAAGGCCGGCGCGATCGCGACGTCCGCGGCGCCGGTCCGCAGCTGGTCCAGAGCCTGCCGTCCCGTATCTGCGCCATCCAGGACGGTGATGTCGAGGTTGTAGCGATCCAGAAAGCCGTCGCGCAGCGCCATGGCCAGAACCGGATCGTGCGATGGATGCGGGCAGGCGAGCTTCAGCTTCCGGAACACGCCATCCGGCTGCGCATGCTGCTCCTTCTCCGCCTGGTCGAAGCGGTCGCGCAGCAGAATGCCGCCGCCCGCCAGCACGCCGATCCCGGCAAGACCACCCAGAACCGCGCGTCGGCCCGGGCGGACGAGGGAGCGAGAGAAGGGGCGCAGGCTCATGGAAACGGTGCTCCCGAGGATGGGCAGGGGGGCCGGTCGCGAAACTGACACGAATCCCGCAAGGGGGGTCTTTACGCGCCCTCGCGAGCTCCGCTATAGGGTGCGCCGCCGGTCCCGGATAGCTCAGCGGTAGAGCAAGCGACTGTTAATCGCTCGGTCGTAGGTTCGATCCCTACTCCGGGAGCCAGGCATCTTCTCATATATATGGATGCCGTCGTTCCACACGGCTTGTGGTGCTGCCGGGCGGGCGGCAAGATCGTCCGCATGACAGAGCCACGCCCGACCGTCGGACTCGATCATTTCGAGGCGCTCGACATCCGCGTGGGCACCGTGACGGATGCCCAGCCCTTCCCCGAGGCCCGCAAGCCGGCGATCAAGCTATGGATCGATTTCGGCGCACCGATCGGAATCAAGCGCTCGTCAGCGCAGGTCACACGGCATTACAAGCCGGACCAGCTGATCGGACGGCAGGTCTGCGCGGTGGTGAATTTCCCACCCCGGCAGATCGGACCGTTCATGAGCGAAGTGCTGACGCTGGGGCTGCCGGACCGGACCGGCGAGGTGGTCCTGGTGCGGCCCGATCATTCCGTGCCCGATGGGGGAAGATTGTTCTGATGGCCATCAACTACGCCACCGTCACCTGGGACCAGCTGCATCGGGATGCCCGCCTTCTGGCGGAGCAATTGATCCCGCACGGACCGTTCAAGGGCATCGTCGCGATCACGCGCGGCGGGCTGATCCCGGCCGCGATCATCGGCCGCGAGCTCGACCTGCGCCTGATCGAAAGCATCTCCGTGGTCTCCTACGACCAGGAGAATAGCGGCGAGCAGGCGCAGGGCGAGCCGCAGGTGATCAAGCCTGCCGCGGCGGCTGGCGACGGGGACGGGTTCCTGATCATCGACGATCTGGTCGATTCGGGCGTCACCGCCAAGCTGGTGCGCAAGCTCCTGCCCAGAGCCTATTTCGCCTGCCTTTACGCCAAGCCCTCCGGCCGCCCCTTCACCGACAGGTTCGTGGTCGAAGTGCCGCAGGACACCTGGATCCTGTTCCCCTGGGACACGGCCCCGCTGTTCGTGCCGCCTTTGGCCCGCAAGACGGGGTGAGCATGGCGATTCCCCCGGCGGCGACCGAGCAGGTCAGCCGCCGCCATGCCGCGCTGGATTCGTGGACGGTGCGTGACCAGGTCGAGTCGCTCTGGGAAGGCCAGCTCGCCGCCGTGGCGGCGATCGGACCCGCCCTGCCCGCGATCGCGGCCGCCGTGGAGGCCGCCCTGCCCCGCCTGCGCGACGGGGGAAGGCTCTGCTACGCAGGCGCGGGCTCTTCCGGACGCCTGGGCGCGCAGGATGGTGCCGAGTTGGAACCCACGTTCAACTGGCCGCGCGATCGGCTGGTGCTGCTGGTCGCGGGCGGGCTGCGCGCGCTCACCGAGGCGGTGGAAAATGCGGAAGACGACCGCGACTCGGCGCTGGCACAGGTCGCCGATGCCGCGATCGGCGCTCAGGACGTGCTGATCGGCGTCGCGGCGAGCGGCGGCACGCCGTTCACGGTCGCCGCGATCCGCGAGGCGCGCGCACGCGGCGCTCTGACCATCGGGCTCGCCAACAGCCCGCATGGTGCCTTGCTCGACGCGTCCGAACATCCCGTCTTCGTGGCCACCGGGGCGGAACCGATCGCAGGCTCGACGCGCATGAAGGCCGGCACCGCGCAGAAGATCGTGCTGAACCTGCTGTCCACGGCGATGATGACCGGGCTCGGCCGCGTCCATCAGGGCCGCATGGTCGACATGCAGGCGCGCAACCAGAAGCTGCGACGGCGCGCCGTGGCGATGGTGTCCGATCTGGCCGGCTGCGATGCCGAGCGAGCGGCCCAGGCGCTGGAGCGAGCCGGCGGACAGGTGAAACCGGCGATCCTGGTGGCGTTGGGGCTGGGTGCGGAAGAGGCGTCGCTGGAGCTCGATCGGACCGGCGGGCATCTCCGCCCGGTGCTGGATGGGCTTGCCAGCAGGAAGCCAACTCCATAGCTTCTGGCCCGGTTCGGGGCGTGGCGCAGCCTGGTAGCGCGCGTGTTTTGGGTACACGAGGCCCCCGGTTCGAGTCCGGGCGCCCCGACCAGTTGCAGGCCAGGTATAGGAAAGTGTTCGTCCATGCGTGCCCGGATCTACCAGCAGCCCAAGACAGCGACGCAGTCCGGACAGGCCAACACGCATGACTGGATTCTGGAATACGGCCAGAACGAGCAGCGCACGCAGGACCCGCTGATGGGCTGGTTCGGCTCGGGCGACACGCGCAGCCAGCTCACCCTGCGCTTCCCGACCCGTGATGACGCGATCGCCTATGCGGAGCGCGAGAACATCCCGTTCGACCTCGAACTTCCGACCGCCCGCATTCGTCCGCCCAAGGCCTATGCCGATAATTTCCGGTTCGACCGACGCGCGAACTGGACCCACTGACCGGTTTCCCTGCGCGCCCTTAGCTCAGTTGGATAGAGCAACAGCCTTCTAAGCTGTGGGTCGGTGGTTCGAATCCACCAGGGCGCGCCATCATTTCAATAAGTTGTCAGCTTCGTCAGTCACGTCACGCCTTAGATAAGCGACGCGAGGCCAAATGGGACTCCCACTTTCGGGACGAGCATCCACTTGCAGTGACTATTTCCGGCACATTCCAACGCGACCGTCATCAATGCCGACCGGATCGAGGTCGTTCCCCAGAGCACCCCGTTGGGACCGGTCCGGTGAAGAAGGCAGCGCCCACCCTCGCGGCGGCCCTCCTGTGTATTGCCGCCTCGCCATGCCTCGGTAAGGGCGCAGACCCTCTTCGCGATACGGGATCCCGCGTCGCCACGCTCGGCGCGACGACGGTGCAGTCGTTGCCGCTGTATCCCGGCAATGCTGCCTCATCGCGTTTGGTCGTTTGGAGCGAAGGGGCCGGACAAGGGCAAACCACGAAACTGGCTTTGTGCGAGCGCAGCGGCGAATGTTCCTGGCGCAAGGGATGGCCGGATGCCTATGGCCCTGTTCTGCGCGCCATGGGGGCATGGTCGACAGCCAATTCACACATCTTCCTGCTCACTGTGCAGTTCGGTGCCGCAGCCGAGACGTTGTTCGTGCTCGACGTGCCGGACGGGGATAAGCCCGTGGTGCTGGACACGCATGACGCTGCCCTGATCTGGCTCGACCCGCGAGACGATCTCGTGCATCTCGACTACGCCGAGTCGGGCCCTCCGGTGCTGGGATGCCTTGGCTGGAGTTCGGCCGCGCGAAAGCTGGTGACCGTTTCGTGCCTGAATACCGACACGCGCTGACACAGGTCCCTAGGCGCATCACCTGGTCTCTGGCCTGGCTGAAGATCCGCCGCGCCCATTCTTGCGGTGACGCCCGGTGAGCCCTTACGCGACGGGCGCGCCATATTGCTCGTCGATCAGTCGATCGATGCCGAGGCGTTCAAGGATGGCGCGGGGGCACATGAAGGTCACGCGGACGACGCCGGGGAGCCGGCTGATCTCGATCGAGCCCGCGATCGTCGCGCGATTGAGAATCTCGTCGTAAGGCAGGCCCGTCACGTCCGCCGCCCGCTGCAGGCCGTGACCTTGGTGGCTTCGTTCAGATCCGCGCCGGACCCGATGAAGATCTTCTCCCTCTCACGCTCGTAGTATTCGGGCGAAATATAGGGCTCGGTCGAGATTGGACCCCGGCCAAGTTCGGGGTATTTCTCCAGCCATCGGTGATTCATGTCGGCCATGGTTCCTCCTTGATGCGCCGATCGAGTCAGGCGGGAAAACGATTCATCGGAAGGGCCGGCGCTCGGAGGGCCGCGGCCGGCGCGAAAGAGGGAGCCGTCCCGCGGCCTTCCCCGCGGGGCCGTAGACCGCCTGCCTCGTTCCGGGCGCGGTCTTCGGCAAAACGGCGGCCGGCCCGGATTTCGACGGTCGTGCTCATCTCTGCTCCCGAGATCCGCCGTTTGCCTCGAAGCGACGCAACTCTCTACGGTTTCGAGAATGCTGGGAGGTGTGCGGGGCAGCTATCCCGCCAAGGTGAGCATTAGCCCTTTCGAGCAGCCGAATGGCGCCTGGATGCCGGCTGAGCGCATCAGCCGCGCGAAGCCGCGCCGGGAAGGACATACGAGCCCACCGCCGCCTTCTGGACGAGGCCGTCCTTCAAGGCGTCCGCGATCGCCTGCGGACGGATCCCAGCGGCGCGGAGATCCACAGCACGTCGGACCGAGCCATCCGCAAGCAGGCGCAGCAGCGCCTCCCTCTGGGTCATGGATTTTCCACGTATCGTTCCACGCTGGTATGGCGTGAGCCTCACATTAGCGTGGCGGAACGTCGGTGGGAGCCCCGAAACTCAGAAACGTGGAGGCACCGCTACGGAAGGAAGGCCGTCCGCGCTGATCCCGATCGTTTCTGCCGCCTTCCGCAGCCGGGCAAGCTGACCCTCGTCGGCGCTCTCCGCCACGCCAGTCGCGGTCAGCTCGAAGGCGATCTCCGCCTGGGCGAGATCGCCCTGTTCAACGAACCACTCGATCTGCCGGACACCCTCCTCGGTCCTGCGGCGGTCCGCTTCGGCATCGGAATCTTCCAGGTCATGCATCGTCCGTCTCCTCTTGGAGCACCGATCATGGGAGGCACGGATGCATGACACCGAGGCAAAGTGCCCCCAAAACCGCCGCGCGAAGTATTACACCGCCTGTACTGCGGCGATTTCTAAATCGCGCGACACGCCGCCCTCACCTTTTCATTTCTGTAGGCCGAAAGCGCTCACGAATAGGCCAAGGCAGAGAAATCTAGCCTTCGGTCGCCAAAGGGCTCCGACCCTTCGGGTGTAACTTTATGCCTTCACCGACAAACGCCGCTTTCCAGTGCCAGCCGCGCTTCCGTGGCCAGGCGGTCCACACGCTCGTTCTGCGGATCGCCGGAATGGCCACGCACCCAGCGCCACTCCACCTCGTGACGCTTGGCCGCATCGAGCACGCGCCGCCAAAGGTCCATGTTCGCCACGGGGTCGCCGGATGCGTTGCGCCAGTTGCGGCGCACCCAGCCGGTGCTCCAGCGCGTGACGCCGTTGCGCACATATTCGCTGTCCGTGTGCAGCACGATGCGGCAAGGGCGGGTCAGCGCTTCCAGTGCTTCGGCCGCGGCGGTCAGCTCCATGCGGTTGTTGGTGGTGACCGCTTCGCCGCCGGACAATTCGCGCTCATGGCCGCGAAAGCGCAGGAGCGCAGCCCAGCCGCCCGGACCCGGATTGGGCTTGCAGCCGCCATCGGTCCAGATCTCGACTTCCGCACCAGCCGGCCCAGACAGGTCTTCGCTCATAGCCCCAGCGCTCCGGGGCCTTCCGCCGCGAGGAAGAAGCGCAGGCGACGCAGATAGTCCAGCGGGTCCTTGCGCGTCACCAGAGCACCCTCCGGCGTGTGCACCCAGTCGAACAGGCGGGTCAGCAGGAAGCGGATCGCCGCCCCCTGGCACAGCACCGGCAAGGCGTCGCGCTCGTCGCGGCCGAGCTTGCGCAGGGTCTCGTAGCCACCCAGCATCAGCCGCGCCTTGGTGACGTTGAAGGCGAGATCCGGTTCGAAACACCAGGCGTTCAGGCAGACCGCGAGGTCGTAGGCCAGCAGATCGGTGCAGGCGAAATAGAAGTCGATCAGCCCGCTCAGGTCGCGTCCGCCGGACGAGCGAAGGAAGAACACGTTGTCCGGGAACAGATCGGCATGGATCTGACCGCGCGGCAGGTTCTCCGGCCAGTTGGGCAGGATACGGTCCAGCGCCGCGTCCAGCTCGGCGATCAGGCCGGGTTGCAGACGGTCGCCTGTGGCACGGCTCTTGTCGAGCAGCGGACGCCAGCTTTGCGGGCCGAGAGCGTTCGGGCGCTCCGCCTCGTAATCGGCGCCGGCGAGATGCAGCCGGGCGAGCGCTTCGCCAAGCGGGCGGCAATGTTCGGGACGCACGCGCCTCGGCCACACGCCGGGCAGGAACGAGGTAATCGCCGCCGGACGGCCGGCCAGCTCGCGCAGCGCCTCGCCGTCGCGTCCGGCGATGGGTTGCGGGCAGGTCACGCCGCGCGCCGCCAGATGGCGCATCAGCCCCAGGAACCAGGGGAGCTCGGCCGGATCGACCCGTTTCTCGTAGAGAGTGAGGATGAAATCGCCGGACGAGGTGCGGAGCGAGAAATTGGAGTTCTCGACCCCTTCCGCGATGCCGCGAAAGGCCACCAACTCGCCCAGCGCGTAGTCGCCCAGGAACGCAGCGAGGGCTTCGTCGCCGACGTCGGTGTAGACAGCCATGGGACGGAGATCAGCCCAGCGGAGCGGGCAGCTTGAAGATCACGTCCTCCAGCTTCACCGTGCGTTCCTCGATATCCAGCGTGTAGCGCTGGCCGAGCGCCGCCACCATCTCCTGCACCAGCGCTTCCGGCGCGGACGCCCCGGCGGTGATGCCGACGGTCGACACGCCCTCCAGCACCGACCAGTCGAGATCGCGCAGGCGCGGCACCAGGACGGCGCGCGGCACGCCGGAGCGCTCCGCCACCTCGCGCAGGCGCTGCGAGTTGGACGAGTTGGGCGAACCGATCACGATCACCAGATCGCAGCCCGGCGCGATCGCCTTGACGGCTTCCTGCCGGTTGGTGGTGGCGTAGCAGATATCCTCGCGCTTCGGGCCCTCGATCAGGGGAAAGCGCTCCCGCAGGATGTCGACGATCTCCGCGGTGTCGTCCACCGACAGAGTCGTCTGGGTGATGAAGGCGAGGCGCGCAGGGTCGGCCGGCTGCACGCGCCGGGCTTCCTCGGAATCGTTGATCAGCGTCACGGCGCCGGGCGGGAGCTGGCCCATGGTGCCGACCACCTCGGGATGGCCGGCATGGCCGATCATCAGGATATGGCGCGCTTCCGGACCGCCCCCGGCGAAATGCCGTTCGGCCTCGCGGTGCACCTTGGAGACCAGGGGGCAGGTCGCATCCAGATAGAGCAGGTTGCGGCGTTCGGCCTCGGCCGGCACCGATTTCGGCACGCCATGGGCGGAAAACACGACATGGCCGTCGGCCGGAACCTCGTCCAGCTCCTCCACGAACACCGCGCCCTTGGCTTCGAGCTCTTCCACCACCGTGCGGTTATGGACGATCTCGTGCCGCACATAGACCGGCGCGCCGTAGCGCTTCAGCGCCTCCTCGACCACACGGATCGCCCGGTCCACGCCGGCGCAGAAGCCGCGCGGGCCGGCCAGCAGCAGCTTCAACCGCGGCAGCGAGCCCGCTGCGGCGAGCCCGGAGACGAGCGTGTCGCTCTGCATCTGATCCGGCATCCTGTTCCCCAAACTTCCGTGGCATCCTATATGGCGCGCCAGCCCGGTCCGCGAAAGGTCCACGGAGTCCTGGCGCGTCGCCTGCAACTGCCGCCCTGCCATACAGGCGCGGCCGGTCGAGAGTCGAGAATGAACGTGCCGCGAGTGTCCAGTCCTGCCCGAACCACGATCCGCGCTTTGGCGCCGGCCGTCCTGCTCCTGAGCGGCCTGGCCGCCTGCGCGAATGACGATCCCAACGCCTTCGCGCCGGCCTGCGCCCCGGTGGGCATCCTGGGCGACGCGGCCGACTACAGCGATTACGGCACCGCCGAGGACCGGCCAGACCTCGCCAAGCTGATCTCGCACGGCTCCATCCTGGGCGTGTCCGGACACTGCTCGTCGGCTGCCAACAACACCCAGCTCCACACCGAGATCCGGCTCGATCTCGGCATCACGCGCGGGCCGGCCACCGGCGCCTCGTCGCTGCCAGTGCCGTATTTCATCGCCGTGACCCGCGACGGCCAGGTGATCAGCAAGCAGACGCTGACGGCGCAGGCGCAGTTCCCGGGCAATGCCGACCGGGTGCTCGTGCGCACGGACCCGGTCGATTTCAACCTGCCGGTCTCGCGCGCCCAGCCCGGCACGTCCTACAGGATCGAGGTGGGGTTTCAGCTCGACGCCGCCCAGCTCGCCTATAACCGTTCCCACATCACCCACTGACGGAGCCCTGTCGCATGGCCGAGATTCGCTACACCAAGGATCATGAATGGGTCCGTCTCGAGGAAGACGGCACCGCCACGGTCGGCATCACCGACCATGCGCAGGAAGCGCTGGGCGACATCGTGTTCGTAGAGCTGCCCGCGACCGACCGCACCGTGGTTGAAGGCGAGAGCGTCGCCGTGGTCGAGAGCGTCAAGGCGGCGTCCGACATCTACGCGCCTCTGGCCGGCAAGGTGGTGGAAATCAACGATCTGCTGACCGAGGATCCGTCCCTGGTGAATCGCGACCCGGAGGACGAGGCCTGGTTCTTCCGCATGGAACTGGACGACGCCGACGCTTTCGAGTCGCTGATGGACGAGGACGCCTACAAGCAGTTCCTGGAAACCCTCTGATCCCCGCCCCCGGCGGCCGCCACGCGCGGTCGCCGGGTGTCGTGCGCATCCGGGCATGAGGACAAGGCGTTCCCTCGAGGAACCGAAACCTTCCGCTCATTTGGCTTCGCGCGTCTCCGATCCTCCGAACAAACGGATAGACGCCTTTCTGCTCCTCTTCCCTGAAAAGAAGCGCTCTTTCCGACGGACCTTCGCCTGATGACCGCCGAACCACATTGGCGCAGCAATCTCTTCGTGTGCACGTTCGGCGCCTTCACCACCGTTCTGGCGATGACGGTGCTGCTTCCCTTCCTCCCCTTGTTCGTGGCCGAACTGGCGGAGAAACAGCACAGGACACTCGGCCAGGCCGGCATCGCCCGCTGGTCGGCTCTGTGCTTCGGCGCAACCTATCTCGCATCCGGCCTCGCCGCGCCGCTCTGGGGACGGGTCGCGGACCGGTTCGGACGCAAGCAGATCCTGATCCGCGCCTCGCTCGGCATGGCGGTATGCATGTCGCTGATCGGGGTCACGCAGTCACTCTGGCAGTTGCTGGCGCTGCGGCTGCTGGCCGGTCTGGTCGGCGGCTTCGCCTCCGGCGCCACCGTTCTGGTGGCGACCCAGACGCCGCGCGAACGCTCCGCATGGGCGCTCGGCATCCTTTCCTCCGGCACCATGGCCGGCAGCGTGGCCGGCCCGCTCCTCGGCGGGCTGCTCGCCCCCGCCATCGGCATCCGCAGCACCTTCTTCCTGGCCGGCGGGCTGATCTTCGCGGCCTTTCTGCTGGTGGTGGCACTGGTCCGGGAAGCCCCAAGGCCGCGCCCCTCCGCGACAGCGCAACCGAGCGCCTGGCGGCAGGTGCCAGACCGGCGGGTGGTGGCGACCTTGTTGTTCGCCGGCATGCTGCTGACCCTGGCCAACATGTCGATCGAGCCGATCGTCACCCTGTTCGTGGCCGAACTCGTCTCCACACAAGCGACGGTCGCCCCCTGGTCCGGCGCGATCATGGCCGCGGCCGCCCTGGGCAGCGTTCTGGCCGCGGCCAGGGTGGGACAACTCGCCGACCGGATCGGCCACAGGCGGGTCGCTGTCTGGGGGCTGGTTCTCTGCGCGCTTCTCCTGCTGCCGCAGGCGGCGGTGCAGGCCGCGTGGCAACTGCTCCTGTTGCGTTTCGCCATGGGCATGGCGCTGGCCGGGCTGATGCCGTCCATCACCAGCCTGATCCGCCACGCCGTGCCGCCCGGCATCGCCGGGCGCATCCTGGCGCTGAACATCTCGGCCCAATATGTGGGCTTCGTGGCCGGGCCGCTGCTCGGCAGCGCGGTCGCGGCGCATCTCGGCATGCGTCCGGTCTTTCTGGCCACCAGCCTGGTGATGCTGCTGGGCGCGGGGCTGCTGTGGCGCGGACGCAAATCCGGGCCGGAGCGGGTCAGCGCGACCGTTTAAACGGCCGGCGAAAGCCCGATCGCGAGGGTGTCCTGACCGTGCGATGCCTCGTCAGCATCGATGGCTTGGAAGGATCCTAACCACCAGCGTTCCGGCTCCGGCACAACTCTTTACGCTCCCGGTTAGACATGTTTTGTTATAAAGAACGAATCGGAAGGGCTTCGGGACATGTCGGCACCAAACTGGGCGCGGATCGCGGCCATGACGACGGTCTGTCTGGCGACGACCTGGACGCCCTTCGTGGTCGAACACGCCGCGGCACGGCCGATCAGCGGCCTCTACGTTGCCGCCGACGGGGGCGCCAACTTCGCCGGCTCGACGACTGCTTCCGGCGGTGTGACCCGCGTGGGAACACAAACCGGTCCGCTCGGGCTCGGAGCGGTCGGCTGGGGCTTCGGCAACGGCCTGCGCGCCGAGATCGAAGGCAGTATCCGGTCCAACGATATCGACGCCATCGACACGCTGCGCCTTAACGGGCTGAGGTTGCCGCTCGGTCATGTCACGGGACATCTGCAGACCGAGGCGGGCATGGCGAACCTCGCCTATGATCTGCCGCTGCGCGGCTTCATCAAACCCTACGTCATCGCCGGTATCGGCTATGGCGATCTCGATTTCCGTCATGCGACCGGCGACGATTTTGGCGTCCGTTTGCCGCTGCCGTCCGGGAACAGATTCACCGGTCCCGTGGTCGTCCATCTGGGTTCGGCGGGCGCCTTCGCCTATCAGGCCGGGTTCGGGCTGGCAGCTGCCGTTCCCGGCCTGCGCGCCCTCGATGCGACGATCGAATACCGGTATTTCGGTACCGCACATGCCGACGTGCCGATCACCCGCACCGCAGCGAATACGACGGACTTGATCAACGGCGCGGTCCCGAGCTCCCGCACACATAATCGCTTCACGCTCGGCGATAACGCGCTGATGGTCGGGTTGCGCTACAGTTTTGGCGCGCTCTAGCAGGCGAAGCCATAGCTCCCCTGCGCGAGAGAACGCCGTCAAATACTGCATCGAACGATCGGCAAGAGAGCCGGACCGATACTGCTGCGCTGGGCGAGCGTGCGCCCGAAATCGAGTCCGAACGCGGATCCACGCGGAGGAATGATACCGCCGACCAAGCCGCCGATTCATGCGGGGACAGCACCGGCGTTTGAAGATCGCACCGGCGCCGAGACTCTCGTCCGTTTCAGGCCCGTACCCGATTGAGCACGAACGCCCCCGCTGCCAGCAGCAGCAGCGACGCCCCCAGTTCCGGCAACAACACGCCCAGTACCAGCATCGCCAGCACGGTGCCGATCCCGACGCGCGGCTCCGGCACGCGCTCCGGCACCCCCAGCGTGCCGGGCGGGCGGCGTCGCAGCCACAACACGGTCGCGGCCAGACTCATCACCAGCAGCAAGGCCGCCACCAGCAGGTTGAGAAGCTGGTTGGCCCAGCCGAACAGATGGCCTTCATGCGCGGCGACGCCGTAGCCGACAGCGCGATCCACAAACGGCTTGGCGCCGAACCGCTTGATCGAAGACACCGCGCCGTCCGGCCGCACCAGCGCCTCGATCCGCCGCGGCCGGTCCTGCGTGTCGGAGCGCACATGCCAAAGCTGTGCGCCCGGCGCGGGCGGCACGATCATCACCGGCAAGGGGAAATCGAGACGATGCGCCGTCGCCACCACCGCATCGAGTCCGGCCAGGGCCTCGGCGGCGGCCGGGGGCGGCGCGTCCATCTCCATGCCGGGCATGGCGGCCGCCATCCTGGGCGGTTCGATGACGGGATGTCCCGCGATCGCCGTGCGCGCGGGCTGGGCGCCGATTTCCCAGTCCTGCAGACTCTGCGCTTGCGACAAACGATGTTGCAACTGCGCCAGGGCCTGTCCCCAGACAAAGGACCACGGCAGTCCGGAGACGAGAAACAAGGCCAGCAGGGCCGACACCCAGAACCCGGTCACGGCGTGCAGATCGCGCCAGCGCGCGACGGTTTTCAGCCTGGGCACCACCACGCCGCCGCCGCGCAGCGGTCTCGGCCACCAAAGAAAGAGCCCGGTCAGGATCAGGACGATGGTCCAGGACGCGACCATTTCCATCACCATGGAGCCCGCATTGCCGAGCAGAAGCTGGCCGTGCAGCTTCAGCACGATCCGCTCGAAACGCTGTTCTTCCGGCACGGTCTTCACAATCTTCAAGGAGGCCGGGTCGACATAGACGCGGATCGCCTCGCCCCCGCGATCGACGAGCACCCGCGCGGCATGGCCAGGGCCCTGCGGCAGCTCCAACGCCAGCAGACGCCCGTTCGGAATGGAGGCGAGCGCCGCGCGTACCTCCTGCGCCGGCGTGGCGATGGAGGACGCGACTGCCAGATGGTCGTAGGGCCGGTCGATTAAGCGATCGATCTGCGGCTTGAACAGGTAGACCGCGCCGGTCAGGCACAGAAAGGCGACGAAGGGCAGACAGAACAGGCCGGACAGGACATGCCAGCGCCAGACCGTGCGACGATCGGGCCAGAGATTGGCCCAGAGATCGGCCCGGCGAGACGACGAAGCGGAGGACGGGGTGCCGCGCATCGCTCAGAACCCGACCCGAACGCCGCCCAGGAAGGCGCGCGGCGAGCCCGCGAAGATCGATCCGGTCTTGTTGGCAAGCGCCGCCGCGCCGGCCTGTTCTCCACCGGAAAGCAGGCTGTCGGAGATCACCGTCGCTCCCGCAGCATAGGTCCGGTTGGCGAGGTTCTGGATCTCGAACCAGCTCTGCAGACGGTGCACCCAGCCGAAGCGCGCCGGCGGATGGTAGTGCAGCTCCAGATTCACCAGCGCGTAGCCCGGTGCGGAGACGCGGTTGGCATTGTCTAGAAAGAACGAGGATTGCCAGCTCAGCTCGACGAAGCCGCCGAACCCTTCCAGCGGGCCGTCCGGCTGGTCGTAGAGCAGGCGCGCATCGAGCGCATGCGGTGTCACGCCGGGGATGCGCTTGCCGTCGCGCGAGAAAGAGCGCGCGATGGTGCTGTTGGACAAGGTCTCGATGTAGTCGGTGTAGATCTGATTGTCGTAGGTATAGGACAGGATCGCGCTGGCGCCGGGCAGGATCGCCGGCACGGGCTTCCAGCGCGCAGCAAGCTCGACGCCGCGATGCTGCGAGGCCGGCGCGTTGAAGGTGTAGTTTCCGGCCGGCGCGTCGATGCCGGGCGACTGACTGACCAGCTCGTTGCGGTAGAACTCGTAGAAGCCCGTCGCCTGCACCGTGATCGCCGGCGAAGGATGCCAGTCCAGGCCCAAATCGATACCGACGCTGGTCTGACTCTTGAGCTGCGTGTTGTTGCCGTAGGTTCCCTGCGGCGTCACGAAGAAATTCGAGTAGGAGGGCGTGGCGTAGGCCGTCCCGACGCGCGTGTGCAGCGTCCAGTCGCGACTTGGCGCATAGACCAGGGCCGCTTCCGGAGCCAGGTTGAAGAAGAACCGGTTCGCTGTCACGCCACGCAGCGCCACCGACGACCCTGTGTATCCATAGACCGTTTCGAAGGCGCCGACCTCCGAATAGGTGCCGCCAAGGCCGACCACCGCATGCCATCGCGGGGCGAAGCGCCAATCCTCCTGCCATCGCAGACCGGCGTTGGATTGATGCCCGTAGGTCGTCGCGTTCAGTGCCCCGCGCGTCGCCCCGCCCTGCGGCGTCAGATTGTAAACCTGATAGCCGAGATCGAGATAATCGTAGCTCGCCGCGACATAGGAAACGAGCGGCCTTCTGCCGAGATCGACGCGGTTGGTCAGATCGGTCTGCACGTTGTACGAGTTGAATGGCCCGACGAAGGCGGTGGTCGCGGTCGGCTGGTCCACATGCCGCTGGTCATAGGTGAACTGGGTGCGCCAGGTGGTGCGATCGTCCAGGTCGTGCTCCCAGCGCGAACCGACGATGGTGCGACGGTCGAACCGTCCGAGCCCGGCCTGAAGCGGGCTTACGGCCACCGTCGGCCCAGAGCGCCCGTTGCGGAACAGGGTGATGGATGCGCAGCCCGGGGCCGCCTGCGCGGCGTCGGCGCAACCGCGCTGGTAGGGGTTGGCGCGGAACTGCGACAGGGACAGGCGCAGCGGCAGCAGCGTGTCGGTGACGTTGTTGATGAACTTGAACACCAGCCGGTCCCGCGCGCCGAGCGTGACGCGCAGCCTGACATTCTCGGTGGAGGTATTGAACGACGCATTCGGCACGAAGCCGTCGCCGCGCACGTCGCTCGCGAACACGGACAGGTCGTAGGCGCGGCCCGCAGCGCCCAGGGACATGTACTGGTTGAACTGGCCGAACGAGCCGAAATCGGAACCCAGTTCGAGCCCATCGATCTCCGCGCCGTCGCGGGTGCGGAAATTGATCGCGCCGTTGATGGCGTAGTTGCCGTAGAGCGTCGAGGCCGGCCCCTGGAACACATCAACGCCCTGATAGGCGTGCGGGTCGATCAGGTCGGCGCGGGCGATGCCGTCCGGCTGGGTGACGGGAAACCCGTCCTCCGTCACCTGGATGTTCTTCAACCCGTTGGATTGCCGCGCTCCCGAGCCGCGCACCGACACCACGGTGTCGCGCGGGCCGTTTCCGGCCTGAACGGTGACGCCCGGGACCGTGGCGAGCATGGCGGCGACGCTTTGCGCCGGCGTATCGGCAAAGGTGTCGCGGTCGGCGCTATAGGTGGTTTGCCCGGCGGGCCGGCGTGTCGGCGACGCGCGCGCCGTGCCGGTGACCGTGACCTGCTCGGAAGGCGCCGGATTGTCCGCTGCACTCGCCGGCGTGCCGAAGCCGGTCTGCGCCTGGGCGTCGGAAAAAGCAAAGAGAACAGCGAGCGTCGAGACGCCCGCCCATGAAAGCGATCGCATGAAAACCGTCCCGGGCCCGGCAACGGACCCTTTCTCCAGGCATCGACGATCCCGCGCAGAAACGGCGCGGGACGCGGTTCAGGACATGAAGACGGGAGGCGGCGGTCCGCGCGCACGCGGCCGTTCCATGGGCGGCCCGCGCGGCTGCATGTCGCGCCCGGGCAGGAAACGCACCGAATGGACCACACGCCGGGCAATGATCGCCGGCAGGGCCACCGGCACCGGCAGATGCGCCGCGATCGAACAGATCGGGCAAGGCGCGTCACGGGCAGGCTTCCGCTTGTCCGCCGGACCGTGCGCATCGTCCGCCGGCGCGGCTGCCCGCATCATGTCCGGGCAATCCGGCATCGAGTCGGGCGCCGCCATCTCCATGGCGGCGTGCATCGCCTCCGGCACGATCGCGGCCATCTGCATCAGGGCGGACTGAACACCGGCCCAGCTCAGCACCACCACCGCCAGCACTGCGGCCACGACGCCGAGGCCCGCGCGACGCGGATGGCTGTGGCGGCGTCCGGATGGCGAAAGGCGTCCGGGCCGGCCTGGTGCGATCGAACCGGACATGCGCCGATAGACTAAGGCATCATCGCCGAAACACCGAAATCGCGCTCCGGGGACGGATCAAGGGGGACGGATCAGGCGGCGATCCGGCCGGGCGGGGCAAAGCGCTCGATGTTGTCGTCGCCCCATTGCTTCAACGCCAGCAGGATCGGACTGAGGCTGCGGCCCAGCTCGGAGATGCTGTACTCCACCTTCGGCGGCACCTCGGCATAGACCTTCCGGCAGATCAGCCCGTCCATCTCCAGTTCACGAAGCTGGTTGGTCAGCGTGCGTGGCGTGGCGGCGGGGATATGCCGCCGGATCTCGTTGAAGCGACGGGTGCCCTCAAGCAGATGGAACAGGATCACGCCTTTCCATTTGCCATCGATCAGGCTGAGCGCGGCTTCCACCGCGCAGCCGGACGCGCAGGCGAAGCTCGAATGCCGGGGCTTGGTCATGCTCGGTATCCTTTTCGACACTATCGGCGATTTTTGTGCGTATCGAACCGTTTGCCATCAAGCCCTAGATGTGGTCGCGAGACAACAGGAGCACCGCCATGCGCGCCGTCGTTTTCACCCAACCCGGTCCGATCGACCGTCCGAACGCCCTACTCGATGTCGAACGCCCCGATCCCGTCGCCGTCGGCCGCGACCTGCTGGTCGAGGTCAAGGCGGTGTCTGTCAATCCGGTCGATACCAAGGTGCGCAAGAGCGCCGTCCCGTCCTCGGATGACGGACGGATCCTGGGCTGGGATGCGGCCGGAATCGTTCGGGCCGTGGGGCCTGACGTGACCGGATTCCGCCCAGGCGACGCGGTGTTCTACGCCGGCAGCCTTCAGCGCGACGGCACCAATGCCGAGCTGCATCTGGTGGACGAGCGGATCGTCGCGAAGAAGCCCCACAGTCTTGGCTGGGCCGAAGCCGCCGCCCTGCCGCTGACCGCAGTCACCGCCTGGGAAACGCTGTTCGACCGGCTCTCGGTCCGCACGGAAGTGCCGGGCGCGGCCAGGGCGCTGCTGGTGATCGGCGGTGCCGGCGGGGTGGGTTCGATGGCGATCCAGCTGGCCCGGCAACTGACCGATCTGGTGGTGATCGGGACCGCCTCGCGGCCGGAGACGCAGGATTGGGTGCGCGAGATGGGCGCGCATCATGTCGTGGACCACACCAAGCCGCTCGCGGCGCAGATCGCGGCCCTGGGTCTGGGTGCGCCGGGCCTGGTCTTTTCGACCACCCACACCGACCGTCATGTCGGCGAAATCGTGGAGCTGATCGCGCCGCAGGGCCGCTTCGCCCTGATCGACGATCCAGAGACGCTCGACGTGGTGCCGTTCAAGCGCAAATCGGTGTCGATCCATTGGGAGCTGATGTTCACCCGCTCCTTGTTCGACACCGCAGATATCGCCGCGCAAGGAGCGCTTCTGGCCGAGGTGGCGCGCCTGGTGGATGCGGGCGGCCTGCGCACGACGGTCACCGAGCGGATCGCGCCGATCAACGCCGCCAATCTGACGCGCGCCCATCGTCTGATCGAAACAGCGTCCACCCGCGGGAAGGTGGTGCTGGAAGGCTGGAGCTGAAAGGCAGGCGGCGCCCGAGGCACGGACCATGCGGGCGCGTGCCGGTTTCGAGTGGGGGCGCCCGGTAGGGGTCGCTCCCTTCCGACGCGCGAGGCCCTGAGCGACATGAACGAGATCGAACACCCGGTGCAGATGCAGCTCGACGCCTACAACCGTCGCGATATCGACGACTTCATGCGCTGGTGGGCGCCGGATTGCCGCTATTTCGCCTTTCCGGACACGCTGCTGGCTGATGGCGCGGCGGCGATCCGGGCCCGGCACGTGGAACGCTTCGCCGAACCGGCTCTGCACGGAAGGCTGCTGCATCGCTCCGTGGTCGGCACGCTGGTCGTGGACCACGAGACGGTGCGCCGCACCTTTCCCGAGGGGCCGGGCGAACTCGACGTGCTGTGCTTCTACGAGATCGAGAACGGCCTGATCGCCCGGGCCTGGTTCCGGACTGGCGAGCGCCGGCTGGACGGACCCTGACAGTCGGCAGTACTTGCCCCAGGACTTGCCACGAAAGCCGGAATGAAACATTCCGGACCGGTTCCCAGCCGAGGTTCTGATCCGGATGCCGATCCCTGCCCGCCCGATCGGGCCGTCCACACGCGAACTGACCGTGCGCGGCCTGATCCTGGGCGCGCTGCTGACGGTGATCTTCACCGCATCAAACATCTATCTGGGGCTGAAGGTCGGCCTGACCTTCGCCTCGTCGATCCCGGCGGCGGTGATCTCCATGGCGGTGCTGCGCCGGTTCCGGGGCGGGCTGCTCGAGAACAACATGGTGCAGACGCAGGCCTCGGCCGCGGGCACCCTGTCCTCCATCATCTTCGTGCTGCCCGGCCTGCTGATGATCGGCTACTGGGCGCGTTTCCCGTTCTGGCCGGTGGTGACGATCTGCGCGGCCGGCGGCATGCTGGGCGTGCTGTTCACCATTCCGCTGCGCCGCGCGCTGGTGACCGGCTCCACCCTGCCCTACCCGGAGGGCACCGCCGCCGCCGAGGTGCTGCGGGCCGGCTCGGCGGATGCCGCCGCCGACGGCAACGCGACGGCCGGGCTGCGCGCGCTGGTCACGGGCGGGCTGGTCTCGGCCGGGTTCTCCTTCTGCATCGGCGGGCTGCGTGTGCTGGGCGACAGTGCCGCCGTCACCTTTTCCGCCGGCTCCGCGATCTTCCGCCTGTCCACCGGCTTCTCCCTGGCGCTGGTCGGTGCGGGCTATCTGGTCGGAATCGGCGGCGGCCTCGCCATGCTGCTGGGGGCCGCGATCAGCTGGCTGGTGGCGGTGCCGATCCTGACCGCACACACCCCCCATCCGGCCGGGGTCGATCCGGCATCCTTCGCCATGGGCATCTGGTCGCACAAGGTGCGCCTGATCGGCGCGGGGACCATCTTCGTGGCGGCGGTCTGGACCCTGCTCGGCCTGGCGAAGCCGGTGGCCTCGGGGCTGCGCGAAGCGCTCAGGGCCCGTGCGCCGCACGTTCCGGGCGCGGTGGAAACCGATCGCGACCTGTCGCCGCGCGTGATCGGCCTTCTGGCCGCCGTGCTGCTCGGCTGCCTTCTGGCCGCCTTCGCCGGCTTCATGCTGCCGGCCGGCGGCGGCGCGGGCGCAATGCTCGGCGTGGCGGCCGCCTGCGTGCTGTTCTGTGCCGTGTTCGGCTTTCTGGTCGCGGCCGCCTGCGGCTACATGGCCGGCATCGTCGGTTCCTCATCCTCGCCGATCTCGGGCATCGCCATTGTCGCCGTTTCCCTGGTGTCGCTGGTGCTGCTGGGGCTGGACGCGGCCGGAATGCTGCCTGCCATATTCGACGCCAACGGCCGCCAGCTGGCGATCGGCAGCGTGCTGTTCGTCACCTCGGCGGTTCTGGCGGCGGCCACCATCTCCAACGACAATCTGCAGGATCTAAAGACGGGCCAGCTCGTGGGCGCAACGCCATGGCGGCAGCAGGTGGCGCTTCTGGTGGGCTGCGTCGTGGGCGCCGCGGTGATCCCGCCGGTGCTGAACCTGCTCTACCAGGCCTATGGATTTTCCGGCGCCCTGCCGCGCGCGGGCATGGACCCGTCCCAGGCGCTGGCCGCGCCCCAGGCGCTTCTTCTGTCCACCCTGGCCAAGGGCATTTTCCTGCATCAGCTCGACTGGAGCATGATCCTGAGCGGGGTGGCGCTGGGCGCGCTCCTGGTGATCGCCGATGCGCTGATGCGCCGTGCGGGGCGCTCCCTGCCGGTCCTGGCCGTGGGCATCGGGCTGTATCTGCCGCCCACCGTGTCGGTCACGCTGGTCATCGGTGCGATCCTGTCCTGGCTGATCCAGCGCAGCCGTCACGGCGCGTCGGAGGACGCGCATTCCGGGCGCGGCGTGATGCTGGCCTCCGGCTTCATCGTCGGAGAGAGCCTGATGGGCGTGGCGCTGGCCGCGATCATCGGCGGAACCGGCTCGGAACAGGCGCTGGCGATCGTCGGCCCAGGCTTCGCCGGCACGGCCGTCACGCTCGGTTTCCTGTGCTTCGTCGCGATCTGCGCCTGGTTTTTCCGCGCGGCCGCGCGACGCTAGAGGGCGGAGCTGTTCTTTCTTGAAAGAAAGAACCAAAGAACTTCTGGTTGTTTGGCTCGGTACTTTCCAAATACTCGGAAACCAAACGGAAAAAAGTCTTTTTGCTTTTTTTTCTTCATAAAAAGAAGACTTAGCCTATCTTCCCGCTACGCCTGGGGAGGTTTGAAATCCCGCCGCGACACCCCATCTCCCGGCAGCCCGGACCGCTCCGGCGATCGCAACGGAAGCCGCCGCCATGATACCCTTCTCCGTGCTCGATCTCTGCCCCGTCATCGAAGGCAACGAACCTGCCGACGCCTTTCGCAACACGCTCGATCTTGCACGTCATGCGGAAGCGCTCGGCTTCAACCGCTACTGGCTGGCCGAGCACCACAACATGCCCGGCATCGCCTCGGCCGCAACCGCCGTGGTGATCAACCACGTCGCCAACGGAACGCGCACGATCCGGGTGGGCGCCGGCGGCATCATGCTGCCGAACCACTCGCCGCTGGCGATCGCCGAACAATTCGGCACGCTGGCTTCGTTGCATCCGGGCCGGATCGATCTGGGTCTGGGACGCGCGCCAGGCTCGGACGCGCGCACAATGATGGCGCTGCGTCGCGATCCCGCCACGGCGGAGAACTTTCCGCGCGACGTGGTCGAGCTGCAGCGCTATTTCGAGGCGACGCAACCGAACCAGCCGATCCAGGCGGTGCCAGGCGCCGGTCTGCTCGTGCCCATCTGGCTGCTCGGCTCCAGCCTGTTCAGCGCCCAGCTTGCCGCCATACTGGGTCTGCCGTTCGCATTCGCCTCGCATTTTGCGCCTGCGATGATGGAGCAGGCGATCGCGATCTATCGCGACCGGTTCGAACCCTCTGCGGCGCTCTCACGCCCCTACGTGATGCTGGGACTCAACGTCTTCGCCGCCGATACGGACGAGGAGGCTCAGTACATCGCCACCTCCGCCAAGCAGCAATTCCTGAGCCTGCGCCGCGGAACACCGGGCAAACTGAAACCGCCCGTGCACAACATGGACGGCTTGTGGTCGCCCGCCGAGGAGGCACAGGTGCGACAGACCCTGTCTGCGGCGATCATCGGCAGCCCCGACACGGTGCGCGAGGGATTGCGCAGCTTCATTGCCCGCACGGGTGCGGACGAGCTGATGATCGCAGGCCAGATCTTCGATCATGCCAGCCGGCTGCGGTCCTACGCGCTCGTTTCGGAAGCGCATCGCGCTCTGGCGGGGGAAGAACGCAGCGCCAGCGCCGCCTGACCGCTGCGAGCGCTCGGTTTCGGTGCTGTTCTCAGCGCGCCAACGCCGCTTCCAGACGCGGCGCGCAGAAATCGATGAAGGCGCGCACCTTCAACGGCACAAGCCCTTCGCCCTTGTGGAGGATGTGCACGGGCATGCCGGGCGGAACGAAATCCGGCAGAACCTCCTTCAAATCTCCGGCCCTGAGCGCCCGCATGATATGGTAGCAAAACACCCGGATCAGCCCGACGCCTGCCAGTCCGGCTTCGATCACCGAGTCGATCGTATCGAACATCACACGGGATGGGATCGGCGTCGCCGCCATCTCCTTGGTGTTTGGAAACAGCCAGTGTCCGGGTGGATCGAAGCCATGGAACGCCACGCAGTCATGCTCGTCCAAATCGGCCGGAGTACGAGGCGTACCACGGCGGCCAAGGTAGTCTGGGCTGGCGGCGACCAGACGATGGATCGTGCCGACGCGGCGTGCTCGGTGCCGGCTGTCAGCCAGCTCGCCGATCCGGATCGCCACGTCGACATGCTCGTCCTGCATGTCCAGCACGCGATCATTGAAGCGGCAGGTCAGTTGGATGTCGGCATATTGCGCCATGAAATCAGCGACGATCGGAACCAGATGTATGCGCCCGAGCATAGCCGGCGCCGTGATCGTCAGCGTGCCGCGCGGACTGCGATATTCGCCGGACGCGGTGCGTTCCGCTTCCTCGATCTGTTCGATCACCTGTCGGCAGGCCAGCACATAGGGCACCCCGGCATCGGTGAGGGACAGTTTGCGCGTGGTTCTCTGCAGAAGCTGCGTGCGCAGGTGCGATTCCAGCTCCGCGACGCGCCGGCTGACCGTAGTGACAGGAACGCGCAGCCGGCGCGAGGCGGCGGAAAAACTTCCTGTCTCCACAACCGCCAGCAGGGTCATCATGGCGTCCAGACGATCCATTACCTCACCACTCCACGGGAAGATGATCGCCATTCTTAGCTGATTATCGACGCAGGCGCCCAGAGCCATCCTCCGCTTGTCGAATACGAACGGAGGCTGGCCATGCGTCGGACCACACGCACCACCGCGCTGATCACCGGCGCATCCAGCGGGATCGGCGCGCTTTACGCCGATCGCCTGGCACGTCGCGGCCACGATCTGATCCTGGTCGGCCGCGATGCGACACGCCTGACGGCGGTGGCCGAAACCGCGACCCGTCACGGCGTGACCGTCGAGACGATGCGGCTCGATCTGGCCGATCCGGCCGAGTTGGCGCGCGTCGAAACCCGCCTTCGCGGCGACGGGACCGTCCGCATCCTGATCAACAATGCCGGCGTCAATGCGCAGCCCAACCTGATCGGCGCTGATCCGGATGCGTTGGAGCATATGATCCGCGTCAACGTCACGGTGCCGACACGCCTTGCTGCGATCGCGGCGACGGTGTTCGCCGCCATGGGCCGAGGCGCCATCATCAACATCTCCTCGGCGCTCGCGCTGACGCCCGAAATGCTGAGCGGCGCCTATAGCGGTTCCAAGGCTTTCCTGCTCAATCTGTCTCTATCCTTGGCGAAGGAAGTCGCGCCACGCGGCGTGCGCGTGCAGGCCGTCCTGCCTGGCGCCACGGCGACGGCCTTCTGGAGCGGCAGCGAAGGCGTCTTGCCGTCCGAGATGGTGATGGATGCCGCAGAGCTGGTGGACGCGGCCCTGGCCGGGTTCGATGCCGGCGAGACGGTGACCATTCCTTCCCTGCCGGACCCGGCAGACTGGGACGGTTTCAATGCCGCGCGCAGCGCGCTGGCCCCCAATCTATCCCGCCGGCATGCCGCCGCGCGCTACGCGCAAGCGGCCTGAAAGGCCATGGCCGCCACAGAGACCACGAGCATGCGGGACGTCGTGTCGCCGCCTGCGTCCCGGCTGCGGCATCTTCGGCCGCGGCAGATCCTGCTGGGGCTGGCCGGGATCGCCGCACTCGCCGGCGCGGCCTGGTACGGCCATGGCTGGTGGACGAAGGGCCGCTTCGTCGAATCGACGGACGACGCCTATGTCGGCGGTGACGTCACCACCATCAGCCCGCATGTCGCCGGGTTCATCGCCTCCATCCCCGTGACCGACAACGGATATGTCGGGGCCGGGCAGATCCTGGTGCGGCTCGACCGAAGGGATTTCGAGGCCACGCTCCAGGGGGCCCGGGCTTCCCTGGCCGGGAAGCGGGCCGCCGCAGCGGCGCTGGCGGCCCAGCTCGACCAACAGGACGCCGTGATCGCCGCAGCGGAAGCCGATCTGCGCAGCGCCGAAGCGCGCGACGCCTTTGCCCGGCAGGAAGCGGTGCGCTACGCAGCCCTCGTGGGCACCGTGGGCGGCTCGCGCCAGAACGCGCAACGGGCGGCCAGCGCGCGCGACGACGCGGACGCCGCCATCGCCGCAGCGGAAGCAAAGCGCATCGCCGCCGACGCGCAACGCGGCGTTCTGCAGCATCAGATCGCCGGCGCGAAAGCCGCGATCGCCGAGGCGGAGGCCGCCGAACGCACGGCGTCGCTCAATCTCGGCTACACGGACATCCGCAGCCCGATCGACGGTTACGTGGCGAACCGTGCCGCGCAGGTGGGAGCCTACGCGGCGACCGGCTCCTATCTCATGTCCGTCGTGCCCGCGACCGCCTTGTGGGTCGACGCGAACTTCAAGGAAGATCAGCTCGCTCATATCCGCGCAGGCCAAGCAGCCTCCGTGGTGGCCGACGTGGCACCCGGGCAGGTTATCATCGGCCATGTCGCCAGCCTGACGCCCGGAACGGGGGCGGTATTCAGCGTGATCCCGCCCGAGAATGCCACCGGCAATTTCACGAAAATCGTGCAGCGCGTCCCTGTCCGTATCGTGCTCGACCGAAAGGCAGCCGAGCTGGGACTGTTGCGTCCGGGGCTCTCCGTCACCGTCAGCATCGATACGCGGGGTTGAGCGTCATGGCCGGCTTCGTCGTCATGTGCGTGGGCATGTTCATCGCCCTGCTCGACATCCAGATCGTCGCGTCTTCGCTGCAGGATATCGGTGGCGGCCTGTCCGCCGCGCAGGACGAGATCAGCTGGGTGCAGACCGCCTATCTGATCGCGGAAATCGTGATGATCCCGCTTTCCGGCTGGCTCACGCGGGTGTTCTCCACGCGCTGGCTGTTCACGCTGTCCGCCGCCGGCTTCACCGCATCCAGCCTGCTCTGCGCCCTGGCGTGGAACATCCAGTCGATGATCCTGTTCCGCGCGCTGCAAGGCATGCTCGGGGCATCGATGATCCCGACCGTGTTCACCTCCTCGTTCCATTACTTCCAAGGCGCGAGACGGGTCTATTCGGCAGCCGTGATCGGTACCATCGCTTCGGTCGCGCCGACTCTGGGGCCCGTGATCGGCGGTTGGCTGACGGATGCGATGGACTGGCACTGGCTGTTCTACGTGAACCTGCTGCCAGGCCTTGCCATCACCGTTCTGGTACCGATGCTGGTCGACATCGACAAGCCGGATCTCTCGCTGCTGCGCGGCGCGGATTACCCCGGTATCGCGCTGATGGCGGCGGGGCTGGGCACGCTCGAATACACGCTGGAGGAAGGCACACGCTGGAACTGGTTCGACGACGCGACCATCCGCCGAACCGCCGCCATCTCCATCGTCTCGCTGCTCCTGTTCGCCTGGAGAAGCCTGCGCGTTTCCAATCCGGTGGTGGATCTGCGCGCCTTCGGCAACCGCAATTTCGCGATCGGCTGCTTCCTGTCGTTCGTTACGGGAATCGGCATCTTCACCACGATCTATCTGACGCCGCTGTTCCTCGGCTACACGCGCGGCTTCAGCGCGTTCCAGATCGGCGCAGCCATCTTCTCGACCGGAATCGCCTCGCTGATCGGGACGCCGGTGTATATCCTGCTGGCACGGCGCTTCGATCCGCGCTGGCTGATGGCGGCGGGCCTGGCCTGTTTCGCGTCGGCGATGGTCAGCTACTCGCTGATCACCAGCGATTGGGGGGGCGCCGAACTACTCTGGCCGCAATTGCTGCGCGGCTTCCCGCAGGTATTCGCGGTGGCGCCATCGGTGAATCTGGGCCTGGGCAGCCTGCCACCCGAGCGGCTAAAATATGCCAGCGGTCTGTTCAACATGATGCGCAACCTGGGCGGGGCCGTCGGGATCGCCGGCGCCGCCGCGATCGTGAACGACCAGACCAACCTCCATTTCGACCATATCGCCACGCGCATGACCGCAGCGTCCGGCCCGACCACGCGTCTGCTGGACAGCGTCGGCGCGCGCTATGCCGCGCTTCCCGGCGCGTTGGACGACGGCCATGCGGCCGCGCTGCGCCAGTTATGGCACCTCGCCTATCGCGAAGCGTCCACGCTCGCCTTCGCCGACGCCTTTCGGGCCATCGCAATCGCCTTCCTGGTGGCAACGCTGCTGGTCCCTCTGCTGCGCAAGCCGGGTGCTCCGGTGCCTGCTTCCGCCGCGCATTGATCAACCGAAGGAGCGACCTCACGGCCGATTTCATCGAACATCGTATCGCGCAGGGCCCAGGCGCGCTTTTCGTCCGCGATTATCCTTGCAACGGACCGGCCTTCGCGCTCCTGCATGGCTTTCCCGATGACGGCCACATCTACGACGACCTGATTCCGCATCTCGCCTTTGCCGGGCGGCGCACCGTCACCATCGACTTTCCGGGATTCGGCGCGTCAGACAGGCCTGGAGGCACGCATTACGGTTTTCCGCAACAGGTCCGCGATGTAGAAGCGGTGATCGCGGCCCTTTCGATCGACCGGGCCGTACTGGTCGGACACGATGCGGGCGGGCCGGCCGCGATGAACTTCGCCCTTCGACATCCGGACACGGCGCACGGCGTCGTCCCGCTCAACGTGTTCTACGGCGAAGCACCCGGCCTGCCGGTGCCCGAACTGATCGAGCTGTTTTCCCATCCGAGATTGTCCGCCGTGGCCCGGCACTTGCTGCAGAGCCCGGAACATTTCGCCTGGCTGCTCGAATTTCAGCGCGAGCTGTTGTTGGCGGATGCGTCGCCGGCCGGGCAGGAGCGCTACAGCGATAGCGGCGTCGCCAGCGCCTAGACCCCCGGCAGCACGTCGAGCAGCCTTCCGAAACACGCCTCGTCGGTGCGTTCGAAGCGCAGCGGCGTCACCGCGATTCCGTGCGCGGCCAGAACGGCGGCCTCGCTGCCGGCCTGGTCCACTTGGACGCTGCGGAACGGCTTCAGGCGGAACCGGTGCGGTGCGTCCTGCACCGCCTCCATATCGAACCCGCCCAGCAGGCCTGGCCCCTGCTGCGCCAGAGTGGGCAGCCCGGCGCGTTCAGGTGCGCAGTTCGGAAAATTGACGTTCAGGCAGGCGCAATCGCGCCAGAGCGCCAGCACATCCGGCGCCGCCAAAGCGGCGATCGTATCCGAGGCCAGCGCCTCTGCTGTCTCCCAGCGCACCAGGTCCGGATGGCGGAAGGACTGGCTCAGCGCGATCGACGGGACGCCGAGCAGCAGACCGGTCATGGCCGCGCCGACCGTGCCGGAGAAGACGGTTTCGCGGCCGATATTGGACCCGCGATTGATGCCGGACAGCACCAGGTCGGGCGGCGTATCGCGCAGGATGTGCCGCACGCCCATCACCACGCAATCGCCGGGCGTGCCATCGACGGCGAAACGGCGCGGCCCGTGTCCGGCCAGCGCGATCTCGGCATGGAAGCTCAACGCATGCGACACGCCGCTCCTGTCGCGGGACGGCGCCACCACCCAGACTTCGCGCGCCAGCACCGCCGCCACGCGTTCCAGGACCAGCAGCCCGGGCGCATCGATCCCGTCATCGTTGGTCAGCAGCACGCGCTCAAACAGCATCGCAGAGAACTTTCATCCGTCTGGCTCCGTGCGAGCCGCACACTCATGACCCAAACGGACAGACGTCTTTTTGCTTGTTTTTGCTCCGAAAAAGAAGAGCCCGATCATCGGCCAGGCTCTGCCGCCTCCCAGCCGCCGCCGAGCGCGCGATACAGCGACACCAGATCGGTCGCGAGCTCGGTGTCGCTCCCGGCGAGCTGGTTGCGCGCCGACAGAAGCGCCGCCTCTGCCGACACCACATTGAGGAAATCGGACGCGCCTTGCGTGTAGCGCTGACGCGCGGCATCGAGCGCCGCCTGATCCTGCTCCACGGAGACCAGGATCTGCTCGCGCGCCCGCTGCGCATCGTTCAGCGCGGTCAATGCGTCGTCCACCTCGGTCCAGGCGCGCAGCACCACCTGCTGGAAGTCGAGCGCCGCCTCGCGCTGCTGCGCCCGGCGGAGCTGCAGACGGCCGCGCAACTGGCCACCCTGGAAGATCGGGATCGAGATCTGCGGCCCGACCTGGTACATGCGCGCCGGCAGGCTGAACGCGTTCGCGGCCATGCGTCCATCGGCGCCGACCAGCCCGGTCAGGGAAATGTCGGGATAGAAATCGGCCACGGCGACGCCAGTTTCCGCGGTGGCTGCGTGCAGTTTGGCTTCCGCCTCGCGCACGTCCGGGCGGCGGCGCGCCAGGGTTCCGGGCAGCCCGATCGGGATCAGGGCCGGGATCGCCGGCACCGGCGCCGGCGTGCCCAGCTCCGCTTCCAGGCTACGCGGCGGCAAGGCCAGCAACAATCCGATCGCGTTGATCGCCGCCGCCTGCTGCGTTTCCAGCGGCGCCACGGTCGCGGCGATCCCGGCCTGCTGGCCGCGCGCCTGAGCGAGATCGAGCGTCGTGGCGACGCCGTTGGCGAAGCGGTTCCGCACGAGTTCCGTGTTGCGCTCGGCCAACGCCAGCGTGGCGCGGGCGATGGCGAGACGCGCCTGGATGCCGCGCAGCTGCATGTAGTCCTGCGCAAGCTCGGAGAGGGCGGCCAACGCGATGGCGCGGCGATCCTCCACCTGCGCCTGAAGCTGAGCCGTCTGCGCCTCCACCTGACGCCGCACGCGGCCGAACAGGTCGAGCTCCCAGGTGGCCTGAATGCCGTTGCTCCAGTCGTCGTAGTCGAGCGGGGCGTTCGGTGCGGGCGTGATCAGCGACAGGAGGCCGGCCGGGCTCATGCGCTGGTGGAAGAGATGCGACTGCTCGTTCAGTTGCGGCAGCCCCTGGGCGGCCGCGATCCGCCGGGCCGCCCTGCCCTCCACGATGCGCTCGGTCGCCTCGCGCAGCGACAGGTTCTCCCGCACCAGACGGTCCACCAGGGCGGTCAGTTCCAGATCGTGGAAGCTGTTCCACCAGTCCGGGTCGATCGGCGCCGTGCTGGTGGTGCTCGAAACGCCCGGCTTTTCCTTGCCCCATACGCTCGGCGCCACCACGGCGGGCGGATGGAAGTCCGGCCCGACGGTGCAGCCGCCGAGCAGAGGCAGCAGGCAGAACAGCCGGAGACGGCGCGACATCCGCATCGCTCAGCGCGCCACTTGCTGATTGGGCGCCTGCTCCTGTGCCGCCACCACGTCGGCCAGACCGGTATGGATGGTGGTCTCCACGGAGAATCCGACTTTCAGCAACCCGGCCAGAGGCTGGTTCGGCAGCACCCGGATCTTCACCGGCAGGCGCTGCACGATCTTGGTGAAGTTGCCGGTCGCGTTCTGCGGCGGGATCGGCGAGAAGGTGGCGCCCGAAGCCGGCGGCAGGCTGTCCACCACGCCGTCCAGGTCGATATTGTAGGCATCCACGTGGATCGTCGCCGGCTGGCCGATGCGCACGTGGCGCAGTGCCAGTTCGCGGTAATTGGCGATCACGAACACCCGGTCCATCGGCACCACAGCCATCAGCGGCGTGCCCGGGCTGACATAATCGCCCACCTGAACGCTGCGCTGCCCGACCAGCCCGTTCAATGGCGCGCGGATGGAGGTGTAGCTCAGGTTGAGCTTCGCCTGTTCGAGCTGCGCCCGATCGGCCTTCACCGTGCCCTCGCCGGCGGCGACCTGCTGCTTCAGCACGTCCAGTTGCCGGCGCGACGCGTCCAGCGCCGCGCGCGCCGCGTCCAGCTTCGCGCGCAATTCCGCCACCGTGCTGTCTGCCTGCTGGCGCTGCTGGTTGGTGCCGGCACCGGTGGCGGCGAGGTTGCCGTAGCGCTTCTGATCCGCGAGCGCGAAGCCGAGCTGCGCTTCCACCTGGGCGATATCGGCCTTCTGCTCGTCGATGATGGCGGGCTGGCGCGCCACATTGGCCGACGCGTTGCCCACCTGGGCGGTATCGCGCGCGATCGCCGCCTCGGCCATGTCCACGGCGGTCTGGTAGTCGCGCGGGTCGAGCGTGACCAGAACCTGCCCGGTCTGCACCGCCTGGTTGTCGTCGGTCAGCACCGCATCGACCTGTCCCGACACGCGCGGCGCCAGCGTGCTGTAATGCACGCTGACATAGGCGTCGTTGGTCCAGGGATCCGGCCTTGGGGCCAGCAGGATGAACAGCACCACGCCCAGGAACACCAGAATGATCAGGCCGCCGACGATCCAGGGCCAGAGCGGCAGATTGGGCACGGGCGCGGGCTTCGGCGGCCGCTGGGCGTTCTGGTCCTGCTTGGTCTTGGTCCGGTCGTCCTCGTCGGCCATCGTCGGCGGGTCCTATTTCTGCGCGAATTCGAGACGCGGCGGCAATGTCCGCACCGGAAGGATCAGCAGCACCAGCAGCAGCAGTCCGGCGACGCCTGCGAACACCAGATAGAGATCGCTGACGGTCAGGATGCGGGTCTGCTGCGCCACCAGCTCGTTGAGCTGCGCCAGCGCGCCGGGCGAGGCCGGATGGCCGTTCGGCAGGAACACCGGCGGCAAAGCGCGATCGGTCAGCGGGCCGGTGAACGGGCCGCGCGGCACGCCCTGGAGCACGCCGAAACGTTCCTGGCCGAGCTGATCGGTCAGGCGCGCGGAATGCAGCCCGCCGCGCCAGCGCCCGACGAGCTGGGTCAGCCAGACCCCCACCGCTTCCGCGACCGCGCGCGGCGTGTTCACCAGGGACGAGGCGAACGGCCCCTGGGTCGGATCCTTCACCGTGTTGGTGGCCATCATCAGCAACGGCATCACCACCATCGGCTGGCCGATGCCCTGCATGATCTGCCAGAGATAGAACTGCTCCCGGAACCAGGCGATGGTGCAGAACGACGCGCCGACGCAGCCGCCGCCCACCAGCAGCAGCCCGATCACGCTCCAGATCCGCGCGTCGATCTGCGGAAAATCGAGCAGGAAAGCCATGAGCGGCAGCATCACGAGCTGTATCCCGGCGATCAGCAGGGAGACGGTGTAGAACTGCTCAGGCCGCATGTCCTGCACCTCGCGCAGGAAATTGTTCGGCACGCTCGACGCCGATGGCGAGACGATCACGAACAGCAGCAATGCGGCCGCGCCGTAGGCGAAATTGCGCGAGCCGAGCATCTGCAGCTTCAGAAAGGGGATCTCCGCGAACCACTCATTGACAATCAGCAGCGGAATCGCGATCGCGCTGATCGCGGCGAGGACGCAGATCAGGTCCGAGTTGAACCAGTCGAGCCGGTCGCCCTGCTGCAGCATGGTGCTGAAGCTGCCGAGGCCGATCAGGATCAGCAGCGCGCCCCGCCAGTTGAACTTGCGGAAACGCTCATATCGCCCCGGGTCCTGCGGCAGGCCGAACCAGATCAGCAGCCCGGCCAGCGTGCACAGCGGCACAGCCTCCAGGAACACGAACTGCCACCCGACCAGATCGGTCCAGAGCCCGGCCATGGAGGTGGCGAGTGCCGGGGTGAAGGTCGCCGTGAGGGCATACACGGCAAGACCGTAGAGCCGGATCGACGGCTCCAGAACGCGCAGAGCGGTCGTCATCAGCAGCGGAATGGTGAAGCCGCCGGACAGACCCTGCATGATGCGCAGCAGATAGAGCGCGACGGCATCCGGCGCATAGGGGATCACGGCGGAGGAACAGACGTTCAGCAGCACCACGAACAAGGAGAACTGCCGCAGGGAGAACGTCACCAGCAGGAACGGCGAGACCGCCATGCCGAATACCTCGGCGCTGACATACAGGCTGTCGAACCAGGTGGAGGGATCATGGCTGAGGCCAAGCCCGCCGGAGATGTCGCCGCCAGCGATGCTGGCGACCTGGTCGTTGAACTCCGCGCTGATCGCCGCGGTGATCACCCCGAACAGGCCCAGAAGGGGCCGCAGCTTCACCGCCATGCCGATCCTCGACTCTCCATCCGGCGGAAGCCGGCGGTTTGGAACGCGTCACGGCGGAGCGTGCAGCAGGTGGGCAACCACCCGGACGAGCGACCAGCCCGCGATCCGTTTCCGAATCGACCGACGCCCATTCGCAGCGTTTCTTGACCCTATGCTCCTCCGATAGCCGCGGGGAGGGTCCCGATCAACAGGACGGGCACTCACGGGGCCGTGATGGCAGAGGACGGCTGGACGGCGATCCGGTCCACCGGCAGCACCGCCTTCAGCGTGCCCTGCTTCACCATGAAGTCCTGGAACGCACGATAGCGCGCGACATCGAGCAAGGCCGGGTCACTGTCCTGACGCGGCAGGCTGGCGGTCCAGGCGGCGCGGTTCAGCTTGGTATCCAGCTCGGGATGGTCGCGCACGAAGGCGGCCCACATCTCGTCGGGATGGTTCAGCAGGGCGATCGTGCCCTCCTGCAGTGCGGCCATGAAGCGGCCGATGCGCGGGTCGTTCAGCTCGTCGCGCCGGGCCAGGACGATCAGCTCGTCATAGAGCGGCACGCCGTGCTCCTCGGGAAAGAAGGCGCGCGCCTTGAAGCCGCGCTGCTCCAGGTCGATCAGCTCGTAATTGCGCATCGCTCCCATGATCGCATCGACGCGATGCGTCATCAGCGCCTGTTCGAGCTGGAAGTTGACGTCGGTGACGGTGACGTCGCCGGGCTTCAACCCGGCGGAGGCCAGCATCCCCTTCAGCAGCGCCTCGTCCGCCGCCCCCACCGAGGCGCCGATGCGCTTGCCCTTGAGATCGGCCAGGGTGTGGATCGGCCCGTCGGCGGCGACGATCAGGGTGTTGAGCGGCGTGTTCTCCAGCGTGCCGACACGCACCAGATCGAGACCGCCTTCGACCAGCAGCGGCAATTGCACCTGATAGCCGATGCACAGATCGGCCTGGTGCGCGGCGAGCAGACGCGGCGGCGAGGCCGGATCGGTCGGCGCGATGAAATGCACGTCGAGCCCGTGGCGCGCATAGGCGCCGCTATACTGCGCCGACAGCAGCGCCTCGTGGTTCGCGTTCACGAACCAGTCGAGGATCACGTCCAGACGATCCAGGGGAGGATTGGGCGCCGCGACGGCTGAACGTCCGAGAAGAAGCGCCAGGGCGACGCCGAGCAGGAGGTTTCGCATCAGAACGCACTCGCGACGGTGAGAAGGGCCGCGAAGCCGCCGCCCAGATAATAGGTGGGGGCGCTCCCGGCGATGGTGGTGCCGTAGCGGCCGACCGTATCGCGCGCATTCGTGGTCGGCGACGCCACGCCGGACAGCACGTTCTCATCGGTGATGTTGACGAGATTGAGCCGGAACTCGGGATGTTTGGCCGGGCCGAGCGTCGGCAAACGCACGCCGAGAGTCACGTCGCCCTGGGTGTGATCGCTGATCCGCTCGTCATTGGTGAAGGTCGCATACTGGGCGCCGACATATTTCACCGTCACCGTGCCGAACCAGGTGCCGTCATCGTAGGTCAGCCCGGCCGCGCCCTGCCAGCGCGGGCTGCGCACCGCCTCGTGTCCGGCGGTGGGAAGCAGATCTCCGCCCACGGCGAGATCATTGTCGATGGTGGCGTGGAGATATTCGCCGCTGAGGTAGGGACTCCAATGATGCCACGGACGCAGACCGATCTCCGCGTCCACGCCGCGCGAGGTCTGCCCGCCGGCATTGATCGTCGAGCCGGTCAGCACGCCGTTCAGGTCGATCACCGTGGCGATCTGCCGATTGGTGAAATTGTAGTTGAAGGCTGTGACGCTGCCGATGATCCAGTCGCCCTGCCGCCGATAGCCGATCTCCTCGGAGATCGAATACTCGTCGCGCAGATTCCGCGACGCCTGGTTGATCAATACGCCGCTGCCGGGGTCGAAGCTGTCGAACAGCGTGCTGGCCGACGGCGTGCGGAAATTGGTCGAGACACTGGCGAAGATCTGGTTGCGCCGGTCGATCTGCCAGCGCAGTCCGGCGCGCGGCAAGGGCTCGGCGCTGTCGATGCCGGTGCGATAGGTGGCACCGGGAATCGCGTTCCAGCCATCGCGCGTCACCATCGCCTGCCTGAAGCCGAGATCGATCGTGAGCGCATGGTCGAGCAAGGAGATGCTGTCGCCCACGAACAGCGCGTTCACCTGCGCGATGCTGTGATCGTCCTGAAACAGGAGTTTGCGCCCGTCGGCGAGATGGATCACGTCGCGCGCGGAATCCGCCCAGATATTGGCTGGCGTGCCGTCCTGGGACAAAACGCTGAACGTGCCGGGTTCGTGGTCGTCGGCGTAATCGTACCAGAATCCGGCGGTGATCGTGTGATTGCGCCAGCGCCAATCGAGCTTCGAGGTGAATCCGGCCCGGTAGCTGGTTTGCTGGTAGTTCGACATCACGGTCGCCACACCGTCCACCGCGCCCGGCAGGGAGAGGGAGTCCGTCACCGGCTGCGTGCCCTGGAACAGGCCCTGCTCCGGCAGGGTCGTGCCGCCCGGCGTGTTGCCGTAGCCATACTGCGCGTACGGCACGACCGACACCGTCAGCGCGTGGCTCGCATGCCATTCCGCCGGTGCCGCGACATAGAACAATCTGTAAGGCTGCTGATACAGACGCCAATAATTGGTATCGCCCGGCGTGTAGGTGCCATCGTAGTTGTTGGGACCGGAGCGGCCGTACTCCTTCCAGTCCGCCTGCGTCACCAACGGATAGGCCGAGGTGACGGCGTCGTTCCAGGTACCGAGCAGGGAGACCGTGGACCCGTCGCTCCAGTCGCGGCGGAAGCGGAAATCCACGTGCTGCCGCTTGTCGCGCCCCGAGCCGCGCCAGTTATCGGCGGCGGAATGCGAATAGGACACGAATCCCCTGATCCCGCTCCCGCCGATCGCACCCGTATCGAGACGCACGAATTCCCGGCTGGTGTGGTAGGAGCCGTACGAGCCGTCCACGAACCCGCCCGCCTCGCGCGCCGGATCGCGCAGAAAGAGCGACATCAGCCCGCCGGCCGCATTGATCACCGGAGAGTCGAGATCGCCGGTGCCCTGCGACAAATCGATCCGGTCCAGATTTTCCGTATCGGCGAACTGGTTCGGATACCCGGTGTAGTAGGCGATATCGTTCAACGGCATGCCGTCGAGCACATAGCCGATCTCGTCCGAGCCCAGCCCGCGCAGGCTCAGCGTGTTCTCGGCCGAGATGCCGAGCGGATCGGCGCTGGCGGCGTTGGCGCCTGGCAGCAGCGAGACGAGCTGGAACGCGTTCTCCGTCGGCGCCGCGCGTCTGAGGAAATCCGACGACACGGTGGAGAGCGACCGGGTCGCCGTCTGCACGCGGATCAGGCCGCCGCCGGCCTGCGCGCCGACGGGACCGTTGGCGGTGGGCGCGCCGGAGCGGCCTTCCACGACCAGGTTTTCCTGCGCCAGGGCCGCTCCGGACAGCAAGGTGGAGCCCAGCAGGGTGGACCCCCAGAATACGCGCGTACGGACGGATAGCATCGCTCATGCCTCCCTTCGCTGGAATGACCCAGATCAGGTTCGACGGGTTTGATCTCAGCCCGCATCGGCGGGCACCCCGGTCATACGCTGTTAGTGTTCTGTTTTAGGATACAGGTCAATAGGCGAAGTTTATAGTTTTGGCACCCGTAACAATTTAATTAGATAATAACTTCTGCCTATAGAAATACGCTACCAAGACGGAAGCACCACTTCAAATGTTGTTTGGAAGTATGCAGTGCTGTCACCAAATAGAACAGGGGTCTCCTCCTGATAGACTGAAACGCTACCTCCAAACGTTTCCCTAGTAATTTTTTCCACCATATATAGACCGATACCCTCGCCTGGCAGATTTGTTGATATGGCCGATACGCCACGCATCCCCTCCGTAAATATTCTACTTTTCTCACTCTCCTCAATCTTCGGTCCAAAAGACGATACACTAACTATGGTTTTATCAAGCTCGTCTCGAACTTGCACGTCGACGCGTCCCTCTTCGGGACAATATTTCAGGCCGTTGTCAATCAGACCGTAAGGAACCAATTCAAGTATCGCCGCTCCCCATGTTCTCTTGTATGAATTCCCATATAGATTAACAGACTTCCTACGCCCGGCTGCGCGAGATTTGAAGCATCTAACTACTTTGTCGACCTTCTTGAATACAGGCACATAGTCCTCGACTGAATTGGGGAGAGCATTACCTACAAAGTCTAGAGCGTCTGCTCGCATCTGAAGCATACCCTGAGAAGCCAATATGTTTTCTATTCTCTTTTTACATTCATGGTAGTTTTTTTGATCATTAAGGCTACTTGCCTCTACAGCAGAATGATAGATCGAGTCAGAGAGAGCCCTCAAGTCATGTATTAATATTCCCTGACCCCGCAAGGCTGTCATCTGCACATTCCGATAATTCTCGATAATTCCCTCTACCATTTTCTCGATTTGTATTTTTTTAAATGATACAGAATAATTATAGAACTTCTTTAATACCTTTGACCCATCAATCAATATAAGAGCAGGAAATATTATCAATTCTCCCCTTGGCAAGAATTGGGCATATACGTGATAACCGAACTCAGAAACACTCCATCCGGCTTGATCTACACGACAATACGCACCAATTCGAGGGGCATCGCACAACTCGACTGGAAGAGCATGTAATATACCATTTCTAAACGTAAACCTTCCAAAAGAATCGCGTACCAAACTCGCCAACGGATACATTATGAATGTCCTACGATAGCTGAAAATATAGCCGAACTAGCCAAGCCCTGTATGATAGCGCGAACATCAGATCCAATGTTCATCCGTTCAGATCTAGATTTTAGGTGAGACAACATTGGGTCTCTTCTGAAGACAGATCTTACGTAGGCATCTTCAAGCAACATTACATCTTTTGTGCTAACGTCTATTTCGATTAATCTTGTTCTGACTTTGTTCCATATTACATGAGGGTCAACAGCAGCCTCGCTAAAGTGATCTAATTTTGTTATCCAATCCTCAATGTCTATTCCCTTTTTTATGATCGCATCTGCTCGCTGCTGGGCAATTTTGGAAGCTTTTTCGTTCAGCATTGCGCCCGTGTACGCAATAACAATCTTTTCCGGGTAATTCTTTTTTATTTCTGATATTAGACTTGCGCCTTGCGTTGCCATATCGAAGTGCCGCCCAACCCCCATAATATCGCATAAAACCATGTGATATCCCGCCACCTCTGCGAGGTCTTTCATGTCGCCGATTGGTGTTATTCTGTAACCATATGACTGAAGGTTAGTTTGTGGTGCGAACGCCTCGTCGTCGATAACAGCTACGTTAACTGCTTCACGCCGAGACTTGACAGTTTGCAAATGCGCAGTAGTCCGCATGTAGTTAGAAAGTTCCGAGTTCGACCTAAACGGTTTCAGAAACAAATCCTTCATTCTGGATCTCCAACCACAGCGCTCTGCATATTCATGTCAGACTTCTTCTATCTCACGCAACAATGTCTGACCTCTATCTCGCCAAACGAATCTTCACCGCCCCGGCTGGAACCCCTTCTCGCCGAACTGCCAGAGCAGGAAGGCGAACTCGTCGGCGGTCTCGTCGTCGCGCTGCTTTCGGGTGGAACCGATGCCGTGCCCGGCGTCGAACTCCACGCGCAGCAGCACCGGGCGGCCGCTCGCCGTATCGGCCTGCAGCTTCGCCGTCATCTTGGCCGGAATCCACACCGTCACGCGCGGGTCCTCGGCACCGCCGGTCAGCAGCACGGCCGGGTAGTCCACGCCCTTGCGGACATTGTTGTAGGCGTCCATCGCCAGCATGAACGGGAACTGCTCCTTGTTCGTCACCGTGCCGAACTCGGGGATATTGGCCGGGCCGCCGGCGGTATATTCCTCCCGGATCGTGTTGGTGGCACCGACGCGGATCAGCGCCGCGCGGAACAGGTCCGGACGCTGCGTGATCGCCCCGCCGATCAGGATGCCGCCGGCGCTGGTGCCCTCGCCGCCCAGATGCGCCTTGTCGGTATAGCCCTTGGCGATCAGCATCTCGCCGGCGGCGATGAAGTCGTGGATCGTGTTCTGCTTGGTCTCGATCTTGCCCGCGTCGTGCCAGGCCTGGCCCTTCTCGCCGCCGCCGCGCACATGCGCCACGACATAAAGGCCGCCGCGATCGAGCCAGGGCAGGAAGGACGGGTTGAAGGCCGGGTCATAGCTGATCCCGTAGGCGCCGTAGCCGACCAGATAGGTCGGACGCTTGCCGTCATGCGGCGCGTCCTTGCGGCTGACGATCGAGACAGGCACCTGCGTGCCGTCCGGCGCCACGGCAAAAGTTTCCTCCGACTGGTAGGCGGACAGATCGCGCGGGAATTGCGGCAGGATATGCGTGTCCGCCAGCGTGCCGGCGGTCGGGTCGTAGCGCAGCCATTCGCGGGCACGCACCCAGGATTCCAGGCTCACCAGCGCGCCCGGACGGGTCGGATCGGTCACCAGCCCGCCTTCCGGCGCGATCGCGCCGGCGAAGGGCAGAGCGATGTCGTCCGGGCGCACCCCGCCCTCGCCCAGACGATGCAGGGAGAAGGTCGCGCCCTCGCGGCTGGTATAATAGAGCCCGTCCCGCGCCGCATCGATGCTGGTCAGGACGCCCTCGCCCTGCGGCACCACCAGCTTGGCATGCGCCACATCCGGCGCGGCCAGGCTGGTTTCCACGATCTGGAAGCGCGGCGCGTCCTTATGCGTCAGCAGATCGATACGGTCGCCGCGCACGGCCAGATCCACCGCGCCGTCTTCCGCCGTCACGACCTTCTTCCATTCCGGGTGTCCGGCCAGCAGGCCGTTCAGCGGCGCCGCATAGAGCGTCATCTCAGGCGCCACGCCGTTGGAGATCGAGGCCAGCGCGAAATCCGAACCCGGCACGATCGACACCGACGGAAACACCGCTTCCGCCTTGAACGGGAACGGCAGATGGTCGGAATCCAGCACCACCGCGTCCCGGCTCGGCTCCTCGCCGAGGACGTGACGGAACACGACCTGGTGCGCGTACTGGTCCACAGGCTTCGCGGTCGCCGCGGAAGCCGGCAGGCGGTCGTAGAAGAAGCTCTTGCCATCCGGCGCCCAGCTCACGCTGGCGAACTGGGCACGATCGATGCTGTCCGGCGCCACCTTGCCGGTCGCCGTGTCGATCACATGCAGCGTGCTGTTCTCCGAGCCGCCCTCGGACACGCCATACGCCACCTTGGCGCCGTCCTCGGTCGGCGCGAACTGGTCGATCTCGGCATGGCGTCCGCCGCTACCCAGGGTGGAGGGGTCCACCAGCACGGTCTCGTGTCCCTTGGCGTCCAGCATCACCAGGCGGTCCACCTGCGCACCGGCCGGACGCTTGAGATAGAAGATGCGGTCGCCGGCCAGCACCACGGAATGCACGCGCGGCAGCAGCCCGCTCAGCGCACCGATCTCCCGCGCCAGGGCGTCGCGTCCGGGAATGCGCGCCAGAACCGCGCGAGCGTAAGTGTCCTGCCCGCGCAGATAGGCGGTGAACTGCGGCTGTGGCCGCGATTCCATCCAGCGATATGGATCGGTGATCTTGGTGCCGAAATAATCGTCGGTGACGGGCGCCACCTTCGCCACGGGCGGCCTGGCCAGCGGCGCCGTCAAGGCGGGCTGCGCGAGAACCACGCCAAACAGAGCGACAGATACGGCGCGACCGAGGCGCATGGGGAACTCCGGGCTGTGGGACAAGCGGAACAGCGTCGCCGTGCAAACGGGCCCGGTCAAGCGGTGCATCCATCCGGCGGTGGTCGTTCTTTTTCTTCAGAAAAAGAAGAGAACCTACCCGAGCCGCTGCGCATGCCAGCGCAGATGATCGTCCATGAACGACGACACGAAGTAATAGGAATGAGTATAGCCCGGCTGCAGACGCAGTGTCAGCGCGATCCCTGCCTGTGCACACGCCTCTCGCAGCAGTTCCGGCCGCAACTGCTCGGTCAGGAACGGGTCCGCGTCGCCCTGGTCCACCAGCAGCGCCGGCACGCGGGCGCCGTCCTCGATCAGCGCCACCGCATCGTGGCGTCGCCACAGCGCGCGATCCGAGCCGAGATAGCCTGCGAACGCCTTCTGCCCCCAGGGCACCTGGCTTGGCGCCACGATCGGCGCGAAAGCCGACACCGCGCGGAACCGATTGGGATTCGACAAGCCGAGCGTCAGGGCGCCATGTCCGCCCATCGAATGGCCGGTAATGCCCTGGCGCGACAGGTCCACCGGAAATTCCGCCGCGATCAGCGCCGGCAACTCGTCCAGAACATAGCGCCGCATCCTGTAGTGCTCGACGAAGGGCGCCCGGACCGCATCGAGGTAGAACCCCGCTCCCAGGCCGAAATCGTAGGCGCCATCGGGATCGTCCGGCACGCCCTCGCCGCGCGGGCTCGTATCCGGCGCCACGAACACCAGCCCGAGTTCGGCGCAGACGCGCCGATACTCGCCCTTCTCGGTGACATTGGCATGGGTGCAGCTCAGCCCGCTCAGGAACCACACCACAGGCAGGCGCGCCCCCGGCGCGTGCGGCGGCACGAACACGGAAAACACCATCTCCGTGCCCGTGCTTTCGGAACGATGCCGGCAGACGACCTGCTCGCCGCCATGGGCGCGCTCGCGCGACAGGGTCTCCATGCTCAATAGATCACCACCGAACGGATCGACTTGCCCTGATGCATCAGATCGAACCCCTCGTTGATCTGCTCCAGGGTCAGCCTGTGCGTGATCATCGGGTCGATCTCGATCTTGCCGTCCATGTACCAGTCCACGATCTTCGGCGTATCGGTGCGGCCGCGCGCGCCGCCGAAGGCGGAACCCTTCCAGACGCGGCCGGTCACGAGCTGGAACGGACGGGTCGAGATCTCCTTGCCCGCCTCGGCCACGCCGATCACCACGGACACGCCCCAGCCGCGATGGCATGCTTCCAGCGCCTGACGCATCACGGTCGTGTTGCCTGTGCAGTCGAAGGTGTAGTCCGCCCCGCCCTCGGTCAGCGACACCAGATGCGCGACGATGTCGCCGTCGACGTCCTTCGGGTTGACGAAATCCGTCATGCCGAAGCGACGGCCCCATTCCTCTTTGTCGCCGTTCAGATCGACGCCGACGATACGCTTGGCCCCTACCAGACGGGCGCCCTGGATCACGTTCAGCCCGATCCCGCCGAGACCGAACACGATCACCGTCGACCCCGGCTCCACCTTCGCTGTGTTCACCACCGCGCCCACGCCCGTGGTCACGCCGCAGCCGACATAACAGGCGGTGTCGAACGGCGCGTCGTCACGGATCTTGGCCACCGCGATCTCGGGCAGCACGGTGAAATTCGAGAAGGTCGAGCAGCCCATGTAATGGAAAATGGTCCGGCCCTTGTACGAGAACCGGCTGGTGCCGTCCGGCATCAGCCCCTTGCCCTGAGTCGCCCGGATCGAGGTACAGAGATTGGTCTTGCGCGACAGGCAGCTTTTGCACTGCCGGCATTCCGGCGTGTAGAGCGGGATCACATGGTCGCCGGGCTTCACGGAGGTGACGCCCGCCCCCACCTCCCGCACGATCCCCGCCCCCTCATGTCCGAGCACCGACGGAAACAGCCCTTCGCTGTCGAGCCCGTCCAGCGTGTAGGCGTCGGTGTGGCACAGCCCGGTCGCCATGATCTCGACCAGGACCTCGCCCGGCTTCGGCCCCTCCAGATCGAGTTCGACGATCTCCAGAGGGCGTTTGGCCTCGAAGGCGACGGCCGCGCGTGTTTTCATGGGTGGAGGCTCCTCGACTGCACAGGCCGAGGATAGCGCGGAAAGCAGATCGAGCGAACCGCCGGAGGGCTTCGCCGATACGTCCGCGATTCCCTGATCGGGCTGCCACGGGATCAACCGTCGACAGCGATGGTCCGATGGCGAACCTCGGTTCTCCATCGATCTCGAGAAACACGGGCGGCCCGCCGAAACGGCGGGTCCGGCTCGTCAGCCCTGTGCGGCCATGGATCGCGCGACGTCTGCGGCGCTGATGCCTTCCAGCGCGAGTCCAAAGCCGGTTCCCTCGTCGACCAGGCGGCGCAGCGGCCGCGTCATGGCGATGCGGGGTGTCGCGGCTGGTGAGCAGCGGCAGGGCGGCGATGCCGTCGGCGATCTCATGGGCCCGGGCGAGCAGGCGGTCGGCCGGCACGATCTCGTTGACCACACCCCAGTTCCTGGCCGTCTCGGCGTCGAGCACCTGATGGGACCTCCCTGACTGCGCCGCTCACCCATTCCGGCCAGACCATCCAGACGGACGACGCAATCATGCGCGCCTCATCTTCAGGTCGGGCATCCGTCGGGTAGTTCGACGGGAAGAGCGCGCTTGGTCTCCTCGTCGTTGGTTTTCTTGAACGGGTGGTCCCTCCCGACCGCCCGGGCACGAGCAATGGCTGGGCGGGCGTTGACACGCGGCGCACCCGGCCGGTTCTTTGGCATATGAGGCTCCAGAGCCGCCCACGCCTCATCGCTCAACCAGTCCGGATCGCTCATACCTGTCTCCCTCCAATAAACTCGAGGGCAATCAGAGTGGCGCATAAATATCAATAGGCTGATCAGGTTCTTGACCTAGAGGGTTGCCGGGCGAAGAATCTCCATAAGCTCGCGATGCTGGTGCTGACCCCGTGTTCGGCCAGCGTGCGCAACCCGTTCAGCGTGACGTCCGACTGCCGCTCGATTGCGGCGCAAATCAGCGCCGCGTGGTCCTCGATCTTCGCGGAGCGTCGGTCGCCGCCCTGCGGTTTGGCGGCCGGGATGCCATGCCTACGTAACAACTGACGCCAGCGCATCGCGCTCGCGGCATTGACCCCGAACCGCTCTGCCGCAGCCCGGGGCGACACCTCACCCTCAACAGCGGCGACCACCCACATCAGAGCGACCACCGGTCATCAGAGCGACCACCGGTCATCAGCAAAGGTCAAAAAGACCGTGGACGCGTCTCGCAGCCGCTTTGCGAATCATCAGCCGAAGACGGGACTGACCACCGTCGAGCATATCCAGAGAATGGTCGCGGGATCCTCAGAAGTGGAAACGATCGCATGGCCCATCATGCTGTCGAAATAGCAACAATCCCCCGCGTCGAGCATGGTGGGCGCGTAGAGATCCGTATGCAGAGTAACGCTACCTTCCAACACGTAGATCATCTCCTCGCCTGCATGGCTGGTCAGACCGTCAAACTCGTTGAAGGAATGCGCCTCGATCCGTGTTAGTAGTGGAATGAACTTCTTGTTGGCGATGTCCGCGCAAAGCAGCTCGTAGGTGTAGGTTCCGGTTTCGAGCTTGGCGCCTTCGTTCTTGCGGGTTACGGCACGACGTCCACCGACGTTGGCAGAGGGTTTGTGCGCAAATAGTTCAGATACGTCGACGTCGAGCCCGGCAGCGAGACTGATGATGGTCTCATAGGTGGGCGACATCTGCGCATTCTCGATCTTGGACAAGGTCGATTGCGCGAGGCCGGACCGCTTCGCCAACGCCCCGATACTCAATCCTGCGTTCTGCCGCAATTCTCGAAGGATTGACGCGAGCGTCGCCGCCGAATTGCGGCGTGCTGGGGATTTGGGTGCGGCAAGGACGGGCGACGTTGTCATGGGGAGATTCTCTCACCGAAAGCACAGATGGTCACGCGGAGAGTGTTTCGCTGCCTGTCTTGGCCGCCATTCGTGTCAGATACTCCATCTCGGTCCTGTCCAATTCAATCCCTTCGCTGAGACTGCGTTGCCTTTGGCGCATGCGTCTGTCCCCGGGCAGGCGGCTGACACCCGAGCTGTAGAGTTTCCGCGTCAAAATCTCGGCACGCCGCGCAAAGGACGGGGCGCGACCATGATCGGGATCGATCAGAATGACCACCTGGCCCGTCAACGGCGTCTGAGCGCCAGGGTGGCCCGACCAGTCGACCTCGAATGAGAACCGGCCCCCGCTTAGCGCCGCGACAAAGAGCTCGATCATCATCGAGACCGCCGAGCCCTTATAGCCGCCGAAAGTGAGCAGGGCACCGCCGTCCAGGATTGCGTTCGGATCGATGGTCGGTCGGCCGAGCCTGTCGACGCCGACCTTCTCCTCGATGGAGGAACCCTGACGCGCGGCGATCTGCACGTCGCCATTGGCGATGGCGCTGGTCGAGAGATCGGCGACGATGGGGTCGCCGCCTTCCCGCGGGGCTGCGAAGGCCAGCGGATTGGTGCCGAAAACCGCCGACTTCCCGTCAAAGCCAATCGTACAGGCGAAGCTATTGACCATGCCAAGGGCCAGTAGCCCATCCCGCGCGAACGGCTCCACATCCGGCCAAAGACTGCTGAAATGATGGGAGTTGCGAATCGCCAGCAAGGCGACCCCGTGCTGGCGAGCCATCTCGACCAGGATCGGCGACGCTGCCGCCAGCGCCGGTTGGGCGAAACCGTTGGCGGCATCAACCCGCAGAAAGGTCGTGCCGACCTGTTCGATACGAGGTTCGGCCGTCGCATCCACCCATTGACTGCCAATTGACGATAGGTAGCCTGGAATTCGGAATACCCCATGCGATTTGGAACCGTCGCGCTCGCACGCCACGCAGTTGGCCGCCAATACCTGCGCAACGCGCCAGCTCGCGCCGGCATTCCGAAAGACCTGTTCCAGTAACAGTTGTAAGGCGTCACAGGAAATCCGTGCAGTTCCCTGGCGCCCCATGATGTCGGTACCCATCCTTGGACTCGCAGCGTTTCTTATCGGAAAGATGTCAGTCTCGTCGCGATCTGGCAAGCATCGTGTCTATCGACGCCCCTGACAATCCGGATTGGCCACGCTAGCTGTTGGGCATACGCCATTCACTGCGTTTCGATCGGATGGGCAGCAAATATATCAGACCTGCGCCGAATAATACCGTTGACATCGGTGGGCGGATGCGTTTCGTATGGGAAACTTATTGTATGATGGGCTATGCAGGATTGCTGAGATGGTTCCGCTTGCAAGGCTCCTCCCTTGCATTCCGACGGCGTCGTTTCGCGATCCCAGCACGGGAGTGATGGGCGTATGGCAACTCGGATCGGTGTCGATATCGGCGGCACCTTCACCGACCTCGTATATTTCGACGAACGAACCGGACGGACTGTGGAAGGCAAGGTGCCGACACAGCCATCCGCACCCGAAGAAGGCGTGGTCGATGCGATCGTGCGCCACGTTCCGAAGGAGGTCATTGAGGACGCCGCTTACTTCCTGCACGGCACGACGGTCGGGCTGAACGCCCTGCTCGAACGGCGCGGTGCTCAGGTTGGGCTGATCACGACGCACGGCTTCCGCGACGTGCTGGAGATCAGGCGCGGCGATCGTGCCGAGATGTATAATCTCTTCTGGAAGCAGACGGTGCCGCTGGTACCGCGCCGCCTGCGTCTCGAGGTCGGCGGACGGGTCCGGTTTGACGGATCAGTCATGGAGGATCTCGACGAGGCGACGATCGAAGCCGCTTACGCACCACTCGCCGAGGCCAAGGTCGACAGCATCGCCGTTTGCCTGATCAACGCGTATGCCAATCCGGCGCACGAAATCGCGGTGGAGCAGGCGTTGCGCCGCCTCGGATTTGCGGGCGGGATTTCCTTGTCCCATCGTATTTCCGGCGAATATCGCGAATATGAACGGACATCGACCACTGTGATCGACGCCTTTGTGCGCGGGCGCATGGCGAACTACCTTCGCAGGCTAGACGCCAAGCTGCGCGCGCTCGGCTTTACCGGACAATCTCTGATCACGCGCTCCGGCAGCGGGTCGATGACGTTTCTGGAAGCCGAGGAGCGTCCGGTCGAAACGATCATGTCCGGTCCGGTGGGAGGCGCTCAGGGCGCCGGCGAACTGGCGCGTCTGCTCGGCGAAGGCACGTTCGTCACGGCTGACGTGGGCGGCACGAGTTTCGACACGGCGCTGATCATCGACGGCGAGCCGCGCGTGCTGTTCGAAGGCATGATCGACAACATGCCGATCCAGACCCCGTGGGTCGACGTGCGCTCGATCGGCTCCGGCGGTGGCTCCCTCGCATATGTCGATGCAGGAAAGCTCATGCGCGTCGGTCCGCAAAGCGCAGGCTCCGTGCCTGGACCCGCCTGCTATGGCAAAGGCGGCACGCAGCCGACGGTAACGGATGCCGCGGCGTTTCTCGGCATGCTGGGGCGCGGCGAACTGGCGTCGGGGATTCATCTCGACATCGGCAAGGCCGCTGGGGCTCTAGCCCCCGTCGCCGCGGCGATCGAGCAGACCGTGGAACAGACTGCCGTCGGCGTCATGCGGATCGCCTCCTCAGCAATGGCCAATGCGATGCGGGAAATCTCGTTCGACCAGGGCCTCGATCCGCGCGAGATGATCCTGCTGCCGTTCGGCGGTGCCGGACCGCTGATGGCCACGCTGCTGGCCGACGAGTTGGCCATACGCAACGTCGTCGTGCCGCCTCTGGCTGGCAATTTCTCCGCCTGGGGTCTGCTCGGCGCCGACATGGTGCAATCGGCGGCACGAACGAAGATCGTCGCGTTCGACACCGCCGCGGTCGGCGCCATCGAGGCGGAGCTGGCGAGGCTGTTCGCGTCCATCCGGGGGCGCTCCGCGCGTCCTGTCGGCGAACAGATCGCCAGTGCACGTCTCGATCTTCGCTATGCTGGACAGGAGCATTGGCTGTCGGTCGTCGTCCCCTACGACCAGGGCCTGGCCGAACCTGTCGAGGCGATCGCGGCGCGGTTCCGTGACGAATATGCGCGGACGTTTGGCAACACGCTACATGACGCGATCGAAGTCGTCTCGATCCGCGCCACACTGCGCGTCCCCCTGCCGCGGCGACGGATTGAAATGCCAGTTCCGATATTGTCCGATGGCATGACGACGCAGGATACAATCGACGCCTACTCCTTCGAAAGGAATTGCAGGCTGCCCTTCAGCATCATCCCGCGCGCCAGCATCTCCAGCGACATGTCTGGACCTGCGATCGTCACCGAAGGGACCTGCACGAGCTATGTCGACGCCGACTGGAAGATCGGCCTCGGTTCGATCGGCGAACTTCGCCTTACACGAAAGGATTGAGCATGCGCCGTCATGATCCGGTGACCCACCTCGCCGGCGTTCCCGGCACGGGGCAGAGCCACACCGTGGACCCGATCACCACTGAAGTGGTGCGTCATGCGCTCAATTCGGCAGCGAACCAGATGAAGCGGGCGTTGATCCGCACTGCATTCTCGCCGATCATCTACGAAGTGCTCGACTTTGCCGTGGCAATCTACGACGCGGAGCTGAGGATGCTGTCGCAGGCGCCCAGCCTGCCGATCTTCATGGGGACGCTGAACTTCGCGGTGCGCGAGGCGGTGCGCAACATCGGCGGCCCGGCGGCACTCTCCGATGGCGACATTCTGATGTACAACTGGCCCTATGGAAGCGGATCGCACCCGCAGGACATGGTCATCATCGCGCCGGTATTCTTCGAAGGCGAGCTGATCGGCTATGCAGTCATCAAGGGCCACTGGCTCGACATCGCCGCCAAGGACCCGTACTGCACCGACACGACCGACGTATTCCAGGAAGGAACCGTCTTTCCGGGCGTGCGGATCTATCGCAAAGGCAAGCTGAACGAGGACATCCACCGCATGGTGGTCGCCAATAGCCGCGTTCCGCAGGCGGTGTGCGGCGATCTGGAAGCGCAAGTCACCGGTTGCCGCGTTGGCGCGAGGAGCTTGATCGACGTGGTCCGCCGCTTCGGCTTGGACGTCTATCGTGCCGCCGTCGAGCGCATCTTCGATCACGGCGAAACGATCATCCGTAGTTTCTTCGAGAAATTACCGGACGGTCGCTATGTCGGCAGCGGCGCGATGGACAATGACGGCATCGGAGACGCGCAGATCCCGTTCGAGATCGCCGTCGAGATCAAGGGATCCGATGTCGTCATCGACTTCTCCGAGGTTCCCGACGCACAAGGTGGCCCGGTCAATTCGCCGCTGCCGTCGACGATTGCCGCGAGCCGCGTCGCGATCTCGATGCTGGCCGGCTACGGCGAAGCCCCGCACGAGGGCCATTTTCGCCCGATCAAGGTCATCACTCGGCCTGGCAGTATGTTCGATCCTTTGCCGCCGGCACCGTGCTTCCTGTACGGCTGGCCTGCGCTTCAAGCGATCGAGGTGATCTACAACGCGATCGCCGATGCGCTGCCGGGCGGCGTGCCGGCCTGCTCCGGCGGTTGTATCTGTGCGGTCGTGCTGTGGGGCACACGCGAAGCAACCGGCGAGGCTTGGGCCGACGGCGCGCCGCATCCGGCCGGCCAGGGCGCCTGGGCCAGCGGCGACGGTGGCACCATGCTGCATATCGCTGAATCCGCGACGCGGTTCACGCCCGCGGAAGTCTGGGAAGCACGCAATCCCTTCGTGGTATCGCGCCTGGCGCTGGCGCAGGACTCCGGTGGCGCCGGACGGCATCGCGGCGGCCCCGGCCTCGACCTGTTCATCCGCATGACCGAGGACACCTTCATCACCACGGTGTTCGAGCGCTCCAAGACCCCAGGGTGGGGGCTCGAGGGCGGCCAGACCGGTCGCGCCAACAATGCGGTGGTGGTGATGCCGGACGGGACCGAGCACACCGTGCCGAAGATCACGCATTTCCTGGTGCCGAAAGGCGGAGAGTTGCGGATGCACACGGGCGGCGGCGGCGGCTATGGCGATCCGTCCGAGCGGACGGTGGAGGATGTCCGCAACGATCTCGCCGACGGCTACATCTCGGCCGATTTCGCGATGAAGGCCTATCCGCACGCCGTTTGATCCGAGGAAGATCATGCAGATGCCCGATGTCCACTCGCTCCAGTCACGCGTCGAGGAGGCGCGGTCTTGGCGACACGAGTTCCATCGTCATCCGGAACTGCTCTACGACGTGCACCGGACGGCATCGCGCGTCGCAGCGTTGCTGCGTGGTTTCGGTGTCGATGACTGCGTGACGGGACTGGGACGCACCGGTGTCGTCGGCGTGATTCGAGGCAGGCGCGGTCCGGGGCCGGTCGTCGCGTTGCGCGCCGAGATGGACGCTCTGCCGATCCACGAGGTTTCCGGTCTGCCCTACGCAAGCCTCAGGGACGGCGTCATGCACGCCTGCGGCCATGACGGTCATTCGGCGATATTGCTGGCTGCATCGAAGTATTTCTCCGATACACGTGACTTCCATGGCACCGTCGTGGTGGTGTTTCAACCGGCCGAGGAAGGCGGCGCGGGTGGAAAGGCGATGATCGAAGACGGGCTGCTTGACCGCTTCGGCATCGAACAGGTCTACGGAATGCATAATCTTCCCGGCCTGCCGCTCGGCAGTTTCGCGACGCGATCCGGTGCGATGATGGCGGCTGTCGACGAATTCGATCTCGTCGTGCACGGTAAGGGCGGTCATGCAGCGTGGCCGCACCTGACCTGCGACTCGCTGGTCGCGGCAGCCGAGATCGTGATCTCTCTGCAGACGGCGGTGGCACGGCGGATCGACCCACTCGATGTCGCCGTCCTATCCATCACAGGAATTTCTGCAGGAACGGCCTACAACGTGATCGCGCCAACCGCACGTCTCTGCGGAACGGTCCGCACGCTCGACGACGCCGTGCGCAATACGATGGAGACGAGCATTCGACGTATCGCCGGCTCGGTCGCCGACGCACACGGCGCGACCGTCGAGATCGACTACAGGCGCGGTTATCCCGCGACGGTCACCGATCCGGCACGGACGGAAACGGTGATTCTGGCAGCGACGGCGGTTGCGGGCGCCCCCAACGTCGAGAGCGCGATGCGACCGTTGATGGGCGGTGAGGATTTTGCCTTCATGCTCGGCGCGCGCGCCGGCGGCTACGTCTTCGTCGGAAACGGCCAAAGCAGTGGTTTGCATACCGATACTTACGACTTTAGCGACGACGCGATCCCTTACGGCATCCGTTACTGGATCGGACTCGTCATGCTCACCAATGGCCCTGCGCCCGGCTGACCTCCCAGATGATCCCAAGCCAAACAAAAGGTTGGAACGTAAGCGCAATAATCTTGATTTCTGAAAATTCCGATAATAGTCTTCCTATGACGATAGGAACTTAGCGGTCATATCGGAATGGACCGGCAGGTTCTGGACGTATCCGTCCTAGGAAGGTGTGAAACGATGAGACCATCCGACATCCGCCGCAGACTGTTTACGGGGACGTTCCTTTGCTCCGTCTGCCTATGGCAGATGCCGGCTTTCGCAGCCGTGGATCCAGCTTCGCAGACCACGGCGAACACAGGTCCGGCCAAGCCGACTACCAAAACCACCTCCAAAATGGCGTCGTCCTCCGGTTCCGAGGCTATCGTCGTGACCGGGCTTTCCCGGCGCCAGCTTGCGCAACGCGCGCCTGTCTCGGTCAGCATCTTCAGCCAGCAGACCCTGAAGACCGCGAACGTCCAAAACCCTTACGACCTGCTTGCCTTGGCGCCGAACGTCTCGATCGTGCAAGGCCAAAGCGCGGGATCGTCCTTTGCGACGATCCGCGGCATCTCGCAGGTCAGAAACGGAGAAAGTCCGTTCGCCGTCGTCGTGGACGGCGTCCAGCAGATGGACTATCGCCAGTTCACCCAGGATCTGTTCGATGTCAGCCAGATCGAAGTACTACGTGGACCTCAGGGAGATCTTTGGGGGCGCAACGCGATCGGTGGCGCCATCATCATTAATACCGAGCAGGGCAGTAACGTCACGAAAGCGAATGTCCTCGGTGGCTTCGGAAACGGCGACGACGCAAGGGTAAATCTCGGAGCGTCCGGACCGATCGTCAAGGATCGGGTATTCTACGACATGGCGTTCTCCGAACACTCTTTCGGTGGCCTCATTCCCAACGCCTATTTGCAGCAATCGGCAGACTACCTGAACGAGTACGGCGGACGAGCGCATGTCCGTACGGTCCTGCTGCCCGAGCTGACGGCGGATTTCCGTGTCGGGTTCGACGAAACGCGCGGGGGCGCCGCCTACTACGAGTATCAGCCGACGAAATTCATTCCCGGAACGTGCTTTCTGGATGCGAGCGATCCGTTCGGTGGCCCGGCGCCGAACGCCAATTCGATCAGCACGCATGTCTGTTCCAACAATCGCGGCCTGAATACGCGCGACATCCGCAACGCGTCCTTCACACTGACCTACGATCTTCCCTTCGCGACGGTTCGAAACGTCGCAGGCTGGGTCAAGATCAACGAGTATAGTGGCCTCGACCAGTTCCCCTATACGGCGAGCTATGACGTCGACGGTGTCGATGGCGGGCAGACCCAGTGGACCACCATCACTTCGTGGGAGGACGATCTGAGGATCAGCTCCTCTGGTCACACGCGCCTGCGCTGGATGCTTGGAGGATATTACCTCGACCGACGCGATTATCTGTCGACGACCGTGAGCGACGATACCGGCCAAGGCGTCTATCGCGTCAGCACGACGCCGGTGACCGCCTCGGCCAACCCGACCACCAGCTTCCTGGGCAATTCCGATCACGATCAGGATTTCGCCCTTTATGGCCATCTCAGCTATGATATTCTGAAAAGCCTGACCGGCGATTTCGGGTATCGTTACGATTGGAACAACCTGAACCAGTATATCGATCCGATCAGCACGAGTGGTGTGCCCGCCGGCTGCACCGAAAGTTCGGGCACAGCCTGCCATCGTTCGATCTGGTTCGGGCACGGACAGCCCAAGGTTTCGCTGAGCTGGCTTCCTCTCTCCAACGTCACCCTCTATGCGGATTACGGGATCGGCTTCCGCAGCGGACATTTCAATCAGCCGGGCACCGCCCAGGCGGCCCACCTGCCGGGCGTCGCCGACACCGCGCAGGCGGAAAGCGCGCAGACGGTCGAGGCCGGAGTCAAGGGGCGTTTCTTCGACGACCGTCTCACCGCCGAAGGCTCGGTCTTCCGTACCTGGGATCGTAACCCGTTCTATTTCCTGTTCGTCGGCGCTCTCGGTGCGCAGATCCTGGTCAATATCGACCAGGTCGTGCTGACGGGCGGGGAATTGCAACTGAACTACAAGCTGCTCCCCGGGCTCGATGTGTTCGCCAACGCCGGATACACCAACAGCCGGATCAATCGTTTCACGTTCAACCCGAACGACGTCGGCAACTGGGCGCCTTACGTCCCGAACTTCACCGCCGATGTCGGTCTGCAATATCGTCGGCCGATCACGCAGACGCTGGCTTTTTTCGGCCGCTTCGACGCCGAATTCAAGGGCAAGCAGTACTGGGACCCGGAGAACTCGACGGCGCGGCGTTCCTTCGAACTCTATAACCTCAACTTCGGTGTCGAGAGCGTCGACCGGAGATGGTCGGCCTCGATCTACATGAAAAACATGGCGAATTATCGCTATGCCCAGGAATTCGTCGATGGCGGTTTCGTGCTGCCGGCGGAACCACGGATGGTGGGCGGGCAGATCGCTTTCAAATATTGAAACGGAGCGGGAACGGCGATGTCTCTCGAACACGAGGAATATACGGGCGTCGCGGTTCCCCTCGTCTTTCGCGGTTCCGCCTGGCGGGTGTTCTTCATCGTTACCGGAACCGTCTGCGGCCTGCCCACCTACGTCCTGTCGGCGCAGATCTTCCACGCGCTTGGCAGCACGCGCGCCGTCGGCGCGATCCTGGCCGGAACGGCACTGGTCAGTCTATTGGCCGCGTTTTCGTGCTTTCTCGGCGCTCACACAGGCATGAGCCTTGCTCTTCTGAGCGAACGCGCCTTCGGCCGGTTCGGCGCGCGCATCGTCAAACTGCTCCTCGCAATATCCCTGATCGGCTGGTTCGGTGCCAATATCGGGCTGCTCGGCATGAGCGCCGCGGGCGCCTTGCACGAGCAGTTCGGCTTCTCCCTGGCACGACAGGCGATTTCGTTCAGCATGGGCGTGCTGATCATGGTGGTGGCCTGCATCGGAGCGACCGGTCTGGAACGCCTGGGCCAGCTGGTGATCCCGGCCGCCGCGATCGGCGTGACGGTGGCGATCGCGCATGTCGTATCGCTGCCACCGCACCGAGCCGTCGCGATCCCGCTGAACACGATGACCTTCAGCGGGGCCGTTTCTGCGATCGTGGGCTCCTATATCGTCGGCATCATCATCCAGCCCGATTACAGCCGTTTCGTGCGGTCGCCCTCACGCGCGGTGCTGGCGGCCGTCGTTTCGCTGGGAGCGATCTATCCCGCCCTGATGGTCGGCGCGGGATATTCCGCCCTGGTCGTGGGGCGCCCCGATCTGGTGACCGTGCTGACAGCGATCGGCCTCGGTATTCCGGCACTCTGTGTCCTGCTGCTGAGCGTGTGGATCGACGCCACGGCCAGTCTCTATTCCGCGAGCCTGGCCATGGCGAACCAGATTGCCAGTCGGCGGATCGTGCCCTGCGTGATCGCTGCGGGGTGCGTTGGACTTGCGATCGATCTCAGCGGGATCGCCGACAGCTATGTGCGTTTTCTGCTGCTGCTGGGAATCGCGCTGCCGCCTGTCGCGGTCATCATCGCCGTCGACGGCCTGTTCGAGGGCAATACCAAACTGGCCGTGCCGGTGCTACGCCCAGCGGCACTGCTTGGCTGGGCAGCCGGAACCGTCATGGGCATTTTGTGCGAGCATGGCGTGCTCACACTGACATCCGTCCCGGTCTTCGACTCACTAATCGTGACAGCGGCGATCGCTTTCGCAAGCGGCGGACTGCAGGCATGGACGCGATGCCGCGCGCGACGCTGCGTCGTCTCCTGAGGCTCGGCCGGACTCCACCATCGGCAGCCGCAGACAGATTTTCACCCTCGCATTACTGGCGGCGAGGCCGCGCTCAGGACCCTTTACGGGGCTTGGCTGATGTGATTCGACGGTATCTGGAGGGTCCGGATGCCGAAGCTTCCGATGTTGTCCGAGGCGCAGATGCGTCGGATCGAGCCGTTCTTCCCGGTGCAGCGCGGCCTGCGACGGGTGGACGATCGGCGGGTGGTCAGCGGCATCATCTACGTGATCCGGTATGGGCTGTGGTGGAAAGATGCCCCGTCTGGCTACGGGCCGCACAAGACGCTGTATAACCGCTTCATCCGGTGGCTTGAGCCCTGAAAGGGATCAAGGGCTCGGCGTGTTCGCCCGCATCTTCGCAGCCCTGGCCGCCAAGGGCGGCGCGCCCGAGCGACTGATGATCGACGCCACCCACCTCAAGGATCGACGTATACGTCGATCGTACCGCGGCGAGCCTGCTGCAAAAGGGGTTCTCGACATATCGGCCGCTACCCAAAGGCGGTCTGAACTCCAAGCTCCACGCCGTCTGCGATGGACAAGGCAGGCCGGTCGCCATGCTGCTGACGGAGGGGCAACTCAGCGATCACCACGGCGCCGCCTTGCTGCTGCCGATCCTGCCGCGATCGCGCGAACGGCCGCCACTCCATGACCGCACGCTCCACCGCCAGCGGCACCGCATCGAGACCATGTTCGGCAGGCTCAAGGACTGGCGCAGGATCACAACCCGCTACGACCGCTGCGCACACGCCTTCTTCTCAGCCATCTGCATCGCAGCCACCGTCATCTTCTGGCTCTGATACAGAATCCTGAGCCTAGAGCGGCAGCGATGAAACTGAGGTGGCCCCTGGATTTTGAACATGTGGTTAAGCTTGGTTCGCCCTGAGAAAGGACGAACCCGATGACGGGTAACAGTCCTTTTGGAAATCATGGATGTGCATTTCTGCGGAGCAGCGGGCCCCCCATTGCGATCTGGATCATGGCCTGCGAGACGTCGATGCGCTGCTCGTAGTCGCGCACGAGGCGCCGCCAACGTGTCATCCAGCCGAATGTTCTCTCGACCACCCAGCGGCGCGGTAACGGCTCGAATCCGACTTGCGTGTCGCGTCGCCTGATGATCTCGGTCCATCAGCTGCGACCGGTCGTAGGCGCCATCTGCGAACAGGCGCTTGACCCACGGCCAACGTGCCCGGATCCCAGCGAGGATCATCTGGGCGCCCACACTGTCGGACATATCGGCCGGTGTGAGGTTGACCGTCAGCAATCGGCCGTCCGTGCCGACCGCGATGTGGCGCTTGCGGCCGACCATCGTCTTGCCCGTGTCAGAGCTGCGTGTCGTAGGCCTTGCATGCGGCACCTTGATCGGTTGGCTGTCGATCACCGCGGCTCGAGGGTGAGCTTTCACGTCCGGCGACAGTGCGGTCCAGCATCAGGAACAGGTCGTGGATGGTCCGGAACAGGAAGCGACGCATCAGTCTGCGGAACCACCAGTAGATGGTCTGCCAGGGCCCAAAATGGATCGGGAGCATCTCCCAGCCGCAACCCGAGCGCACCAGGTAGCGCAGGGCGTTCATCCGCTCTCGCAGCTCGACCTTCCTCTGGCGTCCTCGCTTCGCCGGAGGCGGCATCAGCGGCGCGATCAGCCGCCATTCGTCGTCTGTCAGATCAGAGGGGTAGCGCTTGGTCCTGCGAGTCATCCCCGCCATCCGGCCTCGGCTGCTTGCTGTCCACATCCACACTGTGAATCAGAAAACCAGCCTCGTGAGTATCCCTCACCGCCAAATCTCCAAAAGGACCCTGACGTGCCCGACGACGAGTGGTCGTTGGTCCTGCCCTATCTGACCCTGGTTCGCGAGGACGCGCCGCAGCGGCAGCATTCGCTGCGGGAGCTGTTCAACGCGCTCCGGTATGTGGTCCGCTACGGAATTGCCTGGCGCGCCATGCCCAATGACCTGCCGCCCTGGTTTACGGTCTCCCAGCAGACCCAGCGCTGGCTGGCTGCCAAATGCCTCGACGCTCTCGCTCATGACCTTCGCGCGGTGCTGCGCCTGAAGGAGGGCAAACGGGCCGAACCCACGGCCGCCATCATCGACAGCCGCACCCTGCGCTCGACCCCTGGGAGCCGCACCCGGGCCGGCTATGACGGCGCCAAGTGCAAGCGCGGCTCCAAGGTGCATGTGGCCGTTGATACACTCGGTCATCTGCTTGCCCTTCACGTCACGCCTGCAAACCATGACGATCGGGCCGAAGTCGGACGACTGGCTGAGGCCATCCAGGAGGCCATCAACCAGAGCGTCGAACTAGCCTATGTCGACCAGGGCTACACGGGCACGCGACCTGCCGGTGCTGCAGGCGAGCACGGCATCGCGCTCGAAGTCGTCAAGCCGCCCGAAGCCAAACGCGGCTTTGTCCTGCTGCCGCGTCGCTGGGTCGTCGAGCGCTCGTTTGACTGAGCAACCCGACGCCTCGTCAAGGACTACGAGCGCTATGCGACCACACTCGCTGGTCTGCGCGTCCTCGCATTCGCATTCGCATGCTTCACGATGAAAAACGCCTCCGCGCTCATGGCAGGTGCATAACACCCTCTAGATGATCTTTCTCAAACGAACTCTAAAATGCACTGGACATGGTTAAGATCGCCGCGAAGGACGGCCCTATATAATATGTCGGCTGGCCGCCTGCGGCGATCGGCGTTCCATAGACACCCCGATAGGCACGGACATTGGAGACGACCGAGGCCACGCCGGACAGATATTGCGCATTACCGAGATTGGAAAGATTAAGCTGGATTTTTGGTGATTTCATAAAGCCAAATTTCCCGAATTCATAACCCATGCCAAGATTGGCATAAAGAATGTGCGGAATCGACTGGTCATTCATGAATGAGGAATATTGCTTGCTCATATATTTCAAGTCGAAAGAGCCGGTAAATCCACCATTGGCATAAGTCAACCCGGCCGCCGCCGTCACTTTGGGTGTCATGACAACAAACTTCCCTGTTGTCGGCAGGTAATCGTTTCCGGCGAGCAGATTGTTGTTCAGTCGTGCATCGATATATTCGAACGACACATAAGGCGAAAGGTGGAAAAAGGGTCGCGTCGATAACTCCACGTCGACACCGCGCGCGGTCGTGCCACCAGCGTTCAGCGACGTGCTGACTAGACTGCCGTTGATATCGGCAAGCGTAGGAACCTGGCGATTGGTAAAGTTGTAGTTGAATAAGGTGACTGTCGCATTCACGACATCATACTGATGACGATAGCCGATCTCTTCCTTGATAGCGAATTCGCTCTTGTTGCTCGTCGTGCCATTGGTCGTCAGGCTACCGGTGCCAAGATTGTAGGCATTGAAGAACGCGGTTGCCGTCGGGGCGCGAAACCCGGTACCTGCATCTAGAAAGACCTGATTCTTGCTGTCGAGGTCATATGACGCGTTCATCTGCGGCAGCGGCTGGACGATATTTTGCGTTACCGTCGATTGCGGGCCGGGCAACCGGTTCAACCCGTCGCGATGCATCATCACGACCTTAATGCCCGCGCTCAGATGTAACCTGTCCTGCAGCAGGTTGAGATCGTCCTTGATATAAATTCCGTTAACTTGAGTGCGTAGCCGGTAGTTAAGGCCGTAAATCGTTTGCCCGTTCGCATAACGTAGGCTGTAGCGTGGGTCGAGCCAAGAGTTCTGTGCCAATCCGCTCGCGCCCAACGGCACGAAATCGATATAGTTCCGGTTAAAGTCGCTTTCGTACCAGTATCCGAGTGCCGCCGTGTTCAACCCGGTGTGGTAGGTCAGGTACGAGTTCTGTCCGATTCGCATCGGCGTGAAATTAAACCGCGCGACGGCGGGTGCCACTCCACCAGCGGCATACGGAATGGTGTTGAGGTTGGACGACAGATATTCATTGCCAAAATATGAGCCGTTCGCGGGCAAGGAGCTACCATAGGTCACATTGCCGCGCCCGGTCCATAAATAGCCCAGACTTTCAAACCGTAGTGACGGGTCGATCTTCAGCTTGACCGGTACACCGAAATTATAGTTGTCCCACATGTTTTTCTGGTTCTGCCAGTAAGCTGCCTTCTCGCCTACGGAACCCTGCTGTGCGAATACTGGCGCATAATAGTTAGACGCGCCGTTCGCCTGCCACTGTGCGAGTGTCGGCTGATAATACTGCGCGAGATGGTTTTGCGCCCATGTTGCAACCAGGCCTACGGAATTGCCGTCGCCCCATTCCTTGATGAAATGTGCGTCGCTGTGCAGCCTATTGTCGATGCCGGGGCCATTGAAATGCCGGTCATGAAAAGACGAGAACGAGACCCATCCTTTTACGCCGGTATCTCCTATTTCACCCGTTTCGGCGCGGATAAACTGCTTATTGGCCTGATAGGAGCCAAACATCGTCTCGGCATAGGCACCGGGCGTGTCTGCCGGATCCAGTGTCGTATAGGACATCACCCCGCCCACCGCGGTAAAGGACGGAACCGAGATATCGGACGCACCTTGTACGATCGTGACGCTCTTGACGTTTTCATTATCAACGAACTGCGCAGCCGAGAGCGTTCCGCCATCGGCTGCGTTCTGTGGCACGCCGTCGGATAGGAACGCGATCTCGGTCGGGCCCATCCCGCGGATGGAAATCGTCGAATTGTTTGTGACACCATAGGGATCGCCCTGCACAACATTAGCGCCCGGCATGGTCTGTGCGAGTTGGAAGACGTTACCCTGCGGCGGCTGCGACGCGATATAGGCCCGCGTCACCATGCTGTAGGAAACAGCTTCGGTTTTCGGTGGCAGACGGCCGCCACCGGCCTGATGCCCGCTGGCCCGGACCTGAATTGTTTCGGGCGAGGACACGGCATTCGTCATATCCTGATGTGACAAGACCGGACGCGCGCGGGACGGCGTGGGGGCAGGCGCGCGAGATAATGGAGAGACCGTCGAAATACGTTTCGACCGATGAGCCGGCACTTGCGCCGCTGCTGGATACGCGCAAGCGCCAGTCACCGCCAGAAAGGTGCAGGTCAAATAACCGCCCATGTATCGCCGAACGACCATGTTCAAATCCTTTCTCCGATTGAACGCCAGGATGGCGTGCATGCACGATCCGGCGAAATTATTACCCAAGGCGGTGCCTGATTATTCGTCGGCATTCGAATGCCGCGCGCCTGTCGAGTCGACGTTAGAACGGTCACGTGCTTCAAACAAGCGTTTTCTTGCGAGTTCGGAACGGACCCAGATGCTCTTGAGGTCGACTTCCTGACAATATTCGAATGCCGCACGCGCCTGTCGAGTCGACGCTAGAACGGTCACGCGATTCAAACAAGCGTTTTCTTACGGATTCGGAACGGACTCAGATGCTCTTGAGGTCGCCTTCCTGACAATCAGCCGTAGGCCGGAAAACGCCAGACCACCCAGCGCGGCGAGCATGAGAAAATCGACTGCATAGCCGAAGCCTCGCATCAGGAATGCGTCCGCGTTGAGCGCCTTGGCAGCAGCGCCTGTTATATAAAGCGCCACCTTGTCCTGCGCCGGCAGCGCTACTCCGATCAGTGCCAATGAGAGGGCGACAAATACCGTCGAGCCGCAATTCTGCGACATCGTGCGAAGCCCGTTTGCTACGCCACGCTGAGATGCCGGCACTCCCCTGAGGATCGACGCCGTATTGGGGGTGGCGAACAACCCTATTCCGACGCCGAGTACGAAAAGCGGTACAATGACTGAACTGCCCGCGTCCCCATGGGACAATTGTAAGCGTAGCCCTCCCAGCCCAAGCACCACGAGGCCAAGGCCGATCGTAGGCAAGTGCGCGCTTAGCCCCGTCTTGCGCATGATGTGCCCACTCAAGGGGGCCGACACGGCAAGCCCGGATGCAATCACCACGACGCGCTTGGCGGCCTCCAGAGGACTCAATCCGAAATGCGTCTGGCACAGCAGCGAGACGACCAGCACCACAGAAAAACGTACGCCCGAGACGATGAATCCCGTCACATAGGCAAGATTGCGTTCCGCATCCCCCAGCAGCGCGAGATCAAGCAACGGATGCGCGATGCGCGCCTGCCGCCTAACAAACAGCACGCCGAATACGAAGCAGACGGCAAGCCCGCCAAACAGCAAGCCCTGACCGTTCGCCTGAAAGCCCGAGGCGGTGATGCCGCCAATCATGCCCGTCAGTGCAATCAGCGAATAAAGTGCGCTCCATCCGTCAAAGCTTTCGGCTGGACCGGGATTTCGGCCCGGAAGCGCGAAAAATCCCAAGGCCGCCGCCCCGAGTGCGAGAGGAATGTTCACGATGAAAACCACGCGCCAGCCGCCCAGACTTACCAGCGCGCCGCCGACCAATGGGCCGGCCACCTGCGCGAGCGACGCCGTCAGGACGTTATAGCCTAGGGCCACGCTCACCCGATCCGGCGGCAACGAATCCAGGATGAGTGCCGTGGTATTGGCCAGCACGGCTGCCGCGGCGACGCCCAACACGCCGCGAAACGCCGCCAGCGCCCATACCGTCGGCGCCAGGGCACAGGCGAGGGACGCCGCGGCGAAACCTGCAAGGCCCAGTATGAAGACGCGCTTGCGCCCGTAGATATCGCTGATACGCCCGAACGCCAGAAGCAACACGACGTTGACGATCATGTAGGACAGCAGCACCGCATCGACGCCGAGCGCCGAGGCGCCAAATTCCGCCCGGATCGCTGGCAGGGCCACGTCTATCACGCTCGTATTGGCCAGCGTCAGCAATACGCCTAACGAAGTGACCGACAGAACGCGCGCCATGCTCCTGGTCGGAACCGGCGGGATGGCGGCGGCCGGTTCGCCGGGTGCGGAAAATAACGTCGAGCGCTGACGCATGGGGGCTACACATCCGGATACGCGATAAGAACGCTTGTTTTAAACGCCTCAGCTCGTTATGCTTGAGCAAGGTTCTGGGTGCAAGCCCGCTTTGGGCACACCAAAACGTCAAGGAATGGATGCAGGCGTTGAAACCGGATGTCCCCCAGGCAGAAACGAACGACGTCAAGACGCGTATCCTGCTCGTGGCGCGAGAGCTTTTCTCGTCCAACGGCTTCGGCACGACGACAGTGCGCGACATCGTGGAACTCAGCGGCGCCAATGTCGCAGCGGTGAACTATCATTTTGGCTCCAAGGATGCGCTGATCCAGGAGGTCGCGCTGGATGTTCTGCGCCCGGTGCAGTTCGACCGCCAGGCCCGGCTTTCCGCCGTCATGCGCGAGGCGCGGGATGGGCCGCCCGCGCTGGAAGCGGTTCTCGCTGCCTTTATCGCCCCCTTGGTCTACGCGCCATGTGGCCGCGATGGCGGCAGGTTGGTCGTGCGCCTGATCATGCAGATGTGGGTCGAGCCAGGCCTGACCCTGCATAAGTTCATCACCCGCGAATACAACCGCAACGCGCGTCGCTTCGTCTTAGCCTTTCAGGCGGCACTGCCTCATCTCGCCACCAACGATGTCGTCTGGCGCTACGAGGCGATGCGGGGCATGGTGATGCATCTCTTGGCCAATTGTGATCCGCGCTCCGCCAAGTTCCGCCTCCTCTCGCATGACGGCTTCGATATGCACGATTGCCGCAACGAGGATCTGCTCGGTATCCTGATCAATTCCGCGATCCCGCTCATGCAACGCCCAAACTCACTGATTCCGGAAGCGCTGGCTACGACACGGGGCGGCGTCACGTGACCGCGCTTTGGGAACTCAGTGCGACCGCCGCCGCCGAGCTACTTTGCCGCGGCGAGATCTCCAGTGTCGAACTGACCGAGTCCTGCATCGCGCGCGCGCAAGTCATCCAGCCCTTGGTGCATGCCTATATCACGCCAACCTTCGAACATGCCCGCAACGAAGCCGTGCGGGCCGACGCGATGCGTCGCCGCGGCGAGGGCGGTTCCCTCTGCGGTATTCCCTATGCTGTCAAGGATACCTATTTCACCGCCGACATCCCTACGACCGCCGGCTCCCGCGCACCGCTGAATCGTCCGCTGGGCGAGGAAGCCACGATTGTGACCAGAATGCGCGCGGCGGGTGCCGTGCTCATGGGCAAGCTCAACACCTGGGAATTCGGCACCGGCACCGGGGAAATCCTGCCCGATCTGCCTTATCCCATCGCGCGCAATCCGTGGGATCCGCGTTATTTCACCGGCGGGTCATCAAGCGGCTGCGGCGCAGTGGTGCCGGCTGGTGGCGCACTGCTGGCCTTCGGGTCCGATACCGGCGGCTCTATTCGCTATCCGGCGGCGGCATGCGGCCTGATCGGCCTGAAACCGACCTATGGCCGTGTCAGCCGGGCGGGATTGCTGCCCAACAGCTATTCGCTTGACGTCGCAGGTCCGTTAGGATGGACCACGAGCGACTGCGCGCACGCCCTCCAGGCCGTAGCCGGGCGCGACCCACGCGATCCCGTCAGCACGGAGCGATCGCCTGACGATTTCACGGCTTCACTGGAGAACGTGTCACCTGGCCTGCGTATCGGCCTGCTAACCGATTGCTTCGAACCGGGCATGACCGTTGATGCCGATATCGCCCGCGCGCTGGATGCCGCCGCAGATTGCCTGCGGGCATTGGGTTTCATGATCGTGCCGGTGCACCTGCCGCATGATCGGCTGATTTTCCGTGACTGTATGCGGGTCATCAACAGTTGCGAATCCGCCGCGATCCATCGTGATCTTTACGCCGAATGGCAAGGCTTGATGGGACGCGCGCTGAAGGACAAGATCGTAGGTGGCCTGCAGATCGCGGGGGTGGACTACGTGACGGCGATCCGCTGGCGCCGAACGCTGAGCGACGCTGTCTCATCGATATTGGCCGATGTCGATGCGATCCTGACCTTCGGTACCACCACGAGCCCCCCGCCGCTCGATGACGCGCGGGCCGTGCATCGCTTCACGCTCGATTCAAACATGGCAATGGCCAGCGTCAGCGGTCATCCGGCACTGTCCTTCTGCACCGGGTTAGCATCATCGGGATTGCCGCTCAACGCCCAGCTCATCGGCCGCCATTTCGCCGAGGGAACGCTCCTGATGATCAGTCATGCCTACGAAACCGCCACGAACTGGCGCCCCGCGAAGCCCGTCTTGCTGTCCGGCACCGCAGAGTTCGCGGCTAGTCCCGCGCCCGGCCCCGACACCCCCCAGCAGGACCACGTGCGTGCGGACGCGATGAGGCGCTCGCTCGATGCCTCGATCACACGGCTAGGGCCCGCACCGCGCTCCGCCGAGCCCCAGCACATCCCGGTTTTCACGCCCGGCCCGCAAGGCCCGCGCCTCCAGGAGCCCACGCCATGACCCGCCAAAGCACCGCGCAGGATGTGCGTCTTTATGGCGCAAGGCCGCTGGATGCCACGCGCCAGAAAATCGTCTGGCCGGGCGGCGCGCGCATGGCGCTATGGATCGCACCCAATCTCGAATTCTACGAACTCGATCCGCCGATCAACCCCTCCCGCAATCCATGGCCCCGCGTGCGGCAGGACCTGCTGAACTATGGCCGCCGCGACTACGGCAATCGTGTCGGCTTCACACGGGTCGCCGATCTGCTGAGCGCACAGGGCTTCCGGGCTAGCGTCTCACTCAGCGTCGCCTTGTGCGACCATTATCCCGAGATCATCACCCGCTGCGCGGAACTTGGCTGGGAGCTGTTCAGCCACGGCATCTACAATACGCGTTATCTGTACGGCATGACCGAAGATCAGATTCGCGAGATCGTCCGCGACAGCCGCGAGACGATCCGGCGCTATTCCGGCCAGACACTGAAGGGGTGGCTTTCCCCCGCGCTGAGCACGACCGAGACAACGGCGGATATCCTGGCCGAGGAAGGCCTGCTCTACACACTCGATTATCTCCACGACGATCAGCCGACGCCGATCCGCGTGCGGCGCGGGCGCCTCATCAATGTGCCTTATTCGCTGAGCGTGAACGACGTGCCGCTGCTGGCGATGCAGGGCGTATCCCCTGAGGAATACGGAGCCACACTGCGTGCGCAGTTCGATCGCCTTTACCAGGAGGGCGAACGGTACGGTACGGTCATGTGCGTGCCGATCCACCCCTATCTTGTGGGCCAGCCGCACTGCATCGGCCATCTCGAGACGTTCCTCGACTATGTCGACCGTTTCGACAACGTCTGGCGGCCCACCGCCTCGGAAATCGCCGAATGGTATCTCGCAAATTATTATGACGACCATGCACGCAGGGAGTTCGGCTGATCATGTCAGAGCGAGGCCTTCCCGAGAATTATTTCCGTTACCCGCGGCGCGGACGTCGGCTCGACCACGACTGGTTCGGCCGACGCCTGATGCACGACGCCACACCGTTCGCCTGGCCGGGCGGTAAAAAGCTTGCCGTATGGATCGGCATGACGCTGGAACATTTTCCGATCGACATGTCCGGTCTGCCGTTCATGCCGACCGGTGGCATGGTCAGACCCGCGCCCAGCTACTGGGACTACACCCAGCGCGACTACGGCAACCGTATCGGCGCCTACCGCCTGTTCGAGGCGTTCGATGCGCACGCGATCCGTCCCGATATCATCGCCAATCTCGCGGCGCTGGAGCGGCACCCGGCACTTACCGCCGAATTGGACCGGCGTGGCCTGGACGTCATTGCGGGCGGCCTGGACATGACTTGCCTGCATCACGCGGATCTACCGGAGGCTGCGGAACGCGCGATGATCTCCGATTGCCTCGATGGCCTGCACGCCCTGACGGGAAAGCGCCCGCGCGGCTGGCTCGGACCCGGCCAGTCGGTCTCGCCGCGCACCTTCGCGTTGCTGGCCGAGGCAGGCGTGGACCATGCGCTTGACCTGAACAACGACGAACTTCCCTACGACATCGCCGTGCCGTTCGGACGCCTGTCTTCCCTGCCGGTGAATTACGAATTGTCGGACCGGCGGATAATGGTGGAACTCGGGCAGTCGGCGGCCTGTTATCGCGCTCAGATCGAGGCAGCCTGCGCCCGGCTGGCGCGCGAGGCGACGCCGCAGGCCCCGCGCCTGCTGATGGTGATGTTGAGCCCATGGGTCTCAGGCCAGCCCTTCCGCATCGCCGAGATCGAAGCGCTGCTCGCAACCCTCGCCGCCGAAGCGGAGGCCGTTTTCCTGGGCGCAGGCGCGATCATGGATGCCAGCCGCAACCCCTTCGCCTGATCCCCTGTCACGCCCGAGGAGGCCACGTGCACGTCGAACGCCATGGCATCGATCCCGTCCCGCTTGCTGAACGCACTATCCCCGCAAGAGACCTGTTCGGCATCTTCGTCAATTTCCTGCTTAATCCGGCGACGATCCTCAAGGGCGGCATGGCGGTCTGCGCCGGCCTGTCGCTGGTTGAGGCCTGCGTGGCCGAGACACTGGGCGCGTTGCTCGCGATCGTCTTTTATATCGTGATGGCAAGCGTCGGCACGGATTACGGCATCCCGGGCCAGGTCGCGGCGCGTATGGCGTTTGGTGTACAAGGGGCGAAATGGGCATCCTCATTGCCTCGCCTGATCGTCTCGATTTATTTTTTCGCGTTCCAGACTATCGTCGGCGCCATGGCGATCGAAAGCGTACTCCGCCAGATCACCCGTCACATACCCTCCCTCACGGTTATCGCCGCTCTGTTCGGCGTTCTCCAGGCGCTGGTCGCAATCTTCGGCTACCAGTCGCTGCGCTGGCTGTCGCGCGCGGCACTTCCGGTCAAAATCGTTGTGCTCGGCTATCTGCTTTACATGCTGGCCTTTAACGGCCCGTCGCCCGCTTTCCGCCCCGAGGCCGTGCTGCATTTCCATGCGCAAGGCGGCTGGCACTGGGCGCTGTTCGCCGTATGGGTCAACATATCCTCGGCGATCTGGCTTAGTATGACAACAGACGCCTCCGATTTTTGCCGCTATTCACGTGACCGCCGCGCAATGTGGGTCAGCATCGTACTGGCCTGCCTGCTCGGCGCCTCGATCGCCACCCTGTTCGGCGCATGGGGTGCCTGCGCAACGCAGGGCGCATCGAACAACACGTTCCAGGTCGCAGCGGCCGCCCACCCCGAGCTGCCCACCCTGTTGTTGATTGTCGTCGTCACGATATTGGATAACTGGACGATCAACGTCCTCAATCTTTATACGGGCGGACTATCGCTCAACAATATCGCGACACGCTGGGGACGCCTTGACTGCACGCTTCTGACCAGCGCTTTGGGTGTGGCACTTACGTTCTGGCCGAATCTCCTGCGCGCTTATCTGGGCGAGGTTGGGCTGATCGGATCGATCTTTGCCCCGATCGCGGGGGTCATGACGTTTGATCTCGTCGTGCTGCGGCGCTTTGCCATCCACGTTCCGTCGCTCTACGAATCACGAGGCATTTATCAGTATCGTTTTGGCATCAATATTATTGCAATCGCAAGCATGCTGGTAGGTATCATTTTCTATAGCCATATTCGGCAAGATCAGGCGCTCCGAACGATCGGAACGGCTGTCTTGTCGGGGTTATTCTATGTCACTGCCATGAAGTTGTGGCATATGCTCTCGCCGCGAAATCCCTTGATTACCGTGCCTTCAACCGAGAGAAATTCACGATGAAGCCTGACGGAAGCTCGGCAAAACAATGATGTCGGCAGGAGAATATTCCTGGCTAGACATTGGTAGCAGCCGTGAAGATGGAACGTGAGAGAGCCCGCTCGGGAGAGGAGGGCGTTCGGCCTGGAATGAGCGGCGGCTCTCGCGTCACGACGCCGTGGACGGTGGCTCTGCCAGACAGTCCAGAACGCACAAGGCGTTGTAGCGTGCATCTGCCGGCGAGAGGCCGGTTCGGGTCTCGATGGCCATGATCAGGTTCACAAGCTTCGGATCATGCGACGAATTCGTGCGAGGGGACGGACGGGTCTGTGGCTCCGGCTCGGTGACGCCGGCCAGCAGCTCCCCATAGGGATGCCAGGCTCCCTCGGCGCTCGGGGGTGAGGCCGTCTTGTCATGGTCCTGGTGCGGTCGATTGGACGCGCTCTGGACTGCGGCAACGGCCGCAAGGATGCGCCTGGTTTCTTCCTCTGGCGCCAGGCCTGCGGCCAGTGCGGCTGCGAAGGCGGCAAAGGCCGCGCCGATAAGCGGCTCGACCGTATGGTCAAGCTCGTTCTCTCGGACAAGATGCATGCCGCCAGACAGCCTCTCCGCGACGGCTTCGGCATATTTGTCCTGCGGCACGGCAGGTGGCGCGATCCTGATTCCCGTCACGCCCTGCCGCACGCGCATGGCGCCAGTGGGCTTGATCTCGGCCCAGAACACCCGCGCATAGATGCGACGGCCGCCGAACAGGATGATGACCTCGCCCTGCTGCAGGCGGACCACGTCTTGCTAGACCAGTCTGAACAGACGCCACCGTCGCCGGCGGCGGTGTCGACTGTCCAGCCGTCAGTCCAGGCAGGTCAAACTCAGCCGAGTACCCAAAATGCAAAGGGGGGAGACTGTATTTCTCTCCGCATCAACTCAGCAAGTATTTATTGCCAGAGTGCAGCTAGGAGTTTCGGTCTATTATAATCAGGCAAAGAATGCCGGCGGCATTGCGGTGTCCTTTGATGGAATGCAAGGCTTCGCATCGGGGTCGGGGGTTACACTTGGCTCTCAGGCTGGGGGC
>JAMSKV010000009.1 GCA_024515975.1 Endosaccharibacter trunci
GGGCTCCGGAAGGGCCGAGGCCTGGTCGCCGATCCGGTTCAAAGAGGCGTCCAGGAACCAGGTAGCCCTGTGGCCGTCGTGAAAGCGTAGTTCGAGCAGCTTCACGTCGAGGCCGAGGTCGATCAGCCAAAGCGGCGACCAGCCGAAATTCAAGGCACGAACCGGTTCGTCGCCATTCCGGATCGGTTGGGGCGTGCCCGTCCGGTCGCTTGCCTGAAAGGCGCCATCGATGTGTCGAACGTCGAGACGTACAAAGCTGTGTGGCGGTGTCATGAAGGTTGCCCTCGCGCTACGCATCTCGTCGCGTAGTGTCAGTCTTCCATGAGGATCGCCCGCTTTCAACGGCGATAAGGGTCTAGTCGTCGTCGTCGTCGATGAAGAACTGGTCGGCTTCCTCGTCGAAATCGAACAATTCGGCATAGCGGCCCCAGCCGATCACCGTCTGCAGCGTCTGTCGTGCATAATCCGGCGACATGTGGTCTTCCAGCTCGTCGCGGAACCGTTCGGCGCGCGCGCGATGATTCCAGCGTTCGTCGAGCACCGATTTGATCGCGCCGACCAGAGCGAGGTTCTGCAGCAGGCTCGCGGCCAGGATGCTCTTGCGTTCGTCACGATCCGCCTGGACGAAGCGCGCTCCCGCCGCGGTCAGCAGGATGTCGCCTTCGGCCAACTCGGCGAATTTCAGCATCTGCAGGCTTTCGCCAAGCGGAAGCAACTCGTCGAGCTCGAGCTGTAGAGCGGCTGCCAGAAGCGGCAGGTCGGCGCGTCCACGATAAGGTTGGTCTGCCAGGGTCTCCATGAGGCCGGCCATCAGGTTCATCGGCAATTCGGGAAGCGCCTGGGCAAAGGCGCGGACTGGCATTCCGCCCGTCGTGGCTGCGGTGTCGACCGGCGGTTCCACCTCCCGCTTGGTCATCAGCCCGTAGATCCGGTCCACGAACTGCCGGAAGGCGGGATCGTGACGGTTGCGCGGATGTGGGAACGGCACGGTGAGCTCGTGTGCGACACGTCCCGGATTGGAGGAGAAGACGAGGATGCGGTCGCACATCAGCACGCTTTCCTCGATATTGTGGGTGACGATCAGCACGGCCTTTACCGGCAGCTTCTTTTCCGACCAGAGCTCGATCAGGTCGGTGCGCAAATTCTCCGCGGTGAGCACGTCGAGAGCGGAAAACGGCTCGTCCATCAGCAGAAGGTCGGGATGGACAACCAGAGCGCGCGCCAGGCCGACGCGCTGACGCATGCCGCCGGAGAGTTCCTTGGGATAGGCGTTCTCGTAGCCGCCGAGGCCGATCAGGTCGATCGCTTCCTCCGCCAGGCGCTCGCGCTCGGCGCGATGCACGCCCTTGGCTTCGAGGCCGAGCTCCACGTTGGCCTGCACGGTGAGCCAGGGGAACAGGGCGAAGGACTGAAACACCATGGCGACGCCCGGTGCGGGCCCCGTGAGTGGCTGGCCGCGCCAGCGCACGTCGCCCGAAGTGGGACGCAGCAGGCCGGAGACGATGCGCAGCAGCGTGGACTTGCCCGAGCCGGAGCGTCCCAGCAGGCCGACGATCTCGCCTGCGTGCAGGGTGAGGTCGACGTTGTCCAGCACCACCAGATCGGCTGAGCTTTCCTTGTGATAGGCTTGGCGGCATTCGCGAACGCGGACCAGCTCCTCCTGCAGGATCGGAGCGTGCATGGCGGTGTCCATGGGTGTGGGCTCCCTCAGGAAAAGGTAAGGCGGCGGCTGGCGAAACTATAAAGTGGACGCCAGAGAACGCGGTTGAACACGATCACGAAGAAGGACATGACGACCATGCCGAGGGCGACCTTGGCGGTGGCGCCGGCGGTCGTGGCCTGGGCGATGTAGGAGCCAAGCCCGGTGGCGACGAGCGTCGTGGAGCCCCAACTTGCGATCTCGGACAGGATGGAGGCGTTCCAGGCGCCGCCGGACGCGGTCAGCGCGCCGGTGACGAAATAAGGGAAAATGCCGGGCAGCATCACCCGATGCCACCAGCGCCAGCCGCCGATCTGGAAGTTGCGGGCCGCTTCCAGCAGGTCGCCCGGAAAGGCGGCGGCGCCGGCAATGACGTTGAACAGGATGTACCACTGCGTGCCCAACACCATCAGTGGCGTGAGCCAGATGTTGCTGCTGAGGTGGTAGTGGACGATGCCGACCACGAAGACCGGGTAGGTCAGGTTCGCGGGAAATGCCGCCAGGAATTGCGCCACGGGCTGCGCGCGTCTCGCCCATTGGGGACGCAGGCCGAGCCAGACGCCGATCGGCACCCAGATCAGCGAGGCCAGCGCGATCATGGTGACAACGCGGATCATGGTGTAGCAGCCGAGCAGCATGACGTGGCCGATCTCGTGCCACGACAGATTGGCGCGCGCGTAGACCGCCACCTGCCAGCAGGCAACGGCCACCACGATGCCGAGCATGCCGTACCACAGCCCGTCTCCGACCCGCCCCGGCATCAGGACGCGCTGGCGCGAGGTGGGCCGTGCGCCCAGCGGCAGGCCGCCCACGGAGGTCAGCATATCGCCGAACAGGCGCGAGGCGCGGTTCAGCAGACGCGTGCGTCGCAGCAGCGCCAGCATCCAGGGATCCTCGGCCACGGCGCCTGCCGTCGTTTCCATGCGGAATCGCGCGGACCACGCCACGAGCGGGCGGAACAGGATCTGGTCGTAGATCAGGATCACCACCAGCATGGTGACGATGGCCTCGATCACCGCCCAGAGATCCTTCTTCGCGACGGCCTCGGCGATGAAGGAGCCGACGCCCGGCAGGACGAACGAGGTGTTGCCGACGGTGACGGCCTCGGAAGCGACCACCATGAACCATCCGCCGGACATGCTCATCATGGTGTTCCACACCAGCCCGGGCATGGCGTAGGGCACTTCGAGCCGCCAGAAGCGCTGCCAGGAGGACAGGCCGAAGCCGCGCGAGACCTCGTTGAGATCGGACGGCACGGTCTTGAGGGACTGGTACATGGAGAAGGCCATGTTCCAGGCCTGCGAGGTGAAGATGGTGAAGATCACGGCGAGTTCGGCGCCCAGCACGCGGCCGGGGAACAGGCTCATGAAGAATACGACGGTGAAGGTCAGGAAGCCGAGGATCGGGATCGACTGGAGGATGTCGAGGATCGGCACCAGAAGCGCGCCGACCCTTCGGCTCTTTGCCGCCCATACCGCGTAGGTGAAGGTGAAGAGCAGGGAGGCGAGCAGGGCCGCGAACATGCGCAGCGTGGTGCGCACCGCATAGGCGGGCAGATAGGCCGGGTCGAGATGGATTTCCGTGGCGCCGGGGGCCGAAAGCGGAGCGAAGGTGTGGCGCGCGACCGACGCCACCGCCACCGCCATGCCCAGCAACAGCGCGATCGCCACGAAATCGAACACGTTGGGCTTGGTTTCGACGGACGGATTGGCCGGGACGCCGATGCCGGGCACGCGCAGGTTGGCGAAGCGCATTTGCAGCATGGAGCCTCGTTGGGTGCGACCGTTGCGTTCCGGAGCGGATGGTCGGCCTTTACCGCACCCGTTGCGGGGCCGCCAGCCCGCAAGGGCCGGCCGTTCGTGACGTTCGCGTTGCGGGGAGACTCCGCCGCCGGGCTCAGTGTCCCGTGCTGCCGAAGCCGCCCGCGGCCCGGTCGGTCTCGTCCAGTTCCGCCACCTCGTCCCACACGGCGCGCAGTACCGGCGCCAGTACCGCCTGGGCGATGCGCGTGCCGCGCTCGATGCGGAAGGGCGCGTCGCCGGCGTTCATGACGATCACCTTCAGCTCGCCGCGATAATCCTCGTCGATCGTGCCGGGCGCGTTGGGCAGGACGATGCCGTGCTTGAAGGCGAGGCCGGAGCGAGGCCGGATCTGCAACTCGTGGCCGGGCGGGAGCGCCATGACGAGGCCGGTCGGCACCAGGATGCGCGCGCCGGGTTCGAGCAGGATCGGCTGGTCGATGGCGGCCAGCAGGTCCATGCCGGCAGCGCCTGCGGTTTCGTAGCCCGGCAAGGGCAGTCCCTCAGCGTGCGGCAGGCGTCGCACGCGGATACTGCGTGTCGGTGCGGTCATCGGGTGGGGTCCTGGATCGTGGGGTGGTGGGGGGCTCAGGCAATCAGGGTGCGAAACGGGCGGCGATCCTGTCGGCGAGGCAGTTGGCGACGTCGTTCTTGGGCAGGCGCGGCCAGGTCTCGGTGCCGTCGCGCGTGAGGAGATGCACCTCGTTATGGTCGCCGCCCATGATTCCGTTGCCATCGGCAACGTCGTTGGCGACGATCCAGTCGCAGCCCTTGCGGTCGAGCTTGGCGGCGGCGTTGCGGAGCAGGTCGTCGGTTTCGGCGGCGAAGCCGACCACGAGCGCCGGACGGTTCGGGCCGGGGGCGGAAAGATGGGCGAGGATGTCGGGGTTCAGCGCGAGAGGCAATGGTTCTGGCGTTTCGCCCGGGCGTTTCTTGAGCTTGCGGCCGGCCTCGTGCGCGGCCCGCCAATCGGCGACGGCGGCGGTCAGCACGGCGATATCGGCCGGCAGGGCGGCCTCGCAGGCGGCCAGCATCTCTCGCGCGGTCTCGACGTCGATGCGGTCGACGCCCGGCGGGGCGGTGAGGGCGGTCGGGCCGCTGACCAGCGTGACGCGGGCGCCGCGCGCGGCGAGGGCGGCGGCGATGGCGTAGCCCTGACGGCCGGAGGAGCGGTTGGCGATGTAGCGCACAGGGTCGATCGGCTCGTGCGTCGGCCCGGCGGTGACGAGGGCGTGCCGTCCGGCGAGAGACCGCTTCGGAGCAAGCCGCTCGGCGATGGCGCGGAGGATCTCGGGCGGTTCGGCCAGACGGCCGGGGCCGAACTCGTTGCAGGCCATGATGCCCTCGCCGGGGCCGACGAAGGCCACGCCCCGCGCGCGCAACGTGACGAGGTTGTGCTGCGTGGCGGGGTGCAGCCACATGCGCACGTTCATGGCCGGGGCGGCCAGGACCGGCGTGTCGGTGGCGAGCAGCAGGGTGGAGGCCAGGTCGGACGCCATGCCCGCGGCCATTCTGGCGAGCAGGTCGGCGGAGGCGGGGCAGATCACCAGAAGGTCCGCGGAGCGGGATAGGGCGATATGGCCCATCTCGCTTTCATCCGTGAGCGACCAGAGGGTGGTGTGCACCGGATTGCCGCTGAGGGCCTGCAGGCTGAGCGGGGTGACGAACTGCGCGCCGGCCTCCGTCAGGACGCAGCGCACCGTGCAGCCTTCGGCGGTGAGCAGGCGAATCAGTTCCAGCGCCTTGTAGGCGGCGATGCCGCCGGAGACGATCAGCAGCACGCTCTTCCCATGAAGCGTGCCGGCGGCGCTCACAGGTGCCAGCCCGAATGGATCGCGGCGATGCCGCCCGACAGGTTGCGCACCGAGACCCGACCGAGCCCTGCCTTGCGCATCATGGTGGCGAGCGTGTCCTGATCCGGGAACATGCGGATGCTTTCGGCCAGATACCGGTAGCTTTCGGAATCGCCGGCAATGGCCTGTCCGAGCCTGGGTAGGACCTGGAAGGACCAGGCATCGTAGACCGGCGCCAGCGCCGCGACCTGCACGCGGGAGAATTCGAGACAGTGGAAGCGTCCGCCCGGCCTGAGCACGCGGCGGGCCTCGGCCAGCACGGCATCCTTGTCGGTGCAGTTGCGCAGGCCGAACGCCATGGACACGCGGTCCACGGAGCGGTCCGGAAGCGGCAGGCGTTCCGCGTCGGCGACCAGGAAGCGGAGATCGGCGACCAGGGCGCGCTCCACGGCGCGGGTGCGGCCGACGCCCAGCATGGCGGCGTTGATGTCGCTGAGAATCGCGGGGCCGCCGCCGGAGCGGAGCCAGCCGAACGCGATGTCGCCCGTGCCGCCGGCTAGGTCGAGCAGGGAGAGATGCGGGCGCGGTCCCAGGGTCTGGATGAAGATCCGCTTCCAGGCGCGGTGGATGCCCAGAGACATGAGGTCGTTCATCAGGTCGTATTTGGGCGCGACGCTGTCGAACACCGCGCGCACCATGGGCTTCTTCTCGTCCAGCGGGACGTCGCGGAAGCCGAAATCGGTGGTGGCGCCCGAGGGGAGGTCGTGCGGGCTGGGCAGGGAATTGTCGCTCATCGGTCCCTTGTATAGCCTGCCGGGCCCATGCCGGAACTCCCCGAAGTCGAGACAGTGATGCGCGGGATGCGCGCGCATCTCGAAGGTCACACCATCGTTCGCGCCGATTTGCGCCGCCCAGATCTGCGCTGGGCGATGCCGCCCGGGCTGGCGGACCGCTTGCGCGGCGCACAGGTGCAGGATTTCCGCCGTCGCGGGAAATACATCCTAATGCGGCTGGACGGCGGCGACAGCGTGCTGTGGCATCTGGGCATGTCCGGGCGGATTCACCTGACGCGTCTGGACGCGGTGGAGGAGGTCTCGGTCGGCCCGCACGAGCACGTTGTGATCGAAACCGAGCAGGGGTGCCGGCTGGGGCTGGTGGACCCGCGCCGGTTCGGGGCGGTGGATCTGATGCCAACGGCGGAGGAGGACCGGCACCGCCTCCTGGCCGGGCTGGGGCCGGAGCCGCTGGAGGCCGGGTTCACGACGCGGTGTCTGCAGGACGCGTTCGCGGGACGGCGAACCTCGTTGAAGGCGGCGCTGCTGGACCAGCGCATCGTGGCAGGCCTCGGCAATATATATGTGTGCGAGGCGCTGTTCCGGGCGGGCCTTTCCCCGGAGCGCGCGGCGGGCACGGTGAGCCGCCCGGCGATCGCCCGTCTGGTGACGGCGATTCGGGCGGTGCTGACCGAGGCGATCGCCGCCGGTGGATCGTCGCTGCGGGATTACGTGCAGCCGGACGGGGAGTTGGGCTACTTCCAGCACAACTGGCGGGTCTATGGCCGGGAGGGCGAGGCTTGCCCGGAATGCCCAGGGAAACCGGGCTGCGAAGGCGTCCGTCGCATCGTTCAGAGCGGCCGGAGCACGTTCTTCTGTCCGTCACGGCAGGCGTGATCGGAACGCCGAACGGGTTTCCTTGACTTGGGCGCGGGCTGTGAACTAGAAGTCCGACCCTTCGCCGGGGTTGCCGTTTGTTCTCGTTCACGCGGGATGGAGTGGCCACCGGCTCATTGACGCGCTTACAGAACAGAGAGCCATGGCGAACACCGCATCCGCGCGCAAGCGCATCCGGCAGACCGAAGTCCGCACCGCCCGCAACGCAGCCCGCAAGTCGCGCATGCGCACCTTCATCAAGAAGGTCGAGACCGCGATCGCGTCCGGCGACAAGGAGCAGGCCGCTGCCGCCCTTCGCGCGGCGCAGCCGGAGATGCAGCGCGCGGCCGGCAAGGGCGTGGCCCATGCCAACACCATCTCGCGCAAGATCTCCCGCCTGAGCGCCCGCATCAAGGCGATCGCGACCGCCTGATCCGCGCTTCAACGCCGGTTTCCCGTGGCGTTGGAAGAGTCGATTTTTTGAAACGGCCCGTGCGGCGACGCACGGGCCGTTTTCGTTCTTGCCCTGATGGAACACGCTTTCCGGCAACTTCGTTGTATGTTCCACACGTGATTCGCCGGTGGCCGGAGAGTGCTTCGCAAGGCGGTTTTGTGACCAGATTCCCGTTGCTTCGGACGAGTCGCGGTTCTATCGTCCGGAACGGTCGCTGGACCGACAAGGCCTGTCGCAAACGGCAATCCCCTTCTTGCCACGTTCGTTTCGACCGTGTTTCGCGGATGGGAAAGCTGTGTTCTGGGAATTGAGAGCCGTTCGGTGATGTCAACAACGATGATGGGCGGCAGTCCCGGTGGAGTGATGGTGGCGGACGGGCAGGGTGGCATGGCGCTGGATCGGTCTGGCGGCGATCTGCAGGCTCGTGGTCCGGAAGCACGCGGCGGCCATCCGTTCGCGGCGCATTGGGCGCGCATCTGCGCCCGGCTGCAGCTGGAGGTGGGTGAGGTCGAGTATCGCACCTGGCTGCGCCAGATGACCCTGGGCGCGGTGGACCAAGACGAGATCACGCTCTATCTGCCGACGCGTTTCCTGCGCGACTGGGTGCGCAGCCAATATGGCGACCGCCTGGGCGCGCTCTGGAATGCCGAGGTGGCCGAGATCCGGCGCGTGGAGCTGGCGCTGGCGCCGGATCATTCCGCGAACGCGCGTCCGGAGCCGCCCGAAGACGGGATGACGGCCTCGGAGCCGCGTCCGGCGATGGCGGCGTCCCTCCCGGGGCCGTCCTCCGCATTCACGCCCGTTGTGGAGAAGAACTCCGATCTGGCGGCGCCGCTCGATCCGCGTTTCTCGTTCGACGGGTTCGTGGTCGGCAAGCCGAACGAATTCGCCTATGCCTGCGCGCGCCGCGTGGCCGAGCGTCCGTCCAGCCCCGGCTTCAATCCTTTGTTTCTGTATGGCGGGGTCGGCCTCGGCAAGACGCATCTGATGCATGCCGTGGGCCTGGAGCTGACGCGCCCCGACCGGAGCGGCGGGGCGGTGTCGGTCGCCTATATGTCGGCCGAGAAGTTCATGTATCGCTTTATCGCCGCGATCCGCTCGCAGCAGACCATGGAGTTCAAGGAACAGCTCCGCTCGGTCGACGTGCTGATGATCGACGATCTCCAGTTCCTGATCGGCAAGGACAACACGCAGGAAGAATTCTTCCACACCTTCAACGCGCTGGTGGATGCGGGCAAGCAGATCGTGGTGTCGGCGGACAAGTCGCCGAGCGATCTGTCCGGGCTGGAGGACCGTCTGCGCACGCGTCTCGGCTGCGGCATGGTGGCCGATATCCACGCCACCACCTTCGAACTTCGCATCTCGATCCTGGAAGCGAAGGCGCAAGCTTCCGGCGTCGCGGTGCCGCCGAAGGTGCTGGAGTTCCTGGCGCACAAGATCACGACCAATGTGCGCGAACTGGAAGGCGCGCTGAACCGCCTGATCGCGCATGCCAACCTGTTCGGCCGGCCGGTGACGCTGGAAGCGACGCAGGAGGTGCTGCACGACATCCTCAAGGCGCATGATCGCCGCGTGACCATCGAGGAAATCCAGCGCAAGGTCTCCGAACACTGGAACATCCGTCTCACCGACATGAGTTCCGCGCGTCGTGCGCGCGCGGTGGCGCGTCCGCGTCAGGTGGCGATGTATCTCTCGAAGCAGCTCACCAGCCGTTCGTTGCCGGAAATCGGCCGCAAATTCGGCAATCGCGACCACACCACCGTGATGCACGCGGTGAGCCGGGTGCAGGAGTTGATGACGACCGACAGCGCCTTCGCCGAGGATGTCGAGCTTCTGCGCCGTATGCTGGAGAGCTGATCGCCGCACGCGCGATGTGCCATTCTGTCGCACGGCGCCGGTGGCTGGTCGGCTGAACTGATCGCCATCGCGTGTGACCGGGAGCAGGCTGCTCGCGATGCCCGGGCGAACGGCCGGGAGAATTGGGCTAGAGCGTTGCGCGCCGGCCGTATCTGAACCGCCCGCTGCCGTGACGACCCGGTCATTCCGGCATCGCCTCCCGGACGGCCGCAGCACGGCCGGTCATGGCGCAGAAGGCAGGCGACCGTTGCCGACGACCATGCCGCTTCAGGGCGGGTTCGGCCCGACGTTCTCGCGGCGCCCGTGCTGTCCGGTCGGCGGCGGCTTTTCCGGGGGGCGGCGGGCTGCTAAGGTCCCGGCCCCAGTTTCGTTTGCCGGCGAGTGCAGGATCATGAAGTTCAAGGCCGATCGGACCACCCTGCTCAAGGCGCTGGCCCATATCCAGAGCGTCGCCGAGAAGCGCAACACCATTCCGATCCTGGCCAATGTGCTGATCCAGGCACAGGGCGCGCGTCTGACCCTGACCGCGACCGACATGGAGATCGCCATTGTCGAGGAAGTGACGGCGAGCGTGACGCGCGATGGCGCCACCACGGCGCCGGCCTCCGTTCTGTTCGAGATCGTGCGCAAGCTCGGCGGAGACACCGAGATCGAGCTGGATCAGTCCGGTGGCGACGCGCCGCTGGCGCTGCGCGCGGGTCGTTATGCGACCAGCCTGAATGTTCTGGCGGTGGATGATTTCCCCTCCATGACCGCGGGGCAGTTGCCGCATCGCTTCCATATCGACGCGGGCGTTCTGCGCGGGCTGATCGACCGTTCGCGTTTCGCGATCAGCACCGAAGAAACCCGCTATTACCTGAACGGCATCTATCTGCACGTGGCCAAGGGCGATACGGGCGAGATGCTGCGTGCCGTGGCGACCGACGGGCATCGCCTGGCGCGCGTCGAGACCGAGCTTCCCGCCGGCGCGTCCGGAATGCCGGGCGTGATCGTGCCGCGCAAGACGGTGGCCGAAATCCGCAAGCTCCTCGATGAGGCGCCGGAAAAAGTCGAGGTGGCGCTGTCGGAAACGCGCATCCAGTTCACTGTCGGTACGGTGATGCTGACCTCCAAGCTGATCGACGGCACGTTTCCGGAATACGAGCGCGTGATTCCGCGCGACAACGACAAGATTCTTCGTGTCGGCAAGCGCGATTTCGCCGATGCGGTCGCGCGCGTTTCCGCGATCAGCCAGGAGCGTTCGCGCCCGGTGAAGCTGTCGCTGGAGAAGCACCTGCTGACCTTGTCTGCGGCGAGTCCGGACCAGGGCACCGCCAAGGAAGAGCTGGATGACGGCACCGTGAGCTACGAGGCCGGTCCGATCGAGATCGGCTTTCAGGCGCGCTATCTGAACGACATTACCGACCAGATCGAGAAGGATGTCGAGTTCGCCTTCTCCGACAGCTCGGCGCCAACCGTGGTGCGCGATGTGGACAGCCCGTCCGCGCTCTACGTTCTGATGCCGATGCGGGTCTAGTCGCGCGTCCAGCTCGCGGATGGAGGGTGGAGGGCCGGTGCTGCGGCGCCTGGTTCTGACCGATTTCCGAAACTACGAGAGCCTGCGGCGCGAATTCTCCAGCAATCTGGTGGTGCTGACCGGGCCGAACGGGTCCGGCAAGACCAATCTGCTGGAGGCCGTGTCTTTGCTGGTGCCGGGCCGCGGTCTGCGCGGCGCGCGCATGGCCGAGCTGCCGCGCCATGGCAGCACGCGCTGGGCGGTGGCCGCACGGTTCGAGGCGGGGGCCGACTCGTTCGAGGCTGGCACCGGCACGCCGCCGGACCAGGACGGCGCTATCCCCGGCGGACGCCGCGCATTCCGTCTTGACGGCCAGGCGCTGCGCAACCGGAACGCGCTCGGCGAGCGTTTGTCGGCGGTGTGGCTGACGCCGCAGATGGACCGGCTGTTCAGCGAAGGGGCGTCCGGGCGCAGGCGGTTTCTGGACCGTTTGGTTCTGGCGCTCGATCCCGGTCATGCGCGTGAGATCGCGGCCCATGACGAGGCCATGCAGGGACGCAACCGTTTGCTTGCCACGGGGCGCGGCAGCGGCGCCTGGATCGACGGGCTCGAACTCTCCGTGGCGCGTCATGCCGTGGCCGCCAGTGCCGCGCGTCGCGGGCTGGTGGCGCAGTTGAACGCCCTGGCCGAGCGCGGCGAGCGCACCGGCTTTCCCCCCGCCGCGCTGTCGCTGTCCTGCGCGCTGTGCGCGCGTCTGGACGAGGAGCCGGCCCTTGCGGTGGAGGATTGGTTGCGCGCCTCGCTGGCCGAGGCCCGTCAGGCCGATCGTGCGGCGGGCGGCGCGTCGCTGGGGGCGCACAAGGCCGATCTGCTGCTGTCCGATCGCGAGACCGGCCGGCCGGCGGCGGGGGCCTCGACCGGTCAGCAGAAGGCGCTGCTGATCGGCGTCGTGCTGGCGCATGCGGCGCTGATCGGGCGGACGAGCGGCAACGCGCCGATCCTGCTCCTGGACGAGCCTCTCGTGCATCTGGACGAGGCGCGTCGTCACGCCCTGTTCGAGGCCCTGTCTCGCACATCGTCGCAGGCGATCCTGACCGGGACCGATGCGGAGCCGTTCGCACCGCTCCAAGCGCGGGCCGAGATGATCCGTGTCGGGGACGGGATGCTGTTCGGCGCTGGTTCCGCGGCGGCCGAAGGCCTATAATGCGTTGATTCCGCGTTCGCCCGTTTGGGTTCGTCCGTTTGGTTCTGGAGCATCTCCCCGGCATGCAAGACAACAATTCCGGGCCCGCCGCGCAGCCGGCCGCGCCCCCGGCCGACTACGACGCGGCCTCCATCTCCGTGCTCAAGGGGCTGGATGCCGTTCGCAAGCGGCCCGGCATGTATATCGGCGACACAGATGACGGGTCCGGCCTGCATCACATGGCGTTCGAGATCATCGACAATGCGGTGGACGAGGCGCAGGCAGGGTACGCGACATCCTGCTTCGTGACGTTGAACGGCGATGGCAGCGTCACCGTGCGCGACAATGGACGCGGCATCCCGACCGACATGCACGCCGAGGAGGGCATCAGCGCCGCCGAGGTGGTGCTGACGAAGCTGCATGCGGGCGGCAAGTTCAACCAGAACAGCTACAAGGTGTCCGGCGGTCTGCACGGCGTGGGCGCGGCCGTGGTGAACGCCCTGTCGGAGTGGATGGATGTGCGGATCTGGCGTCAGGGCCAGGAGCACATGATCCGGTTCGAGCATGGCGAGACCATGGCGCCCCTGTCCGTGGTGGGGCCGAGCGATGCACCGCGCGGCACGCAGGTGACGTTCAAGCCGAGCGCCGCGACCTTCACCAAGGTGGAGTTCGAATTCGCAATTCTGGAACGTCGTCTGCGGGAATTGGCGTTCCTCAACTCCGGCCTGGAGATCGTGCTGCGTGACGAGCGCCATGCGCCGGCGCAGGAGCAGCGTTTCTGCTTCGAGGGCGGCCTGATCGCCTTCGTGGAATGGCTCGATCGCGGCAAGGCGCAGGTGGTGCCGGAGCCGATCACCGCCGACGGCGCAGACGACGCCAATGGCGTGAAGGTGGAGTTCGCCTGCACCTGGAACGACAGCTTCCACGAGACGATGCTGTGCTTCACCAACAACATCCCCCAGCGTGACGGTGGCTCGCATCTGGCCGGCTTCCGGCAGGCGCTGACCCGCGTGGTCGGAAAATATGCCGAAGGGATCGGCAAGAAGGACGCGGTCGGACTGACGGGCGAGGATATGCGCGAGGGGCTGACCGCCGTCCTGTCGGTCAAGGTGCCGGACCCGAAATTCTCGTCGCAGACAAAGGACAAGCTGGTCAGTTCCGAGGTGCAGCCGGTGGTGCATGCCGCCGTGTCTGATGCGATCTCGCATTGGTTCGAGACGCATCCGAAGGAAGCGCGCGCCATCGTCGCCAAGGTGATGGACGCCGCCGCCGCGCGCGAAGCGGCCCGTCGCGCGCGCGAACTGACCCGACGCAAGGGCGTGCTCGACATCTCCTCCCTGCCGGGCAAGCTGGCGGATTGCCAGGAGCGCGATGCCGCCAAGGCGGAAATCTTCCTGGTCGAGGGTGACTCCGCCGGCGGCACTGCCAAGCAAGGGCGCGATCGCCGGTTCCAGGCGATCCTGCCGCTGAAAGGCAAGATCCTGAACGTCGAGCGCGCGCGTTTCGATCGCATGCTGGGATCTGCGGAAATCGGCACGCTGATCACGGCGCTGGGCACCGGGATCGGACGCGGCGAGCCGGAGCAGGGCGGCTTCACGGCCGAGAAGCTGCGCTACCACCGCATCGTCATCATGACCGACGCCGACGTGGACGGCTCGCATATCCGCACGCTGCTGCTGACCTTCTTCTTCCGGCAGATGCCGGAGCTGATCGAGCGCGGTCATCTCTATATCGCCCAGCCGCCGCTCTATCGCGCCAAGCGTGGCAATGACGAGCGCTACCTGAAGGACGATGCGGCGCTGGAGCAGTATCTGCTCGACAAGGCGCTGAACAACGCCAGCCTGCGTTATGCCGATGGGCGCGAACTGGCCGGTGCGGAGCTGGAAGCCGAGATGGCCTGGCTGCGCGAGGCGACCCGGGCGCTGCGCCGATTGAGCGTGCGGGCGCCGGTCTGGATCCTGGAGCAGGCGGCGATCGCCGGCGCGTTGACCGCCGATGTGGGCGTGTCGCTGTCGCGGGCGCAATCCCTCGTGGATCGCCTGAACGCGGCGTCGCCCGAGGGCGAGCGCGGATGGACCGTGACCCCGGACGACACCGGCATCACCTTCGCCCGCACCGTGCGCGGCGTCGGCGAAATCTATCGCCTCGATCCGGCGACCTTGCGTTCCGCCGACGTGCTGTGGCTGGCGCAGCACGCGGATCTGCTGGGCAAGGATTTCGTTGGCGAGGCGGCGTTGACCCTGGATGGCCATGCACAGCGCGCTTCCGGTCCCGCCTCCGTGTTCGACCGGATCCTGGCCCAGGGACGCAAGGGCCTGGCGATCAATCGCTTCAAGGGCCTCGGCGAGATGAATGCAGAGCAGCTCTGGACCACCACGCTCGATCCCGCGGTGCGGACGCTGCTGCAGGTGCGCGTCGGCGATGTGGAGGATGCCGGTCAGGTGTTCTCGACGCTGATGGGCGACGTGGTCGAGCCGCGCCGCGACTTCATCGTCGGCAACGCGCTGAAGGTCGCCAATCTCGACGTGTGAGCGATGGGCGAGGCGGGACCGGACAGGCGTCCGGCGCCCGCTTCGATCCGTCTTGCGTCAGCCGTGCTGTCCGGCGGCGCGTTCCTCGGCGCGCAGGGCTTCGCTGAGCGATCCACAGCTTTCGGTGAAAGAGACGGCCCAGTCCGGCAAGGGTGGGGATCGTTCCGTGCGTCCGAGCGCGTCCACCAGCGTCTGGGGCGGCACCGGGCCGTTCTTGCCGGTGAACATGCCGCGAATGGCGACCACGCCGAACACGCGTCCGGCCTTGACGAAGCGGTGTTCGAGATAGGCCCAGCGCTCGTCCCAGCCGATCAGCCGGCTATGGATCTCGAAGCGCTCGAAGGCGCGCAGCTCGCGCCGGAACTTGGCGATGGCGTCGCCGATCACCGGAAACGCCTTTCGCTCGCGTGCAACCCGGAGCAGCCCGGCGCGCCGGAACCAGTCGATGCGGCCCAGATCGGCCAGAGACAGGATGCGCCCGTTGTTGACATGCACGTTCAGGTCGAGATCGTTCGGCCACGCACGCAGCCGGATCACGGTGGTGTCGAACGTGCCCGGCTTCTGGCCATCGTGGCGGCCCATCGCCACGCGCAGCAATCTGAACCAGGGATACATGGATCCTCGCGCTCCTCATCCGGGCGGGACGGTTCGTTGGCCGTCCCGCGCTCAATGTCGCCGCGCCTGGCGCAGAAGGAAAGCGGTCAGGGCAGCTTGTGCTTCCCATCGAGGGTCGCGCGCTCGGCATTCACGGCGGCAGGCGTGAGGCTGCGGGCACGGGCGGCGGCAATTTCCGCGACGGTGAAGCTCGGCGCGGGCTTGGTGTCGCCCATGGCGGCAACGGCACTGAGGATGGCGGCGATCTGCTCGTCGGACAGGCGGGCGAAGGAGGGCATGAAACCGGAGATGGAATCGCCCGCGGCGTCGATGGAGCCGCTCAGCCCATGAGTGAGCACGTCGGCGAGATAGGCTTTGCCCTCCGGCGTGGCGGCGATCTTGCCGACGCGGTTCTTCAGCGCCGGGAACTGACCGGCCATGCCGGAGGCGTCGGCCTGATGACACGCGGCGCAATTGGCGGCGAACAAGGCGTTGCCGTCCGGAGCGGCCTGGGCGACGGCGCATGACACGGCAAGGATGGCGGCGGCGGACGCGACAGCGAGACGCAAGGACAAGGCAGCACTCCGATTTGGAAAACGATACGTCGCAGCAAGAATCGCGCCAATCCGGGAGGCGGGTTGCGATCCGGACCGATCATCCGCATCTGCAAACCATGTCGAAGCCGATGCGGCCGGTTTCCTGCATTCTCCGCCTGACTTGCGGGATCGTCCTGTCGCTCGGGTATGGCGTCTCCGCCCAGGCCGAAGCGCTGCACACTTTGTCGGTCGATTATGCCCTGTCGAGCCACGGCCTGACCCTGGTGGACATGCAGACGCGGACGCAGATCGGGCCCGAGGGCTATGCGATCAGCGTGCACACGCGAACGGTGGGGATCGTAGGCATGCTCGCGCGCAGCGATGTCTGGAGCACGGGCAGCGGGCGCTTCGCCGGCGATCGGGTGATCCCGGAGAGCTTCCGCAGCGCCGGGCATTCGCGCGGCGCCAACCGGGAGGTCCGGATTGCCTATCCGGATGGCGATCCGGTGCTGGAAACGCTGACCCCTCCTGAGCCGGATCGGGAGCCGGTGCCGCCCGAACGGACCAGGGGCGCGGTCGACACGCTGGCGGCTGTGGTGGAGCTGTCGCGTCTGGTGGCGCGCACCGGACGCTGCGACGGCCAGGCGCTGGTGTTCGACGGGCGTCGCCTGTCGCGCCTGGAGGTGACGACCGTCGGGGAGGAGGCGGTGGCGGATGCGGGAGCGTTTTCCGGCCGGGCCTTGCGTTGCGATTTCGTCAGCCGGCAACTCGGCGGGTTCCTGCGCGACGAGACGCGGGCGCGTCTGCTGAAGCCGCTGCATGGCAGCGCGTGGCTGGCGCCGCCGATCGCCGGTGCTCCGGTGGCGGCGGTCAAGGCGGTGTTCGAAAGCCCGCTTTGGGGGCGTGCGACCTTGCGGTTGCGCTCGGCCCGCGCAGACTAGCCGGCGCGGCCTTTGAAGGGCGCGCTGGCCAGGATACGGGCAGCAATGGCCGGCACGGCCTCCGGCGTTTCCGCGATCGCGGCAGCACCATTGGACATGCCGGGTGCGCCGTAGCCCCAGGCGGCGAAGATCGCGCTGATGCCGGCGCCGGTCGCGGCCTGGATGTCGTTGCGATGGTCTCCGAGCATGACGGAGCGTTCCGGCACGCAGCCCGCCTCCAGCATGGTCAGTCGCACGTGCTCCGGATCGGGCTTGCGTACGGGAAAGCTGTCCCCTCCGCCGATCGCCGCGAACAGATGGGCGATGCCGAGCGAGCCCAGAAGCGTGCGCGTGGCGCCGACCGGCTTGTTGGTGCAGACCGCCAGCCGCCAGCCATCCTGAAGCGCGCGGCCGAGCATCGTCTGGATGCCGGGAAAGAGCGGGGCGTGGTCGGCGGCGCTGCGCTCGTAATCCGCGGCGAAGGCGACAAGGGCCGTCTCGTCGAAGGGCGCGCCGCGAAAGGCGAGAGCGCGTCGCACCAGGGCGGCGATGCCGTCGCCGATCATCGCGCGGATATCGGCCAGGCCGATCGGGGCGAGGCCGCGGCCGGACAACATGCGGTTGACGCAGGCGAGCAGCCCCTCCGCCGTGTCCACCAGCGTGCCGTCCAGGTCGAGCAGAAGCAGTCGTCCCGGATCGCTGGTGTCCGCATGGCTTTTGCGCATGCAGCAATGCGTAACGCTTGTTGATGCGAAACAGAAGCCCCCCGGGTTTGACAGGGATCGGCCGCTGCCGCTACCGCCGAGCCATGTCCGATCGTGTCGATGCCACCGCCATTCTGCTTGCCGCCGGCCTTGGAACCAGGATGCGATCGCACCTGCCCAAGGCCCTCCATGCCCTGGCCGGCCGGCCGATGTTGCGGCACCTGATCGACGCCGCGGAGGCCGTGTTCCAGCGCGTGGTCGTGGTGGTCGGCCCCGGCATGGAGGCGCTGGAGGCGGTGGCGGCGCCGCATCCGGTGGTCGTCCAGCACGATCGTCTCGGCACCGCCCACGCGGCGCTGCAGGCCGCAGGCTTGTTCGGCCACGGCGATGTCGCGGTGCTGTATGCCGATAATCCGCTGGTGACGGTGGAGACGCTGCGCCGCCTTGTGGCGCGCCGGGCCGGGCCGGGCACGGATCTGGCCTTGCTGGCGATGCGTCCGGCCGATCCGGCGCGCTATGGCCGTCTGATCACGGAGCCGGATGGCGAGGGCGGCGAGCGCGTCTTGCGGATCGTCGAATGGGCGGAAGCGGATGCGGCGGAGCGCGCGATCGGGTTGTGCAATGCCGGCGTGCTGTGCGCCGAAGCGGAACGGTTCGCGGGCTGGCTGCGTCGCGTGGAGAACAACAACGCCAAGGGCGAGTTCTATCTGACCGATGTGGTGGCCCTGGCGGCGGCCGACGGTGCGCGCGTGCGCCATGTCGAGGCGCCGGAAGAGGAACTGCGTGGGGTGAACTCCAAGGCCGAGCTGGCGGAGGCGGAGGCGGTGATCCAGCGTCGTCTGCGCCGCGCGGCGATGGAGGCGGGCGTAACGCTGCTCGCGCCGGACACGGTGTTCCTCCAGGCCGATACGGTGATCGGCGCCGATACGGTGGTGCATCCGAACGTGGTGTTCGGGCCCAACGTGGTGGTCGGATCGGGGGCGGAAATCAGGAGCTTCTCGCATCTCGAAGGGGCTGTGGTGGGCGATCGCGCCCTGGTGGGGCCGTTCGCGCGCTTGCGTCCGGGCGCCGACGTGGGAGCGTCCGCGCATGTCGGCAACTTCGTCGAGCTGAAGAACGCGACTCTTGGCGAGGGCGCCAAGGCGAATCATTTCACCTATCTGGGCGATGCGTCGGTCGGCGCGCGCACGAATATCGGCGCGGGTACCATCACCTGCAATTATGACGGGGTGAACAAGCATCGCACCGTGCTGGGAGCGGATGTGTTCATCGGATCGAACGCGACGCTGGTGGCGCCGGTGACGATCGGCGATCGCGCCTTCGTTGCCGCGGGCAGCACCATTACCGATCCCGTGGGCGAGAACGATCTCGCGTTCGGCCGTGCGCGGCAGGCAAACAAGGCGGGCGGGGCGGAAGCGCTGCGCGCCCGCATCAAGCAGGGTAAGAACTGATGTGCGGCATTGTGGGCGTGATCGGGCGTCAGGACGCGACGCCGTTGCTGTTCGGCGCGTTGCGCCGTCTCGAATATCGCGGCTACGATTCCGCGGGCATCGCGACGCTGGTGAACGGGCATATCGAGCGCCGCCGCGCGGAAGGAAAGCTCGATAATCTCGGTCATGTTCTGGACCGGTCGCCGCTGCCCGGCCTGACCGGCATCGGTCACACGCGCTGGGCCACACATGGCGCGCCGACCGAGGGGAATGCCCATCCGCACGGTACCGAGCGCGTTTCCGTCGTGCATAACGGCATCATCGAGAATCACGCCGAGCTGCGCGCCGAGCTGGAAGCGGAAGGCCAGCTTTTCTCCACCGAAACCGACACGGAAACCGTGGCGCAGATGGTGGATCTCAACCTGAAGCGCGGAATGAAGCCCACCGAAGCGGCTCATGCCTGCCTGCAACGTTTGAGCGGCGCTTACGCGCTGGCGATGATCTTCGCCGGTCATCCCGAGCTGATGATCGGCGCGCGCCACGGTGCGCCGCTGGCGGTGGGATTCGGCGAGGGCGAGATGTTCCTGGGCTCGGACAGCCTGGCGCTGGCGCCGATGACGCGCCGGATCGCCTATCTGCGCGACGGCGAATGGGCAGTGCTGTCGCGCGACGACGCGCGCTTCTTCGACGCGCAAGGGCGGGAGACGTCCTGCGAGATCAGCATCAGCGCGCTTCCCGGCGGCGCGATCGGCAAGGATGGCTACCGGCACTTCATGGAAAAGGAGCTGCACGAACATCCCCTGGTGATCGGGCAGACCTTGCAGCGCATGATCGACCCGGCCACGCGACGCGTGGTGATGCCGGATCTGCCATTCGATCTGGCGGCCATTCCACGGATCACCATGACCGCCTGCGGTTCGGCCTTCTATGCCGGGCTGATCGGTCGCTATTGGCTCGAAGCGGAAGCGCGCATTCCGGTGGATGGCGATGTCGCCAGCGAACTTCGCTATCGCGAGCCGCCGCTGGCGAAAGACGGACTGGCTCTCCTGATCAGCCAGTCGGGCGAAACCGCCGATACGCTGGCCGCCCTACGCTCGCTGCGGCAGGCGGGACAGCATGTGATGTCGGTGCTGAACGTGTCGGAAAGCACCATGGCGCGGGAAAGCGACGTGGTTCTCGACACGGTGGCCGGTCCGGAAATCTGCGTGGCCAGCACGAAGGCTTTTACGGCCCAGCTTTCGGTTCTGGCCTGCCTGGCGATCGCGTTCGGCCGGGCGCGCGGCTCCATGAACGAGTCGCGCGAGGAGGAGCTGGTGCAGGCGCTGCTCGATCTGCCTGGTCGCGCCGCGGAGTTGTTCGCGTTGCAGCCGGCCATCCAGCAGGCGGCCGCCATGGTCGCCGATGCGCGCGACGTGCTGTATCTGGGACGAGGCTCGCAATTCCCGGTGGCCCTGGAAGGGGCGTTGAAGCTGAAGGAGATCAGCTACATCCACGCCGAAGCCTATGCTGCCGGCGAGATGAAGCATGGCCCGATCGCCCTGATCGACCGCAACGTGCCGATCGTCGCCAGCGTGCCTTCCGGTCGCCTGTTCGAGAAAACGGCGTCCAACCTGCAGGAAGCGCGTGCCCGGGGCGGCCGCCTGCTCTGCTTCACCGATCAGGCCGGGGCGTCGCGTTTGGGCCCGCTCGCGGAACAGGTGATCGCTCTGCCGGACGTGCACGATTTCGTGGCGCCGATCCTGCACAGCATCGCCGTGCAGATGCTGGCTTATGAGGTCGCGCTCCTGAAAGGCACGGATGTGGATCAGCCGCGCAACCTGGCCAAATCCGTCACCGTCGAATAGCGCGCGTTTACGGCTGACCCTGGCAGCTTGCCGGTGTTAGCCTCGACGCATGGCCGAAACCGAAGCGCCCGCGACCGATCCGAACGAACCCGATCCGAAAGAGGCGGGCCTGCGGCGTCGCGCGGCCCTGCGCGCGCGACGCGAGGCGGTACTGCGCTCGGGCCTGTTCGATGAAGCATGGTATCTGTCGCATCATCCGGCAGCCCGGAACAGCGATCTGGCGCCCGTCGATCATTATCTGAGCTGGGGCGTTGCCGTGCGTGCCGCGCCGGGGCCGTTGTTCGATCCGGAGGACTTCCTGCGCCGCGCCTGGCGGCTCGTACCAGGCATCGACGATCCGCTGGGCGCGTTTCTGGAGCAGACGCATCACGAGGCGCGGCCGCTATACCGGGCGGATGAATCAGGTGCCGTTCCAGGGCGCGTGTCGGAGCCGTTGCGCCTGTTGCCGGCCCTGTCGCGCGCGCCGGATCTCGCCGTGATGGTGCACGCGTTCCATCCCGACCTTTTCGGCGAGATTTGCGACGCGCTGCGCTTCGTGCCGGGGCGCTACACGCTGCTGGTCTCGATCACGCAAGCGGCGCATGAGGCGCAGATACGCGATGCGGTCAGCAAGCACGGATTGCCGGCCGATCTGGTGGTGGCGGTCTGCGCCAATCGCGGCCGCAATTTCGGCCCGATGCTGGTGCGCTTTCGCCACGCGATCCGTGCGCACGAATTCGTGCTGCATCTGCACACCAAGCGCTCGTTGTATCGCTTCGGCGGGCTCGATGCGTGGCGAACGTCCCTGTTGCGGACCCTGCTGCCGGCACAAGCGGTCGTGCGCGGTTTCCTCCAGGCGTTCGAAGACGATCCGAGCCTGGGTATCCTGAGTCCGGCACCGGCCGAGGCCGTGCGTCCCTGGACCTATTCCTGGCTGCGCAATCGCGATGTGGCCAAAGTGCTGTTCGCGAGGCTGGGATTGTCCGGCGCGTTACCCGAGGACGGCTTCGACTTTCCGGCGGGTGGCATGTTCTGGGCGCGGACGCAGGCCATCGCGCCGCTGCTGGATCATCCCTGGCGCGACGAGGACTTTCCCGAGGAGCAGGGGCAGACGGACGGAACGATCGCGCATGCGATCGAACGCAGCATCATCCTCGTCGCGGCAAAGACGGGGTTCGGCTTTCGCGAGATCGACGCAGTGCAAGGCGTGATGCGTCTCGGTTGGGGCAGTCGCAATCTCGATCTTTATCCGGAGTTCGATGCCGCAGACCTGACACGCGAGCTGAGTGCCTCCGAGATCGCCTCGTTCGACGTGTTCGACACGCTGCTGACGCGTCTCTGCCTGTCGCCGGACGCGGTGCAGCGCTTCATCGGCCATGCGGTTGCGCGTCGCTTTCCGGCGGCCACAGGCTACGTGCGGCGCCGTCGCCTGGCGGAGCAGCGGGCGCGTTCGCTGCGCGCGGACAAGGAGGTCGATCTCGCGGAGATCCACGCGCAATTCCGTGAGGATGCGGATGAAGGCTGGTGCGAGGCGGCGCTCGCCTTCGTGGAGGCCGAGGAGATCGCGCTCGATCTTCGAACGTTGCGGCCGCGCCATGCGGTGATAGCGGCCTTGCGTGACGCGAAGGAAGCGGGACGCCGGACCATTCTGGTCAGCGACTCCTATCTGACCCGCGCGCAACTCGACGCCATGCTGGAGCGGTTCGGTCTCGCAAGCCTTGCCGATGAGATCTACCTGTCTTCCGAGCGGCGCGCGCGCAAGGATCGCGGCGATCTCTGGGATCTGGTGCGGCGGAGCGAGCCCGGCGCCCTGTTCCATGTCGGCGACAATGCGCATTCGGATATCCAGAACACGGCCGATCGCGATCTGCGTCATCTGCATGTTCTGTCGCCGGCGGCGCTGTTCCGCTCGCATGGCCTGCTGCCCGCTGACTGCGGCGACGATCTCGCAACCGATATCCTGCTGGGTCCGGCTGCGGAATTCCTGTTCAATTCGCCCTGGCCCGAAAGCGGCGCGGAGCATCCGGTCTGGTTGCGGGAGCCAGAAGAGGCCGGTGCGCTTCTGCTCGGGCCGTTGCTGTTCAGCTTTGCCGCCTGGCTGATCCGTCATCCCGCGACGCGTCTCGTAAAGCGCCTGTTGTTCGTGTCGCGCGAAGGCTATTTCCTGAAGCGCATGGTCGATGCGGTCGTGCGGGAGAGTGGCCGGACCGATCTGCCCGAGACGCTGTATTTCCAATGTTCCCGCCGTGCGGCTCTGGCCGCTTTGCAGGGGTGCGGCCTCGACGTGGAGGCGGTTCTGAAAGGCGCCGGGTTCAACGGCAGTCTGCAGGACTTTTTATTGGCACGGATCGGCTTCGCGGCGAATGCGTCGCTCGGCTTCCAGCGCGTCAAGCTGAGTCTTCCGCGCGACAACGAGCTTCTCCGCTGCACGATGGACTTGCTGCGCGACCCGATCGAGGCGCATGGCGCCCGGGCGGCGCAGGGATTGCGCGCCTACGCCGAAGCGGCAGGGATCGGGCAGGGGCCGAGCGCCTTCGTGGATGTGGGCTATAGCGGCACCATGCAGGCTGCGTTGCAGCGCGTGACGGGCGTGCCCCTGGTCGGCCTCTATATGGGCGTGTCGCATGCCGCGGCGCAGGTGCGCGAGGCGGGCGGCCACGCGTTCGGGGCGTTCGCGGATGGCGACGTGGCGGATTTCACCGGCGGGTTCGGGCTGATGCTGGAAGCCTTCCTGACCGCCCCGCACGGACAGGTGGTCGGATACGACACGGAGGCGACACCGCCGGCGCCGCTGTTCCGCTCGGTCGGGTATTCGCAAACCGTCTTTTCGCAGCTGGAACGGTTCTACGCAGGCGCGGAGCGCTATGCACTCGATATGCTGCGATGCTGGGGCGCCGACATGCTCGACCTGCACTATCCACCGTCTGCCGCGACGGCCATGCTCGCCGCCCTGCGCAACGGCCGGCTGCGTCTGGATCCGTTACTGACGGCCTCCTTGTCGGTGGAAGACGATTTCTGTGGCAATGGCGAAATCGCCGTGTTCCGCCGGAATGCCGGAGCCTCGTCTTGACGCGCTCGGTTCTCGTGCGCGGGGCAGGTGTGGCAGGGCTGTGCTGCGCCGTGACGCTCGCCGAGCGTGGCATGCGCGTGGTTCTGGCGGAGAGCGGGGCGGCGATCGGCTCCGGCGCATCCTGGAAGGCGGGCGGGATGCTGGCGCCCTGGTGCGAGGCCGAAACGGCGCCGCCGGCGCTCCTGGAACAGGCTCTGCCCTCGCTGGAATGGTGGCGTCGGCACGTGCCGGAAACGGTGTTTGCCGGGACGCTGGTTCTGGCGCTGGGACGCGACGGTGGCGAACTCGCACGAATGTCACGTCGCACCGCCGAGCACCGCTGGGTGGACGGGGCGGCGCTGGCGGCGCTGGAGCCGGATCTGGCCGATCGGTTCTCGCGCGGCCTGTTCTTCGAGGGCGAGGCGCATCTCGACCCACGGCGGGCGCTTCCGGCGCTCGCCGAGCGGCTGCATGCGCTGGGCGGGACGGTCCTGCTACACCAGGCCGCGATGCCAAGCGGCGTGTTCGACCATGTCGTCGATGCGCGAGGTTTCGCGTCCGAGCCTGTTCTGCCGGGATTGCGGGGCGTGCGCGGCGAGATGCTGCTGCTGCGCGTCTCCGGGGTGACGTTGCATCGGCCGATCAGACTGCTGCATCCGCGTTTTCCGCTTTATCTCGTGCCGCGCGAGAATGGGGTGGTCATGCTGGGCGCCACGATGATCGAAAGCGAAGATCAAGGCAGGCCGCGCGTGCGCTCGGTGATGGAGCTCCTCAGCGCGGCGTTCGCCTTGCATCCGGCCTTTGGCGAGGCGGAGATTCTGGAAATGTCGGCCGATCTCAGGCCGTCTCTGGCGGACAACATGCCGCGCGTGCAGGAGCGCGATGGCGTCCTGCACGTCAACGGCATGTTCCGGCACGGTTTCCTGATGGCCCCTGTGCTGGCCAGCGAAGTCTGCGATCGGATCGCCGGACGCTAGCGCCGCCGCCGGGCTGTACCGACGCGATCTCGTCTTTTGAACGTCGGCGCCGCATTCAGCCTGCGGCCTGGAAGCCCGGGCTCCGCTGGGTCGCCGGTCCAGAGTTGCTCTTCCGAACCCCAGATTCTGTGATCGTCCATGATGATGCTCCTCCCCGGGGTCGGAGCGAACAGCGCGCAGGCGGAGAGTTCCTTCTCCGCCTGACGCGCTTGTGTGTCAGTCCACCAGCCGCTTCAGCAGGTAGACGGCCTCGAGCGCCTGCTCATGGGCGATCTCGGCCAGATTGGCAGTGCCGGAATGGCCGCCTTCCGTATCCTCGTAATACAGGAACGGCACGCCGAGCTGTTTCAGACGCCAGGCGAAGCGGCGCGCATGCACCGGGCCGACCCGATCGTCTTTGGTGGAGGTGAAGATGAACGGCTCGGGGTATTTGACGCCCGGGCGCAGCGCATCGAGCGGCGAGATCTTGTCCAGGAACGCCGCTTCGGCCGGCACGGATTGCGAGCCGTACTCGTCGACCCAGGACGCTCCGGCGGCCATGGTCTCGAAATGCCGCATGTCGAGCAGCGGCACGCCGATGATCACCGCGCGCCACAATTCGGGATGCTGCGTGAACTCCACGCCCATCAGCAGGCCGCCGTTGGAGCGGCCGCGAATGCCGAGGCGGCGTTCGGAGGTGACGTGCCGGGCGATCAGATCGCGGCCGACGGAGGCGAAATCGTCGAACACGCGCTGGCGATGGGTCTTGCGTCCGGCCTCGTGCCATGCCGGTCCGAACTCGCCGCCGCCGCGGATATTGGCCAGCACATAGACGCCGCCGCGCGACAGCCAGAGCTTGCCGATCGCGCCGGAGTAGCTCGGCACGTTGGACACGCCGAAACCGCCATAGGCGGTCAGCTCCGTCGGGTTGCTGCCGTCGAGCTTCATGTCCCGCCGATGGACGATGAAGTAGGGAATCCTGGTCCCGTCCGTGGATGTCGCCTCCTGCTGCTCCACGACGAGATTGCTGGCGTCGAACTGCGCCGGCAGCGCCTTCACCTCGCGGGCGTCGGTGCCGTCGACATGCCAGAGTTCGTTCGGGGTCAGGAATCCGGTGACGCCGAGATAGGCGTCGTCGCTGCGCGGACCGGCGTCGATCAGCGTCACCGCGACATTGGCCGGCAGCTTGAGGTCGCTCCGAGACCAGCCGGTGGCGGTCGGGGTGAAGCGGACCGCACCGCCGCGGACATTGTCGTAGACCACGGCAAGCAGGCCGGTCTTGGTCGCCCCGACGGATTCGGATTCCACCGACTGACGCGGGCCGGGCGAGAAGATCATCATCGGCGCCGCGTTCTGGTTCGCGGGATCGATGGAGACGAGACTGCCCGCGGGCAGTTTCGGCCCGGCTGGCGGCTGCCAGTCTTCGTCCAGCTTCACGGCGAGGCGGTTCGCGACCAGACCGACCGGCGTGGATTTGGGTGGCAGGTCGAGCTTCTGCAGCCCGTTCGGCGTGACGATCGAATAGGACGAGGTGAAGAAGGTCAGTCCGCGCTGGATCAGCGTCAGCCTGTGTCCCTCGCCGTCCACGAACACCTCGGGATTGTCCGAGATGTCGGCCGGCACGCCGCGTTCGATCTCCTGCGCCGTCTCCAGGGCCTCGCCGCGCTTCAGGCGCTTGACCACGAAGGGATAGCCGGAGGCGGTCATGGTGCCCGGGCCCCAGTCGCGCGCGACCAGAAGCGTATCGCGGTTCTCCCAGGCCAGGTTCTGTTTGGAGGTCGGCAGGGTGAAGCCGTCCTGCACGAAGCGTCCGGCGGGGATGTCGAACTCGCGCTCGGTGACCGCGTCCTCGCCGCCGTCGCTGAGGCCGATCATGCAGCGCGTTTCTTCCGGCTCCAGGCAGTCCGCGCCCTTCCAGACCCAGTTCTTGTGTTCGCTGGCGCTCAGCGCATCCAGGTCGATCACCGTGTGCCAGTCCGGATGGGCGGTGTGGAACGAGGCCGGCGTGGTGCGGCGCCAGATGCCGTGCCGGTGGGTCGCGTCCTGCCAGAAATTATAGACCTGCCCGTCGATCACATGCGGAACCGGAATGCGATCATGCGACTGCGCGATCGCCAGCGCCTCGTCGTGAAGCTGCTTGTAACGCGGATCGCCTTGCAGCACGGAGAAGGTGTGGTCGTTCAGCGCCCGGACCCAGTCCAGCGCCTGCTTGCCTTCGATCTGGTCGAGAAAAGCGGGCGGCGTGGTGCTTTCGGGCGCCGGATCGGTGACCGGGCCGGCGGCGGCCCATGCGCTTGCGGGCAGAAACAGGCCCATCAGAAGAACATGACGGAATTGCATGCGTGATCTCGACCGTGGAGAAGGCGCGGATGCTACACGGGCACCGACGGGATGAGCCAGAGTAGCCGTCGAGGGGGACGCCGCGTGGGATCGGAAGAATGGGTGTCGAACGCGCTGGGCCGGGCGCTCGTGGAGACCTTGCCCGGTTCGCTGATCCGCGCTGTCGCCGATGCGGGGATCGGCCTGCCTGACGTGATCCCGCTCTGGTTCGGCGAGGTGGAACGGGATGCGCCGGTCTTCGTGCGCGAGGCGGCGAAGCAGGCGCTGGATGCGGGCGATACCCGCTATGTCTCCAATTTCGGCCTGCCGGCGCTGCGCGAGGCGATCGCCGTCTATCAGTCCGGGTTCGGCCGGGCGGTGACGGCGGACCGGGTGATGGTGTGTTCCTCGGGCGTCAACGCGTTGCTTCTGTGCTGTCAGGTTCTTCTGTCGCCGGGCGACCGCGTGGTCCTGCCGACGCCACATTGGCCAAACCTGTCGGCGATACCGGCGGTCTGCGGCGCTTCGGTCGAGACCGTCGCCCTGCGGATCGTTGACGGGGAATGGCGCCTCGATCTGGACGCGCTGCTGGCGGCGCTGACGCCGGATACGCGGATGGTGGTGCTGAACGCGCCGGCCAATCCGACCGGCTTCATGCTGACGCGGGTGGAGCAGAAGGCGATCCTGAATCATTGCCGTCGTCACGGCATCTGGATCCTCGCCGATGACGTCTACGAGCGTCTGGTATTCGAGGGCCGGCTCGCGCCGTGTTTTCTCGATATCGCCGACGCGGACGACCGGCTGGTGACGGTGAACTCGTTCAGCAAAAGCTGGGCGATGACCGGGTTCCGGCTCGGCTGGATCACAGCCCCGCTCGCGCTGATGCCGGCTCTCGGCAAGGTCTGCGAGTTCAACACCTCCTGCGCACCCGGTTTCGTCCAGCGGGCGGGTATCGCTGCGCTCGGGGAAGGCGAGGCGTTCGTCACCGAGATGGTGGGCGAACTGCGTGCCTGTCGCGATCTGGCGGTGAGCCTGCTCGGCGGGATGGCGGGGGTCACCGTGCCGCGTCCGGCCGGGGCGATGTACGCGTTCTTTCGTGTGGACGGGTGCATGGACAGCGTGGCCCTGGCCACCGATATGCTGCGAAGCGCGCGCGTCGGCCTGGCGCCCGGGCGCGCGTTCGGTCCGGACGGGGAGGGGTGCTTGCGGCTGTGCTTCGCAGTGGGCCAGGAAACGTTGCGCGAGGCGTGCGGCCGGATCGGCGCGTATTTCGCTTCCGGGGAACGGTCATGAAGATCATGGTGAACGGGGAACCGCGCGAGGTCGCCTCGGCGACGGTGGCGGAAGTCCTGGTCGAGCTGGGCTACGGCGAGGCGCGGGTCGCGACCGCGCTGGACGGCGATTTCGTCCCGGCGCGGACGCGGGGTGCGGCGGCGCTGGCGCCCGGCAGCGCCCTCGAGATCGTCGCCCCCATGCAGGGAGGATGAACATGATCCGCTTCTACGGCGAGGCGCTCGACTCGCGCCTGATGCTGGGGACCGCCCAGTACCCGTCGCCCGATATCCTGTCCCAGGCGGTGCGGGCCTCCGGTGCCGGAATCGTGACCGTGTCCCTGCGGCGGGAGGGGGCCGGCACCAAGGCGGGGCAGAGCTTCTGGTCGCTGATCCAGGGGCTGGGCGTGCGCGTGCTGCCCAATACCGCCGGCTGCCATTCGGTGCGCGACGCCGTCACCACCGCCCAGATGGCGCGCGAGGTTTTCGATACCGACTGGGTCAAGCTGGAGGTGATCGGCGAAAGCGATACGCTGATGCCGGATGTTTTCGGTCTGGTGGAAGCCGCCCGCATCCTGCACGAGGACGGGTTCAAGGTGTTTCCCTACACGACCGAGGATCTGGTGGTGGCCGAGCGCCTGCTGCGCGCCGGCTGCGAGGTGCTGATGCCCTGGGGCGCGCCGATCGGGTCCGGGCGCGGCCTGAACAATCCCTGGGGTCTGCGGGCGATGCGGGCGCATTTCCCGGACGTGCCGCTGGTGGTCGACGCCGGGATCGGCCTGCCCAGCCACGCCGCCGCCGCGATGGAGATGGGTTACGACGCGATCCTGTTGAACAGCGCCGTCAGCCAGGCCGGCGATCCGGTGGCGATGGCGCATGCGTTCAAGCTGGCGATCGAAGCCGGGCTGGCCGGGCGTCTGGCCGATCCGATGGAGCCGCGCGACATGGCGAGCCCGTCCACGCCGGTGCTGGGGCGCGCCTTTGTCTGAGGGCGGCCTCCCTGGCCGGTTCTATCCGGTGGTGGAATCCGCCGCCTGGGTGGAGCGCATGGCGTCGGTCGGCGCCAGGCTGATCCAGTTGCGGTCGAAAGGGCTGGATCCGAACCAGCTCCGGCAGGAAGCGGAGGCGGCGCGGGATAGTTGCCGCCGCCATGGGGCGACGCTGGTGCTGAACGATCACTGGGGGCTGGCGATCGCGCTTGGGATCGATTTCATCCATCTGGGCCAGGAGGATCTGGACGACGCCGATCTGACGGCGATCCGGGCCGCGGGATTGCGTCTCGGGGTCAGCACCCATTCGGATGCGGAGCTCGACCGGGCCTTGTCCGTGCGGCCGGATTACGTGGCGCTGGGACCTGTCTGGCCGACCACGCTGAAGAAGATGCCCTGGGCCCCGCAGGGCGTGGAACGGCTCCATGCCTGGAAGACGCGGCTGGGCCATGTTCCTCTGGTCGCGATCGGCGGCGTAACCCTGGAGCGGGTGCCGTCTTGCCTGGAAGCCGGGGCGGACGCGGTGGCGGTGGTGTCCGACGTGGTGGCGAATGCCGACCCGGAGGGACGCGCCCGCGCCTGGCTGGCGGCGACTGGCGGTTAGAAGACGGGTTTTTTGAAAACGGGCGGGCCCGGCCGGACCCGCCCGATGCCGTCAGCCGTTCACGGCATCCAGCAGCCTCGGCTGATGGAGCTCGGCGGTCTGCTGGTAGAGTTTCAGATAGTCATCGGCCATGCGGCGGGCGGTGAAGCGCTGCTCGAAGCGCTCGCGGATCGCCTTGAACGAGAAATTGTTCAGCCGCTCGATTCCGGCGATGGCTTCCTGCTCGTTTTCCACCACCAGTCCGGTGAGCCCGTCCTCGATCACCTCCGGCACCGAGCCGCGATTGAACGCGATCACCGGGGTGCCGCACGCCATCGCCTCGATCATCACCAGACCGAACGGTTCCGGCCAGTCGATCGGCATCAGCAGGGCGCGCGCGCCGCTGAGGAAGGCGGGTTTCTGCGCGTCGTTGATTTCGCCGATCAGTTCGACGCCTTCGCCCAGCAGCGGCTTGATGACGTCCTCGAAATAATGAACGTCGACCACGTCCACCTTGGCGGCGATCTTCAGCGGGATGCCGGCGGCGCGGGCAATGCGGATCGCCTTGTCCACGCCCTTTTCCGGGCAGATTCGGCCGAGAAAGGCGAGATAGGAGCGGTCCGCCCCGTCGGGATCGCCCTGCGGGGTGAGCAGATTGATCGGCAGGCCGTGCAGCACGGTGCCCACGAAATGCGCCTGCGGCAGCGGCCGGCGCTGCGCGTCGGAGATCGACACCACCGGCACCTGCGGAAAGGCGGCGAACACCGGCTGCAGCTCCGGCAGGTCGAGGCGGCCATGCATGGTGGTCAGGAACGGCTTGTTCTGGCGCGAGAAATGCGTGAACGGCCAGTAGTCCATATGGAAATGCAGCACGTCGAACTGGTCGAGCGCGCGCGCCACGTTCTCCATCATCAGCATATGCGGGGCGATCGGATCGCGGATCGCCGGATCGAGACGGAGCGCGCGCGGCCAGCAGGCGTGCAGATTGGCGTTGGTCACGCTGTCGCCGCTCGCGAACAGCGTGACCTCGTGCCCCATGGACACCAGCTCTTCGGTCAGGAACGACACCACCCGTTCCGTGCCCCCATAGAGCTTGGGCGGCACGGCCTCGTGCAAGGGGGCGATCTGGGCGATGCGCATACGGAAAACTCTCCTTGATCGGCCAATACGCACCCCATGCCCGCCGAAGGAGGCATTTTGTTGGCGCGGGTATAATGGTAGCGCGTTAAAGGCGAATCGGTTGTCCCGTCAATGTGATGGTATGACGGAGACGAAACGGCCGCGCGCGGCCGGGGTTAGCAGTGTTCCGGGTGCGGCGCCCGGGCTTTGAAGGATATCGTATGACGGTGCAGTCGAGGGACAGCGCGCGTCCGGAAGCGCCGGGCGCAATGGCAGACCACGAATCCGTCACGGTTTCGGACTCCGACCTGATTCGCCTGGCGCCGAAGCCCCTGGCTTTCATGTTCCGCTACGTGATGCACCATAAGCTGCAGCACGGCATCATCCTGGCCTCCGTGGTGGTGGCCGTGTCCGCCGTGGTCGGCTCGTCCTATGCCGTGAATCATCTGGTGGATACGCTGAACGCCTATCGGGGCGGCTCGATGCGGCCGGTCTGGCTGGCGGTCGCCATGCTGGCGATCCTGATCGCGGTGGACAATCTCGCCTGGCGGGTCGGCGGCTGGGTCGCGACCTACGCCTTCGTGCAGGTGACCGGCGACCTGCGGCGCGACCTGTTCCGGCACCTGACCGGCCACGCCCCGTCCTATTTCGCCGATCGCATGCCCGGCACTCTGGCCGGGCGCATCACGGCCACCTCCAACGCCATGTTCACGCTGGAGAACCTGACCACCTGGAACGTCCTCCCGCCCTGCCTGAACGTCGCCTTCTCGATCCTGCTGATGATGACGGTCAGCCCGACCATGGGCGGCGTACTGGTCGCGCTGGCCTTTCTCTTGTCATTGCTGATGTTCCGTTTGGCTGCGAACGGCCGCCCCCTCCATCATCGCTACGCGTCCGACGCCGCCCGGGTGGATGGCGAGTTGCTGGACGTGATCAACAACATGCCGCTGGTGCGGGCCTTCGGCGCCATCGGCCGCGAGCGCACCCGGTTCTCCGGCAAGATGGAAGGCGAGATGCGCGCCCGCGGCACTTCGCTGCGCTATCTCGAACGGCTGCGCCTGATCCACGCCGTGCTGACCGCGATCCTGACCGCCGGCCTCCTGGCCTGGGCGGTGACGCTGTGGCACCAGCACGTCACCAGCGTCGGCGGCGTGGTGATGGTGGTGACGCTGGGCTTCATGATCCTGCATGGCACGCGCGACCTCGCGGTGGCGCTGGTGGAGACGATCCAGCACGTCGCCCGGTTGTCGGAGGCGCTGTCGACGCTTCTGGTGCCCCATGACATGCCGGACGCGCATGATGCGGGCGATTTCGGCAACCAGCCTTTGGGCGAGATCGTGTTCGATCGGGTGAAATACGCTTATCCGGGCGGCGGGGCGGTGCTGGACGATTTCTCCCTGTCGATCAGCGCCGGCACGCGCCTGGGCCTGGTGGGACGGTCCGGCTCGGGCAAGACCACCGTTCTCGCCCTGCTTCAGCGGCTTCGCTACATCCAGGGCGGCCGCATCCTGATCGACGGGCAGGAACTGAACACGCTGACCGACGCGGCTCTGCGCGCCGTGATCTCCGTGGTGCCGCAGGACGTGTCGCTGTTCCATCGCTCGGTGATGGAGAACATCCGCTACGGCAAGCCGGAGGCCTCCGATGACGAGGTGCGGGCGGCGGCCGAAGCCGCCGGCTGCCGCGATTTCATCGAGGCGATGCCCGAGGGGTTCGATACCGAGGTCGGCGACCGCGGCGTGAAGCTGTCCGGTGGTCAACGCCAGCGCATCGCCATTGCCCGCGCCTTTCTGCGCAACGCGCCCATCCTGTTGCTCGACGAGGCCACCAGCGCGCTCGACAGCGAGAGCGAACAACGCGTGCAGGCGGCGCTGGAACGGCTGATGGTGGGCCGCACCGTGGTGGCGGTGGCGCATCGGCTCTCCACCCTGCGCTATTTTGACCGGATCGTGGTGATGCAGGCCGGCCGCGTTCTGCAGGATGGCCCGCCCGCGATCCTCGAGCGCACCGAGGGGCCGTACCGCTCCCTTTTGGCGAAGCAGGCGATGAGCCTGGAGGATACGATATAAAAAGGTTCTGGTATCCCTGTCGCAGCCGTGGCACGTCGCCGTGGAAACGGAACAACCGGTGATACGATGAAACAAGCCGCAGGGAGCGTGGTCTTGCGCTCCCCGAACGAGGACCACGCGGGAATGCCGTGTGCCGGAGCGGTCGCCGATGCCACGCCTCGGGAAAGCCTGAGCGACCGCGCTTACCAGAGCATCCGGCTGAGCCTTATGTCCTCCGAGCTTGTTCCCGGCGACAAGCTGATCCTGCGGCCCCTGGCGCAACGGCTTGGGTTGAGCCCGACCCCCGTGCGCGAAGCCCTGCTTCGGCTGGTGTCCGAACAGGCCCTGGCGCTGGACGAGCGCGGCTCGGCCATCGTGCCGGTGATGTCCGCTGAGTGTTTCGAGGAAATGATCGCCCTGCGCGGCGACCTGGAATCACGGGCGATCGAACGTGCGGTGAGCCTGGCGCGCGACGCGCAGATCGCGGAGCTGGAAGTCATCAACGCACGCTGCATGGACGCCTATGCCCGCGGCGACGCGGTCGACGTCATCCTGCAAAACCTGGCGTTTCATCGGGCGATCTGCGTCGCCGGCCGGTCGCTGCTGACCTTGCATGCGCTGGAAGGGCTTTGGCTGCGCCTCGGGCCGAGCTACGCGACCCGGATCGGCGCCCCGCTCCCGCGCTTCGACGACGTGCCGCATCCGCATGTCCGGATGCTGGACGCGCTGCACCGACGCGACCTGCAGGCCGCGCGCGAGGCGGCCATGGCCGACGTCGTGGCCTCCTGCAAATACGCCCATCCGCGCGGAGGCTGACGGTATCAGGCCTCTTTCGCGGCCTCGGTCTTGTCGGCTGCGGACGATTTCGCGTCATCCGCCGGCTTTGCCGCGTCCGGCTTCGCTGCCTCGGAAAGAACCGGCTTCTTCTTGAGCTCCGGCACCTCGATGTCGATCTCGAGCGTGGACACGGCGGCGCCGCGATCCAGCTTGATCTGCACCTTGTCGCGATCGATCGGAACGTGCCGGGCGATCACGTCGAGGATCTCCTCGCGCAGCTTGGCGATCAGCTCGGACTGGCCCTCGGCGCCCGGACCGCCATGTGCGCGCTCATGGGCCAGCAGGATCTGCAAGCGGTCGCGGGCGACGGGCGCCGAGGAACGGCGCGCGAAGAGCTGGCTGAGGAAGCTCATGCAGCCCTCCATTTGAACAGCTTGCCGAACAGGCCCTTGCGGTCGGTCGGCACGTTCATGTCGACGGTTTCCCCGCGGAGCCTGCGCACGGCATCGAAATAGGCGCGGGCGGGGGCGCTGTCCGGATTGTTCAGCGTGACCGGCGCGCCGAGATTGGATGCGCGCAATACCTCCTCGCTTTCCGGGATGATGCCGATCAGCGGGATGGACAGGATCTCCAGCACGTCCTCGACCCGCAGCATCTCGCCACGCGCGGCCCGCGCGGCGTCATAGCGCGTCAGCAGGAGATGCTTGTTGATCTTCTCGCCGGCCTTGGCCTTGGCGGTGGTGCTGTCCAGCAGACCGATGATCCGGTCGCTGTCGCGCACCGAAGAGACTTCCGGGTTGGTGACCACCACGGCCTCGTCGGCATGGTGCATGGCCAGCTGGGCGCCGCGCTCGATGCCGGCGGGGCTGTCGCACACGATCCAGTCGAAGGTTTCCCGCAGCTCGGCGATCACGCGTGCCACGCCGTCGGCGGTGAGCGCGTCCTTGTCGCGCGTCTGGCTGGCGGGGAGGATCGACAACGTCTCGACGCGCTTGTCGCGGATCAGCGCCTGGGCGAGCTTGGCGTCGCCCTGCACCACGTTGATGAGATCGAACACGACCCGGCGCTCCGCGCCCATGACCAGATCGAGATTGCGCAGGCCGACGTCGAAATCGACCACGACAACCTTTTGGTTCTCCTGAGCCAGGGCGGCGCCGAGGGACGCGGTCGAAGTGGTCTTGCCCACGCCTCCCTTGCCCGAAGTGACCACCAGGACTTTGCCCATGCGGAGAACCCTCCCTCTGCGATCGGTGCGGTCCCGAAGGGCGCCGAATCGTTGATCATGGCCGGCTTCCGCGCGTGCGGGTTCCGGCGTGTTAATCTAGCGGTAACAGCATCAGGCGTTCGCCGTCGAGCCGGACCTGTACCGATTGGCCGATGCGATCGGCCGGTAGGTCCTCCGCCGTCATGTAGAGACCGCCGATCGCAATCAGCTCGGCATGAAGGCGCCGGCACAGGATGCGTCCGCCATTGTTGCCGCCGACGCCGGCGAAGGCGCGGCCGCGCAACGTGCCATAGACATGCACAGAACCGCCCGCAGAGACCTCTGCGCCGGACGCGACCGATCCCAGCACCACCACGTCACCGTCCGGAAACGACACGGTCTGGCCTGAGCGCACCGGCTCGTCGATGACGAGCGAGGCGCGCGATGGATCGGGCGGCGGCGGTGGCGCTTCCTCCGGAATCTCGATCGCGCCGATCGCGCGGCCGCCGGAATAGCCTTCCGGCCACTCCCAGCCGGCGGTCGCTGGCCAATCCGGATCGGCGCCTTCGATCTCGATAAGGCGGATGCCGCGGTCCAGCAGGGCCGGTACCAGCGCGTCCAGACCATGCTCGTCCGCTTGCAGCAGGCCGCAATCCAGGATTACCGGCTTGGCGGCGAAGAACGGGGCGGATTTGCTGATCTGCAGATCGAGTGCCGCCACCCAGTCCGCCAAGGGCGGTTCCGGCGACAGCACCAGGGCCATGAAGGAACGGCCTCGCACCCGGATCTGCGGCAGCGGGCGGGGCTCGCGGTCATCCGGCGGCATGGTCACGAGCGGCTCGGCGAGGGATCCGCCAAGCCCGCTCTGCTCCTCGGTGGATTCGTCCGCCGGCGGGGGAATATCCATGCCCTGCGCGGCAGCCTCGTCGGCCGCGACCGCAACGGCCTGGGGGAGCCGTCCGGCGTCGGAGTCTTGATTAGGTGCAGGAACGGAACCGGTCTGTTCGGGCAAGGGCGGGGAGCCTTGAATCGGAGTCGGCACAGCATGCACGCGCCAGCTTCCGCCATCAAACCGCAAGCCGGAGTCGCGGCGCGGCTGGCCGTGCGCTGTCGGATGAAATATCCTTCGCAACATGCGAATCCTGCACCATTTTCCGCTCTCGCCGTTCTCCCGCAAGGTGCGTCTCGTCTTGTCCGAGAAGCGACTGCCGTTTGAACTGAAGATCGAGAAGGTCTGGGAACGCCGGCCGGAGTTCCTCGACCTCAATCCCGCCGGCACCGTGCCGATGCTGGTCGAGGAGAACGGCCTGTCGATTCCCGATTCGACAGTGATTTGCGAATATCTCGAGGAGGCCTATCCCGATACCCCGCTTCTCGGCCGCACCCTGGCCGAGCGCGTCGAGGTGCGCCGCCTCACCGCCTGGTTCGACGGAAAGTTCCACCACGAGGTGACCCGGAATCTGGTCGGCGAGAAATACCTCAAGCGGCTGATGGGACGAGGCAACCCGGACGCGACGGCGATGCGTGCGGGATACACCAACATCCGCTATCACCTGGACTACATCGGCTGGCTGGCAGAGACGCGGAAATGGCTCGCCGGTCCGTCCCTGTCGCAGGCGGATTTCGCCGCGGCGGCGCAGCTCTCCGTGCTGGATTATATCGGCGACGTGGACTGGTCGCTGAGCCCGCCGACCAAGGAATGGTATGCGAAGGTGAAGTCGCGCCCGTGCTTCCGGTCGCTCCTGAACGATCGCGTCACCGGCATGAATCCACCGGAGCATTACGGCGATCTCGATTTCTAGCCTCGTGTCCCGGGCGGGAAACGCCCGCCCGGACGTGGTGGTGCTGGGTGCCGGCGCCGCCGGGCTGATGGCGGCGATCGGCGCGGGCCGGCGCGGCCGGCGCGTGCTGGTGCTGGACCACAATGCCGAGCCGGGCGCCAAGATCGTGATCTCCGGTGGCGGGCGCTGCAATTTCACCAACAGCGACTGCCGGCCGGATCGGTTCCTCGGCGCCAATCCGCATTTCTGCCGCTCCGCCCTGGCGCGCTACACGCCGCAGGACTTCCTGGCGCTGGTGGAGAAGCACGGCATCGCCTGGCACGAGAAGACCCTTGGGCAGCTCTTCTGCGACGGCTCGGCGCGGCAGATCGTGGCCATGCTCCTGTCCGAATGCGAGGCCGCCGGGGTGGAGATCGCGCTGGGGAAGCGCATCGGTGCGGTGGATCGACCGGACCGGTTCCGCGTGGATACCGATGTCGGCGCGATCGAGGCGGAGAGCCTGATCGTCGCCACGGGCGGCCCGTCCATCCCGAAGCTCGGCGCCTCCGGCTTCGCGTATCGGCTTGCGGAACGGTTCGCGGTGCCGGTCACGGAGCTGGCGCCCGCCCTGGTGCCGTTCACCTTCGATGGTGACGCGTTGCCGGCGCTGAAGGCCCTGGCCGGCGTGTCGCTGCGCGTGGTCGGCCGGGTCGGCGAGGGCAAGCGCGCCCCTGCTTTCGACGAGGCGATGTTGTTCACTCATCGCGGGCTGTCCGGCCCGGCGCTGTTGCAGCTGTCCTCCTATTGGCGGCAAGGCGGGGAGATCAGGCTCGATCTGGCCCCGGGCACCGAGCTGGGGGCGTTCCTGCGCGGCAAGCGGCAGAGCCGCGGCAAGGCCGAGCTTCAGACGATCCTGACGGAAATCCTGCCGCAGCGCCTGGCCCAGGCGGTGACGGAGGAGAGTGGCGCACGCGGACCTCTGGGTGGATTGCCGCAGCGGATCCTGGATGGGGTCGCAGCGCGGATCGGCGATTGGCGCGTGCGCCCGTCGGGAACGGAGGGCTATGCCAAGGCCGAGGTCACGCGCGGCGGCATCGACACCGCGGCGCTGTCGTCCAGGACCATGGGTGTGACCGCGGTTCCGGGGCTGTTCTTCGTCGGCGAGGCGGTGGATGTGACTGGCTGGCTCGGCGGCTACAACTTCCAGTGGGCCTGGAGCAGCGGCTGGGCGGCCGGTCAGGCGGCCTGATTTGTTCTGCTGACCGGTCTCGGTGCGCCGGTGGCTGCGGCGAGTTCGCTGTCGATCGCGTCCTCGGACAGGAGCCGGGCGGCCCAGTCGAGCCCGGCGCGTGCCATGGTGGCGTTGACCGCGGCAATGCCGTGCAAAGCGAGAATCAGCTGCGCCATCCCGTGTGTGTCCTCTGCTACCAAGGGGGCCAGGGCAGCGGGGAGATCCAGCCCCTCCGCGGCGATCGGGCTGCAGGCGCAGGGAACGCCCGCGGCCAGACTTTCCAGCACCTTGCCCTTGACCCCGGCGCCGAAGGCCAGCGGCGCCACTGAGAGCCGCACGCGTTCGAACAGGGTCTGCAAGACCGGGACATGGCCAATCCAGCGCAGGCGCGGATCGCCCCCATCAAGCCCGTGCGGCAGGCGGCTGCCGGCCAGGAGGCAGGGCAGGGTCGGATCGTGTTCCCAGACCAGCGGCATGATGTCGTGCACCAGCCGGCGGACGGCGTCCATGTTTGGCGCATGCGCATAATCGGCCAGGAAAACCACGCCGTAGCGGGCGGCGAACGGGGTCGCGATTGGCTGCGCGGCGGGACGCCACATCACCCGGTGCACCGGCTTCATCGGCAAGGCTTTACGCAGCGCGTCTGCTTCTCTGCTCGAATGGGTGAGGATGACGTCGGCCTGCGCCAGCGCGTCGCTTTCGTGAAGCCGAGCCTGTTGCGCGACCGGCAGAAGCTCCGGACGGCATTCCGCTTCGGCCTGACGCTTCAGACGCACATGCTCCAAATCGGCGACCGACAGTACCAGCCGCGCTTTCGGGCAGTAATGCCGCGCCAATCTCGCATAGCGGCTGCCGATCGAGCCACGATGCAGATAGATGAGGTTGATGCCTGCGCCGTGACGTATCAGGACGTCCTCGATCGTCGGATAGAAGGGCGGGGCGCAACAAAGAATATCCTCCGCGGCTAGGGCACGGACCAGCCCAGGCGGAGCCTCCCGATCGGCAGCGGCGATCATCACCCGGTAGCCCAGCCTTGCCAGAGAGCGCATGTGAGACAGAACGGCGTTGGAGCCGGCATCGCGGGTCGGGTCGGGCAGGACCTCGTCCAGAACCAGGGCAAGCGGAACGCGTCCGGCCGTCGCTTCCGCAACGTCCGGACCCGCCTGTCCAGGCTTGCCGTGCGCTTCGACCAACTGGGCGCGTTGCTGCCGGAGCCGGTCGAGCTGATCGAGAAGAAAGCCCGTCCTCTGGTCGATCGTCGCTGTGTCCGATAAGCCGCTTTGCAGCAAGCGGCCGAGACCGTCCAGCACCTCGGCATCGAGCGTGGCGGCAGGCTGCAGGATCCAAGGCGAATGTGGCAGATCCTCGCCGGTCTCTTCCACGATCACCCGGATCTCGTGCGGACGCAGCGGCGAGAGCGGATCGTTGAAGGGCAGATCGAAACCGTGCCGTCCGCAACCGACTCCGGCATCGAACAGGTCCTGCCGGAACCGGTTGGCCAGCACGCGGCCGAGCAGGACGCCGTTCTGCAGCACCAGCAGACTGACCGCCTGGCGCGGACGGCGCCCGTCGCACGCCCAGCCTCTGACCCTGTTCCGGCCGGCCTCGTCGATCCTGCCGATGACTGGCGAGGCCATAAGCGGGCTCAGGCCGCCAGAAGCGCCCCGTCCAGCGCCCGCCGGACGGTGATGGCACCGCTTGACGGCGGAATGGCGGCCTCGAAGCCATGGCAGCCCGCGCCGATGCCCGCTTCGGCCAGATCGGCGCGATAAAGATGGGCCAGCACCTGCGCCACACGTTCCTCGCCGGCCAGGATGTCGAGCAGGACCGGCGCGTCCGGATGGTCCGGAGACCAGGCCCAGCCCCGTGCGACACCGTCTGCGGCCTGATCCAGCGCTCCCTGCAGCGGCGCGTCGGACCGGCGCGGCATCAGCCCTGCGATGGTGTCGACGAAATGCTGGGCTGAGAGAAGCGCCGCGCCATTCTCGACCCGCGGAACGCACCATCGCGGCGGCCGGCTTTCGCGATCGGGATAGAGCGCCGCGTATTCGGCGGCGTTCTGGAACAGGGCGCGGCTGTCATCATCGACGAAGCTCTCGGTGGGGGCACCTTCGGCAAGCAGAAGCTCATGATTGTCGAGCTCGATATGCAGATACGAAATGCCCCCCGATGGCTTGTGCCGGAGGATCGAGCGGTCATTGACCAGCAATTCAGCCGGAACCAGCACGTCGCGCACCAGCATGGCATGTCTTGGCGAGACGAACAGATCGCGTCGCGGCTTGCCGGCGCCGAGCGCACCGGCGCGGATGCGGATCGGCTGCAGGGCAGGACGGCCGCGCACGAATTGCTCGTCATAGGCGCGGCGGCCGATCCAGAGAATCGGCTGGTCGCCGCCGTCCGCCGTCGTCACCCGGTCGCCGATGCGCAAGCTCTCGACCGCACGTTCGCCGTCCGGCGTGGCGATGAGCGTGCCGGGACAGAAACACGGTGTCGCCGGCTGCAGGGAGAGGGTCGTGTAGCCGGCACCGAACGCGCCGGTCCCCGTGAACTCCGCCTGAAGGACGAGCCCGTCCGTGCTGGGATCGGTGTCGAAGCGGATATATTGATGGGCGATCGCGCCATGAACGCCGCCCACCTGCTCGGTCAGATCCAGGACAATGCCGTTGCCGTCGGCGACGATGTCGGTGGAGAGTATTGTTCCCCAAACGGCCAGCGTGTCGCCGACTCCGAAATTCTCGACCAGGATCGGCGTATCCGGCGTGTTGGCAGTGTTGGCGAGATAAAGCGAGGCGTTGGGTCCATCGAAGCGAATATGCTGCCCGGCGCCGATCGACGGACCCAGCTGAAAGGTGGCGGCGGAGCGAACGTCGCTTTCGAAGCCGGGCTCGACTTCGACCGTGCCGGAACCCAGGATCTGCCCGGTCGGGATCGCGCTCCCGGGGGTCAGGGTCAGAACGCCGTCGTTCCAGATCGGCGCCCCCACCGCCGCTCCCGGAAGAGCGACCGTGGCGCCAGGCTGAATGTCCAGAAAGCCGGGATGGGCGGCGGCCGGATCGGCGCCAACGGAAATGCTGGACTGAGCGTCCATCGTGATGCCCGCATCATCGGACAGCACAAGCGCGTTTGCGCTGATATGGGCCCCGCCGGAAAGGGCGATCGTTCCGGCCGTCAGCGTTCCGGCGACCGACAGGGAGGCGCCTTCAGCCATTGTGATCGGAATGGCCACCGTGGCATCGCCCAGCACGGTCAGCGCGGTGTCAGATGCCAGAGAGAGGCTGGCGCCCGCACTCGGGTCGGCCGCGACAAGGCTGCCGGTCTCGACGTCGCCGGCGATCGATACCGCGCCGGACAGAATCAGTGCATGGGCGCAGCCCTCGCCCGTGATCTGCACGCCGCTCCCGCCTTCGACGATCGCCGTATCCGCCGCGCCAGGCGGCGTCGTGGCCGCAAGCCCGGTCGCGTCGTCGATCCAGTTGGCTGGATCGCTCCAGGACCCGCAAACGCCACCGTTCCAGTGCAGGGAACGGCCCATCTCCGGCGGCGGAGCGGCAGTACTCTCGATCAGCGATGTGTCCTGAGACATGGCCACCTGCTTCCGGTCCGGAGGGGGGGTGGACGCCCAATTCTTGAATCGATCCGCGTCGATATCGACACGAAAACCGGGACGGGTCACGTTTGTTTTTCGTTTGTTCTACTAACAATGCCGGAAACCGGCCGGGCGGATCCCGTGCCGGCGCCGTTTAGCCGACGATCGACGGTCTGCGACGCGGCCTCTGCAGCGATTCCTGCACCGCCGTCGCCACGAGCGTGCCGTCCTGGGCGTAGATAAGGGCCCGCGACAGTCCGGTGCCGTTATAGGCGGAGGGGCTGTCATAGGCGAACAGCAGCCACTCGCCGGTCGGGCAGGGGCGATGAAACCACATCGCATGGTCGATGCTGGCGATCATGATGTCCGGGCTGGGCAGCGCCATCTTGTGCTGCACCACCGCGGCGGTGGCGATCCAGTGGTCGCTCATCCAGGCCAGAACGTGTTGCCTGACCATCGGATCGTCGATCTCGGCGGCATTCGGCATGCGGAACCACAGCAGAAGCGTACTGTCGTGGCGGCGCGTGAGCAGGTGGTCCGGATCGACCGGACGTACGTCGAAGCCGAGATGCATCCGCTCGAGCACGGCGCGCACCGGTCCCGCCTCCAGTTGCGCGGCGATGTCGTCGAGACTGGCCAACTGCTCGGGCGGGGGCACGTCGGGAATCGCGAACTGATGGTCCCAGCCGGGCTCGTCGGCATGGAACGAGCACTCCATGTGAAAGATGGTTTCCGCACCTTGCGTGCCAGTGACGCGCCGGGTGGTGAACGAGCGTCCCTCGCGGGTGCGCTCCACCCGGTAACGCACCGGCTCGTCGCACCGGCCGGGACGGAGGAAATAACCGTGCAGCGAATGGAGCGCCCGGTCGCGAACCGTCGCGCTGGCGGCCGCGAGGGATTGTCCCAGCACCTGGCCGCCGAAGACGGCCCCGTTCCCATTGGGCTGGTTGCGGCGGGCGACAAAGCAATCGGTGCCGTCAGGCTCCACGCGCAGCAATTCGGTGATGTCGCGGTGGTCCCATTGCGCGACCGGCTGAAAGCTCGAACTCATGGCGCTCCCGATGGTCTTGTCGTTTGGCTCGGCATTACCGACGCGTCCGGAATGGCTAGCGCGCTTCCGGTCCGGCCTCCAGTAATGCCAGATCCTGTTGCGCCAGATCGGCTTCGTGGGTGTCGGGCGAGGCAGCGATCACCCGGCTCCAGTCGTCGCGCGCGCCGTCCAGATCCCCGGTACGCTCACGTAGGATGCCGCGCTCGAGCAGGGCGTCCGGATCGTCGGGTCGCAACTGGCAGGCAGCGTCGATATCGGCGCGGGCGCGTTCGAACGCTCCGGCCTCGCGCAGGGCCGTGGCGCGGACGATCAGCGCATCCGCTCGCAGGGGCGGGCCGGTCAGCAGCGGGGACAGATCGGCGATGGCCAGCTCGGGCTGGTGGGCGGCGAGCGCCGCGCGGGCGTGATCGATCCGGTAGTCCGGAGAGCGGTCCAGCGTCGCGGCCAGGCCGGAGGATTCCAGCGCGCGGTCGGGCCTGGAGGCCAGAAGCCAGGCGCGCGACGCTTCCGCCGCCAGCAGTGCGCGTCGCGGCGCGGGCAGCGCCGCCTCGTGCGAGGCTGCATCCAGCGCCCTGGCGCCAGCTTCGGGATCGCCCAGCGCGACATCTGCGAGAGCGCCGCAGCGCGCGGCGGAGTCGGCGCCGCCATGCCGTGCCCAGTCCTCGGCCCGTTCCTGTGCGCCATCCGGATCGTCGGCAATCATCGCGATGCAACGGCTCTCCTCACCGTCCGTTGCGTCGCCGTTCCGCCGGGGTGGCGCCTCCATCCGCGCCATGCGCTGGCTGGAGCGATCTGTCCGAGATGCTGTATGCGGGACGTCCGCCGCCCCGGCCGGCAACGGGGCCGCACCCGCCAGCATCGCACCGCAAAGGAGAACCGGAACATGTTTCATGGCCTGTCCGGTACTGTGGCTCCCGAGAGGGTGTTCGGGTCAAGGGTTGATCGGCGTGGAAACGCGATCTTGCACGGGGGGAAGAGGATGGAGCGCTTCCTGTGACCCGCTCGCCGCACCTCCTGATCCTCGGCCTCGGCTATTCCGCAGTCGCCGTCGCCGAGCAGGCCCGCGCGGCCGGCTACCGCGTGACGGCCACGCGGCGCGACCTGTCGGCGGCGGCGCCGGACGGCGTGGCCGTCATCCGCCCGGAGGAAGCCGCGGGGGTTCTCGCCGACGCAACCCATTGGCTGGCTGGCGCACCGCCCGGGGCGGAGGGCGATCCGTTTCTGGCGTTGCTTGGCGACGCTCCGCGCGGCTGCAGGCCGGACTGGATCGGCTACTTCTCCACCACCGGCATCTACGGCGATCGAAACGGGGATTGGGTGGACGAGACGACCGAGCCGGCGCCCGGGACGGTGCGCGGGCAGCGTCGGCTGGCAGCCGAACGCGCCTGGTCGGCGCTCGCGGCGAGGCTTGGTGCACGCATGGACCTGCTGCGCCTGGCGGGAATCTACGGTCCGGGACGGAGCGTTTTCGACGCGCTGCGCGATGGAACCAGCCGGCGGATCGTAGCACCCGGCCATGCGTTCGGCCGCATTCACCGGGACGATATCGCCGGCGCGACCTTGGCTGCGATGCGGCGCGGGCCCGCCCATCGGGTTTGCAATCTCGTCGACGATCTGCCGGCGGAGAGCGCGACGGTGATCGCCTATGCCGCCGGGCTGCTCGGCGTCCCGCCGCCGCCCGAGGTGCCGCTGGACGAGGCGCTACGGGACATGAGTGCGATGGGGCGGAGTTTCTGGTCGGAGAATCGGAAGGTATCCGGCCGGGCCACGCAGGCGGCTCTCGGGCGTCCGTGGCTGCACCCGACGTTCCGGGAGGGCCTCGCAGCGATCCTGCGAGAGGAGCACCTAAAACCGCGCTCATAACAAACCGGATCGAGACCGGCGATCCCGGCATTTGCCGAGCGGCATTAACGAAAAATTACTGATCCTGTGTCCATGGTTGCTCCGAATGGACGTCCGGCCTGGCCCGATGTCGGATGGAAATCGGAGATAACGTGATGGTCAGCGTTCCCACCCAGGATTTGTTGTCCGGCTTTGCGGCCGAGACGAGCACGAGCGGTACGGCTGTGATGCCCTTTGCCGGCGCGACGATCTCGAGCGCGAACGGCGATGACGACCTGGTGACCTGCTACGTCCTGAACGATAATCTCGCCGCCGGGTCGCTCGACGCCAGCGCGCTTCCCGCCGGGAGCTTTATCGCGCCGAGCGGAACGCTGGTGGAAATTTCCGGCGGTGTGGCGACCGTGCAGGCGGCGTTGCGCGCGCTGCAGTTCGACGCCGCCGCAATCCCGGCCGGGCAGACTCTCAGTGCCCATCTGACGATCGTCATGTCGAATACCGCCGGTGGCGTCACGTCCGACCGGTCGATCGTCAGCACTGTGGTGGACAACCACGGGATCAACGTCGTGCTCCAGAACCTCGGCAACGGGTCCACGGTCTCGGATACGGTCGCGACCGCTTTTCTTCCGACCCTGGTGGTCGTATCGGCCGCGAGCGACGCGGTCGGCGTCACGGTCTCGATGAGCGATCGCACGCTCGGAGCCTTCACGACCGGCAGCGTCTCCGGTGTGACGACGACGACCAACCCGGACGGCTCCGTGACGCTGAGCGGCAGCGCCGCCGCGGTAGGGGCGGGTCTGCAATCGCTCCGTTTCTCGCCCGCGGGTGGATATCTGGGGACGACCGGTACCGAGACATTCACGGTTTCCGCGCGGGATCTCGTCAATGGCACAACCGCCACCGGCACTGCGACATTGGCGATCACGGGCAGCCATTCCGCCGTGTCGATTTCCGGGAACCCGGCAGAGCTCACGCTGAGCGGCGGCTCCAGCAGCACGCCGTTGCAATCCTTCGTGTTGCGGAACGCCGTCCAGACCGCAATCACGGCAACCGCGACTCTGACCGATCCTTCTCAGGGGCATTTCGATATCTCGGCGCTGCCGGCCGGTTCCGCAGCCGGCGTTTCCAGCCAGCTCAGCGCGGACGGAAGCACAGTGGTCCTGACCGGAGGGGTCGCCGCGGTGCAGGCCGATCTCAACGCCCTCCGTTTCCTGGTCAACAATCCCGCAAGTGGGTCGACCAATGCGCAGATCACGCTGAATGTCTCCACCGCCGCGAACGGCTCGGCGTCCGCCACTGAGGGTTTGACCATCAACTCGTCAGGTTCGGCGCCGGTGCTGTCCGGCAGCCACAACGTTTCGGTGAATGGAGGCTCCGGGGTCTTGTATCCGGATCTGTCTCTGGCCGGGCCGACCACGCCGGTGACGGCCACCGTTTCCTTGTCGGACCCGAGCATCGGTGGTTTCGACCGGGCGGGCTTTGCCGCCGCCGAAAGCGGCAACGCCGCCGTCAGCTACGCTTTCTCCTCCGACGGCACGAGCCTGCAGGTACAGGGGAATGCGGCCGACGTGACATCCGCGCTGCATCTTCTCCGCCTGACCGCGGCGAACGTGAAAACGGGCAGCGTCGCGCAGGAAACGGCGACCTTGCAGGTCTCGGCCAACGCGGGCACGGCGACGTTCGCGACCGCCGTCGCAATCATGGGCGCCACGCTGGTGGCCGATGCGGTGACGGGCATCGCGACGACGGCGACGGCGGTCGAAGGTAAACCCTTCACGCCGTTCGGTCAGGCTGTCATTTCCGACCCGAACATCGGCGATACGGTCTTGGCGACCGTGACGAGCTCGGCGGCCGGGCTGTTCGTTGCCGGCTCTTTGGCTGCCGGGACGACGCTGTCGAGCGACGGGACCAGTGTGACAATCAGCGGTTCGGCGACCTCGGTGCAGGCCGCGCTCGCGCAACTCAGCGTGCGGATGCCCGACCAGGGCGCCGGATCGCAGGTTTCGCTATCTGTCGCGCTGAGCAATCAGGCCGGCAATACCACCCTGTCCAGCGCCTCTGTGACTCAAACCATCACGGTAAACGCCGCGGGATATGGGAGCGACACGTCCTCGGACGCGACCGCTCATGTGTTCTATGTCGGTTCCGATCCGAACCTGACCGCGTCGATCGATCTGAGCGACAACCACAATAGCGGCATCATCGTGTTCGGCGGCAACTCGGCCTTGTCGTTGCGCGGGGCGAACAGCGTGATCGTCCTGAACGGGCCTCACCAGAACGGCGCCCTGAATCTGCAAAGCCTGGGCAACGACGCGGTCTGGGTCGGCACTGGCGCTGTCGACTGTACCGCGGGCGGTCATACCCGCTTCATTCTTGGCGACATGGCCAACACCTCTTCCACCGTCACCCTGCACGGCGGCGGGTCTTCGGATACGAGCGAGTTCGACGTGTGGGGCGATGCGTCCGAACTACAGACGATCAAGACCGACGGCGCCTCGGCCTCGACGATCTTCGGCGGCGGCGCGAATCTCAACTACAGCGGCGGAAACAGTACGGTCGTTCTGAATGGAGCCGAGCAGACCGGTCACGTCACCATCCACAGCACCGGCGGGAACACCGTCTGGGCCGGCGTCGCCGGACTGGATTTTTTCGAGGGTGCCGGGAACGATACGGTGCTTTTGACCGGATCGGCGGCGACCACGATCCATGGCGCGTCGTCGCCCGAAACCGGCACGACGACGGTGATGTCGTTCGGCAATCGCGGCACGTTCACCTACCAGGGCAGCGACAAGGCCGCGAACCTGTCGCTGTCGGGCGGAAACAACATCGTCCAGGGCGGCGCCGCGCAGCAGACCATTGCCATGTCCGGCAGCGGTTCGCTGACTGTTTCCGATAACGGTGCGTCGACCGGGGTGCAGTCGATCGTCATGAACCAAAGCGCGAGCGCAAGCCTGCAGTTTCTCGGCGGCGGCAACCCGGCCAAGCTGGTTCTGGGCGCGGGCGCCGCGACGATCCATGCGGGCGTCGACACCAACATTACTGGCGGAAGCGCAAGCGCCGTGATCGACCTGTCGGATGCGGTGAATGCGGTGCTGTCGTTCAACGGACGGTCCACCGGCAATCTTGACATTACCGGCTACGACCCGTCACGCGCGTCGGTGCAGCTTTCCGGCGTCGTCAGCAGCAGCGTTCAAGGTGGAAGCCTGATCGTCGGCTTTGCCGACGGTGCCCATGCGACCTTCCACAACGTCACCGACGGCAACCATTCCGGGATCAGCTTCACCTGATCAATCACGTTGGAAGGGAAGGGTGGTCTAGCCTTCCAGCGTTTGAAGCAGACCGGCCACCGTTTCGCGCAGAAGGGCGATGTCCTGCGGGCGCGACAAACGGTGGTCGCCATCCTTGACCAGCACCGTCCGGCAATCGTTGCCGGTCAGCTTCTCGGTAATCTCCAGGGCAGTCCGCCACGGAACGACGTCGTCCTGCTGCCCGTGCAGCAGCCGAACCGGCCGGTCGAGCGCGATCGGCGCCTCCATGATGCAGCAGCTTTCGCCCTCCGACAAAGCACGTGCGGTGATCGGCAGCGGATCGGGGATGGCGGGCAAGTAGATCGTTCTCCCCGCGGCCAGTGCGGCTCTCTGCTCGTCGGACAGGCCCGCCTCCATCTGGCGCGTGAAGTCCGGCGCGGCGGCAATCCCGACAAAGCCGGACACGCGCTCGGCCAGGGCCTTCGCCACCAGCAGGCCGATCCAGCCGCCCATGGACGAGCCGACGAGCAGGACCCGTCCCGGCGCCAGGGCGTCGATCACGGCGATCGCGTCGTCTCTCCAGCGGGCGATGCTGCCATCCTCGAAAGCGCCGTCGCTCTGCCCGTGACCGGAATAATCGAGACGCAGCGTGGCCAGGCCCATCTCCGCGCCGAAGGCCGCCAGCGCGGTCGCCTTGTCGCCCGTCATGTCGCTGCGAAGCCCTGGCAGGAACACCAGGGTCGGCTGTTTGCCCGGCCTGTGCAGGGCGGCAAGGGCGTTGCCGTCGCGCATGACGGTATGCAGGGTTTCTCGGCTCATCGGGCGAGGTTAGGCCGATCCCGCACGGCCGGACAAACGCGCTCGGCCCGGTGTCGCCGCCGGAAAAGCGTCATGCTAGAGGCGACCGGCATGCCGCTCCGATCTGCCCCGCCCAATCAGCACCAGAAACCCGTGATCCTGCAGGTTCTGCCCGCCTTGCAGACCGGCGGCGTGGAGCGCGGCACCGTCGAGATGGCGCGCGCGATCGTCGCAGCCGGCGGCACCGCCCTGGTAGCCAGCGCCGGCGGCCGGCTCGTCGCCGAGCTCGAGCGGGCCGGCGCCATCCATCTCAGGCTCGGCCTGATGACCAAGGATCCGCTGACCATTCTGCTGAACGCAGGCAGGCTGGCGAAGCTGATCCGTCGTCATGGCGTCGACCTGGTGCATGCGCGCTCGCGCGCGCCCGCTTGGTCGGCACTGCTCGCGGCCAGGCGGACCGGCGTTCCCTTCGTCACCACCTGGCACGGTGTCTACTCCGAGAATTTTCCCTTCAAGCGGCGCTACAATGCTGTGATGGCGTCGGGCGACCGCGTCATCGCCATCAGCCAGTTCGTCGCGGACCGGATTTCCGGCCAGTATCGCGTCGGGCCGGACCGCCTGCGTGTGATCCCGCGCGGCGCCGATGCCGCCGTGTTCGACCCTGCCATCGTGCGCGGAGACCGCATCCATGCGCTCGCCAGGGGCTGGGAGCTGCCGGACGGCGCGCGCGTCATCATGCTGCCGGGTCGCCTGACTGCCTGGAAAGGGCAGGCTCTGCTGCTGCAGGCCCTGGCAGCACTGCGCGGCGCGCCGGATTGGGTCTGCGTGATGGTCGGGCCGTCCGGGTCGGGGCGCGACACGTTTGGCGCCAGTCTCGTGCAGCAGGCGGCGCGTCTCGGCTTGACCGCCAATCTGCGTTTCGCCGGCGCCTGTGGCGACATGCCAGCCGCCTTCGCCCTCGCCGATGTCGTGGTGATCCCGTCCCTGAAGCCCGAGCCGTTCGGCCGCACCATCGTCGAGGCGCAGGCCATGGAACGTGTGGTGCTGGCGTCCGCGCATGGCGCCGCCCTGGAAACGGTCGAGCATGGCGTTTCGGGCTTCCATGTGCCGCCCGGCGACGCCCAGGCACTGGCGCGCGCGATCGAGCACGCTCTGGCCCTGGACCATGACGCCCGCTCCGCGATCGGTGCCGCCGCGCGCGCCTCCGTGCTCGAGCGCTTCACCGCCCGGCGCATGCAGGACGCGACCCTGGCGGTCTATGCCGAGCTTCTGGCCGGTCGCGCGTGAGCCCCGCGCCGGGCCCAGCGGTCGGGCAGGGGCGCCGCCGCATCCTCGTCATCAAGCTCGGCGCCCTGGGCGATGTCGTGCTGGCTTCGGCACCGTTCGCCGCCATACGCGCCCATCACGCCGGGGATCACATTACCTTGCTGACCACGGCCGCGTTCCGCGATTTCGCGGCTGCGAGCCCGTGGTTCGACGCCGTGTCGGTGGACGAGCGCCCCTCGATCTGGAACCTCGCCGGCCGCCGCCGTCTGCGCGCGCAGTTGCGCGGCTTCGATTTCGTCTACGATCTCCAGACCTCCGGCCGGTCGTCGCGCTATCACCGCCTGGCTGGCGCGCCGCCCTGGTCCGGGATCGCGCGCCGCGCCTCGCATCCGGACGCCGATCCGAACCGGAACGCCCTGCACACCCGCATCCGTCAGGCCGGCCAGTTGCGTCAGGCGGGCATTGGCGCAACGCCTGATCCGGACCTGTCCTGGCTCGCCGCCTACGCGCCCGCGCTGCCGGGCGGCCGGGTCGCCCTGATCGTGCCGGGGGCTGCACCGCATCGTCCGCGCAAGCGCTGGCCGGCGGACAGGTTCGGCGCTGTGGCCGCCGCCTTGCAGGCCCGCGGGTTCACGCCCGTCGTCGTGGGTGGCGCAGCCGACCGGAACCTGGCCGAAACGATCCGGGAGCTCTCTCCGCAGGCGCTCGATCTGTGCGGCCGAACCAGCCTGCTCGAACTCGGCGGTGTGTGCGGCCGGGCGGTTCTCGCCGTGGGCAACGATACCGGGCCGATGCATCTGGCCGCCGCGATGGGCTGTGCCTGCCTGACCTTGTTCTCCGCCGAGAGCGATCCGGCGCTCACCGCTCCCGTCGGTCCCGTGCCGGAGCGATGCGCCGTGCTGCGTCGCGAGGCTCTGGCGGATCTCCCGGCCGGAGACGTCATTCTGGCGCTCGGTGCCTTGCTGGCGGATCTGCCGCCCCCCGACCGTTTCGCGTCGTAGCCCTTTACGCCGCGACGCCGTGACCCGACGGGACTGAGGCTTGCGGCCCGGTCGCCCTGCCTCCATAGGAACACACTTCCCCGTTTACCGGAGCGTCCTTCATGCCTGCCATCACCCTGCCCGACGGAACCGTTCGCCGCTTCGACGGCCCGGTGACCGGCACGGCGGTGGCCGTCTCCATCGGGCCGGGCCTCGCCAAGGCCGCTTTGGCGATGGAGCTGGACGGGAAGCTCGTCGACCTGTCACGCGAGATCCGCGACGACGCCGCCGTGCGCTTTATCACCCGCAAGGACGACGCCGCGCTCGGCATGATCCGGCACGACATCGCGCATGTTTTGGCCGAAGCGGTGCAGGGGCTCTATCCCGGCACGCAGGTGACGATCGGGCCGGCGATCGAGAACGGCTTCTATTACGATTTCAGCCGCAACGAGCCGTTCACCCCGGACGATTTCGCCGCGATCGAGGCGCGCATGCGCAAGATCATCGCCGCCAATGCGCCGTTCCAGCGCGAGGAATGGCCGCGCGAAGAGGCGATCGCGTTCTTCGAGAACAAGGGCGAGCGGTTCAAGGCCGAGCTGATCCGCGATCTGCCGGAGAGCGAAACCATCTCGATCTATCGGCAGGGCGAGTGGCTCGACCTCTGCCGCGGTCCGCATATGCGCGGCACCGGGGATGCCGGCACGGCATTCAAGCTGATGAAGGTGGCCGGCGCCTATTGGCGCGGCGACCACCGCAATCCGATGCTGACCCGCATCTACGGCACCGCCTGGCGCGACCAGAAGGAGCTGGACGCGCATCTGCTGCAGCTTGAGGAGGCCGAGAAGCGCGACCATCGCCGCATCGGCCGTGAGATGGACCTGTTCCACATCCAGGAAGAGGCCACGGGCTCGATCTTCTGGCATCCGAAGGGCTGGCGCCTCTACACCGTCCTGCAGGACTACATGCGCCGCATGCAGACGCGCGCGGATTATCAGGAGGTGCGCACGCCGCAGCTTGTGGACCGCGTCCTGTGGGAGCAGAGCGGGCACTGGGAGAACTACCGCGAGCACATGTTCATCGCGACGGTGGAGGACGAGAACAAGACCCTCGCCCTGAAGCCGATGAACTGCCCGTGCCACGTGCAGATTTTCCGGCACGGGCTGCGCTCCTATCGCGAGCTGCCGCTGCGCATGGCCGAGTTCGGCGCCTGCCATCGCTACGAGCCCTCCGGCGCGTTGCACGGCATCATGCGCGTGCGCAGCTTCACGCAGGACGACGCGCATATTTTCTGTACGGAAGACCAGGTGGCGCCGGAAACGGCCCGTTTCGTGGCCATGCTGGCCGAGGTGTATCGCGATCTCGGCTTCGAGAGCTTCCGCGTGAAGTTTGCCGACCGTCCCGAGAATCGCGCCGGCGACGATGCGAGCTGGGATCGTGCCGAGGCGGCACTGAAGGAAGCCTGCGCGCTGGCCGGGGTGGAGTACGAGCATAATCCGGGCGAGGGCGCGTTCTACGGCCCCAAGCTCGAATTCGTGCTGCGCGACGCGATCGGGCGCGACTGGCAGTGCGGCACGCTCCAGGTGGATTACGTGCTGCCGGATCGCCTCGACGCGTCCTTCATCGGCGAGGATAGCGGCCGGCACAGGCCGGTCATGCTGCACCGGGCGATCCTGGGCTCGTTCGAGCGTTTCCTCGGCATCCTGATCGAGCAGTTCGCCGGCCGCTTCCCGCTCTGGCTGGCGCCGGTGCAGGTGGTGGTGGCCTCCATCGTCAGCGACGCCGAGCCTTATGCGGTCGAGGTGGCGGAGGCGCTGAAGCGCGCCGGTCTGGTGGCGCAGGCGGATGTGGCGAACGAGAAGATCAACGCCAAGATCCGCACCCACTCTCTGGCGCGCATTCCGGTGATCCTGGTGGTCGGCCGCAAGGAGGCCGAGGCCCGCACCGTGGCGATGCGCCGCCTGGGCAGCCAGGATCAGACGATTCTCTCGCTCGATGAGGCGGTTTCGGCTCTTGCGGCCGAAGCCCTGCCGCCCGATCTGAAGCGCGAGACCGCGTGACAGCGTTGCGCTCAGCCTTCACCACTTGACAATCTTCGCGTGCTAGTGTCCCCCGACGCACGACGATAACAGGAGCAGTCCAATAGCCAGACCCCCGATGCCCGCGCCGCCGACTCGCGAGGGCCCCCGCGTCAACGAAGAGATCCGCGTCCCCACCGTCCGTCTGATCGATGAGGAAGGCGAGATGCAGGGCGTGATGACCACGCGCGACGCGCTCCAGCGCGCCTTCTCCGTGGGCCTCGACCTTCTGGAGATCAGCCCGAACGCCGAACCGCCGGTCGTGAAGATCCTCGACTACGGCAAGTTCAAGTACGAGCAGCAGAAGAAGAAGAACGAGGCGCGCAAGAAGCAGAAAGTCATCGAGATCAAGGAAGTCAAGGTTCGTCCGAACATCGACGAGAACGACTACCAGGTTAAGATGCGCGCGATGAAGTCGTTCATCGAGGAAGGCGACAAGGTCAAGGTGACCCTGCGCTTCCGCGGACGCGAAATGGCGCACCAGGATCTCGGCGTGAAGGTGCTCGAACGCATCCGCGGCGATCTGGACGAGCGCGCCAAGGTCGAGCAGATGCCGCGCATGGAAAACCGCCAGATGATCATGGTCCTGTCGCCCCGCTGACAGGCGAACCCCACTGATTTCTGACGAAACGCCCTGCCCGTCACGCCGATGGGCAGGGCGTTTCGCGTTCCGGCCCTGCTTGCCGGGCGCGAGCATCCGTGGCACTCGTTGCGCCATGAGATCGTATAATCTGCGTTTCCTGCTTGTCTGCGCGGCAGTCTTTGGCAGCGCACCTTGTTCCCCGGTTCGCGCGGCGACCCCGCTCGAGGCTCTGGCGCAGGCGCATTATCAGGCAGAATGGGCGTTCAACCCGGTCACGGCCACGCAGACCGGCATCCACGCCGGCGACGGTCGGCTGAACGACGTGTCGCTGGCCGGTTTCGCCGCCCGCGACACGCGTCTTCACCACGAGCGCGACTCGCTGCATGCGCTTCTGGCCGGCAAGACCCTGTCGCCGCGCGAGCGCGACGAGGCGGAAACGCTGGACGGCGAGATCGCCCGCATCCTCATCACCGACGAGCGCATCCAGCCCCAGCTGCACGACCCGGATCTGTATGTCTCGTCCCTGACAAGCGCGCTGTATTCGCTGATCGAGCGGGATTTCGCCCCGCTGGACCGTCGCATGGATTCGGCGATCGCCCGCGAGCGCGCCATGCCGGCCATGCTCGACCAGGCCCGCACGCAGCTCACCACCATTCCGGCCGAATTCCGCGACATCGCCCGGGAGGATCTTGCCGGATCGTTCGCGTTCGTGACGCATGACATCCACGCCGCCTTCCGCGATGTGGACGATCCGAAGCGTCAGCAGGATCTGGCGGAGGCCAGCCGGAACGTGGTCGCCGCCCTGCACCGGTTCCAGGACTATCTCGGTTCGGTAAAGCCGTTGGGCAGCTTCGTGCTCGGCCGCGACACCATGCAGGCGATGCTGGCAGCCGATCTTGTCGACCTGCCGGTCGAGCAGATCGTCAAAGCGGGGCGGGCGCAACTCGCCCGGGACCGTGCGGATTTCCTCCAGGCCGAGAAGCAGGTCGACCCGGCTGCGCCGGACCAGGCCCTTGCCGTGGTGCGGCAGGATCATCCCGCCGCCGATCGCCTCATTGCGACCGCGCAAGCGCAACTCGACGGCCTGCAGCAGTTCGTGATGGCGCATGCGCTGGTGACGCTGCCGTCCCATACCCTGCCGCGCGTGATCGAGACGCCGCCATTCGGGCGCGCTTTGATCACCGCGGCGATGGACTGGCCCGGCGCGCTGGAACGCAGCACGCGGCCCGGCGCGCAGATCGCCTTCTACAACGTGACACCGCCCGATCCGTCCTCGCCGGCCGCCGAGCAGCGCGAGATGCTGGAGGATCTGAACCGGCCGCTTCTGCTCAACATCACCGTGCATGAAGCCATGCCGGGCCATTTCGTGCAGTCGCTGTATCTGCATCACAACCCGGGCTGGTCGCTGATCCGCAAGCTGGCAAGCTCCTACGCCACCACAGAGGGTTGGGCGCATTACTCCGAGCAGATGATGGTCGAGGAGGGGCTTCGCGACCACGATCCCAAGCTGCATCTGATGCAGCTCCAGGACGCGCTCTTGCGCGACTGCCGCCTGCTGGCCGCTTTCGGCATGCACGCGCAGGGCATGAGCCTGGCCGACGCCACAGCGATGATGCGGACCCAGTGCTTCCAGTCCGGCGCCGCTGCCGCCAAGGAAGCGCGTCGCGGCACGGAGGACCCGGAATACTACGCCTACACGCTTGGGAAGCTGATGATCCTGCATCTGCGCGACGACGAGCGGCGGGCGCAGGGGGCCGCCTTCTCGCTCGAACGCTTCCATGACGCGCTGCTGGGGGCGGGGCTGATGCCGATGCGGATCATCCGGCGCGAGATGACCGGGCACGACGCGCCGCTGCTCTGAACGAAGCCGCTTTCCGCCCGGCGGAAAGGGCTGCTAGCGTTCGCCCGAGCCGTGTCAAACGGCTGTTTGGAGAGAACGCCATGACCCTTCCCGTTCTTCTGCGCGGGCGGCTGCGCCTGCCGATGATGGCGGCGCCCCTGTTCATCGTCTCGACACCGGCCCTGGTGATCGCGCAATGCAAGGCGGGCGTGGTCGGCGCCATGCCCTCGCTCAACGCCCGCACCACGGAAGCGCTGGATGCCGCGCTGACGGAGATCGGAGCGGCGCTCGCCGCGCACGATGCGGCGCATCCCGACCGGAAGGCGGCGCCGTTCGCGATCAACCTGATCGTGCATCGCTCGAATGCCCGCATCGAGCAGGATCTGGCGCTGTGCGTGAAGCATCGGGTGCCGGTGATCATCACCTCGCTCGGCGCCCGCCCGGAGGTGAACGAGGCGGTGCATTCCTATGGCGGCATCGTGTTCCATGACGTGATCAACGACGCATTCGCCCGCAAGGCGATCGAAAAGGGCGCGGACGGGCTGGTGGCGGTGGCGGCCGGGGCGGGCGGCCATGCCGGAACGTTGTCGCCCTTCGCGCTCGTCGGCGAGATCAGGCGCTGGTTCGACGGTCCGCTCGCTCTCTCCGGCGCCATCGCCACGGGCGATGCGGTGCTGGCGGCGCAGGCGATGGGCGCCGATCTGGCCTATGTCGGTTCGGCCTTCATCGCCACCGAGGAGGCCAACGCCGCGCCGGACTACAAGCGTATGGTGGTGGCCGACCATGCTTCCGACATCGTTTATTCCGATCTTTTCACCGGCGTTCCCGGCAACTACCTCAAGAACTCGATCCGTGCCGCCGGGCTCGATCCTGAGGCGCTGCCCTCGTCCGATCCCAGCAAGATGAATTTCGGCGACGGGCTGGTGAAGGCGTGGCGCGACGTGTGGGGCAGCGGGCAGGGGATCGGCGCGATCGACGCCGTGGTGCCGGCCGCCGAACTGATCGCCCGGCTCGATCGGGAGTATCGGGCGGCGCGGGAGCGTCTGCTGGGCTGACCGGGCTACGTCGATGCGGGCTGCGCCGTCGCGATTTCCGCACGGAGCGCGGCGACCAGTTCCGCGACCGGCATTGCACGGATGGCGCCGACGCCCGTGCCGGCCCAGAGCGACATGTTCTGCGTATCGCCGCGCGCGGTGGCGGCTTTCCGCAACGGCTGTGTAAGGGCGTTGCGGATCGGGTAGGGCGACACCGGCGCGGTCTCGAACTGGCGGATGAAGTCGTTGCGCAGGCCGCGCGCCCAGCGTCCGGAAAACGCTTGGGTGAGCACGGTTTGGGTGCCGTCCCGGCCGGAGAGCAAGGCACGGCGATAGGCGGCCGGCGTCGGCGCTTCGTCGCAGCACAGGAATGCCGTGCCCATCTGCACCGCCTGGGCGCCGAGGCGACGTTTCGCCACCATATCGGCGCCGTTCATGATCGCGCCCGCCGCGATCAGCGGCACGGTGGCGATCGGCGCCAGCTCCGACAGCAGCGCGTCGAGGCCAAGGCGTTCGTCGGGGAGCAGGAAGCCGCCGCGATGGCCGCCGGCCTCGACGCCCTGCACGCACACCGCATCGGCGCCGCTCTCCTGCCAGGCCTCCAGCTCTGCCCGGCTGGTGGCGGTGCCGATCACGAACGCGCCGCGCGCACGAAGGACGGCCAGGTCGGCGCGGTCCGGAATGCCGAAGGCGAAGCTGGCGATCGGCGGTGCCGCCTCCAGAACGGCGTCGAGCTGGTCGCGGAAGCGCGGGGCGAACCGCTCCGGCAGCGCGAATGGCAGGTCATGGTCGCGGCAATAGGCCGCCAGGGCCGCCTGCTCCAACTCCGGCACGCTCGCCCCCTGCCGCTCGTCGATCACGAACAGGTTGATGTTGAACGGCCGGTCGGTCGCGTCGCGAATCGCGACGATCTCGCGCCGCATCGCATCCGGCTGCAGGCCGCCCGCGCCCAGCGAGCCCACCACCCCGGCCTGGCAGCAGGCGGAAACCAGGGCTGCGTCGCTGAGGCCGGCCATCGGCGCCTGGACGATCCCGTCGCCGAACAGAGCGGCCGGCAGGCGATGAGCGGCCGCCATCACCGGCGCTGCACCTCAGCTCTTCGGGCGGCTCAGGAACAGATTGAAGGCCGCGCGCGCCTCCTCCGAGCGCAGGGCGACGCCGAACGCCTTCAGCTCGGCGTCGATCCGGGCTTCCAGCGCCGAGCGATCGCCCTGGATCAAAGCCTTGGAGGCGCGCAGGGCGGCGGGGGGCAGGGCGGCGAGGGTTTCGGCCTGCTTGCGCGCGTGGTCGAGCACGGTGCCGGCCGGCAAGACGGCGTTCACCAGACCGGCGGAAAGGGCCGCGTTCGCATCCAGCGTCTCGCCCAGCAGCAGCATGGCGTTGGCGCGGACCGCGCCGATCCTGGCCGGCAGAAGCAGGCTCGACCCGGCCTCGGGCACGAGGCCGAGCTTCGAGAACGGGGTGGCGAACCGTGCCGTTTCGTCCGCGAACACCAGATCGCAATGCAGCAGCATGGTGGTGCCGATGCCGACCGCGTTGCCCTGAACGGCGGCGACCAGCGGCTTGGAGAAGCGGGTGAGGGCCAGAATGAAGCGCACGGACGGCGCATCGGCGGCGGTGGAAGCGCCGCTGGACAGAAAATCGGCCACGTCGTTTCCGGCGCTGAAGGCATCTCCGGCGCCGGAGATCAGCACGGCGCGGATCGAGTCGGAGCCAGCGGCACGGTCCAGCCCATCGGACAGGGCATGATACATCGCTCCGGTCAGCGCGTTCTTCTTGCCGGGCCGGTCCATGACAAGGTGCAGGACGCCGTTCTCCTTGCTGGCACGCACATCGGTCATGGTCGGCTTCCCCCGGATGTCAGCCTTCGATGGCTCCGAAATCGGCCACGCGGCTGGTCGTTTCCCTGATCCGCGACAAGAGGCGGAGGCGGTTGCGGCGCACCTCCGGCCTCGGATCGTTGACCATCACCGCATCGAAGAACCGGTCGAGCGGCGCACGCAAGCCCGCCATCGCCGACATCGCCTCGGGGAAGCGTTCGGCTTCAAGCAAGGCCGTGATCGCCGGGGCGGCAGAGTCGAGCGCCGCGAGCAGGGCGCGCTCCTCGTCCTGGTCGAGCAGGGCAGGGTCGACCGCGCCGTCATGCGGTCCGTCCTTCTTCTCCTCGATCCGCAGGATGTTGGCAGCGCGTTTGGCGGCGGCGAGCAGATTGATGCCGTCCTCCGTGCCCAGGAGAGCGGCGACCGCGTCGGTGCGGGCGAGCAGGCGGACCAGATCACCGTCGCGTCCGGTCGCGGACACCGCTTCCAGCACATCGTGGCGCGCCCCTTCGGCCCGGAGCTGCACGCGGAGCCGCTCGGCGATGAAGCCGGGCAGGAGGGCGAGATCTTCCGCGCCCCGCAGCGTCTCGGGATAAGCCTGCGCCGCCTCGTCGAAGACGGCGTTCAGGTCGAGCCGCAGCGCATTCTCGCGCAGGATGCGGATCACGCCGAGCGCGGCCCGCCGCAGCGCGTACGGATCGCCCGAGCCGCCGGGACGCTCGCCGGCGGCGAAGAAGCCGGCCAGCGTGTCGATCTTGTCCGCCAGCGCCACCGCGATCGCCACCGGCGCCGTCGGCACGGCATCGGCCGGGCCACGCGGCTGATAATGCTGCGAGACGGCGTCGGCGACGGCATCGCCCTCGCCGTCATGACGGGCGTAATAGCCGCCCATCACGCCCTGGAGCTCGGGGAACTCCCCCACCATGCCGGTGGTGAGATCGGCCTTGGCCAGCAGGGCGGCCCGCGCGGCCTGGGCCGGATCGGCGCCGACGCGTTCGGCGATCAGCCTGGCCAGACGCTCCAGACGATGCGCCCGCGCGCCCTGGCTGCCGAGCTTGGCGTGGAACGTCACCGTATCGAGCGCCGCCACACGGTCGGAAAGGCGCGTGGTGCGGTCCAGGTCCCAGAAATGCCGCGCATCGGAGAAGCGTGCGCGCAGAACGCGCTCGTTGCCGGCGACGATGGTGGCGCCCCCGTCGGCGGGGGCATGATTGGCGATGAAGCCGAAGAACGGCGCTGCCGCGCCATCCGGCCCGCGCAGGGCGAAATAACGCTGGTTCACCCGCATCGAGACCTGCATCACCTCCGGCGGCAGGTCCATGAAGCTGTCGTCGATGCGGCCGATCAGGGCGACGGGAAACTCGACCAGGCCGGCGACCTCGTCCTCGAGCCCCGTATCCGGCACCACGGAAAGACCGCGCGTTTCGGTCAGCTGGGCCAGCTCGGCACTCAGGCGTTGGCGGCGCCCGGCGGCATCCACGAGGACATGCGCCGCTTCGAGCTTCTCTGCCCAGTCCGCGGCGCCCGATACGGGAAAGGAGGCGGGCGACAGGAAACGATGGCCCTCGGTCTCGTTGCCGGAGCGCAGGCCGTGCCCGTCATCCTCGCCCGCGGCGAGATCGAACGGCACCACCGCTCCGTCCAGAACGCAGATGATCCGGCGCAGGGGACGCACCCAGGCGAAGGCGCTGGTACCACCCCAGCGCATGGATTTCGGCCAGGAGAAGCGGCGCAACAATCCAGGCATGATCTGAGCGATCAAGGACGACGCCTCGACCGCCGGAGTCTGTTTCGACAGCACCCAGAAGCCGTTCTCCAGCGTCAGCGCGTCGCGCCCGGCGCCGTGCTTGCGCAGAAATCCGGCCAGGGCCTGCTCCGGCGCGCCTTCGCGCGGGCCGCGCTCGCTGCTGGCGCTGGCGGGAACGACGTCGGCGACCTGCAGCGCCACGGCGATGCGCCGCGGACCCCACCAGCGCCGCGCATCACGCGGCGACAGCGCGGACAGCGCCTCGTTCAGCAGACGGTCCAGCTGCTCGGCCGCCGGCGCCTGCATGCGCGCCGGGATTTCCTCGCAGAACAGCTCGATGAACAGCTCGCTCATGGTCTCAGCCCTCGCCACGCAGCCATTCCTCGGCGCAGGCGCGGGCGAGGGTGCGGACACGGCCGATGAAGGACGCGCGCTCGGATACGGAGATCACGCCGCGCGCGTCGAGCAGGTTGAACAGGTGGCTGGCCTTCAGGCACTGGTCGTAGGCCGGCTGGGCCACGCCGTGCTTCACCAGGCTGGCGCATTCGCGCTCCGCGTCCTCGAAATGGCGCAGCAGCATGGCGGTGTCGGACAGCTCGAAATTATGCCGCGAGTAGTCCCGCTCCGCGCGCAGGAACACATCGCCGTAGCGCAGACCCTGGCCGTTGAAATCGAGATCGTAGACGTTTTCGACGCCCTGGACGTACATGGCCAGCCGTTCCAGACCGTAGGTGAGTTCGGTGGAGGGCAGCACGGTGGGAATGCCGCCGACCTGCTGGAAATAGGTGAACTGCGTCACCTCCATGCCGTCGCACCAGACCTCCCAGCCCAGGCCCCAGGCGCCGATGGTCGGGTTTTCCCAATCGTCCTCGACGAAGCGGATGTCGTGCTCGAGCGGATCGATGCCGATGGCGCGATAGCTGTCGAGCAGCAGCGCCTGGCTTTCGGCCGGCGTCGGCTTCAGCAGCACCTGATACTGGTAGTAGTGCTGCAAACGGTTCGGGTTCTCGCCGTAGCGGCCGTCGGAAGGGCGGCGGCAGGGCTGCACATAGGCGGTGCGCCAGGGGGTGTTGCCGAGCGCGCGCAGGGAGGTGGCCGGATGCAGCGTGCCGGCGCCGACCTCGGTGTCGTAAGGCTGCAGGATCGCGCAGCCCTGGTCTGCCCAGAAGCGGTGCAGGGTGAGGATCAGGTCCTGGAACGACAGGGCGCCTTTTCTCGGCGTGGAACGCGAACCGTTCCGCGCCGTTTCCGTGTGATCGGGGGCTCGCGCGACCGCCGTTTCCATTCCGTGTTCGCTCCGGCAAGAGGGGGCGGCACCATAGGCAAGCGGCCGAACCCCGGCAAGGAAGCGGAAGCGGGGATACCATGCACGGCGCGGATGACCTGGACGATGACGCGATCAGGCGGCTCCTCCTGGACACGCGCCGGATCGCGATGGTCGGCGCGTCCAACAAGCCGGAGCGCCCGTCCAACGGCGTTCTGGCGATGCTGGTGCGGCATGGCTACGAGGTGATCCCGGTCAATCCCGGCCTGGCCGGGCAGGCGATTCATGGCCGCACCGTCGTCGCGACGCTGGAAGACGCAGCCCCGCTCGACATGGTGGATCTGTTCCGCAGCCTCGATCAGATCGAACCCGCCATGGACGACGCCATCCGTCTGGGCGCGCGCAGCATCTGGATGCAACTCGGCCTCGTGCACGAGCGTGCCGCGGCCAAAGCGCGCGCGGCCGGACTGGTGGTGGTGATGGACCGCTGCCCCAAAATTGAGATTTCCCGCCTCGGCATCCCGCCGGCCCGTTCTGGCGGCGCTTGACGCGCGTCATCCCCGCTACGACGTTTCATCCACCATTTTGGATCATCACGACCATGACCAACGAAGAACGCGACCTGATCGAACGCTTCGTCGCCCGGGTCGGCGGCGGGCAGAGCAGCGGCGGCGGTTTCGCCAGCGTGCCGCAGACGCGCACCGCCCTGCCGCCGATCGACCCCGACGCCGATCGCACCATACGCGACAATTTCAACCGCTTCCCCGAGGCGCCCTACCGCATCACCCAGATGGCCGTGGTGCAGGAAGCCGCGCTGGCCGAGGCGCAGAACCGGATCAAGCGCCTCGAATGGGAGCTGCAGCAGGCACAGGCCCAGCTCCAGAACGGCCCTCAGGGTCAGCCGCAGGGGCAGCAGAGAAGCGGCGGCTTCTTCTCCGGCCTGTTCGGCGGCGGCCAGCAGAACCAGAACCAGGCCCCGCCGCCGCGCTGGGGCGGTCAGCCGGCCGGCGGTCCCGGCTATGCCGGCGGCTATCCGGGCGGCTATCAGGCCGGCCCCCCGCCCGCACCGAACTATCCGCCCGGCTACCAGCCCGGCATGTTCCAGCGCCAGGGCTCCGGCTTCCTGGGCTCGGCGCTGACCACGGCCGCGGGCGTCGCCGGCGGCGTCGTCGCGGGCAACGTGCTGATGGACATGTTCGAGGGCCATCACGGTGGCGGGTTCGGCGGCGGCGGTGAATTCGCCGGCGGCGGCGAGACCATCATCAACAACAACTATGGCGATGCGGGAGCTGCCGGCGATCCGTTCAACAATGGCGGCGGCGACATCGACCCGGATTTCAACGGCGGCGGCGGTGATTTCGGCGGCGGCGATTGGGGCGGCGACGACAATTTCTGACCGCTGCTTCTAGATCGTCGGATGGGGCCGGGCGGGATTACCCGTCTGGCCGCAGGCGCACCGAAACGGGGCAGTGATCGGACAAACGTTCCTTCATCTCCGGATCGGTCTCGCGATACACCATCACGCGCAGACTGTCCGGCACCTCCCAGCGAGCTGCCGTGCCGCCCAGCAGAATCTGGTCGATGAAATCCTCGCCTCCCCAGCACGGGCTGGCATGTCCCGCGGTCGCCACCAGCATCGGCGCGGCGTTCTCCAGACCGGTCAGCAGCGGATCGCCCGGCTGGAGATGGTGATTGAAATCGCCGATCACCGCGAAGGCCGTCTTCTCCGCGGCGCGCGCTTCGATCCAGTGCTGGAGAACCGGCAATTGCAGCGTCAGCTTCCGGCACGCGCTGCGCGGCGAAGACTGCAACGGCCCGTCGAAACACCCGCTCTTCAGATGCACCGCCAGCACGCGCATCCTCCTGCCGTCGAGCGACAGGGTCGCGTCGAGGCCTGAGCGCAGCCGGTATTTCGCATCCGGAATCACGTCCAGGGCGGTCAGGTCGGGGTGGCGTTCCACGGCGATGCCGCGCCGGACCACGAGTGCGACCTTCTGCAGCACGCCGTCGCCGGTGATGAAGAGCTGATAGCGCTCGGGTGGAAAGATCCGCGACACCAGATCGAGGCTGTCCACCTCTTCCAGCGCCACGACGTCGGCATCGAGACGCGCGGCATAACCCGCCAGCGTCGCGATGTCGTCGTCGCGCTTCGGTGCCGCGTCGGGCGGCAGTTCCGCGCCGCGCTGGGTCAGCCATTCCATGTTCCAGGTGGCGATCTTGAACCCTGCCGCGGGCGCGTCCGCCCGGGCCGGAGCGACGAGGGTGGAGACGGCCGAGGCGGGCACGGCCAGGGCGGCCAGCAGCACGAGGCGGCGCAGGAGCCAAATCATGCGCCCGCGCGCAGCATTTCGATGACGTCCGGAACCGCTCGCGCCTCCCGGCTCGCGCCGTCGAACACGCGGACCGTGCCGGTCGGAATGTCGTAGAGCCATCCCATCAGCGTCAGCCGCCCATCCGCCACGCGGGCGGCCACGGCCGGATGGGTGCGCAGATGGTCGATCTGCAACAGAACATTGTGTTCCGCCACCGCCTGGAGCTTGTCCGCCCCGTTCGCGTCGTGATGCAGCGCCTCGCACACCGCATGCGCCGCATCGGCGTGGCGCAGCCAGGAGGACACGGTCGGCATGGCGTCGAGACCGCTGGAAGCAGGATCGAGCAGCGCCTTCATCGCCCCGCAATCCGAATGGCCGCAGACGATGATGTTGCGCACGCCCAGCGCCAGCACGGCGTATTCGATCGCCGCGGACACGCCGCCCAGCATCTCGCCGTAGGGTGGGACGATGTTGCCGATATTGCGCAGCACGAACAGCGTGCCCGGCTCGCTCTGCGTGATCAGTTCCGGACTGATGCGGCTGTCCGCGCAGGTGATCAGCAGCGTGTGCGGCGCCTGACCCTGCGCCAGCGCATCGAACAGGTCGCGTTTCTCAGGATACACGCGGGTCGAGAAATCCTGCACGCCTTCGAGCAGCGACAGCAGGTCGTGGGGCGGGTGCGGCGCAGTCATGAACGATCACTCCAGCCGAAAGCCCCTGGGCCGAGCGCCCTTGAGCCGTTAGATGCGGAATCGCCGCCGGTTCACGGACCGGGCGGCGCGCGATCCATCATGCCGGAGCCGGGACGCGGGCGGAAAGGGCGGGACCATGGAAGCGGCGTTCAAGGCGGATCTGACGGCGGTGCTGGTCGCGGTGCACCCGGCTCCTGACGGGCGCGGCGTGCTGCCCGTGGTGCTGACCCTGGCCGACGGCGCGCTGCCGGCCGGCCCGCTTGCACCCGAACATCGTTCGCTCCAGGCCGGGCTGCGGTCTTGGGTGGAACACACCACCCGGCATCCGCTGGGCCATGTGGAACAACTCTACACCTTCGCGGATCGCGACCGCACGCGCGAGGGTGGCGGTGATCCGGTCCGGGCGATCTCGATCTCCTATCTGGCGCTCACACGCACCACGCCGGAGGAAACCGGCTGGGTCGATTGGTATGCGCATTTCCCGTGGGAGGATCAGCGCGGCGAGGCCGGGCGTCGCCTGCTGGCCGCCCTGTCCGCACGGCTGGACGCCTGGTGCAGGGAGGCGCCGGATGCGCTCCGGGAGACCCGCCTGAAGCGGGTCAGCGGCGCGTTTTCCGCCGGAGACTGGCAGGACGAGCTGGTTCTCCAGCGCTACGAGCTTTTGTTCGAGGCGGGGCTGGTGCCGGAAGCCGGCGGCGCATTGTTCGAGCCTGCGGGACGGCCGATGCCGCGCGACCATCGCCGCATCCTCGCCACCGGGATCGCCCGTCTCCGCGCCAAGATCAAATACCGCCCGGTGTTCTTCGAATTGCTGCCGGAACGGTTCACCTTTCTGGAGCTGCAGGATACGGTGGAGGCGCTGTCGGGCGTGCGTCTGCACAAGCCGAATTTCCGTCGCCTGATCGCCCAGCAGAACCTGATCGAGGATACCGGTCAGATCAGTGCCGACCGTCCCGGCCGTCCGGCCAAGCTGCTCCGGTTCCGGCGCGAGATCCTCGAGGCGAGGGCGATCGCCGGCACCAAGCTTCCCCTCCTGCCCACGCGATGAACGGAAACCGCCCATGCTCCGCGCCATTCTGCTCGCCTGCACCGTGCTTCTCGCCGCACCTGTCGCGGCTTCGGCGCGCGTGCCCGATCTCGAACCCGCCCAGCACCGCGATTTCGACCACTACACCCTGGCCCTGAGCTGGACTCCCGGCTTCTGCGCCGAAGGAAGCTGCACCGCGCAGACCGCGCAGACGTTGCTGATCGGGTTGCACGGGCTTTGGGCGTCGCTTCCCGACACGCTGCGCGATCGCGGCATCCAGAACCGGGAGTGGTGGGCGAAGGGTTGCGACTATTTCCATCGCAGCCGCGCCTATCCGTCCCTGCCGGTCGCGCTGCGCCGCCGCCTGGCGGAGATCATGCCGCAAACCGCGCATGATCTGTTGCGGCACGAATACGACAAGCATGTGCAGTGCTTCGGTTTCGACACGCCGGAGTTCTTCCAGACAGCGATCGCGATGCACGATCTGGTCGCGAACAGTCCGTTCGGCGAAGAGCTCGTCGCGGAGAGCGGAAAGACGGTCGCGCGCACCGACCTGCTGGCTGCCTTCGCGCGGGATTTCCACACCGATCATCCGCGCGCGCTGCAACTGCAATGTCATGTCGATCACGACGGCAGCGCGGTGCTGTCGCAGCTCTGGATCACCGTTCGCCACGACAAGATCGCGGACTTTCCGGCGCCAGACAGCCTGATGGACTCGCCCGTGCCGCAGGACAACTGCCCGGCCCGGTTCACCGTCTCGTCCTGGAACTGACAATGGGAGCAGGGCCGGGTACTCAGTCCGAAGAGACCGCAGGAGAACGTTTCCACAGGCAACGCCGCGCGTGTCCGTTGTGCAAGCGATGAGAACGCGTGGGGCGCGTGTTACGCGTCCCGCCTGTCGTCGGGCTCCAGGCGTTCCGGACGATAAACGTCGCGATCCTGCTGGTGATGAATGTGTGGGCGTGCGCCGATAGCCCGGGCGCGCGAATCGTAACGAAACGATCACGAGACGGAATTGCCGCTTCTCCATAGGTTCCCGCCGCGATCGAAGATCTGCAAGGCTTGCCGGATCGATCGCGGAACGGAAGAGTGATGAAGATCCGAGATTTCCTGCTGGCGAATGTCTGCCTGTTTGCCCTGTGCGCACCGGCGGCGCGTGCGCAGGTCGCAGCCGCTTCCGACGTCAAAGCGACGCAGACGGGCGCAAACGCCGCGCAGAGCAATGCCGGATCGGAATCGGTGGTGGTTCTGGGCCACGGCGCGTCGCGACAGACCCAGACCGTGACGCGCACGGCGATCCAGAGCGTGGCGCCCGGCACCAGCCCGCTCAAGGTGCTGAGCAAGCTGCCGGGCGTGATGTTCACCTCGTCCGACCCGCTCGGGTCCTATGAATGGTCGCAGCAGATCATCATCCGCGGCTTCGACCAAAGTCGTCTCGGCTTCACCATGGATGGTGTGCCGCTCGGCAATCTCGCTTACGGCAACGATGACGGTCTTTCGATCGGCCGTGCGCTGCAGACCGAAAACAACGGGCCTGCCACGCTGGCGCAGGGCGCCGGCGCGGTCAGCGTCGCCGCGTCCAACGATCTCGGCGGCGCCGTGCAGTTCACCTCGATCGATCCCACGGACGCGTTCGGCGCCGATGTCGCCGGCACGGTCGGTTCTTCCGGAACCTACCGCACCTTCCTGCGCGTCAATTCCGGCATCCTGCCCGGTGGCGGCAAGCTTTATGCGAGCTACGACTATCAGGACGCCAACAAGTGGAAGGGCGACGGCGTCCAGAAGCAGCAGCAGGCGAACGCGAAGTTCGTGCAGCCGCTCGGGGAAAAATACAAGTTGACGATCTTCGGCGACTATTCGCTGCGGCACGAGAACGACTACCAGGACCTGTCTCCGGCGACGATCCGCCAGTACGGCTACGGCATCGACAACATCACCGGCAATTATGCGCTGGCGAAGCAGATCGCCTATGCCTATCAGAACGGCACCGCGTTTCCCGCAGGCATCCTGCCCACGAGCGGCGGTCCGCAGGATCTGGAATACTACAATGCCGCCGGCCTGCGCGAAGACGTGCTCGGCTATGGTCGTCTCGACGCGCAGTTCACGAACCGCCTGAGCGGCTTTGCCATGGTGTACGGACACACCGATACCGGCGAGGGCGTGTGGGTGACGCCGTATTCGCCGACGCCGGCCACGCTTGGCGGCTCGCCTCTGTCCACGCGTACGACCGAATACGACATCCACCGCGAGGGCTTCATCGGCAGCCTGTCCTATGCGATCGGCCGTCACACGATCGAGGGCGGTTTCTGGTTCGAGAACAACATCTTTGAGCAGGCGCGCCGCTACTATCCGCTCGCGCTTTCTGGCACGCCGGACAGCACCTACTGGTATCGTGGGAACGCCTACGAGACCGCGTGGCAAGGCAACTACGGCACAAAGACCTATCAGGTGCATCTGCAGGATACCTGGCAGATCATGCCAGCCCTGAAGCTGAATTACGGCTTCAAGTCCCTGATCGTCGACAATACCGCCCGGGCGCTTCCGGGCAACTATCTCGGCACGCCGACGCCGAACACCTATCCGTCCGGCAGCATCGAGGCGAGCAACGGTTTCCTGCCGCAGATCGGCGCGAATTATCGCATCGACCGCCACAACGAGATCTTCGCCGACTTCGCCCGCAACATGGCGGCTTTCGACAATTCGGCCACCGGTGCGACCAGCCCGTTCGCCACCACCGTCGCCGGCTACAACGCTATCAAGGGCCACCTCGATCCCGAGATGTCGTACACCGAGGAGCTCGGCTGGCGCTTCCATAATCGCACGCTACAGACGTCGCTGACCGGCTACTACGTCGAGTTCGAGAACCGCCTGCTGTCCATTACCCAGGGCACCGGCATCCAGGGCAATGCCGCTGCGCTGGCCAATGTCGGCGGCGTCACCTCGCGCGGCATCGAAGCGGCGGTGAACTATCTGTTCGCGCCGAACTGGTCGATCTACGGCTCCTATGCCTTCGACGACAGCCGCTACAACGACGACGTCACCTCCGGCAGCACGACCTACCGCACCGCCGGTAAGAACGTGGTCGCCACGCCGCGCAATCTCGCCAACATCCAAATCGGCTACGACAATGGCGCAATCTGGGGCAACGTGCTGATGCAGTTCCAGGACCGGCGCTACTACACCTACACCAACGATCAGGGCGTGGCGCCGAACGCGATCTTCAACCTGAACGCCGGCTACCGCTTCGTGAACGTGACCGGCGTGCTGCACGGCGTCGACGCGCAGGTCAACGTCACTAACCTTTTCGACAAGCGCTATGTCGCCTCGGTCGGCACCAACGGATTCGTGTTCAGCGATCCGACCGCCACCTTCGCGACGCTGCAGGCCGGCGCGCCGCGCATGGTGTTCTTCACCCTGCGGAAGCATTTCTGATCCGAAGCGCACCTTGCGCGGAGCAGTAAGTCGCCGCATGGACCCGCGCCCCGGCTAAGGCTGGGCGCGGGTTTTCGCGTCGCCTCTTGACGAAACGCCGCGCATTACCCTCATTCTCTCCTGGGCGCTGGGTGGCGCCTTTTCTCGACCCACCCTTATACTCAGTTTGAGAATTAGGAACCGCCCTCGTGAACCACATCGTCTCGCCTCGCAATCCGTCGCTCTATGACCGCGTCAGCCGGGTCGTGCCGCCGATGGAATGGGCGTTGTTCGAGGACGATATCGAGGCGATCCTGCGCCTGAAGCGCGAGCGCAATGCGGTGATCCTGGCGCACAACTACCAGACCCCGGAGATCTTTCACTGCGTGTCCGACATCGTCGGCGATAGCCTGGCGCTGGCGCGCGAGGCGCAGACCGTCGAAGCCGACGTGATCGTCATGGCCGGCGTACATTTCATGGCAGAGACGGCCAAGCTCTTGAATCCGAACAAGACCGTTCTGATCCCGGACATGGCGGCCGGCTGTTCGCTGGCGGATTCCATCACCGCCGCCGACGTCCGCGCGTTGCGCGCCGCGCATCCCGGCGTGCCTGTGGTGACCTATGTGAACACGTCCGCCGCGGTGAAGGCGGAAAGCGACCTGTGCTGCACCTCGGGCAACGCGAAGCGCATCGTGGAAAGCCTCGGCACCGACAGCGTGATCATGATCCCGGACGAGTTCCTGGCCCGGAACATCGGCAAGGAAACCGGCGTGCGCATGATCACCTGGGCCGGCCATTGCGAAGTGCATGAGCGGTTCACCCCGGGCGAGATTCGTCGCATGCGCCAGGAGCATCCGGGCGTGGTGGTGCTGGCGCATCCGGAGTGCCCGCCGGAAGTGGTCGCGGAAGCCGATTTCGCGGGCTCGACGGCGCATATGTCGGACTTCGTCGCCAGCGGCAAGGCGGAGAAGGTGGTGCTCATCACCGAATGCTCGATGAGCGACAACCTCGCCGTGCAGCATCCGAAGATCGAGTTCATCCGTCCGTGCAACCTGTGCCCGCATATGAAGCGCATCACCCTCCCGGCGATCCGCCACGCGCTGGAAACCATGACCACCGAGGTCACCATCGAGCCGCATCTGGCCGATCGTGCCCGCGCGGCCGTGGAGCGCATGCTGGCGATCTGACGAAGGCGGGCGGGAAGGCCCACACCATGCTGATCCCCTCCGGCCAACCGGTGATCGTCGGCAGCGGCCTTGCCGGGCTGCTCTGCGCGCTGTCGCTGCTGCCGCGCCCGTGCACGCTGGTGACGGCCGGGACCCTCGGCGAGCACACCTCCAGCGCCTGGGCCCAGGGCGGCATCGCCGCCGTGATGGGGCAGGGCGATAGCATCGAGGCGCATGTTGCCGACACGATCGCGGCTGGCGACGGGCTGTGCGATTCCGACGCGGTTCGACGCATTGTCGGCGCCGGCCCGGAGGTGGTTCGCCTGCTGGACCGTCTCGGCGTGCGGTTCGATCGAGCCCCGGACGGAACGCTCGCGCTGGGGCTGGAGGCCGCGCACAGCCATCGTCGCATCGTGCATGCGGAAGGCGATTCGACCGGCGCCGTGATCGTCCGTGTCCTGGCCGAGAGGGTACGGGCGGAACCTGCCATCACGGTGCTGGACCGGACCCGCCTGCTGAGCATCGAGACCGACGGCGCCGTGCGCGCGGCGCATCTGCAACGCGACGGACGCCGCTTCCGCGTTCCCACCGCCGGCGTGGTTCTGGCAACGGGCGGCGTCGGCGGCCTGTTTGACGACACCACCAACCCGCTCGGCTCCATCGGCAGCGGTCTCGCTGCCGCGTCTCGCGCCGGCGCTGTCCTGGGCGATCTGGAATTCGTGCAATTCCACCCGACGGCGCTGGCGGCAGGGCCGGGAGGCGGCCCGCCTTTGCCGCTGATCAGCGAAGCGGTGCGGGGCGAGGGCGCGACGCTGATCGACGAGACCGGGGCGCGCTTCACCGAGGAGCTGGCCCCGCGTGATGTCGTGTCGCGTGCCGTGTGGCATCACCTCGCCCTCGGGCACGCGGTGTTTCTCGATGCGCGTCAGGCTCTGGGCGACCGCTTTGCCGCGCGTTTTCCGGGCATCGACCGCATCTGCCGCGCGAACGGGATCGATCCCGCCCGCATGCCGATCCCGATCCGGCCTGCCGCGCATTATCACATGGGCGGCATCGTCGTGGATGCCGACGGACGCAGTTCCGTGCCCGGCCTGTTGGCCTGCGGCGAGGCGGCCTGCACCGGCCTGCACGGCGCGAACCGGCTGGCCAGCAATTCGCTGCTCGAAGCCGCCAGCGGCGCCGTCGCGGTGGCGAAGATTCTGGCGCCGGAACCGGACGCGGCGGGAACGGTCTCGGAGGGCGGTGCTGCCGTGGCGGCCGCACCCCTCGCCGTACCGGTTCGAACCATCATGACCCGTGCGGCCGGCGTCCTGCGCGACGAGGATGGTCTTGCCGCCGCCGTGCGGGTGTTGGCGCCCGAAGCGCTGCGCGACGATACCGCGCTGGTCGGGTTCCTGATCGCCTTGTCCGCGCTCGACCGGCGCGAGAGCCGCGGCGGCCATTTCCGCACCGACCACCCCGAACCGGCGCCGGACGCCGTGCGCCATCGTCTCACCCTGCGCGACGTGCTCGACCGCGTCGGCAGCGAACCGGAAAGAGCGGCTTCCTGATGCGACCCGACACCGATGCCCGCCAGGTTACCCCGCTGCCGGACGTGATGCTGGAGCCGCAGGTGCGCGCCGCGCTGCTGGAAGATCTCGGACGTGCCGGCGACATCACCACCGATGCGATCGTGCCCGCCTCTCTGCGCACCCGCTGCGTGCTGGCGGCGCGGCAGAAGGGGATCGTGGCCGGTCTCGACATGGCCCGGCTGAGCTTCGCCCTGGTGGATCCGACGCTCCGCTTCACCATGCACGCCCCGGATGGCAGCCGCATCGCGCCCGGCGACCGGATCGCCACCGTGGAGGGATCCGCGCGCTCCATCCTGATCGGCGAACGCGTCGGCCTGAACTATCTGTCGCATCTGAGCGGCATCGCCTCGGCCACCGACGGCGTGGTCCACGCCATCGCCGGAACGAAGGCGCGGGTCTGCTGCACCCGCAAGACCACGCCCGGCCTCCGTGCGCTGCAGAAATACGCCGTTCGCGTCGGTGGCGGCGCGAATCACCGTTTCGGCCTGGATGACGCGGTGCTGATCAAGGACAACCATATCGCCATCGCCGGGGGAGTCTCGGTGGCGGTCGAGCGCGCGCGACGTGCGATTGGCCATCTGGTGAAGATCGAGCTGGAAGTCGACACGCTCGAGCAGCTTAAGGAAGGCCTGCGGATCGGGGTCGATGCCGTGCTGCTGGACAACATGCCGCCGCCGACCTTGCGAGAGGCGGTCGCGATGGTGGCGGGGCGCGCCATCACCGAGGCGTCAGGCCGCGTGACGCCCGAGACCGCTCCCGCGATCGCCGAGACCGGCGTCGACCTGATCTCGATCGGCTGGCTGACGCATTCCGTGTCCGTGCTCGATATCGGGCTCGACTACGCGGATTGAACGCCGGGAGAGCTGTGCTTCTCCCGAAGGAAGACCTGGGGCCCATCTGTCAACGGGCTCGGTCCGCGCCGCACACTCGAACCCAAACGGACAAAAGTCTTTTTGCTTCTTTTTCTTCAGAAAAAGAAGACGTTCTCAAATCAGCGCCGCCCGCTCCGCGACCACGCGCCCGATTGCCGGGTCCGTGCTGCTCGGCCGACCGGTTTCCACATGCCCGGCCAGACGCGTCCCGTTCTCGGCGCGCCCGTTCGGCAACAGGCTCCAGTCGTACCAATGCGCGCTGTCCGCCAGGGCGATCGGCGCGAGAGACCGGCCCGGTTCGAGCGTGATGTCGGGCCGTCCGTAGGCGTTGTCTCGCAGCACCGCTCGTCCGGTCCATGCTTCGGGCAGCCGTAGCACCAGCGTTCCCGCCGCACCGTCATGCCGAGCGTGCAGCGGTAGCCGTGATCCGCGCCGTCGGCTGAAGCGCCGCAGGAAGCCGTTCGGACCGCTGATGGTCAGGACCAGCGCCTCGTCCTCCGGCAGCGTCCAGCGGTCGGCCAGCGATTTCCCCGGTTCCACCGTGTAGCGGCGCGGCAGCTCGGCGACGCCTTCGCGGATGGCCAGCAGATGCACAGTCTGCCGCCCGAGGCAGTGGAAGCGCAGCTGAAGCGTGTCGTCCGCGTCGCCCTCCTCGTCCACGGCGAGGTCGTAGGGCAGGGCGCGCGCCGGACGGGTGCCGGGCTCCTGCGCGCCCATATCCGCGGCGAGGCTCACCGCAGGCAGGCCGGGCGTCGGCAGCCGGCAGGACTCGTCGCTCTTGCGCATCAGCGCCGCGGGGTCCGGCAGCGCGATCGTGCGCGGCTCGGACCGGCTCCAGTCGAACGCGCTGGTCAGATCGCCGCATACGGCGCGACGCCAGGGCGAGATGTTGGGCTCGTGCACGCCGAACCGCGTTTCGATGAAGCGGATCACCGAGGTGTGGTCGAACAGTTGCGAGCACACATGGCCGCCGCTGCTCCAGGGCGAGATCACCACCGCCGGCACGCGCGGGCCCAGACCATAGGGCTGCCCGTCCGGCGGCAGGCTCCTGGCATCGCGAGATGGCGCGCGGTCATGGATCTCGCCGGCAACGCTCACCGTGCTGGCGCCGGGCAGCACCGGACCACAGGGCTGCGGTGGCGAGACGTGATCGAAATACCCGTCATTCTCGTCATAGGTCAGCAGCAGCACCGTCTTCGCCCAAACCGACGGGTTGGCGGTGAGCGCGTCCAGCACGCGGGAGACATAGGCGGCGCCGTAATCGGGCGTATAGCGCGGGTGTTCCGAGAAGGCGGCTGGCGGCAGCAGCCAGGAGACCTGCGGCAGTCGGTCTGCCAGTACGTCCGCGCGCAGCTGATCGAGCGTGCGCCGGCTCATGCCGCGCTGCGCCAGCGAGGAGTCCGGCGGCGCATCGACGAACTGGCGGAAATTGGCCAGCACGTTGGTGCCGAAATTGCCCTCCAGCTTGTCGGTGACTGACGTGCCCTGCTGGTAGACCTGCCAGGAGATGCTGGCCTGCTCCAGCCGCTCCGGGAAGGTGGTCCAGGTGAAGGGCGGCGGCACCTGCTGGTAGAAGGCGCGATCCACCCAGTCCACATTATCCAGCAGCGGACCGCCGCCGTCTCCGGCGCCATCGACGCATCCGGTCATCAGATAGAACCGGTTGGGATGGGTCTGGGTCGGTGTGGAGCAATGCCACGCGTCGCAGACGGTGAAACTGTCGGCGAGCGCGTAGTGGAAGGGCAGATCCTCGCGCGTGTAGTAGCCCATGCACATATCGGTCTTGTGCGCGGGCCAGCGATCGTTTCGGCCGCCATTCAACGCCGCATGCGTTTTCAGCCAGGTATGGTCCAGGTCCAGCACGCACTCGGCGCTGCTGGTGTCGGTGCGCAGCCGAAAGGGGGCGACCAGGCCCTGGGCGGGATCGAGCCGATCCTGCCACCAGACCGGCAACCCGTCCGCACGGCGCAGCGGATGCGGATCGCCGATGCCGCGCACGCCGCGCAAGCGGCCGAGATAATGATCGAAGGAGCGGTTTTCCTGCACCAGCACGACGATGTGCTCGACATCCTCGATGCTGCCGTGCCGGCGACGCGCCGGCAGCGCCAGGGCACGACGGATAGAGGCGGGGAGCAGGGGCGCTCCGGCCCCCAGCCGCAGAAGATCGCGTCTGGTGGGCCGGATCATGGAGTGCTCCCCGTCGATGCTCGGGTTGTGTATGCCCAGGGCGTCTCGCCTCTCAGGCCGATGCGATGAGCGCCCTGATCGCGTCCAGCGCGGCATCGGCCTGGCCGGCATCCGGGCCGCCCGCCTGGGCCAGTTCGCGCCGGCCGCCGCCGCCCTTGCCGCCCATGACGGCGCTCGCGGCGCGCACCATCGCCACGGCGTCGAACCGCTCCGTCAGGTCGGGCGACACCCATGCCACGACGCTGGCTTTGCCTTCCGCGGTGGAGATCAGGGCGACGATGGCGGAGCCGAGCCCGCGCCCGATCTCCTCGGCCAGCGTCTTCAGCTCCTTGGGCGGAACCTCGCCGAGATTGCGGCCGGCGAAGGCGACGCCGTTCACCTGCTCGGCCTCGGTCGCCCCGGCGCCGCCGGTCGCCAGCTTGCGCTGCAGCTCGGAGATCTGACGCTCCAGCCCGCGACGCTCGTCCAGCAGGACCGAAAGCCGCTCGACCGCCTCGGCGGCCGGAACGCGCAGAAGGGCGGCGATCTGCGCCAGGCGCGTTTCGCTCAGGCCGGCGGCCTGCTCGGCGGTGCGGCCGGTGACCGCCTCGATCCGGCGCACGCCGGCGGAAACGCCGCTCTCCGAGGTGATGCGGAACAGGCCGATATCGCCGGTGCGGGCGACATGCGTGCCGCCGCAGAGCTCGATCGAGTAGTTCTCGCGGTCTGAACCTTCCTCCGGCGCGCCCATCGAAACCACGCGCACCTCGTCGCCGTATTTCTCGCCGAACAGCGCCATGGCGCCCCCGGCGACGGCCTGCTCCGGCGTCATCAGGCGGGTGGAGACGACCCCGTTCTCGCGGATCTTCTCGTTCACTTCCGCTTCCACGGCCGCCAGCTCCTCGGCCGTGATCGGGCGCGGCTGGCTGATGTCGAAGCGCAGACGATCCGGCGCGTTCAGAGAGCCCTTCTGCGCCACATGCGTACCCAGTCGGCGGCGCAGCGCCTCGTGCAGCAGATGGGTGGCGGAGTGGTGCGCGCGGATATCGGACCGGCGGCGATGATCGACCGTCGCCGTCACCGAGGCGCCGACGCGAGCCGTGCCGCCGCGAACGCGGCCCACATGCACGAAGAGCTCGCCCAGTTTCTTCTGGGTGTCGGTGATCTCGATCGCAAAGCCGTTGCCCTCGATCAGGCCGGTATCGCCGACCTGACCGCCGCTTTCGGCGTAGAACGGGGTCTGGTTCAGCAGAACCATCACCTCGGTCCCGTCGGCTGCGTCCGTCACCGGCGTGCCGCCTGCCAGAAGCGCTGTGATCTCTGCATCGGCCTGCTCGGTCGCGTAGCCCAGGAACTCGGTGGCGGCGAGTTTCTCGCGCAGGTCGAACCAGACCTGCTCGTCGGCGGCGTCGCCCGAGCCGGCCCAGGCGGCGCGGGCGCGCTGGCGCTGCTGCTGCATGGCGGACTCGAAGCCCTCCAGATCGACACTGCGTCCGCGCTCGCGCAGGGCGTCCTGGGTCAGGTCGAGCGGAAAGCCGAACGTGTCATAGAGCTTGAACGCCACCGCGCCGGACAGCGCCTCGCCCTCGCCGAGACCGTCGGTTTCCTCGGCCAGCAAACCCAAACCGCGCTCCAGAAGCTGCTTGAAGCGCTCTTCCTCCAGACGCATGGTCTCGCGGATCAGCGCTTCGGACTGCACCAGCTCCGGATAGGCGGCGCCCATCTGCCGCACCAGCGCCGGCACCAGACGCCAGAACACCGGCTCGGTGGTGCCCATCATATGCAGGTGCCGCATCGCGCGGCGCATGATGCGTCGCAGGACGTAGCCGCGACCCTCCTTGGATGGCAGAACGCCGTCCGCGATCAGGAACGAGCTGGAACGCAGATGATCCGCGACCACGCGATGGCTGGTGCGGAACGGACCGTCCGGCTCCTGTCCGGTGGCCTCGGCGGAGGCCAGGATCAGCGCGCGCAGCGTGTCGGTGTCGTAATTGTCGTGCTTGCCCTGCAGGATGGCGGCGAAACGCTCCAGACCGAGCCCGGTATCGATCGAGGGGCGCGGAAGCGGCGAGCGCGTGCCGGGCGGGTCCTCGTAATACTGCATGAAGACCAGGTTCCAGATCTCGATGAACCGGTCGCCGTCCTCGTCCGGAGAGCCTGGCGGTCCGCCCGGAATATGGTCGCCATGGTCGAAGAAGATCTCGGAGCATGGGCCGCACGGGCCGGTGTCGCCCATGCGCCAGAAATTGTCGGAGGTCGGAATGCGAATGATCCGGCTGTCCGGCAGGCCGGCGATGCGTTTCCACAGAGCGGCCGCCTCGTCGTCCTCTGAATACACCGTGGCCAGCAGCCGGTCGGCGGGCAGGCCGAACTCGCGGGTCACGAGGTTCCAGGCGAGCTCGATCGCCAAAGGCTTGAAGTAATCGCCGAACGAGAAATTGCCGAGCATCTCGAAGAAGGTGTGGTGCCGGGCCGTATAGCCGACATTGTCGAGATCGTTATGCTTTCCGCCGGCTCGTACCACCTTCTGCGCCGTGGTGGCCCGCTGGTAGGGCCGGGTCTCCTGGCCGGTGAAGACGTTCTTGAACTGGACCATGCCCGCGTTCGTGAACAACAGGGTGGGGTCGTTGCGCGGAACCAACGGGCTGCTCGGCACGATCCGATGATCGTTCCGGGCGAAGTAGTCGAGGAAGGTGGCGCGGATATCGTTGCTGGAAGCCATGGCGCGGCGAAATGGTCCTGAACGTGACGTGTTCACCTAGCGCAGGGACCGTTCCTGCGAAAGGGCGTCCCGTAACGGACTCGTTCCGAACCGGCCCGAGCCTCATGCGTCAGGGCAACGGAGCAGGAGAATTGGCGGATATGGCGGAGGCGGATGAAGCCCTGGCCGCGATCGGCGTGCTGCCGGACGCGGAGATCGAGCCGGCGATGGCGGCACTCCAGCTGGCGCGGCTGGATGCGCCGGATGCGGACTGGCGGCGCGCATCGGACCATGTCTCGGAGTTGGCGCGGGACGCCGCCGCGATCGGCGGGGTGATGAGCGGCCGCCCGACAGAGGCCCGGATCGGTGCTCTGGCCGGTCTGTTGCACGCCCGCCATGCCTATCGGGGCGACAGCGAAACCTATGACGATCTCGCCAACGCCAATCTGATCCGGGTGATCGAGCGCAGGCGCGGCCTGCCGGTGGCGCTGGGGATTTTATGGCTGCATTGCGTGCGCGCGGCGGGATGGGAGGCGTATGGGATCGACTTTCCCGGCCACTTCCTTCTCGCTGTGGAGTCAGAGGCCCCGAAGGGGCCGCGTATGCGCCAGCCTCGCTACACGCTGGTGGACCCGTTCGCGCAGGGCATCACGCTCGGCAATGCCCGCATCCTGTCGATGCTCGAATCCCGCGAGACGGAAAACGCGTCGATCGAACCCGGCGTCACGCGGCCGATGACCACGCGCGGCGTGCTGCTCCGGCTGCAACGCAACATCGTACAGAGGCGGCTGATGCAGGGCGAACTGCGCGATGCGCTCGGCGCTCTGGAGGGCATGCTGCTGATCGCGCCGGAGGTGGTGTCGAACTGGCTCGACGCGGCCGAACTGAACCGCTCCCTGAACCGCCCGGGTCAGGCCGTTTTGTGTCTGGAACGCATTCTGGAAACGGCCCCGGACAGCGAGGCGGCGAGGATCGCCCGCCAGAAGCTGTCGGATCTGCGGCGGGGCGGAGGCTAAGCCGCGTCCCGGAACACCACGCGGCGCGACAGGCCGAAATTCGCGAACATGCCGGCCAGCGATCCCGCGGCCAGAGGCAGAACCGGATAGGCGGCGCAGATCGGCGATGCCCAGACCAGGGAGAACATCACGCCGCGATTGATGGAGAAGCCGAACAGATTGGCGCCGAGGAAGGTGAGCCATTGGCGAAGCAGCCCGTCTTTCTGCGCGCTGCCGCGGAACGTCCAGAGGCGGTTCAGCATCCAGTTCATGGTCGCGGCGACCAGGTAGGCGCCAAGGGCGGCGATCGTCAGCCCCACGAACGGTTTCAGCGCGTATACCGTAGCCGCGTCCCACAGGAAACCGAGACCGCCGACGGTTCCGAACCGCAGGAATTGTGTCGCCAGCTTCAACCACCGTCCGTGCCGGCTGGCGATCGCGGCGATCACCGGATCGGCGGCAGGCTCTCCCGCATCGGGAAGGAGAGGGTCGGCGGGCAGGAGATCGATCGAGGCGCTGGTCACGGTCGGATCGGTATCGCTTGACTGAAATGGAGACAAGGAAAGAGTTCGGCGGGAACGAGAAAGGGGCGCCCAAAGGCGCCCCTTCCGTCGTTCAGTCCCGAAGGAGACGAGATCAGTGCAGGATGATCTCGACGCGACGGTTCTGCGGCTCGCGGGTGTTCGGGCCGGTGGCGACGAGCGGGTGGGTCTCGCCGTAGCCATGGATGTCGATGGCCGAACCCGGGACGCCGTCACGGATCAGCTCGGCCTTCACGCTCTGAGCGCGACGGACCGACAGGCCCATGTTGTAGCGGGCGCCGCGGACGCCGCCATGGATCGAGGAGTTGTCGGTGTAGCCGTTGACCTCGATGCGGGTGGTCTGCACGTGGGTCGACGCCTGGGCGGCCTGGGCCACGATCTCACGAGCGCGCGGGGTCAGGTCCGAACGATCCCAGTCGAAGAACACCAGGTAGGTGCGCGCCTCGGCCGGGGGAGCAGCCGGGACGACCGGCGGCGGGGGCGGGGGCGGCGGCGGGGCGGTGTCGAACGCGTACCGAACACCCAGCATGAAGCTGTGGTTGAACTGGTCGTTGAAGTCCGCATTGCCCTTGTGGATGCCGGTGCGGGTGTAGGAGGTCGACTGATAGGCCTCCTGATCCAGCTGGCCAAGGAAGCGGTACTCGGCTGTCACGGCGAGGCCCGGGACCGGCGCGATGTTGTACGCGGCGCCGATGATGCCCTGGTAGGCGAAGGAACCGTTGGTGCCGCCGGTGCGGTCCACGTTGCCGTTGGTGTAGGTGGTGGTGAACGGCGACAGGTGGTTCCACATATAGCCGGCGCCGACGCCGACATACGGGGTGACCGGGGACGCGATGCCGAACTGGTTCAGGTCGATGTCATACAGCACGTTCACCAGCGCGCCGTAGCTCTCGGCATGGCCGCTCGTCACGCCCGGCACCGCGGTCAGGTGACGGTGGTTCACGTTGTTGTAGTAATACGCGCCCTGGAGTTCAGCGCGCAGGCCGTTGCCGAAGCCCCAGCCGGCGGCGGCGGAACCGTCGAAGCCGTCACCGAAGCGGAAGGTCGACTTGCTGGCGCCGGCGGAGGCCGACGAGAAGCCGTCACGGCCGTCGGCAACCGTCGTCGGGCTGTAATGCGCGCCCTGGCTCTGGCGCAGGTTGTAGCCAGCGCCGAGGCTGACATAGGGGCCGACGATCGGCTGGGCGACCGCGACGGCGGTGCTCGCCGCCAGCAGGGTTGTTGCAAGTAGTGCCGTGCGCAGACGCATTGTCTCGTCCTTCTTGATCCGTTCGATCGGCCGCCAACCATCGGCAGCACAAACTCATCGGGATGCGTAAGCTCCGTATAGTTCCTTCGGTTGCCGATGGAGAGAGCGTGATTGCGGTGGAGAACAATTCAGTTTGTGCACCGTGTCATCGCGGCCACAGTCGGGTGCGCTTACGGAACGAAAGCTCTGAAAACCGCGTCCTGCATTGGTTTCGCCCGAGGATGCCTCAGTTTTGACATGGTTCCCACACGTTTCCGTGAGCGCACCTGTTGCCGAGATGTTACGGAGTATTTACTTGCCGTTGTAACGGCATCACAGCTGCGCCCTGGGCGCATGGCACTCAGGGGATCGTTAACGCTGCGTCATCGCCTGCAAGGACCGCCAGAACGTCGGCGTCGCTGACGTCCGGACTGGTGAACGCCTCCCCGATCCCGCGCACCAGCACGAAGGACAGTCTGCCGTCCCGCATCTTCTTGTCTTTGCGCATGTGGGCCAGCAGCCGTTCGGGATCGAGCGGACGGCCGCAATCGGCCAGACGCCATTTCAGTCCCGCGCGTTGCAGATGCCGCGCGACCCGCACGGTATCCTGGCCCGGACACAGGTTCAGCCTGTGCGACAGGCGGAACGCGAGCACTAGGCCGATCCCGACCGCCTCTCCGTGCAGCAAGCTGCCGTCGAAGCCCATTTCGGCCTCGAGCGCGTGCGCGAACGTATGGCCCAGGTTCAGCAAGGCGCGACCGTCGTTCGGCTTCTCCTCGCGTTCGTCGTCGCCCACGACGCGCGCCTTGAAGGCGCAGGCCAGTCGCACCGCCTCGGCCTGGCAGGCCGCATCGCCTCCCAGCACGTCTTGCGCGTGCGACTCGCACCAGTCGTAGAGCGCTACGTCTCCGATCAGACCCGCCTTCACGATCTCCGCATAGCCGGCCCGCAATTCGCGAATGGGAAGCGTGCTCAGGACATCGGTGTCCGCGAGCACGGCGATGGGCTGATGGAAGGCGCCGACCAGGTTCTTGCCCGCCTTCATGTTGATGCCGGTTTTGCCGCCGACGCTCGAATCGACCTGCGCCAGCAAGGTTGTCGGCACCTGGACGAATGGCATTCCACGCAGGACCGAGGCTGCCACGAATCCGGCCAGATCGCCGACCACGCCGCCACCCAGCGCGATCACGGTCGTCCGCCGCTCAACCCCCAGCGCCAGCATGCGGTCGGCCAGATCCCCGAACCCGGCCAGGCTCTTGGAGGATTCGCCCGGTGGCACCACGAGCGAGTCCACCGTAATTCCTGTCGCGGCCAGGCCGTCGGTCAGCGTCTGCAGATGCAGAGGCGCCACGGTCGAGTCCGTCACGACCACGGCCCGCTTCTGGAGCAGCACCGGCGCCAGCAGCGCGCCGGCCCGGCCGAGCAGTCCCGCTCCGGTGATCACCTCGTACCGGCGGCCGGGCAGCGCCACTTCGAGCCGGCGGGGCGGAACATGCGCGTCCAGCGCCTCCGCGACGCGCTCGGTCGTCCGCTCAACCCCGTCATCGGTGCAGTCCACGATCATGTCGGCCTCGGCATAGAAGGGATGGCGACGCTCGATCAGCGCAGACAGGATCTCGCGCGGCTGGCCGGTCTTCAGTAATGGCCGATGACTGCGTCCGGCGGTGCGCTTCACCAGCAGGTCGAGCGGGCAGCGCAGCCAGACCGAACGCGCGGTCTGTCGCACGAGGTCTCGCGTTCCGGCATCCATGAACGCCCCGCCGCCGGTCGCCAGCACGATCGGCTCACCCCCGAGCAGCCGGCGGATCACGCTCTGTTCGCCGCGGCGGAACTCCGCCTCTCCATAGCGCTCGAACAATTCGGCAATGGTGATGCCCGCCGCGCGCTCGATCTCCACGTCGGCATCGTGGAACGCCATGCCCAGCCTGGCCGCCAGACGCCGCCCGACCGTGGTCTTGCCGGCCCCCATCAGCCCGACCAGCACGATCGAGCGCTGGTCTTTCGATTGCCCGGACGAGGAAAAAGGGGTGGTGGCAGGAAAGGGCCGGCCGTTCTCCCCGGTGGGAAGGGTGCGTGACATGAACCGATTCCTACCATAGAGCCTGCCCGGCAACCATGCCGCGACCGGCGCTCCGGTCCGGCGCGGCAGCGACGTTTCACCGCCGGGGAGGCACCATGCGCCGGATTCTCGCCATCCTGTTCCTCACCGTCGTGGTTCTGCTGGCCGGCGGCTTTCTCTATCTCGGCCTGTTCCCGCCGCATGTCGTGCCGCAGCCGGTGCATGTGACGGTGGCCCCGGCGACGCTGGCCCCCGGCGGCTGATCGCCGCGCGCGCATGCGGAACCGGCACGAGGAGGCGTTTCTGGAGATGCTGGCCGCAGAGCGGGGCGCGTCTCCGGCCACACTGAAGGCCTATGCGGCCGATCTGGCCGATTTCGCGGCGTTTCTCGGCAAGGACTGGGACGCCACCGCCGAGCGGATCGGCGCCTACATGGCCGATCTCGCCGGCCGCGGCCTGTCCGCCCGCACCGCCGCGCGGCGCCTGTCCTGCTTGCGTCAGTTCCACCGGTTTCTGGTGCGGGAGGCAGTCTCGGAGACCGACCCCACCGCGCGGATCGAGGCACCGCGGGCGCGCCGCACCCTGCCGCGCGTGCTGAGCGAGGCGGAGGTCTCGCTGTTGCTGCAGGCGGCCGGCCCCGAAGGCGGTCCGGGGGGCGTGCTCGCCGCCGCGCGCCAGCCGGTCGCGCGGGCGGCGCTGGAACTGCTCTATGCGACCGGCTTGCGGATCTCCGAGCTGCTGTCGCTGAAGCGCGCCGCCTTTGCGGGCGATGCCGCGGTGCTGCTGGTACGCGGCAAAGGCGGCCGCGAACGCCTGGTGCCGCTCTCCGAGCCGGCCCGCGATGCCGTTCTGGCCCTCCTGGCGCGCGACCGGGCCGAGCGGGACGGGCGCGGGGCAGGGCCGTTCCTGTTTCCGGGCCGCGACCGCCGTGCGCCGCTCACCCGTCAGGGCTTCGACAAGATCCTGGCCGATGTCGCCCGCTGCGCCGGACTCGATCCGGTGCTGCTGCACCCGCACATGCTGCGGCATTCCTTCGCCAGCCACATGCTGGCCCACGGCGCCGATCTGCGCAGCCTGCAGCGCCTGCTCGGCCACGCCGATATCGCCACCACCCAGATCTACACCCATGTGCTGGCGGAGCGGCTGCAGAAGCTGGTCGAGCAGCATCATCCGCTCGCGGTCGCGGCAGTCGGGGACTTCGCGTCCGGCGGAACTGTGCTAAAGCCCGGGAACGATGCGTCAATTCCTTGATTTCGAGAAGCCGGTCGCCGAACTGGAGACCAAGATCGACGAGCTCCGGCTGCTGTCCGCGCCCCCCGAGGGAGGCGCGCGCCCGGCGGGCGAGGCGAATTCCGTGCAGATTGGCGACGAGATCGCCAAGCTGCAGGAGAAGGCCGACAAGCAGCTCCGCGCCACCTACGCCAAGCTCACGCCATGGCAGAAGGTGCAGGTCGCGCGTCACGCCCAGCGCCCGCACGCGCTCGACTACATCCGTACCCTGATCACCGACTACATGCCGCTCGCCGGCGACAGGTCGTTCGCCAATGACGAGGCCGTGGTCGGTGGGATCGGCCGGTTCGAGGGACGCTCCGTGGTCGTGGTCGGCACGGAGCGCGGTTCCGACCTCGATACGCGGCTCAAGCATAATTTCGGCATGGCGCGGCCGGAGGGGTATCGCAAGGCGGTGCGCCTGGTCGAACTCGCCGGCCGTTTCGGCCTGCCGATCCTCAGCTTCGTCGACACGCCCGGAGCGTTCCCCGGCATCGACGCCGAGGCGCGCGGCCAGGCGGAGGCCATCGCCCGCTCGATCGACGCCTGCCTCGCCGCCCCGGTGCCGATCCTGGCCACGGTGATCGGCGAGGGCGGCTCCGGCGGCGCCATCGCCCTGGCCGCGGGAGATCGCGTGTTCATGCTCGAACATGCGATCTATTCGGTGATCACGCCTGAAGCCTGTTCCTCCATCCTGTGGCGCGACACCAGCCAGGCGACAGCCGCCGCCGAGGCATTGCGTCTCACAGCGCAGGATCTGAAGCATTTCCGTCTGGTGGATGAGATCGTGCCGGAACCGCTCGGCGGCGCGCATCGCGATCCGGCGGCGGCGATCCGCAATGTGGGCCAACTGCTCCGGCAGGCCTTGCCAAGCCTGTGCCAGCTGGATCCGTCTGCCCTGCGCGCGCAGAGACGCGAGAAATATCTCGCCATGGGCCGGCTGGGCTCTTAACCGGTCGGAAACCAAGCCCGCGCTATTCTCTTCCCGAAACGGGAGAGGAGGTCGGGATGCGTGTGCTGGAAGCAGTGAAACGGGTCAGGGACGGCACGCTCGCTTTGTCCGAGCTCTGGTCGATCACCACCCGGCCCGAGCGCGTTACCGTCGCTCTGATCCTGGGGCTGCCGGCGGAATTGCCGAAACAGGCTGCGACCCCGGCCGCCGCCTGGAACGCGATCAACCGCCGTCAGCAGAGGATGGTGCTGAATTACGCGCCCGACCGGATCAAGGCGCGGTTGCCGACGGCCCTTCGGCCGCCGCTGCGCCTGATACCGGCCGATGTCGCACCGCCCCGTCGGCAGGCCAGCCTTACGGGATGAAGTAGAACGGATTGGGCAGCTGGAAGCCGCGCATCGCGGAGCCGCCGGCCAGATCGGACCGCTGGTCGCCCACCGTCGCGACAATGGTGTAGCCCTGCTTCTCGATCGCCGCCCGTGCCGGCGCCTTGAAATCGGCCGCGCTCGCGAAATGCGAGTTGGCCGGTTCCAGAACCAGTCCGGCCCAGTTCGCATAGCCCGCCCTGGCGAGATTGGCGGCGGTCGCGTCGCGCACGGTTTCCTTGCGTCCGGTGATGAAGAACACGGCGACGCCCAGACGCTGCGCCCGTCGCGCCAACGCCAGGGTGGGCGCGATCGCCGGCGCCTGTGCGCGCATTTCCCAGGCATCGAAGCCGCACGGACCTTTCGGCAGCCGATCGCAGGTTCCGTCGGCGAAGTAGCCGAAGCCGTTGGCCTTTTCCTCGTCCCAGTTCGACAGGGAGGTTTCGTCGATATCCAGCACCAGCGCCGGCTTGCGCACATGCGGCGCCTGCGCCGCGATCCAGTCGCCCGCCGCCTGATCCACGGCAGCCAGATCGCGCTCGTAGCGGCCGGAATCGTGATACGCGACGGCACGCTTCTCGGCGTCGGCGATATTCTCCGGCTCGGACCAGCCGGGCGGCAACGGCGCGATTGGCGTTCCCGCGGCCGAAACCGTGGCGGCCTGAACGGGATCGCCGTGAACATGGGCGGCCTGATCCTGGGCGGCCAGGGCAGCACCCGGGACGGCGGCGGACAGGAAACCGGCAAGTCCGGCGCAGGCGAGGGCGTATCTCAAGCTGGGCGGCTCCATCAGTTGTTGTGCGGCGGGGCGTACGTCGTCCCCGGCTGCAGCCGGGTCACGTAGGGCCCATTCCAGTCGCGCTCGAAGATCGCGTTCAGCGTGGCGGCCGGCGCCGCGCCATGCACGATCACGGACGCATCCACGGTATTGTTGAAATAGCTCCACTCCCAGTTGCCGGTGCCGATGAACACGGCATCGTCGTCGGCAACGGCGTATTTGCAGTGCTCGACGCGGGCATAGGGGATATGGCCGCTCGCCAGCTCCGGTACCGTACTGAACCTCAGCTCGATTCCGGGCATGACGGCCAGGCTCTTGAGATAGGCCTGCGACGGCTCGGTCAGCGACCAGTCCGCCACCACGATCTGCACGCTCACCCCGCGCGCCGCCGCATCTCGGATCGCCGTATCCAGCTCCGGCCACCAGCCCTTGGCGCCGTAGCCCTTCAGCGCGCTCAAGGTCATCACCTGAATCCGGAGCCGGTGACGCGCCGCCTCGATCAGATGGATCAGCGCCGGCTGCTCCGCGGACAGGAAGGACGGCATCATCTCGGGCGGGCTGAAGGCGGGAAAGGCGATCAGCCCACCGTCCAGCAGCACCGGGTCGTTCTCGGTCGCCGGACGGAAGCCGGCCGGCAGGGCGGCGGCTTTCTGCGCCTTCGGCAGCTCCTCGCCCTGCGCCAGGGCCCATAACTCAGCGAAATCCGCCTCGAAGCTGGCGCCAAACCGCGCATCGGTGATCTCGGCGCCGATCTCGTGGATTTGCTCCAGCGCGCGCCAGTCCCAGTTCTGGCTGCCGACGAACACCTTTTCGCCGTCCACGATCATGTATTTGGCATGCAGAACACCCCCGGTCAGCGAGGGGGTGGGCAGGATGGCGATCTCAAGGTTGGGGATATTCCTAAGACGTTCGATCGACGGTCCGGTCTCGCGCATGAAGGCGCGCCCGACCAGAAGCCGCACCTTCACCCCGGCCTTCGCCCGCTCGATCAGCCGGTCCAGCACCGGCGCCATCGCCTTGCCCGGCTTGTCGGTGATGTAGAACGCCGCGACATCGATGCTGTGCTGAGCGCCTCCGATCATGTCGAGCCATACCGCCTGCGTCCGGGGTACGCCGGGCTGGCCGTAGATCGTGTTCTCCGGAACGCTCTCGACGATCTGGAAGGCCGGGTCAGCCCAGGCCAATCGCACGGGCAGCGCAACGGCGGCGACGGAAGAGACAGCCAACGCGGAGGCGCGCAGAACGGAACGGATCATCCCCGCAACAGACCATCCGATCCGCCGTCGCGCCAGCCCTTCCGGGCCGGTTTCGCTCCGGTTTTCCCTCAGGGCGCCGGTTCGCCGTCGATCGGTTCGCGGCCGAGCCCGGCAATCAGCGCTCGCAGCGCCTGCCGGGCCGTCTCCAGCGCCGCCTGGTCGGTGCCCTTCGCCACCAGCGCCACGCCGCGCCTGCCGTCCGGGCGTTCGAACGGGTAGGAGCCCAGATCGAGCGACGGGTGCGCGTGCTGGATCGCCTCCAGCCCTTCCGCCAGGGCGCCTTCGCCCAGGCGCTCGGCATGCACCGCGACCATCCGCACCGGCTCGAACCGGCCGAGAGACGGTTCCAGCGCGTCGAACATCGCCTGCATGATGCGCGGCACGCCGGCCATCACATGCACGTTGCCGATGGTGAAGCCGGGCGCCACCGATACGCTGTTGGGGATCGGCACCGCGCCGCGCGGCAATGTCGCCATCCGGCGTCGGGCAGCGTTGAACTCTCCGGGCCCGAACAGGGCCTCGAGCTGCCGCATCGACTCGTCGTGTGGCTCCCAAGGCACGCCGAACGCCTCCGCCACGCAGGGGCTGGTGATGTCGTCATGGGTCGGACCGATACCGCCGGTGGTGAACACATGATCGAACCGGGCGCGAAGCTCGTTCACCGTGCCGATGATGGTGTCCGCCACGTCCGGGATCACGCGCACCTCGCGCACGGCGATCCCCAGCGCTCCCAGCCTGCGCGCCAGGAATTGCACGTTGATGTCCTGGGTGCGCCCGGACAGAATCTCGTTGCCGATCACCAGGATGGCGGCGATTGGGGCCGGAACGGGGGAGGGCGGGTTGCTCATGGGTCGGGATCGCTCTTCTTCGTTGCTTCGGCGAGCGTCTTTGTCGGCCCGGGCGATTCCGTCCCGCCGGAGGATGCTCTAGACACTCATGGCAAAGGAAAGCGCGGCCGATGACCTTGTTCCCCGAACCGACCTGCATATGGGACCTGAAGGCGGAGCTTGGCGAGGGGCTCGTGTGGATGGAGCGCGAAGCCGCCCTCTACGGCGTCGATATCCTCGGTCGGACGGTCTTTCGCTTCCACCCCGAGAGCGGCGCACGTACCGTCTGGGATGCGCCGGCCCGGCCGACCTTCCTGGTGCCGGACGCAGACGGCCATCTGCTGTGCGGATGCGCCGACGGCCTGCGAACCTTCAATGGCGCCACCGGAGTCTTCGGGACGCTGACTCCGGTGGAATCGTTCCTGCCTGAGAACCGCCTGAACGATGCCTGCGCTGACCGGCAAGGCCGGCTATGGTTCGGCTCCATGCACGATCCGGAAACCGAGGCGAGCGGCTCGCTCTACCGTCTCGACAGCCGCCAGGGTGCAGAGCCGGTGCAGATGGATACGGGCTACGTGGTCAGCAACGGCCCGGCGATCGATCCGCTCCGCAATCGCCTCTACCATAACGACTCCGTCCGGCAGACGGTGTTCCTGTTCGACCTTGCGGAGGGCGGCACACTCTCGAACAAGCGCCCCTTTGCCCGGATCGAGACCGGATACCCGGACGGCATGACCGTGGACCGCGACGGCTTCCTGTGGGTGGCGCTCTACGCCGGAGGCGGCGTACAGCGTTTCGCGCCGGACGGCACGCCGGACCGTTTCGTCAGACTACCCGCTTCCAACATCACCAAGATCGTCTTCGGCGGTCCGGACTACCGGACTGCCTTCGTCAGCAGCGCGCGCAAGTCTCTTTCCGCTGAGGCGCTCGCGGCCCAGCCTCTCGCTGGCGGTCTGTTTCGCTTCGAGGTGGAGGTTCCCGGCCTGCCGCCCTGCGTGTTTCGCGCCTAGGACGTCATCAGACCGAACGGAAGCGTTGGATCGGATGAAGACGCTCGTTCAAACAAAGAGGCGAAGAGCGATCCGATCGCCCTGGATCGCACTGCTTCAGAGCAAATCCCGGAGCAGGGGCACCAGCGGCTTGTCCGCCTCCGGCATCGGGTAGCGATCGAGCTGATCGGCCGCGACCCAGGCCAGGGTCTGGCCTTCCCGCGCCATGGGGATCCCCTTCCAGCGCCGGCAGACATAGAGCGGCATCAAAAGGTGGAATTTAGCGTAGCCGTGCGACGCGAAGGCGAACGGCGCCAGGCAGGCCTCGCTGACGTCGAGACCGAGCTCCTCGGCCAGCTCGCGCACCAGGGCCTGTTCCGGCGTTTCGTCCGGCTCGACCTTGCCGCCCGGAAACTCCCAGAGCCCGGCCATGGATTTTCCTTCCGGGCGCCGCGCGAGCAGCACGCGACCGTCCGAATCGATCAGCGCGCATGCCGCGACCAGTACGGTGCGCCTTTGCACCGGCGGCGCCGGAACCGTCGTCTCGGCCGGTTCCGGCACCGCCGCGTGGAGGTCGTCGTGACGCGCCTCGAACAGCAGCACGGGATGCTCGCCGCCGCGCGCCAGGAACGGCAGGCGTCCGCTGCCGCATTCGCGGAACCCGATCCGGCGCAGCACGGCGGCGGAAGGGATGTTGTCGCTGGCGACGCGCGCCGTCAGGCGCTCGATGTCCAGATTGGCCAGCGCCCAATGCGCCATGCGACTGACGGCTTCGCCGGCGACGCCGTTGTTCCAGAACTTGGCCCCCACCCAATAGCCGATATCGCCTGCCCTGGTTTGTGAATCGACACGCAGGCCGATGCAGCCGAGCAGGCGCTCCGGTGACGCGGCCGGGTCGATGATCGCGACATGCCAGGCCCGCCGGTCGAGACGCTGCGTCTCGGTGGACGCGATCCACTCATCCGCCAGGCTGCGCGGATAGGGGAAGGGCAGGTTGGACAGCATGCGGACCACGCTCCAGTCATTGACCAGACGGTGGATCGCTTCCGCATCGCCGGGCTGGAGCGGGCGGAGCAGGAACCGGCGCGTCCGCAGCACCGGCCCGGCCGTGCGATTCGCGTTCCGGTCGCCCTCCGGCTCGATCGTGCCCGATGCCGCTTCGCCCGGAGCCCCTTCGCCCGGAGCCGTTTCGCGCGGTCCCGCTGCGCTCGGTGCCGTTTTGCCGAGCCCCGGGCCGCCCGGCTCAGGCGGGTTCGGCTGAACCATGAACGCCGCGCTCTGCCAGAAGTCCCCGCAGGGTGCGGATGACCGGAAACACCTCCTGGTTCCAGTCCTCGCCCTGCGCGTCGTGCGCCGCCTGCTCAAGCTCCACGATGTCGCGGTCCTCGCGGAAGATCCGCTCGGTGAACAGCACCAGCAGCGGCCATGCCGCATCCAGAATGAACGGAACCTTCGGCTTGCGGATCGACAGCAGCCCGAACACGCGGTTGCGCTTCTGCTCCTTGTCGAGCGGCACGTAGACGATCCAGAGATCCATCACCGGCGGCTGGCCCTCGGTCTGGATCCGTAGCGTCTGGTAGGGATACTCGGTGCGGACCGTCATCACGTCGCGCTCGAGCTCGTTCTTGATGCCCGAACGGCGCTCGCCGAAGATCACCGCCTCGCCCAGAGGCTGCGAACCGCCGGTGCGCTTGAACGAGTATCTGACCTCGCACCAATCCTCGCCGCGGGACTGGCCCAGCACGCGCGGCTTCATCTGCCCCATCTGCTTCGAGTGCATGAACTGATGGTTCATATCCATCAGGTTCTCGTGCATGAACGAGTAGTGGCAGCCCACCTCGCGGCCGAAGCGGCGCGTCTTGTAGGCCGGGTCCGCCACCGAGCCGAGACCGGGCAGGGGGGTCTCCTCGGCCAGAGCCGGGTCGCCCGGAAACACCAGGACCAGCCCGTTCATTTCGCGCACGGGATAGGAGCGCACGCCGTTGGGCATGCGGTCCTTGCCGAGATAGGGCACGTCCACGCAGGCCCCGGTCTGGGAATAGGCCCAGCCGTGATAGGCGCAGCGCACCGCGCAGCCATCGACCTTGCCCTTGCTCAGCGGCACCTGCCGATGCGCGCAGCGATCCTCCAGCGCGAAAACCGGACCGTCCTTGGGACGCACCAGCACGATCGGCTCGCCGGCGAAGGCGCAGGCCAGCGTTCCGCCCTTCTTCAGCTCGCGCGACCAGGCCAGCGGATACCAGTGATCGGGATGGGCGCCGACGCGACGCAGATCGGGCTCGCCGCACAAGGCGGGGTCAGGTTCCAGGCGAACCGGCGGAACGGTGTGGTTCATCTGTCCTCGTGGCGTTGGCGAAACCGAGAGTGGTCACACGCGCCGCCGCGAAACAAGCGGCGCGTTGCCGGAAAAATTACGGCGGGTTCATTACGAACACCGGGTCGGCCTCGTGGCGGCGCATCACCAGGGTGCTGGCCATCAGATCGTGCAGGGCCTGCTTGCGCCGGGTCCAGCCGGCCATCAGGAAACCGATGCAGAAGATGAGCCAGGACACATACTTGCCGGCATAGCGGCCCACGGCGCGGCCCAGGCCGATGCGGCGCCCATGCAGATCGGTCACCCGCATGCCGCAGATCCGCTTGCCGAGCGTCGCCTGCCAGCGCGAGGATTCCAGCAGAATGAAGTAACCGGCGGTCAGGGCGAACGAGAGAAGCGCGAAGCTGTTCCCATGGGTGTGCCAGTGCAGATGCGGCGCCTGAGTCACGGTCACAGAATAATCGATGGTCGAGAACGGACCGTCGTGTGCGGCTGCGTCATCACCGTCGAACGCGATGCCAAACTGGCGCATTCCGGTCAGCAGGATCACAAGCTCGTCCAGAACGGCGAGGACAAGCATATCGAGAAGGAACGCCAGCACGCGCCACCAGAAGCCGGCATAACCCCACACCATGGCCGGCGCATGCACGGGCGTCGCGCGTGGCTCGGACCCGTTCCCGAAGGCGCCGCTCATGGTCTTAGCTCCGATAGCTGCCGTTGATGTCGATGTAGCCATGCGTGAGGTCGCAGGTCCATGCATGACCGCTTCCGGCGCCCAGGCCGAGATCGATCTCGATCCCGATCTCCTGGCCCCGCATATGCGCCACCACCGGCGCCTCGTCGTAGCCCGGAACGATCGTTCCGGCGCGAGCCATCCAGGTTCCGCCCACGGCGATCGACAGCGTATCGCGATCGGCCGGTTCGCCGCTTTTGCCGACCGCCATGACGATGCGGCCCCAATTGGCGTCCTCGCCGGCGATCGCCGTCTTCACCAAAGGCGAGTTCGCCACCGCCATCGCCACGCGACGGGCCGACTCGTCCGACACGCCGCCGGACACGTCGATCCGCACCAGCTTTCGCGCGCCCTCGCCGTCGCGGATCACCTGCAGCGCCAGATCCAGCATCAGCCCGTCCAGCGCCGCGGCGAATTCGGCGAGTGCCGGATCGTCCGCCGCGCCCGGCGCCTGGTTGCCGGCCTGCCCGGTCGCGAACAACAGCACCGTGTCGCTGGTCGAAGTGTCGGAATCGACCGTGGTGCGGTTGAACGACCGGTCCACCGAACGCTTCAGAAGGGCCTGCATCACGGACGCCGGCAGAACCGCGTTCGTGGCGGCGAAACACAGCATCGTCGCCATGTCCGGCGCGATCATGCCGCTGCCTTTGGCGATTCCCTGAATGACCACCTCCGTCCCGCCGATCCGGGCATGGGCGACGGCGCCCTTCGGAAACGTGTCCGTGGTCATGATGCCGCGGGCCGCCGCTTCCCAGCCGTCCTCGGACAGGGTCGGGACCATGGCGGGCAGGGCGGCGGTGATGCGCTCGAACGGCAGCACCTCGCCGATCACGCCGGTGGAGGACAGGAACACCGCTTCCGGCGCGCAGCCGAGCAGGGCCGCCGCCGCCTTTGCCGTGCCGGCGCAGGCGTCGCGCCCGGCCTGGCCGGTGAAAACATTGGCGTTGCCGGCATTCACCACCAGACCGCGTGCGACGCCGCCCGCGAGGCTGGCACGGCACCAATCCACCGGCGCGCCCGGACAGAGATTGCGGGTGAACACGCCGGCGACCGTCGTGCCAGGCGCGAACGAGGCCAGCACCAGATCGGTGCGATCGCGATAGCGGATGCCGGCCGCCGCCGCCGCGAAACGAACGCCGGGAACGGTTCGAAGGGCGGGAAACGGAACGGCGAGGGGGGACCGGGCGATCGACTTGGCCATGGCGCGTCCAAAACAAAAGAAAACGGCGGCGGGCTGTTCGCCCGCCGCCGTGGGCGTTCAGGATGGAAGGGCGTCAGTTGCCGTTCGGCGGCGTGGTGCCCGGCGTGGTCGGAGCGGCGGCCTGGGCCGGGACCGGCGAGGAGCCGGCCGGGGCGGAGGAGGCAGGAGCCGGCTTGTCGGAGGCGGGCGTGCCGTCCGGATTGAAGCGCTGCACCTTCACCTGCGCGACCGCCTTGTCGACGGCGGCATGGACGCCGGTCTGGATCAGCTTCTGTCGGATCTGCGCGGCCACCGTGTCGAAGGCCGGCGGCGGCGAGATGCGGGTGTCGAGCACCTGGATCACGTGCCAGCCATAGCGCGTGTGCACCGGCTTGTCGGAGATCTCGCCCTTCTTCATGGCGAACGCGGCATTGGAGAATTCGGGCAACATGTCGCCCTTCTTGAACCAGCCCAGATCGCCGCCGCCGGCATCCACCGAGGCCTTGTCGGTCGAGTATTTCTTGGCGAGCGTCGCGAAATCGGCGCCGGCTTTCAGCTGCTTGATGATGTCCTGCGCCGTCTTCTCGTCGGCCACCAGGATGTGGCGGGCGTGGATCTCTTCCTCGCCCGGCTTGCCGGCGTAGTCGCGCGCATAGACGTCCTTCACCGCCGCATCGTCGGCCTGCGGGCCGACGATGCGGGACAGGTAGACGTTCTGCAGCGCCTGGTCGGCTGCGGCCTGCATCGCCTTCTGGGCGGCCGGGTCCTTCTCCAGACCCTCCTTCTTCGCCGCGATCACCAGCGCCTTCTGGTCGATCAGCTGGTTCACGAGCATCGGGAACAGCATCTGCGGCGGCACGCTGCGCATGTCCTCGGGCAGCGCCTGGGCGGCGGCCCGGACATCGTCGAGATGGATCGGCTGTCCGTTCACGGAGGCGACGACCGGGTTGTTGTCCTTGGGCGCGGCGGGGGCGGCCGCCGGCTTGGCATCGGCGGCGACCGCATCCTTCTTGTGGGGCGCGGCGAACGCGGCCGGCGTGAGGGCTGAAGCAGACAGGAAGAAGGCGGCCGCCGAGAAAAGGGCAGCCGGGCTGGAACGCCGCATGGGATGGAGACCTCGAGCTTTCGGTTGCCCGATGATGCCAAAACCGGACCCAGGTCACAAGCGAACCCCGCGACCCGCCCCGCGACCCGCCCTGGGGCACAGCCCGGCCCGACCTGCGCGGTTCGAAGCCGGGCCGTTGGTTGACCGGACAGAGTGCGGGTCCTATGTGAAAACCCGCATGGCGTCCCGCCCGGCTGGTGTCGGGCGCCTGCTCGCCTGCGCCCCGCGCGCCAGTGTCATCGGGCCGTCTCTTCTGGGTTCAGTGCCCCGGGGCCAACCGTCCCCGGAGCCACGGTTCGTCCCCAAGCGGGGATGCCGGACATCTGGCGTTTGGGGCGGACGCCACCCGGAAGGCCCGCATGTTCGCTGCTCTTGCCCGTTCCCTGTTCGGCTCCGCCAACGACCGCTCGCTGCGGACGCATCAGCGGCGCGTGCCCGAGATCAACGCGCTGGAGCCGGCGATGCGGGCGCTGGACGACGCGCAGCTCGCCGGCAAGACGGCGGAGTTCCGGCAGCGCATCGCCGCTGGCGCCACTCTCGACAGCCTGCTGCCCGAAGCCTTCGCCGTGGTGCGCGAGGCATCGCGACGCGTGCTCGGCATGCGCCATTTCGACGTGCAGCTGATCGGCGGCATGGTGCTCCATTCCGGCCGCATCGCCGAGATGCGCACCGGCGAGGGCAAGACGCTGGTCGGCACCCTGCCGACCTACCTGAACGCCCTGTCCGGCAAGGGCGTGCATGTCGTCACCGTCAACGACTATCTCGCCCGTCGCGATTCGGAGGAGATGGGCCAGCTCTACAGCTTCCTCGGCCTGTCCACCGGCGTGATCGTGCCGAACATTTCCGACCCGGAACGGCGCGCCGCCTATGCCGCCGACGTCACCTACGGCACCAACAACGAGTTCGGCTTCGACTATCTGCGCGACAACATGAAGTACCGGCTGGAGGACATGGTCCAGCGCGACTTCAACTACGCGATCGTCGACGAGGTGGACTCGATCCTGATCGACGAGGCACGGACGCCGCTGATCATTTCCGGCCCGGCCGAGGACAGCTCCGAGCTCTACCGGTCCGTCGACGCGGTGGTGGCCGAGCTGAGCAAGGATCCATCCTGCTACGACAAGGACGAGAAGTTCCGCACCGTGATCCTCACCGAGCACGGTACGGAAACCGTGGAGCGCATGCTGCAGGAGGCCGGTATCGTCGCCCAGGGCGGGCTCTACGACATCCATAACGTCTCGGTCGTGCATCACGTCCAGCAGAGCCTGCGCGCGCACACGCTGTTCTCCCGCGACGTGGACTACATCGTCCGCGAGGGGAAGGTGGTGATCATCGACGAGTTCACCGGCCGGATGATGGAAGGGCGACGCTACGGCGACGGGCTGCACCAGGCGCTGGAAGCGAAAGAGCATCAGGAAATCCAGCAGGAAAACCAGACGCTCGCCTCCATCACCTTCCAGAACTATTTCCGTCTCTATCCCAAGCTTTCCGGCATGACCGGCACGGCGATGACGGAAGCCGACGAGTTCGCCGAGATCTACAAGCTCGACGTGGTCGAGATTCCGACCAACCTGCCGGTGCAGCGCAAGGACGGCGACGACGAGGTCTATCTCAACGAACAGGACAAGTTCGCTGCCGTCACCAAGCTGATCGCCGAGGTGCATCAGACCAAGCAGCCGATCCTGGTCGGCACGACCTCGATCGAGAAGAGCGAGCATCTCTCGGCCTTGCTGACGGCGGAGAAGATTCCGCACAACGTGCTGAACGCGCGTTTTCACGAGCTGGAAGCGACCATCGTCGCGCAGGCCGGCGCGCCGGGCGCGATCACCATCGCCACGAACATGGCCGGCCGCGGCACCGACATCAAACTCGGCGGCAATGTCGAGATGCGCGTGCGCCAGGAACTGGCAGGGCTGGATGAGGCGGCGCGGGCCGAGCGGGAAGCCGCCATCCGCGCCGAGGTGGCGGCCTATGCGCCGATCGTGCGGGAAGCCGGCGGGCTGTTCGTGATCGGCACGGAGCGTCATGAGAGCCGCCGTATCGACAACCAGCTGCGTGGCCGTTCCGGCCGTCAAGGCGATCCTGGTGCGTCGCGCTTCTTCCTGTCGCTGCAGGACGATCTGATGCGCATCTTCGGCTCCGACAGGATGGCCGGGATGCTGCAGAAGATGGGACTGAAGCCGGGCGAGGCGATCATCCATCCCTGGATCAACCGCGCGCTGGAAAAGGCGCAGAAGAAGGTCGAAGCGCGCAATTTCGACACGCGCAAGAACCTGCTGAAATACGACGACGTCAACAACAGCCAGCGCAAGGAAGTCTACGCGCAGCGCCGCGAGTTCATGTCGTCCGACGACGTGTCCGAAATCATCGCGACCATGCGCAACGAGTTGATCGACCACGCGGTGCGCGCGCGCATTCCGGAAAAATCGTTCGGCGAACAGTGGGAAAGCGAAGCCCTGCGTGAGGATCTGCAGCGTCTTCTGGCGATCGATTTTCCGATCGAGGAGTGGTCGAAGGAAGACGGCGTCGGCCTTACGGAGGTGATCGAGCGCGTCGAACAGGCCGCCACGCAGGCGGCGGCCGCCAAGGCGGCGAATTTCGGCCCGTCTGTCATGCGCTATATCGAGAAGCAGCTCCTGCTCAACACGTTCGACACGGTGTGGAAGGAGCATCTGCTGGCGCTGGACCAGCTTCGCCAGGGCATCTCTCTGCGTGCCTACGGCCAGAAAGACCCGCTGAACGAATACAAGAACGAGGCCTTCGCCCTGTTCAACGTGATGCTCGACGAGCTGCGCGAGCGGGTCACCGGAATGTTGTCGCGCGTCGAGATCATGCCGCCGGCGGATGATCCGTTCCCCGGCCAGGACATCGACGCCACCGTCTCCGTGACGCCGAACGCGCCGTCCGTCGCCCCGGTCGCGCCGCCGGTCGCCGATCACGTCAGCCTGTCCGCGCCGGCCGGCGCCACGCTGCAGCAGGTGGTGGAACCGACGCCCGATGCCGTGCATCTGGCACCCGCCCATCCGGCCCACACCGCCGATCCCGCAAGCTGGACCGACACGCCGCGCAACGCGCTCTGCCCGTGCGGTTCGGGCAGCAAATACAAGCACTGCCACGGGCGTCTCGCCTAAGGTTCCCTCGAGACCCGTTTCCAAAGAAGAAGTTCCATGGCCGGCCATTCGCAATTCAAGAACATCATGCATCGCAAGGGCGCGCAGGACGCGCGCCGTGCGAAGCAGTTCGCCAAGGTGATCCGCGAGATCACCGTCGCCGCCCGGTCCGGACTGCCGGACCCCGCCTCCAATGCCCGGCTCCGGGCGGCGATGTGGGCGGCGCAGAAAGTGAACATGCCCAAGGATACGGTCGAGCGCGCCATCAAGAAGGCAAGCGGCGCCACCGCCGGGGACGACTATGTCGAGGTGCGCTACGAGGGCTACGGGATCGCGGGCGTGGCGGTGATCGTCGAAGCGCTCACCGACAACCGCAACCGCACCGCGTCCGACGTGCGCGCCGCCTTCTCCAAGCATGGCGGAAGCCTGGGCGAGACCAACTCGGTCTCGTTCATGTTCGACCATATCGGGATCGTGTCCTATCCGGCCTCCGTCGCGAGCGAGGACGAGATGCTGGAAGCCGCGATCGAGGCCGGCGCGGACAACGTGTCCAGCAGCGCCGAGGGCCATGAGATCACCTGCGCCATCGAGGCGTTCTTTGGCGTGCGCGACGCTCTGGAAGCCAGGTTCGGCCAGCCAGAGATCGCCAAGCTCGACTGGCGCCCCAACGTCCTCGTCACGCTCGACGAGGAAAAGGCTGTGTCGCTGCTCAAGCTGATCGACGTGCTCGACGAGAACGACGACGTGCAGGCGGTCTACGCCAATTTCGACCTGCCCGACGCGGTGGCCGAAAAACTCAGCGCGTGATCCGTCTGCTCGGCATCGATCCCGGCCTGCGCTTCATGGGCTGGGGCCTGATCGAGGTGGATGGAAACCGGCTGCGCCATGTCGCCGACGGCGTGATCGCCACCGTCGGCACCGACAGCGTGCCGGAGCGGCTGAAAGCCCTGCATGCCGGGCTGAACCGGCTGTTCGACGCCTACGCCCCGGCCGAGGCGGCGGTCGAGGAAACCTATGTCAACCGGTCCGGCTCCTCCACGCTGAAGCTCGGCTACGCGCGCGGCGTCGCGCTGCTGGCGCCAGCCCTTGCCGGGATCGCCGTGGCGGAATACGGGGCGATGGAGGTCAAGCGCGCCGTGGTCGGCACGGGCGCCGCCAGCAAGGAACAGGTCGAGGTCATGGTGCGCCGCCTTCTTCCCGGCGCCGATATCAAGCGCGCCGACGCCGCCGACGCCCTGGCGGTGGCGATCTGCCACGCCCACCACCGCGCGAGCCGGCTGCGCGTCGCCGCCGGAACCAGGATGGCCTGATGAGACGCATGCCGGCCGTTCCGTCCTTTCTACGCCGGCGCGTGGTCTGGTGGCTGGGCGCGCTGTCGATCGGCCTGGTGGCGATCGGCTTCGCCGCTGCCGGAGATCGCGTCGGCGCGCTGCGCAACGCGCTGATCGCTCCGCGTCCCTGGCTGATGCTGCTGATCGCTCCGGCCGGTCTTGCCCTGTCCGTGTTCCTGGCCAGGACCGTGTTTCCCGGCGCGCAGGGCAGCGGCATTCCGCAAACCATCGCTGCCCTGCAGATGCATTCCGACCGCGCCGTGGACCGGGTGCTGTCGCTGCGGATCGCCATCGGCAAGATCCTGCTGACCATTCTCGGCCTGTTCGCAGGGGCGTCCATCGGCCGCGAGGGCCCGACGGTGCAGATCGGTGCGGCGCTGATGCATACGCTCGGCCGCTGGCTGGGGCTTGCCGACGTATCGGTGCGTCGCGGCCTGATCCTGGCCGGCGGCGCCGCCGGCATCTCGGCCGCCTTCAACACGCCGCTCGGCGGAATCGTTTTCGCCATCGAGGAACTCAGCCATTCCTTCGAGGTGCGGACCAGCGGCACCATGCTGACCGCCGTGATCCTGTCCGGCGTCACCAGCCTGGCCCTGGTCGGCAACTACACCTATTTCGGCCACACCACGGCGACGCTGCCGATCGGCATCGGCTGGGCGGCGGTGCTGGTCTGCGGCCTCGGCGGCGGCCTCGCGGGCGGATTGTTCTCCGCGATGCTGGTGCGCGCCTCGCGCGGCCTGCCCGGCGCATTCGGGCGCTTCGTGCGCGACAGGCCGATCCTGTTCGCCGTGCTGTGCGGCCTGCTGCTGGCCCTGATCGGCATCTGGACCGACGGCGCGACCTACGGCACCGGTTATGCCCAGGCCCGGCATATGGTCGACGGCGATGAGCAGTTCGGACGGCTGTTCCCGCTCTGGAAGTTCCTGGCCTCCCTCGTCTCCTATTGCAGCGGTATTCCCGGCGGCATTTTCGCGCCCTCGCTCGCAATCGGCGCCGGGATCGGCGGCGACATCGCCGTGCTGCTGCCGCACAGCCCGGCCGGCGCGGTGGTGCTGCTCGGCATGGTCGGCTATTTCGCCGCCGTGGTGCAGGCGCCGCTGACCGCCACGGTGATCGTCATGGAGATGACCGACAACCAGGAACTCACTCTGCCGCTGATGGCCACGGCCTTCGTCGCCTATGGCGTGTCGCGGCTGATCTCCCCGCGAGCCCTTTACGGCGCCCTGGCGCAGCGATTCCTGGAAGCCAACGAGCCCGGAACCACCACGCGCGTCTCCACCGCCACGGAAGCCGAGCTGCGCTGAACCGTTCGCGCGGCGACGGACCTCGCCGCTAAGCCGCGCAGGCAGACGCCTGCCGCGCGGCTCCTGGGCTCCTGGGCTCCTGGCTCCTCGGCTTCGGGCGCTCGGCCGCCGATGCTCACATCCCGCCGGACACGGCCAGTGTTTCGCCGGTAATCCAGGCGGCATCGTCCGATGCCAGGAACACAACGGCGCGGGCGATATCCCGCGGCAGACCCATGCGCCCCAGCGGCGTGACGGCGACCATGCCGTCGAAGGCCTGCTCGTTGCCCGCGAACATCGCGCGCGCGCCCTCGGTATCGGTGGCGCCCGGATTGACCGAGTTCACCCGGATGCCGCGCCCGCCGAGATCCTTGGCCAGGGTGCGGGTGATGGCGTCCACGGCGCCCTTGGTCGCGTTGTAGACCACCATGCCCGGCGGGTGGGTGCGGCTGACCACCGAACCGACATTGACGATGCTGCCGCCCTGGCCGAAGGCCGCGGCGGCCGCCTGCGACGCCAGCAGCAGGCCCAGCACGTTGATGTCGAATTGCCGCCTGTATTCCTGCTCCGTCAGCGACTCCAGCGGCGTTGGCGCGAACACGCCCGCATTGTTCACCAGGATGTCGAGCCGGCCGAAACGCTGGCGCGCCGTATCGAACAGGGTGGACAGCTCGGCCGGCTTCGAGACGTCGCCTTGAACGGCGATCGCCTCGCCGCCCTTCGAGACGATCTCGGCGACAACCTTGTCCGCACCGTCGCGGCTGCTGCCATAATTCACCACGACGCCGGCGCCGGCTTCCGCCAGGGCCAGCGCGATCCCGGCGCCGATCCCCTTCGAGGCGCCGGTGACCAGCGCGATTTTTCCGTTGAGAACAGACATGACGACCTCTTTCGCTTAGACGATAAGACAATCGTCTAATCGTCGCAGCTTTCAAGAGGGGCGCCAAACGCGCCGGTCAGTTGGCCGAGATAACGCTGCATGGTGTCCTGGCGGAATCGCAGAAGCGCGAATTTTCCCTGCCGCACGATCTCGACCAGACCGGCGGCTTCGAGCTCCTTCATGTGATGCGATATTGTCGCCGCCGAAACCGGATGCGTCGCGCGCATCTCCTGGCAGCATAGCGTTCCGGCCACGGCGATCTCGCGCAGCATGCGGAACCGGCGTGGATCGGCCAGCGCCTTGCCGATGGCGGTCATCTCCCGGTCGGTCAGGGCAGGGGCGTGCGACATGATCCCTATCTGGGCCTGTTTGCCGCCGGTTCCAATCGCCCTGCGCGCCCTGTGGTGCGCGACGCCCGGCTCCATTATCTGTGTGCGCATGATGTGCCCCGGCAGACGCTCATGATTGCCCAGCTCACCGGCCTGCTGGCGCAGGTGGAATCGGATCGCTGCGTGATCGACGTGAATGGCGTCGGCTATCTGGTGCAGTGCTCGACGCGCACCCTGTCCGCCCTGCCGAGACCGCCCGAGATCAGCCGCGTGCTGGTGGAGACCGTGGTGCGCGAGGACGCGATCCTGCTCTACGGATTCGCCGAGACCGCCGAGCGCGACTGGTTCCGTCTTCTCACCACCGTGCAGGGCGTCGGCGCCAAGGTGGCTTTGGGCATCCTGTCCGCGCTTTCGGCGCGCGACCTGGTCGCCATCATCGCCGCGGGCGACCGGCCCAGCCTGACGCGCGCGCCCGGGGTCGGTCCCCGTCTCGCAGACCGCATCCTCAGCGAGCTGAAGGACAAGGCCGGCTTCATGCCGGCCGGCAACGTCGGCGTCGCACCGGGTCCGGCCCGCGAGTCCGGCGGCGGCCTCGAGGCCGATGCCCTGGCCGCCCTGGCCGGGCTCGGCTTCCGTCGCGTCGAGGCGCATCCGGTGGTGGCGCGGATCGCGGCGCGGCTGGGCGAGAACGCCCGTCTCGACACCATCATCCGCGACAGCCTCAAGGAGCTCGCCCGATGAGCGAACCGCGCACCATCGATTCCCGGCGCGCGGAGGAGGATGCGGCCGAGGCCACTCTGCGCCCGCAGACGCTGGACGATTTCGTCGGCCAGCAGGCCAGCCGTGAGAACCTGTCCGTCTTCATCCAGGCGGCACGCGGACGCGGAGAGGCGCTGGACCACGTCCTGCTGCATGGGCCGCCTGGTCTCGGCAAGACGACGCTGGCGCAGATCGTCGCGCGCGAACTCGGCGTGGGGTTTCGCGCAACCTCCGGCCCCGTGATCCAGCGTGCCGGCGATCTCGCGGCGATCCTCACCAATCTGCAGCCGCGCGACGTTCTGTTCATCGACGAGATCCATCGCCTGCAGCCGGCGATCGAGGAAGTGCTCTACCCGGCGATGGAGGATTTCCAGCTCGATCTGATCATCGGCGAAGGCCCCGCTGCCCGCTCGGTGCGGATCGATCTGTCGCCGTTCACGCTGGTTGCGGCCACCACGCGCGCAGGCCTGCTGGCGACGCCTCTGCGCGACCGTTTCGGCATTCCCTTACGCCTCGTGTTCTATACCCCGGAAGAATTGCGCCGGATCGTGTCGCGCGGCGCGGAGAAACTGCGCTTCGACCTCACCCATGACGGCGCCGAGGAAATCGCCGCGCGCTCGCGCGGGACACCACGCGTGGCCGGACGGCTGCTGCGCCGCGTGCGCGATTTCGCCACCGTCGGACGCAAGAGCGCCGGGGCTGTCGATCGCATTCTGGCCGACGCCGCCTTGAACCGTCTGGAAGTCGATGCGATCGGACTCGACTCCATGGATCGCCGCTACCTGCGTCGGATTGCCGAACATCATCACGGCGGTCCCGTCGGCGTGGAAACGCTTTCCGCCGCCCTGGCGGAAGCGAGGGACACGCTGGAGGACGTGGTGGAGCCCTATCTCATTCAGGAAGGTCTGGTTCTGCGCACAAGCCGGGGCAGGGTGCTCGCCGAACGGGGTTGGCGTCATCTCGGCCTGAAGCCGCCCGCTGCCGATCCGCGCACGCAGTTCGATCTGCTTTCGGACGATTAAGGTCATGGCCGCGCATCAGCTTTTCGTTCGCATGTACTACGAAGATACAGATGCGGGCGGCGTCGTTTATCACGCGCAGTATCTCGCCTTCGCCGAACGCGCGCGCAGCGAAGCCCTGCGTGCGGCGGGCGCTTCTGCAGCGAGCCTGGCGCGCGAGCATGGAATCGTCTTTGTGGTGCGCAGGCTCGAGGCCGATTACGTGCGACCGTTGCGCCTCGACGATCTTGTCTGCATTGAAACGGTCCTGCTGGAGCGGCGCGGTGCCAGCGCCAGGCTGAAACAGATCTTGTCGGTCGAGGGCGAACATCGCGCCACGCTGACTGTGCAGCTGGCGTTCATGCGCATGAGCGACGGCAAGCCGACGCGACTTCCCGAACCATGGTCCGGCGTCCTCGATCGGCTCGCCTGAAGAATTGCCGCGACGCAATATCGTCATCACGTTTAATTAATCGTCTGCTGCACAAGACCAAACCGGATCGCGCGGCGTTGTCCCGCCATGCTGCTGTTCAGCACATGGGAGTCGACAATGAAAACTACGGCGCTTCTGGTCTCTCTGGCGCTCGCCGTGCCAACCGCTTCCGCTCTCGCGCAGACCGCCGCGTCCGGCAACGACAATCAGGCGGTCGCTACCACCTCCGCCAATGCGATGCAGCCGGCACATGGCTCCAACAGCTTCACCGAGAAGCAGGCGATGCATCGTCTCCAGAAGCACGGCTACAGCGACGTCAAGGATCTCACCAAGGACGATAACGGCGTCTGGCACGGCACCGCCATGCACGCCGGGGCGCCCGTGAAGGTCTGGCTCGACTACAAGGGCAATGTCGGCACCGAGTGAGGCTTGCAAAGACAAGCGCTCTGATAAGCAACGTTTCGAACCAAGGAAACGCCTCATGGCCCAGCAAACCATTACCCGTCTCTACGACACCTACGACGAAGCCAAAAAGGTCGTATCGGCGTTGGAAGAAGCCGGAATCCCTCATTCTCGAATCAGCCTGATCGGCAACGAGCATCGCGATCACGCTGTCCATGACGGAACCACCAGCGACAAGGCCGAAGGTGCGGAAAAGGGCGCCGGAACGGGCGCCTCGATCGGGACCGTCGTCGGTGGTGGTGCCGGGCTGCTCGCCGGCATCGGCGCGCTGGCGATCCCGGGCGTCGGTCCGGTCGTCGCCGCCGGCTGGCTCGTCGCAACGTTGACCGGCGCCGGCGTCGGCGCCGCGGTTGGTGGCGGTGCGGGCGGCCTGGTCGGCTCGCTGACCGGAGCGGGCGTCCCGGAGAACGACGCGCATGTCTATGCGGAGGGCGTGCGTCGCGGCGGCAATCTCGTCTCGGTGCAGGCGGACGACGCGCAGGCGCCCGTGGTGCAGGGGATTCTCGACACCCATCGTGGCGTCGACACCGTCGCCCGCCGCGCGGAATACGAGTCCGGTGGATGGACCGGCCATGATGTCGCCGCCGGTCCGTATACCCGACCGGTCGCCGGCTCCGACCGCCTGTAGCCTGTCCAGGCAGTGATGAGCCCGGTCCGGAGCGCTCCGGACCGGGCTTTTTCATGTCCGGATACCGACGCCCAGCCTTTCGGCGGCTTAAAAAACGTCCATCCGCAACCGGCTACGGGATGAAGCTTCTGCTTCGCATGAAAAACCTCTAGGGAGGGCGCGGCAGTGGCAGCGGCCGACGTGGCGGCCCGGTTGAGGAATGGAGGCTTGGTTGGATCGGGCGGTTGATGCGGCGAACCTGGCAGCGGCGGCGTCTGGCGGGGATCTTTCCCTTTGGGCGCTGTTCATGCAGGCATCCTTTGTCGTCAAGCTGGTGATGCTGGGCCTGATCGGCGCCAGCGTCTGGGTCTGGGCGATCATCTTCGAGAAGACGATTTCCATCCGCCGCGCCAACAGGCAGGCGACCGCGTTCGAGGACCGCTTCTGGTCCGGCGGATCGCTGGACGAGCTCTACGAGACCGACGGCGCCAAGCCGGCCCATCCGATGGCCGCCGTGTTCGGCGCGGCGATGGGCGAATGGCGCCGCAGCGCCCGCGTCGCCGGCGTCGACCTGTCGCGCGGCAGCGTCCGCGAGCGGGTCGATCGCGCCATGGGCATCACCGTCACGCGCGAACTCGAGCGGCTCGAGCGCTGGATGATCTTTCTCGCCACGGTCGGCTCGACGGCGCCGTTCATCGGTCTGTTCGGCACCGTCTGGGGCATCATGCACTCGTTCTCGGCCATCGCCGCCATGCACAACACCAACCTTTCCGTGGTGGCGCCCGGCATCGCCGAAGCCCTGTTCGCGACCGCGATCGGCCTCGTCGCCGCCATCCCCGCGGTGATCGCCTACAACAAGATCAACCAGGATCTCGGTCGCTTCGCCGCCAGGCTCGAGGCGTTCGGCACCGAATTCGGCGCCATCCTGTCACGCCAGTCCGAGGAAAGGGCGTAACCCATGGCCATGCAGATGGGCGGCGGCGGCGGATTCGGCGGCAGGCGCCGGCACAAGCCGATGTCCGACATCAACGTGACGCCTCTGGTGGACGTGATGCTGGTGCTGCTCATCATCTTCATGGTGACGGCGCCGCTCATGACCAGCGGCGTCAATGTGGACCTGCCGAAGACCAACGCAGCGCCGGTCAATGCCGACACCAAGCCGATCACCGTGACCATCAAGCAGGACGGCTCGCTCTACATGGGCGACGATCCGGTCACCACCGACCAGCTCGTCGCCAAGCTGCAGGCCGCGTCGCAGAACGATCCCAATCACCGCATCTTCGTGCGCGGCGACCAGCATATCGACTACGGCCGCGTCATGCAGGTCATGGGCACCATCACCTCCGGCGGCTTCACCCATGTGGCGCTGCTCGCGGAGCAGCCGCAGCCTTCCGCGCACTAAAAACCGCCGTTTTTGCGTCCTAACCGCTCCGAACCCGACACCCCAGCCGAGGCGTTTCCGACAGTGGCCCGCAGCAGACAGAATGAGAATCGCGGCCTGACGCGCGCGGCCCTCATCTCGGGCGGGCTGCACGCGGCGCTTCTGCTGGCACTCATCATCGGGCTGCCGCCGATCACCAGGCCGCCCGAGCCGCCCGAACCGCCGGCGGTGGAGATGGATTTCGTGGGGCCGCCGGCCAAGAGCCGCAAGGGCGACGAACCGGCGCCCAAGCCGGTGGAAGCGCCCTCCCAGGTCGAGAAGGTGGCCCCGCCATCGCCGACGCCGCCGGAGAAGATGCCGGTCGAGGAGCCGCCGCCTCCGCCGCCGCCGCCCACGCCCGTGCCGCCGCCGCCGCAGGCGGTGCAGACGCCCACGCCGCCCCTCGACATTCCGCCCAAAGTGGAGGAGCCGTCGCCGGAGGTGGCCAAGCCGCCGCCGCCGAAGCCGGCTCCGCCGTCGCCCGCGCGCACGCCGTCGCCGCCAGTGCCGCATCCGACCCCGGATCTGCCGAAGATGACGATGCCGTCGCATGTGACGCAGCCGAACAAGACAACCAATGCGCAGCCGGACACGCACTCGCTGCTGGCCACGCTCGAGAAGTTCCGCGCCGACCAGCCGCAGACCCATCCGCCGCGCGCCCACGCCAACCCGGATCAGGGCGGCTCGCCGTCGCGCGCCGGCGACGTCACCGGCCAGCTCACCGCCGGCCAGCAGAAGGCGATCGGCGGTTCTGTGCGCCGCTGCTACGCGGAAGATACCGAAGCGAAGGACTACGCCACCTTCACGGCGCATCTTCTGGTGACGGTGGATGCCACCGGCGAAGCCCGCCGGGTGGATTTCAAGCCGGATACGGCGGCGCGCATGGCGGCCGATCCCGGCTATCGCGCGCTGGCCGAGCGGGCGCGTGACGCTGTGCTCAATCCCACCTGCGCCAAGCTGCCGATCCCGCCCAGCCTTCTGGGCAAGACGCAGCAACTCTCGTTCGTTTTCCGCCCGTGACGGGTGCGCACCCGGCCGCCATTCGCGTTAGCCGATCGTTTCAAGATTCCAGGGAGACCACCATGTCGTTTCTCACTTCCGACCGAAGCGTCCTGTCCCGCCGCGGCCTGATCGGAGCCGCGGGCGCCGGGATCGCCGCCCTGCCGCTGCAGGCGCTGGCGCAGGCGCCCGCCCCGCAGGGCGGCCAGGGTGCCGGACCGGGCGGCGCCGAGATCACGGTGGACCAGGCCCGGACCGCCCCGATCCCGATCGCCATTCCGAGCTTCGGTCCCGGCATCGGCGAACAGATGACGCAGGTGATCAGCAACGATCTCGCCGGGTGCGGCCTGTTCCGCCCGCTCAGCGTGGCCGCCTCTGCGGGCGGCGGCGGCGTGCCCGATTTCGACAGCTACAAGGCGATGGGCGCGCAGGCGATCGCGCAAGGCACCACCTCCGGCTCCGGCGGGTCGGTGCGCGTCGAGTTCCGCCTCTGGAACGCGCTCACCGGCCAGCAGCTCCAGGGCACCGCCTACACCACCAGCGGCGGCAACTGGCGCCGCATCGCCCATATCATCGCCGACGTGATCTATGAGCGCATGCTCGGCGACAAGGGCTATTTCGACACCCGCATCGCCTTCGTCTCGCTGAACGGCCCGCGCTCGCACGCCATTACCCGCCTGGCCATCATGGACCAGGACGGCGCCAATACCCGTATGCTCACCTCCGGCCAGTGGCTGGTGAAGACGCCGCGCTTCCACCCGACGCGCGACGAGATCGCCTTCATGAGCTACGCCGAGAACCGGCCGCGCGTCTACCTGTTCGACCTCGGTTCCGGCCGGCAGGAAGTGCTGGGCGAGTTCGCCGGCATCTCCTTCGCGCCGCGCTTCTCGCCGGACGGGTCGAGCGTGGTGATGTCCGCCACGCGCGGCGGCGGCTCCGACATCTACGTGGTCGATCTCGGCTCCCGCGCCACGCGCCGCCTCACCAGCTCCGGCGCGATCGACACCAGCCCCTGCTACAGCCCGGACGGCTCGCAGATCGTGTTCAACTCCGATCGCGGCGGCAGCCCTCAGCTCTACATCATGGGCGCGAACGGCGGCGATGCACGCCGCATTTCCTATGGCAGCGGCCAGTACGGCTCGCCGGTCTGGAGCCCGCGCGGCGACCTGATCGCGTTCACCCGTATCGGCTCCGGCGGATTCTCGATCGGCGTCATGGCCCCGGACGGCACCGGCGAGCGAATCCTCACCAAGGGATTCACCGTGGAAAGCCCGACCTTCTGCCCGAACGGACGCGTGCTGGCCTATTGCCGCCAGACCGCGGCCGGCGCGGGCGGGGCGGGCTTCTCCTCGTCGCTCGCCCAGATCGATATCGCGGGCTTCAACGAGCGCGTCATCGCCACGCCCGGCGGCGCGCAGGCGCCGGCCTGGTCGCCGCTCAAAGGCTGATCCGACGCAATGAAGGACGGCGTTTTTGCAACGCGCGGACAAGAAATATCGCGCCGCGCGAAACGCCCTCTTGCAAACGGCGTTGGGTTCTTGACCGGAAGCGAAACGAAGCGGTATCGCGGTGGGGCCGTGTGGTGCGGTCCACGCCGATCGCGACCGTCGTATCCGGTCGGGCCGTAGGCCGGACTAGCCGCTCGTTTCGTAACCCCCAGGAACGATAACCATGAAGTTCAAGATCCTCGGCGCGCTCGCCCTCGTGGCGGCGGTTGCTGCCTGTTCCGACGACAAGTCGGCCAACACCGGGACCGCGTCCGGCCTCGGCGCGACCTCGGCCCCGACCGGCGCCGCCGTGCCGGGCAGCGAGGCCGATCTGGTCGCGAATGTCGGCGATCGCGTCTACTTCGCTCTGGCGCAGAACACCCTGTCGCCGGAAGCGCAGGCGACCCTCGACCGCCAGGCCGCGTGGCTCGCGCGCTATCCGCAGGTGACGGTGCAGATCGCCGGCAACTGCGACGATCGCGGCACCGACGAATACAACATCGCGCTGGGCAACCGTCGCGCCAACGCCGCGCGCGACTACCTGGTCGCCAAGGGCGTCGCCGCCGACCGCATCACCACCATCTCCTACGGCAAGGATCGTCCGACCGCGACCGGCGACGACGAGCAGGCCTGGGCCCAGAACCGCAACGCGATCACCTCGGTTCGCTGAACCGGTTCCGATCGTTCACGTCGGGACGCCCCGGACTTCGGTCCGGGGCGTTTTCGTATGGGGCGTTCTGATCTACCGTCCGCCCGATCCATCCGTTTCCCGTCGAGGCTTTCGATGCGCGCCGTGACCCTTTCCCGCTTCCGGAACATCTCCCTGGCCGGCCTTGCCGCGACGGCGCTCCTCGCCGGCCCGGCGCATGCGCAGATGGAAAGCCGCGAGGCGATCTCGTTACAGAACCAGATTCTCGAACTGCGGCACGAGGTCGAACAGATGGGGTCCGGCGGTGGCGCCTCGGTGCAGCCCGTCGCGCCGCCGATCGGCGGCCAGGCGCCCGTCGGCGGCGATACGAACGGACTGTCCGCCCAGCTCCTGGAGCGGGTGCAGACGCTGGAACAGCAGGTGCGCGACATGCGCGGCGAACTCGATCAGCTCACCAATCAGGTGCAGCAGCAGAATGCCACGCTGAGCAAGCAGATCAGCGACCTGAGCTTCAACATGCAGAATGGCGGCGCCGCCGCGGCTGCCGCCGGAGGGGCCGCCGCAGCGGGAGCGGCCACGACGACGCCGGCGCCGGCGGCTGCCCCCGTGCCGGCCGCGCGACGCACGCCCGAAGCCTCCCTGGCGGCGGGCAACGCCGCCCTGGCTCGTCGCGACTATGCCGCGGCGCAGCAGGACGCCCAGGAGGTGCTGTCCGGTCCGCGTGGTCCGCGTCAGGTCGATGCCCAGTTCCTGCTGGGGCAGTCGCTCGCCGGCCAGCGCCAGTATCAGCAGGCGGCCGTGGCCTATTACGACGCCTATAACCGCGCGCCACGTTCCGGCCGGGCCCCTGACGCCCTTCTCGGCGTTAGCGCATCCATGCTGGCGCTGGGCGACAAGGGCGCGGCGTGCGAGGCGCTTGCCAAGATGCATGCCGAGTTCCCGCAGCCTGCGCCGCGCGCCAAGGCGGCCTACGCCTCCCTGCGCAGCCGCGCCGCCTGCCGCTGAGCCTTCGGCCCGCCACGCCGCCGCTCCGGTCGGATCGGCGCGGACCGGGCAGGGTTCGGGGATGATGACGCCGGATCCGATCGGGGCCGGGGAGTTCGCCGGCTGGATGGACCGGCTCGGTCCCTGGCCAAGGCCCGGATCGGCCCCGCCCGTTGCCGTGGCTGTTTCCGGTGGCGCCGACAGTCTGGCACTGGCCCTGCTCGCCGCCGGCTGGGCGGAAGCGCGCGGGTTTCCCGTTCTGGCGCTGGTGGTGGATCATGGATTGCGGGAGGAGTCGTCCGGCGAAGCCGCTTTGACCCTCCGGACCCTGGAGCGGCACGGCATCGCCGCGCGCCTGCTGCCGCTCGCGGGACTGGCGCGCGGTCCCGGTTTGGCCGAGCGCGCCCGCGATGCGCGCTACCAGACGCTGCTGCAGGCCTGCGCCGAGGCGGGCGCGGTGGATCTGCTGCTTGGCCATCACCGCTCCGACCAGGCCGAAACCGCGCTGATCCGGCGCCGCGCCAGCAGCGGGGTCAGTGGTCTGTCCGGCATGTCGCCACTGCTGGAGCTGGATACGGTGCGTCTGCTCCGTCCGTTTCTGCGCGTCGATCCGGCCAGTTTGCGCGCCACGCTGGTCGCGCGGGGCCTGTCCTGGATCGAGGACCCGTCCAACCGGGACCGGCGCGCCGAACGGACGCGCGTGCGGGAGGAGCTCGCAACAGCGGCGGTCCTGCGCGCCGAATTGCTGCGTCACGCGGATGCGGCCGGGCAGGAGCGGGCGGATGCGCGCGCCGCGGATGCCGCGCTTCTGGCTGGAACGGTCTCGCTCCGCCCGGAAGGGTTCGCCCTGCTGCCGCCGGTTCTGGTGCCGGAAGACGCCCTGGCCGCGCTGATCCGGACCGTCGGCGGGCGGCCGCATCGTCCGGCGTCCGAGGCGGTGCGTCGTCTGGTACGGGTGCCCCGCGCCGCTACGCTGGCGGGAACGCGTCTGCTGCCGGCCGGGCGCTGGGGGGAGGGCTGGCTGCTGGTGCGGGAAACCGATTCATTGGCCGGACCCGCTCCGGCTTTGCCGGGCGCGCGATGGGACGGCCGGTTCGTTCTGCGCGGCTCGGTTCCAGACGGCGAGCAGACCTTCATCGCCGCGCTCGGCGCCGATGCCGCCAGCTTGCGCCGCCGGAGCCGTCTGCCTGCGGCGGTGCTGCAGGCTCTGCCATCGCTGCGCGCGGCGGATGGTGCGCTGCTCGCCGTGCCGCATCTGGGCTGGCGTGCCGATCCGCGCGTCGAGGCGGTCTCGTTCCGCTTCCAGCCCACCATGCCGGCCAGCGAATCGACCCCGTTCAGCATTCTTGAGAGGCTTTGATCCGATCCTGCGGCGTCGGCCCTACCGGGCGGGCCCTGCCGTCCCAATCTAGCGTAGCAGTGTGGAATGGCATTGCCGGCCCGACCGGGTATGATCGCACCTCGCGTTTCGGGATCGGCCCGATCGGTGTCGGCACGCGGCAGGGATCGGGACGTCGAGCATGAACTGTAAGGCAAGATGAACAATTTCGGCCGCAACCTGGCCTTCTGGGTCATCATCGCTCTGCTTGTGGTGCTGCTGGTCAGCATGTTCCAGCCGGGCAGCGGGCAGCACGGGACCCCCCAGCTCGCTTATTCCGACTTCATCAGCGACGTGAATGACGGGCATGTCCGTTCGGTGGTGATCCAGAACCACAACGTGTCCGGTGTGCTCACCGACGGCACGGCGTTCGAGACCTATACGCCGGACGACCCGGACCTGGTTTCGCGTCTGACCAGCAAGGGCGTGCAGATTTCGGCCAAGCCGCTCGACGGCGAGATGAACCCGCTGCTGCGGGCGCTGCTGAATTTCGGCCCGCTGCTGTTGTTCGTCGGCGTGTGGATCTTCCTGATGCGCCAGATGCAGTCCGGCGGCGGTCGCGCCATGGGCTTCGGGAAGTCGCGCGCCAAGCTGCTCACGGAGAAGCAGGGCCGGGTGACGTTCGAGGACGTCGCCGGCATCGATGAGGCCAAGAGCGAGCTGGAGGAGATCGTCCAGTTCCTGAAGGACCCGCAGAAATTCCAGCGCCTGGGCGGCAAGATTCCGAAGGGCGTGCTGCTGGTCGGTCCTCCCGGCACCGGCAAGACGCTGCTGGCCCGCGCCATCGCCGGCGAGGCCAACGTGCCGTTCTTCACCATCTCGGGCTCCGACTTCGTCGAGATGTTCGTGGGCGTGGGCGCGTCGCGCGTGCGCGACATGTTCGAGCAGGGCAAGAAGAGCGCACCCTGCATCATCTTCATCGACGAGATCGACGCCGTCGGCCGTCATCGCGGCGCCGGGCTCGGTGGCGGCAATGACGAGCGCGAACAGACCCTCAACCAGATGCTGGTAGAGATGGACGGGTTCGAGAGCAGCGAGGGGGTGATCCTCATCGCCGCCACCAACCGTCCGGACGTGCTCGACCCGGCGCTGCTGCGTCCCGGCCGCTTCGACCGCCAGGTGGTGGTGCCGAACCCGGACGTGGCGGGCCGTGAGAAGATCCTGCGCGTGCATATGCGCAAGGTGCCGATCGCCTCCGACGTCGATCCGAAGATTATCGCCCGTGGCACGCCCGGTTTTTCCGGCGCCGACCTGTCCAACCTCGTGAACGAGGCGGCGCTGCTGGCCGCGCGTCTCGGCAAGCGCACGGTGGCGATGCTCGAGTTCGAGAACGCCAAGGATAAGGTGATGATGGGTGCCGAGCGCCGGTCGCTGGTCATGAGCGACGCGGAGAAGCGCCTGACCGCCTATCACGAGACCGGCCATGTGCTGTGCGGCCTCTACGAGCCGGGCAACGACCCGCTGCACAAGGTCACCATCATCCCGCGCGGACGCGCGCTCGGCGTCGCCTTCGTGCTGCCGGAAGCCGATCGCCTGTCGCAGAGCCGCGACGAGATGAAGGCGACCCTGGTGCGCGCCGCGGGCGGCCGCGCCGCGGAGGAGATCATCCTGGGTGCCGACCGCGTCACCTCAGGCGCCTCGTCCGACATCAAGATGATGACCCAGCTGGCCCGCGCGATGGTCACCGAATGGGGCATGAGCGAGAAGCTCGGCCTGATCGCCTATGGCGACAACAGCCAGGAAGTGTTCCTGGGCCACTCCGTGACCCAGAACAAGAACGTGTCCGGCCAGACCGCGCGCGAGATCGAGGGCGAGATCAGGGAGCTGATCGACACCGCCTATCAGCGCGCCAAGACCATCCTGACCGAGCATATCGACGAGCTGCACGCCATCGCCGCGGCGCTGCTCGAATACGAGACGCTGGATGCGGCCGAGGTGCGTCAGGTCATGCGTGGCGAGCCGATCGTGCGCAAGGTGGTGGACGAGCCGATGCCCGAAAACCGGCGCGCCTCCGTCCCCAGCACCCGCCGCCCGGATCCGCTGCCGCCGGGCGGCCTGGAACCGGCGCCGCAGCCGGGCTGAACGGAAAGGGGCTCCGCGCAGGCGGGGCCCTTTTCGTCTGGCTGGCGACAACTACCGTTTGCGATCAGCAATCTCCGATCGTCTCGACGACGTGACGGAGGTCGGGATTGGTTCCGTACAGACACGCCGGCGGCAGCGCGGCGAGCACATCGGCACGAGCGGCCAGATCGCCGCCATCGACAGTCATCACCAGCCCTAACCCGTGGATCAGGTCGAACAGGAGCGGCTTGTAGAACTCCCTGTCCATGAGTCGCCAAAAATGCAGGCTGACGAGCTCGGCCTTGTGTATCAGGAAGCTGGCGTCCTCGCAGATCAACCAGTTTCGTTCGAGCGCTAAATCTGCCGACACGAGGTCGGGATCTGCGGCCTTGGCTCTCTCCCATGTCGTCTCGACGATCCGCGAGAGGTCGACTTCGGTGCCGTCGTCCGGCGGGGCAATGGGCAGCCCATGGCGGGCCAGGACGATGCTGATGGGCTCGATGTCCAGTGTCGCCCAGTCGGTCACGCCGGGCTGCAGCAGGATGACGTCGACACCCATCTGTTCTCTCCGGAGGCCGGCGACGAACCAGCCAATATGTCGTGCGATTGCCTGCCAACAATGGCTCGATTGTATCGATATTACAACGAGAACCGGCCGCGTCGTCGGTCTCGCGATCGCAGCCGACCTGGCGCATACGGAGGATCAGAAAGAACTGGCGCAATGACCGACAGCTTGATCGTCCCGCTCGGCTTGTTGCACGGCGAGGCGGCGCACCATGCCTGCGACGCGGGCCTGGCGCTGCCGCTCGCCGGCGGCCCGTCTGCGTTCACCGTTTGCGGCCTGAGCGGCCCGGACGGGATGCAACTGGTCCGGGTGGGCGATCGTCCCGCCAGCTGGCAGCAGACGCTGGCGCGTCTGACCCGCCCGCTCCCGGCCGCCGGACTGCCGCCCGGCGCGCTGGTGATGGGCATTCTCAACGTCACGCCGGACAGTTTCAGCGATGGCGGCCGGCATTCGGCGCCTGCTGCTGCGATCGACGCGGCGCTGCGCATGCGCGAGCAGGGCGCCGACCTGATCGACGTGGGCGGGGAAAGCACCCGTCCGGGCGCCGCCCCGGTGACGCCGGCGGAGGAGCAGGATCGCGTCCTGCCGGTGGTCGAGCGGCTTCGGGCCGAGGGCATCCTCGTTTCGGTCGACACGCGCAACGCCGTCACCATGCGCGCGGCGCTGCGGGCCGGCGCCACGGCGATCAACGACGTGTCCGCCCTGGCGCACGACCCGGAGGCGGGCAGGGTGGTGGCGGAAGCCGGCTGTCCGGTGATGCTGATGCACATGCGCGGCACGCCGCAGACCATGGGCGCGCTGGCGCAGTACGACGACGTGGCGGTGGAGGTGACGCGCGAACTCGCCGCCTCCGTGGCGCGCGCGGTCGCCGCCGGCATCGCGCCGGACCGCATCCTGGTGGATCCGGGCCTCGGCTTCGCCAAGACCACCGCGCACAATCTGGAGCTCCTGCGACGCCTGCCGATCCTGCTGAATCTCGGCTGCCGCATCGTTCTGGGCGCGTCGCGCAAGCGCTTCGTGGGCGAGATCGGCGGCGAGCCCGATCCGTCTCGGCGCGACCCCGGCTCGCTCGCCGCCATCCTGCCGGCGCTGGCGATTCCCGACATCGTGCTGCGCGTGCACGACGTCCCCGGCACGGTGCAAGCGGTGCGACTCTGGCGAGCCATGCACGGCTGAGCTAGAGCAGGCGCAACGCACAGAGAAGTCGGGAGCGTCGCGCATGGGCACCACGAGAAAGCTGTTCGGCACCGACGGCATCAGGGGCACCGCCAATAGCGAGCCGATGACGGTGGAGATCGCCCAGCGCCTCGGCCAGGCCGCCGGACTCCGCTTCCGGCGCGGCGCGCATCGCAACCGCGTCGTGCTGGGCAAGGATACCCGCCTGTCCGGCTACATGATCGAATGCGCCCTGGTCTCGGGCTTCCTGTCGGCCGGCATCGACGTCACCCTGGTCGGCCCGATGCCGACGCCCGCGATCGCGCAGCTCACCCGCTCCCTGCGCGCCGATCTCGGCGTGATGATCTCCGCCTCGCACAACCCGTTCGAGGATAACGGCATCAAGCTGTTCGGCCCCGACGGCTTCAAGCTCAGCGACGAGACAGAGGCCGAGATCGAGGCGCTGATGGGCTCCGACCTGTCGCGGAACCTGGCCGCGCCCGACATGATCGGCCGCGCCTCCCGCCTGAACGACGCCGCCGGCCGCTACGTGGAGAGCGCCAAGGCGACCTTCCCGCGCGGCCGGCGTCTGGACGGGCTGCGCATCGTGGTCGATTGCGCCAACGGGGCCGCCTATCGCGTGGCGCCGACCGCCTTGTGGGAGCTGGGCGCGGAGGTGGTGCGCCTCGGTTGCAACCCGAACGGCCTCAACATCAACCACCAATGCGGCTCGACCCATCCGCGCGCGCTCAGCGCCGCCGTGCTGGAACACCGCGCCGATCTCGGCATCGCGCTCGACGGCGACGCCGACCGGCTGCTGGTCTGCGACGAGCTCGGCCAGACCGTCGATGGCGACCAGATCCTGGGGCTGATCGCCCGGTCCTGGAAGGCGTCCGGCCGCCTGCGCAACGACGGCGTGGTCGCCACGGTGATGTCGAACATGGGGCTGGAGCGCTTCCTGGCCGCCCAGGACATCCGGCTCGAACGCACCGCCGTCGGCGACCGCTACGTGGTGGAGCGCATGCGCGAACTCGGCCTGAATCTCGGCGGCGAGCAGTCGGGCCATATGGTGCTGTCCGATTTCGCGACCACGGGGGACGGTCTTCTCGCGGCCCTGCAGGTGCTGGCGGTGCTGGTCGAGCAGGGCCGTCCCGCCAGCGAGGTGCTGACCGTGTTCAAGCCGTTCCCTCAGCTGCTCAAGAACGTGCGCTTCGCCGGCCCATCGCCGCTGAAGGATCCCGCCGTGATCGATGCCAAGCGTCAGGCGGAAGCCGAGCTGGGCGCAGGCGGCCGCCTTCTGCTGCGCGAGAGCGGCACCGAACCGCTGGTGCGCGTCATGGCCGAAGCCGAGGACGAGGCGCTCGTGGCCCGGGTCGTGGACGGTGTCTGCGATGCGATCCGGCGCGTGGCCGTCGCCGCATGAAGGGCAGGGTGCTGATCGTCGCCGGCAGCGATTCCGGCGGCGGGGCCGGCATCCAGGCCGATATCAAGACCGTCACCGTGCTGGGCGGTTTCGCGATGACGGCGATCACGGCGCTGACAGCCCAGAACACGCTCGGCGTCCATGACATCCTGCCGGTTCCCGCCGCCTTCGTCGGCACGCAGATCGATTGCGTGCTGGACGATCTCGGCGCCGACAGTTTCAAGATCGGCATGCTGGGCGATCCGGCACTGATCGAGTGCGTGGCCGATCGACTCGGCCGCCACCCGGAAACGCCTCTGGTGCTGGACCCGGTGATGGTGGCCAAGGGCGGCCAGCCTCTCCTGGCGGCGAGCGCCGTATCCGCGCTCAAGCGCTCGCTGCTGCCTTTGGCAGCGTTGCTGACCCCGAACCTGCCTGAAGCCTCCGTGCTGTGCGGCCGCGCGATCGAGACCGAGGACGATATGCGCCACGCGGCCGACATGCTGCTGACGCTGGGCGTGCCAGCCGTGCTGCTCAAGGGCGGCCATCTGCCGGGCGACGTGGTGACCGACATGCTGGCGACGGAAGACGGCATCACCCTGTTCTCCGCGCCGCGTATCGAGAGCCGTCACACGCACGGCACCGGCTGCACCCTGGCCAGCGCCATCGCCACCGGCCTGGCGCAAGGCATGGCGCTGCAGGACGCCGTGGATCGCGGCAGAACCTATACCAGGCGCGCGATCGAGACAGCGCCCGGCTTCGGCGCCGGGGCCGGTCCGCTCAACCACGCGACGCACCTGCTGGCGGACTGATCGCAGGATCGGCCGCGTCCGGACAGGCGTAAGGTGACCCGAGAGAGACAGTTCGCAACAATGCTGGCGCTGGCTCGGGATCGCCTATCGATCCGGCTTTTCCGCCCAGCGGAACGCTGCCAAGGTTGCGGTCGCAACGCTTGAGTAACGAAAATGCGTTTTCGGCTCCTGGTCCTGCTTCTCCTTGGCGCCGGTCTGGCAGGGTGCGCCGATGACCCGCAGCTCGGACAAGGCTGCGTGATGGAGACCGTGGCCGAGTTGCCGGTTCTGAACGATCGTGGTTCTCCCGTGGTGGAAGTCGCGATCAATGGCGCGAAATCGGCGTTCGTTGTCGATACGGGGGCGCGCGTTTCATTGATCTACGAGGACGCTGCGGAGCGGCTGGGGCTGCCGAGCGATCCGGAACATTTCCATCTGCTGAACGGCATCGGTGGATCGGTATTCTCGCATTTGGTGACGGTCGATAAATTGTCGCTCGGAACGGCCGCCGCGCGGCATGTGGAACTGGACTCCGTTCCGGGCGGCCGGCCGCGAAGCGTCGGCGGCCTGCCTGTGATCGGACTGTTCGGCGGCGACTTCCTGGCGAATTATGACGTCGAGTTCGATCTGCCCGGCCATCTCGTCACGTTGTTCAAGGAAGTTCACTGCTCGAATAACCTCCGGCCTTGGCAGACCGGCGACTATTATCGTCTGCCGTTCACGCTGGAGAACGAGACGGCCATCCGGTTCGATATCGCGATCAACGGCCACAACGAGTCTGTCGTGCTCGACAGCGGCGCCTTTCGCACCATCATCGACAACGATGCCGCAAACGATGGGGGCGCCAACCGACAGACCATGGCGCAAGATCGCACGAATATTGCCCGCGGCATCGACGGCAACGGCCTGATCGCGCACAGGCACCGCTTCGATTCGCTTGACATCGGTCCGGAACATTTCGCGCCGGCCTATCTCGACGTCGCCGATCTGGACACGCCCGGCCTGGTCGGCGCGGATTTCTTTCGGGCCCGCAAGGTCTGGATTTCCTACCCCCATCAGGTGTTCTACGTGCAGCGCGTCTTGTTTCCGCACCGGGCCGCGCCGAAGCAGCCGGACGCGACGAGCCCGAACGCGCCGAAACATTGACAGAAACCGGCGAGGCCCTTATTCGCGCGGTTCCTCGCGGCGCTGGCGCCGCTCACGAAGGTCGGACCATGAAGATCAGAAACAGCCTGAAGTCGGCGAAGCTGCGCGACAAGGATTGCCGCGTCGTTCGTCGTCACGGCAAGGTGTACGTCATCAACAAGAAGAACCCGCGCATGAAGGCCCGCCAGGGCTGATCGCCGCTGATGGCTGATCCGGCGCTGCCGCGCTCCGACGCCGCGCCCTGTCCCGCTTTGGCGAGGCGGGCGTCCGCGGTTCGGAGCGCGTGGCGCCGTGCTTGCGTTCTCCTGCTGCTGACCGCCGCCGCAGCCGCGCCGAGTCCCGCACCCGCTCTCGCCGCATCGGCGTCCGACCAGAAGGTCGGGGCGCTCGAAGCGGCGTTGCTGCATGCGCCCGATGCCGATCACGCCGATATCCTGCAGGCCAAGCTCGCCGATGCGCGTATGGCGGCTCTGTCGCCGACGACCCGGCTGCTGGTTCGGCGCGCCCAACGCGAGCTGGACACGAATCAGGGCCAGGACGCGTTTGCGGACGCGTCCGACGCCATTGCTCTGGAGCCCGACCGTGCGGTGCTCTGGCGTGAACGCGCCTCGATCGAGGGCGCCATGGGCGATGCCGACGCCGCCGTGCGCGACCTGGGCGGCGCCTTGTCGCGCGACCCGGCCGATCTGGAATCCTGGGCCGGGCTGGCCGCCGTCGCCGAGAAGACCGGCCGCTACGACCGCGCGGTGGAGGCCTGGCAGCACGTTCTGCTGCTGGCTCCGGCCTATCGCAATGGTGTCGCCCGCCTGCACGCCTTGCAGCGCAAGGCACGCGGCGAGCCGACCTGACGGAAGGACGGGCGGGCGACGCTTTTGCCTCCGCCATGGATCGGGTCCGCTTCAAGGCTCGTCAGCGAGCCGAACGAGTGATTTCGGGCAGATCGCCCGGGTCAGGCAGAGATGTCTGGTGAGGCGCTGCGGCTCGGGTCGCCGCCGGCTCAGCTCGAGATGGGGTTCTGGCCCGCCTTCGCCCGCCATTCCGACACGCTTTGCCCCCAAAGATCGACCCGTCTGGTTTGCAGCGGCGGCGGCAAGGTGGTCGGGCCGATCAGACGCGAGCCGACCGAGCGCGCCACGGCGATGGAGGCCGCGTTCTCCGGGTCGATGACGTGGGCGATGGACGGCCAGTGCAGGGTGTCGAACGCGAACGCCGCGGCGGCGATGACGGCTTCGCGGGCGTAGCCGCGCCCTTGATATGCCGGCAGCACGCCGTAGCCGATCTCGGGAGCCGGCCAGCCGACATGGTCGATCGGGCCGACTCGGCCGATCCAATCGCCGGTCTCGCGCAGCAGAACGGAGAACATGCCGAACCCCTGCAAAGCCCAGCAGCCGGCCGACATGGTCAGGCTGCGCCATGCCTCCGGGCGGCCGATCGGGCCGCCGAGGAAGCGCATCGCGGCGGGATCGGCGGAAAACGCGGCCCAGCCGTCCAGGTCGCCACGTTCGGGGGGACGCAGGATCAGCCGCTCGGTGTGCAGCAGGGGACTGGCCATTCCCGTTTCCCTAGCGGTCGGTCAGCCTGAGTTCGATGCGCCGGTTATGCGCCATCGCGTCGGCCGAACTGCCATTGTCGATCGGCTGGTATTGCGAGAAGGCGGTCGCGGCGAGGTGCTGGGGCGGGATTCCCTCGGCGATCAGGAGCTTGACCACGGTGATGGCGCGGGCGGCGGACAGCTCCCAGTTGGTCGGGAACTGGCTGCCCTTGATCGGCTGCCTGTCGGCGTGGCCGTCCACGCGCAGGATCCAGGGGATGTCCTTGGGGATCTCGGCGCCGATCTGCTTCAGCGTCTTGGCCAGGGTCTTGATCTGGTCGCGGCCGGCCGGCGACAGATCGGCGCTGCCGACGGGGAACAGCACCTCGCTCTGGAACACGAAGCGGTCGCCGACCACGCGTATGCCGGGCTTGTGCGCCAGAAGGGCGGACAGACGGCCGAAGAACTCGGAGCGGTAGCGCTTCAGCTCCTCGACCTTGTCGGCCAAAGCGAGATTCAGCTTGTTGCCCAGGTCCGTGATCTTGGCGTCCCGGTCCGCCACGTCCTTTCTGGAGATGTCGAGCGCGGCCGCGATGGCGGCGAGCTGCTTCTGAAGCTCCGCGAGCTGCTGGTTCAGCAGCGTGACCTGGTTCTGGGCGTCGGCGCCAAGCTTCGTCTGTGCGCTGAGCTGCTGCTGCAGGGCCGCCTCGGCGGCCGCGTCTCGGCTATGCGCGGCCAGGTCCTTCTCGTGCTGCGTGTTCAGCGTGGCGACGGAAAGCTGCAGCGTGTTCACCTTGCCCTTCTCCATGGAGAGGAGCTGGGTGAGCTGGTTCATCTCGCGCGTGAGCTTGTCGAGCGCGGTCTGGCGTCCGGTCAGGGCGGCGGACAGGAAGGCCTGCGCCAGCACGAACACCAGCAGCACGAAGATGATGACCATGAGCAGCGTCGACAAAGCGTCCACATAGCCCGGCCACGCGTCGAGACCGTTGCCGCGTGCTCCGCGCCGGCGCGCCATCGGATCAGCCTCGCGGGCCGAACGATGGCGTGGACGGCGCCGTCGCCGCGCCCGGTGCGGACGCGGCGACGGTGCGCGTCAGTACGCGGAGTTCGTTGCGCAACTCTGCCGTAGATTGGGCGCGGCCCTGCTCCGTCTCGGCGAGAAGGCGCTGCAGCAGACGCTCGATCGAGCGCAGCTCCTGGCCGCCGGCCGCATCCGCGCCGGCCGGGTCGGCTAGCTTGCGCAGGACCGGCGTCATCGCCGACTGGGTCTCGGCGACACGCAGCATGAGCTGCTGGTTGGCGCGCAGCAGCTCGGTCAGGGCGCCGAGCCGGTCCGCGAGGGTGGCCATGGTCTGGTTGTGGTTCTGGCGGCCGTCCTCGGCGCGGACAAGCACGCTCTGAAGTCCGTCCAGATTCTCGGCGGTCTGTTCCAGCAGCGCCTGCACATAGGTCGGGATCGGCGCCTCGCCATCGCCGCCGGTGTAGCCGGAGGAGAAGCGGGTGATGCCGGCGAGCCATTCTTCCAGCTCGTTGAAGAAGCGGTTCTGCGCCTGGCCCGCCGTGAGATCGAGGAAGCCCAGGACCAGCGATCCGGCCAGACCGAACATGGAGGCGGAAAACGCCGTTCCCATTCCGGCGAGCGGTTGCGCCAGGCCGGATTTGAGCTGGTCGAACATCTGCGTGACGTCGGCGGAGCCGACATTCATGCCGGCGATGATTCCGCCGATGGAATGCACCGTATGCAACAGGCCCCAGAACGTGCCGAGCAGGCCCAGGAAGATCAGTAGCCCGGTCATGTAGCGCGACAGCTCGCGGCTCTCATCCAAACGGGAGGACAGGCTGTCGAGCAGCGAGCGCGTGGCGGGCGTGGACAGCACCAGACGGTCGGCGCGGTTGCGGGTCGCCAGCATCGACGCCATCGGCGCCAGCAGGCGTGGCGGGGTCGGCGGCGCCAGGCCGGCGCGTGGCTGCCGCAGCGTCTCGATCCAGCGCACTTCCGGCGTGAGGCGGATCACCATCAACAGGTTCCAGCCGATGCCGAGCACGAGCACGGCGAGAATCAGCCCGTCCAGAATGGGGTTGTTGCGGAAGGCCAGCACCAGAGTCGGGAACAGGAACGCGACGGCGACCGCGACCACCAGCAGGAACACGAGCATCCGGATCACATAGGTGGTCGGGCGGGTCATGGCTGAGGAGATCCTGCGGCAGGAGCCTGGCTGGGAGTGGTGGACGGGGAGGCGGCGGCCTGGACGCTTCCATCCGGGTTGCTTTGTTCGTGCAGGTCGACCCGGTCGGTTCCGGCCGAAGCGTTCGGATCCATCCTGACATAGATCCGGGTCGATGCGATGCCGTCATTGATCAGCACCGCGCGGGCGACCAGGCCGCGTGACAGGGCGAGGCGGCGCGGGGTGGACGGATCGTCCGGGCTGCCCGCGGCGGCGGCATCGAGAATGGCACGCGCCTGCGGATCGGCCTTCAGCTTCGCCGCGAAGTCGTGCAGAGCCTGCATGGTCGCCGGGTTCAGGTCGCTGGCATTGGCGCCGAAGGTGATCCGCACCCCGTCGGGCAGGGGCGTCGCGGCTCCGACCGCGTTCGGCACGACCGGAACCGGCGGCGGCGGCGGCGGCGGATGCAGCGGCACGTTCACCACCGGCGCGGCAAAGACGGGCGCCGCCGGAGGCGCTGCCGGAATGGTGGCGGCCGGCGCGTTGGACGGAGCCGGAGCAGTGGCAGCGCGCCGCGCCGCGTGGCGGCCATGCGATGTGTCGTGCGACGGCGCGTGGTGCGCGGCGCTCTCGTGCTCGCCGCTGCCCAACGCATCCAGCGCGCTCTGGCTGGTGGTGACCTGTGCCGCGGCGACCCTGGCCGCGACGACGGGGGCGACGAACAGCAGCGTCGCAGCGGCAAGAACGGGAAGGGCGGGTTTTTGCATCGGGCGGGAACCGTAAACGAGCCGCGCGCCCGGTCAACCGCATCCCGGGGGCTGTACCCCGGGCGGACGCGCCGGCCCTGCGGACAGAAGGATCAGCCTGCGGCGGTGGTCCCGGCGGACATGCCGCCCAGAACCAGTTCGCGCAGGCGGGCATGCATGTGTGGATTGGCGGCGACGACATGGCACTCCATGTCCATCGCCTCCTGCGGCGCATTGTGCGGATCGGTAGTGAAACCGCCGGCCTCGCGCACGACCAGAAGGCCCGCGGCGCAGTCCCACGGCTTGAGTCCCAGCTCCCAGAACCCGTCGTAGCGGCCGGCGGCGGTCCAGCACAGATCGAGCGCGGCGGAGCCGAAGCGGCGGACGCCGGCGACCTGCGGCATGATGGCGGCAAGCGTCCGGGCGAAGGGAAGCTTGCGGTTGTTGTGCGTGGCGGCGAACGGAATGCCGGTCGCGAACACGCAATCGATCATCTCGCGACGTGCGGAAACGCGCAGGCGGCGTTCGTTCAGATAGGCGCCGGCGCCCTTCTCCGCCCAGAACATCTCGTTTCCGGCCGGGTTGTAGACCACGGCGGCGGCCAGCTCGGCGCTGCCGTCCGGCAGCCGGCGCTGCAGGCCGATGCTGATCGCCCAGTGCGGAATGCCGTGAAGGAAGTTGGTGGTCCCGTCCAGCGGATCGACCACCCAGCGCCAGGTCCAGTTTTCGCCGCCGGAGGCGCCGCTTTCCTCCATCAGGAAGGCGTAGCCTGGGCGGGCGCGGCCCAGCTCCTCGCGCAGCGTGGTCTCGGCGCGCAGATCGGCCTGGGACACGAAATCGCCCGGGCCCTTGATGCTGACCTGGAGTTGCTCGACCTCGTTGAAGTCGCGCAGCAAACGACGCGCCGCCTTCTGCGCCGCGTTGTGCATGACGGTCATCACCGGGGAAAGCCGCATCGCCATCGTTCAGACCGTCTCCAAGAGGATCAGCGTCGGGGAAGCCCCGATCAGCCCTTCGCGCGCTCGACGTAGGACGAATCGTCCGTGCGCACCACGACGCGCTCGCCCACCTCGATGAAAGGCGGCACCATGGTCTTCACGCCGTTGGAGAGCTTGGCCGGCTTGTAGGAGGAGGACGCGGTCTGTCCCTTCACCACCGGGTCGGCCTCGACGATCTCCAGCACCACATGCGGCGGGAGGTCCATGGCGACCGGGTCGCCTTCCACCAGCTTCACGTTCACCGTCATGTTGTCCTGCAGGAAGGCCACGCCGTCGCCGAGGATGTCGGCCGGAATCATGGTCTGCTCGAACGTCTCGGGATCCATGAGAACGAGGTTGTCGCCGTCAGTATAGGAGTAGGTGAACTCCTTGTCCTCGGTCATCAGGCGTTCGACGGTGTCGGCGGTACGCCAGCGCTCGTTGGTCTTGTTGCCCGTCTTCAGGTCGCGCATTTCAACCTGGATGAAGGCGCCGCCCTTGCCCGGCGTGATGATCTGCTGCTTGAGCACCGTCCAGCGACGGCCGTCATGCTCGATCACCTGGCCGGCTCGGATCAGGTTGGCCTGCTGCTTCATCGTCGAGCCTTGCTTGAAAATGGTCGGAAAAGGATGAGGAGCGGGCTTCTAGCGCCAATGCCCGCCCCGGGGCAAGGTTGCGGACCCGCGCCTGACCGGAGACCGCCGCTCAGGAGGAGGGCAGGGCATGCGTCGGCAGCCTGTGCATGGCGCCGCTCGGGTCCGAGACCGTTTCGCCGCCCTCCGGCAGATAGGACGGGCCGATCGGCACCTTGCCGTGGCCGCCCTCGATATCCAGCACATAGGTCGGCCAGGCGAGGCCGGTGACGCGGCCGCGCAGCGCGCGCAGCAGGGCTTGTCCTTCCCCGATCGGCACGTGAAAGCGCGCGGTGCCGGGGGCGGGATCGAGCTGGTGCAGATAATAAGGCTTGATCCGGTGGCGGACCATGGCGCGGAGCAGGTCTTCCAGCGAGTCCGGATCGTCGTTCACGCCGCGCAGCAGGACGGACTGGCCCAGCACCGGGATCGCGCGGGCCTGCAACAGGCGCAGCGCGTCGCGGGTGGCCGGGCCGAACTCCCGCGCGTGATTGGCATGCAGCACCAGCCACATCGCCTTTTCGGTCTCCAGCGCATCGGCGATCTCCGCCGTGATCCGCTCGGGGGCGGCGACAGGGACGCGGCTGTGGATGCGGATCGTGGTGACGTGCGGCATGGCGTCGAGGGCGCCGACGATCTGCCGGAGCCTGCGCGGCGAGAGCATCAGCGGGTCGCCGCCGGTCAGGATCACCTCCGTGATCTCCGGCGTGCCGCGCAGCCATGCCAGCGCGCGTTCGAGGGCGGCCTCGTCCAGCAGCCCGCCTTCCGGTCCCACGTGCTCGCGCCGGAAGCAGAACCGGCAATAGAGCGGACAGACCAGCAGCGGCTTGAGCAGGGCGCGATCCGGATAGCGGCGCACGATGCCGGGCACGGGCGAGTGCGCGGCATCGCCGATCGGGTCGGCCAGCTCGTGCGGCGCGTGCCGGATCTCGTCCGGGTGCGGGATCACCTGGCGGCCGATTGGATCGTCCGGGTGCTCGATCAGGGCGCCGAAGGCGGCGGGGATCAGCGTGGCGTAGCGCGATGCCACGGCCTCCAGCGCCGCGCGATCGGCTTCCGGTGCCAGTTTCGCTGCGATCAGCGCATCGACGGAACGGATTGGCGCGGTCATCGGCGCGCTGTACTGCGAGCAGCCGGCCCGCTGCAACATGAACCAAGGAGAACCTGCCATGGAAACCGACCGCTCCGGCGGCGCGCTTCCATCCCTCCCGGATCGCCTGCCGTTTCTGCGCAGGCGGGGACTGATGCTGCGCGGCGTGCGCGCCTTCTTCGAGGCGCGCGGCTACATGGAGGCGGAAACGCCGTTCCTCGTGCCCTCGCCCGGCGAGGAGGTGCATCTGCGTCCGTTCCGCTCGGTCCTGGAACATCCGGATGGCGCTACGGAAACGCTCTGGCTGCACACCAGCCCGGAATTCGCGATGAAGCGCATCGTCGCGGCGACCGGGCTTCCCGTGTTCCAGCTCGCGCGGGTCTGGCGCAACGGCGAGAACAGCGCGCTGCATGCGCCGGAATTCACCATGCTGGAGTGGTACCGGCCCGGCGCCGACATGGCGTCGCTGATGGACGAGACCGAGTCTTTGCTCCGCCGGCTGCTGCCGCCAGCGATCGAAGGGGCGGAGGGCACGCTCCGGATCGACGCGCCGTTCGAGCGGCTGACCATGCAGGAGGCGTTCCGGCGTTTCGTCGGCGCCGACATGCTCGGTACGGCGGGAGATGCCGAGGCGCTGGCCGGGCAGGCCGGTGTCGCGCTCCGGGCGGGGGAGACGTGGGAGGATCTGTTCTTCCGGCTGCTGCTGGAGCGGGTCGAGCCCCGGATCGGGCGCGAGCGTCCGACCTTCCTGACCCATTGGCCGCGGGCGCAGGCGGCGCTAGCGCGGTGCGATCCGGGCGACCCGCGCGCGGCGCTCCGGTTCGAGCTCTACGCTTCCGGACTCGAGCTGGCCAACGGGTTCGACGAGCTCACGGACGCGCAGGAACAGCGCACGCGGTTCGCGCTGGATCGCGCGCGCCGTCTGGCAATCGACCCGACGCTCGACTGGAGCCCTGACGAGGCCTTTCTTCGGGCGCTGCCGGATCTGCCGCCTTGCGCCGGGATCGCGCTTGGATTCGACCGTCTGGTGATGCTGGCGACCGGTGCCAGGCGGATCGGCGCGGTGCTGTGGTAAATCGGCCATCCGAACACACCGTAACGTTTGCGCATCTCGACATCCGGTTCGGCGTTTCGGACGTTAAGGGAGTTGGATACCCCCGTTTCTCTTGCCGGTAGGCGCTCATGAGCCCGACATCGTTCCGTTCCATCCTTTTTCTGTTTCCGCTGCTCGCCGTTGCCGGATGCGCCGTGCCGAGCGCGGAGCAGCGGCGCGCCCTCGACTCCATGATCGGGCGCTCGGAGACCGACCTGCTGCGCACCTACGGCGTGCCGACGCGGACCTTCTCCACCAACGGCCATACCTTCCTGGCCTATGTGCAGAACGAGACCTCCTTCTCTCCGGGAACGCCCGGCTGGGGCGGCTGGGGCTGGGGCGGCGGCTGGGGTGGCTGGGGCGGCGGCTGGGGCCCGGGTTGGGGTGGCTGGGGTGGCGGTTGGGGCGGCGGCTTCCCGCCCAGCTATTACCAGAGCAGCTGCGCCACCACCTTCGAGGTGAACAACGGCGTCGTGGCCGGCTGGACGCTGCGCGGCGACGGCTGCTGAGCGCACGGCGCGGACCTCGCCGGCTTGCCTGGCCGGGACGCTGTTTGTTAGGAGGGCAGGGGCTCCGTTACGACGCGGTATCGTCGTGACGGTGCCGGCAGGGAGAGTTGACCGCATGCGCCGTGACCATTCGTTAAGCCGGCGTTTCGCCCGCTCTCTCGTTCTGCTGCCGCTCCTCGGCGCGATGCCGCTCCTGTCCGGCTGCGAAAGCCAGGCGCGTCAGGACCCGATCTATGTCCGCAACAGCACGGACGAACTGACCTTCAAGGACATCGCCTTCTTCCGGGATCGTCCTCTGGACGACAGCATCCGCTCATCGCTGGAACTGGCCGATTACGCCAAGGGGCTCGAACTCACCGGGCTGATCACGACCCTGCAGCGTCCCGGCCCGTTCACCGTGTTCGCGATCCCGAACCCGCCGCTGGAGCAACTGAGGGCGCGCGACCCGCAGGTTCTGAGCCCGAGCCGCCTGCCCAATCTGAAGCGGACGTTGTCCTACACGATCGTTCCGGGCGATTACACGGACGCGAAGCTGCGGCAGCTGATCGCCAAACAGCGCGGGCCGATCGGGCTGAAGACGCTGTATGGCGACGTGATCGGCGTTTCGGTGGAGCCGGCGACGAACCAGCTGATCCTGTCCGATCCCAGCGGCGCGCAGAGCCGGATCTGGTTGTCGAGCATGCCGCAGAGCAATGGGGTGCTCTATATCACCCAGTCGATGCTGAACCCGTCGCCGACGATCCAGCGGGCGCGTTAAACGCCGGGGCCGGACGGGCGGGTCGCCCTACAGGGCGGCGTCGATCGCCTTGTTCATGGCGCGCACTCCGGCGGCAGGACCGTCCGGATGCGCCCAGACCGCACTGATCACCGCCAGGAAATCGGCGCCAGCCTTCACCAGAGCCCCACAATTTTCTGTGTTGATGCCGCCGATCGCCACCACCGGCAGCTCCATCATCTCGCTCCACCAGCGAAGCAGATCGGGGTCGGCCCGCACCTCAGTGTCCTTGCTGGGCGACGGGAAGAACGCCCCGTAAGCCACGTAATCGGCGCCATTCTCCCCGGCGATCATCGCGGCGTCGCAGCTGTCGTAGCAGCTCACCCCGAGCTGCAGATCGCCCAGGATCGCCCGCGCCTTCGACACGTCCATGTCATCCGCGCCGACATGCGCGCCGTCGCAGCCGGAGCGCACGGCAAGGTCCGGGCGGTCGTTGAGGATGAACGCCACGTCGCGCGACTGGACCACCGGGCGAAGCACGTCGATCGCCCGCAGCACCGCATCGTCGTCCGCTTCCTTGAGCCGGAGCTGCACCGCGCCGACATCGCCGGCATCGAGCGCCGCGGATAGGGGAGCGACGAAATCCTGCGGAACCAGGCTGGGCGGCGTGACCAGATACAGGCGGCACCGGTCGGTGGACATGGCGAATCATCCCGGATGGAAACGGCGTTTCGATTAGCCCGAGGGCGATTGGCTGTCATGGGGGCGAAGGAAGGCCGCCAGTTGCCGTTCGGCGCCAGCCGCGCCGAGATCGAGCGCCTGTGGCCTTGCCGGCAGCAGAACGGCACCGAGAGGATCGGCCCGGTCGCGCACCGCCTGCCATTGACCCGACGGTGCCAGCACGAGGACGCGCTGGCCGAGACGCAGCGCTTCCAGAGCCCGCCCGGCCGCATCGCCGCAATCGAGGATGTCGTCCAGAGAGAGGCCGCAACGGCGCGCCTGGTCTCCGCCCAGCGCCATCAGCGCGCGCCACCATGCCGGCCCCAGGAAACAGGCGGCGGAGGGTGCGGAAAGCAGGCAGAGGCGCGCCAGACGGGCTGTCGCCGCGGCGTCGATCGCACGCCGCAGTTCGGCCGGCCCGTGCACCACCAGGGTCGGCGTGGAGGCGAGTGAGAGCGAGGCTGGCGGAGTCTGCATGCTTGACGTTCAAGGCGCTGCGGGCGAACAGTTCAAGCGGGATATGAGCGAGGCAGCGTGTCCGAACAGGATCACAGATGGGACCGGCACGGCGCGGCCGATCGGTCCGCCGGAGAAAGCGGCGGCTCGATCGACCGTCTGGAGCAGGCATTGGCGCGTATCGCCGCCGCCGCCGGGCGCAAGCAGGATGCGCTGCGCGTCGCCGAGCTGACGGCGCGGGCGGCGCAGCACGAGACCGATCTGCTGATGCAGGCGGAGGAACAGCGCCGGGCCGAGGCCGAAGCGAACCGGTTCCAGGAGACCGAAGAGCAGGACCGTCTGCGCGACGCCACCTTGCGCGACGTGGCCGGCCGGATCGATTCCCTGATCAGTGTCCTGCGCGCCGAACTCGATCATCAGCCGGCGGGAGACTGAGCCGATGGCGCAGGTCGTGGTGAAGATCAACGGCTATGCCTATGCCGTGGGGTGCGAGGACGGGCAGGAACAGCATCTGCAGTCGATGGCATCGCAGGTGGAGCGGCGCATCGAACGCATCAAGGCGATCGGCGGACAAAGCGGCGAAGCGCGCCTGCTGGCGCTCGCCGCCCTGCTGATGGCGGACGAGCTACACGATCTGGCCGCGGAGCGCCTGCCGTCGGGCACGACCGACGCTCTGGCGGAAGGCGAACTGGCGCGCGCGCAGAACCTGGAGCGCGAGCGCCTCGTCAACCGTCTTGCCGAACGTGCCGAGGCCATTGCGATGGCCCTGGAGCGTGACTAAGTTGACAGGGCGGGGCTGCCCGGTGCGTCAGGCGTATCAACCCCTGAGCCGATAAGCACTTCCTCGGTGACTGGCTCTGTCGCGGCCGTGGTCGCGTTATCCGGTTGCCACCTGCACTTGCGGGTTCTGGGAGGTCGACAAGTCCAACGGCCATGGCGGCTCCGTGCATCCTTTTCCCATGCTGACCGAGACCGGGCAGCGCAAGCGCGCGCTGAGGGCGCTTCTTCGCGGCGCCCGGCCGTCCGGGAATGTCGCGGCCCTCGGCGCGCGTCTGTTGTCGCTTGATCTGGTGCCCGGAACGATTCTGGCGGGCGTGTCGGCGCTTCCGGGCGAGCCCGAGCTGCGTTTCGTCTGGGCCGAATTCCATGAGCGCGGCCATCCGATTTGCATGCCGGAAACCACCGCTCCGGGCGCGCCGCTCCGGTTTCGCGCCTGGACGACGGAGTGTCGCATGGTGCCGGGCCGGTTCGGCACCGCCCATCCGGACGGTCCCGAAACGGTGCCGGATGTCGTGTTCGTGCCGCTGCTGTGCTGGGACCTGCGCCTCAACCGGCTCGGCTATGGCGGCGGCTATTACGATCGCACTCTGGCGGCGCTGCCGAAGGCGCGCCGGATCGGCTTCGGTTTCGAGGCGCAGCGCGTCGAGAGCGTGCCGGTGGAGCGGTTCGACATGCCTCTGGACGCGCTCGTGACCGAGACGCGCATTCTGTTCGCGAAGGAGCGACGCGATTGAGGATCCTGTTTCTGGGCGACATCGTCGGTCGCTCGGGCCGTGACGCGGTGGAAGCGCGTTTGCCGGAACTGCGCAGCCAGTTGTCGCTCGATCTGGTGATCGCCAATGCCGAGAATGCCAGCCATGGCTTCGGCCTGGCGCCGGCGATGGCCGACGCGCTGTTCGCCGCCGGCTGCGACGTGCTGACGCTCGGCAACCATGCCTGGGACCGTCGCGAACTGATCGGCCATATCGCGCAGGCGCCGCGGATCATCCGCCCGCTGAACTTTCCGCCTGGCACTCCCGGCAATGGCAGCGTGGTGGTGGCGCTCGCGGACGGGCGCAAGATCCTGGTGATCAACGCCATGGGGCGCTTGTTCATGGACGCGCTGGACGATCCGTTTCGCGCCGTCGGCGAGCTTCTGTCGCGCCATCGGCTCGGCGTGACGATGCAGGCGGCGGTGCTGGATTTCCATGCCGAGGCGACCAGCGAGAAGCAGGCGATCGCGCATCATCTCGACGGCAAGCTGTCGCTCGTGGTCGGCACCCATACCCATACGCCGACGGCCGATCATCGCATCCTGCCTGGCGGCACGGCTTTCCAGGCCGATGCCGGCATGTGCGGCGACTACGACAGCGTGATCGGCATGGGCAAGGAGCCGGCGATCGCCAAGTTCGTGCGGAAGATGCCGGGGGAGCGCCTGCAGCCGGCCGACGGGACCGCGACGCTCTGCGGCCTCTTGCTGACGACGGACGACCGCAGCGGTCTGGCGCGGGATGTGCAGCCGCTCCGGCTCGGCGGGTCGCTGTCGCAGGCGATGCCGGTCCTGGCGTGACGCGGACGGAAGAGATCTTCTTTTTCTCTCCGTTTGGTTTGGATCAGGCGGGCGAGACCCTTCAGGCGAAGGTCCGGATGCAGCCGAGCGCGATACCCAGAACGACCACGACGATCGGCGGCCATCCGAACGCCGCCAGCGCCACGAAACCCGCGCTGGCAATCGCGAAATCCGCGGCTCCCAGGACGCTGCCCGTCCAGATGGAGCCGTAGAGCGCCGCCGCCAGCACGCCCACGACGGCGGCATTGGCTCCGGTCAGCGCCGCCCGGACGGACGGACGGCCGCGAATCTCCGCCCAGAACGGGAGCACGCCGAGCAGCACGAGCATGCCGGGCAGGAAGACGGCGAACAGCGCGAGCAGGGCGCCCCCCGGCCCGTTCATCGCTTCGCCGAGATAGGCGCCGAAGGTGAAGAGCGGCCCGGGCATGGCCTGGGCCGCGCCATAGCCGGCCAGGAAAACGTCCGGCCGCACCCAGCCCGGATCGACCACGGCCTGCCGAAGCAGAGGCAGGACCACATGGCCCCCGCCGAACGTCAGCGCGCCAGAGCGGTAGAACGCGTCGAATTCCGCGAGCCGCCGCGACCCGGTCAGCGCGGCGGCGACCGGCCCGAGGAGGAGCAGGATCGCATAGGCGCAGAGCGAAGCGACGCCGAACCCGCGCGAGACGCGCAGCGACGATGGAGCGGCGGGAGAGGCGGTCTCGCGGCAGAACAGCAGCCCGCAGCACCCGCCGGCCGCGATCGCTGCGACCTGACCGATCGTGGCATGGGCGAAGGTGACGATCGCCAGCGCCAGGAGGGCGATCGCCGCCCGGCGCGCATCCGGCGTCAGCGTCCGCGCCATGCCGAGCACGGCCTGGGCGACGACCGCAACCGCGACCAGCTTCAGCCCGTGCACGATGCCCTGGCCGAGCCGGCCGGACAGGGCCGACGCGCCGCGGGCGGCCAGGGCCATGAGCAGGGCGGAGGGCAGGGTGAAGCCCGTCCAGGCGGCCAGCGCGCCAAGCGGTCCGGCCCGCATCAACCCGAGCGCCATGCCGACCTGACTCGAGGCAGGGCCCGGCAGGAACTGGCACAGGGCGACGAGATCGGCGTAGGACGCTTCATCCAGCCAGCGGCGGCGATGCACGAAGGCATCGCGGAAATAGCCGATATGCGCCGCCGGACCGCCGAACGCGGACAGGCCGAGCCGGAGGAACGCGGCCAGCACTTCTCCCGGCGTTCCACCCGTGCCGGCCGGCGGAACGCTCTCGGTCACGGCTGCCGGACCGTGCGACACATCTCTCGCCGCAGACCTAGCGGAACGGCGGTTCGTCGAAGCCGCGCAGCTTGCGCGAATGGAGGCGCATCACGCCGCCTTCGCGCAGCGAGCGCATCGTCTCGATCCCGACCTTGAGATGCTGGCTGATGCGCTCGCGATAGAAATGGTTGGCCATGCCGCGCAGCTTGAGCTCGCCATGCAGCGGCTTGTCGCTGACGCAGAGCAGCGTGCCGTAGGGAACGCGGAAGCGGAACCCGTTGGCGGCGATGGTGGCGCTCTCCATGTCCACCGCGATCGAGCGGCTCATGTTGATCTGCGTGAACAGCGCGCCGTAGCGCAGTTCCCAGTTGCGGTTGTCCGTGGTCATCACCGTGCCGGTGCGGAGCCGCGTCTTCAGCTCCGCGCCGGACAGGCCGGTGATTCGCGTGGTGGCGTCCTGCAGCGCCACCTGCACCTCGGCGATCGCCGGCACCGGCACCCAGGGCGGCAGCTCCTCGTCGAGCACATGGTCCGCGCGCACATAGCCATGCGCCAGAACGTAATCGCCGAGGCGCTGCGTGCGCCGAAGCCCGGCGCAATGGCCGACCATCAGCCAGCAATGCGGCCTGAGCACCGCGACGTGATCGGTGATGGTTTTCGCGTTGGACGGGCCGACGCCGATATTGATCAGCGTGATGCCGTCGCCATCCGGACGCACGAGGTGATAGGCCGGCATCTGCGGCAGCTTGCCGTCGCCCGGCTCGCCGGGGGCGCCGCGCCGATGCTCGATATCACCCGGCTCCACGAAGCGCTCGTATTCGTCGCCGTCGCGCAGCTGCGCCAATCCATAGTCGCGGAATTCGTCGACGTAGCGCTGATAGTTGGTGAGCAGCACGAAGCGCTGGAAATGGCTCGCCTGCGTGCCGGTATAGTGATGCAGGCGCGCCAGGGCGTAGTCCACGCGCTCGGCGGTGAACAAGGAGAGCGGGCGCGGGGTGTCGGCATCCGGGATGATGCTGCAATTGGCGATGCGGTCGTCGGTGGCGGCAAGATCCGGAAGGGAGAATCGCTGGCCCAGCCCGCGGATCGCGTCGTCGGTGACGTCGGTGACGCTGCTCTCGATCACATAGGGAAGGGGGATCGGCCGGAACGAGCGTCCGACCAGAACCGCGCCGCCATAATGGCGCAGCAGCAGGCCGATCTGCTCGGTGAGATAGCCTTCGAACAGGTCCGGGCGTGTCAGCGTCGTGCCGTAGAAGCCGGGTTCAAGCAGCACGCCGAACGGGAAGCGGTCGTCCTGCAGCGGCGGGGCGTCGTCCAGCTCCATCGCCAGATACGGATAGACCGCGTCCGCCGGCTGTCTGGCGTCGGCACGCCGGAAGGCCTCGCGCAGCAGGGAGGTGGCCTCGTCGTAGAGGGCGCGGATGCGGGCAACGGCGTCCGCGGCGTTGGAAAAGGCCTCGAAGTCGCGTCCGGACCTGTCCCGGAGGGCGGCTCGTCGTTGCTGAACGGTCTGCATCGCGGGTCTCCGTCGGCTGCGGCCGAGTTTGCCATCGTCGGAACGGTTTGACACCCTGGGCGGCACGGAGACCTTGCCATGACAACACAGACCGCCCGCATCAACGATCCGCAGGCGCCGCTGCCGGCGCGCGACTGGGCGATCCTGTTCGGGTTGTCGCTGCTCTGGGCGGGATCGTTCTTCTTCTACAAGGTTCTGGCGCCGATCGTGCCGCCCTTCACCCTCGTCTTCGCGCGCATGGGGCTGTCGGCCCTGACGCTGCTGCCGGTTTTGCTGATGAGCCAGCCGATCCGGTTCGAGCGCCGCGCGGCCTGGCGTCTGTCGCTCTGGTTCCTGGTGCTGGGACTGCTGAACTGCGCCTTGCCGTTCTGTTTGTTTGCCTGGAGCGAGCGCACCATTCCGAGCGGTCTGGCCGCCTTGCTGAATGCGCCGACGCCGATCGTGACGGCGGTGATCGCGCATGTGATCCGCGACGAGCGGCTGACGAGACGGACGCTGGCCGGGGTTCTGCTGGGCTTCGCCGGCGTCGCGGTGCTGATCGGACCCGGGATCGGTGCGCTGTTCGATCCGCATGCCGACGACCTGGCGATCCTGGCCGAATTCGCCTGCGTTCTCGCGACCCTTTCCTACGCCGTCGGCGCCGTGTCGGCGCGCCGGCTGCGTGGCTTGTCGCCGTTGCAGATGGCCGGGGGACAGGCGGCCGGCGGCACCGTTTTGATGGCCCCGCTGGCGATCGGCGTGGATCGCTTCTGGCAGCTTCCGCCGATCGGCGCGTTGGGCTGGGCCAGCCTGTTCGGCATCGCCGTGCTCAGCACGTCTCTGGCCTATCTGCTGTTCTTCCGTCTGCTGGCATCGTCCGGCGCCACCCGCGCGGCGCTGGTGACCTTCCTGGTGCCGGTGACGGCGCTGCTGCTGGGGCTGTTGTTCCTGGGCGAGCCGGTCCAGCGTCGCGACGGCCCGGCGATCGCGCTGATCGGGCTCGGCCTGGCGGTGATCGACGGCCGCCTCCTGCGGCGCTTCGCCCGCAAGGATGCCGCGCCGGCCATGTGAATCCTGGCAACGAGGCTTCCGAAGAAAAAGCAAAACGCTTCTGTTCGCCTGGTTTGGGGCGCGGTGTCGTGCCAAGCAAAACCGGAGGGGCGGTTGGGGCGTCGTGATAACCGGCGCCCTCAATGTTCCAGGATGTAATTCACCGTCAGGTCGATATCGAAATGGTCGCCGGACATGTCGGGCGGCACCGGCGGCAGGGTGCGTCCGCGGAACATGCCGGTGGTGGCGCCGTCGAGCGCGAACGAGCCGGACGAATCGACCAGCTGCACGCTCTTCACGCGGCCCGAGCGGTCGATCTGCACATGCACATGCGCCGGACCGCTTTCCCCGCGCGCCGCGGCGTCCGGCGGATAATAGAGATGACGGCGTATCCAACTATCGAGCTCGTTGCCGTAATCGCTGCTGACGCCCTGCACGCCGATCGTGGCGAAGGGCGTGTTGATATGGCCGTTCTTGACCAGCGGCCCCAGCGACATGTCGATCGCCGAGCCCGATCCACCGGCACGGCCGGTCCGTGCGCGGGGCGGCCCTTCCTGCTGGAACGACAGGTCCATCGGGTTGGCGAACGGGTTCGAGCGCGCGCGCTTCTGCTGCGCTGTCCGGAGCGGAATCCGCGCGCTCTGATGCTCGGCCGGTTGTGGCGGCGGCAGCGTCGCGTCCGGCAGCTCGGGCAGCGAGACGGGCGGCGGCACGTCCGGCAGTTCGGTATTCACCTCCGGCTCAGCCGGCGCCTTGGCGGCCTGTTGCTGCGGTTTGGCGCCGCCGCCCTGGTCGGGGCTGTTCTCGCCCATCATGCCGCTGCTGCCGTAGATCATCTGCACCGGCGTCTGTTCCTGCGGCGGCTGCATGCGCTCCTGGCGGGCGAACAGCACGGCGAGCCCGACGATCAGCAGGACATGGGCGACGGCGGAGCCGCCCAGCATCCGTTCCAGCCGGGTGCGGTTCAGCCGGGTGCGGCGAAGCAGCGGAAACCCGGCCGCCGGCAGAGACGCCCGCACCGCCGGTCCGACCGGCCGCCGCACCGGCCCGCTGCGCGTGTCCGCGGGGCGCATTGCCGGAGCTGGCTCGAACGCGATCTCGCCGCGTCCCGGGCGCCGGGCGATCGGAACGCGCATCGTGGCGGGCAGGGAAACGCTCCGGTCGGCCATCGGCTTGAAACAGAACTCCACGCAATTGCCGGGCACGGCCTGCACGGGCCGCATCCTGCCAGTTGCGGGGCGGCTCCGCCACTGCCAGGAGTGGCGCATGGACGAGCCGTCATTCGTTGCCACGATCTCCCGAAAGCCTGGCCGTCCGATCAAGGACGAGCGGAAAGCGCGCCTGCATCTGGTTGGTGTCGATCATGAGATGGCGGCGCTGATCCGACGCGTCGGTCGCTGCACGCTCCGGGTGCGTACCGAGCGCGAGCCGTTCGAGGCCCTGGTGCGGGCGATCGCCGGGCAGCAGCTCCATGCCCGCGCGGCCGAGGCGATGCTGGGGCGGATGCTGGCGCATTTCCCTGACGGGTTTCCGTCGCCGGAGGCTCTGGGCGCCCTAGACGACGCCGCGTTCCGGGCCTGCGGCTTTTCCGGTAGCAAGACGGTGGCGATCCGCGGCGTGTGCGCGGCCGCGGCGACCGGGATCGTGCCGACGCGTCGGCAGGCGCAGCGCCTGTCTGATTCCGAGCTGATCGCGCGCCTGGTGCCTCTGCGCGGAATCGGCGCCTGGACGGTCGAGATGCTGCTGATCTTCACGCTCGGACGTCCGGACATCATGCCGATCGACGATTACGGGGTACGAGAGGGATACCGGCGCATCAAGGGGCTGGAGGCGCAGCCGAAACCGAAGGCTCTGCTTGCGGCTACCGAATCCTGGCGGCCGTTCCGGTCGGTCGGCGCCTGGTATCTGTGGCGCGCGGCCGACGAGGCCAAGCCGGCCGGACGGAGCCCGACCGCTTCGGCCTGACGCCCCCCGGCTGCCCGGCTCCCTGCCGCGCACCGGATCTGGACTCGAACGGACGGAATTTTCCGCTCTCGTGCTTTGGGAAAAGGCAGGCCCTTCCTGCTTCAGCTTTCCAGCCCGATGAAGTCGCTGACGATCTGCAGGAATTCGGCCGGCTTCTCGGCATGAAGCCAATGCCCGGCGCCTTCCACCACGATCAGCTTATGCCCGGGAAACAGCACGTCCATCGTTTTGAGATGCTTGAGTTGCAGATAGGGCGAATTCTCTCCCGCCACGAACAGGCTGGGGCCGTCATAGCGGAGCGCGGACATGGCTTCCGGCCAGCCCTCGATGAAGGGCATGGAATCGACGATCTCGCGCAGGCCGATGCTCCAGCCGGGATTGTCGCCCAGGCGGAGATTCTGGAGCAGAAGGTTGCGCACGTCCTGGCTGGGCGAGATGTCGGCCAGCAACGCATCGGCGCCGACGCGGGTCAGTGTCTCGGGCATCGGCAGATGCAGCAGCTTGCGGGCCAGCAGGGCGTTGCCGTGTCCGGTGGGGGCCGGCGGCATGTCGGCGACGAGCAAGCGCGAGACCAGCTCCGGCCGGGTCAGCGCCAGCACCATGCTGAGCTTGCCGCCCATGGAATGCCCGGCCACCACGGCCGGTGTCGCGCCGAGCGCTTCCAGCGTTTCCGCGAGATCGGCCGCCATCTCGGGATAGAGCATCGGGCCATGCGGAGAATCGCCATGGCTGCGCACGTCCACGGCCAGCACGCGACGGCGCAGCGCCAGGCGCTTCTGGAAGAAACCCATGTTGCGGGCACGGCCGAAGAGACCGTGCACCAGAACCACGGGCGGGGCGTCGCGATCGGCCGCGTCGGCCGATTCCGGCCCGCGCTCGATGACGTTCAGCCTCATGCCGCGCGCTCCTCGCGGCGGAGATCGAGCACGATCTTGCCGGCGTGGCTGCCGCCTTCCATCAGCTCGTGCGCCTGCCGGACCTGCTCGAAGGGCAGGACGCGCTCCATCAGCGGCTTCACCTTTCCGGCCTCGATCAGCGGCCAGACATGCTCGGCGAGCGAATCCGCGAGTTCCGCCTTGAAGGCGGCGGTTCTGGGGCGGAGCGTGGTGCCGGTGAGAGTGAGGCGCTTGCTCATGATCCGCGCCAGGTCGACGCCGGACGCGACCGCGCCGCTCTGCACCGATACCAGCACCAGGCGGCCGAGATCGGCGAGAGAGCGCAGATTGCGCTCGAGATAGGCCGCGCCGACGATGTCGAGCACCACATCGACGCCACGACCCTCGGTCAGCGCGGCGACACGTTCGGCGAAGTCTTCTTCCTTGTAGTTGATCGCCGCCTCGGCGCCGAGCGACCGGGTGATCTCGGCCTTGCGCGCATCGCCGCAGGTCGCGAACACCCGCGCGCCGAACTGCGTCGCCAACTGGATCGCAATCGAGCCGATGCCGCTGGTCGCGCCGTGGATCAGGACGGTTTCGCCGGAGCGCAGCCGGCCGGTGCGGAACAGGTTCGACCAGACGGTGAAGCAGGTCTCGGGCAGGGCAGCACTCTGCACGACGTCCAGACCGGCGGGGCAGGGCAGGCATTGTCCGACGGGAGCGACGCAGAACGTGGCATAGCCGCCGCCATTCACCAGCGCGCAGACGCGGTCGCCGACCTGAAAGCGGCTGGGCCGGTCGCCTGGCGGCCCGAGCGCCACGACGCGCCCGGCCACTTCAAGCCCGAGTATCGGGCTGGCGCCGGGCGGCGGCGGATACTTGCCCGCACGCTGCATCACGTCCGGACGGTTCACGCCGGCTGCCTCGACCTCGATCAACAGCTCGCCCGGACGGGGGACGGGCATCGGCGCCTCGGCGAACCCCATCGTTTCGGGACCGCCTCCGGAGGGGTTGTGCGTCACGTGACGCATCGTTCGGTCGGTAGTCACCATCGATTCATCCCTTGCCAGCTAGGATGGCATAGCACGCTCGGCCGCGCCCGCATCGCACCCCACGCAACCGGGAGCCATGCGGACAACCGGGAGCCATGCGGACGGTTGAGCGGTTTCACGGTGAGGATAAGGAGATCGAGCTATGAGAACCGGTTTTCACCGAGCGAGCGGTTTCCGGCTGGCCGATTTGGCCGATGGCGGCAGTCCGCTGCGACGATCCTTTGCGTTCGCCTCCGGAGGCGGGGACGTGCCGCCGCCTCCGCGTACGCCCCCGACCGAAACGCCGCCGGATGGGCCCGCACCGGTCCAGGAACCGCCTGGGCCGATCCCCGTGCCTCCCGATCCCGGGCCGCCGCCGATGCAGCTCGCGACCGATTCCGGCTGATCCGGCGATCGCTGCGGGACGCGCGATCGCGCCGTCCGGATGGCGGATCCGGGCGGCCCCACGGGGCGGTTCGTCCGGCTCGTCCCGCCGCCTACGATCTCGTGATCGGCGGTCGCCATCGTTTCGACACGGCGGAGGCCCTGTTTTCCGTCAACGGCTGCGGGATTTCGGGCGGATGATACGCGAATCATGTAAGCGAGACCGGGGATTCGGCCGGTTGCGTTCAGGTCTGCGTTTGGCCAGAACCATTCAGGAAGCGCCACGCGGACATGGCGCCGTTCAGGGTTGATCGCTTGGCAGAGCCGGGTTCGCAGATCGGCGTATCCCACGCTCCGACGGATGCGCCGTTCGGGCGCGATCGCACGTCCAGCTGGCTTGATGCCGGCGCCTGGTTCACCCGCGCACGCACGCACGGGTCGTCGTTGCGCGGATGGGTGATGCATGCGCCGATATCGCTCCGCGCGCTGGTGCGCACGGACGAGATCTGGCTCGCCGTTCTGGCTGCGCTGACCGGAGTCGGCGCCGGATTGCTGGTTGTTTGCATCAACAGCATCACCCTGCTGATGCATCGCTTCCTGTTCGCGCTGGACAATGACGGGCACATGTCCGGCGTGGCGCATCTTGCGCCCTGGCGGGCGCTTCTCGTGCCCTCTCTCGGCGGTCTGCTGCTCGGTCTGTTCGGCATTCTCGCCGCCAGGCTCAGACCCGGCCGGCCAATCGACCCGATCGAGGCCAATGCCCTGTATGGCGGCCGCATGTCGTTTCGCGACAGCATGGTGGTCGTGGCGCAGACGGTGCTGTCCAACGGCGTCGGGGCGTCGATCGGGCTCGAAGCCGGCTACACCCAGATCGGATCGGCGGTCGCGTCCAAGCTCGGCCGGGCGTTCCGGCTCCGCCGGCAGGACATGCGCGTGCTGGTCGGATGCGGCGCGGCGGGCGCGATCGGCGCGGCGTTCGATGCGCCCATCGCCGGCGCGTTCTACGCCTTCGAGCTGGTGATCGGCACCTACTCGCTGGTGAATCTGGCGCCTGTGACGCTGGCATCGATCTGCGCGGTTCTTGTTTCGCACGTTCTGGACGGGGCGGCGCCGTCTCTCTCCGTCGACCTGCCGCCGGGAATCGGCGGTCTCGACTACGTGCCGATTCTGGGGCTGGGAGTCATCGCGGCGCTGGTCGGGATCGCCGTCATGCATGCCGTGACCACGATCGAGGCGCTGTTCCGGAAGAGCGGCCTGCCGGTTTGGCTGCGGCCGGCCGTGGGCGGTCTGATCGTCGGCGCGATGGCGCTCATTACCCCTTCGGTGATGTCGTCCGGTCATATGGCGATGCGTCTCGGTCTCGACATGCAGTACGGGCTTGAACAGGTCGCGCTGATGCTGGTGCTGAAGGCGCTGGCCTCGGCGGTGTCGATCGGCTCCGGCTTTCGCGGCGGTCTGTTCTTCGCCTCCCTGTTTCTCGGCGTGCTGACCGGCACGCTGTGCGGCGACCTGCTTTGGCTGTTGAGCCCGAACGCGCTGTCGCCGTCGGTCTGTGCGTTGGTCGGCATGAGCGCCATGGCCGTGGCGATCGTCGGCGGCCCGTTGACGATGGTGTTTCTGGCGCTGGAATCCACCGGCAGCCTGCCGCTCACCAGCGCCGTCCTGGCCGCGTCCGTGGTGTCGTCGCTGACCGTACGACGCATTTTCGGCTATTCCTTCGCCACCTGGCGCTTCCATTTGCGTGGCGAGAGCATTCGCAGCGCCGTGGATGTGGGCTGGATGCGCAACCTGACCGTCGGGCGCATGATGCGGCGAGAGGTGCGCACCATCCGTCTCGACACGCCGATCGCGGCCGTGCGACGCGATTTCCCGCTCGGCTCGGCGCATCGCGTGATCGTGGTCGATCAGAGCGGCGCCTATGCCGGACTCGTGCTGATGCCGGAACTGCACGATCCCGAGCGGCCGGCCGAGAAGCTGTCCGATCTGCTGCATCTGCGCGACAGCGTGCTGATGCCGCAGATGACGGTGAGGGAGGCGGTGTCGTTGTTCGAGAAAAGCGAGGCGGATGCGCTCGTGGTGGTCGACGATATCAAGCGCCGCCAGGTGATCGGGGAACTGACGGAGCAGCATGCGCTGCGGCGGTATTCCGAGGAGCTCGATCGCAGCCGCCGCGAACTGTCGGGCGAGCGGTAGCGGCGCCCCGGCGGCGGTTGCGGGGAGGGATCCCGCGCGCGGTCTTGATCAAGTTCGATCATCGGCATTCCGTCCGCCGTGCTCTGGGTTTCGCTCCGTCGCACCTCCAGTAACGTCGCAAAGGGTCGCGTGTTACTTGTCCTGGCTTGGCCATGCAGGAGCTTGCGGCCGTGCCGGATGTCCGGCTGAGCCTGATCCAGCCGTCATTCATGCCGGCGGGACGATGGACTCCAATCGGCAAACGAGCGAAGATCGTCACGACCAGTTCATTCCGAACGGCCGGAAGACGATGATGACCGAACAAGGTCGCCGGAAGCGGATTCTCGGCGTGCTGGCCGACAGGCCTTTCGCCAGCGTGCGGGATCTGGTCGCGCTTCTCGACGTATCCCCGGCAACCGTGCGCCGGGATCTCGACAAGCTCCACGAGGCCGGTGAGGCGCGGAAGGTGTTCGGCGGCATTGCGCTGCTCGGCGGCGCGGCACGCACCCATGCACTGCCTTTCGGCGAGAACAGCGATCTCGCCGTGGATGCGAAGGCGGCGATCGCCGAATGCGCCGCCGCGCTGGTCCAGGATGGCGACATGGTGATCGTCGCCAGCGGGTCGACCTGCTACCAGCTCGGCGTGCTGCTTTCGAGGCGTCCCGTCACGATCCATACCAACTCGATGCCGCTCGCCGCCATGATCGGCACAGCCGGCGTGTGCCAGATGGTGCTCAGCGGCGGCACGCTGCACCGCGAGCCGGGCATTCTCTACGACCACGAGGACAGAGCCCCGGACTTCAACGCCTCCCGGCTGTTCCTGGGCGCGCAGGGCCTGTGCCCGGACGGTGTGATGGAATCGCATCCGCTGATCGTGCGCACCACGCGGATGATGCTGGAGCGGACCGACGAGGTCATCGTCCTTGCCGATAGCCGCAAGCTGGCCATCCGGGCCCGGCATCTGACCTGTCCGGTCGAGCGCATCTCGACCGTGATCACCGATGAGGGGATCTCCACAGACGATTCGGCGGCGCTGCGCGAGGCGGGCGTCCGGGTCGTGATCGCGCAGGCCGGAGCGCGGGCATGAGGCCGATCCATCGCGCGTTTCTCAGGTTCGCCAGATCATCGGTCCATGCCGGAGCTGATCGGCCAGCACGTTTCATAACGATGGGGACGTGACGTTCGTCCCCGCTTCAAGGGAGTTCCGCCATGATATCGACCTCCATCGAACGCGCTTTCGACATGAGCGGTCGCGTTCTGCTCGTCACCGGCGCCGCCGCCGGGATCGGGCTCGCGACGGCGACCCTGTTCGCCGAGCAGGGCGCGCGCGCCGTGCTGCTCGACCGTGCCCCCGCCGTCGTCGATGTCGCCGGCACGCTTCCGGGCTCGGGCCATGTCGGCGTGGTCTGCGACGTCACCGATCCCGCCGCCGTGGACGCGGCGGTCGCGTCCGTCGAGTCCCGGATCGACGTGCTGGTCAACAGCGCCGGGATCGTGCGTTTGGCGCCGGCGGACGCCCTGACGGCACAAGACTGGAACGCCACCATCGACATCAACCTGACCGCCTCGTTTACGGTCGCGCAGAGCGTCGGGCGGCGCATGCTCGCCCAGGGCGGCGGCCGTATCGTCAACCTCGCCTCGCAGGCGGCTGTGGTGGCGTTGGACCAGCACGTCGCCTATTGCGCCAGCAAGGCGGCGATCGTGGCGATGACCAAGGTGCTGGCCCTCGAATGGGGACCCTCGGGCATCACCGTGAACTGTATCAGCCCGACGGTGGTGGAAACCGAGCTGGGGCGGCTGGCCTGGGCCGGCGAGGTCGGCGACGCCATGCGTGCGCGCATTCCGACCCGTCGCTTCGCCCGTCCGGACGAGATCGCGACGGCGGCGCTTTATCTGGCGAGCGGCGCGGCCGGGATGATCAACGGCGAAAATCTCGTCGTCGATGGCGGCTTCACCATTCAGTAGTGCCGATGAAGAAACGGCGCTCCACGGGAAACGGAGCGCCGTTCGGCAAGGCTTTCGGTGAACCGGGAGCAGGAACGCTCCCGGCGTCGTTCCGTGTCAGACCGAGTAGTACATCTCGAACTCGACCGGGTGCGGCGTGTGTTCGAAGCGGTACACTTCCTGCCACTTGATGTCGCAGTAGCTCTTGATCTGGTCACGGGTGAAGACGTTGCCGGCGAGCAGGAACTCGTGATCGGCTTCCACCGCTTCCAGTGCCTCGCGGAGCGAGCCGCACACCGTCGGGATCTCCTTCAGCTCGTCCGGCGGCAGGTCGTACAGATCCTTGTCCATCGCTTCGCCCGGATGGATCTTGTTGCGGATGCCGTCCAGCCCGGCCATCAGCATCGCCGAGAAGGCGAGATACGGATTGGCGGTCGGGTCCGGGAACCGCACCTCGACGCGCTTGGCCTTCGGGCTGGTCGCGTAGGGGATGCGGCAGGAGGCGGAGCGGTTGCGGGCCGAATAGGCCAGCAGCACGGGGGCCTCGAAGCCCGGGATCAGGCGCTTGTAGGAGTTGGTGGACGGGTTGGTGAAGGCGTTCAGCGCCTTGGCGTGCTTGATGATGCCGCCGATGTAGTAGAGCGCGGTGTCGCTCAGATCGGCATAGCCGTTGCCGGCCATGGTCGGCTTGCCGTCCTTCCAGATCGACTGGTGCACATGCATGCCCGAGCCGTTATCGCCGTAGATCGGCTTCGGCATGAAGGTGGCGGTCTTGCCGTAGGAATGGGCCACGTTGTGCACGCAGTATTTGTAGATCTGCATGAAGTCGGCCGCCTTCACCAGCGTGGTGAACTTCGTGCCGAGCTCGTGCTGCGACTGCGCCACCTCGTGATGGTGCTTCTCGATCGGCAGGCCCATCTCGCCCATGGTCGACAGCATCTCGGCGCGCAGATCGTGCTCGCTGTCCACCGGCGCCACCGGGAAATAGCCGCCCTTCACCGTGGGGCGATGGCCCATATTGCCTTCCGGGTAGTCCTTCAGCGACGCGCCGGGGCCTTCGATGCTGTCGAGCTGGTAGGAGGCGTGGTTCGGGCCGCTGCCGAACTTCACGCTGTCGAAGACGAAGAACTCGGCCTCCGGGCCGAAGAAGGCGGTGTCGCCGATGCCGGTCGATTTCAGATAGGCCTCGGCCAGCTTGGCGGTGGCGCGCGGGTCGCGGTTGTAGAACTGGCCGGTGGACGGTTCGACGATGTCGCAGAACAGGATCAGCTGCGGCTTGGCCGAGAACGGGTCCATCACCGCGCTGTCGGCGTCCGGCATCAGGATCATGTCGCTTTCGTTGATCGCCTTCCAGCCGGCGATGGACGAGCCGTCGAACATGATGCCGTCGCGGAACACGTCCTCGTCCATGGTCGAGACGTGCTGGGTGGTGTGGTGCCACTTGCCGCGCGGATCGGTGAAGCGGAGGTCGACATATTCGACCGAATGTTCTCCCAGCAGCTCCATCACCTTGGCGATGCTGGCCTGGCTCGAATGCGGCGCGTCGGAAGCCGGTGCGGCTGCAACGGGGGCGGGCGGGGCGGATTTCTTGGCCATTTGCGACTCTACCTCGTGTTGGCGCGGCCGACCGGCGGCCACTGACATGGAACGTTCGGGGATGGGGAGACGGTATGAAGGCGCGTCGGGGCGGGGCGATCGCTCAGATCGCGTCCTCGCCGCGCTCCCCGGTGCGGATCCGGACCACCTCCTCCAGATTGGACACGAAGATCTTTCCGTCGCCGATGCGGCCGGTGCGGGCGGCATCGACGATCGCTTCCACGGCGCGCTCGACGATACGGTCGTCGCACACGACCTCGACCTTCACCTTGGGCAGGAAATCGACCACATACTCCGCGCCGCGATAGAGTTCCGTATGGCCCTTCTGGCGCCCGAAGCCCTTGGCTTCGGTCACGGTGATCCCCTGGAGCCCGATCTCGTGCAGCGCTTCCTTCACCTCATCGAGCTTGAACGGCTTGATGACGGCCTCGATCTTCTTCATCGCAGCCTGCTTTATCCTTATCGTGCTCCCGGACGTTCGCACGGCGGCCGCATCGTCGCAATTCTGCCCGCCCATCAATCCACCCTTGCGGAGGGGTTCGCCGACCGATGAAGAGCCTGAACCACCTCGTGGCGGATGCGCCCACGACGATCTTCACCCTGATGTCGGCTTTGGCGCAGCGCCACGGCGCGATCAATCTGGGCCAGGGCTTTCCCGACACCGAGGGCCCGGCGGAGATCGTGAAGGCCGCCGCGGATGCGCTGCTGGACAATCGCAACCAGTATGCGCCGCTGACCGGCCTGCCCGAGCTGCGCGCGGCGGTTGCGCGCTCGAATGAACGGTTCCACGGTCTGCGGATCGACCCGGACCACGAGGTGGTCGTCACCTCCGGCGCCACGGAAGCGCTCGCGGCCTCGCTCGCGGCCCTGATCGAGCCGGGCGACGAGGTGGTCCTGATCGAGCCGCTCTACGACTGCTACCTGCCGATGGTGCGGCTCCTGGGCGGGGTGCCGCGCCTCGTGCGCCTGCTGCCGCCCGAATGGCGGCTGGACCGGGACGCGCTGGCGGCCGCGTTCGGGCCGAAAACCAAGCTGCTGCTGCTGAACTCGCCGATGAATCCGGCCGGACGGGTTTTCGACCAGGACGAACTCGGCTTCGTCGCCGGCCTGCTGGAGCGGCACGATGCCTATGCCGTCTGCGACGAAGTCTATGAGCATCTGATCTTCGACGGCGCCCGTCACGTGCCGCTGATGACGTTGCCCGGCATGCGCGAGCGCTGCATCCGGATCGGCAGTGCCGGCAAAAGCTTCTCTCTCACCGGCTGGAAGGTCGGCTACGTCACCGCCGCGCCCGCGCTCGCCGCCGCCGTCGCCAAGGCGCATCAGAACCTGACCTTCGCCACCCCACCCAACCTGCAGCGCGCCGTGGCGCTGGGACTGGACAAGGAGGCGGCGTATTTCCACGGTCTCGCCGCCGATCTGCAACGCAAGCGGGATCTTCTGTCCCGCGGGCTGGAGGGGATCGGCTTTGCCGTGCTGCCGTCGCGCGGCTCCTATTTCGTGGTCGCCGATATCACCGCGCTCGGTTTCGATGGCGACGACACGGCCTTCTGCCGCCACATCACCGAGCATGCCGGGGTGGCGGCGATTCCCGTCTCCGCCTTCTACGGCGATGCCGACCCGCCGCCGCGCCATCTGGTGCGTTTCGCGTTCTGCAAGCAGGATTCGGTGCTCGAGGAAGCGGTGGCGCGTCTGCGCCGTCACTTCCGTCCGGCCGCACTGGCATCCTGAATCGCAAATGGCGCGGGGGCGATTGACGCGCCGCCGCGTCTCCCCTACACCCCGCTCCGCTGTGTGGCGGACGTAGCTCAGCTGGTAGAGCGCCAGGTTGTGGTCTTGGATGTCGCGGGTTCGAGCCCCGTCGTTCGCCCCAGCAAACTTCCCGAATGAGTAGCCGAGGAACGACCGGACGCCGGCGATCCGATCGCCGTCAGCCCCAACGTCCAGTATGTGCCGCAGCCGGTTAAGCCGTCGGCACGGTCGGCGTCATACAATATCCGCGTGTTCGGATTGCGCTTGTCCATCGAACTGGGCGCCGTCGTCGGGATGCCGGTCTGGCACTGAGCCTAACGGTCGGCCAGAAGCGTTTCGAGGTGACGGAGGCTGGCGAACAGAGGCTCGGCGTCCGGCATGCCGGTCTCCGTCAAAGAGACCAGAAAGGCCAGATGCGTCTGCACCGTGTTCTCGGTTGCGGCGTCGGCCGGGCGGGTTCGCAGTTGGCCGGCGATCCGGTCGATCTTCCGCCCGCATTCTTCGAGCATGCGCGCCAGCCGCACGGCGTCCGGATCGGGGAGGGGGTTCGCGCGCGTCGGCGGCGGCAGCCTGGTCCGGCGCCATTCCAGCTCGGACCGGTTCAGCCGATCGCGCAGCAAAGCCAGCAACTCGGCGCTGCTCGCCATCAGGGCGTGTTCCAGCCGGTCGGGGGCGAAACCGGGTCCGGCGCCGTTGTCGGGACGGCCGGCGAGGGCGGCGGCGCGATCATGTCCGCTGGCAGTGCCCCACCAACGTGGAACGGCGCGCCGATCGCCGCATTCGGCGCCGACAGGAGGCCGCGATCGGCCATGCGCAAGGCCAGGTAGTGTCGCACGGCCTCGAGCGGCGAGAGGCCGATCGCCTGCAGGGCAATCAGTTCGCGCATGCGCTGGTCGCGCGGCAGAACCAGGATCTTCAGATCGTTCAGCAGGATGCCGAAGACCTGCAGGAACTCCGTCAGGTGTGCTTTCACCGACTCGCGCAGCTCGTGGATACGCTCGTTGATGTGCTCGAGTTTGGTGACCTGGATGACCTGGTTGATGGCCTGCTCGATCGCCGGGCCGGCGTAGTCGGCGATCTCGTTGGTGTCGATCACGCGGCCGGTGAACGGCATGTGCGTGATCAGGTCGAGCGCCGCCTCGCGTGTGTCGATATGGATGTAGTAGTCCGCCTGGTACGACACCTCCGCCATCTCCGCGCTGGTGGCGACGCCGCTGGACCGCACCAGCAGCTTGGAGCGGTTGACGTAGATCACCTCGTAGACCCAGGGCGAGGCGCCGCCGAAGAAGCCCTGCACCAGGGAGCCGACGAGCGGCTTGTCGGGGGTGGTGAGCGGATATTGCCCCGTCTCGTAGACCTGCAGTACGGCGCCGCGCGACTTCAGGATGCAGAAATGGTTGCTTTCGACCGTGAGCAGCGAGCCGGAGACGATGCTCTCGTCCACCAGCTTGATGGCGACGTTGCGCGTGCCGAGCATGTCCGTGCCGTCGCGGTTCAGCGCCGTGATCACCTGTCTGACGATGGCCATCGCAGCCGGTCCTCGCTTGTTTCGGCCAAGCCTAGCCCGGTCAGGGAGCGGAGGCGACGGGGCGCGGATCGCGCGCCGAGATCGGAGCCCAGCCTCGCCGGCCGCCCTCGTCAATGCTGTCCGAACGGGCTCCTGGAGACGGGACGGCCGGAGGCTGCCGGAGCGTCACGCAGGCCCAGCGAGGCGGAGTAGATCCGCACCTGGGCCATCAGATCGTCCGCGCGTTCCGCGTCGTTGTTCCGGAGGCAGGTTTTGGCCTGAGCCATCTTGTCTTCGATGATGGCCATGAGATGCGCGGTGTCGTTCATCGCGACGTTTCTCCCTTTGCACCAAGCGAGCTTCGGCGCGTCCGGGACGCACCGCCACCCTGCGCCGTGGTCTCCAGCCATGCGCGGCCGGCATCGGAACGCAGCCCTGCGTGAGGGACGCCTCTTCGTTAACCGGGCTGTCACAAAAGCGCGTCCGATGGCTCGAAAATTGCATGGGTAGCCTGTATGGGAGCTGCACCCGGCGTCGGTTTTCGGCGCGAGGTCCGTTTCGCCCGCAGAGAGGAAGGTATGACCAAGTACAAGCTCGAGTATCTCTGGCTCGACGGCTACACGCCGGTGCCAAACCTGCGCGGCAAGACGCAGATCAAGGAATTCGATAGCTTCCCGCTGCTGGAGCAGCTGCCGCTCTGGGGCTTCGACGGTTCGTCCACCAGGCAGGCCGAGGGCCGGTCCTCCGACTGCGTGCTGAAGCCGGTCTCCGTCTTCCCGGACAGCACCCGCAAGAACGGCGTGCTGGTGATGTGCGAGGTGATGATGCCGGACGGCGAGACGCCGCACCCGTCCAACAGCCGCGCCACCATCCTGGACGATCCCGGCGCCTGGTTCGGCTTCGAGCAGGAGTATTTCTTCTACAAGGACGGCCGTCCGCTCGGCTTTCCAGAGAAGGGCTATCCGGCGCCGCAGGGCCCGTACTACACCGGCGTCGGCTACTCCAACGTGGGCGACATCGCCCGCAAGATCGTGGAAGAGCATCTCGATCTCTGCCTGGATGCCGGCATCAACCACGAGGGCATCAACGCCGAGGTGGCGAAGGGCCAGTGGGAGTTCCAGATCTTCGGCAAAGGCTCGCGCAAGGCCGCCGACGAGATGTGGGTGGCGCGCTACCTGCTGCAGCGCCTGACCGAGAAATACGGCATCGACATCGAGTATCACTGCAAGCCGCTGGGCCAGACCGACTGGAACGGCTCGGGCATGCACGCCAACTTCTCGACCACCTACATGCGCGAAGTGGGCGGCAAGGAGTATTTCGAGAAGCTGATGGCGGCGTTCGAGGCCAATCGCGACGACCACATCGCCGTCTACGGTCCGGACAACCATCTGCGTCTGACCGGGCATCACGAGACCCAGTCGATTCACCAGTTCTCCTATGGCGTGGCGGATCGCGGCGCCTCCATCCGCGTGCCGCATTCCTTCGTTCGGAACGGCTATCGCGGCTATCTGGAAGACCGCCGTCCCAACTCCCAGGGCGACCCGTACCAGATCGCCTCGCAGATCCTGAAGACGATCGCTTCGGTCCCGACCCCGTAACGATCCCCGCGCCTGTTCCTTCGGCGTTTGCCTATCTCGTAGGCGAGCCGAAGGTCAGGAGGAGCCCGTCGCGGAGCGGCATCGGCGACACGCCGAGCCGCTGCCGCAGCGGCTCCACGTCGAACGCCTTGTCTTCCAGCAAGCGCCGAATCTCGTCCGGACCGATCCTGGGCAGTCCGGGCAGCAGCCCCGCCGGCCGGGCGGCCGCGCCGAGAAGCCAGGCGGGCAGGGGCAGGACCGGACGCGCCCGCAGACCGGCCGCCCGTGTCACCTCCCGAACGAAATCCCGATACCGAAGCGGCTCCGGACCGCATGCCACCAGCGCGTTCGGCCCATCCCAGGGCCGGTCGAGCGATGCCAGAATTGCCCGGGTGAGATCGGATTGGTGGATCGGCTGCACGAGCGCGCGGCCGCCTCCTGGCAGCGGCACCACGGGCAGGTGTCGTAGCAGCGCGGCCAGGCGCTGCACGTTGTCCTCGCCTTCTGCGCCATAGATCATGGTCGGATGCAGCATCACCCCGCTGCGTCCGGAGCGCAGAAATGCCGTCTCTCCCGCCAGCACGCCGTTGCCGTGCGCGTCCGGCCAGCGGGTGAATTTGCGCGTGCTGCCCAGGAACACGAAGCGCGCATCCTCGGGCGCGGCGGCCAGCACGGCGCCGGCGTGGCGGGCATGGGCGGTGGAGACGATCCGCTTCGCGCCGGCGAGCGCGGCCCGAAGCGCGGCCGGGTCACGCAGATCGGCGATGCGGGGCGTGAGCGGGAGGCCGGTGGCGCGCCAGCGCTCGGCGCTGCGCAGCACGGGCACCGGTTCGATGCCGGTCTCGATCAGCCGGCGAGCGAGCGCCTGGCCCGAGCGGCCGGAGGCGCCGATGACGTGAACGGGGGAGGGGGCGGGATCGGGCATGGCGCATGATGCCTTCGAACCGCCGCAAGCGCAGCCCGCGTCACGCTCCGCAGGGCCGTGAACCGGCGGCCAGGGGCGGCACGAGAGGCCGGATCAGCGCGCCGGCGGAGGGCGAACTTGGCATGGTATCATGGTACCGCTTCCAAAGATCGTTTACAGAACTGGATCAACAGGAAGTGCTTGACGGGTTCTGAGCGCTGGACCATAAGCCCGCTCTCTGTCGCGCCCGGGTTCGCCCGGCGCGCCCCAAAGGAACGGAATCACCATGAAGACGACCCTCTCGCTGAAGCCCGCGGAGGTGACGAAGGGCTGGATCCTGATCGATGCCGACGGCCTCGTTCTCGGCCGCCTCGCCACCATCATCGCCCAGCGCCTGCGCGGCAAGCACAAGCCGCAGTTCACCCCGCACGTCGATTGCGGCGACAACGTCGTCGTCATCAACGCAGAGAAGGTCCGTCTGACCGGCAACAAGGCCGGCCAGAAGCTGTTCCACTACCACACCGGCTACGCCGGCGGCATCAAGCAGCGCACCATCGCGCAGCGCCTCGAGGGCAAGAACCCGGGCCATGTGATCTCCAAGGCCGTGGAGCGGATGATCACCCGCGGTCCGCTGCAGCGCGCCCAGATGAAGCATCTGTATGTGTATGCGGGCACCACGCACCCGCATGACGGCCAGCAGCCGCAGAAGCTCGACGTCGCAGCCCTGAACCGCAAGAACTCCGTCTTCAACGGCGCGAAGAGCGTGGGAGCCTGATCATGTCCGAGACCAACACCCAGACCGGCACCCGCACCGGCTCGCTCGCCGACCTCAAGGACCTGGCCACCAGCGCCGGCGTCGTCGTCGCCTCCGAGGAAGCCGTCGTTCGCCAGCCGAAGCGCGACGCACAGGGCCGCTCCTACGCCACCGGCCGACGCAAGAACGCGGTCGCCCGCGTGTGGATCAAGCCGGGCAAGGGCGAGATCATCGTCAACAACCGCAAGGTCGGCACCTATTTCGCGCGGCCCGTGCTGCGCATGCTGCTGGCCCAGCCGTTCCTGGTGGCGGACCGCTACAACCAGTTCGACGTGTATTGCACGGTGAATGGCGGCGGTCTGTCCGGTCAGGCCGGCGCCCTGCGTCACGGCATTTCCCGCGCGCTCACCTATTACGAGCCGGGCCTGCGCTCGATCCTGAAGGCGGCCGGCTTCCTCACCCGCGATAGCCGCGTGGTCGAGCGCAAGAAGTACGGCAAGGCGAAGGCGCGCCGTTCGTTCCAGTTCTCCAAGCGCTGATCAGAGGCGCGGCCGTGTTTCCCCGGAGCGATCCGGGGAAACCGCCCGTTCGTGTTTCGGAAAGCCCGGCGATCGCTCCGATCGCCGGGCTTTTCGTTTAGGGGGGGCAGCCGGCCGCGATTTTGCCCCTGGTGCCATTCCGGGGCACATTCCGCCGATCAACGATCACAGGAGTAGCGGTTTGACGGCAGCGACGGTTTTCATCGACGGGGAAGCGGGCACCACGGGGCTCGGCATCAGGCGCAGGCTCGAGGCGCTCCCGGTCGAGATCCGATCCATCGATCCGGCGTCGCGCAAGGACCCCGAAGCACGCCGCGCGATGATGAGCGCGGTCGATCTCGTGGTGATGTGCCTGCCGGACGACGCCGCGCGCGAGACCGCCGCCCTGGCCGCCGAACTGGAGACGCCGCCCCGCCTTCTCGACGCCTCCACCGCTTTCCGCACCGATCCGGACTGGGTCTACGGCTTTCCGGAAATGACCCGCGCCCAGCCGGATGCGATCGCCCAGGCGCGACGCGTGTCCAACCCCGGCTGCTATCCGACCGGCGCGATCGCCCTGATGCGCCCTCTGATCGAGGCCGGCCTGCTGCCGGGCGACCTGCCGCTCACCATCAACGCCGTCAGCGGCTATTCGGGCGGGGGCAGGGCGATGATCGAGGCGCATGAGCGCGACGGCGGCCCGCCTTTCCTTCTCTACGGGCTCGGCCTCGAGCATAAGCACGTGCCGGAGATCCGCGCCCAGGCCGGACTGACCGTGCGCCCGATCTTCGTTCCTTCGGTCGGGCATTTCCCGCAAGGCATGCTGGTCTCGATCCCGCTGCATCTGTCGCAGCTCGGCGGCGATGCCAGCGGGCCCGCGATGCGCGAGGCACTGGCCGACTGGTATGCCGCGAGCGACCGCATTCGCGTTCTGCCGGCCGAAAATCCCGGCTCGATGACGGCGGACGCGCTGGCGAACACCGACGCGATGGAGCTGGCGGTGTTCGACAACGAGGAGCACGGCCAGGTTCTGCTGGTGGCGCGGCTGGACAATCTCGGCAAGGGCGCATCCGGCGCGGCCGTCCAGAACATCGCCCTGATGCTGGGGCTCGACCAGCCGGCGTGAGCTCTCGCCGGGCCCTCCAGATCGCCGTCGCCGTGCTGGGCCTCGTTCCGGTCGGAGCGGGGCTGGCCGGAGCATGGCTCGGTCCGGCCATGGTGGGCGTGGCGGGAGCCGCATCGACGCCCTCTCTGGACAGCCACATGCGCTACTTGTCCGGGCTCCTGCTCGGTATCGGCCTGGCGTTCTGGAGCCTGATCCCACGCATCGAGGCGCGAGGCGGGGCGTTCCGTTTGCTGACCGCCATCGTCTTCGTGGGCGGCCTGGCACGCCTGTCCGAGGTGTTCCGGGAAGGGCTGCCGCCGCTGCCCATGCTGTTCGGCCTCGGCATGGAGCTTCTGGTCACGCCGCTGCTGTGTTTCTGGCAGGCGAGGGTGGCCCGGCTTGGAGCCGGGATGCCCAGGGCGTAGAACGCACCCGCAGGTTGTCGGGAAGGGCAGGCCGGTCCATGCGGTTCACAGTGCGCGATATCGGCGCGATGAAGCAGGCAGGCGAGCGCATCGTCATGCTCACCGCCTATGATCACCCATCCGCGGCGCTTGCGGAGGCGGCCGGGGTTCGCTTCCTTCTGGTCGGCGACAGTCTCGGCATGGTGGTGCTGGGGCGCGACAGCACCCTGCCTGTGACGATCGGCGACATGGTGCATCACGCCGAAGCCGTGGTGCGCGGTGCGCCGAACGCGCTGGTGGTCGGCGATCTCCCGTTTCTCACTTATGCCTGCCCCGAAGACGCGGTTGCCGCCGCGCGCGCACTGATGCAGCAGGCCGGGGTGCAGGCGGTAAAGCTCGAAGGCGGCGCCGCGCTGGCCCCCATCGTGCGCCACCTGACCACGCTGGGCGTGCCGGTGATGGGGCATCTCGGCTTCACGCCGCAGGCAATGCATCAGGTGGGCGTCCGGGTGCAGGCGAAGGAGGCAGCCGAGGCGCGCCGTCTTCTGGACGATGCTCTGGCGCTTCAGGACGCAGGTGCCTTCGCCGTGGTGCTGGAGCTGGTCCCGGCGCCGCTCGCGGAGGCGGTGTCTGCCCGTCTGCGCATCCCCACCATCGGCATCGGCGCCGGTGCCGGCTGCGATGGGCAGGTGCAGGTCTGGCACGATCTTCTCGGCCTCTCCCTGCAGAAGCCGCCGCGTCACGCCAGGGTCTACGCGCCGGTCGGCGAGATGATCCGCGACGCGATCGCCGCCTATGCCGCCGATGTGCGCGACGGGTCGTTTCCGACCGCCGCCAACAGCGCCAGGATGGATCAGGCGGAGCTGGACCGCGCGCTCGGACGCGACGACCGATGATTGTCGCGCGTACACGCGCCGCGTTGCGCGACGCACGCGCCAAGCTCGGAACGGTCGGGCTGGTGCCGACCATGGGCTTTCTGCACGAGGGACATCTCAGTCTGGTCCGTCGCGCGCGCGACGAAAATAAGGCTGTTGTCGTCAGCATCTTCGTCAATCCGACCCAGTTCGGCCCCAACGAGGATCTCAGCCGCTATCCGCGCGATCTCGACCGCGATCTGGCCATGCTGCGCGAAGCCGGCGTCGCCGTGGCATTCGTGCCGGACGCGTCGGAGATCTATCCGGAGGGCTTCGGCACGCGCATTGAGGTGGGCGACATCGCGTTGCCGCTGGAGGGTGCGGTGCGCCCCGGCCATTTCAGCGGCGTCGCCACGGTGGTGTGCAAGCTGATCAATCTTGTCGCGCCAGAGCGTGTCTATTTCGGCCAGAAGGACGCGCAGCAATGCGCCGTGCTGCGCCGCATGATCCTCGATCTGGACCTGCCGGTGCGCATGGTGGTGGCGCCTACCGTAAGGGAAGCGGACGGGCTCGCGCTGTCGAGCCGGAACAGTTATCTGGATGCCGCCGCGCGCGTCCGTGCCGCCGCCCTGCATCGGGCGCTTCGCGCGGCCGAGGACGCGTTCCTGGCCGGCGAACGGCGCGCCGACAGGCTGCGCGCGCGCATGGAGGCAGTGCTGGCCGGCAGCGGGCATGACGGCATTGACTATCTCAGCGTCGCCGACCCGGACACGCTGCGCGAGCTTGAGGCGATCGAGCATGACGCCCTGCTGTCGCTTGCCGTGCGCTTCGGCGCCACGCGCCTGATCGACAATCTGGTTCTCGACCGCCTGTCCGGCGCATGACCGATCGCTCACTCGCCATTCGGGGTCGTGGGAGCAATCATGCGGGCGTGTGGCGGTCACAGAAGCGTGCGGTGCGGTTCGGGCGCTTGCCGTAGGCCGGTTTGAGTTTCACCGTCTCTGCGGTCGTGAAACGCGATGCGTCCAGATGTCGCGAAACGGCCGGGAGATCGTCTGTATCATGGTCAACAGAAGCGGGATCGCGTTGTTCGCGTCCCTGGGCCTGCTCGCGACCGTTTCGGCGCGTGCGGAGTCCTACAAGGAACCCTATAGACCCGCCTTCCACTACACGCCGGCGGTGAACTGGATGAACGACCCGAACGGGCTGATCTTCGCCGACGGGTTTTTCCAGATGTTCTACCAGTATAATCCGGTCGGAACCGTGGCCGAGAACCAGGCCTGGGGCCATGCGCGCGGGCGCGACCTGCTGCACTGGACCGAACTGCCGGTGGCCATTCCGGCGGTCCGGAACGCGGCCGGGCAGTATACCGACCTGATCTTCTCCGGCAGCGCGGTGCAGGACCGGCAGAACAGCAGCGGCCTCGGCGACGGCCGCAGAGCGCCGCTGGTCGCGGTGTATGCCAACAACTATCTGGCCGATCAGACCCTTCCGAACGGCCAGCATGTGGTGGCGGGGCAGCAGGGCGTGTCGATCGCCTCCTCCACCGACGGCGGGATCAGCTGGTCGAACTATGCCGGCAACCCCGTGATCGCGGTTCCGCCGGCGCCCTATGCCGACCAGGCTGGCGCGTTCCGCGATCCCAAGGTGTTCTGGTATGCGCCCGGCCATGAGTGGGTGATGGTGGCGGCGCTGTCCAACATCCATCGCGTGATCCTGTATGCGTCCGATAATCTGAAGGACTGGCGCTTCCTGAGCACGTTCGGGCCTGCCAACGCCGTGTTCGGCGCGTGGGAATGCCCGGACCTGTTTCCGTTGCGTCCGCAGGGCGGGGGTGCGGAGAAATGGGTGCTGATGGTCGGGATCAATCCCGGCGCCGAGTATGCCGGGTCGGGCACGCAGTATTTCGTGGGCGAGTTCGACGGCAAGAGCTTCACCGCCGATCCGGACAGCGTGCATGCGACCACGCCCCCGGCCGGCGCGGAGATCTTCCAGGATTTCTCCTCGGGGCAGAGCTACGCCGCGCTGGGCTGGACCGGAACCGGCGCGTTCGCGGGCGCGTCGCCTGCGGCCGAGACCATCCCCGGCAGCGTGACCGGCCATGTCATCGACAGTTTTCTGACAGGCGACAGCGCGGTGGGCACGCTGCTGTCGCCCGCTTTCACGATCGACAAGCCGTTCATCGACTTCCAGATCGGCGGCGGTTCCTGGCCGCGCGATCCGGCCACGGCCGGCACCGCGTCGGATAAGGAGGCGACGGTGAACCTCCTCGTGGACGGGCGCGTCGTGCACAGCACCACCGGCAACGGTCTCGGCGCGATGAGCTGGCGCAGCTGGGACGTGAGCGGCCTGCGCGGGCGCAAGGCGTGGATCGAGGTGATCGACGCCAACGACGGCGCGCAAGGCTTCGGCCACATTTTCGTGGGCGATATCCTGTTTTCCGACACGCCGCAGCTGGAAGCGAACTGGCTGGACCACGGGCCGGATTTCTACGCCACCGTGACGTTCAACGACCTGCCCGAGTCCGCCCGCACCGCGGTGGGCTGGATGAACAACTGGAACTACGGCCAGGTGATCCCGACCAGCCCGTGGCGGGGCCAGATGGCGATCCCGCGCTCCCTGTCTCTGCGGAACACGGACGGGCGTCTCGCTCTGGTGCAGAATCCGGTGGAAACGCTGCCGCTGCTGCATGGCGCGCTGCTGGAGCGCTCGGTCGGCAACATGGCTCTCGACGCGGAGCATCCGACGCGCACGCTGGACCGCATCAGCGGGCGCCAGCTCGACATCTCGGCGGATTTCGTTCCGGGCGGCGCCGATACGTTCGGACTGCACGTGCGTAGCGGCGCGAACGGCGAGCGGACCGAGATCGGCTATTCGCCGCGCACCCGCACGCTGTTCGTGGACCGGACACGATCCGGCGACGCGTCGTTCAGTTCCGGCTTCAAGGGACGGTTCGAGGCGCCGCTCGCGCCGGATCGCGACGGGCATGTCCGCATCCGCGTTCTGGTGGATACGTCATCGGTGGAAGTGTTCGGCGGCGACGGTGCGGCGGCGATCACGGCGCAGATCTTCCCGTCGGCCGGCAGTGTGGGTGTGGATGCGTTCGCCGAGAATGGCAGCGCCGTGCTGCATGCGATCGACGCCTGGGCGATGCGTGACATTCATTGATCGCGCGCGAACCGGCGCCGTTCGCGCGGCGCTGGGTCGGCATCAGCCTGCTTCGGTCTTGGCCGGCAGCGCCCGCTTCTCCGGCGGTGGGCGGGGTGGCGCAGACGGTGCGCGGGTCGTTGAGCGGCGGCTGCTTAGTCTCCGCCACGGCGATGCCAGGGCGGGAGCCGGCCCGCGCTCCTCCCGGAACGAGGAAAGGAACCGCGCGGACGGACCGCGCGGTTCCCGGGGCGACTACTCGCCCAGGTCCTTGATCGAACTGATTACCTTGGTGACCAGGCCGTAGCTGATCGCCTCCTCGGCGCTCATCCAGTAGTTGCGGTCGGTGTCCTTGGCCACCTTCTCGTATTCCTGGCCGGTCTCGCGTGCGAACAGGCGGTTCAGCCGCTCGCGCATCTTAATGATCTCGCGGGCCTCGATGTCGATATCGGTCGCCGGTCCGCGCACGCCGCCCATCGGCTGATGCAGCAGGAAGCGCGTCGCCGGCAGGCAGAACCGGCGATCCTTGGCGCCCGCGGCAAAGATGAGCGCGCCGGCACTGGCGACCCAGCCGGTGCCGATCATCCGCACCGGCGCCACGGCATCCACGAAGCGGATCATGTCATGGATGGTGTCGCCGCTTTCCACATGGCCGCCGGGCGAATTGACGTAGACGTCGATCGGCTTGTCCGACGCGCCGGCGAGGGCCAGCAGGCGGCCGGTGACATCGCGCGCGACCTTGTCGTTGATCGCGCCGAAGATCAGCACCTTGCGCTGGTCGAACAGTCGCTTTTCGAGCTCGTTCACCGGAGAGGAGAGGGTCTTGTTGTCGCCCGGCTCGCTCGGCTCCGGCCCCTGCGGTTCGGGAACCTCGGGCTCGTCCTCGTCATCCATGCGGATGCGATACTGGTCGTTCGGCAGCTTGCCGCTCATGAAACTACTCCTTGATCCGTGTTCGGCGGGACCAGTGCGCTCATCCTGCAACCGGCCCGAGACAAAGCCAAGCCGCCCACCCCTCAGGTAGGGTTCCCGCCGGCTCAGAAAAGGGTCTGCCGGTGCGGCTGGTCGTTGCCCCGGAGACGCACCCTCTCTGGCCGCACTTCCGTTAAAGAAACGGGATATGTTGATTAATGGTTTATAAATCTATCGAAGCCTATTTAAGCAGCTGTCCGTAGAACGTGGCGCTTGAGAGCTTCGGTCCGACAGTCGGTATCCGCCGCCGTTTTAGTAACGTTTCCGTGATGATTGTCGGTCTACTTAGTGCAGGGCGCAGTTGCAGGAAATTCATAGGGCCCCGTTACATGATTCCTTTTCTGTGTCCGTCCCCGCCTGGACTGGATTCTCTGCGCAACGAGTTCGCCGAGATCCAAAACTCTGGAATCTTTACCAATAATGGCCCGCTCAACGCCCGTTTCGAGACGGCCCTTCAGGACAGCATGTTCGGAGATGGCGGTGCTTGCGTCACCACGTGCAACGCGACGATCGCGCTGATCCTGGCGATCCGAGCTGTCGTCGACCGGGCCGATGCCGCCCGGAAAGGACGCAAGCCGCGGGGTAAACGCTTCGCGCTGATGCCGTCCTTCACCTTCGCCGCCGCCGCCCTCGCCGCCGAATGGGCCGGGCTGGAACCTCTGTTCTGCGACGTGGATCCGGATGACTGGTTTGCCTCCGAAATGGCGGAGGAAGAGGCCATCCGCCGCTACGGCGACCGGATCGCGGTGATCGTGCCTTATGCGACGTTCGGGGAGAGCCTCGACCTCGCCCGCTACGAGGCGCTGTCGGAACGCACCGGTATCCCGGTGGTGGTGGATGCGGCCGCGTCCCTTGGCAGCCTGGACGCGTCCGGCCACCAATTCGGCAGCTTCAGCGCGATTCCCGTCGTCTTCTCGATGCACGCCACCAAGACCTTCGCGACCGGCGAAGGCGGCGTCATTCACAGTGCCGACCGCGATCTCTGCCAAACCCTGCGGACCATGAGCAATTTCGGTTTCGGCGCTCCCCGCAGCGCCACCATGCCGGGTTTGAATGCGAAGCTGACGGAGGTGGGGGCGGCGCTCGCCCTGAAGCGGCTCGAGGGCTTCGAAACCATCGTCCGGAGCCGGCAGCTTCTCGCCTTGCGCTATCGTTTCGCGCTGCCCGAGTTGGAGTTCCAGCGTTGCAGCGGTATCCGCGTCGCTCACCAGTTCATGCCGGTGCTGCTTCCGAGGGCGGCGGTGGGGCGCCGCGATCAGATCCGCGAAGAACTGCAGAGCCGGGGCGTCGGCGCGGCGAGCTATTTCTCGCCCCATGTCGCGGAGCAGCCTCATTTCCGGCGCTCCCGCCTGAAACCGGATTTGCCTGTGACGCAGTCGCTGTCGGACCGTATCCTGTCGCTCCCGCTTTGGGACGGGATGTCGGAAGCAACGGTCGATACCGTCTGCGCGGCGTTGAAGTCGGTACTTGCGCCGGTTCTCGTCCCTGCCAACGCCATGCGGGCTGTGCCGATCGATCTCCTCCCGGCCGTCGGCGTCGCTCAAGGCGAAAATCTGCGCCCCGGTGTAAGGCTGGCGTCGTGAAGCGGCCCGGGACGGTCGGCACACTGGTGATCGGCGGTGGCCCTGCCGGTTTGGCTCCCTTGCTGGCGGCGTCCAGGACCGACGGGCTGGAGGCCCTGCTGGAGCGCGGGCTTGTTGTCGTGGAGCGTGGCCCGGCGACCGGGTCGGGCCGGCTCGGGCGCTACGCGATCGCCTCGGATAGCTCTGCGGAGACGTTTCTGACGGCGGTCGCCGATCATCCGGATCCGTCGCTGGCCCTGCTGGCAGCGCATCCCATCGGGCGGCGTATCGCCACCTATGGCCGCGCGGCAATTCCGTTGTCCCTGGCGGCAGCGTTCCTCGATCTCGTCGGTGAGGCGATGAGCCGGCGCATCGCGGCGCATCCACGCGGTGGGATTCTGACCGGGCACGAGGCCGAGCTGGTCCGGCGTTGCGCTGACGGAGGGTGGCTCGCGCATGTGCGGGCGCCGACGGGCGATCTGGTGGAGATCCGCGCCGCCGGAATCCTGTTCGCGGCCGGTGGCCGGTCGGACGGTTATGAGGCCGCGATCGTCGCGGGGCAGCGCCTGTCCTCCCTGGGCGATCGTCTGGTTCATTCGGACCAGGTGCTCGATCGCGCCGGTCTCGAGGCTGTACGGATGCGGCTCTCCACGCTGCAGCGGCCTCGCGTCGCCGTGATCGGCGGATCCACGAGCGCCTTGTCCTGCCTGCGCGTGCTGCTCGGATCCTGCGGGAGCATGCTGGAGCCGGGCGCGCTCACACTGCTGCATCGCGGGCGGCTCGTGCCCTGGTATCGCACGGAACTGGAGGCGCGGGAGGATGGCTATACCGCGTTCGGCGCCGACGACATCTGCCCGATCAGCGGCATGGTCCACCGTTTTGGCGGTCTTCGTTATGAGTCCCGAGACGTCGTGCGCGGCGCGCTTGGGCTCGGCGGCCTGGTGCTCGATCCGCGTGTCGTCCTGCATCGTCTCGATGGGCAGGACGATGAAAACGCTCGCCGGATATTGGCCGAGGCCGATCTCGTCGTCGCCGCGGTCGGCTACAATCCTTGCCTCTTTCCCGTGCTGGATGAGCGCGGGTTGCCGATCCCGTTGCTGGCGGATCGTCCGGGCATGCCGCTGGTCGGTGCCGGCGCCGGCGTGCTGGACCGGGATGGTCGCGAGATCGACGGCCTGTTCGGAATCGGGCTTGCGGCGGGGTTCCGGCCGCCCGCGTCGTTCGGGGGCGAGGTGTCGTTCAAAGGGCAGGTGAACGGGCTGTGGCTCTGGCAGAACGATGTCGGGCGGATGATCGCGGACAAGCTGCTGGCCGCCGCGTCCGATGACGAGCGGGCAGGTCGGAACGACGCGACAGCATTCGAAGCGTCGATTCGACCGTCCCTTGCTGCGGCTGCCCGCCTTACCGGCGGAAGCGTCGGTTCTGTCGCATCCGCCCGGAGAGCGTCGGCGTCCTCGTTCGGGAGCAGGAGTGCGGCGCCATGAGTTATGTGGCCGCATTCCGGGCCTATGAGTGGAACGATTGCATCGCCATGTTGGCGGCGCGTTTCTTCGCTGCGACGCCGGGCGCGCGGCATGTGGTGCTGATGAACGAGGAGCGTGGACCGATCGATGTCGGCGCGCATGAGAAAGTCGCTCATGGCAGCGACTTCTCGGATATCGGCTTGCCGGATGTTCCGGCTGGCCGGTCGCTCTGGTTCAACGGCGATTACGCCTACGGGCATCTGCGACGTGTGCTGCCGGGCTACGAGCATTATGTGATCGCGGAGTCGGATGTCGCGGTGAACCTGTCCCTCGCGCCGATGATGGAGAAAGTCGTCAGCGCGAAGATCGATTTGGTGGTCCACGAGCTCAGGCCCTGCCTTCCGTCCTGGCCCTGGTTCGACGCCGCGTCGGCCCAACCGAATCCGGTCTGTGCCGGATTGTTCATTTTCGTCGCCTCCGGCCGCGCGCTCGATGCGCTGCTGACGGAGCGTCTCAGGTTGGCGGCCCAGCTCCGGGCAGATCCGTCCGCCCCCTGGCCCATCGTCGAATCCTTCGTTGCGACCACGGTGTGGAACGCCGGAATGCGGATCGGCGAGATCGGCGAGTTCGCCGACACCGATCATCTGAAGGTCGGTCCGGCCCTCTCCGTGAACGATCCGGCGGCGCACCGGCCCGGGTCGCTGGTTCATCCGGTTCTCTCGGGGCCGATGCTGCTGCGCCGCCTGCTTTCTCCGCTTGGGCCCGCCGAATATCGGCGACCCGGCGCGCCCCATCACGACAGCCTCCGGTTCGAGCCCTTCTCCACGCTGGCCGCGGTTTTCTGGGATGCATTCGAAATGCGCGGGGACCATCGCGGGCTGGCGGAGTTGAGGGAGGAGATGCTGCAAAGGGGGCTTCCCGTACCTCAGCCGCTGGACTTGGCATGGTGCAAGCCGGCCACGGTCAGTTCCATCTGCCAATGGTCGGCGACCCAGGACCCGGAGGAGGAGGCAACGCGCGCCAATGGCCGCGTCTTCCACGATATTTGCGCCTTCCACACCGGAGAAGAGGCTGACGCGTGGTGGCGGGTGGACCTCCTGGAACGCCAGGAGGTGCAGGTCGTCGAGATCGTCAATCGTGCCGATTTCGGCGAGCGCTTCCAGCGTTTCGTCATCGAGACGGCCCTGAGCGGCGACGATTGGACGGTCGTCTCCGAGAAGGACGATGACCGTCCGGTTTCGGGCGACGCGGCCTTCCCCTGGAGAGTCGTCCTTGGCGAACCGGTTGCTTGCCGTTTCGTGCGAATCCGGCGTCTGGGACCGCCGGGCTTTCTTCACCTGCGGAGGGTGCGGATCTTCGGGCCGCAGCTCCTGCCTCAATCCCTCGCCGAGACCGTCGAGGCGCCGCCTCTTTCCGCGCGGGCCGTGCACGGCTAACACTGCCCGCATGAGGGGCGACGTGAAGCGGAACACCATGAGCTCGAACCGTTGCACGATGTCCAAGGCCCCGGCATCGGCGATGCTGGCGGCCCTGCTGCTGCTCGCCGGCTGCGGCGGGCGCGATCCCGTGGACGCGCCGGTGAACTGGTGGCATCAGCTCGAAGGCGGTGAGATCGCCAGGCAGCGGCCGCCGCCGCCCGGCGTGGATGCGCCCTATCCGTTGGTCGGCACCACCCCGTCAAAGCCGCCTGCGATGCTGTCGCCGGATCTGCGCGCCGCCCTGACCCAGCATCTGGAAGAACAGCGCAATCTCAGCGCGCGCCTGAACGCGGATGATCCGATCGCGGCATTGCCGCCGACGCCGCCGGCCGCTACCGCGAAACCGGCGCCGGCAACCGGCCCCGCACCGTCCGCCGCCGTCGCCTCGGCGCCCGGACAGAAACCGGAGCCGGGCGGGGGCACCTCGCCAGCGGCCGCCAACGCTCCTGCGGCGTCTTCGGCCACGCTGGATGCGGTGGAAGCACCGCCGGCGCCCGCCGCGTCGCAGCCCGTGCTGGCGATGCCGGATGTCGTGCCAGATCGCGCCGGCTTGGGGGAGCAAAGCGGTCCCATCCCCCCGATCCCGGCCGCGCCGCCCGGCTCGCCCGATCTGCCCGGGTTCCCCGTTCTGGCCGCGCCGACCTACGCCGCGCAGATCCATCCGAACTATGCGTTGGCCGACCGTTCGGGGGAGCGTCTGCTGTTCCCGGACGGCTCCGATGCCCTGTCGCCGGGCCAGGATGGAATCCTTCGCAGCCTCGTCGCGCATCGCGGCAAGACCGGCACGATCTTCGTGCACGGCTATGGCGACGCCGCGTCGGATGCGCCGGCCGATCAGGCGCAGGCCTTGACGCTCGGCGCGCTCCGCGCGCGCGCCGTGGCCGCCTGGCTGCAGGCGAACGGCGTCCCGGCGGGCGCCATCCGCATCCGCGCCGACGCATTTGGTCGCGGCGCAACGGCCGGTCTGGTAGACTGATCGGCAGCCTGCCCCGCCCGTTCACTCGCCCCGCTGATTCGCGAAGAAGCCGATGACCGAAGAATTCCACCGCATCCGCCGCTTGCCGCCCTACGTGTTCGCGGAGGTCAACAAGGCCAAGGCCGCGGCCCGCCACCGTGGCGAGGACATCATCGATCTCGGCATGGGCAATCCCGACAGCGCCCCGCCGCCGCATGTGGTGCAGAAGCTGGTGGAGACCGTCGCCGATCCGCGTGCGCACGGTTATTCCGTGTCCAAAGGCATTCCTGGCCTGCGCAAGGCGCTGGCGGGGTACTATGCGCGCCGTTTCGGCGTGAAGCTCGATCCCGAGACCGAGGTGGTCGCGACGCTCGGCTCCAAGGAAGGCCTGGCCAACCTGTCCGCCGCCATCACCAGCCCTGGCGACACCATCCTGGTGCCCAATCCGTCCTATCCGATCCACCAGTTCGGTTTCATCATCGCCGGTGCTTCCGTGCGCTCGATCCCCGCGCATCCGGGCGAGGACATGCTGCGCGCGCTGGATCGCGCCGTGCGCCATTCCGTGCCCAAGCCCACCGCGCTGATCGTCAACTTCCCGTCGAACCCGACCGCCTTCCTGGCGGATCTCGATTTCTACAAGGAGCTTGTGGCCTTCGCGCGCCGTGAGGATATCTGGATTCTCAGCGATCTCGCTTATGCCGAGATCTATTTCGGCAGCAACGTGCCGCCGTCGATCCTGCAGGTGGACGGCGCCAAGGACGTGGCGGTGGAATTCACATCGCTGTCCAAGACCTATTCCATGGCCGGCTGGCGCATGGGCTTCGCGGCCGGCAATCCGAGGCTCATCAATGCGCTCACGCGGATCAAATCCTATCTCGATTACGGCGCCTTCACGCCGATCCAGGTGGCGGCGGTCGCGGCGCTGAACGGGCCGCAGGATTGCGTGGAACAGATGCGCACCCTGTATCGCGAGCGTCGCGACGTGCTGATTCGTGGCCTTTCCGCCGCCGGCTGGGAGGTTCCGTCGCCGGAAGGGTCCATGTTCGCCTGGGCGCCGATTCCGGAGCGATTCGCCCATCTGGGAAGCGTCGAGTTTTCCAAGCTGCTGCTCGCCAGGGCGGGCGTCGCGGTGGCGCCGGGTCTCGGTTTCGGCGAATACGGCGAAGGCTTCGTGCGGATCGGCCTGGTGGAGAACACCCAGCGGCTCCGTCAGGCGACGCGGAACATCAAGGCGTTCCTGCACAACAACAATGCCGGTCCGGGCTTGTCCGACGTCGTTCATCTGGAAAAAGCGTGATGGCTTCTCCTGCGTCTCTCCGCGTCGGCATCGCCGGACTGGGCACGGTCGGCGCTGGAACAGTCTCGCTTCTGCGCGCCAACGCCGCCCTGATCGAGGCTCGCGCCGGCCGGCCGGTCGTCGTCACCGCGATCTCCGCGCGCGACCGGTCGCGCGATCGCGGCATCGCGCTCGACGGTCTTCGTTGGCACGACGACCCGCTGGCGCTGGCCAACGATCGCGACGTCGATGTGGTGGTGGAACTGATTGGCGGCGCGGAAGGCCCGGCCCGTCGCCTGGTGGAGCACGCGCTCGGCAATGGCCGGCCGGTGGTGACCGCCAACAAGGCGCTGATCGCCGTGCATGGCGCGACCCTGGCCGCGAGCGCCGAGCGCGCCGGCGTGGCGCTGGCCTTCGAGGCCGCCGTTGCCGGCGGCATTCCGGTGATCAAGGCGCTGCGCGAGGGGCTGGCCGCGGACCGGCTTCTGCGTATCGGCGGCATCCTGAACGGCACCTGCAATTACATCCTCACCGCCATGCGCGAGAGCGGGCGCGGCTTCGATGAGGTGCTCCAGGAGGCGCAGGCGCTGGGCTATGCCGAGGCCGATCCGTCCACCGACGTGGACGGCATCGACGCGGCGCACAAGCTGGCGATCCTCGCCGCTCTGGCGTTCGGCCGTCCGGTGGATTTCTCCTCGGTCCATGTCGAGGGCATCCGCTCGATCGGCGCGCTGGATATCGGCTTCGCCAACGAGCTCGGCTATCGGATCAAGCTGCTCGGCATCGCCCGTCATACCGAGCGGGGCGTGGAGACGCGCGTGCATCCCTGCCTGGTGCCGATCGCGGCACCGATCGCCCAGGTGGATGGCGTCTTCAACGCCGTGGTCGCCGAAGGCGAATTCGTCGGCCGCCTGATGCTGGAGGGCAGGGGGGCCGGCGCCGGCCCGACCGCCACGGCCGTGGTCGCCGATCTGATCGACATCGCCCGCGGCTCGCTGGTGCCGGCCTGGGGGGCTTCGTCCGGCGCGCTGTCCGCGCTGGTTTCGGTGCCTATGAGCGAGCGTAGCGGCGATTTCTATCTGCGCCTGTCCGTGCTCGACCGTCCGGGTGTGATCGCGGAGATCGCCGGGGTGCTGCGTGATTGCGGCGTGTCCCTGCGCTCCATGTTGCAGCACGGGCGAGAGGCGGCGGAGGGTGCGGTGCCGATCGTTCTGGTCACGCACGAAACGTCGGAAGCCGCCATGCAGGCCGCGCTGGAGAAGATCGCCGCGCTGGATGTCGTGCTGCCCCGTCCCACCATGCTGCGGATCGAGCCGGGCTGATCCGGCCTGCTCGTTCGAACCGAAGGCTCAGGAGTTTCCATGACCGCCACCTCCGACAAGAGCTACCAGACCGATCGCAACCTGGCCCTCGAACTCGTGCGGGTGACGGAGGCGGCGGCGATCGGCGCGTCGCATTGGACCGGTCGCGGCCTGAAGAACGAGGCCGACGGCGCGGCGGTGGAAGCCATGCGCCATGCCTTCGACACGGTGGCGATCGACGGCACCGTGGTGATCGGCGAAGGCGAGATGGACGAAGCGCCGATGTTGTATATCGGCGAGAAGGTGGGGGCTGGCGGTCCGGCCATGGATATTGCCGTGGATCCGCTGGAAGGCACGGTGCTCTGCGCCAAGAACCTGCCCAACGCGCTCACCGTGGTCGCCCTCGCGGAACGCGGCAAATTCCTGCATGCCCCCGACATCTACATGGACAAGATCGCCGTGGGCGGCGGCCTGCCGGACGATGTGGTCGATCTGGATGCGCCGGTCGGAGAAAACCTCCGCAACCTGGCCCGCGCGCGGGGCGTCGATATTGCCGACCTGACCTTGTGCACCCTGGACCGCGAGCGCCATGAACGGCTGATCGCGCATACCCGCGAGGCTGGCGCGCGCGTGACGCTGATCTCGGATGGCGACGTTGCGGGCGTGATCGCCGCCTGCATGGAGGGCAGCGGCGTCGATATCTTCGTCGGTTCAGGCGGCGCGCCGGAGGGTGTGCTGGCCGCTGCGGCCCTGCGGTGCATCGGCGGCCACATGCAGGCGCGCCTGCTGTTCGAGGACGAGGCGCAGGTGCAGCGCGCGCGCGAGATGGCAGAGGGCGATCCGCGCCGCCGCCTGTCCCTGGTCGATCTCGCCAGCGGCGACGTGCTGTTTTCCGCCACGGGCGTCACCACCGGCGCGCTGCTGCGTGGCGTCAGCCGCCCCGGCGGCACCCGTGCGGTGACCCACTCCATCGTCATGCGTTCCAAATCCGGCACCGTCCGCTTCATCGAAGGTCACCACAACTTCGCGACCAAGACCTGGGGCCGGAGCTGATCCATAATCATGGCTGACGGGACCGGTCCGGCCAGCCGGGGTGTTCCGGAAGCGGATCGCGGCGATTCCGCCGCCGTGCTCGGCGTCGCCCCGAGCCTGAGCGGACGGCGCTGGGTCTGGCGAAGCGCCCTTGGCGGTCCGGAAGCTGACAGGGCCGGCTTGCTGCTGGCGCAAAGGCTCGACATTCCCGAGATGGTGGCGCGTCTCCTGGCCGGGCGTGGCCTGACCGCGGACTCGGCCGCGCATTTCATGCGGCCGACCTTGCGCGCCCTGCTGCCGGACCCGTCCTGTTTCACCGACATGGATCGTGCCGCCGAACGCCTGGCCCGGGCGGTGAACAGCGGCGAAACCGTCGGTGTGTTCGGCGACTACGACGTGGACGGGGCGTGTGCGACGGCGCTTCTGGCCGGGCTTCTGCGCGCGCTCGGCTGCACGGTGCACACCCATATTCCCGACCGGATCGCGGAAGGCTACGGCCCCAACGCGCCGGCTCTGTTGCGGCTGGCGGAGAAGGGAGCGGGACTGGTCGTCTGCGTGGATTGCGGCACCGCTGCGCCCGAGCCCCTGGCCGCTCTGGCCGGCCATGCCGACGTGATCGTGCTCGATCACCACAAATCGGATGGCGACGTGCCGCCTGTCCTGGCGACGGTGAATCCGAACCGGCTCGATTGCGCCTCGGGGCAGGGTGCTTTGTGTGCGACCGCCATCGCGTTCCTGTGCGGCGTGGCGCTGCTGCGGGTGTTGCGTCGCCAGGGCAGGATCGGAGCGGCGCCGGACCTGCTCGAGACGCTCGATCTCGTCGCCCTGGCCACCATCTGCGACGTGATGCCTCTGACCGGGCTGAATCGTGCCTTGGTGACGCAAGGGCTCAAAGTGATGGCCCGTCGCGCCCGTCCCGGTCTCGCCGCCCTGCTCGACGTCGCTGCGGTGCGCGAGGCGCCGTCGGCGTTTACCTGCGGCTATGCGCTCGGTCCGAGGATCAATGCGGGCGGCCGGATCAGTCAGGCCGATCTCGGCGTGCAGCTTCTGCTGAGCGACGACCCGATGCACGCCGCCGCGCTCGCGGAACGGCTGGATGGCGTCAACCGCGAGCGCCGTGGGGTCGAGACGGCGATTCTGGACCGGGCCATGGCGCTCGGCGAGGAACAGGTTCAGGCAGGTCATGCGGTGCTGCTCCTGGCCGGTGCGGATTGGCATCCCGGCGTGGTCGGGATCGTCGCCGGCCGGCTGAAGGAGCGCTTCAACCGTCCGGTCCTGGTCGGCGCGATGCTGGAGGATGGCTCGGTGAAAGGGTCGGGCCGATCCGTGGACGGGCTCGATCTCGGCACGGTCGTGATCGCGGCGCGCCAGTCGGGCCTGCTCACGACGGGCGGCGGACACGCCATGGCAGCCGGATTCTCGCTGCCTGCGGAGCGCCTGCCCGCGTTCCATGCCTTTCTGGACCGGCGCCTCGCCGCGGCGTTGCTGCTCCCCCGCGCTCAGGAGTTGCCGATCGAGGGCGTGATGACCGTGCAGGCCGCGACGGTGGAACTGGCCACCGAGATCGGCCGTCTGGCCCCGTTCGGCGCCGGCAATGCCGAACCCCTGTTCGCGCTGAGCCGCGCCCGGGTGGCACGGGCCGACCGCATCGGCGGCACGCGCAATACGCTGCGTCTGTTGCTGGAAGGCGAGGGCGGTGGTCCTCGCCTGAAGGCGCTGCTGTTCCGGGCCGACGAATCGCCGGTCGCCGCGATGCTCGAGCAGCCCGGACCGCCGCTGCATCTGGCTGGCTGGTTGCGCGCCGAATGCTGGAACGGCAGCACGACTCCCTGCTTTTTCATCCAGGACGCCGCGCTCGCTTGACCGGGAGCGTCGGCTCGGCTACCCACTCGCCACCGGACGCCGAGCGCGACCGGAACGGCCTGTCCTGTTCGTCTAGGGGCCTAGGACACCGCCCTTTCACGGCGGTAACACGGGTTCGAATCCCGTACGGGACGCCAATAAAATCAAGCACTTAGATGGATGAAGAGGGTCCAGGCAGTCAACCTGTTGATCATCTGTTGACCAAACGCATTCGGATTGTTGGGGTGCATCTGGGTCCGGTGTTCAACGTGGCGGGTTGCTGATCGGCGGTTGAGCGCGGCTGGCCCCAAATTTTCGGATGTCTCCGCTACGCCCCCCCGCCTCAATCCCCACCCGAACCAGCCGGGCATCACCACCGCTGCGCCGACTAATTAGCGGCACCAGGCGCGGGCTGGCTTGTCGGCGGCAAAGCAGGCTTTTGCGCCCTTTTCGTGGATCTCCACCGGCTGTTTGACGCCCGCGTATGAACAGATCAGATACGGGTCCATCCTCGGGTCTATGTCCCAGCGGTCCATCTTCCCGTCAGGAACGGGTATCAGGTCAGCCATCCCCTCCGGCGGTCCATCGTAAACTGAGACGTTCGCTAGTGGATGCTTGCCGTGTGCGTCGGTGATGCTGGATGGACACGTCATGGGTGATGCGGCGGTGCAGGATAGGGCGGCGAGGGCCAATCCGGCCGTAGCGATTCTACTCAACCACATAGAAGGCGTCTCCATCGTCCACCTTTGCGCCGTAGCCCCGAAAGTGAATGGTGCGCTCGTGGACCGGCTTGGTTCCTTGTGGGGTGCGCCCGTGCCACTGGTCCAACACCTGTATTCCGTCCGCCGTCTGACCGAGGTAGATCGCG